>JAEBFB010000009.1:0-299422 GCA_049998335.1 Streptomyces sp. cmx-10-19
TGTACTCACCCTCTCGGGCTTTCCTCCGGGCATTTTCCCTTCGGTCTTGCGTTTCCGACTCTACCAGATCTTTCCGATCCGATTTCCTCGGTGCTTTCCAGGTTCCCGCTTCCGCGTTTCCCTTTCCAGCGGTTCCGACTTTATCAGAGGTTCTGAGTCGGAATTCCCGCCCTCCGGGGTCGGCTCCGAACCACGAGGTGATCGGGTGCCCGTCCGAGCGGAGATGTAAACGTACTGGAGCGGGGCGCCCCGATGCAAATCGGGGCGCCCCGCTCCTGGTTGGCGCTGTCGGAGACCCGACGGGCCGTCAGACCTCCACCACGACGGGCAGGATCATCGGCCGGCGCCGGTAGGTGTCCGAGACCCACTTGCCGAGGGTCCTGCGCACGAGCTGCTGGAGCTGGTGCGGTTCGACGACGCCGTCCTGCGCCGAGCGTTCCAGCGCTTCCGTCACCTTGGGCAGGACCGCGGCGAAGGCCGAGTCCTCGATGCCGGAGCCCCGGGCCTGGACGTGCGGCCCGGCGGTGATCTTGCCGGTGGAGGAGTCGATGACCACGAAGACCGAGATGATGCCCTCGTCGCCGAGGATCTTGCGGTCCTTGAGGGCGGGTTCGCCCACGTCGCCGACGGAGAGGCCGTCGACGTAGACGTATCCCGCCTGGACCTTGCCGGAGATCTTCGCCTTGCCCTCGACGAGGTCGACGACGACGCCGTCCTCGGCGATGACGATGCGGTCGTGCGGGACGCCGGTGAGGGCGCCCAGTTCGGCGTTGGCGCGCAGGTGGCGCCATTCGCCGTGGACCGGCATCAGGTTTTTCGGGCGGCAGATGTTGTAGAAGTACAGCAGTTCGCCGGCGGAGGCGTGGCCCGAGACGTGGACCTTTGCGTTGCCCTTGTGGACGACGTTGGCGCCCCAGCGGGTGAGGCCGTTGATCACGCGGTAGACCGCGTTCTCGTTGCCCGGGATGAGGGACGAGGCCAGGATCACCGTGTCGCCGGGGACGATGCGGATCTGGTGGTCGCGGTTGGCCATGCGGGACAGCGCGGCCATCGGCTCGCCCTGGGAGCCCGTGCAGACCAGGACCACTTCGCTGTCCGGCAGGTCGTCGAGCGTCTTGACGTCCACGACCAGGCCCGGCGGGATCCTGAGGTAGCCGAGGTCCCGGGCGATGCCCATGTTGCGGACCATCGAGCGGCCGACGAAGGCGACCCGTCGCCCGTACTCGTGCGCGGCGTCCAGGATCTGCTGGATGCGGTGGACGTGGCTGGCGAAGCTCGCCACGATGATCCGCTTGCGGGCGTTCCCGAAGACCTGCCGCAGGACGTTGGAGATGTCCCGCTCGGGCGGGACGAAGCCCGGGACCTCGGCGTTCGTCGAGTCGGCGAGGAGCAGGTCGATGCCCTCTTCGCTGAGCCGGGCGAAGGCGTGCAGGTCGGTGAGGCGGCCGTCCAGCGGGAGCTGGTCCATCTTGAAGTCGCCGGTGTGGACGACCATGCCCGCCGGGGTGCGGATGGCGACGGCCAGCGCGTCCGGGATGGAGTGGTTGACCGCGACGAACTCGCAGTCGAAGGGGCCGACGCGCTCACGGTGGCCCTCGGCCACCTCGAGGGTGTACGGGCGGATGCGGTGTTCCTGGAGCTTGGCCTCGATGAGCGCGAGGGTCAGCTTGGAGCCGATCAGCGGGATGTCCGGCTTCTCCCGCAGGAGGTAGGGGACGCCGCCGATGTGGTCCTCGTGGCCGTGCGTGAGGACGATGCCCTCGATGTCGTCGAGGCGGTCCCGGATGGACGTGAAGTCCGGCAGGATCAGGTCGATTCCGGGCTGCTCCTCCTCGGGGAAGAGCACTCCGCAGTCGACGATCAGCAGACGGCCGCCGTACTCGAAGACCGTCATGTTGCGGCCGATCTCGCCGAGGCCGCCGAGGGGGATGACCCGCAGGCCGCCGTCGGGGAGCGCCGGGGGCCGGCCCAGTTCAGGATGCGGATGACTCAAAAGACTCTCCTCAACCACGCGCGCCACGTACCGGTGGGCACGTGGCGCGCGTGACGTTCGTGCAGAAGCAGTTGTCGTGTGGTGTGCGGGCACCGGTGGCCCGCCTATTCAGTTGTGAAGTCCGTTTGGTCGTGCGGTGGTGCGAAGTCTGTTGTCAGAGCTGTACCCCGCCGGCGGCAAGATCGATCTTGAGCTGCTCGGTTTCCTCGGACGTGAGGCCGACCATGGGCGCCCGCAGCGGTCCGGCTGGCAGTCCCAGGAGGGCGAGCGCGGCCTTGGTGGTCATGACGCCCTGAGTGCGGAACATACCGGTGAAGACCGGGAGCAGCTTCTGGTGGATCTCCAGTGCCTTCTGTACGTCACCGGCGACGTGCGCGTCCACCATGGCGCGCAGTTCGGGGGTGACGACATGGCCGACGACGGAGACGAAGCCGACCGCGCCCACGGAGAGCAGCGGCAGGTTCAGCATGTCGTCGCCGGAGTACCAGGCGAGACGGGAGCGCGCGATGGCCCAGCTCGCGCGGCCCAGGTCGCCCTTGGCGTCCTTGTTGGCGATGATCCGCGGGTGCTCGGCGAGGCGGACCAGGGTCTCCGTGTTGATCGGGACGCCGCTGCGGCCGGGGATGTCGTAGAGCATGACCGGCAGGCCGGTGGCGTCGGCGATCGCCGTGAAGTGCAGGTACAGGCCCTCCTGCGGGGGCTTGTTGTAGTACGGCGTGACGACCAGGAGGCCGTGGGCTCCGGCACGCTCGGCGGCATGGGCCAGCTCGATGCTGTGCTGGGTGTTGTTGGTGCCGACTCCGGCGATCACGTGGGCCCGGTCGCCGACGGCCTCCACGACGGCTCGTACGAGGTCCGCTTTCTCCGCGTCGCTGGTGGTGGGGGACTCGCCGGTGGTGCCGTTGACGATCAGGCCGTCGTTGCCTGCGTCCACCAAGTGGGCGGCGAGCCGCTGCGCGCCGTCGAGGTCGAGTGCGCCGTCCGCCGTGAAGGGCGTGACCATGGCGGTGAGGACCCGCCCGAAGGGGGTCTGCGGAGTGGAGGTCGGAGCCATGGGTTACACGCTACTCGTTGCTCAGGGCGGGGTCTGCCCTAGGGGGAGGCGGCAGGTGGGGGCGGATGTGGAGCCCGGCACTGCCTGCTCGGGGGTTCAAGCAGTGCCGGGTCCCTTTGACCAGGCTAGATGAACTTCTCCAAACGCCGCAATACGGACACTTCGCACGGCTGATGCGTACATGTGTGCCCGGGTCGGGGCGTCCGGGCAGGCTACGGGGCCACGCGGCCGTTGGTGTTGAAGGCGGCGTGGGTGAGAGGCATGAGGCGGGCCCACTCGGCTTCCATCTTCTCGCCGACCATCTCGATCTCGCGCTGCGGGAAGGACGGGGTCTTCGCCAGCTCGTGCTGGGTGCGCAGGCCCAGGAAGTGCATGAGCGAGCGCGCGTTGCAGGTGGCGTACATCGAGGAGTACAGGCCGACGGGGAGCACCGCGCGGGCGACCTCGCGGGCGACGCCGGCGGCGAGCATCTCCTGGTAGGTGCGGTAGGCCCGGAGGTAGGAGTCCTCCATCGAGCGGCTGACCAGTTCGTGCTGCTCGGGGGTGCCCTCGACGAAGACGTACTTGCCGGGGCGGCCCTGCTGGACGAGCTTGCGGTCGGTGCCGGGGACGTAGAAGACCGGCTGGAGCTCCCGGTAGCGGCCCGATTCCTCGTTGTAGGACCAGCCGACGCGGTGCCGCATGAACTCGCGGAAGACGAAGATCGGGGCGCTGATCAGGAAGGTCATCGAGTTGTGCTCGAAGGGGCTGCCGTGGCGGTCCCGGACGAGGTAGTTGATGAGGCCCTTGGAGCGCTGCGGGTCCTTCTTCAGTTCGTCCAGGGACTGCTCCCCGACGGTCGAGACGCGGGCGGCGAAGAGCACGTCGGAGTCGGTCGCGCTGCTCTTGACCAGCTCGACGGTGACGTCGCTGCGCAGTTCGATCTTGAAGTCGTCGGCGGGGGTGTCGCTCACGGGTGCAGGGCCTTCCCATCTGGTCGCTTGGCGAGGCCACTCTACGGCCCGCCGAATGGGGCGTTCGGTGCCGGGTCACGATGAAAACGGTGAAAGAGGGCACCCGCGGGAGCGTTCGTTCGTCTGTATGAGTGACAGCGGTGCGTTCGTCCACCGACTCGATATCCGACTCGTCCCCCGAAAGGAGACGCAGCCTCCATGATCCGCCGGCGTGAACCCGTGCCGTTCGCCTTCGTCGCCGAAGCCGACAGGTTCCGCAGCAATGTCGCACCCCCTCCCCGGGAGCGGGCGTCCTTCGGCCAGCTGGCCGGGCGCTGGCTGCTCGGGCTGACCGTCGTCGCCGGGCTCGTGGGCGCCCTGGTGATCGGGACGCCCGCCCTCTCGGCCGACCAGCCCTCCTCGCACAGGCAGCCCTCCCAGGCGACCGAGAGCCGCTAGCGGCCGCCGGCCGCGTCAGGGGCGGGGGCGACACTCTCCGTGCGGACACCCCGAGGGTGGTGACCGGAGACACAGGTCGGTAGCCTCACCGGGCACAGCACACGCCATGCGGAACGAGTGAGGACCAGCCGTGCCCCTGCCCTTCCTGACGGCCGACCGCGCCTTCGACGCGGCCGACGACGTCGCGCTGCCGTACGACGACCGGGATCTCTGGCGTCGGCCCTACCGGCCCGGGCCCTGGCGGGTGGGGGCGGCGGCGCTGTTGCTGCTGCTCGCCTCGTTCGTCCTGTTCGCCGCGGTGATCATCGCGGCGACCGGCTCGGTGTCCTCCGGCGGTGTGGTCTTCGGCGTCGCGGCCGTCGCCATCGCCTGCGCTCTGCGGATGCTGCGCATGGGCACGTGGGTGAGCGCGGCCGGGGTGCGTCAGGTGACCTTCTTCAACACGCGCACGGTGGCCTGGCAGCAGGTCTCCGGAGTGCGCACGGTGCAGCAGCCGGTGCGCTGGCTCGGGCTGCCGCGCACGGTGCAGGGGCAGGCGCTGCTCCTGGTGCGGCAGGGCCGGTCCGCCGGCCTCGCGGCTGCGCTGCTGACCTCGCACAACGCCGACTTCCTGGCCCGTACGGAGGCCTTCGACCGGGCGGCCGACACGCTGGAGGCGTGGGCCGACGAGTACCGGCGCGGCTGAGTGTCGTAGACACGTGGGAGACACAGGGAGAAGCGCCGGGGCGTGGGCCTCGGCGCTTCTCCCTGTCCGTATGAGCCGTCCGTGCGGGACGTTCGTGCGGGCCGTCCGGTCAGGCGGCTTCGACGTGCTTGCCGTCGTGCAGGGCGATCGCCCGCTGCATCGCCTTGCGGGCGCGCGGGGTGTCGCGGGCGTCGTGGTAGGCGACGGCGAGACGGAACCAGCTGCGCCAGTCGCCGGGGGCGTCCTCCGTCTCGGCCTTGCGCAGGGCGAAGACCTCGTCGGCGGAGTCCCGGTCGACGCGACCGGCGGGGGTGCGCTTCAGCTCGTCGACGGGCAGGCCGCCCTCGGCGTCGAGTTCCGCGGCCAGGGCGTTGGCCCTGCGGACGAAACGGGTGTTCGCCCAGAGGAACCAGAGGCCGATCACCGGCAGGATCAGCACCGCGACGCCGAAGGTCACGGTGAGGAGGGTGCCGGTGCCGATGAGCATCACGCCGCGGCTGCCGACCAGGGCGAAGTAGAAGACCAGGACGGCGGCCGTGACGACGTAGGAGATCTTTGCGCGCATGAGGATCAGGGGCTCGGTTCGGGTCTCAGTTCAGGTCCAGGAAGTGTTCCAGGCCGAAGGTGAGGCCCGGGGTGGTGACGACCCTGCGGGCGCCCAGGAGGATGCCCGGCATGAAGCTGCTGTGGTGCAGGGAGTCGTGCCGGACGGTGAGGGTCTCGCCCTCGCCGCCGAGCAGGACCTCCTGGTGGGCGAGCAGGCCGCGCAGGCGGACCGCGTGGACGGGGACGCCGTCCACGTTCGCGCCGCGCGCTCCGTCGAGGGCCGTGGCAGTGGCGTCGGGCGCCGGGGCGGTGCCTGCCTTCTGCCGGGCCTCGGCGATGAGCTGGGCGGTGCGGGTGGCGGTGCCGCTCGGGGCGTCCACCTTGTTCGGGTGGTGCAGCTCGACGACCTCGACGGACTCGAAGTACGGGGCGGCGAGCTGGGCGAACTTCATGGTGAGGACGGCACCGATGGAGAAGTTGGGCGCGATGAGGACGCCCGTCTCCGGGGAGGCGTCGAGCCAGGCGCGCAGCCGCGCGAGGCGCTCGTCGGTCCAGCCCGTCGTACCGACGACGGCGTGGATGCCGTGGCCGACGCAGTACGCGAGGTTGTCCATGACCGAGTCGGGGGTGGTCAGCTCGACGGCGACCTGGGCGCCGGACTCCGCCAGCGTGTCCAGGCCGTCGCCCCGGCCGAGGGCCGCGACCAGCTCCATGTCCTCGGCGGCCTCGACCGCCCGTACCGCCTCGGAGCCGATCCGGCCCTTGGCACCGAGGACGGCCACGCGCAGCTTGCTCATGTCTTCTGTCTTCCTTACCGAAGTGACCGGGGTGGATGAGGCGGGTCAGGCGACGGCGTCGTGCAGCCGGGACGCCTGCTTGTCCTTGAGCGGGCCGATGACCGACAGGGAGGGTCGTCGGCCCAGGACGTCGCGGGCGACCGCGCGGATGTCGTCCGGCGTGACCGAGGCTATCCGGGCCAGCATGTCGTCGACGGACATCTGCTCGCCCCAGCACAGCTCGCTCTTGCCGATACGGTTCATCAGCGCGCCCGTGTCCTCCAGGCCGAGGACCGTGGAGCCGCGGAGCTGGCCGACGGCGCGGTCGATCTCGTCGTCGGACAGGCCGTTCTGGGCGACGTGGTCCAGCTCGTCGCGGCAGATCTTCAGCACGTCGTGCACCTGGGAGGGCCGGCAGCCCGCGTACACGCCGAACAGGCCGCAGTCGGCGAAGCCCGAGGTGTACGAGTACACGCTGTACGCGAGGCCCCGCTTCTCCCGGACCTCCTGGAAGAGGCGGGAGGACATGCCGCCGCCGAGGGCGGTGTTGAGGACGCCGAGGGCCCAGCGGCGCTCGTCGGTGCGGGCGAGGCCCGGCATGCCGAGGATGACGTGGGCCTGCTCGGTCTTGCGGCCGATCAGCTCGACGCGGCCGGCGGTGCGGATGGTGCGCCGGCCGTCGCGGGGGGCGAGGGGCTCGGCCACCGGTTCCCGGAAGGCGCCGGCCTTCTCGAAGGCGGCGCGGACCTGGCGTACGACCTTGTCGTGATCGACGTTGCCGGCGCAGGCGACCACCAGGTGGGTGGGGTCGTAGTGCTTCTTGTAGAAGCGGCGGATGCGGTCGGCGGTGAGGGCGTTGACCGTGTCGACGGTGCCGAGGACCGGGCGGCCGAGGGCGTTGTCGCCGAACATCGTGTGGGCGAACAGGTCGTGCACGCCGTCGCCGGGGTCGTCCTCGGTCATCGCGATCTCTTCGAGGATGGCGCCGCGTTCGACGTCGACGTCCTCCTCCTGGATCAGCGAGCCGGTGAGCATGTCGCAGACCACGTCGATGGCGAGCGGCAGGTCGGCGTCGAGCACGCGCGCGTAGTAGCACGTGTACTCCTTGGCCGTGAACGCGTTCATCTCGCCGCCGACGGCGTCGATCGCCGACGAGATGTCCAGGGCGGACCTGCGGTGGGTGCCCTTGAAGAGCAGGTGCTCCAGGTAGTGGGTGGCGCCGTTCAGCGCGGGCGTCTCGTCGCGGGAGCCGACGTGGGCCCAGATGCCGAAGGTGGCGGAGCGGACCGAGGGCAGGGTCTCGGTGACGATGCGCAGGCCGCCCGGGAGGGTGGTCTTGCGGACCGTGCCGATGCCGTGCTCGCCCTTGATCAGGGTTTGGGTACGGGCGACGGCCCGCGCCTCCGAGGAGGTGCGGGCCGTCGCCCTGGCGCTACGGGACGTCACTGGTCGGCGTCGTCCTTCTTGTCGTCGGCGCCCTCTTCGCCCTCGACCACGGGGATCAGGGAGAGCTTGCCGCGGGAGTCGATCTCGGCGATCTCGACCTGGACCTTGGCGCCCACGCCGAGCACGTCCTCGACGTTCTCCACGCGC
Organism: Streptomyces sp. cmx-10-19; assembly: GCA_049998335.1. Lineage (GTDB taxonomy): Bacteria > Actinomycetota > Actinomycetes > Streptomycetales > Streptomycetaceae > Streptomyces. The sequence goes on from JAEBFB010000009.1 coordinate 8,039, forward strand.
TTGCCGCCGGCGAGCTTGCGGATCTGCGAGATGTGCAGCAGACCGTCCTTGCCGGGCAGCAGGGAGACGAACGCGCCGAAGGTCGTCGTCTTCACGACGGTGCCCAGGTAGCGCTCGCCGACCTCGGGCATGGTCGGGTTGGCGATGCCGTTGATCGTGGCGCGGGCGGCCTCGGCCTGCGAGCCCTGGGCGGCACCGATGTAGATGGTGCCGTCGTCCTCGATCGTGATGTCGGCGCCCGTGTCCTCCTGGATCTGGTTGATCATCTTGCCCTTGGGGCCGATGACCTCACCGATCTTGTCGACGGGGATCTTCACGGTGATGATCCGCGGCGCGTTCGGGGACATCTCGTCCGGCGTGTCGATCGCTTCCATCATCACGTCGAGGATGTGGAGGCGGGCGTCACGGGCCTGCTTGAGGGCGGCGGCCAGGACGGAGGCGGGGATGCCGTCCAGCTTGGTGTCGAGCTGGAGGGCGGTGACGAACTCCTTGGTGCCGGCGACCTTGAAGTCCATGTCGCCGAAGGCGTCCTCCGCACCGAGGATGTCGGTGAGGGCGACGTAGTGCGTCTCGCCGTTGATCTCCTGGGAGATCAGGCCCATGGCGATACCGGCGACGGGGGCCTTGAGCGGCACACCGGCGTTCAGCAGCGACATGGTGGAGGCGCAGACCGAACCCATCGACGTCGAGCCGTTGGAGCCGAGGGCCTCGGACACCTGGCGGATCGCGTAGGGGAACTCCTCGCGCGTCGGCAGCACCGGCACGATGGCGCGCTCGGCGAGGGCGCCGTGGCCGATCTCGCGGCGCTTGGGGGAGCCGACGCGGCCGGTCTCGCCGACGGAGTACGGCGGGAAGTTGTAGTTGTGCATGTAGCGCTTGCGGGTCACCGGGGAGAGGGTGTCCAACTGCTGCTCCATGCGCAGCATGTTGAGGGTGGTGACGCCCAGGATCTGGGTCTCGCCACGCTCGAAGAGAGCGGAGCCGTGCACGCGCGGGATGGCCTCGACCTCGGCGGCCAGGGTGCGGATGTCGGTGACACCGCGGCCGTCGATGCGCTTCTTCTCCTTGATGACGCGCTCACGGACCAGGGACTTGGTCAGCGAGCGGTACGCGGCGGAGATCTCCTTCTCGCGACCCTCGAACTGCGGGAGCAGCTTCTCGGCGGCGAGCGCCTTGACGCGGTCCAGCTCGGCCTCGCGCTCCTGCTTGCCGGCGATGGTGAGCGCCTGGCTCAGCTCGGGCTTGACGGCGCCGGTCAGCGCCTCCAGCACGTCGTCCTGGTAGTCCAGGAAGATCGGGAACTCACCGGTCGGCTTGGCGGCCTTGGCGGCGAGGTCGGCCTGGGCACGGCAGAGCACCTTGATGAAGGGCTTCGCGGCCTCGAGACCAGCGGCGACGACCTCTTCGGTGGGGGCCTCGGCGCCGCCCTCGACCAGCTTGACGGTCTTCTCGGTGGCCTCGGCCTCGACCATCATGATCGCGACGTCGCCGTCCTCCAGGGCGCGGCCCGCGACGACCATGTCGAAGACGGCGTCCTCGAGCTCGGTGTGCGTCGGGAAGGCCACCCACTGGCCGCGGATCAGCGCGACGCGGACGCCGCCGATCGGGCCGGAGAAGGGCAGGCCGGCCAGCTGCGTGGACGCGGAGGCGGCGTTGATCGCCACCACGTCGTACAGGTGGTCGGGGTTGAGGGCCATGATCGTGGCGACGACCTGGATCTCGTTGCGCAGGCCCTTCTTGAAGGACGGGCGCAGCGGGCGGTCGATCAGGCGGCAGGTGAGGATGGCGTCCTCGGAGGGGCGGCCCTCACGGCGGAAGAAGCTGCCGGGGATCTTGCCGGCGGCGTACATCCGCTCCTCGACGTCCACCGTGAGGGGGAAGAAGTCGAGCTGGTCCTTGGGGTTCTTGGAGGCGGTGGTGGCCGACAGCACCATGGTGTCGTCGTCCAGGTAGGCCACGGCGGAGCCGGCGGCCTGGCGGGCCAGGCGGCCCGTCTCGAAGCGGATGGTGCGGGTGCCGAACGCGCCGTTGTCGATGACGGCTTCGGCGTAGTGGGTCTCGTTCTCCACTAGTGATTTCTCCTCGTCTTCGTCCCTCCTCGCCCGTGTGGCGGGGGGACGGTGGCGGAGAGGCGCTCCGTGCAATGCGGGCCGGTCTTCGATCGAAGCACCCGGGGTCCTGCCCCGGGGGCCACTACCGAGGACCGGCGGCGGCTAGGTGCGCTCCTCCTCGTTTCGTTCGTCGTGGTTCGCACGCGCGGTGGCGTGCGTCGTACGCGGTCTGTCTCTTACCACACTACAAAGTGGCGGCGACAGCGCGCACGTACGGCAAAGGGAGCGGCCCCCGAACAATGGGAACCGCTCCCTTCACGGCGTCCTAGCGGGCGCCCGCCGCACCGCGGCGGATGCCGAGGCGCTCGACCAGCGCGCGGAAGCGCTGGATGTCCTTCTTGGCGAGGTACTGCAGCAGCCGGCGACGCTGGCCGACCAGGATCAGCAGACCACGACGCGAGTGGTGGTCGTGCTTGTGGGTCTTGAGGTGCTCGGTCAGGTCGGAGATCCGACGGGACAGCAGAGCGACCTGGACCTCGGGGGAACCGGTGTCGCCCTCCTTGGTACCGAACTCGGAGACGATCTGCTTCTTCACTGCGGCGTCGAGCGACACGCGTACTCCTCTGGGTCTGTGACTGGCCACCGAGTGCCCCTGGTCTACGTCTCAGGGGATCTTCCGTGACTCGGAAGGCGGGGATCCGCTGGGCGCGGCCTCCAGGGCTCCTGGCTCCGGAGGCGCGTACACAAACGGCCGTCACACAGCGTACCAGCCCGTACGGACGCCTCTTCCCGCGGGCTCGGCGGCCCTCTCGTCACCCTTGTGGTCACGGGCATCCGCAAACCGCTGAGCAGGCAGAACCCCGGCCAGTAGGGTGGCCGCGCAGACGACGTACGGACCACTCGCAGCGCAGGAAGGACCGAGCCACGATGGCCAACGCCGAGGACCCGGAAGTCAGGGCCCGCAAGGACCGGGAGCGCGACGAGCTGTACGCCCTCGACATCTCCGGTGTCGAGTGGCACAGCGCGCCCGGCACGGAGGAGCACGAGGAGCGGGTGGAGATCGCCTACCTCCCCGAGGGCGCGGTCGCGATGCGCTCGTCCCTCGACCCGGACACGGTACTGCGGTACACGGAGGCGGAGTGGCGGGCCTTCGTGCTGGGGGCACGGGACGGGGAGTTCGATCTGGAGCCGACGGTGGGGAACGGGGGGGTTGCCGGGGAGGAGTGACGCCCCCGGGGCCCGTCGGTTGGGGTCCCTCCCCCCGGCGATGGCCCGCGCTGAGGTGCGCCCCGGCGCGGGGGGTGCGGTCGGGGGCGAGGGCTGCTGCGGGTCCGCCGTGGCTGGACGCGCAGCCCCCCGCGCCCCGCCCCTGAACACGCCCGTGCAGCGACCCGGCACCGGGAGGGGGACCGGCGCGGTGAGCCGGCGCGTGGTGTCCGGTCGTCGTGCCGTGGGGGCTCAGTCGCTTGTCATCGAGCGGGCCGCGGCGTAGACGTCGAAGACGGCGAGTGCCAGGGGGATGAGGGTCAGGAGGACGAAGGCCTCCGCGATCTCCAAAAAGCGTCCCCAGAAGGGCGTCATGCCCCGGCGGGGGGTGATCAGGCCGATCGCGGCGATCAGGGCGGCCGCCGCGGCCACCGCCGCCGCCAGCCACACGCTGCGCAGGTCGAGGGCGCCGGTGTCGCCCTTGAGCGCGTCGTACCAGTACTCCGCGGGCGGGTTCGCCGCCAGTCCCAGGCCGAGGGCGATCAGGCAGGCGAGGCCGGCGGCCAGCGTGGCGGCGACCTGGGTGGTGTAGCGGAACAGCTGCGCCCGCATCAGCATCGCGACGCCGGTGGCGAGCGTCAGCAGCTGCGCCCACACGTCGTCCGTGAAGCCCAGGACGACGGCCGCGCCCACGGCGACCAGCGCGCAGCCGCCGACCAGCCCGGCGAGGAGTTCGTGGCCGCGCCGGGCCTGGGCGGCGACGCGCTCGACGTCGACGGGCCTCGGCGTGTCGGTGTCGTCGGACGCGTAGGCGCCGCGCGGCGGGTTGGGCGGTTCGAAACCGATGGGCAGCCGCGCGAAGCGCACGGACAGGCCGGGCAGGAAGGCCAGGGCGCACACCGACAGGGGGGCGCAGATCGCGGCGGTCTCCTTCGGCGCCAGGTCCGTCAGCATCGCGACGAAGGTCGTCGCCAGACCGATCGCGGCGGCGAAGAGGAACGCCACGAAGGGGCTGTCGCCGCCCGGCGAGACGAGCGTCAGCACGACCGACGCGAGCAGGACCGCCGCGCAGGCGAGCAGGAACTGGAGCCGTCCGATGCCCTCGCCGGCGGTGAGCGGCAGCAGTCCCGAGCCCGCCACGGCGATGTTCGGGAGGGCGCCGAGTCCCAGGGCGACGGCGGAGCCTCGGTCGTCGTACACCCGCGCGCGGACGCACGCGAAGGTGATCAGCAGGACGCCGGCGACGGCCGCGACGATGCCCTGGAGGCTGTGCATGTCGTGGCGGATCTGGGAGCTCCACGCCACGTAGGCGAGCAGCACCGGCAGGACGCCGGCGCCGATCAGGCCCGCGGTGCGGGTGAGTTCGCCGTCCCACAGGGAGCGGTCGCGGGTGACGGCCGAGGCGACCGCCTCCGAGACGTCCTCGATGACGGCGGGCGGCAGCGACGCGGCGAACGGCCGCAGGGTGAGCAGTTCGCCGTCCAGGATGCGCTGGGCCGCGAAGGACCTGGCGCTGTCGAGGACGGTGCCGTCGCGGCGTACGAGGTGGTAGCCGACCGGTGCGCCCTCGTCGGGGCTCTGCTGGGAGAACCGGAGGATCTCCGGGTAGAGGTCGGCGACCGGTACGTCGTCGGGGAGCGCCACGTCGATGCGGCTGTCGGGGGCCACGATGGTGACCCGGCAGAAGCCGAATCCCGTACCCGATCCGGCCGGAACCGTGCCGCCCGGTCCGCCGGCCGCGCCGACCCGCGCGGAGGCCGTCATGCTCACCTGCTGTTCCTCCTCGTCGGTGCTTCCTCGGTGGTACGCCGGTGCATCGTCGGTGCTGCGGGACGGGCACGGTGGCGCCGCGCCTCGCCCCTGGCGGTACATCGCGTCCGGCCGTCGTACGGCGCCGCCGACCTCCGGCCGATTCGCAACTGTTCACGCATCGCACGGGCACCCTATCGTCCGCCGGTGTCAGTGGGAGTCAGTAGGATCACCCTTCGCGATCGACGTGCGCCGGACACGGGGCGGTGGGCGGAACGGATCGGCGGGGCAAGGGAATTGGTGCGAAGTGAGTCACATCGTCGTCAAGCGCCCACCACGGGCACTGCCGAAGGACGTGCCCACCCAGGAAGTGGTCCTGGAGCCGCCGCCCGAACTCCCGCGCGGGCAGCAGGAAGGCGCGCTGATGCAACTCCTGCCCATGCTCGGCATGGGCGGGTCGGTGGTCTTCTTCTTCAACCCGCAGGCCCAGCCGTTCATGAAGATCATGGGCATGGTGATGGTGGCCTCGACGATCGCGATGGGCATCGCGATGCTGGTCCGCTACCGCCGGGGCAACCAGGGGCAGATGGCCGACATGCGCCGGGACTACCTGCGGTATCTGTCGCAGACCCGGCAGTCCGCGCGGACGACCGCGCAGGTCCAGCGCGACGCCCAGTACTACCTGCACCCTTCGCCTGAGCAACTGTGGGCGCTGGTCGCCGAGGGCAGCCGGGTGTGGGAGCGGCGCGCCGGCGACGAGGATTTCGGCCAGGTGCGCGTGGGCCTCGGCCCGCAGGCGCTGGCCACTCCCCTGATCCCGCCGCAGACCGCCCCGGTCGACCAGTTGGAGCCGCTGACCACGGGCGCGATGCAGCGCTTCCTGGCCACCCACAGCACCCTCGACGATCTGCCGATGGCGATCTCGCTGCGCGCCTTCTACCACGTGACGGTCAGCGGCGACGCGGCGTCCGTACGCGCCACCGCCCGCGCCGTGACCGCCTCGCTCGCCTCGCTGCACTCCCCCGACGACCTGGTGCTCGCGATCGCCCACGGCCGGGAGTCCGGCGGCGAGTGGGAGTGGAGCAAGTGGCTGCCCCACGTGCAGGCGCGCGGCGCCGCGGACGGCGCGGGCAGTGTCCGCCTGATCACGACCGACCCGGTGGAGCTGGAGGACCTGCTCGCCGACCGGCTCCAGGGCCGGCCCCGCTTCCACCCGGACGGGCATCCCGTGCCCGACCAGCCGCACCTGGTCGTCGTCCTCGACGGCGTCTCGTTGCCGCCGACGTCCCTGCTGGCGAGCCCGGAGGGCATACAGGGCGTCACGGTGCTGGAGGTCATGCCCGGAAGCCTGACCAGCGGACGCGGCGACCTCTCGCTCGTCGTCCAGCCGAGGGAACTGCTCCTGGAGTCGGCCCACGGCGTGGTCTACGAGGGCACGCCCGACGGCCTGTCGTACGAGGCGGCCGAGGCGCTGGCGCGGCAGCTGGCGCCGCTGCGCATGGCCTCGGGCGGGGACGACGACGAACCGCTGCTGGCCAACCTGGAGTTCACCGATCTGCTCAACCTGGGGGACGCGGCCTCCGTCGACACCCGGCGCACCTGGCGGCCCCGCTCGCTGTCGGAGCGGCTGCGGGTGCCGATCGGCGTCGGCGAGGACGGCCGGCCCGTGATGCTCGACCTGAAGGAGGCGTCACAGGAGGGCATGGGCCCGCACGGCCTGTGCGTCGGCGCGACCGGTTCCGGAAAGTCCGAGCTGCTGCGCACCCTGGTCCTGGGCCTCGCCGTCACCCACTCGTCCGAGACCCTCAACTTCGTGCTGGCGGACTTCAAGGGCGGCGCGACCTTCGCGGGCATGGCCCAGATGCCGCACGTCGCGGCCGTCATCACCAACCTCGCGGACGACCTGACCCTGGTCGACCGGATGGGCGACTCGATCCGCGGTGAGCTCAACCGCCGTCAGGAGATGCTCCGCGACGCGGGCAACTACGCCAACATCCACGCGTACGAGAAGGCCCGTGCCGCCGGTGCCGCGCTGCAGCCGATCCCGTCGCTCGTCCTGGTGATCGACGAGTTCAGCGAACTGCTCACGGCCAAACCCGATTTCATCGAGATGTTCGTGCAGATCGGGCGCATCGGCCGGTCGCTGGGGGTGCATCTGCTGCTCGCCTCGCAGCGCCTGGAGGAGGGCCGCCTGCGCGGTCTGGAGACCTATCTGTCGTACCGGATCGGTCTGCGCACCTTCTCGGCGGCCGAATCGCGGGCCGCGCTCGGTGTCCCCGACGCCTACGAGCTGCCGAACGTGCCGGGTTCCGGTTTCCTGAAGTTCGGTACGGACGAGATGGTCCGCTTCAAGGCGGCGTACGTGTCGGGCGTGTACCGCACGAGCGCCGAGCAGGCGGTGACGTACGGGGGTCCGCTGCCGGTCGACCGGCGGCCGGTGCTGTTCACCGCCGCCCAGGTCCCGGTGCGGTACCTGGCGGTGCCCCCGCAGCGCGAGGAGAGCCGGGACGAGACGGACGAGGCGCTCGCCGACACCGTCCTGGACGTGATCGTGCGGCGCCTGGAGGCGCAGGGTCCGGCCGCCCACCAGGTGTGGCTGCCGCCGCTGGACAGCCCGCCCTCCCTGGACACGCTGCTGCCGGGCCTCGCCCAGGTGCCGGGCCGCGGCCTGACCCAGCCCGGCTACGAGGGCGCGGGCCGGCTGGTGGTGCCCGTCGGCCTGGTCGACAAGCCCTACGAGCAGCGCCGCGACCCGCTCTGGGTGGACTTCGGCGGCGCGGCCGGCCATATGCAGATCCTCGGCGGCCCGCAGTCCGGCAAGTCGACGCTGCTCCGCTCGTTGATCGCCGCGTTCGGTCTCACCCACACCCCGCACGAGGTGCAGTTCTACGGGCTGGACTTCGGCGGTGGCGGCCTGTCGGCCGTGGCGGGGCTGCCGCACGTGGGCGGGATCGCCTCGCGGCTGGACCCCGAGCAGGTGCGGCGTACGGCGGCCGAGGTGTACGGCGTGATGACCCGCCGCGAGGAGTACTTCCGTACCGCCGGGATCTCCTCGATCGCGGAGTTCCGCAGCCGGCGCGCGCGGGGCGACATCTCCGTGACCGACCAGCCGTGGGGCGACGTCTTCCTGGTCATCGACGGCTGGGGCAACTTCCGTACCGACTACGACGCGTTGGAGCCGTACGTCCTGGACATCGCGGCGCGCGGACTCGGTTACGGCATCCACCTGATCCTGACGGCGTCCCGGTCGATGGAGGTCCGGGGCAATCTCAAGGACCAGCTGATGAACCGGCTGGAGCTGCGGCTCGGCGACCCGATGGACTCCGAGTTCGACCGGAAGGTCGCGGCGAACGTGCCGACGGGCGTGCCCGGCCGGGGTCAGACCCCGCAGAAGCAGCACTTCATGGCGGCGGTGCCGCGGATCGACGGGCTGTCCTCCGACACGGACCTGGCGGAGGCGACGCAGGCCCTGGGCGCCGAGGTCGCCCGGCACTGGCAGCAGCCCGGCGCGCCCGCGGTGCGGTTGCTGCCGCGCGAGTTCCCGGCGCGCCAGCTGCCGCCCGGGGACCGGTTCCCGCGGCGCGGGGTCTCGTTCGCCCTGGACGAGGACAGTTTGGAGCCGGTGTTCGTGGACTTCGACCAGGATCCGTTCCTCCTGGTCTTCGGCGAGAGCGAGTCCGGCAAGTCGAACCTGCTCAGGCTCCTCATCCAGCGCATCACCGAGCGCTACGACGGGGACGGCTGCAAGCTCTTCGTGGTCGACAACCGGCGCTCGCTCCTGGGGGCCACCCCGTCCTCGCACCTGGCCGAGTACGTGCCGATGTCGAACCAGATGCAGCACCACATGGACGCGCTGGCGGAGCTGATGCAGCGCCGGACGCCGACCGCCGACGTCACGCCGGAGCAGTTGCGGAACCGCAGTTGGTGGAGCGGCCCGACGATCTTCATCGTCGTCGACGACTACGACCTGGTGGCCACGTCGAGCGGCAACCCGCTGGCGGGGCTGACCGAGATGCTGCCCTTCGCCCGGGACGTCGGCGTCCGCTTCATCATCGCCCGCTCCACGGCGGGCGCGGGCCGGGCCGGTTACGAGGCCTTCATGCAGCGCGTCAAGGAACTGGGCGCCCAGGGCGTCGTCCTCAGCGGCGACCCGGCCGAGGGCGACCTGCTCGGCGGGGTGCGTCCGCGCCAGATGCCGCCGGGGCGGGGCGTGTTCGTGTCGCGGCGACGGGGGAAGCCGCTGGTGCAGGTGGGGTTGGTGGAGGACGGCGACGGGCGGTGAGGTCGGCCCGCGGGGCCGGGAGCCGGGTTCGGCTGGTCCGCGGGATCGGCCTCGTCGGGGTCCTCCCCCGGGTCCTCGCGCTCACCGCGGGCTACGTCTGGTACCGGGTGAGCGGCACGGGGCGGGGCTGGCGTTACGAGGACGCGCTCGCGTCGGACTGCGGCGGTCCGATCCCGCCGTGCCGAAGCTCTCGCTCTCGAAGGGGCAGACCTCGCTGCCGGGCGCGTCGGGCACTCGCGCCGGCATCCGGGTCCCGGACGCCGAGCCGGCCGACCTGATCGACTGGACCGAGGAGACCCCGGCGTCGGACTCCGCCCCATTGGAGCGGTGCCTGCTGGGCGAGACCGGGGGCCGGGACGAGGTCGTCTACTCCGTGACCGCGTCGTTCGGCCCGTACGCCCAACGGCTGCGTCCGGAGGCCGGTGACGACGACGGGGCCTGGCCGCGCCCGTGGCTGACGCGCGACGGCGCGGGGGCGACGGCGACCTGCACCCGGGCAGCACCGTACCGGCCGTGTTCAGCTCGACGCGACGGTGTACGCGCCCCCGACCCCGCAGTTCCTCGTCCCGGCCCTGCGCGCGTTCGCGGAGCGGTCTGCGGCACGGCACGGGTGCGGGGGGCTTCGGCTGCCGGGCTGATCCGGAGACACCACGAGGGTGGGCGTCTCCCGCGCACGCCCACCCTCGTCACCGTTGTGCTTCTTGCGGCTCCTGCGACTACTGCAGGTACCGGGACGCCGCGATGTCGCCGTCCATGTACGTACCGCCCGACTGGCCCACGACGTGGCCGATGCCGGTCAGGGCCTGGTGGATGTCGCTGGCTTCCTTGTCCCAGCGGCGCAGCTTCTCGTCGAAGGTGTCCTGGGCCTTGCCCGCCCAGTACTGCTTGCTGTTCAGCACCATCGTCCGCAGCTGCTGGATGTCCTCGTCGAGCTGCCTCGCCTCGTTGGCGATGTTCGTCGCCGCGAAGTCGAGCCCGTCGTACGTCACTTGCAGACCGTCAGCGTTACGGCTCATCTCTGCCTACCTCGTCTCTCTCGCCTGTGGATGGGGCTCCGTGCACCGATGCGCTGAGCGCGCTCAGGTCATCGAGCTGAACGGCGACGACTGGACCGTGGGGGCGCCGTCGTTGACGTTGATCTTGTTCACGGCCGCGCGGACTTCGTCTTCCTTGCTGTCCTTGATGTTGCGCGTCGCGGTCATCGCCTCGATGACGTCACCGAGGATGCGGCCCATGTTCTGCAGCGAGGTGTTGATCTCGTGCTGCTTCACGTCGAACGCGGCACGGCCGATGCCCTGCCACTGGCCCTCGAGGCTGTCGATGACACCCTGCAGGCTGTGCACCCGCTTGCGGATGTTCTCGAACTTCTCGTACATGTCCTTCTGCAGCTTGATTACTGCTGCATCTTCGAGCTTCTGGTCGACGGCCATGTTCCGCCTGCCCTCCCTTTTCCGTTTCGGGGTCCAACTGTGCGGCCCAACGCCCTTAAGTGCTGAGCACGTTCACCATGTCCGCGCCCTGCGGCACAGGGCCCGGGCGGCGGATGTCACGCGGCGCGACGCGAACGCAGGAAGACGAAGGTTCCGCCTCCGATGACGACGACGGCGGCTGCGGCCCCGAGCGCGATCCACAGCGTGCTGTCGCCGCCGTCGGATGCCTCCGCTGCTGCGTTCTCCGTCTTTTCCGTCTTCTCCTCCGCCTTGGATCCTGCTGCGGCCTTGTCGGCGCCAGAAGAGTCTCGCGGTGCTTGTGACGAGCCTGTTGCTGAAGAGTCGTCGTCAGCGGAGCCGGGCGGAATCTCCGTCACCAGCTTCTTGCGCTTCTCCTTGTTCCACTTGGCCAGGGGGTCGGAGTAGGGCGCGCCGGCGTCGTAGTCCGGGTTCTCCAGTACCTTGCGCGGGCGGATGGTTCCGTACCCGGCGTACTGGGTAGGATCGTCCTTCGGCCACTTGCGGCTTGCGGTGTCGATGAGCGCCCGGGTGACCTGGTTGGCGGTCCAGTCGGGGTGGGCGGACCAGATGAGGGCGGCGGAGGCCGAGGCGATGGCGGAGGAGGCGCTGGTTCCGTCCAGGTCAGGGCAGTAGGACTCGAAGTGGGGCTGGCAGTAACCGGGAAGACCTTCGCCCGGCGCCACCAAGTCTACGTAGTTCCCGTGTGAGGAGAACTCGGAGATCTTGCTGTTCTCATCCATCGACGAAACACCCAGCACGTAGGGGGCAGCGGCCGGGTATCCGATGTTCCCCTCGGCGTCGAAGCCGTCGTTCCCAACGGCGGCGATCAGCAACTTGCCCTTCGAAGCGGCGTAGATAACCGCCTTCTCGATATCCGGATCGTAGGCAGGAGAGCCAAAGGACATGTTGATGATCTGCGCTTCGGTGTCTGCCGCAGCTCTGATTGCCTCGGCAGGCTTTGCCGTCTCCTTCTCCTCCGCCTTCGGTAGGTCTGTCAGCTGAATGCGGAACGGAATGATCTTGGCACCCGGAGCAAGACCTTGGATGCCGCCGTCGGTTCCAGCGCCTGCGATCAGTTCGGCCATGGAGGTGCCGTGACCCTTGTAGTCCTTCGTTGCACCGTAGGCGACTTGCTTGGGCACTTCGTCGACGAGAACGCGCCCCTCAAGCGCGGGTGTATGGGGATTTACTCCCGTGTCGATGACGGCAACCTTGACGCCCTCACCGGTGCTGGCCTTCCACATCGCCTCCGCCTGCATCGGCTCCAGGTACCACTGCTCCGACTGCGCATCGGCGGCAGCAGCGCCCGGAGCGACACCCACGCCTGCGGCGACCAGGGCGCTCACGAGGACACTCCCTGCACGTACTGAGAGTCCGCGACGCGTTGCTGGCTTCATGATGGGGTGAGTCCTCGCTCGGGCTAGTTGACGATCGGCGGCACGTCACGCCGCGGTGTCGTGGGCAGGTGTGTCTCTTCGTCCTCGACCAGGTACTCAGGCCGTGACGTCTCTTGCTCTTCCCGCTCGTCGCGGCGATTGCCTCGTCCTCCCGGTCCGCGCACGAGGCCCGCACCACCCCGGGTCATACCGTTCCGCTCGGCACCGGCAATGGAACCACGTCCGGCGGGAGTACCCGTGACGGGGGACTTGGCAGAGGCGTCCACCGAACCGCTCGCACCAGCGCGCTGTCCAGGGCGTCCCTTCAAGGGCTGCGAACCGGATGAGGTCTCGGCCCCGACGACCGTGCCTCGTGGGATCCGGGTTCCGCCGCGGACCGCGCCCCCCGCAGGGGTTCCGGGCCGTCCGCCTACCACACCATTGCCTCGGCCAGCTCCGGTGACCGAGCCGCTTCTGGCCTTCGGCGTCGCTGCAGTGGCGGCGCGGGGGGTGCCCCCACTGACCCCGTGACTCGCCGAGATCGGCTTCGTGCCAGAGGTCGTGCCCTTGGCCGTGGGCTGACCGGCAGCAGGCGCAGTCCGGCCCATTTGGTTCAGCGGCCCCTGGCCGACCTGCCGAAGAGGCCCGGAGACCCCCTTGCCTCTCGGGGCGGCAGAAGTCGTTCGCCCCTGAGCACTCAGCGGCGGACGAAGACCCTTTGATTGACCACTGGACCGGCCGCTTGACCGAGCCGGGGAAAACGGTGTCGTCTGGCCGGTCGAGACCGGACCGGTCAGACCGCCGCCTTCGGTCGGCGGCAGGACAGTCGGCAAAGTCGGGCCGTGGGAGACAACCGTAGGGGCGACGGTACTGTCGATCGTTGTTCCGACCGAGCCCGGGTGATTCAGAGATGGCCTCGTGTTCCCGTCGGGAACGACACTCTTGCCGCTCGCATCCTGCGGTCGGGCAACGCCTTCCGTCTCGACGACCGCGGGCCGGTTGGAGAAGTCGCCGGTCACGTTTCCTTGTTCCGTGCCGGAGTGCGTTCCTGCTGGCCGACGAAGGAGGTCGCTCTGTCGCGGCTGCGGGACCCCCACGTCCGGCATGGTTTTGAACTCCGGGGGCGGCAGTGTGCTGAGTTGTTCGTTGGCCACCGCGTAGTAGGACGACAGGCGGTTCATTTGGTTGATGGCCTCTTGGCGGTCCTTCTCCACACGCACCGCTTCGGCGTAGTCGGCGTTGCCCTCGACCTGCTTGGCCGCCGGGAGCGCGCCAGGCTTCAACGCCTTGCTCTCCGGCCTGGTGTCGCGGGGTGGCATGGCCTTGCGTACGGCGGCCAGCCCCACGGCGGCGGCCGTGATCTGGTCGCCCGCGCCGCCGGCGAAGTCGCTCAGTCCGTACGTGCTCGTGACCAGCGAGCGCCCCCACTTACGGAAGGCCTCGCCCGACTCACCGACCCAGTGGACGTTCTCGATGTGGCCGTCCAGTTCCTTGGCGGCCTCCGTGATGGCGTCCCGCGCATCCCAGAGCGCCTTGCCCGAGGACTCGAGGTCCTCCGGGTTGGTCTCCTCGACCAGGTCGATCATGTCGTTCAGCTGGTGCCGGTCGAAGTTGGTACGACCGTGCACCGCGTGCTCGTACAGCGTGCCCTCCGCCACCGTACGCACCATGCTGTCGATGGCTCCGCGGAAGAGGCCACTGCTCGGGTTCAGTTCCGCGTGGCGCGTGAGATCCGTGAACGTGTTCTGCCCGGAGACCCGCTCCAGGTCCTGCTCATGCTGCTCGTCCGTCATCACAGGCCCCCGGTGGTGTTGTCGCCCTGAGCGCGCTGCTTGCCGTCTCCCGCATCCTGCAGGTCCTTGATCTGCATCTGGATCGCATAGAAGCGGCGCCGCTGCTCCTCTTCGAGGTTGTCGAAGCCCACGTGCGCACCCCGGACGGCGATGCCGATCGCCTCGATCTGCAGGTGCAGGGTCTTCGACAGGGAGGTGAGCTTCTCGTGTACCTGGTTGTACTGCAGGTACAGCGCGTGCGCCTCGGGAAACGCGGACGGGTTGCCCGCCAGCGACCCCGGCTTGATCGTCTGCGCGCCGACCCGCGTGGGGTTGCCGGACGACCCCTCAAGGGTGGTCAGAACCCCGTCCACCCGTTTCACGAACGTGCTCAGTGCCTCGCCGGTGACCTCCAGGTTCGCCGCCCTGGCTGCCGACACGCCCCCCACCATGTCCGCTGGAAGCACGCCGCTCCCTCCCCGTTCCCCGTAGCTTCACTCCCGTGGCCGGTCGGCCATCCGCCCCCGCGATCGCAAAGCGAGTCGCGCGTGTTCTGGGATCATCACTGTAGTCAACGGGTGCGACGGGGCCAACCGGGATGGGTGCTGGTCCAGTTACAAAGATGCCTCGGACATGACACACGGGGGACAACGCGGACGATCACTTCTCTCCGATCCCTCCAACCGCATCACGTCGGCACCCGGGTAGTTAAAGGGCGAACGAATCGCCGGGATGTCCGGCGCCACGGAGACATGGAGTGCCACGTCACTCGAAGTGGTGCACGTGCACGACGGCGCCAGCCTTCCCTCATCCGGGCGCGCTGCGAGCCCCCGGCCGACAGCCCGCCCGCGCACCGCACCCCCTCTCCACCACCCAGCAGATCTCCTCAAAAGCTTCACCGTCGCAATCACGCCAACCCCTGCGCACCGCGCGGACCGGCTCTCGGCAGTTGCTAACTTGTGGTGCAGTCCGGACATCGCAGGACCCCCTCCGCCCGCACATGTGGCAGGCAGTCCTGCACGTGGGGAGGAAATCCGTTCATGGCATGGGCCGAGTGGGAACAGCTCAAGGCCGACGCGTTGGAGCGCCAGCAGGGTGCTGTGCAGATGCATTTGAACCAGGTGGACGGCGGCGCACCTCCGAGACCCAGCGCGTACGGTGACCTCGCGGTTCCGAACGACGGCCTCGCCAAGATCGGTACTGCCGCGTTCGAGCTCTACAACCAGCTGTGGGACAAGGCGCGTGTCGCTGTGCCCGGCAGTGACTCGGCGGCCGGGAACCTGTCGAAGCAGGGGTTCGCCCTCGGCGCGGGACTCAAGCACGTGTCGACCCGCTGGGACGAGCAACTGAAGTCCCTGATGGACGCCTGTGCTCAGATCTCCAACCACATGCGGGTCACCAAGAAGCTGCATGACGGGGACGAGGGCTACCTCCAGCGGCAGATGAGCAGCATCGCGCTGCTCGACGCCGGCTTCGACGAACGAGTCGGGGCGCCGGGCGAGAAGAACGAGATCTACGGCGCGCCGAGCAAGAAGAAGGACGGCTGAGGGGCGGTTCTCGCCACTCGTAGCAGCGCACATTCTCCCGCTTTCCCCAAGGACGCCCTTCATGGAACTCGACACTCTCCGCGACGCCGACTTCAAGCTGCTCGACGACGCCGTCAAGGACTGGTCCACCCTCGTCAAGAACCTCGAAACGCTGAAGAAGGACGCCGAGGACAACCTGCACCAGGGTGCCAACAAGGCCAAGTGGGCTGGTGTGAACGCGGAAGTGTCGAAGGAGTTCATCGGCAAGACCGCCGGTGAGTTCGCTGACGCCCATACCCAGGCCGGCACCATCCACAAGATCCTGAGCGACACCGCGGGTGAGCTGAAGGGCTACCACCGGCAACTGGTCGAGGCCATCGACGGCGGCCGGAAGAGGGGTCTGAAGGTCGTCGGGTACGAGGGGGGCTTCACCGTCACCTCGGACGCTCCGCCGGAAGCGCGCGGCAAGACGGACCACGACAACGAGGCGGACATCACCGCGCTGCGGAACGAGCTCCAAGGGATCCTCAACAAGGCGAGCGAGAGTGACGACTCCGCCAAGACTGTGCTGCAGGCCATCGCCGACCAGAGCCAGGTGGGCTTCTCCGACGCCGCTTACAAAGACCGGGACACCGCGGCCGACGCTCTCAAGAAGGCCGACGAGCTGGCCGCCCTCGCGAGGAAGGACCCCGACAATCTGAGCGTCAAGGACTTCGACGCGCTCAACGCGGGGCTGAAGAAGTACGCCGGTGACGCGCTGTTCGCCGAGCGGTTCGCCACCGCGCTCGGGCCGAAGAAGACGCTGGAGTTCTGGGCGGGGGTAGCCGATCCGCAGCGCGGGAACTGGGACTTGGGCCAAGGGCGTCGCGACCAGTTCGACGATCTGCAGCGCAGTCTGGGCATGACCCTTGCCAACGCCACGCAGAGCGACTCGAGGGCGATGACGGAGTGGAAGCGCATGATGGTCGACATCGGCGACAAGCCGCTGTACGGCGACCGCGGCGGACCGATGGGCTTCCAAGTCATGAGCAACCTGATGCGGACCGGTGACTACGACGACCGGTTCCTCACGGACTACGGCACGGACCTCATGGCCACCGAGCGCAAGCTGACCGGGAATGGGGAGCACCCGAATCTCGCATGGCAGCGCATGGGAACGGACCCGATGCTGAACCGGATCGGCGATGACAGCGGAACGGACCCACTGACGGGCTACCTGAAGGGCCTGTCCAA
The DNA here is from genome assembly GCA_049998335.1 of Streptomyces sp. cmx-10-19. Taxonomy (GTDB): domain Bacteria; phylum Actinomycetota; class Actinomycetes; order Streptomycetales; family Streptomycetaceae; genus Streptomyces. The sequence continues at coordinate 24,685 of JAEBFB010000009.1, forward strand.
CAGCCCGGACGCCGCGACCGAGTTCCTCAACCAGCAGTTCGTTTCGAAGGACGACCCGGACAACCCGTTCGAGCGGGACCCGGACGGCAACGGCAAGAACGAAAAGGTCTCTCTGTCGAACTTCCAGTACCTCTTCGAGGAGAGAGACTGGCCGCAGGAGTCGAATGCCGAAGGGGATGCCCTCCACACCGGGCAGAACAACCTGGCACTGGCGCTCGAGGCGGCGACCACGGGCCATCCTGCCGGCGAGTTTCCCACGGCTGACACACCGGCGCACAACGCAGAACAGGCGAAGCTTATGGAGAGCCTGGTGGCCTCGATCGCCGACAAGCCAGAGCGCCTCACCGACAACAATTATATGGCAGACAGTGTGGGGCAGATCGCTTCGGAATACCTACCCGACATCAACAGGGCTACGACAGACGTTGTGAGAGATGAAGACTCACCGAGCTGGAGGGACATCACCAGGCTGTTCCCAGTTCAAGGTACTGAAGCGGAGCTGACCCATCCTGATGTCTCGAAATTTCTCTTTGCAGTCGGGCAAAACGAGGAAGGATATGCCGCTGTCGAGGTAGGACAGCAGTCATACATGGCCAAGTTGATGGCACATCACCTCAACCCCGACCTGCCCGCTGACCAGCGGTACTCGCAGAATCTGCAAACAACGGTAACAACCATCTCGGAACGATCAGGAGAGATCTCTGGAACACTCGGCCTCGGGCGGCAGGAGGAGGTCGCAGGTCCAGCAGCGGACGAGAAGGATAAGGCGTACGATCACTCAATTGCCCAGTACAAGAACACTATTTCAGGTGTCACCGGAACGGCTGTAGGAGTTGGCACCTCGGTAATTGCGACACCCTGGGTCGGTGCGCTGGCAGGAGGCGCAGCGGGTACCGTCACAAGTGTCGTGATCGAGGAAGTCTTCAAGGATGCCGAAGGGCACGCCTTGGAGGACGCTGTCGACGAAATGGGTGAACGCTGGCAGGCAGGGCTCGTGCAAAACAATGCATATGTAGGCGTGGGGGCCAGGACAGCCGCAGAAGAGTACGGCCTCGCCAATGCGCAAGAAGCAGAGAAGTGGGCTCGTGGCGGATCGCGTCAGGGCTTCATCAACGCACGCGCCCTGCTCGACGGCCAAGCGCCGGGCAGCATCACAAACGTTGGATGACCACAACTCTGGGAGAATCTCGTGGAACTAGCGCGTATTGCAGGACGACGGCGACACTTCCCCGCCACAGCAACTCTACTTCTCTTGGGGCTCGCAGCCTGCAGCGGAGAACATGAGGAACCGGAATATGCGGTGCCAAACACGCTGTGCGGAGCAAAAATTGACGCAGCCCTCTTTTCCCCTTTCCTGCCTGCAGGAAATAAACTCACGACCCGACATTCCACTCCAGCTAGCAACGTCACCAAGTGCCGAGTCTTTGTCGACGGCAAGTCGGTTGCTCTAACTTCCCAGGAGTGGTGGGACAATATGAATATTCTGGAATTCTCTCGCGGCCTATCGTTGGACGACCCGGAACATCAGACGGACGATGGCCTGTATGCATATTCAGATCGACAAGCGTTCGGTAAGGCGGCTCGATGCAGCAATAGAAATCATAAAGACCAAGTTCTATATACAGCGATCCAGACCGCAGGGTCCGACCACCGCGACGCAGATGGCATGAGGAAGCTGATCTCCGAGTACACAAAATCCCTCGAGCAGTCATCCGCATGCTGATTGCCACAGTGTCACGATAGGTTGTCGTGGCTTGTTGCACGTCAAATACAGCACTTCCGCTCGGAGCCACCGGAGGCGGGTGGAATAGAAAGAAATCCTTCGAGCAGATTGGTGTCGTCGAGAACAGCTCCTCCTCGTACGTTCAAACGCGGTGCTGACCGATCGGGCGGCGGTGTTCGCTAAGCGGACGACGTCTGAGGTCGTGCCTCTCACACCTGCGGCGGAACAAGACCCGCGACCTCACCTCCCTCCGCGCCTCCGTCGCGCATCCCTCATCGCCACCGCCGTGCCGGCCAGGCCCGCTGTCAGGACCAGGCTGGTGACGATGGTGTAGGTGGCCATGCGGGTGTTGCGTTGGTGGGGGGTTTCGCCGAGGTGGAGTGGGGGGACTGAGGGGGCCTCGGCCGGGAGGATGGCTCTGTCGGGGGTGGGGGACGGTGCCGGGTGGGCCGGGTCGGCGGTGGTGAGGGCCTTGAGGGGGTCGATGACGCCCCAGCCGACCAGGCGGTCGTGGCCGGGGATGGAGCGTTCCGCGGTCTGCTCGATCTGGGCGCTGATCTGCGCGGCCGTCCACTTGGGGTACTTGGCCTTCAGGAGGGCCGCCACTGCGGCCACGTACGGCGCGGAGAAGCTCGTGCCGTTGTCCGGGCAGTGGCCGCCGCCGGGGACCGTGGAGATCATGTCGACGCCTGGGGCCGCCACGCCGACGAACTCGCCCGACTGGGAGAAGGGCGCGCGTTCGTTGTTGCGGTCGGAGGACGCGACCGCGAGGACGCCCTCGTAGGAAGCCGGGTAGGTGACCTTGACATTGCCGCCCAGGCCGTCGTTGCCTGCGGAGGCGACGACCACGACCTGCCGGGCCAGGGCGTGGTCCACCGCGGCCTTCAGGCTCGGGTCGGGCTCGACGGCGTTCGCCGTGTCCTGGGAGATGTTGATGACGTCGGCGCCCGCGTCGACGGCGTACCGGATCGAGTCCGCGAGGGTCTTGGCAGTGCCGTTGCCCTCCGCGTCGTTCTGCTTCACGGGGATGATCGTGGCCTCGGGGGCCAGGCCGACGAAGCCGGTGCCCGCCGCGGGGCGGGCGGCGATGATGCCGGCCACCCGGGTGCCGTGTCCGACCGTGTCCGTGGTGCCCTGGGCGTTGCCCCGGTCGATCTCCTCGCCCTTGGAATTCTTGGCGGGGAGGTAGTTCCTGCCCTTGGACGCGTCGACGGCGCCCGTGAGTTGGGGGTTCTTCACGTCGACGCCGGTGTCGATCACCGCGACCCGTACGCCGGCGCCCTTCGACTGCTCCCACAGCTCGTCGAGGTTGACGCGTTGCAGCGACCAGGGCCGGCCCTCGTATTTCTTCGACGGGAACGTGCACCGGCCCCCGTCGTCGGCCCGCGCCTGCGCGGCCGGGAGGGCGCACACCGCCGTACTCGCGAGGAGTGCCGCCGCCAGGACGGTCGTGGTGGTGCGGGCGACGCTGCTGAAGTGGTTCTGCTGCGGCATGTCCTCGTCGTTCTCCTGGGGTGCCACCGTCACGAGCCCTGCGGCTGGCGGGCGGCCGCTTCCGACAGCCGGGGGCCGGTGGGCAGGAACGTCGACCACTGCACCGGGACCGGGGACGGCTCCACCTTCCCGTACCCGAGGCGGGTCTGGGCGATCTGCGCCTCGTCCAGCCGCTGTTCGCGTTCCTTGGCAGAGGTGCCGATGCCCTTGTCGTCCGTGGCGCTGTCGTTGTTGGACTGCAGGGCGTAGCGCAGCCCCGTGTCGGTGACCAGGAAGACGCCGCCCGCGCCGGTCTCGGTGCCCTGGAACTGCCGGTAGAGCTGGCCCGAGCCGGGGGTGACGTAGGCGCTGGAGGAGCCGGTGGGCAGCTGGGCGGGGAAGTCCTCGCCCGCCCAGGTGGACAGGGTCGTCGTGCCGTTGCCGCCGTTCACCGAACGCAGCACGTTGCAGACGGTGTTGCGGCCGGTGGAGGCGGAGGAGCCGTCGTTGACCGTCCGGGGCCGGTACGACGGCCAGGTGCGCTGTCCGTCGAAGTCGGTGCTGTCGACGACCGCGCCGGGGCTGACCTGCTGCGCCTCACCGGCCTGTCCGACAGCGACGAGGTCGCCGCTGTTGAGCAGCAGGGTGGCGGTGAACTCCGAGATGCGGGCGACGCTGCCCCGCAGGACCACGTAGTACTGCATGCGCCGGCCGTCGTACGCCTTGATGACCATGCCGACCTTGTCGTACTCCCCGAGCGCCTCGGAGGCGCCCGCGGGCGCGCCCGGGGAGCCCTCGACGGCGGGGACGGCGATCGGGTCGCCCTGGTGGAGGGTGTCGAGCCAGTCCTGGGAGACGCGCTGCGGGGCGCGGCCCTGGGTGTCGAGGGCCTTGAGGACCTCCTTGTCGCCGGGGTCCGCCAGCGGGTAGGCGTAGCCGCGCGAGTCGACCACGTACTGGCTCCGCCCGTCCGGGCCGACGACGTACATCAGCTCGCCGCCGGAGAGCCGGTCCGCGCCCTCGGTCCTCGGCCACTCCTTCTGTGCGAGGACGAAGGCCGCCTTCTGGATGGCCCGGCCGCCCGGTCCGGGACGTTCGCAGACCGCCCACCGCATGGCCTTCTCCGCGTCCCCGGGCGACGGGAGGCGGTCGGGGGCGTAGGGGATGCCGATCGTGGCGCCGTGCGGGGGGTCGCCGCTGTCCAGCACGTCCTCGGAGACGGTGATGACGCTGTCCCTCGCGGGGTCCAGGAGGAGGCGGGCGGACGCCATGTTGAGGACCGGGTGCAGTTGCTTCTCGCCGCCGGTCTTCAGGACGACGTACCGGGTCGTGGACTTGCTGGCCACGATCACGTGCGCGCCCGGCTCGTCCCATCCCTTCGGGGCCGTCGGGCTGAACATGCCGATGGCGCCGAACACGGCGAGGACGACGACGCCGACGACGAGGCTCGGCACGACCGCTCTGAGCGGCTTGGGGGCGCCCTCCTCCGAACCCGTCGGCGACGGTTGCAGGAAGGACGCGAGAGTGCGGCGCTTCGCGAAGGTGTAGGCATTCAGTTCATCGCGCCGTGATGCCATCTGTGTTCGTTCTCTCCCCGTACGAAGCCACTGTGGAGGCCGCTGTGAAGCCCGCTACGAGGCCGTGACGGCGCCTTGGTGAAGCCGTGCGGGCCGGTGGAGCGGGGGTGCGGCGGTGCGGACCGCCGGTGTCCGCCCCGTCCCGGTCGCCTCGCGCGCACCTCGGCTGTCAGACCCGGCCCCTACTATGCCTGTCGGAGGGTGGTGCGCGTGGCACGGGTAGGGTGCTGAGGTCTCACCGCCCTGCCGAGTGCGGTGTTTTTCGGGACAGTTCGGGGGTTTTGCAGTGATGGCTTCCGCACGGCCTGCCCGGTCGCGATCGCAATCCGCGTCGGCGCACGGGTCCGTCACGCCTCATCTGCAGGCGCGTTCGGGACGGGGTGGCTCCTTCGCGCTGCAGCGGCTGGTGATGCTGGAGCTGGCCGCCGCGCTGGTGCTGTGCGGCTGGCTCGTCGGACCGGCCGCGCTGATGCCGGCGGCTGTGGTCGCCGGCATCCTGGCGCTGCTCGCGGTGGTACGCCGTCGGGGGCGCTCGCTGCCGGAGTGGCTGGGCAGCCAGCTGGCGCTGCGGGCCCGACTGCGCAAGGCGCCGGGGACTCCGCCGCCGTCCGGCGTGGACTCCAGCCTGGTGCCCGCCGTGGAGTGCGAGCCGAACCTGCGGACGTACCAGTACAGCCACCAGGACGACCATGACCGGCGTCCGGTGGGCATGGTGGGGGACGGGGGTTTCCTCACCGCGGTCCTCCAGGTGGAGGCCGACGCCGGTGCTCTACGCGCGGAGCGGGGGCGTACGCCGCTGCCGCTCGCCCTGGTGCGGGACGTGCTCGACGTGGACGGGATCCGGCTGGAGTCGGCGCAGGTCGTGGTGCACACGCAGCCCGCGCCGGCGCCCCATCTGCCGCGGGAGTCGGTCGTGGTGACGAACTACACGCAGCTCCAGGCGGACACGATCTCCCCCGCCGTCCGCATCATGTGGATCGCGCTGAAACTCGACCCCGAGCTGTGCCAGGAGGCGGTGGCCGCGCGCGGCGGCGGGCTGCTCGGGGCGCAGAAGTGCCTGGTGCGCTCGGCGGGGCACCTCGCCAGCAGGCTGACCGGCGCCGGTTTCCGGGTGAACGTGCTGACGGAGGAGGAGCTGTCGTCCGCGATCGCCACCTCCATGTGCGCCAATCCGATGGTGACCTCCCAGCAGAGCCAGGGCGACGCGCCCCGGCGCCGGACCGAGGAGTCCAGCCGCAGCTGGCGTTGCGACAACCGGCGGCACACCACCTACTGGGTACGCCGCTGGCCCCGGCTCGGCGGTTCCGGCGTCTCGCTGCCGCAGCTGGTGGCCCGGTTGACGGCGGTTCCGGCGCTGGCGACGACGTTCAGTCTGACGCTGGCCCGCAGCGGGCAGCAGGACGTCGCCGTCACCGGGCATCTGCGGGTCACCGGCCGCAGCAGCACCGAGCTGTCCGACGCGCGCCAGGCCCTGGAGCGGGCGGCACGGGAAGCACGGACCGGGATCGTCCGCCTCGACCGTGAGCAACTGCCCGGTGTGCTCGCCACGTTGCCGCTCGGAGGTGCCCGCTGATGGCCATGACCACGTCGACGACCTCCCCCGCCGCCCCCTGCGGCGGGGACCTGCCGGACGGTGGCCTGCGGGCGCGGCTGCGCACCGGGTTCGGGCTGCTGGGGCCGCGGCATCCGCGGCACACCCTGTCCCTCGCGCAGATCGACACGCTCGCCCTGCCCGTCGGGGACGACGGCGTCGTGGTGGGCGTGGACGCCGAGGGGCAGCCCGCCGTCCTCGGGCTGAACCGGCCGACGCCGTTCGACATCCTGTTCATCGGCGGTCTGTGGACGGCGCAGGTGCTGGCGCTGCGCGCGGCGGCGACGGGGGCGCGGGTCACGGTGGAGACCGGCCGGGCCGGGCACTGGTCGCAGGTCGTCCAGGCGGTGGGCGGCGGCCAGTCGGGGATGACGGTGCACGATGTGGGCCGGGTGCCCCCGCAGGGCGCCTCGGCGACGGGTCCGGTCCTGGTGATCCGGGACTGCGGCATGCGGCCTCCGCGCGGGCGGGTGGCGTCGGCGCCGTGGCAGTCGGTGCTCACCCTGCTGCCGTATCTGAGCCCGGTGGCCCCGCGGTTGATGCGGCAGGCGCGGCTGGTGGGGGTCCAGCGGGTCTCGCCGGACGAGGCGGTGGAGATCGGCCGTGCCGCCCGGCTGCCCCGCGGCGAGTACGAGGCGCTGCCCACGCTCCCCGACGGCGTCACCCTGTGGTGTACGGAACGGGACCGGCAGTACGTGATGACGCAGCCGACCGATGCCGAGGCGGGGCTCCTGGGCGGGCCGCGTCGGATGGACTGACGGGCGGACCGGGCATCGGCCTGTCGATCGTTCGGGTGCCTCACGTGCCTCACGTGCCTCACGCCGCCCGTGTGTGTCCGGCCGTTGCGCGGTCGTGGCGGACTTTGGCCGGGACGAGTGGCGGGCGGGGCTGCCGGGGTGGTGCCCGTGGTGATTAGGCTGGGTCCCGGCGCGACGCCGGACCCCGTGGACGGGGCGTCGGGGTCCCAGGGGGGAGAGCCGGTGCGTCGGACTGTCCCGAACGGCCCCGGACGCCGTCGAACGACAAGCAAGGGTCGCCCCAGCACGGCTTGAGGGTGCTCGACCACACCAGGAGGAACTGTGAGCAGCGATCGGGACGGGAACCGCGGGGGCTGGGCGACGCCCGGCGACGACCAGCCCGACGCGGAGTCAGCGGTCGAGGCGACGGGTGAGTTCACCATCGACTACGCGCCGCCCGCCTGGTACACGCAGAACGCGTCGAACGACGCGGATCCGCCCGCGCCGCCGGTCGGGGTGCCCCGGCTGCCGGTGGGGAGCGGGTTCGAGCCGCAGCAGCCGCCGGTACGGGGCGAGGAGCCGGTATGGGCCGCGGCCGAGCCGGGGCCCGAGGTCGAGGCCGAGCCCGGCAACGGGGATCTGGAGAGCGGCGCGACGATGCGGTTCTCCGCGGCCGCCTTGAAGCGGGAGATCGCCGAGCGGTCTTCGGGTGACGAGGCGGAGAGTGCGGGGGAGGCGTCGGCCCAGGAATCGGCTCCTACGTCGGCCGAGGAACCGGCTCAGGCCTCGGCTGAGGCCTCGGCTGAGGTCTCGGCTGAGGAATCCGCCCTGGTGCCGTCTCAGGCGGCGGCTCAGGAACCGGCTGCGGAATCCGCAGATGAGGGTGGTGGCGTCGTGACCGGCGTCGTGGAGCCCGACGGCGATGTCACCGAGGCCGGCACCGACGAGCGGGACGGCGTGACGGACGGGGACGACGCGGCTGCCTCCGTGGACGCACCCGAGCCGCAGCCCGAGCCCGAGACCGAAACCCGGCCCGAGACCGAGGCCGAGCCTGAACTCCGGGCCCAGTCCGAGACTGAGCCCGAGACCGAGAGCGCGCCCCGGTCCGAGAAAGCCGCCCCCGCCGGGGACATGCCCGTACCGGAGGAGGCGCCCCCCGCGCCCCCCGCGCCCCTCACGGCACCCCCCGGCATGCCCCCGCTCCCCCCGGCGTACCCGCCCGCGGCCCCCGCGCCCGCCCAGCAGTGGCCCGCGCAGCCCCAGCCGGCGCCGGTCACCCCGGAGCAGCAGCCGGCACCCGCCGTACCGGAACAGTCCCAGCAGTCCTTCCAGTTGCAGACCCCGCAGCCAGCGCCCGCCGCGTGGAACCCGCAGCCGCCCGCCGCACCGATGCCGCCCGCTCAGCCCGCGCAACCGGCTCAGCCCACGCCCTCCACCCAGCCCGCGCATCCAGCGCAACCGGCCCAGCCCACGCCTCCCGCGCCCCCCGCACAGCCCGGTTACGGCTTCCCGCAGGTCCCCCCGGCCGCACCGCAGGCACCTCACCAGCAGGGCTTCGCCCAGCCGATGCCCCAGCCCGCACAGCCCCTGCAACCCCCGCAGCCCGCACAGGCGCCCCAACCGGCCCAGCCCCAGCCCGCGTACCAGGCACCCCCGCAGCCCGCCCCGGACGCGACCCCACAGCCACACCCCCAAGCCCCCGTACCCCAGCAGACTCAACAGCCCCAGCCCCAGCCCCACCCCCAGCCACCGCACCAGCCGCCCGTCGACCCCCGTATCGGTGCCGCCTGGCCGCAGCCCATCCAGCACGACCAGCGGCAGCCCACCAACCCCGGTGCCGCGCCGCTCGGTTACACGGCGGCCGTGGAGCTGTCCTCCGACCGCCTGCTCAACAACAAGCGGCAGAAGGCGAAGAGCAGCCGTCCGACGGCCGGCGGTTCGCGGTTCAAGCTGGGCGGCAAGAAGGAGGAGGCCGAGCGGCAGCGCAAGCTGGAGCTGATCCGCACCCCGGTCCTGTCCTGCTACCGCATCGCCGTCATCAGCCTCAAGGGCGGCGTCGGCAAGACGACCACGACCACCGCGCTGGGCTCCACGCTCGCGACCGAGCGGCAGGACAAGATCCTCGCGATCGACGCCAACCCGGACGCTGGTACGCTCGGCCGCCGGGTGCGCCGGGAGACCGGCGCCACGATCCGGGACCTGGTCCAGGCGATCCCGTACCTCAACTCGTACATGGACATCCGGCGGTTCACCTCCCAGGCGTCCTCCGGGCTGGAGATCATCGCCAACGACGTCGACCCGGCCGTGTCCACGACGTTCAACGACGAGGACTACCGGCGCGCGATCGACGTCCTCGGCAAGCAGTACCCGGTGATCCTTACCGACTCGGGCACGGGTCTGCTGTACAGCGCGATGCGCGGGGTGCTGGACCTCGCCGACCAGCTCATCATCATCTCGACGCCGTCGGTGGACGGTGCGAGCAGCGCCAGTACGACGCTGGACTGGCTGTCGGCGCACGGGTACGCCGACCTCGTGGCGCGGTCCATCACCGTCATCTCGGGGGTCCGCGAGACCGGAAAGATGATCAAGGTGGACGACATCGTCGGGCACTTCCAGACCCGGTGCCGGGGCGTCGTCGTGGTCCCCTTCGACGAGCACCTGGCCGCCGGTGCCGAGGTCGACCTCGACATGATGCGGCCGAAGGTGCGGGAGGCGTACTTCAACCTCGCGGCGATGGTCGCCGAGGACTTCGTACGCCACCAGCAGTCGCACGGGCTGTGGACCTCCGACGGCAACCCGCCGCCGGTCGCCGCACCGCCCCTGCCGGGCCAGGGTTACCCGGGTCCGGGCCGGCCGGAGCAGCCGCCCGTGCCCGGGCAGTTCCAGCAGCAGCCGGGTGCGCAGCAGCAGCCGTACGTGCCCCAGCAGCCGGGCGCCCAGCCGTACCCGCAGCCGTACCCACCACAGCAGCCCGGTCAACCCGGCCAGCCCGGTCAGCCCGGTCAGCAGCCCTACGCCCCGCCGCCCGGCTACGGCTACGGCTACCCCCAGCAGAGCCAGACGCCCCCTCCCCCGCCACCACCCCAGCAGTAGGGAAGGCAGCTCCACCCGAGAAGGCCCGTGTCGTCACCGACGGCGCGGGCCTTCTCGGGTGTACGGACGGAACCGGCGGGACCCGGCCGCCAGGCTCTCACCAGGGGGGCGCCAGAGGTCTGTGCCAATGGGGGTGACGATGTGGTCAACTCACCGTTTCCGCAGGCCACATGGGGTTTGCCATACCGTTGACGCGCGCAGACTGCCGCTGGTAGAACCACTCTTCATTCCGCTGACGTCCACTGTTCAAGCCCGCCTCACGCGAGGGCGCACCGCGCTCGGCGCGTGCGATGACGCGAGGTCAGGTAGTCATGAGCACAGAAGATCAGCACGGCCGTCGACGTACCGCACCCCGCCGCTGGAGAGCCCGGTTGCTCGCCGCGGTGGGCGCCGGGGCGCTCCTGGTCACCTCCGGGGCGGCCGCCGCCCCGACGGCCGCGGCGAAGGACGGTGACAAGGTCCTCACCGTCGCCGTGGCGCAGAGCGTCGACTCGCTGAGCCCCTTCCTCGCGGTACGGCTGGGCAGCACGAGCATCCTCCGGCTGACGTACGACTACCTGACGAACTACGACCCGAAGGACAACCACGTCGTCCCGGGTCTGGCCACCAAGTGGTCGTCGTCACCGGACAAGTTGACGTGGACGTACACGATCCGCGACGACTCGAAGTGGTCGGACGGGCAGCGGGCGACCGCCGAGGACGCGGCGTGGACGTTCAACACGATGATGACGGACCCCGGGGCGGCGACCGCCAACGGCAGTTTCACCGGGAACTTCGCGAAGGTCTCCGCGCCCAGCCCGACCCAGCTGGTGATCCGGCTGAAGAAGCCGCAGGCGACGATGACGGCGCTGGACGTGCCGATCGTGCCCAAGCACGTGTGGGAGAAGGTCGACGACTTCTCGGAGTTCAACAACGACAAGGACTTCCCGATCGTCGGGAACGGGCCGTTCGTGCTCACGGACTACAAGCCGGACAGCTATGTGCGGCTCAAGGCCGACAAGGACTTCTGGCGGGGCGCGCCGAAATTCGACGAGCTGGTCTTCCGCTACTACAAGGACCAGGACGCCGCCGTCGCCGCGCTGCGCAAGGGTGAGGTGTCGTTCGTGGCCGGGTCGCCGTCGCTGACGCCCGCGCAGGCCGACTCGCTCAAGGGCGAGAAGGACATCCGGGTCAACGACGCTCCCGGCCGCCGCTTCTACGCGCTGGCCACCAATCCGGGGGCACGGTCCAAGGACGGGACGAAGTTCGGCAACGGCGATCCCTCGCTGCTGGACCAGCGGGTACGGCACGCGCTGTTCATGGCGGTGGACCGCGAGGCGATCATCGACAAGGTCTTCCAGGGCCACGCGGTCGAGGGCGACGGCTACATACCGCCGCGCTTCGCGCAGTACTTCTTCGAGCCGTCCGGTGCACAGGAGTTGGCCCACGACCCGGCCGCCGCGGCCAGGCTGCTGGACGAGGCGGGCTACCGGAGGAACGCGGACGGCAAGCGCGTCGGCGAGGACGGCAAGCCGCTGAACTACCGCGTCCTGTGCCACGCCACCGACCCGAACGACAAGGCGGTCGGCAAGTACCTCCAGGAGTGGTGGGGCGACCTGGGCATCTCGATCACCCTGGACTGCCTCGACAACGTCACCGACCCGTGGCTGGCCGGCGAGTACGACCTCGCCTTCGACGGCTGGTCGGTCAACCCGGACCCGGACTTCGTGCTCTCCATCCACACCTGCGGGGCGCTCCCGCGGACGCCGAAGGACACGGGCGCGACCGACAACTTCATCTGCGACAAGACGTACGACGAGCTGTACGCCCGCCAGCTCGCGGAGTACGACGCCGGCAAGCGCGCGGACATCGTCAAGCAGATGCAGTCGCGGCTCTACGACCTCGGGTACATGAACGTCATGGCCTATCCGAACGCGGTGGAGGCCTACCGCACGGACCAGATCAAGTCGATCACGACCATGCCGTCGGCCGCCGGCAACATCTACGGGCAGGACGGCTACTGGAGCTGGTGGTCGGCCGTTCCCGCCGACTCCGTTGGCTCTTCGGGGAGTTCGTCTTCGACCGGGACCGTGATCGGGATCGTCGCGGGGGTCGTCGCGCTCGTCGGGCTTGGGGTGTTCCTCGCGGTCCGCCGTCGGGCGACCGCGGACGAGCGTGAGTAGCCCGGCCGGGTCCGCGACCGGCACCGTGGCCGGCGAACGGCCGGCCGTGAAGGTTCGGGCGGCCCGCGGTGGATATCCGCGGTACGTGGCGGGCAAGCTGGGCGGCGCGCTCGTCTCGTTGTTCGCCGTGCTCGTCACCAGCTTCTTCCTGTTCCGGCTGATCCCCGGCGACCCGGTGAAGTTCATGACCGGCGGCCGTCAGGTCTCGGCCGAGCAACTGGCGATCTACCGGGACGAGTTCGGGCTCGACCTGCCGCTGTGGCAGCAGTTCACGGACTACTGCGGCAAGGCGCTGACCGGGGACCTGGGCACGTCGTACCAGTTCCACGCGCCGGTCGTCGACAAGATCACCGAGGCGCTGCCGAACACCCTGCTGCTCACCGGCACGGCCTTCGTGCTCTACACCGCGCTGGGCGCCTTCCTCGGCACCCGCGCGGCGTGGCGGCACGGCGGGCTCGGCGACCGCCTGAACACCGGACTCGCGCTGACGCTGTACTCCATCCCGTCCTTCTGGCTCGGCCTGCTGCTGATCATCGTCCTGTCGGTGGGCGCGGGCCCGGTCCCGGGGCTGTTCCCGACCGGGGGCATGGAGTCGGGCGGCGAGGAGGGCTTCGCGTACGCGGTGGACGTCGCCCACCACCTCGTACTGCCGGTGGTGACGCTGGTCGCCGTGGAGTACGGGCAGACGCTGCTGGTGACGCGGTCGGCGCTGCTGGACGAGATGGGCGGCGACTATCTGACGACCGCGCGCGCCAAGGGGCTGCGGGACGACCTGGTACGGCGCCGGCACGCGGTGCCCAACGCGATGCTGCCGACGGTGACGCTGGTCTTCGTCAACCTGGGCCGGACGGTGGCGGGTTTCATCCTGGTCGAGACGGTGTTCTCGTGGCCGGGGCTGGGCGGGCTGTTCTACCAGGCGCTGAGCGTGCCCGATCTGCCGCTGGTGCAGGGGCTGTTCTTCGTCTTCGCCGCCGCGGTGATCTTGATGAACACCCTGGTCGACCTGCTGTATCCGTTGCTCGACCCGAGGGTGGGCCGATGAGCGCCGAGACCACCGAGACCCCCGTCGGGAAGGGCGCGCCGAGTGCGCGCGCGCTCGCCCGGCGGCGGCGCCGCGCCTCCGTGGCCCGGTTCTGGAAGGAGTACCGCCGGCACCGCGCGGGCGTGTTCGGGCTGGCCGTGCTGGTGTTGATCGTGCTGGTGGCGCTGACCGCGCCGCTGACCGTCGGGTCCGACGTGCAGAGCGTGACCGACGCGCCGGGGCAGCCGCTGGAGAGCCCGAGCGGCGCATTCCCGCTGGGGACCGACCAGTTCGGGCGCAGCCTGCTGGGGCTGCTGATCTGGGGGGCGCGGGTCTCCCTGGTCATCGGGCTGCTGGCGGCCGCGCTGTCGGTGGCGATCGGGGCGGTCGTCGGGATCACGGCCGGGCACTTCAAGGGCTGGTACGCCACGGTGATGATGCGGATCACGGACTGGTTCCTGGTGATGCCGACGCTGGTGCTGGCCATCGTGCTGGCGACGGTCCTGTCCCGGTCGCTCGGCACGGTCGTGCTGGCCATCGGTGTGACCACCTGGCCCACCACGGCCCGGCTGGTGCGGGCGCAGACGCTGGCGGTGGAGTCACGGCCGTACATCGAGCGGGCGAGGGCGCTCGGGGGCGGGCACTGGCACATCATGTCCCGGCACGTGCTGCCGAACGTGATGCCGCTGGTCCTGGCCCAGACCACGCTGATCATCTCCTCCGCGATCCTCGCCGAGGCGACCCTGGCGTTCCTGGGGCTCGGGGACCCGACGGTCGTGTCCTGGGGCGGGCTGCTCCAGGACGCGCGGGAGGCGGGGTCGGTGAGTTCCGGCGACTGGTGGTACCTGGTGCCGCCGGGGGTCGGGATCGCGGTGGTGGCGCTGGCGTTCACGCTGTGCGGGCGTGCGGTGGAGGCTGTACTCGATCCGAGGCTGGGGGTGTCGCGGTGAGTCTGCTGGAGGTTCGCGGCCTGGAGGTGACGTATCCCGGCGGGGCGGCGGCGGTGCGCGGGGTCGACCTGAGTGTCGCCGCGGGCGGGAAGCTCGGTATCGCGGGCGAGTCCGGCTGCGGCAAGTCGACCCTGGCTCTGGCGCTGCTGCGGCTGCTGCCGGCGGGGGCGCGGGTCGGCGGGGAGATCCTGCTGGACGGCGAGGACGTGCTGACCATGAAGTGGGGCCGGGTGCGGGCGGTGCGCTGGGCGGGGGCGTCGATCGTCTTCCAGGGCGCGATGCACTCGCTGAACGCCGTGCACCGCGTCGGGGACCAGATCGCCGAGCCGATCCTGCTGCACCGCCGGGCGACCCCGGCGGCCGCCCGGCAGCGGGCCGGTGAGCTGCTTGAGCAGGTGGGGCTGCGGGCCGCGCGGGCGAGCGCGTACCCGCACGAGCTGTCGGGGGGCCAGCGGCAGCGCGTGATGATCGCGATGGCGCTGGCCTGCGACCCGCGGCTGATCGTCGCCGACGAGCCGACCACGGCGCTGGACGTGATGATCCAGGCGCAGATCCTGCGGCTCATCGAGGGGCTGGTGGGCGAGCAGGACGTCGGCCTGATCATGATCAGCCACGATCTCGCGGTGCTGGCCGACACCTGCGACCGGCTGGCGGTGATGTACGCGGGCCGGGTGGTCGAGGAGGGCCCGGCCCGGCAGGTCTACGACGACGCCCGGCATCCGTACGGGCGGGCCCTGTCGGGGGCGTTCCCTCGGATCGGGGACCCGGCCTCGCGGTTCGCGCCGCGCGGACTGCCGGGCGACCCGCCCGATCCGGCGGCGGTGCCGGCCGGGTGCGCCTTCCATCCGCGGTGCCCGGTCGCCCTGGACGTCTGCGCCACCGAGGACCAAGTGCTGCGGCCGGCGGGGGCGGACCGGCGGGCGGCGTGCGTGCGGGTGGGGTCCGCGCAGACCGGGCCCGGGGTCTCGGTGGGGCCCGGTGACGGAGTGAGGGGCGGTACCGCATGACGAGCACCACGCCCCCGCTGCTGAGCGTCGAGAGGCTGCACGTGACCTTCCCCGGGCGGAACGGCGCGTCCGCCGCGCGTGCGGTGGACGGCGTCGACCTGGACATCCGGCGGGGGGAGATCGTCGCGCTGGTCGGCGAGTCGGGCTGCGGCAAGACGACGCTGGCCCGTTCCCTGCTCGGCCTGGTCCGGCCGACGAGCGGCCGCGTCACCTTCGACGGCGCTTCCCTCCCCCGCTCCGGCCGCGCGCTGAAGGCGTACCGCAGGCGGGCCCAGCTGGTCCTCCAGGACCCGAGCGGCTCGCTCAACCCGCGCCACACGGTGTACGACATCGTCGCCGAGGGGCTGCGCATCCACGGGCACGCGGGTGACGAGCGGGCGGCGGTCGCGGACGCGCTGTCCCGGGCGGGGCTGCGTCCGCCGGAGCGGTTCTTCCTGCGCTACCCGCACGAGCTGTCCGGCGGGCAGCGCCAGCGGGTGGTCATCGCGGGCGCGCTGGTCCTGGAGCCGGAACTCCTCGTCGCCGACGAGCCGGTGGCCTCCCTGGACGCGTCGGTACGCGGCGAGATCCTCGCGCTGCTGCTGCGGCTGCGCACCGAGCTGGGGCTGTCGGCGCTGGTGGCGACGCACGACCTGGGGCTGGCCTGGAACATCGCGGACCGGGTGGCGGTGATGTACCTGGGCCGGATCGTGGAGACGGGCCCGGTGGAACAGATCCTCACCGCACCCCGGCACCCGTACACCCAGGCCCTGCTGTCGGTACTGCCGGAGGCCCCCGGCGCCCCCGTGGTCCTCAGCGGCGAGCCCCCCGACCCCTCCTCCGTCCCCACCGGCTGCCGCTTCCACGTCCGCTGCCAGATCCTGGCGGGCGGCGAGGCGGAGCGAGCAGGCGTCGCCGACGCCTGTCGGCACGGGACGCTGGACATCCTGCACGGCGGCGATCAGCCCCAGGTCGCCTGCCACTGGGCCGCGGACCGATGGGGGGTGGAGGGCACCGAGAACTGAGCCACCGGGGGATCGACGCCGCACCGGCCCCCGGGTCCCGTAGGGGATCGACGCCGCACCCGATCCGGGGTCCCGGGGACTGGGCACCGCGTCCGGACCGGGCGAACGGACGCGCTGCCCGTACCGGGGTCCGGCGGGCCGGGCGCCGCACCCAGGACCCGACAGGCCAGGCGCTCCGGCCCATCCCAGTCACACGGCGAAACGAATGCCCCATCCATACCGGGCTCCCCGCCGACCGGACGCCGCACCCGTCCCAACCGCCGACAGGCAGGCACCCCAGCCGCACCCAGGACCCGACAGGCCAGGCGCTCCGGCCCTCACAGGCTCACCCGCTGATCGGGCGCCCCGTCTGTCGCAGATTCCGGCTGATCGGGGGCCCGTTCGGCGCCGAGCACACGGCAGGCGATGCCGCATCCGTACCAGCCCCCCGACGTGTCGGGCTCCCGGCCGACCCGATGCCCCGTCCCCGGCTCGACCGCCGGCGGGCCCGGCGGCCCGTGACCCGTCAGGTGGTCTGGCTGTCCGCCGCGACGATCTGTCGGCATTTCTCCACGTCGACGGCCATCTGTGCGAGCAGCGCGTCCAGGGTGTCGAACTTGGCCTGGCCGCGGACGAAGGCGAGGAAGTCCACGGCGACGTGGAGGCCGTACAGGTCGAGGCCGACGCGGTCGATGGCGTAGGCCTCCACCGTGCGTTCCGTGCCCTCGAACTGGGGGTTGGTGCCGACCGAGATGGCGGCGGGCATCGACTCACCGGGGACGTGCAGCCAGCCGGCGTAGACACCGTCGGCCGGGATGGCGGTGTGCGGGAGGGTCTCGACGTTGGCGGTCGGGAAGCCCATCTCGCGCCCGCGCTGGGCGCCGCGCACGACCACGCCCTCGACGCGGTGCGGGCGGCCCAGGATCTCGGCGGCGCCCTGGACGTCGCCCTCGGCGACCAGGCGCCGGGTCAGGGTGGAGGAGAACGGCTCGCCGCCGCCCGCCGCGCCCGTCACGTACAGGTCGACGACCTCGACGTCGAAGTCGTAGACCTTGCCCTGCTCGACGAGGAAGTCGACGTTCCCCGCGGCCTTGTGGCCGAAGCGGAAGTTGGGGCCCTCGACGACCGCCTTGGCGCGCAGCCGGTCGACCAGGACCTTGACGACGAAGTCGGCCGGGGACAGCCGCGAGAACTCCCGGGTGAAGGGGAGGATCAGCAGCGCGTCGACGCCCAGCTCCGCCATGAGTTCGGCGCGGCGGTGGTGCGGGGCGAGCAGCGGCGGATGGCTGCCGGGGCGGACGACCTCGCTGGGGTGCGGGTCGAAGGTGACGACGACGGCCGGGACGCCCAGCTCGCGGGCGCGGTCAACGGCGTGCCGAATGATCAGCTGGTGCCCGCGGTGGACGCCGTCGTAGGAGCCGATGGTGACGACGCTGCGTCCCCAGTCCTCGGGGATGTCCTCCAAGCCACGCCAGCGCTGCACTGTGTCTGCTCCTTGGTGGGTTTCCGTGGTGCCTCTTACGCAGCTCTAAGGGTGCCATGCCGTCCCGCTCCCGCCCGCATCGGCGTCCGTGCTGTGACCGGCCGCACGCCGCGCGGAGCCCGGCGGCGGGTCATGCGGGGACCCTGGAGCCCGCCAGGTTCTCCACGGTACGGCGGGCGCTGGGCCCCACCAGGGCGGCCCAGGCGTCCGGCGCGTCGGCCAGCCAGCCGGTCAGCCGGGCGGCGAGACCGGGCAGGTGGCGGGCGAGGTCGACCAGGCCGCGGTCGAAGCGGGCGGCGCCGTCCGGGGTCCGGACGAGGAGGAGTCCGGTGCGGTGGACGAGGGCGCGCAGATCGCCGGCCGGGCAACGGGCGGCCGCGTGCAGCAGCGCGTCAAGGACGGCCGGCGCGTGCTCGCGGGCCAGCAGGTGGTCGCGCAGCTCGCGGCGGAGCGGCCCGCATCCGGAGGTGCCGTCGCCCGGGAGGACCCCGGCCAGCGCGGCCCGTACCGGCTCGGGTCCGTCGTCCAGCAGGCCGGTGACCAGGGGCTGGAGTACGGCGCGGGCGGCCGGGTCGCGGTCGAGGCGCCGGTCGACGTACGCGGCCACGTGCCCGGCGGTCCCGGGGCGCTCGGCCACGGTCTGCCCGAGCAGGACGGCGACCCGGCGGGCCAGATCGGGCGTGGTGGCGTCCAGGAGCCCGCGCAGCGCCTCCCCGGCGTCCGGGCCGCGCAGCCGGGACCGGAAGGCGCCGAGGACGGGCCCGGGGTGGGTCGGCAGGGCGACGGCCACCGCGCTCGGCGGCGGATACGGGTCACCGGCCGCGAAATGGTCCAGCGCGCTCGGCAGATGACGGTCACGGCTGCCGGGGTCCTGCACCAGGAGGGCGAGCGCGCCGCCGCGCAGGGCCTTGTCGGCGGGCCCGGCGAGCAGGACCAGCGCGGCGTGGCGGAGCAGGGTGCGGTCGGCGGCGCTGCGGGCGTGCGGGGCGACGCGCAGGCCGTGCGTGACGGCGGCCGACCGCCGTGCGGGGCGTTCGTCGCGGGCCCAGCGCTCGACGGCCCGGCACAGGGCGGAGGGCTCCTCCTCGGCGAGGACGCCGAGCAGTTCGCCGGCCCGCCGGTGGGCGCTGTCGACGAGGACCTCGGTGAGACCGTCCAGGCCGCGGTGGCGGTGGGTGTGCAGCAGCGCCTGCGCGGCCGTCGCGACGGTGGCGTGCGGGGCGGCGGGCAGCGGCCGCTCGTCGTCGAACCACCGCACCAGGAGCGGCTGTACGGTCGCGGGGTCGGCGGTGAGCAGCGCGGCGACGGTGTCGAGGTGGCGGGGGCCCGGCTCGTGCGGCGGGCCGTCGGCGAGGACGAGTCGGCGCAGCAGGTCCAGGCGGGTACTCTCCGGCAGGCGCGGCACCGTCCAGAAACCCGGCCCGAACTCCGCGGGCACGGGGTGCCCTTCGGCCCGGCGCCGCGCGAGACCGTCGGTGAGCAGCCGCAGCACCTCGGTGTACGGCGTCGCGTCGGGGACGCGGGTGAGGACTCGGGTGAGCAGCCGGGCCGGCCACCAGGCGTGCGGGTCGGCGTCGAGGGCGTGGACCAACTCCTCCAGGGTCAGCGCCAGTTGCGGGACCCCGTGCTGGCGGGCGAGGAGCAGGACGGCCTCGACGACGGGGCCGATGCGGTGGTGCGGGACGGGGAGGGTGTGCGGGGCGGTACGCCGCTGGACCAGGGCGCGCAGGGCCTCGTCCAGGTCGAGGTGGACGCCCTGGAGCCAGTCGGCGAGCTCCTCGTGCGCGAAGCGGTACCCCCCTCCGGCCGGGACGAGGAGGCCCTCGGCGAGCACGGCCCGGGCCCAGCCGGTGCCGCCGCCGAGCCGCGCCGGGGCCGTTCCCCAGGGGAACAGCGCCTCGAATGACTCCCGGTCCAGCGCGCCCTGCCCGGGGCCGAGTGTGCGCCGGACGGCCTCGTGCACCTGCCCGGACACCTTCGCCGCGAGCCGTCTCACGGCGGTGCCGTGCAGGCCGTTCTCGTCGGCGAGACGGGTCGCGATCCGCAGGCACAGGAGGTCGAGGTGGGCCGCGAAGACCGCGTCCCGGTCGAGGCCCCGGGGGACCGGTGCGCCGGGGAGGGCGGCGAGGACCTCGGCGCACAGGCGCAGGGTGAGGGGATGCCGGTCGTCGCGGGGGTCGGCGAGGACGCCGTCGGGGACGCGGAGGCGGGCGCGGGCCTCCCGGGCCTCGGCGTCGCTCAGGTCGCCGAGGTGAACGCAGGGCGGGAGGAGTGGGGCGGCGGCACCCGGGGCGGGCCCCGTCGTGCCGGACGGGGCGTGCAGCAGCTCCCTCGGGAACTCCGCCCCCGCGTGCTCCCAGTACTCCGCCCGGCAGGCCACCACGAGCCGCGCACCCGTCTCGCCCAGCCACGCCGCCGTGCGCTCGGTCCACTCGGGGAGCCGGTGGGCCAGGACGGGCGGCATCTCCTCGGGTCCGTCGAGGAGGAGCAGGAGCGGCCGCCCGGCAACTCCGGCCAGGCGGGCGAGGCGCTCCGGGGCGACGTCGCCGAGGTCGGCGGCGTCACCCGGGGCGGCGACGATACGGGCGGCCCGGGCCAGCGTCCGGCCCACCGCGTCCGCCAGCGACCGGTCGTCGTCGCGCAGATCGGCACCGCGCAGCCACAGCGTGGGCGCCGGTGCCGCGCCCCCCGCCCGGCGCGCGGCCAGCGCCGCCAACTCGGTCGTGCGACCACTGCCGGGCGCCCCGACAAGCCCGAGCACCCGAGCCCGCCCGGCATCGAATCCCGCGAACTCCCGCCTCACGACGGCCCGTTCGACGGGCTCTGCGTCAACCGGGTTGCCGGACCCGGCGGAGACCCGAGCGCCGGGACCGACGAGGGACCAGGCCCCGGAGCCGACGACCGTCCGGCCCTCGCAGCCGGATCTGCTCGCGACCTCGGCACCGGATGCCGACCAGCCCGCGCCCCTGAGGGTGATGCCGTCCTCAGCCCCGGCCGTGGTCCTGCCTCCGGCCCCGTCCGTACTCCCGGCGCCCCAGCTCTCGGCCGTGGCCGTGGCCGTGGCCGTGGCCGTGGAACCACCGAACCCGGCAGCCGCCCCGCCTCCGGACCCGACCGCGCCCCCGCCACCAGCCCTGACGCCCGCCCCTTCCCCGGGGCCGGTGGCGCCGCCTCCGGAGCAGAGGGCGGAGTCATCACCGGACCCGGCCACGGCCCTGCCCCGAGACCGGACAGCGGCCCCGCCGTCACACCCCAAGTCACCGCCGGACCCGCCCCCCACACCAGCCCGACGCCCAGACCCGCCCCCAGAGCCGACACCAGCCCCGCGCCACGGCCAACCCCCGGCCCCCGCACCGTCCCCACCCGGAGATCCGACACCGTCCCCGCCCCGGCACCCGGCAGCGCTCCCGCCGCCAGTCCCGACGCCAGTGCCGCCGCCCTCCGCCCCGAACGCCCACTCCCCCGCCCCGGCGGCGGAACCCCCACCATCGATCGCCCCCACGCCGGCCCCGGCGACGAACCCCCCACAGCCCTCCGCACGCCCCCCGCCCCCGCCCCGCCCCACCACACCGACGCCCCCGCCCCCCGTGGGCCCCTCCTGCCCCACCGACGTGGCCGTCAGGGCGAGTACCCCCGCCAGGTTGAGGTCGGCGCCGTACGCCGGGACCGTCGCCGCGTTCTCGGTGAGGAGGTCGGCCAGAGGGCCCCGGACGGGGCGCAGCGGGACGGCGAAGCCGATGTCGCTGTGTCCGGAGCTGAGGGCCGTGCCGAGGACGGCGAGGACGGCGCCGGTCGCCCCGTCGAGCACCGGCCCGCCCGCCGCGCCGCCCCCGAGCCGCAGCGCGTCCCGCCCCGCCGTGCCGACGGCGAGTTCGAGCACGTCGGTGAGGAGGTGGAAGCGGTCGGTGGCGGTGTAGGTGACGTCGGTGGCGCCGAGCACCCGCGCCTCGCGCCAGCCTCCGGCGGCGATACGGACGTAGGCGCCGGCCTCGATGTGGTCCCGCGTGGTGACGGGCAGCGGGTCGACGCCGAGGCCCCCGGTGCGGACGAGGGCGAGTCCCAGTTCCGGCAGCGGGGTCACGTCGGCGGCGGCCACCACACGGCGCCGGTCGTCGGCGGTGCGCAGCACCAGGCGGGACAGGCCGTCGACCGCTTCGTGGCTGGTGAGCAGCGTGCCGTGGTGGTCGGCCAGGAATCCCGTGCCGCGCGGCCGCCCGGCGAGGTCGTGGACGCGGACCAGGGCACCGGCCGCTCCGCCGTACACGTCCGGGGAGCCGTCCCGCGGCCGCTCCACCGCGCTGCCGCCCGTGACCTCCCGGGACCGGTTCCGCGACGCCATCGTCGAACCTCCCCGCCGTACACCCGTGCTGTGTGTTCGACGGTAGGCGCGTGATGATCAGCGGGACAGATCCTCTCGCGAACGCGCCCCCTTCCACTCCCCCGCTTCACTCCGAGCGCCTGCCCGGACGGGTGAACAGAAGGGGTGCGTTGGATACACCCTAGGAGGTGGGGGAACCGAGGGGGGACCGTGGAGCGGCGACCAGAGAAGTCCCCGTGATCGCCGCTCCACGGGCGGGAGTTGTCAGACAGGCCCTCGGGCTCAGCCGAAGACGGCCAGGCTCTTCGCCTTGCCCTTGTGCTCCTCGACGAGCGCGAGGAAGCGCCCCTCGGGGTCGAAGACGGCGACGGCGCCGGCCCCGGCGTAGACCTCGGGCATCTCCAGGCGTACGCCGTTCTGGAGCAGCCGGCCGCGCTTGGTGTCGACGTCCCACCGCGGGAAGGCGGCCCCGGCCGCCTCCGCGATCGGCATGACCGTCAGCTCCTCCTGGAGCTGGTCCAGCGTCCGCGCGGAGTCCAGCTTGTACGGGCCCACCCGGGTGCGGCGCAGCGCCGTGAGGTGGCCGCCGACGCCCAGGTCGGTGCCGACGTCGCGGGCCAGGGCGCGGATGTAGGTGCCGGAGGAGCAGACCACCGAGACCACCAGGTCGGTGACCGGGGTGCCGTCCTCGGCGACGGCGTCGCGGACGTCGTACACCGTGAAGGAGGAGACGGTGACCGGACGGGCGGGGATCTCGAACTCCTCGCCGTCGCGCGCCCGCTTGTAGGAGCGCACGCCGTTGATCTTGATGGCGCTGACCTTGGACGGGACCTGCATGATGTCGCCGGTCAGTTCGGCGACGGCGGCGTCGACGTCCTCCCGGGTGACCTTCGAGGCGTCCTGCGACCTCGTGATCTCGCCCTCGGCGTCGTCCGTCAGCGTCGTCTGCCCGAGCCTGATGGTGCCCAGGTACTCCTTCTCGGTGAGGGCGAGGTGCCCGAGGAGCTTGGTGGCCCGCTCCACGCCGAGGACCAGGACGCCCGTCGCCATCGGGTCGAGCGTTCCGGCGTGCCCGACGCGCCGGGTGCGGGCGATGCCCCGCATCTTGGCGACGACGTCGTGCGAGGTGAAGCCCGACGGCTTGTCGACGATGACGAGGCCGTCGGGCGTGGGGTGCTTGTCGGTCATTTAGCGGTGTCGTCCGTCTCGTCGCCCTCGACGGCGTCGTCGTCCTCGTCCGGCTTGCGGTACGGGTCCGCCTCGCCGGCGTACGCGGCGCCCGCGGACGCCTCGCGCACCTTGGCGTCGGACTGGCGCGCCTTGTCGAGGAGGTCCTCGATGTTGCGGGCGGTGTCCGGCAGGGCGTCCATGACGAAGGTCAGGGTCGGGGTGAACTTCACGCCCGCCGCCCGGCCCACCTCGGAGCGCAGCACGCCCTTGGCGCTCTCCAGGCCCGCCGCGGCGGCCGTGCGCTCCTCCTCGTCCCCGTACACCGTGTAGAAGACGGTCGCCTCCCGCAGGTCACCCGTGACCCGGGTGTCCGTGATGGTGACGTGCGTGCCGAGCCGCGGGTCCTTGATCCCGCGCTGCAGCTTCTGGGCCACCACCTCTCGGATGAGGTCCGCCAGCCTTTTCGCCCGCGCGTTGTCGGCCACTGGTCCGTCTCCCGTTCTTTCTTCTTCTGCGCCTGTGCTGCGCTCATTCTGCGTTCACCGCCGGACAGTCGTCGTCCGGTCAGTCGTCGTCGCCGTGGAAACGCCGCCTGACGGACAGCAGTTCCACCTCCGGCCGGGCGGCCACCAGCCGCTCGCACCGGTCGAGCACGTCGCTGAGGTGGCCCGCGTCACCGGACACCAGGGCCAGGCCGACGACCGCCCGCCGGTGGAGGTCCATGTGCTCCACCTCGGCAGCGCTCACCGCGTACTTCCGCTGGAGTTCGGCGACGATCGGGCGGACGACGGAGCGCTTCTCCTTCAGCGAGTGGACGTCGCCGAGGAGGAGGTCGAAGGACAGCGTCCCCACATACATGTGTAACCGGTTCACCCGCCGGCCCGGGATCGATGGCCCCGCCGTCCGTGCGGCGGGGACATCAGAACCGTACAACGAACGGCCGGGGCCGATCGACGGATATTGCTCCGCCGACCGGCCCCGGACCCGCACCGTTCTCGAAGACGGGGGGTGTTACACCCGCGGCTTCTCGCGCATCTCGTACGTCGCGATGACGTCGTCGACCTTGATGTCGTTGAAGTTTCCGAGGTTGATACCGCCCTCGAAGCCTTCGCGGATCTCGGTGACGTCGTCCTTGAAGCGACGCAGACCGTCGATGTTGAGGTTCTCCGCGATGACCTTGCCATCGCGCAGCAGACGCGCCTTGGTGTTGCGCTTGACCTCGCCGGACCGGATGAGGACACCCGCGATGTTGCCCAGCTTGGACGAGCGGAAGACCTCGCGGATCTCCGCCGTACCCAGCTCGACCTCTTCGTACTCCGGCTTGAGCATGCCCTTGAGGGCCGCCTCGATCTCCTCGATCGCCTGGTAGATGACCGAGTAGTACCGGACGTCCACACCCTCGCGCTCGGCCATCTGCTGCGCACGCCCGGCGGCGCGCACGTTGAAGCCGATCACGATGGCGTCGGAGCCCATCGCCAGGTCGATGTCGGACTCCGTGACCGCACCGACGCCGCGGTGCAGGACGCGGATGTCGACCTCTTCGCCGACGTCCAGCTGGAGCAGCGAGGACTCCAGGGCCTCGACGGAACCAGAAGCGTCACCCTTGATGATGAGGTTGAGCTGCTGGACCTCGCCGGCCTTGAGCACCTTGTCCAGGTCCTCCAGCGACACGCGGCGCGTGCGCTTGGCGAACGCGGCGTTCCGCTCGCGGGCGGCACGCTTCTCCGCGATCTGGCGGGCCGTACGGTCCTCCTCGACCACGATGAAGTTGTCACCGGCGCCCGGCACGTTGGTCAGACCCAGCACCTGGACCGGCGTGGACGGACCCGCCTCGGCGACGTTGTTGCCGTTGTCGTCGAGCATGGCGCGGACGCGGCCGTAGGCGTCGCCCACCACCATCGTGTCGCCGACCCGCAGGGTGCCTCGCTGCACGAGGACCGTCGCCACGGCACCGCGGCCGCGGTCGAGACGGGACTCGATGGAGATGCCCTGCGCGTCCTGGTTCGGGTTGGCCCGCAGGTCGAGCGACGCGTCCGCGGTGAGGATCACGGCCTCCAGCAGGGAGTCGATGTGCAGACCCTGCTTGGCGGAGATGTCGACGAACATGGTGTCGCCGCCGTACTCCTCGGCCACCAGGCCGTACTCGGTCAGCTGACCGCGCACCTTGGTCGGGTCGGCGCCCTCGACGTCGATCTTGTTGACCGCGACGACGATCGGGACGTCGGCCGCCTTGGCGTGGTTGAGCGCCTCGACCGTCTGCGGCATGACGCCGTCGTTGGCCGCGACGACGAGGATCGCGATGTCCGTCGACCGGGCACCACGGGCACGCATGGCGGTGAACGCCTCGTGACCCGGGGTGTCGATGAAGGTGATCTTGCGCTCTTCGTCGTTGACCTCGGTCGCGACCTGGTAGGCACCGATGTGCTGGGTGATGCCGCCGGCCTCGCCCGCGATGACGTTCGTCTTGCGGATGGCGTCGAGGAGTCGGGTCTTACCGTGGTCGACGTGACCCATGACGGTCACGACCGGCGGACGGACGACCAGGTCCTCCTCGCCGCCCTCGTCCTCGCCGAACTCCAGGTCGAAGGACTCGAGCAGCTCGCGGTCCTCCTCCTCCGGGCTGACGATCTGAACCGTGTAGTTCATCTCGTCGGCGAGGAGCTGGAGCGTCTCGTCGGAGACGGACTGGGTCGCGGTGACCATCTCGCCGAGGTTCATCATGACCGCGACGAGCGACGCCGGGTTGGCGTTGATCTTCTCCGCGAAGTCGGTGAGCGACGCACCGCGCGACAGGCGAATGGCTTCGCCGTTGCCGCGAGGCAGCATCACGCCGCCGACCGACGGGGCCTGCATGGCCTCGTACTCCTGGCGCCTCTGCCGCTTCGACTTGCGGCCGCGACGCGCGGGACCGCCGGGACGGCCGAAGGCGCCCTGCGTGCCACCACGGCCACCGGGACCGCCGGGACGGCCGCCGAAGCCGGGACGGCCACCGCCGCCGCCGAAGCCGCCGCCACCACCGGGACGACCGGCGAAACCGCCGCCGCCACCGGGACGACCGCCGCCGCCACCGCCACCACCGGGACGACCGGCGAAGCCACCGCCGCCGCCGCCCGGACGACCGCCGCCGCCACCGGGACGACCGGCACCGGCCGGACCGCGACCGGCGCCGCCGGGGCCGCCACCAGGACGGGCACCGGCAGCGGGACGCTGCGGCATCATGCCGGGGTTCGGACGCGGACCGCCGGGACGGGGACCGCCCTGGCCGCCCTGCGGACGCGGCATCGAGCCCGGGGACGGACGGTTGCCGCCCGGCGCCTGGGGACGAGGACCGCCCTGGCCGCCCGCGGCCTGCGGACGGGGACCGGCGCCGGGGGCACCGGGACCGCCCGGACGCGGAGCGCCCTGCGGACGGGGAGCCTGCGGGCGCGCCATACCGGCGTTGCCACCCGAGGTGAAGGGGTTGTTGCCCGGACGCGGACCGCCGGGGCGGCCGCCGGGACGCTGCGCCGGGGCGCCGGGACGCTGGCCCTGGCCAGCGGGGCGGCCCTGGCCGCCCTGCTGACCCTGACCGCGGTCCTGGCCCGGAGCGGCCGGACGGGCACCGCCGGGCTTGGGCGCACCGGGGCGCGCGCCACCGGGCTTCGGACCGGCCGGAGCCGGGGCCGGGGCGGCGGGAGCGGCCGGCGGAGCGGTGAACTCCGGGGCGGCCGGAGCCGGACGCGGCGCGGGCCTGGGGCCCGGCGTCGGACGCGAGCCCTGGGAGGGGGCCGACGCGGGGGCGGCCGGAGCCGCCGGAGCCACAGGCTGCTCGGCAGCCGGGGCCTTGGGCGCGGACGGCGCCGGCGGCCGCGGGGCAGCCGGGCGGTCCCCCGCTGCCTGAGCGGCGCGGGAGGGGCCCCCAGCCTGCGCCGGAGAAGGCGCGGACGGCCTGGGGGCAGCCTTCTTCGGGGCGGCGGGGCGACCGGCGGACCGGCCGTTGCCACTGCCCTGCTGGAAGGCGTCTGTCAGCTTGCGTACTACGGGCGCTTCGATCGTCGAAGACGCCGAACGGACGAACTCACCGAGTTCCTGGAGCTTGGCCATGACGACCTTGCTCTCGACACCGAACTCCTTGGCGAGTTCGTAGACCCGGACCTTAGCCACTTCGCTCCTCTGAGGTCCGGGTTGCGTCCGGACCGTCGCTAGTTCATGGGCGTACTCATCGCGTACTCATCGAGTGCTCATCGCAATCTCGACCTGCTTTCGACTCGCGAGGTACCAGGCCGCACGGGGGTTTCCGCGCGGCATGTCTTCCTTACCACGTTGCTTACATGCTGCTTTCAGCAACCTTGTGCCTGCTCGACGTAGTGGCGCAACGCCTTTACGTCGAGCGGACCCGGGACGCGGAACGCCCTCGGGAACGCCTTGCGGCGCACTGCCTGGTCGACACAGACCGGGACGGAGTGTACGTACGCACCCCGGCCGGGCAGCGTACCGCGTGGATCGGGGGCGCATTCACCCTCGACCGCCACGGTGCGCAGCAGCTCGCTCTTGACCGCTCGCTCCCGGCACCCCACGCAGGTGCGCTCGGGGCGTGCTCGCCTACGTGTCCGGCCAGACACTCCTAAGTCTACCTCCCCGGACCGACCTCACCCCTTCGGGGCAAGAATCGAACGCATGCCGCGCGCCAGACTGTCGTGATCTCAGCGCCCTGCGGCTTGGATCTATTCCCCGCGCCCGGTGGAGGGGCGCTCGGGGTAGCGCTCCGACGGCCGGCCTGACCCCCGGTCGGATCCTCGGTCGGACTCCCGGCCTGACCCCCGGTCGGACTCCCGGCCTGACCCCCGGTCGGACTCCCGGTCCGACGGCTGCTCGGTGTCCGGTCGGATGTCGATCCGCCAGCCGGTCAGCCGGGCGGCGAGGCGGGCGTTCTGGCCCTCCTTGCCGATGGCCAGCGACAGCTGGTAGTCGGGCACGATCACCCGCGCGGAGCGGGCCGCCAGGTCCACGACCTCCACCTTGGAGACGCGGGCCGGGGAGAGCGCGTTCGCCACCATCTCGGCCGGGTCGTCCGACCAGTCGACGATGTCGATCTTCTCACCGTTCAGCTCGCCCATCACACTGCGCACCCGGCCCCCCATCGGGCCGATGCAGGCGCCCTTGGCGTTGAGACCCGAGCGGGTGGAGCGAACGGCGATCTTGGTGCGGTGGCCGGCCTCGCGGGCGATCGCGGAGATCTCGACGGACCCGTCGGCGATCTCCGGCACCTCCAGCGCGAACAGCTTCTTCACCAGGTTGGGGTGGGTGCGCGAGAGCGTCACGGACGGGCCGCGCACACCCTTGGCCACCCGGACGACGTACGACCGCAGCCGCATGCCGTGCGGGTAGGTCTCGCCGGGCACCTGCTCCTGCACCGGCAGGATGGCCTCCAGCTTGCCGATGTCGACCAGGACGTTCTTCGGGTCGCGGCCCTGCTGGACCACGCCCGTGACGATGTCGCCCTCGCGGCCGGCGTACTCGCCAAGCGTCGCGTCGTCCTCGGCGTCGCGCAGCCGCTGGAGGATGACCTGCTTGGCGGTGGTGGCCGCGATGCGGCCGAAGTCGGACGGGGTGTCGTCGAACTCGCGGGGCGCCTGGCCCTCCTCGAGGTCGTCGGGGTCCTCCTTCGCCCACACGGTCACGTGTCCGGAGTCCCGGCTCAGCTCCACGCGCGCGTGCCGGCGGCTTCCCTCGGTGCGGTGGTAGGCGATGAGGAGTGCCGACTCGATCGCCTCGACCAGCAGGTCGAAGGAGATCTCCTTCTCCCGCACCAGGCCCCGCAGGGCGCTCATGTCGATGTCCACGGCTACGCCTCCTCGTCTTCCGTCGTGTCGTCTTCGGTCGTGTCGTTGTTCTTGGGGTCCTTGCGGTTGAACTCGACCTGGACGCGTGCCGTGTCGATGTCACCGAAGGCGAGCCTGCGGGCGGTGGCCTTGCGGCCCTTCACCCCGGGCACTTCGAGGTCGAGCCCGTCCTCGTCCACGGCGAGGATGCGGGCGGTGAGTTCGCCGCCGTCGTGGAGCCGGAAGCGGACCAGGCGGTCGGTGGCGCGCACGTAGTGGCGGTGCTCGGTCAGGGAGCGCTCCGCGCCCGGGGTGCCGACCTCGAGGGTGTACTCGGCGTCCCCCATCGCGTCGGTCTCGTCGAGCTTCGCCGAGAGCGCGCGGCTCACGTCGGCGATCCGGTCGAGATCGGCTCCGGTGTCGGAGTCGACGACCACTCTCAGCACACGCCTGCGGCCGACGGAGTCCACCGCGATCTCTTCGAGGTCCAGTCCCTGGGAGGTGACGAGCGGCTCCAGCAGCTCGCGCAGCCTCTCGCTCTGGGTGGTGCTCATCCGGGTGACTCCTCGGCAGCGTCTGCTGTTGTGGGTGGGGGCGCGTGTCTGGTCAAAGGGTATCCGGTCCCGGGGGGTGTTGCCGTCCACCCGGGGGTGGCCGGGGCCGTGACGGGGGTGGTGGGAGCGGGTGCGGTGGTGCCGATGAGTGGCGGCCGGGCGGGGCCCGGGTACCGTGATCACGGTCAGGCCGCGGCGCGGGTTCCCGCCGCGCCGCCTGTCGTTTGGGCGCCGCTTGTCTTTTTGATGCCGCTTCCGTTCGCTGTCTCTTCCGTACGAGCCCGTCGAGGACGTCTGCCGTGTCGTTTTCCGCACCGTCGCGCCTGCCCTCGGGGCCGCGCCGCAGGACCCTGCTCGCATCGGCCGCGGCCGCCGGGGCCGCGCTGCTCGCCGGGTGCACCGGCGGACCGGACTCCGGCGACCCGGTTCCCGTCCCGTCGGCCGCCGACCGTGCCCGCGCGCGGGCGGCCCGGGACAGCGAGGCGCTGGCCGGGCGGTACGCGGCGGTGATCGCCGCGTATCCGGGGCTGGCGGGGCGCCTGGGCCCGCTGCGGGAGGAGACGGTGCGGCACGCGGAGGCGTTCGGGGCGGCGCGGGGTGCCTCTCCGTCGGCGTCGGCTCCCGCGTCCGCCGCACCCTCCGCTTCTCCTTCGGCTCCCGCTTCGGCGCGGGCCGCGGGGCCGGGGAGCGTGCCGGTGACCGAGAAGGAGGCGCTGGTGATGCTCGCCGGGGCCGAGCGGGAGCTGGCCGACCGGCGGACCCGTCAGCTGGCCTCGGTGCCGGGCGAGCTGGCGCGGTTGCTGGCCTCCGTGGCGGCGGCGGGGGCGGCTCATGTCTATCTGCTGACGGAGGGTCACGGGTGAGCGAGGCCAAGGACCGGGAGCTGGACGCCCTTCAGGCGGCACTGGCCGCGGAGCACGCGGCGGTGTACGGCTACGGGGTCGTCGGCGGGCGGATCGGCGCGGGACGGCGCGCCGAGGCACGGGCGGCGTACGACGCGCACCGGGCGCGGCGGGACGGGCTGGCGCGCTCGGTGCGCGACCTCGGCGGTACGCCGGTGGCCTCGGCCGCCGGGTACGCGCTGCCGTTCTCGGTGCCGGACGCGGCGACGGCGGTGCGGCTGGCGGCGGAGCTGGAGGACAGGGTGGCCGGGGTCTACTCCGACCTGGTGCGGGCGTCCGAGGCAGGACGGCGGGCGTCGGCGGCGGGGGCGCTGCGGGAGGCGGCGGTCCGCGCGGTGCGCTGGCGGGGCGGGAGCGTAGCCTTCCCTGGGCTCGCGGAGCGGAAGGCCGCACCGGGGGCGTAGCAGGTCGTCGGCGGTACGTCGTCACAGGTACGGGAAAGGAGCGGCTCGCGCATGGCTTTCGAATCGCCGCGGCGACTGGTCAGGGCGCTCGGTGAGTCGGCGCCCGACGGTGACGACTGGCTCGGGACGTTGCCGGAGACGGCGGAACGGGCGCTTGCCGCACGCGAGTTGACCGTGGAGCGGGTGCAGGTGCCGGGTGGGCGCAGCAGCCTGGTGGTGCTGGTGCGCCGGGCCGACGGCTCGCCCGCGGTAGTGAAGCTGGCGCCGGGGCGGGCGCGGCCGGAGAGCGAGCGGGCGGCGCTGGCGCACTGGGGCGGGCTGGGTGCGGTGCAGCTGCTCGACGCGGACACGGCGGCCGGTGACGCGGGGGTGCTGCTGCTGGAGCGGCTGCATCCGGATGTGTCGGTGCGGTCGCTGCCGGAGGCCAAGGCGCTGCTGGAGGCGGCGGGGACGCTGCGGCGGCTGTGGGTTCCGCCGCCCGCGGGGCATGCCTTCGAGACCGTCGCCGAGCGCACGGGACGGCAGGCGGAGGCGATGCGTGCGGGGGCCGTACCGGAGGTGGCGCCGCTGGTGGAGGCGGCGCTGGGGGTACGGGAGGAGCTGCTGGCCTCGGCGCCCGAGCCGCGGTTGCTGCACGGGACGTTCCGGCAGAGCAAGGTGCTGGCCGGGGACCGGATGCCGTGGCTGGCGGTGGGCCCGGACCCGGTGGTGGGCGAGACCGCGTTCGACCTGGCCCGACTGGTCCGCGACCGGGTGGAGGACCTGATCGCCCAGACCTCGGGCGCCGCCACGATCCGCCGCCGCATCAAGCGCCTGGCGGAGTCCCTGGAGGTCGACCAGGACCGCCTACGGGGCTGGACGCTGTTCCGCGCGGTGGAATCGGGAGTCCGGGCCCGCCGAGTGGGCAGGGAGACGGACGCGGAACTGCTACTGGAGTTCGCGGGCTGGCTGTAAGGAAGCCTCCTTAGCTGCGGGCAATCGTGCCGCTGGGGCGGCACGGGTGGGCGCAGCGGCACCCGGCCAGCGCCGGTCCGTGTCACCCACCCCCGCCCAGCTACAGCAGCCGTCAGCCGGTGAGGCGGGCGAGAGCCTCCTCGACGGTGACTTCCTCGCGCTCCCCGGTACGACGGTCCTTCAGCTCGACCACGCCCTCACCGGACCGCCGCCCGGCGACCAGGATCTGCGGCACACCGATCAGCTCCGCGTCGGTGAACTTCACGCCCGGCGAGACCCCGGCGCGGTCGTCGACCAGAACCCGCACACCCGCCGCGGCCAGCTTGTCGGACACCTCCAGCGCCAGCTCGGTCTGCACCGCCTTACCGGCGGCGACCACGTGCACGTCGGCCGGAGCGACCTCCTTGGACCACACGAGCCCCTTGTCGTCGGCGTGCTGCTCGGCGAGCGCCGCCACCGCGCGGGAGACCCCGATGCCGTAGGAGCCCATCGTCACGCGCACGGGCTTGCCGTTCTGCCCGAGGACGTCCAGCTTGAGGGCGTCGGCGTACTTCCGGCCCAGCTGGAAGATGTGCCCGATCTCGATGGCGCGGTCCAGGGTGAGCCCGGTACCGCACTTGGGGCAGGGGTCGCCGTCCCGGACCACGACGACGTCGACGTACGCGTCGACCTCGAAGTCCCGCCCCGCCACGACGTTCTTGGCGTGCGTGTGCTCCTTGTTGGCGCCCGTGATCCAGGCGGTACCGGGTGCCACGCGCGGGTCGGCGATGTACTTCACCTTCTCGCCCAGGCCCTGCGGGCCGACGTACCCGCGTACCAGGTCGGGGCGGCCGACGAAGTCCTCGGCGGTGACCAGTTCGACGGCGGCCGGGGCGAAGTGCGCCTCGACCTTGTCCAGGTCGACCTCGCGGTCCCCGGGCACGCCCACGGCGACGATCTCGCCGTCCACCTTGACCAGGAGGTTCTTCAGGGTGGCGGAGGCCGGTACGCCGAGGGAGGCGGCCAGCGTCTCGATGGTGGGGGTGTCCGGGGTCGGGATGTCCTCGGCGGCGGGCACGTCCGTCGCGTCGACCGGCGCCGGCGCGTAGGTGATCGCCTCGGTGTTGGCGGCGAAGTCGCAGTTGGGGCAGTCCGCGAAGGTGTCCTCGCCGGCCTTGGCGGGCGCGAGGAACTCCTCCGACTTGGAGCCGCCCATCGCGCCGGCGGTGGCCGCGCAGATGCGGTAGTCGAGGCCGAGGCGCTCGAAGATGCGCTGGTAGGCGGTGCGGTGCAGGGCATAGGACTCGGCGAGGCCCTCGTCGGCGACGTCGAAGGAGTACGAGTCCTTCATGAGGAACTCGCGGCCGCGCAGGATGCCGGCCCGGGGGCGGGCCTCGTCCCGGTACTTGTTCTGGATCTGGTAGAGGATGACGGGCAGGTCCTTGTAGGAGGACGCCTGGTCCTTCACCAGCAGGGTGAAGATCTCCTCGTGGGTCGGGCCGAGGAGGTAGTCGCCGCCCTTGCGGTCCTGGAGGCGGAACAGCTCGGGGCCGTACTCCTGCCAGCGGCCGGTGGCCTCGTAGGGCTCGCGCGGCAGCAGGGCGGGGAGCTGGACCTCCTGGGCGCCGATGGCGTCCATCTCCTCGCGGACGATGCGCTCGATGTTGCCGAGGACCTTCTTGCCGAGCGGCAGCCAGCTCCACAGGCCGGCGGCGGTGCGGCGCACGTAGCCGGCGCGGACCAGCAGCTTGTGGCTGAGGACCTCGGCGTCCGCCGGGTCGTCGCGCAGCGTCTTCGCCATCAACTTCGACATGCGCTGGACCGGTGCGTTGGCCATGGTTCTCGTGTCTCCTGCTGCGTGAGGGTGGTGCTAGGAGGTTAGCCGGGTGGTCCGGTGCGGTGGAAATCGGTTATCGACCGGCCGGGGGCCGCCTGCGCAGCGGGAGTGGGGCACCCATGACCGCGTACGGCTTGGGGGCACTGGGGAACAGGACGTGGCGGGCGAGGTCCTGGTAGCCGAGGGAGCGGTAGAGGCCGCGGGCGGGGCTCTCGGTGTCGATGGCGGAGAGGATCGAGCGGGGTTCGGTGGCGCCCTCGGTGATCGTGGTGATCAGGGCGCGGCCGGCGCCGCGGTTCTGGTGGGCCGGGTGGACGTGCAGCTCGGTGATGACGAAGGAGTCGTCGAGCCACCCGTCGTTGTGCCGGGCGCGGAGGTAGGGCTCGACGACGGTGGACCACCAGTGGGTGCGGTCGTTGGGCATCCCGTAGACGAAGCCGACGAGTTCGCCGCCGACGGTGGCGCCGAGGGCCCTGGCGCCGGGGTGGGTCATGTGGCGCAGGACGATCTGCCGGCGGACGGCCACCTCGTCGGGGCCGAGGCCGAACGCGGCGGCTTGGACGGCCAGGGCCTCGTCCACGTGGGCGGAGAGGTCGAGTGGGCCGATCACGGGGTCCATGCGGGGAGCCTAGCGGGTGGGGTTGCCGTTCGGGTGCCGGGCGGTGGGGGCTTGGCACCCCACGCGGCGGAGCCGCATATCGACACAGCCCCGCGCCCCTGGGCGGGCTGCCCTCCCGGAATCTCGACGCGCCTTTCTTGCAGCCTCAGAACAGCACGCTCATGAACGCGCCCACCTCTTGGAAGCCCACCCTCCGGTACGTGCGGCGGGCCGGGGTGTTGAAGTCGTTGACGTAGAGGCTGACGATCGGGGCGAGGTCGGCGAGGGCGTAGCGCAGGACCGCTGCCATGCCGGGGGCGGCGAGGCCCTTGCCGCGGTACTCGGGGGCGACCCAGACTCCCTGGATCTGGCAGGCGCGGTCGGTGGCGGCGCCGATCTCGGCCTTGAAGACGACCTTGCCGTCGGCGTCGAAGCGGGCGAAGGAGCGGCCGGAGCCGACGAGTTCGGCGACCCGGGCCTGGTAGAGGAGGCCGCCGTCGCCGGCCATCGGGGAGATGCCGACCTCCTCGGTGAACATCGCCACGCAGGCCGGCATGACCCGCTCCATCTCGTCCTTGCGGACGCGGCGGACGTAGGGGTCGGGGAGGATGTCGGCGGACTCGCGGTCGGTGACCATGAGGGGCTGGCGGGTGCGGACCTCGCGGGCGGGGCCCCAGCCGGGTTCGAGCAGCCGCCACAGCTGGGCGGTCGTGTCGGCGGGGCCGACGATGGAGGAGCAGCGGCGGCCGGCCCGGCGGGCGCGGTCGGCGAAGGCGCGGACGGCGCGGGGGGTGGCGCTGATGGGGACGAGGTTGGCGCCCGCGTAGCACAGGGAGGTGAGCATGCCGTGCTCGTACCAGCCCCACATCTCGCCGCCGAGGCGCCAGGGGTCGAGGCCGGCGACCTTGACCCGGGCGGCGACGAAGGCGTTCGTCACCGGGTCGCGGTCGAGGATGGCGAGCGCGGCGTCCAGGTCGCTCGGTTCGAGCACGCGGGAGGTGGTCTGCGTCAACACGTGCGGGGGCCTCACCCTGAGATCTGCTGGTCTCCGCACTGTACCCGCCACGTAAATGCCGCGCCGCCCCCTGGGCGACGCGGCAGTGGCGAGGCGGGTCAGCCGGCGACGGAGACGGAGGGCTCGCCGGAGGCGATGCCGTCCTTCTCCATCTGCTCGGCGATCTTCATGGCCTCGTCGATGAGGGTCTCCACGATCTTGGACTCGGGGACGGTCTTGACGACCTCGCCCTTGACGAAGATCTGGCCCTTGCCGTTGCCGGAGGCGACGCCGAGGTCGGCCTCGCGGGCCTCGCCGGGGCCGTTGACGACGCAGCCCATGACGGCGACGCGCAGTGGGACCTCCATGCCCTCCAGGCCGGCGGTGACCTCCTCGGCCAGCTTGTAGACGTCGACCTGGGCGCGGCCGCAGGACGGGCAGGAGACGATCTCCAGGCCGCGCCGGCGCAGGTTGAGCGACTCCAGGATCTGGATGCCGACCTTGATCTCCTCGACCGGCGGGGCGGAGAGGGAGACGCGGATGGTGTCCCCGATGCCCTGGGAGAGGAGGGCGCCGAAGGCGACGGCCGACTTGATGGTGCCCTGGAAGGCGGGGCCGGCCTCGGTGACGCCGAGATGGAGGGGGTAGTCGCACTGGGCGGCGAGCTGGCGGTAGGCCTCGACCATGACGACCGGGTCGTTGTGCTTGACCGAGATCTTGATGTCCCGGAAGTCGTGCTCCTCGAACAGCGACGCCTCCCACAGGGCGGACTCCGCGAGCGCCTCGGGGGTCGCCTTGCCGTACTTCTGGAGCAGGCGCCGGTCCAGCGAGCCGGCGTTGACGCCGATGCGGATCGGGGTGCCGTGGTCCTTGGCGGCCTTGGCGATCTCCCTGACCTTGTCGTCGAACTGCTTGATGTTGCCCGGGTTGACGCGGACCGCCGCGCAGCCGGCCTCGATCGCGGCGAAGACGTACTTGGGCTGGAAGTGGATGTCGGCGATCACCGGGATCTGCGACTTCCTCGCGATCACGGGAAGGGCGTCCGCGTCGTCCTGCGTCGGGCAGGCCACGCGGACGATCTGGCAGCCGGACGCGGTCAGCTCGGCGATCTGCTGGAGCGTCGCGCCGATGTCGGAGGTACGGGTCGTGGTCATGGACTGCACCGACACGGGGGCGTCGCCGCCCACCGCGACGGACCCGACCTGGATCTGCCGGCTCTTGCGGCGCTCCGCGAGCCTGGTCGGAACGTCCGGCATGCCGAGAGAAATCGCAGTCATCTGCAGTGCAACCCCAAGTCGTGGATCAAGGTCCGGCCCCGTTCAGCGGCGGGCTCCGGCCTTCGAGATTACGGCACGGACGTGAACGCCGGGCACACCCCGGGGGCGAGATGCATCCTTTGGCGTCCATCCGCCGGACGGCCGAGTGAAGCCCGGTCCGGAGGGACATGCTCTCCGGATCGGGCCTCGCGGTGGAGCGGTGGCGACCGCCCTCCCGCGCGTCAGGAGATGCGGACGGGGTTCACGACGTCCGCCACCAGCACGAGCAGCGTGAAGCAGACGAAGACGCCCGCCACGACGTAGGCCACCGGCATCAGCTTGGCGACGTCGAAGGGGCCCGGGTCGGGCCGGCGCAGCACCTTCGCGAGGGCGCGGCGCAGCGACTCCCACAGGGCGCCCGCGATGTGGCCGCCGTCGAGCGGCAGCAGCGGGAGCATGTTGAAGAGGAAGAGGGAGAGGTTGAAGCCGGCCACCAGCATGACGAACATGGCGAGCTGCTGGGTGGGCGGTATGTCCAGCGTGGCGATCTCGCCGCCGACCCGGGCGGCGCCGACGACGCCCATCGGGGAGTCGGCCTCGCGCGGCCCGTCGCCGAAGGCGGCGTCCCACAGGGCGGGGATCTTGCCGGGCAGGGCGGCGAGGGAGTCGACGGCGTCGCCGATGCGGTCGCCCATCCAGGTCACGGACTGGCCGAAGTCCTGCTTGACCACGCCGGTGGCGGCGCTGAAGCCGAGGAAGCCGGCGGTGACGTACTGGCCCTCGACGATCTGGCCGTTGCCGTCCTTCTTGGCGACCTTGTTGGTGGCGATGGTCGCGTGCAGGGTGACCTGCTCGCCGTCGCGCTCGACGACGACCGGGACGGCCTCGCCGGGGTTGGCGCGGATCAGGTCGGAGAGCTTGTCCCATTCGTCGGTGCGTACGCCGTCGAAGGAGACGATCTTGTCGCCCGCCCGCAGTCCGGCCGCGGCGGCCGGGGAGGCCGGGTCGGTGCTCCTGCAGTCGTCGCGGTTCTCGCTCTGCGAGATCACGCACCGGGAGACGGAGCTGACGGTGGTGGTCTGCTGCGAGATGCCGAAGCCCATCAGCACGGTGAGGAAGAGCACCACCGCGAGGATCAGGTTCATGAAGGGGCCCGCGAACATGACGATGACGCGCTTCCACGGCTTGCGCGTGTAGAAGAGGCGCTTCTCGTCACCGGGCTGGAGTTCCTCGAAGGCGGCCGAGCGGGCGTCCTCGATCATGCCGCGCCAGGGCGAGGTGGAGCGGGCCTCCAGGCGGCCGTCGGCGCCGGGCGGGAACATGCCGATCATGCGGATGTAGCCGCCGAACGGGATGGCCTTGACGCCGTACTCGGTGTCGCCCTTCTGCTTCGAGAAGAGCGTCGGCCCGAACCCCACCATGTACTGCGGCACGCGGATGCCGAACATCTTGGCGGTGGAGAGGTGGCCCAGCTCGTGCCAGGCGATGGAGAAGAGCAGGCCGACGACGAAGAGGACTATGCCGAGGATGAACATCAGGGTCGTCATGCACGGGCCTCCACCGTCTGTGCCGCCAGTTCCCGGGCCCGGGCGCGGGCCCAGGTCTCCGCTTCGAGGACGTCCGCGACGGTGAGCGAGGTTCCCGCACGGGGGGTGCCGTGCTCCTCGACCACCCGCGTGACGGTCTCCATGATCCCGGTGAACGGCAGGGCGCCGGAGCGGAACGCCTCGACGCACTCCTCGTTCGCCGCATTGAACACCGCCGGGGCCGTGCCCGCGAGCTGTCCGACGTGCCGGGCGAGGTCGACGGAGGGGAAGGCGTCGTTGTCGAGCGGGAAGAACTCCCAGGTCGACGCCTTGCTCCAGTCGAAGGCCGGGGCGGCGTCCGGGACGCGCTCCGGCCAGCCGAGCCCGACGGCGATCGGGCCCCGCATGTCGGGGGGCGTCGCCTGGGCGAGGGTCGAGCCGTCCGTGAACTCCACCATCGAGTGGACGTAGGACTGCGGGTGGACGACGACCTCGATGCGGTCGAAGGGGATGTCGTAGAGCAGGTGCGCCTCGATCACCTCCAGGCCCTTGTTGACGAGGGTCGCGGAGTTGATCGTGATCACCGGGCCCATCGCCCAGGTGGGGTGGGCGAGGGCGTCCTCGACGGTGACGGCCGCCAGCTGGTCCTTCGTACGTCCCCGGAACGGGCCGCCGGACGCGGTGACGACGAGCTTGCGGACGTCGGCGCGGGTGCCCGCGGCCAGGGCCTGGAAGAGCGCGGCGTGCTCGGAGTCGACGGGGATGATCTGGCCCGGCTTGGCGAGCGCCTTGACCAGCGGGCCGCCGACGATGAGCGACTCCTTGTTGGCGAGCGCGAGGGTGCGGCCCGCCTCCAGGGCGGCGAGGGTCGGGGCGAGGCCGATGGAGCCGGTGATGCCGTTGAGCACGGTGTGGCAGTCGGAGGCGGCGAGGTGGGTGGCCGCGCCGGGTCCGGCGAGGATCTCGGGGAGCGGCTCCCCGACGCCGTACCGGTCGCTCAGCGCTTCCCGCAGCGCGGGTACGGCGTCCTCGCGGGCGACGGCGACGGTCCGCGGCCGCAGCCGGTGCGCCTGGTCGGCGAGGAGGGCGGCCCGGCCGCCGTTGGCGGACAGGGCGGTGACCCGGAAGCGGTCCGGGTGGCGCAGTACGAGGTCGATGGCCTGGGTCCCGATCGACCCGGTGGACCCGAGGATCACCACGTCCTTCGGGCCGTCGCCCGCCACCGGGTCGTGGACGAGGTGGGGGTCGGCGAGTGGGGCTGGACTGTCGCTCATCCCCCCATTGTGGCCGCAACGGCCCGCCGGGAGGACAGCGCGTCCCTCGCACGGGTGTCGGGGACCCGGGCGAGGGAGCCTGCGCCGCTGGCTCAGCCGACGGAGCGGCGGACGTTCTCCCGCTCGGAGGGGCCGGGTGAGGCGTCCGCGATCCAGGGTCCGTCCCCGGACGGGTCGACGACGCCCTGTTCCAGCCACGCGTAGGTGCCGCCGAGGACGCCCTCGACGACCTTGCGGTCCAGGTCGTCGGTGTTGGTCCACAGGCGGCCGAAGAGTTCCTCGACGCGGATGCGGGACTGGCGGCAGAAGGCGTCGGCGAGCTGGTATGCCTCGCGGCCGTGGTCGCCCTCGGTGCGCAGGTGTTCGGCGCGGACGCAGGCGGCGCTCATCGCGAACAGTTCCGCGCCGATGTCGACGACCCGGCCGAGGAAGCCCTGCTTGGTCTCCATCCGGCCCTGCCAGCGGGACATGGCGTAGAAGGTGGAGCGGGCGAGCTTGCGGGCGGTGCGTTCGACGTACCGCAGGTGGCCGGAGAGGTCGCGGTGGCCGGCGGGGTGGAAGTCGGCGTACGAGCGCGGGAGCTGCCCGGGTCCGGCGACGAGCCTGGGGAGCCACTTGGCGTAGAAGACGCCGGCCTGGGCGCCCGCCTTCGCCTTGTCGGAGAGGGTCTTGTCGGGGTCGATCAGGTCGCCGGCGACGGAGAGGTGGGCGTCGACGGCCTCGCGGGCGATCAGCAGGTGCATGATCTCGGTGGAGCCCTCGAAGATCCGGTTGATGCGCAGGTCGCGCAGGATCTGCTCGGCGGGGACCGCGCGTTCGCCGCGGGCTTCGAGGGAGGCCGCGGTCTCGAAGCCGCGTCCGCCGCGGATCTGGACGAGTTCGTCGGCCATCAGGCAGGCCATCTCGGAGCCGTAGAGCTTGGCGAGGGCGGCCTCGATGCGGATGTCGTTGCGGTCCTCGTCGGCCATCTGGGAGGAGAGGTCAACGACGGCTTCGAGGGCGAAGGTGGTGGCCGCGATGAAGGAGATCTTCGAACCGACCGCCTCGTGCAGCGCGACCGGCTTGCCCCACTGCTCGCGCACCGCCGACCACTCGCGGGCGATCTTCAGGCACCACTTGCCGGCGCCGACGCACATGGCGGGCAGCGAGAGGCGGCCGGTGTTGAGGGTGGTGAGGGCGATCTTGAGGCCGGCGCCCTCGGGGCCGATGCGGTTCGCGGCCGGGACGCGGACCCGGTGGAAGCGGGTGACGCCGTTCTCCAGGCCGCGCAGGCCCATGAAGGCGTTGCGGTTCTCGACGGTGATGCCCTCGGAGCCGGCCTCGACGACGAAGGCGGTGATGCCGCCCTTGTGCTCCCCGGATCTCGGGACGCGGGCCATGACGACGAGGAGGTCGGCGACGACGCCGTTGGTCGTCCACAGTTTCACGCCGTCGAGGACGTAGTCGTCGCCGTCCCGGACGGCGCTCGTGGCCAGGCGCGCCGGGTCGGAGCCGACATCCGGCTCGGTGAGCAGGAACGCCGAGATGTCGGTGCGGGCGCAGCGCGGCAGGAACGTGTCCTTCTGCTCCTGGGTGCCGAACATCTTCAGCGGCTGCGGTACGCCGATCGACTGGTGGGCGGAGAGCAGCGCGCCGATCGCCGGGTTGGCGGAGCCGACGAGGGCGAGGGCCTTGTTGTAGTAGACCTGCGTGAGGCCGAGCCCGCCGTACTTGGTGTCGATCTTCATGCCGAAGGCGCCCAGTTCCTTCAGCCCGGTGATCACGTCGTCCGGGATGCGGGCGTCGCGCTCGATGACGGCGCCGTCGATCTTCGTCTCGCAGAAGTCGCGGAGCTTGGCGAGGAACTCCTCGCCGCGCTGGACGTCCTCGTCGGCGGGGACGGGGTGGGGGTGGAGGAGGTCGAGGCGGAAGCGGCCGAGGAACAGTTCCTTGGCGAAGCTGGGCTTGCGCCAGTCCTGTTCCCGGGCCGCCTCCGCGACCTGTCGGGCCTCACGTTCGGTGACGGTGGGTCGGGAGGAGGGGGTGGTGGGGGCGGACATGAGGCTCACCTCGCCGCGAATCGGCATCGGGAACGGACGTCCGCGGGCGGGTCGGGTGTGCGGTGCGGACGTACGTCACTGGTCGGTGTCACCTCACCGTGTGTACCCGGCTTCGGAGGGTCCGACCATCCTTTGTACGGCCGTTCGGCCCTGGGGCCGTCCCCGGTGTCAGAGGGCCAGGCCGGTCAGGACCAGGACGCGCTCGTAGGTGTAGTCGTCCATCGCGTACTTGACGCCCTCGCGGCCCACGCCGGACTGCTTGGCGCCGCCGTACGGCATCTGGTCGGCGCGGTAGGAGGGGACGTCGCCGATGACGACGCCGCCCACCTCCAGGGCGCGGTGGGCGCGGAAGGCGGCCTGGAGGTCGTGGGTGAAGACGCCCGCCTGGAGGCCGTACCTGGAGTCGTTGACGGCGGCGAAGGCCTCGGTCTCTCCATCCACCCTCTGCACGCTGAGGACGGGGCCGAAGACCTCCTCGCGGGCGAGGGTGGTGTCGGCCGGGAGGTCGGTGAGGACGGTCGGGGCGTAGGTGGCGCCGTCGCGCTCGCCGCCGGTGAGGAGCTTGGCGCCGGCCCGTACGGCCTCGTCCACCCAGGACTCCACCCGCTGGGCGGCGGCCTCGCTGACGAGGGGGCCGACGTCGGTCGCGTCGTCGTTCGGGTCGCCGGTGACCTGGGCCTCGACGGCGGCGACGATACGGGGCAGGAGGCGGTCGTAGACGGCCGCGTCGGCGATCACGCGCTGCACCGAGATGCAGGACTGGCCGCCCTGGTAGTTGGAGAAGGTCGCGATGCGCGACGCCGCCCGGTCGAGGTCCTCGTCGCTCGCCCAGTCGGCGAGGACGACGGCCGCGCCGTTGCCGCCCAGCTCCAGCGTGCAGTGCTTGCGCGGGACCGAGTCCATGATCGCGTAGCCGACCCGCTCGGAGCCGGTGAAGGAGATGACCGGGAGGCGCTCGTCCTGGACCAGGGCGGGCATGCGGTCGTTGGGGACCGGGAGGATGCTCCAGGAGCCGGCCGGCAGGTCGGTCTCGGCGAGCAGTTCGCCGAGGATCAGGGCGGACAGGGGTGTGGCCGGGGCCGGCTTGAGGATGATCGGCGCACCGGCCGCGATCGCCGGGGCGATCTTGTGGGCGCACAGGTTGAGGGGGAAGTTGAAGGGGGCGATGCCCAGGACCACGCCCTTGGGGAAGCGGCGGGTGAGGGCCAGGCGGCCCTGGCCGCCGGCGTCCGTGTCCAGGCGCTGGGCCTCGCCGCCGTTGAAGCGGCGGGCCTCCTCGGCGGCGAAGCGGAAGACCGAGACGGCGCGGCCGACCTCGCCGCGGGCCCACTTGACCGGCTTGCCGTTCTCGGCGGAGATCAGGCGGGCGATCTCCTCCGTGCGCTCGGTCAGGCGCCTGCCGACGTGGTCGAGGGCGGCGGCGCGGGTGTGGGCGGGGGTGGCGGCGAACTCGTCCCGTACGGCGTGGGCGGCGGCCACGGCCTCTTCTGTCTGGGCGTCGGTGGGGAGGCTCACCGTGGCGACCCGGGTGCCGTCCCAGGGGGACGTGACGTCGAGGGTGGTGTCGCCGGTGGTGGGGTGGCCGGCGAGCCAGAAGGGGGCGGGGGTGGAGGTCATGGGGTGGCCGGGCCTTCCGGGTCGGGGGTGGGGCGGGTTCGGGTCCACGGTAGGGGTGGGCGGGGTGGGGGGTGGTTGTCCGGGGTGGAGTGGTGGGGGGTGGGGTGCGCTACGTGGTGGCCAAGTCGGGATCCGCCCCGCCGCCCCTTCCCGTCCCCACCTTGGGGGCGGGCGGGCTGAACAGCGGTGCTACTCGGACGTCGCCTTCAGTGCCAGCCACAGCTCCATCCGCACATCCGGGTCGTCCAGGGAGCGGCCGAGGATTTCCTCCACCCGGCGCATGCGGTAGCGGAGGGTGTGGCGGTGGACGCCGAGGTCGGCTGCCGCGGCGTCCCACTGGCCGTGGCGGGAGAGCCAGGCGCGGAGGGAGGCGACGAGGTCGCCGCGGCCGGTGGCGTCGTGGTCGCGCAGGGCGCGGAGCATGCCGTCGGCGAAGGCGCGGACCGCGTCGTCGGCGAGGAGGGGGAGGACGGAGCCGGTGGCGAGGTGTTCGTGCTCGACGCAGACGCGGCCCCGGCGGCGGGCGACCGAGAGGGCCTGTTCGGCCTGTTTGTAGGCGGCGGACGCGGCGGTGGGGCCGGACGGGGCCGAGAGGCCGATGACCAGGCCCTCCTCCTCGCCGCCCGGGTTCGGTTCCAGCGCGGCGGCGTGGTCGACGCAGGCGGCGACGGCCGCGCCGCCGTCCGTGGCCAGGACCACCAGCCGGTCCCCGGCGGGGACGACGAGCACCGCCTCCCCCGAGCGGGCCGCCGCCGACTCCACCGTCTCGGCGAGCGCGCCGGTCGCCGAGGCGGGCTCGGCGACGATCATCCGGAACGGGGCGTCCAGGAGCC
The DNA here is from genome assembly GCA_049998335.1 of Streptomyces sp. cmx-10-19. Taxonomy (GTDB): domain Bacteria; phylum Actinomycetota; class Actinomycetes; order Streptomycetales; family Streptomycetaceae; genus Streptomyces. The sequence continues at coordinate 68,541 of JAEBFB010000009.1, forward strand.
CGCCGTACAGGTCACCGGCGACGGTGCGGGCGTGGTCGGGTTCGCCGGCGAGCAGCATGCGCAGGACGGCCTCGTCGATGCGCTGCCCGGCCTCGTGCAGGGAGCGGTGGCGTTCCGTGGTGAGGGTGAGCAGGGCGATGGCGGAGTGGACGGCGTAGCGCTCGGCGGTGCCGGGGGCGGCGGCGGTGCCGACGGCGAGGGCGGAGCGGGGGCGGCGGGAGGTGCCGAGGGAGTGGAGTTCGACCCGGTCGGCGTTGTCCGGGTGGTCCGGGGACGCCTCTGCCCCGACGACGGACGACGCCGGCGCGGGGCGCTCGCGCAGCCGCTGGACGTCGGCGGTGAGGCGTGCGGCGCGGCGGCCGGCCCACTCCGGCGCGGCGGCGACGACGGCGCCCGAGGCGTCGTACAGCGCCGCCCACCCGTCGACCTGGGCGGCGAGGGCGGCGAGCAGTCCTTCGGGGCCGTCGGTGAGGGCCTGGCGGGTCAGTTCGCGCTGGGCGGCGAAGCCCGCGGTGACCGCCCGGTACTGCTCGGCGGCGATGGCGGCGGAGACGGCCTTGCTGATGGCGAGGAAGGGCGTGCGGCGGGGCACCTCGAGGAGCGGCAGCCCTTCCTTGCGGGCCGCCTCGACCAGGGCCTCGGGTACGGCGTCGTAGTGGACGCCGACGGCGAAGCCCAGGCCCGCCACCCCGGCGCCCGCCAGCCGCTTGACGTACCGGCGCATCGCCTCGGGGTCCTCGGCGTCCAGCTTGAGGGCGGTGATCAGGAGGAGTTCGCCGCCCTCCATGTAGGGCACGGGGTCGGCGAGTTCGCTGGCGTGGGCCCAGCGCACCGGCACGTCGAGGCGGTCCTCGCCGGCGCGCACGGTGAGCTTGAGCGCCGAGTGGTGGACGAGCGAGGCGAGCGTGGGGGGCATAGGGGCCGGGCCTTCGGATGCGCGTCGATGAGGTGAGGTCGGTGATCTTTTGGCCGCCGTGTATGAACGACCTGTGTCGATTCTGCCTCACTGTACGGTCGCGGGGAGCCCGCCCGGTGGGTCAGCCCCGGAGATCCACCAGCAGCGGCGGCGCGTGCTCCCCCTTGACGGAGGTCAGCGACAGCACGGCGTGCCCGGCCGGCACGGCGTGCGCCAGCTCGGAGGCCGACCAGCGCTCCCGCTCGACCTGGCGGACGGTGACCGCCCGCGCGGTGGGCGCCTTGCCGGTGATCACCCGGCGGAGCATGTGCACGGCCTTGCCGGCCGGGGTCTCGGCGATGATCTGCCGGTCGGTGACGTCGCGGGCCTCGGTCCACTCCTTGCCCCACACCTCGGCGAAGTCCTGCCCGTCCCACGGGGTGAGCCCGGACAGCGCCATGCGGCATCCGATCGCCCCGAGCAGCGGGCCGCGCAGCGGACGCGGTACGTCGTCCAGGGTGCGCAGCGTCAGGACGACCCCGGCGCCCGCCGAGCGCAGCCGCTGCACGCCCCGAACCGCCTCCGGGGTCACCACGCCGCTGGCGTCGTCCAGCACCAGGCAGGCGAAGAGCGAGCGGTCCTCGCGCACCGAGACGCTCGCGGTGAACTGGGCGAGGACCAGGCGGGCCAGCATCCGGGAGGCGTCGGCGTGGCCGCGTTCGGGCAGGTCGATGCGGACCCGGACGGGGTGGTCGAGGGCCTTGAGGGAGAAGGGGCGGGACTGCCCGGAGGTGTCGAAGAAGGGCGCGAAGGCGGGCCGGTCCAGGAGGGCGACCCGGTCGGCCAGGATGCCTCCGACGTCGCCGGGGTGGCCCATCTGCCGCTCGCGCGCGTCCAGTTCGCGCAGCAGGGACTCCTGGCCCGCCGCGCGCAGGCCCTCGCGCAGGGCGGCCAGCGGGCCGGGCGTGCCGTCGAGGAGCTGGCGCAGCTCCGGGACGCCCGGGAAGCGGCCGTGGACGGCGCGGAAGGGACCGAGGAGCTGGGCGAGGACGGTGGTGGCGCGGCGGGTGTCGCCGCCCTGGTGCTGCTCGGCGAGATCGCCGACCAGGGCCTCGGCGAGGACGATCGCGGCCTCGTCGGGGTCGGTGGTGCCGCCGTACAGGTCGAGGTCGTACACGGAGTCCGGGTGGCCGATGCGGACGACGACGTCGTAGGCGTCGGCGGGGCCGAGGTCCGCGCCCGCGGCGCCGACGACGACGACCGCGGCGCGGCCGGCCAGCGCGTGCAGGCACAGCGACTCGGTGAGCGGCCGCACCAGGCTGCCGGTCTTGCCGGAGCCCGCCGGACCGACGGCGAGCAGCGAGGTGCCGAGCAGGTCGGGGCCGAGGGCGAGGCCGGTGCCCCGGTAGGCGTAGGGGTTGCGGGCGTCCTCGGCGGCGGTGCCGATGCGCACCTGGCCGGTGACCAGGTCGTGCCGGGCGCTGCGGGCGGGCAGGTCGCGGGCGCCGGAGGGGTGCGGGCAGGCGCCGGCGCCGAGGGCGAGGACCTCGCCGGTGAAGGTGGCGAGGCTGTGCCGGCCGGCCCGGACGCCCTGCCAGGCGCGGGTGATGCGGGCATGGTCGACGTCCCGCATCAGCCCGGAGCGCGCGTCGGCGGCGAGCCGCTCCGCGGCGTCCACGGCACCGGCCGCGCGCAGGGCGGGGAAAGCGGCGGGGTCCTCCTCGGGGGCGGGCGCGGGGACTCCGGCAGGGGCGGCGCGGCGCCAGGCGGGCGGGCCGAGGCGCCGCCAGATCTCGCTCCAGCGGCCGAGCCGGCCGACGGCGACCATGATGATGCCGGCGATCAGGACGTAGTAGGCGTAGACGACCACGACCGAGCCGAAGCTGTGCGGCTCGGCCCAGGAGTCCGGGATCATCGCGTACAGGGGCAGCAGCCACCAGCCGCCCAGGTAGCCGTTCCACAGCAGGGACCAGACCAGCCAGCCGACCAGGAAGGCGATCAGCGCGCCGCTGACCAGCTGCCGGCCGGACACACGCTCGGGCTCCTCCTCGGGCCGCGGCCGGTGTCCGAGGCGCCATACGCCGGGCAGGGCCTGCGGGCGCGGGGTGCGCAGCCAGGACAGGAACGCGGAGCCGTCGGGCAGCGGCGGCACGGCCGGTGCGCCCGGCGCGCGTGTCGGGCGGGGTGGCACCGTGGGCGGCTCCGCGGGGACCTCCGGGGGGCCCGCCGGGCGCGGTACCGGGTTCGCATGCGTGCCCCGCGCGTCCCGCATCCCGTCGCTGTCCATCGCCCTTGCCCCCTGACCTGCCGGTCCGTCCGCCGTCAGCGGCCAATCTAACGCCCTCTCAAGGGGAGTTCACCGCTTACGCGGCCGGGTACGCGTCGACATGTCCGTATGTCGCCGTTCCGGGCACCTGTCCACGACGGACAACCGGCCTCGCGGACAACGCCCGCATGGAGCATGCCCGCTCCACCCCGGCGGCCCTAGCCTGCGAGAAAAGAAGGCAAGCGTTCGCGCATACAGCCCGACCCCGCCCGATCCCGTAAGACCCAGGAGCCCCCATGACCGCACTTCCGCAGGAGCGCCGCGTCGTCACCGCCATCCCCGGACCGAAGTCGCGGGAGCTTCAGGCCCGCCGTACGGCCGTGGTGGCGCAGGGGGTCGGCTCCACGCTGCCGGTGTTCGTGAGCCGCGCGTCCGGCGGTGTCATCGAGGACGTCGACGGCAACCGCCTGATCGACTTCGGTTCCGGCATCGCGGTGACCTCGGTCGGCGCCTCCGCCGAGGCCGTCGTACGCCGGGCGTCCGCGCAGCTCGCCGACTTCACCCACACCTGTTTCATGGTCACGCCGTACGAGGGCTACGTCGCCGTCGCCGAGGCGCTGGCGGAGCTGACGCCGGGCGACCACGCCAAGAAGTCGGCCCTGTTCAACAGCGGTGCCGAGGCCGTCGAGAACGCCGTCAAGATCGCGCGGGCGTACACCAAGCGGCAGGCGGTCGTCGTCTTCGACCACGGGTACCACGGCCGGACCAACCTGACGATGGCGCTGACGGCGAAGAACATGCCGTACAAGCACGGCTTCGGCCCGTTCGCGCCCGAGGTGTACCGCGTGCCGGTGGCGTACGGCTACCGCTGGCCGACCGGTGCCGAGAACGCCGGTCCGGAGGCCGCCGCGCAGGCGATCGACCAGATCTCCAAGCAGGTCGGCGCCGACAACGTGGCCGCGATCATCATCGAGCCGGTGCTCGGCGAGGGGGGCTTCATCGAGCCGGCCAAGGGCTTCCTGCCCGCGATCCGCCAGTACGCCGCCGACAACGGCATCGTCTTCGTCGCCGACGAGATCCAGTCCGGCTTCTGCCGTACCGGCCAGTGGTTCGCCTGCGAGGACGAGGGCATCGTCCCGGACCTGATCACGACGGCGAAGGGCATCGCGGGCGGGCTGCCGCTGGCCGCCGTCACCGGCCGCGCCGAGATCATGGACGCGGCGCACGCGGGCGGCCTCGGCGGCACCTACGGCGGCAACCCGGTGGCGTGCGCGGGCGCGCTCGGCGCGATCGAGACGATGAAGGAGCTGGACCTGAACGCGCGGGCGAAGCGCATCGAGGAGGTCATGAAGGCGCGCCTGGCCGCGATGGCGGAGAAGTTCGACGTCATCGGCGACGTCCGGGGCCGCGGCGCGATGATCGCCGTGGAGCTGGTCAAGGACCGCGCCACCAAGGAGCCGCACCCGGAGGCGACCGCCGCGCTCGCGAAGGCGTGCCACGCCGAGGGGCTGCTGGTCCTGACCTGTGGCACCTACGGCAACGTGCTGCGCTTCCTGCCGCCGCTGGTGATCGACGAGGCGCTGCTGAACGAGGGCCTGGACATCATCGAGCAGGGCTTCGCCCGGATCTGAGCACGCGTGCCGGCGCGGGCCCGAGGACACGCGTCGGCGCGGGCCCGAGGACACGTATCGGCGCAGGTCCGGCCGCGCATCCGCACGAGTGGTCGAACGCGCATCTGAGCCGTGTTCCGCACGCCTGGTGGCCGACCGGCAGAGCGTGTGAAGAAGGTGTGCGGGGTGGATGTCAGGACGCCGATGAGGCTGTCCTCGGCCCACCCCCTGCCGTAGGTTCTAGGCAGATGAGAGATACACCCCGCCCACAGGGGACTGTGGGCGGAATCTCAGGCCGACGCTTCCCCAGCTTCGACCTGGTCGTGCCTCGCGCACACACAACCGGGACCCTCGGGTCCCGGGCCTCCTCACCGATCGGACGGTCGCCCGCCCCATACCCCCCGGGGCGCGCGACGTTCCGGTCAGGACGGCCGCCCCGGCACCCGGGACGGCGGTTCACCGAAGGGCCGGCACACTCCCCCCCTTGCGCCGGCCCTTCGGTGTGTTTGCCAAGCTGTGGCGCATGCCGCTGCTCGCCGTGCCCGTCCTCCTCTTCGCTCTGATCACCTGGCAGGTCGTGGCCGACGGGCCGCTCGTGGGGCTGGACGAGCGGGTGAGCCGGGCGCTCGTCCACCCCGACCGGTTCTCGGAGCTGCTCTCCGACCTCGGCAACACGCAGGTCGCCGTGCCCGTCCTCCTCCTCGTCCTCCTCCACGTCGCCCGGCGGGGGCGCATCAGTGGTGTGGACCGCTGGTGGCTGCCGCCCGCCGCCGGGGCGCTGGCGATGGTGCTGGTGCCGGTGGTGGTCGTGCCGGTGAAGGAGTGGACCGACCGCCCCGGCACCCCGGCGGTGCCGCCGGCCGTCGGCTACTACCCCTCCGGCCACACCGCCACCGCGCTCGTGGCGTACGGCGCGGCGACGCTGCTGCTCCTTCCCCTGCTCCGCTCGCCGGCCGCCCGCCGCGCGGTCCTCGCGCTCTGCGCCGTACTGGTCCTCGGCACGTCCTGCGGGCTGGTGCGCCGGGGCTACCACTGGCCGCTTGACGTGGTGGCCAGCTGGTGCCTCGGCGCGGTCCTGCTGGCCGGGATGGCGGCGGTGGCCCGCGGAGCCGGGCCGCCGGTCAGCCGAAGTACGCGTCGAAGTTCTTCCGGAACTCCCAGCCCCCGAACCGGTCCCAGTTGACGGACCACGTCATCAGGCCGCGCAGGGCCGGCCAGGTTTCGTGGGTGGTGTACGAGCCGCAGTCGGTCTTCATGGTCAGGCAGTTGAGGGTCTTGGTGACCTCGGCCGGGGAGACGTGGCCGTTGCCCGCGTTGGGGGTGGCCGGCATGCCGGCGGCGATCTGCTCGGGGCGCAGGGGCGGGAAGACGTTGTCCGCGTCGCCGGCGACCGGGAAGCCGGTGAGGAGCATGTCGGTCATGGCGATGGGGAAGTCGGCGCCGTTCTTGAGGGACTTCAGGGCGGAGATGAGGTGGACGACGACCAGGGTCTTCGGGTTCCTGAAGTCGGTGTCGTCCGCGTTCAGGGACAGGGAGTGGCCCTCGAAGTCGATGTCGAGGCCGTCGAGGCCGTACGTGTCGATGATCGCGGAGACGGACGACACGAACGTGTCGCGGGCGGCGGCGGTGGTGAGCCGGACCTGGCCGTTCCGGCCGCGTGAAGCGGATGTCCCCGGAGGTGACCGAGGTGGGTTCGCCGAAGGCCAGGTCGATGACGTCCCAGCTGTCGGGCACGTCGGCCATGCGGGTGTAGCCGGAGCCGTTGGCGGAACTGGTGTGGAGGTAGCCGACCAGGGCGTGGGCCGGGAGGCCGGCGGAGCCGCCGCCGTCGGGACGCCGGGCGGTGGTCGCGGTGACGGTCGCCGACTTCGCGGACTCGCCCGCGTCGCCGACCGCGCTGACCTGGAAGCCGTACGCCGTCGAGGGGGTGAGGCGGGTGACGGTGGTGGAGGTACCGGTGACCGTGGCGTCCCTGGTGCCGTCGCGGTGGACGCCGCAGCCGGTCGCGCCCGGGACCGGGGACCAGGACAGGGCGACGCTGGAGGAGGTGACGGAGCCCGCCCTCAGCCCGGTGGGCGGCGCCGGGGGCCGGCCGGTCTCGCCGCCGGGGCCGGTCAGGGAGATGTCGTCCGCGTGGTAGGCGCCGGAGCCGTACCAGCCGTGGGTGTGGATCGTGACCCGCGTGGTGCTCGGGCCGGTGCGGAACGTGGTCGTCAGGCGCTGCCGGTCGGGGCGGACTGGGTCCAGGCGGAGACGTCGCTGGTGCCGGTGCCGCTCGCGCCGAGGTAGACGTAGGCGCCGCGGACGCAGCCGGCGAGCGTGTACTGCGCGTCCGGCTTCACGGTCACCGTCTGGGCGCAGCGGGCGTTGTCGGCGCCCTCCGGGGTGGCCCTGAGGGCCGCCGTGCCGCTGTGGACGGGCGAGGGCACGGTCGTGCCCGCCGTACAGGTCCGGCCGGTGAGGCCGGACTCGAAGCCGCCGTTGCCCGCGAGGTCCGCGTCGGCCGCACGGGCGGCCGACGTGAGCGCGGTCGTGCCGGACACTGCGAGGGCCGCGGCGGTGAGCAGCGTGACAAGGGGGCGACGGGTGAGCGGTCTGGGGCGTACGCGTTCCACAAGTGCCTCCGGACAGGGGGGAGATGAGGAGGGTGGAGCGCGCCCCATTTGGTCCAGACCAATCCTGTTGTCGACCCCTCGGCCCTACCCCGGGTGCTCCTCCCCCGCCAGGGCCGCCGCCGCCTCGTGCATCGCCAGCTCCAGCAGGGAGGGATCGGTCAGGGTGCCGGTCCCGTCCGGCGGGATCAGCCAGCGGATGCCGCCGGAGGACGGCGCGCCCGGGTACGGCACCACGATCCAGGTGCCGGGCCCGGCCGTGCGGATGCCCGTGCCCAGCCAGCGGCTCGCCGTGCCGGCGGGCACGAAGAAGCCGGTGCGCGCGTCGCCGAAGTCGGCGAGCACCGGGCCGGGTCGGTCCAGGACGCGGGTGAGGACGTCGAGGGTCGGACAGCCGAGCCTGCTCGGCAGGATGAGCACGTCCCAGGCCTTGCCGGCGGGCAGCAGCGCGACCCCGAGGGGATTGCGCTCCCACTCCCGCCGGCAGGACTCGGGATCCGGTGCGACGGATGCCAGCCAGCCGACGGCCGTCTTCGCACCAGGCATGTGGGACCTCCCTTTCGCTCGTGACGCGGGGTGCGTCACCAGGGAGAGGGAGTTCTCCCGGCGGCATTACGCGGGATGCGGTGACTCGTTGGGGTGAACCGGCTCGCAAAGGCCCGGGGGGAGCGGATTCAGCTGTCGAAGCCGGACCCGGCCGTCAGCTGTCGAAGCCGAGGCCCAGCCGGTCCATCGTCCGCAGCCACAGGTTGCGCCGGCCGTCGTGCGCGTCCGCGCGGGCCAGCGACCACTTGGTGAGCGCGATGCCGGTCCAGGCGAAGGGCTCGGGCGGGAACGGCAGCGGCTTCCTGCGCACCATCTCCAGCTCGGTGCGCTCGGTGCGCTCCCCCGCCAGCAGGTCGAGCATCACCTCGGCGCCGAACCGGGTGGCGCCCACCCCGAGGCCCGTGTACCCGGCGGCGTAGGCCACCTTGCCCCGGTGCGCGGTGCCGAAGAACGCCGAGAAGCGGGAGCAGGTGTCGATGGCGCCGCCCCAGGCGTGGGTGAAGCGGACGCCCTCCAGCTGCGGGAAGCAGGTGAAGAAGTGCCCGGCGAGCTTGGCGTAGGTCTCCGGCCGGTCGTCGTACTCGGCGCGGACCCGGCCGCCGTACGGGTAGACGGCGTCGTAGCCGCCCCACAGGACGCGGTGATCGGCGGAGAGCCGGAAGTAGTGGAACTGGTTGGCGCTGTCCCCGAGGCCCTGCCGGTTCCGCCAGCCGACCGAGGCCAGTCGCTCCGGGGTGAGCGGCTCGGTCATCAGGGCGTAGTCGTAGACCGGGACGGTGTACGAGCGGACCCGCCGGACCAGGCTGGGGAAGACGTTGGTGCCGAGCGCGACATGCCGGGCGCGGACCCCGCCGTACGGGGTCCGTACGGCCATGCCGGCGCCGTACGGCCGCAGGGTGAGCGCGGGGGTGTGCTCGTGGACGCGGACGCCCAGGGCGAGGCAGGCCCGCTTGAGGCCCCAGGCGAGCTTGGCGGGGTTGAGCATGGCCACGCCCCGCCGGTCGTACAGCCCGCCGCGGAAGGTGGGCGAGTCGACCTGCTCCCGTACGGCGTCGGCGTCCAGGTACGCGATGCCGTCGGCGAGTCCGCGGGCGCGGATCTCCTCGTACCAGTCGGCGAGTTCGCGGGCCTGGTAGTCCTCGGTGGCGACGTCGATCTCGCCGGTGCGCTCGAAGTCGCAGTCCAGTGCGTGGCGGGCGACCGCCTCCTCGATGGCGTCGAGGTTGCGGGCGCCCAGCTCCTCCAGCTTGTGGATCCCGTCGGGCCAGCGGGTCAGGCCGTTGGACAGTCCGTGGGTGAGGGAGGCGGCGCAGAAGCCGCCGTTGCGGCCGGAGGCGGCCCAGCCCACCTCCCGGCCCTCCAGGAGCACCACGTCCCGGCCGGGGTCGCGCTCCTTGGCGAGCAGCGCGGTCCACAGCCCGCTGTAGCCGCCGCCGACGACGAGGAGGTCGCAGGTCTCGGCGCCGGTGAGCGCGGGCTCGGGGCGCGGGCGGCCGGGGTCGTCCAGCCAGTAGGGGACGGGCTGGGCGTCGGAAAGGGAAGTCGTGACGTCTGCGGTACGGCTCATGGCGCTGGGGGCCATGATTTCAACTCCCTACGAAGGTGCTTCTACCGATGTGCTTCATGCCGTGCGGCGATTGCGGCGGTTGCCGACGGCCATCGAGGCCAGGACGAACAGCACGGCGACGACGAACATGGCCGTGCCGATGACATTGATCTGAACGGGCGTTCCGCGCTGGGCCGAGCCCCAGACGAACATGGGGAAGGTGACGGTGGAACCCGCGTTGAAATCGGTGATGATGAAATCGTCGAAGGAGAGCGCGAAGGCGAGCAGCGCGCCGGCCGCGATACCGGGTGCCGCGATGGGCAGCGTGACGCGTACGAAGGTCTGGAAGGGACCGGCGTAGAGGTCCTGGGCCGCCTGTTCGAGGCGGGGGTCCATCGACATCACGCGGGCCTTGACGGCGGTCACGACGAAGCTGAGGCAGAACATGATGTGGGCGATCAGGATGGTCCAGAAGCCCAGCTGTGCGCCCATGTTGAGGAACAGGGTGAGCAGCGAGGCGGCCATCACGACCTCGGGCATCGCCATCGGCAGGAAGATCAGCGAGTTGATCGCGCCCCGCGCGCGGAAGCGGTAGCGGACCAGCGCGAAGGCGATCGCCGTGCCGAGCGCGGTGGCGCCGAGGGTCGCCCAGAAGGCGATCTGGAGGCTGAGCGAGAGGGAGCCGCAGAGCCCGGAGACACCGCAGGGGTCTTTCCAGGCGTCGGTGGAGAATGTCTGCCACTCGTAATTGAAGCGGCCGTTGGGCTTGTTGAAGGAGAAGACGGTGACGACGACGTTCGGCAGCAGGAGATAGGCGAGCGTCAGCAGTCCGGCGATCACGACCAGATTGCGTCTGAACCAGCGGACGAGGGCCATTTAGACCAGATCCTCCGTCCCGGACCTGCGGATGTAGAGGGTGACCATGACGAGAATGGCGGCCATCAGGATGAACGAGAGCGCCGCCGCCGCCGGATAGTCCAGCACCCGCAGGAACTGCGACTGGATGACGTTGCCGATCATTCCGGTGTCGGCCGAGCCGAGCAGGGAGGCGTTGACGTAGTCGCCGGTCGTCGGGATGAAGGTCAGCAGCGTCCCGGAGACCACGCCCGGCGTCGACAGCGGAAAGGTGACCTTGCGGAAGACCGTGAAGGGCTTGGCGTACAGGTCGCCGGCGGCCTCGTGCAGCCGCCCGTCGATCCGCTCCAGCGAGGTGTAGAGCGGCAGGATCATGAAGGGCAGGAAGTTGTACGTCAGACCGCAGACCACCGCGAGCGGGGTGGCCAGCACGCGGTCGCCGGCCGTCCAGCCGAGCCAGCCGGTGACGTCCAGGACGTGCAGCGTGTTCAGGGCTCCGACGACCGGTCCGCCGTCGGCGAGGATCGTCTTCCAGGCCAGGGTGCGGATCAGGAAACTGGTGAAGAACGGCGCGATCACCAGGATCATGATCAGGTTCCGCCAGCGTCCCGCGCGGAAGGCGATCAGATACGCCAGCGGGTATCCGAGCAGCAGACACAGCACGGTCGCGGAGGCCGCGTAGGCGACCGAGCGGAGGAACTGCGGCCAGTACTCGGACAGCGCGTCCCAGTAGGTGACGAAGTGCCAGGTGACCTTGTAGCCCTCCTCCAGCGAGCCCGTCTGCACGGAGGTGGAGGCCTGGTAGATCATCGGCGCCGCGAAGAAGACGACCAGCCACAGGATGCCGGGCAGCAGCAGCCAGTACGGCGTCCAGCGGCCCCGCTTGCGCGGGGGCTTCTTCGCGGGCGCGGCCGCGGTGAGCGGTGGCGGCGCCTCGGTGAGGGTGGTCATCAGGCCGCCTCGCCTTCGGCCACGCCCGCGTCGATGTCCTGGCCCGCGTCGAGGCCGAAGGTGTGCGCCGGGTTCCAGTGCAGGACGACCTGGGCGCCGGGGACGAGGCGCGGGTCGCGGTCGATGTTCTGGGCGTAGACCTCGAACTCGGGGCAGGCCGCGCAGTCCACGACGTACTGGGTGGAGACGCCGATGAAGCTGGTGCCCGCGATGGTGCCGGTGAGGCGGTTGCGGCCCTCGGGGATCGCGCCCGCGTCGTCCACGTGGGTGAGGCTGATCTTCTCGGGGCGGACGCCGACCAGCACCCTGCCGCCCGCCGCGGCCGGCGCGGAACACCGGGCGCCGGGCAGGACGAGCTTGCCGCCGGCCGCCTTGACGACCAGGTCGTCGCCGCTGCGGGTGTCGACCTCGGCCTCGATGAGGTTGGAGGTGCCCAGGAAGTTGGCGACGAACGTGGTCCGCGGGTTCTCGTACAGGTCGGCGGGGGCGCCCAGTTGCTCGACGCGGCCCGCGTTCATCACGGCGACCTGGTCGGCCATCGTCATGGCCTCCTCCTGGTCGTGGGTGACGTGCACGAAGGTGATGCCGACCTCGGTCTGGATGCGCTTCAGCTCCAGTTGCATCTGGCGGCGCAGCTTGAGGTCGAGGGCGCCGAGGGGCTCGTCAAGGAGCAGGACGCGGGGGTGGTTGATCAGGGCGCGGGCGACGGCGACGCGCTGCTGCTGGCCGCCGGAGAGCTGGTGCGGCTTCTTGCGCGCCTGCTCGCCGAGCTGGACCAGGTCGAGCATCTCCCCGACCTGCTTCTTCACGCTCTTGATGCCGCGCCGGCGCAGGCCGAAGGCGACGTTCTCGAAGATGTCGAGGTGCGGGAAGAGGGCGTAGGACTGGAAGACGGTGTTGACGGGCCGTTTGTACGGCGGGAGCGCGGTGACGTCCTGGTCGCCGAGGTGGACGGTGCCGCCGCTGGGCTCCTCCAGGCCGGCGATCATGCGCAGGGTGGTGGTCTTGCCGCAACCGGAGGCGCCGAGCAGGGCGAAGAAGGAGCCCTGCGGGACGGTCAGGTCGAGCGGGTGGACGGCGGTGAAGGAGCCGTAGGTCTTGCTGATCCCGGTGAGGCGGACGTCGCCGCCGCGGTCCGTCGCGTCCGGCTGGTTCTCGGTCGTCTGCGTCGTCATCGTCGTCGTCACGCCCCCGTCAGTTTCGCGAACTCGTCTTCGTAGGCGGTCTCTTCGGCCGGGCTCAGGGAGCGGAAGGCACGGGACTGCGCCTGCATGGCCTCGTCGGGGATGATCAGCGGGTTGTCCGCCGCGTCCTCGTCGATCTTCGCCAGTTCGTCCCTCACACCGTCCACGGGACAGACGTAGTTGATGTAGGCGGCGAGTTCCGCGGCCGGGCCCGGCTCGTAGTAGTAGTCGATGAGCCGTTCGGCGTTCGTCTTGTGACGCGCCTTGTTGGGGATCATCAGGTTGTCGGTCGACGTGATGTAGCCGCTGTCCGGGATCACGAAGTCGATGTCCGGGTTGTCGGCCTTGAGTTGGACGACATCCCCGGCCCAGGCCAGACAGGCCGCGAAGTCGCCCTTGGAGAGGTCGGACGTGTAGTCGTTGCCGGTGAAGCGGCGTATCTGGCCGCGGTCGACGCCCTTCTGGAGACGGGCGATCCCCGCGTCGTAGTCGTCGTCGGTGAAGCGGCCCGGGTCCTTGCCCATGTCGAGCAGCACCATGCCCATGGTGTCGCGCATCTCGGTGAGGAGGCCGACCCGGCCCTTGAGCTTCGGGTGGTCGAGCAGGTCGGAGACCGACTTCACCTCGATGCCGTCCAGCGCCTTCTTGTTGTACGCGATGACGGCCGAGATGCCCTGCCAGGGGTACGAGTAGGCGCGGCCCGGGTCCCAGTCGGGATTGCGGAACTGGGGTGACAGGTTGGCGAAGGCGTGCGGGAGGTGGGCCGGGTCCAGTTTCTGGACCCACCCGAGGCGGATCAGGCGGGCGGCCAGCCAGTCGGTGACCACGATGATGTCCCGGCCGGTCTCCTGGCCCGCGGCGAGCTGCGGTTGGATCTTGCCGAAGAACTCGCTGTTGTCGTTGATGTCCTCGGTGTACGTGACCTGGATGCCGGTGCGCTTGGTGAACGCCTCCAGCGTGGGGTGGCGCCGGCCGCTCTCGTCGATGTCCATGTACTCGGTCCAGTTGGAGAAGGTGATCTTCTTCTCCTTGTCCGAGCGGTCCTCGGCGGAGTCGCCGCCCTCGGTCTTGCCGGCCGCCGGGATGCCGCAGGCGCTCAGCGTGCCGAGGCCGCCCAGCGCGAGCGCGCCGCCCGTGGAGGCGCGCAGCAGGGAGCGGCGGGTGAGGGCCGCCCTGCCGTCGGCGAGGCTGCGCCGCAGGGCTGCCGCCTGGGGCGGGGAGAGGCGATCGGGCTCGTACTGCTCCATGCGCGTGGTTGCCCTTTCGGGTGGGTCGGCCGTGGTCGGCGGCCAGGCGTGATGGCTGGGGCCTGTGCTGAGTTCCCCCGTCGCCCGCCTCTCGGGCGGGCGACGGGGAACTCAGCACAGGCCCCCACGGTCCCCGAAGACGGTGCGGTGCCAGTCCTTGGCCGCCACCGCGGTGTTGTCGAACATGACGTGCTTGACCTGCGTGTACTCCTCGAAGGAGTAGGCGGACATGTCCTTGCCATAGCCGGACGGCTTGTGTCCGCCGTGCGGCATCTCGCTGATGATCGGGATGTGGTCGTTGATCCACACGCAGCCCGCCTTGATCTCGCGGGTGGCGCGGTTCGCCCGGTACACGTCCCGGGTCCAGGCGGAGGCTGCGAGGCCGTACGGCGTGTCGTTGGCGAGCCGGATGCCCTCGTCGTCGGTGTCGAAGGGCAGGACGACCAGGACCGGGCCGAAGATCTCCGACTGGACGGCCTCACTGTCCTGCGCGGCGTCCGCGATGAGGGTGGGCCGGTAGTAGGCGCCGTGCTCGAGGTCGCCCTGCGGCACCTCGCCGCCGGTCACCACGCGCGCGGAGGAGCGGGCCCGGTCGACGAAGCCGGCGACGCGGTCGCGCTGGACGTGGCTGACCAGCGGGCCGAGGTCGGTGCCGGGGGCGAAGGGGTCGCCGACGCGCACGGTCTCCATGAGGGCGGCGGTCTTCTCGACGAACGCCTCGTAGAGGGGCCGCTGTACGTACGCGCGCGTGGCGGCCGTGCAGTCCTGGCCGGTGTTGATGAGGGCGCCCGCGACCGCGCCGTTGACGGCGGCGTCGAGGTCGGCGTCGTCGAGGACGAGGAAGGGCGCCTTGCCGCCCAGCTCCAGGTGGAGCCGCTTGACGGTGGCGGTGGCGACCTCGGCGACGCGCTTGCCGACGGCGGTGGAACCGGTGAAGGAGGTCATCGCGACGTCGGGATGGCCGACCAGGTGCTCGCCGGCCTCCCGCCCGGTGCCGCAGACGATGTTGATCACGCCGTCGGGGATGCCGGCCTCGGTCGCGGCCTGAGCGAACATCAGGGAGGTCAGCGGGGTGATCTCGGCGGGCTTCAGCACGATGGTGTTGCCCGCGGCGATCGCCGGGAGGATCTTCCAGGCGGCCATCTGGAGCGGGTAGTTCCAGGGCGCGATGGAACCGACGACGCCGATGGGCTCGCGGCGCACGTACGAGGTGTGGTCGCCCGAGTACTCCCCCGCCGACTGGCCCTGGAGATGGCGGGCGGCCCCCGCGAAGAACGCCGCGTTGTCGATCGTCCCCGGCACGTCGAACTCGCGGGTCAGCTTCAGCGGCTTGCCGCACTGGAGGGACTCCGCGCGGGCGAAGTCCTCGGCCCGCTCGGCGAGCACGGCGGCGAAGCGGTGCAGGGCGTCGGAGCGCTCGCCCGGGGTCGCGCCGGCCCAGGCGGGGAACGCCTCCCGCGCGGCGGCGACGGCCGCGTCGACGTCCTCGGGGCCGGCCAGGTCGTAGGTCAGGACGGCCTCGCCGGTCGCCGGGTCGACGACGGTGTGGGTGCGCCCGGAGGTGCCCTTCGTGAGGCGGCCCGCGATGTACTGGGCCCCGTCCGCGAAACGGTCCTGGGCCGGGAACCGGTCCGAGAACCGGTCCGGGAACCGGTCCTGGGTGGCGTTGCCCGGGTTGTGCATGTCGGCTCTCCTCGGTCTCCCTGTGACGGGGGCCGGTGTGGCTCAGGCTCGATGTGAGTGCCGATCCTGACAGAGCACTAGACCCCCAACAAGTGATTCCGTTGTTGCCATTTGGTTACGCGACGGAATCTGTCGACCAGGTGTCGAGTCACCACGGAAAAGGCCGGACGGAGTGTCAGTGGCGGGTGCCAGACTCGCGTGCATGGGAGAGATCACGGGGGCGGTGCCGGCGGGCGCCGCACGGCAGACCGACGGCATCGATGAGATCCGCAGCAGGGAGTCGCTGATCGAGCGGGTGCGCTCGGGCGAGCGGATCAAGTACCTCTGCTTCTGGGGGCACCGCCCGCTGCCCGACGGCAGGCTCGGGCCGAGCTGTCTCAGCCAGTGGTGGCCGTCGCCGTTCACGGTCGACGGAGTGGCGTACCCGACGGCCGAGCACTGGATGATGGCGGCCAAGGCGCGGCTCTTCGAGGACGCGGAGGGCGAGCGCCGGGTGCTGGCGGCCGGGCATCCCGCCGAGGCCAAGAAGGCGGGGCGACTGGTGCGGGGCTTCGACGCGGAGGTGTGGGAGCGGGAGCGGTTCGGCGTCGTGGTCGAGGGCAGCGTCCACAAGTTCGCCTCGGACCCGGCACTGCGGGCGTTCCTGCTGGGCACGGGCGACCGGGTACTGGTCGAGGCCAGCCCCGTCGACCGCGTCTGGGGCATCGGCCTCGCCCCCTCGGACACCGCGGCCACGGACCCGGAGCGCTGGCAGGGGGAGAACGTGCTGGGGTTCGCGCTGATGGCGGCTCGGGGGCGGTTGCGGGTGGGGGGAGCGGGGGCGGGGGACGGGTCGGGGTGACGCGTTGGGGGGGTACGAGGATGTGGCCGGGAGGGGTACGGGGGTGCCCAGCACTGGAGGGGTACGGGAGGTCATGTGCCCTGCACTGGAGGGGTACGGGGTGACGGCGCGGCGATGCCGGGGTGGGCGCCGCGCGGCGTACCGGGGTGACGCCCCTTCGCCGTGCGGCGTGCGCGGCGCACCGGGGTCATCGCGCCGCGCTGCCCGGCGGGGGCGTCGTTCGCGCTAGGACGCGAAGATCACCAGTGCTCCGAAGCCCACGCCGAGGGCGATGCCGACGATGCCGCAGATGAGGCCGGCCAGGGCGTGGCCCCCGTTGGTGGCCTCGCCGCGGCGGGCCTTCGCGCGGCCGAGGGCGCCGAAGACCACGCCGAGGACGCCGATGATGATCGCGAACGGCCAGAGGCAGAAGCCGACGGCGGCGACGATGCCGAGGACGAGCGCGGCGGTGCCCATGCCGTTTCTGGGCAGCGGGGGCATGCCCGTCCAGCCGTAGTAGCCCGGCGCCTGGGGGCCGGGGTGTCCGTAGCCGACCGGGCCCGGGTAGCCGTAGGGGACCTGGCCGGGGCCGTCCGGGGCGATGGGGGGCGGCGGGACGGCCACCGGTTCCTGTGCGTCCGGGGGCGCGAAGGGGTTGGGGGCGGCGGGGGGCGGGGCCGCGAAGGGGCCGGCGGACGGCGCCGCCCAGGGCGGGGTGCCCTCGGTCGGCAGGGACGTGACCGTCTGCTGGTCGTGGACGGAGGGGCCCGGCCACGGCGCGGGGCCGTTCGAGGCGAGGGTGGTGCCGGGCCCGGTGTCGCCCACCGGGGCGGCCCACGGGTCCGGGGCGGTGCCGTCGGTCGGCGGGAGGCTGTCGCTCGGCGGGACCGGTGAGCCTGGCGGTACCGGTGAGCCTGGCTTGCCGAGGTCCACCCGAGGGGCGGCGTCTGCCGGTGCCGGCCACGCGTCACCGGCACCGGCACCGCCGGGCGCACCCGGCGGCGGCGCGTCGGATATCGGCGGCTGGGCGTCGTCGGGCATGGGAGGACCCCCCTCTGTCGAACGTCCCGTCATGCTACGGCCCGTCCCCCCGTACCACCGGCCCGGCCTACGATGATCCCGAGTCACCGATCAGCCGATCACCCGCGTCCCGCCGGCCCCGCCGGTCCGGAACGCCTCGCTGGGGAGGAAGACCCTTGACCGAGCACCTCGTCGACCCCGAGGTCCCGCGCGACCTGCACGCCTTCATCGCCGGGCTGCCCAAGGCCGAACTGCACGTCCACCACGTCGGTTCCGCCTCTCCCCGCATCGTCTCGGAGCTGGCCGCGCGCCACCCCGACTCCAAGGTGCCGACCGACCCCGAGGCGCTGGCCGACTACTTCACGTTCACGGACTTCGCGCACTTCATCGACGTGTACCTGTCCGTCGTCGACCTCATCCGCACCCCGGAGGACGTCCGGCTGCTGACGTACGAGGTGGCCCGGGACATGGCCCGCCAGCGGGTGCGGTACGCCGAGCTGACCATCACGCCGTTCTCCTCCACCCGGCGCGGCATCGACGAGGGCGCCTTCATGGAGGCGATCGAGGACGCCCGCAAGGCGGCCGAGGCCGAGTTCGGGACCCTACTGCGCTGGTGCTTCGACATCCCCGGCGAGGCCGGCCTGGAGGCGGCCGAGGAGACGACGCGGCTCGCCACCGAGGACCGGGTGCGCCCGGAGGGCCTGGTCTCCTTCGGGCTCGGCGGGCCCGAGATCGGCGTGGCCCGGCCGCAGTTCAAGCCGTACTTCGACCGGGCGATCGCCGCGGGCCTGCACTCGGTGCCGCACGCGGGCGAGACCACCGGCCCGCAGACGGTGTGGGACGCCCTGACCGACCTGCGCGCCGAGCGCATCGGCCACGGCACCAGTTCGGCGCAGGACCCGGAGCTGCTGGCCCATCTCGCCGAGCGGCGCATCCCGCTGGAGGTGTGCCCGACCTCGAACATCGCCACCCGCGCGGTGCGCACCCTGGACGAGCACCCGATCAAGGAGTTCACCCGCGCCGGGGTGCTGGTGACGATCAACTCCGACGACCCGCCGATGTTCGGCACCGACCTCAACAACGAGTACGCCGTCGCCGCCCGGCTCCTCGGCCTCGACGAGCGCGGCCTGAGCGACCTGGCGAAGAACGCGGTCGACGCCTCCTTCCTCGACGCGCCGGGCAGGGCGAGGATCAGGGACGAGATCGACACGTACACCGCCGCCTGGCTCGCCTCCTGAGAGTTGCCCCGCATATGAGCACCCCGCGTATGAGCACCCCGCGCGACACGACCGCCGTGGCCCACCGCGGCGACCCCTACCGGCACCGCGAGAACACGATCGCCTCGCTGCGCTCCGCCCTCGACCGGGGCGCCGACGCCGTCGAGACCGACGTACGCCTGACCCGGGACGGCGTACCCGTGCTGCTGCACGACGAGACGCTGAAGCGACTGTGGGAGCACGACCGGCCGCTGCGGTCGCTGTCGGCCGAGGAGGTGCGCGGGCTGACGGCCGGCGGGGTGCCGACGCTCGCGGAGGCGCTGGCCGCGACCGAGGGCAGCCGGCTGATGCTGGACCTGCCGGGGGCGCCGGACGAGCGGGCGGTACGGCGGATCGTGGACGTGGTGCGGGAGTGCGGGGCGGCGGACCGCGTGTACTACACGGCGGGCCCGGTCGCGATGCTCGCCGTACGCGCCGCCGACCCGGCCGCCGAGATCGCCCTGACCTGGACGACGACGGCACCGCCCCGGCCGGCGCTGCTGGCGTCGGTGCGGCCGCGGTGGCTCAACTACCGCTTCGGCCTGGTGGACCGGGCCCTGGCCGACCGCGTCCACGCCGACGGCCTCCTGCTGTCGGTATGGACCCCTGACACCCGCCGCTCCATGCGCCGCCTGCTCGCCCTGGGCGTCGACTCGATCACGACCAACCGGGTCGACGTACTGCACGCCCTGCGCACGCCCCGGCGCCCGTAGGGAGTCCGAAGGGAGTCCGAAGGGAGTCCGTAGGGGGCGGACCCCGACAAGTCCGTTGCCCCATAGGGGACTTCCCCCATCCGGGCTCCGGGGCGATCCCCCTCCTCACCGACGATCCCCCAGGGGGCGCGGCGCACAAGGATGATCACCGACCTTGCCGCCCGAGCCCCCTGGAGCCGTCGATGCGCAGCCACCTGACCGCGCGCACCACCGCCCTCGCCGCGTCCGTCGTCCTCGCCCTGTCCGCCGGCCCCCTCGCGGCCCCGGCCTTCGCCGCACCCCACCCTTCACAGCACTCCCAGCCCTCCCGCCCCTCCCCCACCCCCGCCAGCCCGGCCCCCCACACAGAGGTCTCCCCCAACGCCGACGCCCTGCGCGCCGCCGTCGGCGTGGTGCCGAACGAGTACGCCACCTCGGCCCTCGTGCGGGTCGGCGGCACCGACGGCACGTGGCGCGGCAGCGCGGGCGTACAAGATCTGGCGAGCGGGCGGCCCGCCGACCCGCACGCGCTGTTCCGCGCCGGTTCGGTCACCAAGGTCGTCACCGCCGCCACCGTCCTGCGTCTCGCGGCCCAGGGCGAGGTGGACCTGGACGCGCCGGTCCAGGGCTACCTCCCCGGTGTCTTCACGCCCGCCTTCGACCGCCCGATCAGCGTGCGCCAACTCCTCAACCACACCAGCGGCATCAAGGCCGGCGGCGAACTCGGCACAGACTTCGAGGAGTTGTACGCGCACCGCTTCGACACCCTCACCCCCCGGCAGGTGGTCGCCTCGGCGATCGCGAAGGGACCGGAGTTCGGCCCGGGCGAGCAGCAGCACTACCTGAACATCAACTACACGGTCCTCGGCCTGCTGATCGAGAAGGTCACGGGCCGCGCGTACGCCGCCGAGGCGACCCGTCTGGTGCTGCGTCCGGCCGGCATGCGGCACACGTACTTCCCCGGCACCGACCCCCGTATCCGGGGCCCGCACAACCGCGGCTACCAGGCGGTGGAACGGCCGGACGGGACGACACGGCTGGTCGACGTCACCGACTGGAACCAGGCGGACCGCTGGGCGGCCGGCGACATGATCTCGACCACCGCCGACCTGGAGCGGCTGATCACCTCCCTGTTCGGGGGGCGGATCGTGCCCGAGCCGCAGTTGGAGGAGATGTTCACTACCCCGCCGGGCCTACCGGACGCGACCCGCAGCGCGGGGCTGGAGTACAAGAAGGTCGGCGACCGGGTCTTCTGGGGCAAGTCCGGGTCCCGCTACGGCTACAGCACCCTCGTCGGCGGCACCCGCGACCTGAGCGTCACCCTCGTCGCGTCGCTCACGTCCACGGACGCCAAGAGCGCGGAGGCCAACCCGGTCCTCGACGGGATCGGGGCGGCGGCGCTGAGCTGAGGCGTGCCGTGCCGCGTCGCGTCGCGGAGAGCGGCCGGGACGCGGTGGCCGCCTTCCACGCCGCCGCCGTGACCGCCGCCCGGCACATCCGGTACACCCGGCACACCCGGCACACACCTGGCCCACACGGTCCCGTGCCCGCACGCACCGCGGCCCCGGACGCAGACCTTCCGTCCGGGGCCGCGAGCGGACCGGGTGGCTCACACGTCCAGCGACGTCATCACGTGCTTGATCCGCGTGTAGTCGTCGAAGCCGTACGCCGACAGGTCCTTGCCGTAACCCGACTTCTTGAAGCCGCCGTGCGGCATCTCGGCGACCAGCGGGATGTGGGTGTTGATCCACACGCAGCCGAAGTCGAGCTTCTTCGACATGCGCATGGCCCGGCCGTGGTCCTTCGTCCACACGGAGGAGGCCAGCGCGTAGTCGACGCCGTTGGCCCACTCGACGGCCTGGTCCTCGTCGCGGAAGGACTGGACGGTGATGACCGGGCCGAAGACCTCCTGCTGGATGATCTCGTCGTCCTGCTGGAGGCCCGAGACGACGGTCGGGGCGTAGAAGTAGCCCTTGTCGCCGACCCGGTGGCCGCCGGCCTCGACCTTGGCGTGGGCGGGCAGCCGCTCGATGAACCCGGCGACCTGCTTCAGCTGGTTCGGGTTGTTGAGCGGCCCGTAGAGCACGTCCTCGTCGTCGGGCTGCCCCGTCCTGGTCTCCGACGCCGCCTTGGCGAGCGCGCTCACGAACTCGTCGTGGATCGACTCGTGGACCAGCACGCGCGTGGCCGCCGTACAGTCCTGCCCGGCGTTGAAGTAGCCCGCCACCGAGATGTCCTCGACGGCCTTGGGGATGTCGCTGTCCTCGAAGACGACGACCGGCGCCTTGCCGCCCAGCTCCAGGTGGACCCGCTTGAGGTCCTTGGAGGCGGACTCGGCGACGGACATGCCGGCCCGCACCGAACCGGTGATGGAGGCCATCGCCGGGGTCGGGTGCTCGACCATCAGGCGCCCGGTGTCGCGGTCGCCGCAGACGACGTTGAAGACGCCCTTGGGCACGATCGAGCCGATGATGTCGGCCATCAGGACGGTGGAGGCGGGGGTGGTGTCCGAGGGCTTGAGGACGACGGTGTTGCCCGCGGCGAGCGCCGGCGCGAACTTCCACACGGCCATCATCATCGGGTAGTTCCACGGCGCGACCTGCGCGCAGACGCCGATCGGCTCCCGGCGTACGAAGGAGGTCAGGCCCTCCATGTACTCCCCGGCGCCGCGTCCCTCCAGCATCCGGGCGGCGCCCGCGAAGAAGCGGATCTGGTCGACCATCGGCGGGATCTCCTCGGAGCGGGTCAGCCCGATGGGCTTGCCCGTGTTCTCCACCTCGGCCGCGATCAGCTCCTCGGCGCGCTCCTCGAAGGCGTCCGCGATCTTCAGCAGGGCCTTCTGGCGCTCGGCGGGGGTGGTGTCGCGCCACGCCGGGAAGGCCGCAGCGGCGGCCGCCATGGCGGCGTCCACGTCCGCCTGCCCGGAGAGGGGGGCGGTGGCGTAGGCCTCGCCCGTGACCGGGTTGACCACCTCCGTGGTCCGTCCGTCGGCGGCGTCCCGGAACTCACCGTCGATGTAGTTGCGCAGACGACGCAGCTCGGTGCTCACTGCCGGCCCTCCAAGTTCGGGTGTCCAATGTGTCCAGTCACTGAGACACCCACCCTAATCCGTACGCCGACGTTTTCAACACCCCCGATCCCCTCTGGGGTGCGAAATCCGCAGGCTCGACCCCCTCAAACAACGAATTTCATCGCGACGACCTTGCGAAACGGTCGATCCGTCGTGCACAGTGAAGCCGTGGCCAGTCGAAGCGCAGACCAGAAGGACTCACGCGAACGCGAGTCCAGGAACGGCGGTCCCCAGTTGGACGCCGTCTCCCTCGCCATCATCGGGCAGCTCCAGGAGGACGGCCGCCGGCCGTACGCCGCGATCGGCAAGGCCGTGGGCCTGTCGGAGGCCGCCGTGCGCCAGCGCGTGCAGAAGCTGCTCGACCAGGGCGTGATGCAGATCGTCGCCGTCACGGACCCGCTGACCGTGGGCTTCCGGCGGCAGGCGATGGTCGGGGTCAGTGTGGAGGGCGACGTGGAGTCCGTCGCCGACGCACTGACGGCCATGTCCGAGTGCGAGTACGTGGTGATGACCGCGGGCTCCTTCGACCTGATGGTGGAGGTCGTCTGCGAGGACGACGACCACCTCCTGGAGGTCATCAACCGCCGCATCCGGGCCGTCCCCGGCGTGCGCTCCACCGAGAGCTTCGTCTACCTCAAGCTCAAGAAGCAGACCTATATGTGGGGAACCCGATAATCGTGAGCACCGACAGCCCCAAGGACCTCAGCAAGGCCGCCTACGACCACCTGTGGATGCACTTCACCCGCATGTCGTCGTACGAGAACGCCCCGGTCCCCACCATCGTCCGCGGTGAGGGCACCCACATCTTCGACGACAAGGGCAAGCGCTACCTCGACGGCCTCGCCGGCCTGTTCGTGGTCCAGGCCGGACACGGCCGCACGGAGCTGGCCGAGGCCGCCGCCAAGCAGGCGCAGGAGCTGGCCTTCTTCCCGGTCTGGTCCTACGCCCACCCCAAGGCCGTCGAGCTGGCCGAGCGCCTGGCGAACGAGGCCCCCGGCGACCTCAACAAGGTCTTCTTCACCACCGGCGGCGGCGAGGCGGTCGAGACCGCCTGGAAGCTCGCCAAGCAGTACTTCAAGCTGACCGGCAAGCCGACCAAGTACAAGGTCATCTCCCGCGCGGTCGCCTACCACGGCACCCCGCAGGGCGCCCTGTCCATCACCGGCCTGCCCGCCCTCAAGGCGCCCTTCGAGCCGCTGGTCCCCGGCGCGCACAAGGTACCGAACACCAACATCTACCGCGCCCCGATCTTCGGCGACGACCCCGAGGCGTTCGGCCGCTGGGCCGCCGACCAGATCGAGCAGCAGATCCTCTTCGAGGGCCCGGACACCGTCGCCGCCGTCTTCCTGGAGCCCGTGCAGAACGCTGGCGGCTGCTTCCCGCCCCCGCCCGGCTACTTCCGGCGGGTGCGCGAGATCTGCGACCAGTACGACGTGCTGCTCGTCTCCGACGAGGTCATCTGCGCCTTCGGCCGCCTCGGCACGACCTTCGCCTGCGACAAGTTCGGCTACGTCCCGGACATGATCACCTGCGCCAAGGGCATGACCTCGGGCTACTCCCCGATCGGCGCCTGCATCGTCTCCGACCGGCTGGCCGAGCCGTTCTACAAGGGCGACAACACCTTCCTGCACGGCTATACCTTCGGCGGCCACCCGGTCTCCGCCGCCGTCGGCATCGCCAACCTCGACCTCTTCGAGCGCGAGGGCCTCAACCAGCACGTCCTCGACAACGAGGGCGCCTTCCGCGCCACCCTGGAGAAGCTGCACGACCTGCCGATCGTCGGCGACGTCCGCGGCAACGGCTTCTTCTACGGCATCGAGCTGGTCAAGGACAAGGCCACCAAGGAGTCCTTCGACGACGAGGAGACCGAGCGCGTCCTGTACGGCTTCCTCTCCAAGAAGCTCTTCGAGAACGGCCTGTACTGCCGGGCCGACGACCGCGGTGACCCGGTCGTCCAGCTCGCTCCGCCGCTGATCTCCGACCAGGAGACCTTCGACGAGATCGAGCAGATCCTGCGCGCCACACTGACGGAGGCGTGGACGAAGCTCTGACCAGTGATCAGTCGTCAGTGATCAGTCGTCAGCGATCAGTCGTCAGCGATCAGTCGTCAGTGATCAGTCGTCGCTGCTCCGATCATCCGATCAGAGGATTGATCATCGGCCCCGGTGCCGTCCGTTCGAGTGGGAACGGACGCCCGGGGCCGCGTGCTGTCCGGCTCCACCGGCGGCGACTCCTTACGGTGCCCAGTGACCGATCGGCCCTGCCTTCGTTCCCCCGGAAGGGGGACACGACGACCGGGGAAACACGGATCAGAACCGAGGTGTACGCCCATGGAGGCTCCGCCGGACAACGACGTGCTCTGGGCCCGCGCCCTGCACTTCCAGCACCACGACGGCACCCCCGCCCTGCAAGGCGTGTCGCTCGGCGTGCGCGAGGGCGAGATCCTCGCCGTGAGCGGCCCGCGCGGCAGCGGCAAGACCACGCTGCTGCGCTGCCTGTCGGGGCTGGTCCGGCCGCAGGACGGCGAGGTGTGGTTCAACAGCGTGCCGGTGCACACCATGGGTCCGCTCAGCCGGGAACGGCTGCGCCGCGACCGCTTCGGCTGGATCGACCCCGCACCCGAACTCGTCCCGGAGCTGAACGCCTGGGAGAACGTCGCGCTCCCCCTCATGCTGCGCGGCACCGGCCGGCGGCGCGCCAAGACCGCCGCCCTGGAGTGGCTGGAACGCCTCGACGTCGGCGACAGGGCGCGCCGGCGCCCCCGGGAACTCCAGCAGGCCGAGCGGCAGCGCGTCTGCATCGCCCGCGCGCTCGCCGTCACCCCGGCCGTCCTCTTCGCCGACGAGCCGACGGCCCCGCTGCACCGCGCCGACCGCGCCCATGTCCTGCGCACCCTCACCACGGCGGCCCGCTCGCACGGCATCACCGTCGTCCTCGCCACCCACGAGGCGCAGACCGCGGCCCTCGCGGACCGTTCGGTGGCGCTGTTGGACGGCCGCCGGGTACGGACCGTGCACCTGCCCCCGCTCGCCGAGACCACCGTGGCCACGGGTGCCGCCGGGGTCTCCGGAACGGAAGGCCGGGCCACGTGCTCGCTCTCCGTCTGACCCGCGCCGCCCACCTCGCCGTCCATCTGCGCCGCCTGCTGGTCGCGGTGGCCTCGGCCGGTACGGGCTTCCTGCTGCTGTGCGCCCTCGGCTACGCGCTGAGCCACCCGGACACCCCCGGCGCCGCCGCGCTCCGGCTTGCCTGGTGCGCGGCGCCGCTGGCCGCCGCGGTGTACCTCGCCGTCCCCGTGGCCCGCACCGACCCCGGCACCCGGCCGCGTGCGGGACTGTCGGCGATCGGCCTGGGCCCCGGCCGCCTGATGGCGGTGTCGGCGACGACGACGGCCCTGTCCGCCGCGCTCGGCTCGGTGGCGGCCCTGCTCGGCTACCTCTGCCTGCGCGGCGACCTCACGGGCGGGACGCCCTTCGGCGGCATCACGGCCGACGCCCTCTCCGTCGGCCAGCACCTGCCGGCGCCGGCGGTCCTCACCCTCCTCACCCTGGTCCCGGCCACCGCGTCGGCCACGGTCGCGTACGCGCTCCGCCCCCGCGACCCGCGCCCCACCACCCCGAACACCGTCCGCGGCTACGGCCGCTTCGGCGCCTACGGCTGGGGCCGAGCCCGAGAAACCTTCGGCACCTACGGCCGCTTCGGCGCCCGCTGGGCCACCGCCCCGACGGGGAGCGCCGCCGCCGCTGCCCCTGCTGTAGCTGCTGTAGCTGCGGGCAGTCGTGCCGCTGGGGCGGCACGGGTGGGCGCTGAGGGTCCCCCCTCCGGGGGAGGCACCCTGCTCACGCAGGCCAGTGACACCCCCGCCCCCGCAGCGACGGACCGCACCGAACAACCGCCGGACCAGGTCACCCACCCCCCGGCCCCTCACACCACCGCCCTCCCCTGGGGCATCGCCACCCTCGCCGCCGGCCTCACCGTGGAGACGTACACCGGCCACGCCACCACCCCCCTCACCCCCGGTACCACCCCCTCCGCCGGCATCCTCCTCGGCTGGGCCCTCACCGCCCTCGGCCTCGCCCTCGCCGGCCCCGGCCTCACCCACCTCTGCGGCCGCATCCTGCAGACCACCCGCCCCGGCGCCCTGCGCCTCCTCGCGGGCCGCGTCCTCATGGAGGAGTCCCACCGCATCGGCCGCCCCCTGGGCGTCGTATCCGCCGTCGCCGCCGCGGCGTACGTGACCACCACCGTCTACGGCACCGACACCCCCGGCCCCACCTTCGGCCCCCTCAGCACCCTCGGCGCCGTCCTCGTCGCCGGCTGCACCGTGGCCACCCTTCTCACCGCCGCCGTGGAGGCGAAGCACGCCCGCGCCGACACCACCGGCGCCCTGCTCCGCCTGGGCGCGCCCCCGGCCACCCTCCGCGCCGCGGCCGCCGTACGCACCGCCGCCCTCCTCGCCCTGTTCGGCCCGCTCACCCTCGCCGTCGCGTTCCTGGCCGCGCTCCCCCTCGACGGCTGACCCCCGGCACCACCCGTTCGAGAACTTCTCGAAGAAGTTGCCGAACCGCCGATGAGTTCCGCCCGCCCCTCACGTCCAACCCTCCGAACGGCACGCCAAGAGCGGCACGACCAGAGCAGCACCCGACGGGAGAGGCCCCCATGTACCAGCAGATGATCTTCGTGAACCTGGCCACCAACGACCTCGCCGCCTCCAGGAAGTTCTTCACGGGCCTGGGCTACGAGATCAACGCCCAGTTCAGCGACGACTCCACCGCGTCGATCCCGCTCAGCGACACCATCGTCGTGATGGTCCACACCCCGGAGAAGTACCTCCAGTTCACGAAGAAGGAGATCGTGGACTCGACGAAGAGCAGCGAGGTGCTGATCGCGCTGAGCGCCGAGAGCCGCGAGAAGGTCGACGAGCTGGTCGAGAAGGCGGTCGCGGCCGGCGGCTCGGTCTCCGGCGAGACCCAGGACCACGGCTTCATGTACGGCCGCGCCTTCGACGACGTCGACGGGCACACCTTCGAGGTCGTGTGGATGGACCCGGCGGCGGTCCAGGGCTGAGCCCGCTCGGGAGCCATCCGGGCAGGTCCGCAAGGAGCGCAAACATGCGGGCGGTTAATATGACGGCAAAGTCAACGTCCCTAACTGGCATATGCGTTGACACTGCTTATGCACCGCTTATAAACCAGTGAGGCTCAAGGGTGTGCTGATGCCGAGTCATCGGACCGGCACCCCGCCCACCCCCCGCATCTGCGCTCCCGTAAAGGACAAACGTGGCAGTCCTGTCCATAATCAATCGCACGGCGTCCCGCCGTAGCGTCCGTGCCCTCGGCGTCGTCGCCGCCTCCGCGGCCCTGGCCCTCGGCACGGCCGGCAACGCCCTCGCCTGCAACATCGGTGAGTTCTCCGCCGCCGCCAAGTGCGACGGCGGCAAGGGCGTCATCACCGTCACCGACGTGGACTCGGCCGGCATCCCGGCCGTCGTCACGGTCTCGCTCAAGAGCACCGGCGAGCAGGTCGGCCAGCAGACGGTCAAGGGCTCGCGCGAGGGCAGCACCATCACCTTCGCCGCGGACTGGCAGCCGAAGGCCGAGTACCGCGTCCACGTCAAGGCCGACAAGTACGTCGACGAGGACATCCAGCCCGACCTGACGACCCCGGCGACCGCCTGCTCGTCGGAGGAGACCGAGACCCCCGCTCCGACCCCGACCCCGTCGGAGACCTCCTCCGCCCCGGCCGAGGAGACCGAGACCCCCTCCCCGGTGCCGTCCACCTCGGCCCCTGCGGCGGAGGAGAGCGAGAGCACCGCCCCGGCGGCCGTGCCGAACGACAACGCCCCCTCCCCGGCGGCCGGTGAGTCCAACCTCGCCGAGACCGGTGCCAACTCCAACACCGGCATGATCGCCGGTATCGCGGCGGCCTTGGTCGTCGTCGGTGGCGGCGCGGTCTTCTTCGGCCTGCGCCGCCGCGGAGCGAACAGCACCCGCTGACGCCCCGCAGCACCACAGCACCACAGCACCACAGCACCACAGCACCACAGCACCACAGCACCACAGCACCACAGCACCACAGCACCACAGCACCACAGCAAGGCAGTACCACAGCACCACAGCAAGGCAGTACCGGCGGTATCAGCGGTGGCCCGTCCCCGGTCCGGGGGCGGGCCACCGTCCTTTCACCCGACGCGGGCCACGCCCCTCACCCGAACGTCGCCTTCTCCAACCACAGTTCGAGCAGCTCCCGCTCCCCGACCACCTCGAGACCCGGCGCGTCCAGGGGAAGCCGGCCGTAGAAGGCCAGCAGTACGTCCGTGAGCGGCCCGCGCAGCGCCACCGTCGCCTTCTCGTGGCCCCGACGCCAGGTGACCCCGTCGTCGGCCAGTTCGATGAACCACTCGGCGTTCAAGTCCGCCGGGACGTCCGTCGCGTGGAGGTGGATGCTCCTGCCCGGGGTGCGCAGTCCGTCCGCCTCCGCCCGGGGCAGCGCCCGCTGTACGAACTGCACGATCCCCAGCCACTCGTCGACCGCGTCGGCCGCCACGTCCGGCGCCACCGGCGCGCAGGGCCGTCCCGCCGCGAGCGCGCCGTCCGCCCCGTGGACGACGAGTTCATGGGTCATCCGGCGGGCCCAGAACCCGGCGGTGCGGTCGCCGGTCCAGGACCACGCCGGCGCGTCCGGCCCGGCTTCCCGCAGCGCCGCGACGACCACCTCGCCGGACTCCGCCAGCCACGCGTCCAGTGCCGCCGCGTCCCCCGGCGCCCCGGGCCCCTCGCTCCCCGGCACCCGGTCCATCGGGACGTCCTCCTCGGCGCGGGTGCGGACGATCAGCGCCGTCCAGCGCAGGGTGCGGCCGACGTGCCGTACCAGCTGCTCCAGGGTCCAGTCCGGGCAGGTCGGCACGGTGGCGGCCAGATCGGCGCCGGACGTGATCACGGCCCGGAACCGGTCCACCTGGTGGGCGACGGCATCGCAGTAGCGGTCGTGCGCGAGGTGCGTCATGCCGTCACCCTACGAGCACGGCGATCACCCCAGCACGACGATTTCCGCCGCGTCGAACTCCACCCCTACCGCGTCCCCCACCTCCGGCGCCGCCCGCAGCGGGCAGGCCGCCTCCAGGCGGGGCGCGTCCTCGGGCTGGAGGTGGACGGCGACATGGGTGCCCCGGAAGGTGCGGGCGGCGACGGTGCAGCGCAGACCGGCGTCCGCGGCCACCAGGCGTACCCCGGCGGGCCGCACCAGCAACGTCCGCGCACCCTGCGGGGCGTCCTCGGGCACCGGCACCTTGCCCCAGGGGGTGTCGGCGGCCTGTCCGGCGACGGTGCCCTCGACCACGTTGTCGAAGCCGAGGAAGCGCGCCACGAAGGCGTCGGCCGGCCGCTGCCACACCTCAAGGGGTGTACCGGACTGGGCGATCCGCCCGTCCCGCATCACCACGACCCGGTCGGCGAGCGCGAACGCCTCGCCCTGGTCGTGGGTGACGGCGAGCACGGTGGTGCCCAACCGGCCGAACAGCTCCCGCAGTTCCACCACGAGCCGTTCCCGCAGCGAGCGGTCGAGCTGGCCCAGCGGCTCGTCCAGCATCAGCAGCCGGGGCCGGGGCGCGAGGGCGCGGGCCAGCGCCACCCGCTGCTGCTCCCCGCCGGAGAGCGCGGCCACCGACCGCCGCCCGGCGTCCGGCAGTCCCACCAGCTCCAGCAACTCCCCCACCCGGTGACGCTGTTCGGCGCGGTTCGCGCCATGCATCCGGGGCCCGAAGGCGATGTTTCCGGCCACGTCCCGCTGCGGGAACAGCTGGTGGTCCTGGAACATCAGGCCGACCTCACGCTTGTGCGCGGGCACTCCGGACTGGTCGCGCCCGTCGAGCGTCACGCGTCCGGCGTCCAGCGGCTGGAGCCCGGCCACCGCCCGCAGCAGCGTCGACTTGCCGCTGCCGCTGGGTCCCAGCACGCACACCACCTCGTGCTCGGCGACGGCCAGGTCGACGTCGTCGAGCGCGGCCCGTCCGCCGAACCGGACGGTCGCACCCTCCAGGCCCAGCAGCGTGTCCGCGCCTCGCGCGTCCCCAGCGGCCTTCCGCATCCTCAGAACTCCCCGCTCCGGTCGGTCCGCAGCCGCTCCAGCACCACGAGTGCCACGGCGCACACCAGCATCAGAATCGTCGAAAGGGCCATCGCCTGGCCGTAGTTCATGTCGCCGGGCCGCCCCAGCAGCCGGGCCACCGCGACCGGCAGCGTCGGGTTGTCGGGCCGCGCGATGAACACCGTCGCCCCGAACTCCCCGAGCGACACCGCGAAGGCGAACCCGGCCGCGACCAGCAGCGCCCGCCGCACCATCGGCAGGTCCACCTCCCGCCACACCCGCCACGGCGACGCCCCGAGCACCGACGCCGCCTCCCGCAGCCGCACGTCCACCGCCCGCAGCACCGGCAGCATGGTCCGTACGACGAAGGGCACACCGACCAGCGCCTGGGCGAGCGGGACGAGGATCCAGGAGGCGCGCAGGTCCAGCGGCGGTTCGTCCAGCGCGATCAGGAACCCGAAGCCGACCGTCACGGCCGACACCCCGAGCGGCAGCATGAGCAGCGCGTCGAAGCCGCGGACGAGGCGGCCCGCGTCGCGCCGGGTGAGCGCGGTGGCGGCGAGTCCGCCGATCACCACGGCGATGGCGGTGGCGGCGACGGCGTACTGGAGGGAGTTGCCGATCGCCTCGATCGGCGGGACGAGGAAGGTGCCGCCGTCCTCACGGGTCAGGGCGCGGTAGTAGCCGAAGCCGGACGCGCCCAGCGAGCGCTGGACCAGCACGGCGAGCGGCAGCACGAGCAGCAGGGCGATGCTCGCCAGGACCCCGGCCAGCAGCGTCCACTGGCCCTTCCCGCGCGGCCGGCGGGCGGTGCCGGCCGCGTCCACCAGCCGCAGGGACGCCTCCCGCCGCCGTACCGTCCAGGCGTGCACGGCGAGGATGGCGGCCACCGCCACGAACTGGATCAGGGTGAGCACGGCGGCCGTGGACAGGTCGAAGATCTGCGAGGTCTGCCGGTAGATCTCCACCTCCAGGGTGGAGAAGGCGGGGCCGCCGAGGATCTGCACCACACCGAAGGAGGTGAAAGTGAACAGGAAGACCATCAGCGCGGCGGCGGCCACGGCGGGCGCGAGCGCGGGCAGCGTCACCTGCCGCCAGGCCCGCGGCCGCGAGGCGCCGAGCATCCGCGCGGCCTCCTCCTGCCGCGGGTCGAGCTGCGCCCACAGACCGCCGACGGTGCGCACGACGACGGCGTAGTTGAAGAAGACGTGCGCGAGCAGGATCGCCCACACGGTGGTGTCCAGCCGTACGCCCCACAGCTCGTCGAGCAGCCCGCCCCGCCCGACCAGCGCCAGGAACGCCGTACCGACGACGACCGTGGGCAGCACGAAGGGCACCGTCACCACGGCCCGCAGCACCTGTTTGCCGGGGAAGTCGAAGCGGGCGAAGACGTACGCGCCCGGCAGCGCGATCAGCAGGGTGAGCGCGGTGGACGCCAGCGCCTGCCAGGTGGTGAACCACAGCACGTGCCGCACGTCGGACTGGACGAGCACGTCCGCGATCCGCCCGAACCGCCAGGCCCCGTCGACCTTGAGCCCGCGCGCGACGATCGCGGCGACGGGATAGGCGAAGAACACGGCGAAGAACGCGACGGGCACGACCATGAGGCCGAGCCGCGCCGCGCTCCCGCGCCGGGTCCGGGCGGCCCGCGGGGCCTTGGGGGCCTCTACTTCACTACGAGCGAGGTCCACGACTTGACCCACTCGTCGCGGTGGTCGGCGATCTTCGCCGGGTCCAGGGTCTGCGGGTCCTTCGCCTGCGGCCCGAACTTCTGGAACGCCTCGGGGACCCGCGCGCCCTCCCGCACGGGGTAGACGAACATGTTCAGCGGCATGTCCTCCTGGAACTGCCTGCCGACGAGGAAGTCGAGCAGCGCCTTGCCGCCCTCGGAGTTCTTCGCGTTGCTCAGCAGGCCCGCGTACTCGACCTGGCGGAAGCAGGTGCCGTCGGCGACGCCGGTCGGCGCGGTCTTCGGCTGCGGGTCGGCGTAGATCACCTCGGCGGGCGGGGAGGAGGCGTAGGAGACGACGAGGGGACGGTCGCCCTTGGCCTTCTTGCCGCCGGCCGACCCGGAGAACTCCTCGTTGTACGCCTGCTCCCAGCCGTCGACGACCTTGACGCCGTTGGCCTTGAGCTTCTTCCAGTAGCCCTCCCAGCCTCCCCCGCCCTCGGCTTCGCCCGAGCGGGAGGTGCCCCCATCGCCGTACTTCGCGGCCGTGCCGAGCAGGAAACCGAGGCCCGGCGAGGACGTACCCGCGTTCTCGGTGACCAGCAGGTTCTTGTACTCGGGCTTGATCAGGTCGTCGAAGGAGGCCGGCGGGGTCAGCTTGTGCTCGCTGAAGTACGCCTTGTCGTAGTTGACGCAGATGTCGCCGGTGTCGATCGGCGTGACCCGGTGCTCGTCCTGGTCGGCGCGGTACTCGGGCCGGATCCGGTCGGCGCCCTTCGCCTCGTACGGCTGGAAGAGGCCGTTGTCGAGCGCGCGGGAGAGCAGGGTGTTGTCGACGCCGAAGAAGACGTCGCCCTGCGGGTTGTCCTTGGTGAGGACGGCCTTGTTGACGGCCTGCCCGGCGTCGCCGTCCTCCAGGACCTTGACCTTGTAGCCGGAGCTCTTCTCGAAGGCGGCGATGACGTCCTTCGAGGCGGCCCATGAGTCGTGGCTGACCAGGGTCACGGTCTTGGAACCGCCGCCGGTGTCGCCGCCGTCGTCCGACGACCCGCAGGCCGCCAGGGCGCCGACCATGCCGAGCCCGAGGGCCAGGACGCTGACGCTTCTGGTGATGCTCACTGGATTCCTCCTGGGTGACCAGGAGAAGACGCGGCCCCGCCCGGAACCCCTGGCGAGGGTCCCGGGCAGGGCGCAACAGCTCGAGTGGTGACCGATCTCCCTACCCAGAATGACCTGGGCCAGGTTCGGAGGGTCTGCGGCCGGTGCCGCACTCTCAGCGCTGTGGCGCTCCCCTGTCGGAATATGAAGATGTACTGACGCATGGCTGTGTACTGCCGTATGAAGATATACGGATACCGTCAGGTTACCGCTCGCTCGCGGCCAGCTGACCACACGCCCCGTCGATCTCCTGCCCCCGGGTGTCCCGGATCGTCACCGGCACACCGTGCGCCGCGATCGCCTCGACGAACGCCTTCTCGTCCTCGGGCCGCGAGGCGGTCCACTTGGAACCGGGCGTGGGGTTGAGCGGGATCAGGTTGACGTGCACCGGCTTGCCCTTGAGCAGGCGTCCGAGCCGGTCACCGCGCCAGGTCTGGTCGTTGATGTCCCGGATCAGCGCGTACTCGATGGACAGCCGGCGGCCCGACGTCGCCGTGTACTCGAACCCGGCGTCCAGCACCTCCCGCACCTTCCACCGCGTGTTGACCGGCACGAGGGTGTCGCGCAGCTCGTCGTCGGGGGCGTGCAGCGAGATGGCGAGGCGGCACTTGAAGCCCTCGCCGGTGAAGCGGTGGATCGCGGGGACGAGGCCGACCGTGGAGACGGTGATGCCGCGCTGGGAGAGCCCCAGCCCGTCCGGCTCGGGATCGGTGAGCCGGCGGATGGCGCCGACGACCCGGTTGTAGTTGGCGAGCGGCTCGCCCATGCCCATGAACACGATGTTGCTCAGCCGCGCGGGCCCGCCGGGGACCTCGCCGTCCCGGAGCGCCCGCATGCCGTCCACGATCTGGTGCACGATCTCGGCGGTCGACAGGTTCCGGTCGAGACCGGCCTGGCCCGTCGCACAGAACGGGCAGTTCATGCCGCAGCCGGCCTGGGAGCTGATGCACATGGTGACCCGGTCCGGGTAGCGCATCAGCACGGACTCGACAAGCGTCCCGTCGAACAGCTTCCACAGGGTCTTGCGGGTGGTGCCCTGGTCGGTCGACAGATGCCGCACGACGGTCATCAGCTCGGGCAGCAGCGCGTTCCGCAGCCCCGCGCGCGAACCGGCGGGGATGTCGGTCCACTGCTCGGGGTCGTGCGCGTACCGCGCGAAGTAGTGCTGCGACAGCTGCTTGGCACGGAACGGCTTCTCACCGACGGCGGCGACAGCCTCTTTCCGCTCGGCGGGCGAGAGATCGGCGAGATGCCGCGGCGGCCGCTTCGCTCCGCGGGGGGCGGCAAAGGTGAGCTCACCGGGGGCTGGACGGGCCACGGTCGGACAACTCCTCAGGACGGCGGGCCTGTGGCAACCCCGCGTCACTGCGGGGACGACGGCAGCGTCATGCCGAAGCCAGGAGACCTCACTGGATCACCCCCGCATCGGCGGGGACGCACGGAAGGGCCCGCAGCAGACGCCGCGGGCCCTTCCAGGTTACCCGAATGCCGTCAGCCCGAGCCCACGAAGATCACCAGGAGCAGCCAGGCCACCGGGGCGGTCGGGAGGAGGGAGTCGAGGCGGTCCATGATGCCGCCGTGGCCCGGCAGGAGGGTGCCCATGTCCTTGATGCCGAGGTCGCGCTTGATCATGGACTCGCCGAGGTCGCCCAGCGTGGCGCTGACGGCGACGGCGAGACCGAGCAGCAGACCCTGCCACCAGGTGCCGTCGTCGATCAGGAACTGCACGCACAGAGCGCCGGCCGCCATCGCGAAGGCCACCGCGCCCATCAGGCCCTCGCGGGTCTTGCCGGGGCTGATGCGCGGGGCGAGCTTGGTCCTGCCGAAGCGCCAGCCGACGGCGTACGCGCCGGTGTCGCTGACGACCGTCAGTATCAGGAAGACCAGGACCCGCCAGGCACCGTCGTCCGCCATGAGCATCATCGCGACGAAGGTGGCCAGGAACGGCACGTAGAACGCCGCGAACAGGCCCGCCGTGACGTCCTTCAGATAGCCCTCCGGCGGCTCGGTCATCCGCCAGACCAGGACCGCCAGCGCCGTGAGCGCCATCGCGACCCACGCGCCCTCGGCGCCCCGCGCGTACCCGGCGATCACCATCGCCGCGCCGCCGATCGCGAGCGGGACGAGGGGCGCCTTGACGCCCTTGCGCTCCTGGAGCCGCGAGGTCAGCTCCCACAGGCCCACGACGACGGCGACCGTGATCACGCCGACGAAGACGGCCTTGACGACGAACAACGAGGCGACGATCACCACGCCGAGCCCGACCCCGACCCCTATCGCCGCGCCCAGGTCGCGCCCCGCGCTCTTCTTCTGCGGGGGCTGCGGCTGCGCCGGCTGGGGGACGTCGGGCATGGGCTCCGGATTCTGCGGCACCGCCGCGTACGGCTGCGCCCCGTAGGGCTGCGCCGCATGGGGCTGCGCCGACGGGTGGTGGCCGCCGTACGGCTGGTCGTGGGACGGCTCGTCCCGGAACAGGGGACCGCTCAGCCGAGCGGCCCCCTGGTCGTCGTCCTGGTCTCCGCCGTGTTCGGGTACGTCGGGCACGATGGGCATGGGGCGAGTCTGCTGCGCGTAGTGCGCATCGTACGCGGGACCCGCCGGGCCGGCGCCCTGGTCAGGTCCCTGGTCGGACGGCCCCCAGTACCCGGCTTGTGGCGGCGCTCCCCAGGAAGAGTCGTTCATCAGACTTCGAGCAGTTCCGCTTCCTTGTGCTTGAGGAGCTCGTCCACCTGGGCGACGTACTTCGCGGTGGTGTCGTCGAGCTCCTTCTCCGCACGGCGGCCCTCGTCCTCGCCGACCTCGCCGTCCTTGACGAGCTTGTCGATGCCGTCCTTGGCCTTGCGGCGCACGGAGCGGATCGAGACCTTGGCGTCCTCGCCCTTGGCCTTGGCGACCTTGATGTACTCGCGGCGGCGCTCCTCCGTCAGCTCGGGGAACACCACCCGGATGATGTTGCCGTCGTTGCTCGGGTTGACGCCCAGGTCGGAGTCGCGGATCGCCTGTTCGATGTTGCGCAGGGCGCTCTTGTCGAAGGGGGTCACCACGGCCATGCGCGGCTCGGGCACGGAGAACGAGGCCAGCTGGTTGATCGGCGTCGGCGCGCCGTAGTAGTCGGCCACGATCTTGTTGAACATCGCCGGGTGCGCACGACCGGTGCGGATCGCGGCGAAGTCCTCCTTGGCGACCACGACGGCCTTCTCCATCTTCTCCTCGGCCTCGAGGAGGGTCTCTTCGATCACCACTTGCTCCTGCGTGTCTTGAGTAGGCCCGGCCGCGCTTCCCTCGCGGGTCGGCGGCCGGCTGCGTCGCGTTCTTCCTGCACGGTTCCCGACCGGCGGGACATTGTCCATCCCCCGGCCCGGCCCCGTCCCGTCCGTCCCCCGGACAGGCGGCGTCCGCGGACAGGGGGATGTTCTCCGGTCGGTCCCGGTCTCCGGTCGGTGCCGGCTTCCGGTCAGTCCCGGCTTCCGGGGTCACCCACAAGCGTGCCGATCTTCTCACCCTTGACGGCGCGGGCGATATTGCCCTCCTTCAGCAGCTCGAAGACCACGATCGGGAGGCTGTTGTCGCGGCAGAGCGTGACGGCCGTCGCGTCGGCGACCTTCAGGTCGCGGGTGATGACCTCGCCGTACCCGAGCGCGTCGAACTTCACGGCGTCCGGGTTGGTCTTCGGGTCGGAGTCGTAGACCCCGTCCACGCCGTTCTTGCCCATGAGCAGCGCCTCGGCGTCGATCTCCAGGGCGCGCTGCGCGGCGGTGGTGTCGGTGGAGAAGTACGGCATGCCCATGCCGGCGCCGAAGATGACCACGCGGCCCTTCTCCAGGTGGCGCACGGCGCGCAGCGGGATGTAGGGCTCGGCGACCTGGCCCATCGTGATGGCGGTCTGCACGCGGCAGTCGACGCCCTCCTTCTCCAGGAAGTCCTGGAGGGCCAGGCAGTTCATCACGGTGCCGAGCATGCCCATGTAGTCGGAGCGGGCGCGGTCCATGCCCCGCACCTGGAGCTCGGCGCCGCGGAAGAAGTTGCCGCCGCCGATGACGACGGCGATCTGCGCGCCGTCGCGTACGACGGCGGCGATCTCGCGGGCGATGGCGTGCACCACGTCGGGGTCGACGCCCAGGCCCCCGCCGCCGGAGAAGGCCTCCCCGGACAGCTTCAGCATGAAACGGCCGCGTACTTTGCCGTCGTCGCTCTTCTCGGCCTTGGTGGTCATGGAGATCTCGCCTCTTTTACGTGGGTCACACACACGAAGAAGGCCACTGCCGGCGGGGGCGGGTTTCGCATCCCATACGCGGCAATGGCCTCCTCGTCAGATCTGCTGTCGTCCGCCGCCGCACGCGCGTGCGTCACGGCAGATGCGAACGGCGCCGACGACTGCTGTCGACCCTACCGGGGTCGCGCGTCCGTCGCGGTACGGACTCAGATGCCGACCTTGATGCGCGTGAAGCGCTTCAGGCTGACACCCGCCTCTTCCAGCACCTTCTGGACGGACTTCTTGTTGTCCAGGGCGTAGGGCTGGCCCAGCAGGGTCGCGTCCTTGAAGAAGCCGTTGAGGCGACCCTCGACGATCTTCGGCAGGGCGGCCTCGGGCTTGCCCTCGGCGCGGGTGGTCTCCTCGGCGACGCGGCGCTCGGTCTCGACGACCTCGGCCGGGACGTCCTCCTTGGAGAGGTACTTCGGCGCGAAGGCGGCGATGTGCTGGGCGACGCCCTTGGCGATCTCGGCGTTCGGCTTGTCCAGCTCGACGAGGACACCGATCTGCGGGGGCAGGTCGGGCATCGTGCGGTGCATGTACGCGGTCACGTAGCCGCCGGAGAACTGCGCGAAGCGGTCCAGGACGATCTTCTCGCCGAGGTTGGCGTTGGCCTCGTCGACGTACGCCTGGACGGTCTTGCCGGGCTCGATCTCGGAGGCGAGCAGGGCCTCCAGGTCGGCCGGGGCGGCCTTGGCGACGTGCTCGGCGATGGTGTTGGCGACGGCCTGGAACTTCTCGCCCTTGGCGACGAAGTCCGTCTCGCACTTCAGCTCGACCAGGACGCCCGAGGTGTTGTCGTCGGCGATGATCGAGACGACCGCGCCGTTCTCGGCGGAACGGCCCTCGCGCTTGGCGACGCCCTTCTGGCCCTTGATGCGGAGCGCCTCGACGGCCTTGTCGACGTTGCCCTCGGCCTCGTCCAGCGCCTTCTTGCAGTCCATCATGCCGGCGCCGGTGAGCTCACGGAGCTTCTTGACGTCGGCGGCGGTGTAGTTCGCCATGATTCCGGAATCTCTCTCGAAGTCTGAAGATCTACGGGCCGGACGGCGGGGGCTTCGAGGGCCCCCGCCGTCCAGAACCCGAAGGTGGTGAGGGGTCAGGCCTGCTCGGCGTCCGCGGCCGGGGCCTCGTCGGCGGGCGCCTCGGTGGCGGGGGCCTCGGTGGCCTCGGCGGCGGCCGGGGCCTCCTCGGCCGGAGCCTCGGCGGGCTTCTCGGCCTCGTCGGCGGGCGCCTCGTCGGCCTTCTTCTCGCCCTCGAGCAGGTCGCGCTCCCACTCGGCGAGCGGCTCGCCGGCGGCCTTGTCACCCTCGGCGGCCTTACCGGCACCGGAGCGGGCGATGAGGCCCTCGGCGACGGCGTCGGCGATCACGCGGGTGAGCAGGGT
This sequence comes from Streptomyces sp. cmx-10-19, assembly GCA_049998335.1. Taxonomy (GTDB): domain Bacteria; phylum Actinomycetota; class Actinomycetes; order Streptomycetales; family Streptomycetaceae; genus Streptomyces. The sequence continues at coordinate 107,345 of JAEBFB010000009.1, forward strand.
GACGGAGCGGATCGCGTCGTCGTTGCCCGGGATCTTGTAGTCGACCTCGTCGGGGTCGCAGTTGGTGTCGAGGATGGCGACGACCGGGATGTTGAGCTTCCGGGCCTCACCGACCGCGATGTGCTCCTTCTTGGTGTCCACGATCCAGACGGCGCTGGGCACCTTGGACATCTCGCGGATACCGCCGAGGGTCTTCTCCAGCTTGGCCTTCTCGCGCGAGAGCACGAGAAGCTCCTTCTTGGTCAGACCGGACGCGGCGACGTCCTCGAAGTCGATCTGCTCAAGCTCCTTGAGGCGCTGCAGACGCTTGTAGACGGTCGAGAAGTTGGTGAGCATGCCGCCCAGCCAGCGCTGGTTGACGTAGGGCATGCCGACGCGGGTGGCCTGCTCGGCGATGGCCTCCTGCGCCTGCTTCTTCGTGCCGACGAACATGACCGTGCCGCCGTGGGCGACGGTCTCCTTGACGAACTCGTAGGCGCGGTCGATGTACGACAGCGACTGGAGCAGGTCGATGATGTAGATGCCGTTGCGCTCCGTGAAGATGAAGCGCTTCATCTTCGGGTTCCAACGACGGGTCTGGTGACCGAAGTGGACGCCGCTCTCCAGCAGCTCCCGCATCGTGACGACGGCCATGGCCGCTCTCCTCGTGTTTCTCGGTTGTGCCGCGGGGACCGGACGGCTCCCGCGCCTGACGCCCGGATGCGCCTGCCACTAGGGACCGAGGGGCGCTGACACGGGCTTGTGAGGGCCTCGTGTCGGGGCGTGCGAAGTCGACCCGGTGACCCGGATCGCCATCAGAAGTGTACGGGACCCGCGGAGCACCGGGTGACGCGGCTGTCCACAACCCGGGCACGGTCCACAGGGCGGGACGGTGACCGCCCTGGTGCGGGACGGTTCCGTCATGCGAACGAGACGATGGGCGAGTGTGTGTACGTGGGTGGCCCTGCTGCTGACCGTCCTGCTCCCGGGTGAGCGGCGGCCGCCGCCGATGCCGGTGGCCGCGGCTGCGGCCACCGCCGTGGCCGCCGGCGCGGTCCAGCTCCCGGACCCGTCGGTACCGGCCGTGGGCCGCACCTGGCCGGTCGGCACCCGGCCACCGGTCCTGCGCGGCTGGGAACCGCCGGCGACCCCGTACGGCGCCGGCCACCGCGGCGTGGACCTGGCCGCCGCGACCGGGGCGCCGGTACGGGCGGTGGCGGCGGGACGCGTGTGGTTCGCGGGGCGGGTGGCGGGCAGGGGCGTCGTCTCCGTGGAACTGACGGGCACCGGCGAACCGCCCCTGCGCACGACGTACGAGCCGGTCGCGGCGAAGGTGGAGAAGGGCGCCGGGGTCGCGGCGGGCGAGGTCCTCGGCACGGTCGAGCCGGCCGGTTCCCACTGCGCGGCCTGTCTGCACTGGGGCCTGCTGCGCGGGGACACCTACCTGGACCCGCTCTCGCTGCTCCCGCCCTGGCTGCTGGACGGGGGTCCGTCGAGGCTGCTGCCGGTGCTGGGGGTGCCGCTGCCGGAGGTCAGCCGCGCACGCCCCTGAGCGCCATGGACACCGCAGCCTCGGTGATCGCGCCGGGCTCCTCCGCCGCGCCCAGCTCGATGCGCCGCACGGCCGTGTCCACGACCCCTTGGAGCAGCATGGCCGCGAGGCGCGGCTCCCGGTGCCCCATTCCGGCCAGCGCCTCGACGATCATCGAGACCAGTCCGCCGTGTGCCGCCCGGATCTTCTCCCGAGCGCCGGCGTCCAGCTCGCTCGCGGAGATGGCCACCACGGCCCGGTGCCGCCGGTCCCCGACCAGGCCGAGCTGGGTGCGCACATACGCCTCGACCTTGCCCTCGGGGGTCGCCTCGCGCTCCATCGCCGCCTCGACCTCCGCGGCCCAGACGGGGAAGTCGACGGCGCACAGCTCCTCGACGACCGCGGCCCGCGAGCGGAAGTACTCGTAGACGGACGACCGGGCGAGGCCCGTCCGTTCGGCGAGGGCGGGGAAGGTCAGCGCCTCCGTCCCGCCGTCGGACAGCAGGGAGCGTGCCGCGTCCAGCAGGGCGGCACGCTGCATCGACCGGTGCTCGGCCACGGAGGCCGCTCGAATCCTTGGCACGCCCCCACTTTACGGACGACGCCGCCCGGACGGGAGTCGCTCACCCGCCCGCACGCCCGCCTGCCGAGCAGCCGCCGGCGCCGAGCGAGTGCCGTCAGCCCTGGTCAACGGCCGAAACCGGCCAGCTTGCCGCGCAGTTGCAGAACCGACTTGGTGTGGATCTGGCTGACCCGGCTCTCGGTCACGCCCAGCACATTGCCGATCTCGGCGAGGGTCAGACCCTCGTAGTAGTACAGGGTGACGACGGTCTTCTCCCGCTCGGGCAGGGTGTTGATCGCCCGCGCCAGCAGCCGCCGCAGCTCCCGGTCCTCGGCCACCTCGACCGGGTTGTCGGCGGCGGTGTCCTCCAGCGTGTCCATGAGGCTCAGCCGGTCGCCGCCCTCGCCGCCGGCGTGCAGCAGCTCCTCCAGCGCCACGACGTTGGCCAGCGACAGCTGACTGAAGACCGCGTGGAGGTCCTCCACCGCGATCCCCATCTCGACCGCGACCTCGCTCTCGGTGGGGGTCCGGCGCAGCCGGGCCTCCAGGGTGGCGTAGGCGCGCTCGACGTTGCGGGCCTTCTGCCGTACCGAGCGCGGGATCCAGTCGAGGGCGCGCAGTTCGTCGATCATCGCGCCGCGGATACGGGTGATCGCGTACGTCTCGAACTTGATCTCGCGGTCGACGTCGAACTTCTCGATGGCGTCGATCAGTCCGAAGACGCCGGAGGAGACGAAGTCGGCCTGCTCGACGTTGGGCGGCAGTCCCACGCTCACCCGGCCCGCCACGTACTTGACGAGGGGCGAGTAGTGCAGGATCAGCTGTTCCCGCAGCCGCTCGTCCCCCGACGCCTTGTACGACCGCCACAGCTCGTCGAGCGTCGAGGGGGCGGGCGGTCGCACGCTGCCACCGTCGCGGGCGGCTGGGGGGATCGCCGCCCGGTCGGACCCGGAGGTGTGCTGGGGCATTCGTCGCCTAGTGCCGTTCTGCCGTGATGTGGTCTGCCTGAGAGGGGGGGGTCTGCCTGAGAGGCCGCCGGTCTGCTGTCTCGTGTGTCGCCCGTGGTCGGCCGTCTGTGTGGGGGTCACCGTGAGCGTAGCGTGACTGGGCCGTCGCGGTGTGCGAAGAGGGGGGAGGAAAGGGTGCGCAGATACGTTCCGCTGAACGCTCTACAGGGGGGATGATGATCGCCCCGGGTGATCACTCCATCACCTCAACTGCCAGAAATCCCACGGGCGTCGGGGTTCCCCCGGACGGCCGAACACGCTGTGTCAGCACGGACTGCGACCGCCGCGTACCGAGATCATCGCCTGGCGTGTCAACTTCCAGCCGTCGCCGTGTCGTTCGACGTAACCAAGTGCTCGAAGCTCGTACAGTCTCGCGATCGCGTCGTCCTCCGTGGTCTGTGCGCCGCGTGCGATCCCGGCCGCGCTCGCCGTCCCGCGCGCGGGGAGTGCGGCCAGGACGTGGCGCGCGCGAGGCTCCAGGAGGTCGGTGGGGAGCACCGGTCCACGCCGCTCCGGGGGCAGCTCGCCCATGTCGCCGACGAGTTCGACCACCTCGGCGGCGTCGCTGACGAGGACCGCGTCGCCGCGCAGCAGTTCGTGCACTCCGGCGGAGAGGGCGCTGGTGGCCGGGCCCGGCACGCCCATCGTGTGCCGGCCCAGGCGTTGGGCGGCCCGGGCGGTGACGAGGGAACCGCTGCGGTAGGCGGCCTCGACGACCACGGTGCCCCGGGTGAGCGCGGCGATCACGCGGTTGCGCAGGACGAATCTGCTCGGCGTCGGGTGCTCGCCGGGCGGCAGCTCCCCGACGACCAGTCCCTGTTCGGCGATCCTGGTGATCAGCCCGGTGTGCCCGGGCGGGTAAGGGCGGTCGACTCCGCAGGCGAGGACTGCGGCCGTGGCACCGCCCGCGCCCAGGGCGCCCCGGTGCACGGCGCCGTCGACCCCGTAGGCGCCGCCGGAGACCACGACCCAGCCGCGCTCGGCGAGGCCGGCGGCGAGGGTGGCCGCCATGTGGGCGCCGTACTCGGTGCAGGCGCGGGCCCCGACGACGGCGACCGACCGGAGCGCCCACATACGCAGACTGGGGCGCCCTCGCACCCACAGCCCGAGCGGCCTGGCGTCCCCGAGGTCGTCGAGCTGCCCCGGCCACTCCGCGCTCCCGGGCACCACGAACCGCACCCCGGCAGCTCGGGCCACCTCCAGGTCCCGCCGTGGGTCGGCCCGCGCCGCCCGTGCGCACAACCCGGCCCACCGCTTGGCGCTCACCCCCGGCAGCCCCGGCCCGCCGTCCCGCAACCGCCCCACCACCTCACCGACCCCCCACTCCCGCACCCACCGGCCCCCGACCTCGTCCCCGGGCTCGATCACGCGGGTGAGGAAAATCCGCCCGAGCAAGTCCGGGTCCACCGGGCGGGCACCCTCCCGGGCCGCCTCTCCGTGGGTCCCCGGCCCGGCCCCGTCTCGGGCCGCCACTCCGCCAGCCCCCGGACCGCCACCGTCCCAGGCGGCCTCCGTGCGAGCCCCCGGACCGGCCCCGTCCCAGACCGACTCCTGACCGGCCCCTGGTCCGGCCCCGTCCAAGACCGCCTCCCTGCCAGCCCCCACTCCGGCACCATCCCGGGCCGCCTCCCCACCGCCCCCCGCACCGGCACCGCCCCGGGCCGCCTTCCCACCAGCCTCCGGCCATCTCTCACCCGGTGCTGACTCCTCGCCGGGAGCCCCGGGCCCGGCCTCACCCCCGAACAGGGTGTCGCCAACCACCGGCCCCACCCGCCGGGCCGGGGCGCGCCCACCGGCCCGCGTGCCGGGCCCCCTCCGGGCCCCAGGCCCACCCCTCGCGGCAGCCCGGCCGTCGTCCCCGTCCAGAACGTCACGTCCTGCCTGGATGCCAGGCCGGACCGGGCCGCCAGACCCACCGCTCCCTACCTCCTCACCACCGTCCACCGAGTCACCCTCCGCCGGACCACTCCCGACCTGGCAACCCCCAGCCGGACCACTCCCAGCCTGGCCACCCCCGACCTGTTCACCCCGAGCAGGACCACCCCCGACCTGGTCACCCCCACCCCGAACGCCCCCAGTCGGGCCCTCGGGCGGACCACTCCCTGCCGGGGCCCCGGCCTGGCTCCCGCCCGGACCGTCTCCGGCCCACACCTCGTCGGCCCGCCGTCCGCCGCCCAGGGCCCCGCTCTCGCCTCGGGCAGCCGCCCTCTCGCCCCCGCTCACGTCAACGCCCCCAGCGCCATCGGTACGCCCCGTGGCACTCCCGTGCGCAGTTGGAGGGCGAGGGCGACGTCCCCGGCGTCCGGGCGGTCGTGGCCGACGAGGTCGGCGACCGTCCAGGCGACGCGGAGGACGCGGTCGAGGCCGCGCGCGGTGAGCACACCGCGCTCCAGGCTGCGTTCCGCCTCGTCGAGGGCGCCCGGCGCCACGTACCAGCGGCTGCGCAGTTCGCGGCCGGGCACCTCGCTGTTGGAGCGCCACGGGGTGTCCACGAGTCGGGCGGTCGCACGGTCTCGGGCCGCCCGCACGCGGTCGGCGACGGTCGCGGTGGCGTCGCCCCGGGGTCCGGTGCCGGCGAGCTGGCTGCGGGTGACGCGGTCCACCTCCACCCGGAGGTCGACCCGGTCGAGCAACGGGCCGGAGAGCCGGGCCTGGTAGCGGCGGATCGCCGACGGCGGGCACTCGCACAGGTCGTCCCGCTGCGAGAACCGCCCGCACGGGCACGGATTGGCCGCCAGCACCATCAGGAACCGAGCCGGGAAGCGCACCACCCCCGCACTGCGCGCGATGACCACATGTCCCGCCTCCAGCGGCTGGCGCAGGGCGTCCAGGGCATGGCTGCTGAATTCCGGCGTCTCGTCCAGGAACAGCACCCCCCGGTGCGCCAGCGACACCGCTCCCGGCCGGGCGTTGCCGGGGCCGCCGCCGACGAGGGCCTGCATCGTGGCGGAGTGGTGCGGCGCGCAGTAAGGCGCCATGTCGATCAGCGGCTTGCCCGGCGGCAGCAGCCCCGCCACCGAGTGGACCGCGGTGACCTCCAGCGACTCGGTACGGCCCAGCCGGGGCAGGATCGCGGGCAGGCGTTCGGCGAGCATCGTCTTGCCGGCCCCGGGGGGGCCCTCCAGGAAGAGATGATGGCCGCCGGCCGCCGCGACCTCCACCGCCGTACGCGCCGATTCCTGGCCCACCACGTCGGCGAGATCGTGCCCCTGGTCGTACTGGGCCGCCCCCATGCTGTGCATCCCGGTGGCCGCGCCCGTGCCGGGCATGCGCAGGCCCGCGAGGAGCGGGTCGGGCCGGCCCTGCCGGTCGGGTTCCTCCTCGGGCACCGGCTCATCGGCCAGGACGGCGATCAGCTGGCGCAGACTGCGTACGCCCAGTACCGAAACCCCGGGCACCAGGGACGCCTCGGCGGCGGCGCACTCGGGGACGACCACCTGCTCGTACCCCGCCTCCGCGGCGGCCAGGACCGCCGGCAGGATGCCCCGCACCGGCCGCACCCGGCCGTCCAGCCCCAGCTCCCCGATCATCACGATGTCGGCGAGCACCCGCGGGTCGATCCGCTCACTGGCGCCCAGGACGGACGCGGCGATCGCCATGTCGAACCCGCTGCCGCTCTTCGGCACCGACGCCGGGCTGAGCCCGACCGTCAGCTTCTTCTGCGGCCACTCCGCGCCCGAGTTCACCACCGCGGCCCGCACCCGGTCCCGGCTCTCCGTGAGGCTCTTGTCCGGCAGCCCCACCAGCGTGAACGCGGCCACGCCCGGTTCGAGGTCGGCCTGGACCTCGACCACCACGCCCTCGACGCCGACAAGCGCCACGGAGCACGTACGCGCGAACCCCATCACGCCACCCCTCGGGCGTGCTCGACCACGGGCGCGCCGCGCTGCGGCAGAAGCACGCCGACCAGGTCGATGCGGACGCCGCCGGGCGGGGCGCCGCCGTGGCTCTGGATCCAGCGCTCGGCGAGCCGCCGCAGCCGCTCCGCCTTCTCGGGGGTCACCCCGGCCATCGGATGTTCGAAGGAGCCGCTCCGGCGCGTCTTGACCTCGCAGACGACCAGGACGTCCCCGTCCCGGGCCACGATGTCGATCTCACCGGTCCTGCCGCAGCGCCAGTTGCGCTCCAGGACCGTCATGCCGGCTCCGGTCAGCCTGCGGGCGGCGAGCGTCTCGCCGTACTTGCCCAGGGCACCTCGTGCGTTCATGTCGGCACCACCTCCGGCGCCAACGATGCGGGCAGCTCGACGAGCTGTTGGATCTTGGTGGACGCCGGGCGGTCTGTGGATAACTCCGCCACCCACCGGGGTCGCCCCGGACCCGGCGGGCCTCGAACCGGACTGGGACCGGGAACCGAACCCGGACCGGAACCCCCGGTCCGGGCCCCGACCCCGGACCCGGACCCGGACCCGGACCCGGACCCGGACCCGCCCGGAGGCTGTCAGCTCCCCGGAAGCTCCAGATCGCTCTTGTTCAGCTCCTCGATGTTCACGTCCTTGAACGTCAACACCCGCACCTGCTTCACGAACCGGGCCGGCCGGTACATGTCCCACACCCAGGCGTCGGCCATCGACACCTCGAAGAACACCTCGCCCTGGACCGAGTGGACCTGCATCTCGTAGTCGTTGGTGAGATAGAAGCGCCGCTCGGTCTCGATCACGTATTTGAACAGGCCGACGACATCGCGGTACTCCCGGTAGAGCTTCAGCTCCATCTCGGTTTCGTACTTCTCGAGGTCCTCGGCGCTCATGGCATGTTCCCCTTCAGCCGTGCGGTCCCACCATTGTGCGCCAGTCCCGTGCGCCCCTAGACGATTTCCGTGTCCAGGGTCACCGGCCCGGCCGGGGGGCCTTCGTCGAGCAGCGTGCGCAGCAACTCGGCGAGTCTGGTCGGATACACCGTCTCATGGGCCCGGGCCAGTTCCTCACAGGTCCACCAACGCGCTCCGGCGACGCTGCGCCGCTCCAGCTCGGTCAGACCGGCCGCCTCGGTCGCGGTCTGGGCGGTACGGGCGAGGTAGTACCACTCGTCCTGGTCCCAGCGGCGCCCCGCGAACGGGAAGGAGCAGCGGCGGCGCCACAGCACCGGTCCCAGTTCCACCTCGGTGATCCCGGTCTCCTCGGCCAGCTCCCGCCGGGCGGCCTCCGCGCGGGTCTCCTCGCCCTCCAGGCCGCCGCCGGGGGTGAACCACCAGTCGTCGGCCGGGTCGTCCGGTTCGTGGCCGTGCAGCAGCAGGACGCGGTCCTCGGGGTCGAGCAGCACGACCCGGGCGACCCGGCGCAGTCCGCCCCGGTAGGCGTCCTCACCCGCCGGCGTCGCCTCAGCGCCCACCGGTGGGCTCCGTCCCCGTACGGGCCCGGGAGGCGCCGGCGCGCCTGGCGACGGGTCCGTAGGCCGCGCCGCCCAGGATCAGCACGGCACCGGCGATCACCAGGCCGACGACGGTCCGCAGCGGCCCCGGCGACGACAGCGTGCCCAGCGTCTCGAAGCCGGTCGGCCGCTCCAGCATGCCGTTCATCGGCCAGACCACGGCGTCGACGCGGGCGTTCACGGCGCCGCCGGACACGGTGCCGCCGGCCGCGTCGGTGAGGTGGGAGGTGGAGTCCACGGAATTGTCGCGCTCGTCGCCGAGCAGGAACAGCCTGCCCTCGGGGACGGTCACCGTCGGGAAGTCGCTGATCTCGGCCGGGGCCCCGGCGGGCAGGTAGGGCTCCTCGATGACCTTGCCGTTGACCTTCAGCCGGCCCTCCTGGCAGCAGGAGACGCTGTCCCCGCCGACGGCGACGACCCGCTTGACCATCGGGGCGTCGGCCCAGTTCGCGTCCTTGAAGACGACGACGTCGCCGCGCCGGACGTCGGTGCCGTCGATGCGCTGCGCGAGCACCCGGTCACCGGCGTGGATCGTCGGCGTCATGGAGCTGGTCGGCACGGTGTAGGGGCGGTAGACCACCGCGCCCCAGGCGAAGCCGCCGAGGAACAGCACCAGGCCCAGCGCCACCGCGAGGCCGGACAGCCGCTGGCCGGTCCGGCTGCCCGCCGGGTCGGTGCTCGCGCCGCCACCGCGCGGTGCCGTACGTGTCGTGCTCTCGCCACCCATGAAGCGGCACCTTACCCGGCGGTACCGGAACGGGTCAGCCCCCTGCCGGAGACCGGAAAGGGGGCTGACCCGTGGCTGACGTGTGAAGACCCGACAGTCGTACGACCTGCGTCGGCGTCTCGCGACTCTCTCGGCTCGCGTCAGCGGCTCTCGTCCGCCGCGCTCCGCCGCCGGCGCCACCACACCACCGGCACGACCCCGGCGAGGGCGAGCCCCTGCGGGGCGACCGAGAGCGCGGCGGCGGCCGTCGAGGTCTGCCGTACGTCGGCCCCGGCCTGGAGGCCGTCCTGGTCGAAGGTCTCGGGGACCGGCAGGTTGTCCCAGTGGTTCATCGGCCAGGCGATCGCGATGGCGCGGCCGACGACCTCGTCGACCGGGACCATGCCGGCGTTCTTGTCGGACTGGTTGTAGCGCGAGTCCCGGGAGTTCTGCCGGTGGTCGCCCATGACCCAGAGGTAGCCCTTGGGCACCGTGACCTTGAAGCGGCCGCCCTGGTCGTCGTCGGAGCAGGGGGTGTTGCCCGGGTAGACGTAGGGCTCGTTCAGCGCCTTGCCGTTGACCTTGAGCGGGCCGGTCTTGTTGCACTCGACGGTGTCGCCGCCGACGCCGATGACACGCTTGATCAGGTCCTTCTCGTCCGCGGACGGCATCAGGCCGATCCAGCTGAGGACCGTCTGCAGGGCGTTCGGGTCGGGCGTCGGCTCGCCCGCGAGCCACTGGTCCGGATCGTGGAAGACGACGACCTCGCCGCGCTTGGGCTCGGAGCCGAACCAGGGGGTGAGCTTGTCGACCAGGACCCGGTCACCGATCTTGAGGGTCTGCTCCATCGAGGACGACGGGATCGAGAACGCCTGGACCAGGAAGGTCTTGATCAGCAGCGCGAGCACCAGGGCGATGCCGATGAGGATCGGCAGTTCCTTCCAGAAGGAACGCTGCTTCTTGGGCGCGGGGGGCGCCGCGGGGGCCGTCCCGCCGATGCCCTCGTCCTGGGTCCCGCCGTTCGGTTCGTTCGTCACCCTGCCGTCCTCGGTTCCGGAGCCGTACCCGGAGCCCGGGTCGCCCTCCGCGGCCTGGCCGGCCGTCTGCCCGGGGCGTCCGCGGTCCTCTTCGCCGTCGTGTCCGGACCGTGCGCCAACCGCCACATCCCCCACGCCAACTCCTCACTCTCTGCCGCCGCCCGCCCCGTATACGGCGCAGGCCCACCACTCCCATAACGAGCGGGAGTTCCGCAGGGGTCGGGAGTTGAACCATCGTGTTCGCATCGTAGGGGGCAACCCTATGCGACAGCCGGGGGGCGGCGGTCGAACCGGCCGCCGCGTCGGACACGGTCGCATACGTTTTCGGCTCGTCCAGGCTGGTCCAGTGACCGAAGGGCCACGCGATCACCATCGCCCGTCCCACCACCTCGTCCTCGGAGACGGTGCCGAAGTCCGTCTCCTGGTGGGCGCGGGAGTCGGCGGAGTTCGACCGGTGGTCGCCCATCACCCACAGCCGCCCCTCGGGGACGGTGACGTCGAACGGCGTCGTGGACGGGACGTCGCCGGGGTAGAGGTAGTCCTCGCTCAGGGGTACGCCGTTGACGGTGAGGCGGCCCTGGGCGTCGCAGCATGTGACATGGTCGCCGCCGATGCCGACGACCCGCTTGATCAGGTCCTTCTCGTCGTCGGAGGGCAGCAGGCCGATGAAGGCGAGGCCCTGCTTGGCCTGCTTGACGACGACGGGGTCGTCCTTCTTGGTGGTCTGCTCGCCCTGGAGCCAGCCGCCGGGGTCGCGGAAGACGACGACGTCCCCGCGCTCCGGCTTCGAGCCGAACCAGGGCGTGAGCTTGTCCACCAGGACCCGGTCGCCGATCCGGATGGTCTGCTCCATAGAGCCCGACGGGATCACGAAGGCCTGGACGAGGAAGGTCTTCAGCACCAGCGCTATCAGCACGGCGACGCCGACGAGGAGCGGGATCTCCTTGACGGCACCGCGCCTGCGGCGCCGCTTCACCTTGCGCTGGAGCTTGCGCCGCTCGGCGCGGGAGCGGCCGGCGGAGGGCGCGGAGGTGCGCCGGGAACCGGTGGGGAGCAGGTTCTCCGTGGGGCCGGTGGCCGCTCCGCGCGGTTTGCCCCGGCTACCCATCGCCGTCCTCGGCGCGCTCGGGTGCGGGCGCCTCGGAGTCCGGCACGCGCGCGTAGGCGTCGGGCCGGTCGAGATGGGTGGCATGGCCGAAGGGCCAGACGATCCAGTCGGCGCGGCCGATCACCTTGTCGAGCGGGACCATGCCGCCGCCCGGCGAGCCCAGGTGGTCGCGGGAGTCGCTGGAGTTGGCCCGGTGGTCGCCGAGGACGAAGAGGGTGCCGTCGGGGACGACGACGTCGAAGCGGACCGTGGAGGGGCGGTCGCCGGGATACAGGAACGCCGATTCGTCGACCGACCGTCCGTTCACCCGGACCCTCCCCTCCCTGTCGCAGCACACCACGTGGTCCCCGCCCACACCTGCAACGCGTTTGATGTAGTCGCCGTGCCCGAAGAGGCCGGTCCCGTCGAAGACGACGATGTCCCCGCGCCGCGGCCGGCCGTCGAAACGGTACGCCAACTTGTTTACGAGAACCCGGTCGCCGATCCTCAATCCGCGTTCCATCGATCCGCTGGGGATCTGGAACGGCTGGAGGACGAAGGTGCTGAGCAGCAGCAGGAACAGCATCAGGGAGAGCACCGTCACGGTGATCCGCCCGCCCGGCACCCAGTCCGTGAGCCGGGCGGACTCGGCACGCGACCGTCGGAAGAACGCGGCTCGCGACCGGCGGGAGAGCTCGGCCCGCGACCGGCGGGGGAACGCGAAACGCGACCGTCCCTCCGGACCCTCCGCTTCCGAGGGCCGCTCGGAAGAATCGGAAGGACGGGAGGAGCGGTCGCGCTCCGTGGGCTGTGCTTCGGTGTCCATCGGGGCCAGATGCTATCCGGCCCCGGCATGGACCTCGGAGGGCGCTCAGCTCTCGCGCTTCTCCTTGATCTTCGCGGCCTTGCCGCGCAGCTCGCGCAGGTAGTACAGCTTCGCGCGGCGGACGTCACCGCGGGTGACGAGCTCGATCTTCTCGACGATCGGGGTGTGCACCGGGAAGGTGCGCTCGACGCCGACGGAGAAGGAGACCTTGCGGACCGTGAAGGTCTCGCGCACGCCGGCACCCTGGCGGCGGATGACAACGCCCTTGAACTGCTGCACACGGGAGCGGTTGCCCTCGATGACGCGCACGTGGACGTTGACGGTGTCGCCGGGGCGGAAGGCCGGGACGTCGCTGCGCAGCGACGCGGAGTCGACGGAGTCGAGCAGGTGAGACATTTCGTCTGCTTTCCTCGCTGATGCCACAGGTCATCAACGGAAACTAGGTGTTTCGGCATGTGGGTCGTGCGGGTCGGGACGGGCGTCGTGTCCCCCTGTGGCAGGGGCGCGCTCCGGACGGACGCACAACAGCGGCCTATTCTTCCATGCCCGGCGTCCTGCGCCAAAATCGGCCGTACGGCTCCCCGTCCGGGTCGGGCTGCCAGCCCAGGATGGAGAGCATCTCGCGGTCCTTCTTGTCGAAGGCCCCGGGGTCGCACCGCTCGATCAGGTCGGGCCTGTTGGCGGTGGTGCGGCGCAGGGCCTCGTCGCGGCGCCAGCGGGCGATCTTCCCGTGGTGGCCGCTGAGCAGGACGTCGGGGATGCCGCGCCCGCGCCACTCGGGCGGCTTGGTGTGGACCGGCCCTTCCAGCAGGTTCGCCATCGCGCCGGGCGCGAAGGAGTCGTCCCGGTGGGACTCGGCGTTGCCGAGGACGCCGGGCAGCAGCCGCGCCACGGCCTCGGTGACGACGAGTACGGCCGCCTCGCCGCCGGCGAGGACGTAGTCGCCGATGGACACCTCGTACACCGGCATCCGGGTCGCGTACTCGTCCACGACCCGGCGGTCGATGCCCTCGTAGCGGGCCGGTGTGAAGATCAGCCAGGGCCGCTCGGAGAGCTCGACGGCGAGTTCCTGGGTGAAGGGCCGGCCGCTGGGCGTGGGCACGATGAGGGCGGGCTCGCCGGAGCCGGTCTCGTAGCCGTCGGCGAGTACGGAGTCCAGCGCGTCGCCCCACGGTTCGGTCTTCATGACCATGCCGGGGCCGCCGCCGTAGGGGGTGTCGTCGACGGTGTTGTGCCGGTCGTAGGTCCAGTCGCGCAGGTCGTGCACGTGGACGTTCAGCTGCCCGCGCGCGCGTGCCTTGCCGACCAGGGAGACGTTCAGCGGTTCCAGGTACTCGGGGAAGATCGTGACGACGTCGAGCCGCATCAGGCGTCTCCCCGGCCTTCGGCGGTGTCGTCTCCCGGGCCGTCGGCGGCGTCGCGCGCGGAGGCGACCTCCGCGCGGTCGTCGATGAGGCCGGGCGGCGGATCGATCACCGCGCGCTGCTCGTCGAGGTCGATCTCGGTGACGATCTCGGCGACGAACGGCACGTAGACCTCGCCGCCGTCGGGGCGCGCGACCACGAAGAGGTCCTGCGTGGGCAGGTGGGAGATCTCGGTGATCCGGCCGACCTCGGTGCCGTCGGCGGTCACCACGTCGAGGTCGATCAGCTGGTGGTCGTAGTACTCGTCCTCGTCCTCGGGGCGCTCGTCGGGGTCTACGTCGGCGATCAGGAGGGTGTTGCGCAGCGCCTCGGCGCCGGTGCGGTCGTGGACGCCGGCGAAACGGAGCAGGAGGCGGCCGCTGTGCACCCGGCCGGTCTCGATGGTGAGCGGTCCGGCGGCGGCGGGATCGGTGACCAGGACGGCCCCGGGGCCGAGCCTCAGCTCCGGCTCGTCCGTGCGGACCTCGACGGTCACCTCGCCCTTGATCCCGTGGGCGCGGCCGATACGCGCGACTACCAGCTGCACTGTGCTTGATCTCCTGTCGAACTGCGGTCGAGCCGGGTACGGCGGCTCATACGACTACGGGCCGGGGACGGCCCTGTGGCCTTCCCCGGCCCGAGCCGGTGCTGCGTTCGGCGTCAGCGGACGTGGTCGACGTCGACGAGGTCGACGCGGACACCGCGGCCGCCGATGGCGCCCACGACGGTACGCAGAGCGCGTGCGGTGCGGCCGTTGCGGCCGATCACCTTGCCGAGGTCGTCGGGGTGGACCCGGACCTCGAGCACACGCCCGCGGCGCAGGTTGCGCGAGGCGACCTGCACATCGTCAGGATTGTCGACGATGCCCTTCACGAGGTGCTCGAGAGCCTCCTCGAGCATGCTCAGGCCTCGGTCGACTCGGACTCGGCGGCAGCCTCGTCCTTCTTGTCGGCCTTCTTCTTCTGGGTGATCGCCTCACCCTTGCCGTCGTCCTCGCCGCCGATGGCCTCGAAGGACGGACGGGCCGCCTTCTCGGCCGGCTGGAGCAGCGGAGCCGGGGCGGGCTCGCCCTTGAACTTCTGCCAGTCGCCGGTCTTCTTGAGGATGGCGAGCACGGGCTCGGTCGGCTGGGCGCCGACGCCGAGCCAGTAGGCGACACGCTCGGCGTCGACCTCCATCACCGACGGGTTGTACGTCGGGTGGTACTTGCCGATCTCCTCGATGGCCCGGCCGTCACGGCGGGTACGGGAGTCGGCGACGACGATGCGGTAGTGAGGCGAACGGATCTTGCCCAGACGCTTCAGCTTGATCTTGACTGCCACGGGAGTGGGTTCTCCTGGTTTTGACGTGATGGGGCACGGCGAGAGAGCCGCGTGGGGTTGCGGTACCCGAGTGCCCGATGGACGCGTCAGCCGGAGGAGAGAGGGGTCCTGTGCGACTGTCGAGTACAGCTTGCCATTGTGCCACACGCGGGCAGGCCCCTCGGACCGAGGGGCCTGGGCCGGATCCGGCTGCCACGAGCAGCCGGACCGTCAGCTCACCCCCGCGCCGACCACCTCCGGGATGCGGAACGGCTTGCCGCAGCCCCCGCACATGATCGGGGCCTGGGCCAGCACGGACGGCACGACCCGGACATTGCGCCCGCAGTCGCAGACGGCCTTGACCCGGACCCCTCCCCCGGAGGAGCCGTGGCGGGCGGCCGGGCCGCGGAAGCTGCGGGCCGAGTCGGTCGCGGTGGCGGCGGTGTGGGCCTTCAGCGCGCGCTGGAGGCGGTCGATCGTCGGGCGGTAGCGGCGCTTCGCCTCGGGGGTGAGCGTGACCAGCGAGAAGCCGCTACTGGGATGCGGTTCCTCGGGGTGGTCCAGGCCCAGCTCCTCGGCGATCGCGAGGAATCGGCGGTTGTGGTAGCGCCCCGCGCGGGAGGTGTCGCGTACTCCGCGTGCGGCGGCGATGCCGTGGACTGCCTCATGAAGCAGTCGCTCGAACGAGAGCTCGTGCCCGCAGGCGGACGACGACTCTCCGATCAGGGACTCGGGCGCGGCAAGATCGGGCAGCTCGGTGTGGTGCCGCTGAATGTCGGCCCACGCCTGCGCCAGCTCTGCGGCGAGAACAGGTGGTGTCGTGCTCACGTAATGACAACGAGCCTGAGTGCCGCTGTGTTCCTATTCCGGGGCATCTCAAATAATTTGCACGTACCAGTCAGTTGCCGCTGATGCGTCGCGACGAGGGCGGGTGCGCTGATCTGCGGAGAAGTCTCGCAGCTCGTACCAAGCCGGTGCGTAGTCCGCCATACGCGCGGGCGGGTAGCCGCCGTCCACGCGCCGGGTGGGGCGGGCCCGCGAGGACGCAAGGGGCGTTTCGGCCGCTGTCGCGGCGGAGGTACGCCGTCCGGGAGCGCGCGACGAGGAACGCGACGTTACCGGGTGCGCCCGCGGCGTGCGGCACCGCCCCTCCCCCGCACACCGGCCCCCCTCGCCGACCTTGGCCGGAACCGCCCCGTGACCCCCTCGGCCGCGCCGAAACCGCCCCGTGGCCGCCTCCGCCACCCGCTGTCACGGCGGGAGGGCACGATCAGGTCAACCGTCCGAGGGGCCGGGACGGGGCTACCGGGAGTACCGCGCGGCCAGGCCCACGTTGCGCGCAGGTGAAATCTCGCCAGGGAGGCGGGTATCGGGCAAACCGACCCCCGCTACCACTGGACGCCACGGCGAGCCCGGAGTTACCTGGCATACGGGGGGAGTGCGAGCGCACTGCACGGGGGCCATGAAATCGGGCACGGCGGCAACACTCGGCGATTGGGGCACCTTCCTATGACACCTACGCTCGTGCGACAGCACCCGTCACACGTGGGGGCGACACCTCCCGTGGACCTGCGGGCACGCGCGCGTGACTGGTCCGAGATACAGGAACGGATGCTCGTGCCGCTCTACGAGGCGGTCTACGAGCGACTCGACGTGGGCGGCGACACCCGGCTGCTGGGCCTGGGCTGCGGTTCGGGGCTGGCCCTCCTGAGGGCCGCCTCGCGCGGCGCCACGGTGACCGGTGTCGACTCCCGCTCCCCGGAACTGCCGGCCCTGGCCAGGCGCCGGCTCCTGACCGACGACGACAACGACGGCCGGCGCTCCACCGACACGCCCGGGGCAGGGTACCTCAACGCGCGCGTGCCCGCCCGGATCGTCGAGGGCACTCCCGCGCACACGCGGGACCCGTCGCGGCCGCCGTACACCCTGGTGACCGCCTTCGAGCCGATCGGCTGCCTCGCGGGCGACTCCGAGGGGCTGAGCGGGACACTCGCCGAGGCCGTACCGCTCGCCGGGCGCGGCGCGGCCGTGGTGCTGGCGGGCTGGGGCCCGCCGGAGCGGTGCGCCACGGCCTCGGTGCTGCGGGTCGCCACCCGGCTCGCCGACCCGCTGCGCAGCGCCCGCAGCTGGCGCCCCGCCCTGCGGGACGACCTGGAGGAGGTCGCCCAGCGGGCCGGGCTCAGGCCGGACGGCTCGGGACGCGTGGCCTGCCCGTTCGGGTACGCCGATCCCGGCAGCGCGGCACGGGGGCTGCTGTCGACCGGCCTCTTCGACGCGGCGGTCGAGGCGGCCGGGCAGGAACAGGTCGACAAGGAGCTGGCGGAGGCCCTGCACCCGTACCGCCGTCCGGACGGCACCGTGTGGATGCCGAACGTGTTCCGGTATCTCATCGCCCGGGTCCCCTGACGGGCCGAACCGAGCGCGCCGCCCGCCGGCGTCGTCCGACGGGCGGCGCGGCGGGGATGCCGCACCTGAGCGGCGTCCAGGAGGAGCCTCACTCCTGGGGGGCGTCCTTCGACAGCCGTGTGATCCCCGCGAAGCGGTACGCGTCCGCCCCGTCCAGCGTCTCGCTCTCCAGC
The DNA here is from genome assembly GCA_049998335.1 of Streptomyces sp. cmx-10-19. GTDB lineage: Bacteria > Actinomycetota > Actinomycetes > Streptomycetales > Streptomycetaceae > Streptomyces. Next base: position 124,732 of record JAEBFB010000009.1, read on the forward strand.
AGCGCCTCGGCGAGCGCGTCGAGCTGCCTATCCGGACGTTGCCCCAGGAAAACCGCGCGGGCATGCGGGTGTACGGCACCCGGGGACGCACCCCTTCACGACGAACCGGGGGCGCCCTCTGGATCGAGGGGCGCCCCCGGCGTCGTACTTACGGGACGGGCCGTCAGCCCGAGGACTTCTCGTCCTCAGCCCATGAACTTCTTGAACTCGTCCGGCAGCTCGAAGTCCTGGGCGCCCTGCTGGGGCAGACCCAGCGCGTTGCCGCCCTGCGCGGCGGCGGCGCGGCGGGCGGCCTCCTCCTGCTCCTGCTGCTTGCGCTTCATCGGGTTGCCGGACCGCTGCTTGCCCTTGGCCTTCTTCTGCTGCTTCTTCTGCCGGCCGGGACCACCGCCCATGCCGGGCATCCCCGGCATACCGGGCATTCCGCCACCCTGGGCCATGCGGGACATCATCTTGCGGGCCTCGAAGAACCGCTCCACGAGCGACTTGACCGCGCTGACGTCGACACCGGAGCCCTTGGCGATACGGGCGCGGCGCGAGCCGTTGATGATGGTGGGCTCCTGGCGCTCGGCCGGGGTCATCGACTTGATGATGGCGGCCGTGCGGTCGACGTCGCGCTCGTCGAGGTTGGCGATCTGGTCCTTGATCTGGCCCATGCCGGGCAGCATCCCGAGCAGCTTGCTGATGCTGCCCATCTTCCGGACCTGCTCCATCTGGGCCAGGAAGTCGTCCAGGGTGAAGTCCTGGCCCTTCTTGGACGCCAGCTTGGAGGCCATCTTCTCGGCCTCTTCCTGGCTGAACGTCTTCTCCGCCTGCTCGATCAGGGTGAGCAGGTCACCCATGTCGAGGATGCGGGAGGCCATCCGGTCAGGGTGGAAGGCGTCGAAGTCGCCGAGCTTCTCGCCGTTCGACGCGAACATGATCGGCTTGCCGGTCACCGAGGCGATCGACAGGGCCGCGCCGCCGCGCGCGTCACCGTCGAGCTTGGAGAGCACGACGCCGTCGAAGCCGACGCCGTCGCGGAAGGCCTCGGCGGTGTTGACGGCGTCCTGGCCGATCATCGCGTCGACGACGAAGAGGATCTCGTCGGGGCTGACCGCGTCGCGGATGTCCGCGGCCTGCTGCATCAGCTCCCGGTCGATGCCGAGGCGGCCGGCGGTGTCGACGATGACGATGTCGTGGACCTTGGCCTTGGCGAACTCGATGGAGTCCTTGGCGACCTTGACCGGGTCGCCCACACCGTTGCCCGGCTCGGGGGCGTAGACCGCGACACCGGCGCGCTCGGCGACGACGCTCAGCTGGTTGACGGCGTTGGGGCGCTGGAGGTCACAGGCGACGAGCAGCGGCGAGTGCCCCTGCTCCTTGAGCCAGTGGCCCAGCTTGCCCGCGAGCGTGGTCTTACCGGCACCCTGGAGACCGGCCAGCATGAGCACGGTCGGCGGCTGCTTGGCGAAGCGGAGCCGGCGGGTCTCGCCGCCGAGGATGGTGACCAGTTCCTCGTTGACGATTTTGAGGACCTGCTGGGCGGGATTCAGCGCCTTGGAGACCTCGGCGCCCAGCGAGCGCTCCTTGACCTTCTTGATGAAGGTGCGCACGACGGGGAGCGCCACGTCCGCCTCGAGCAGCGCGATGCGGATCTCGCGGGCCGTGGCGTCGATGTCCGCCTCGGTCAGCCTTCCTTTGCCCCGGAGGGATTTAAAGGTGGCTGACAGGCGGTCGGAGAGAGTATCGAACACGGCGGCGTAGGTCCTCGCGTCGGCGGTGGTGTGGGTCGCCCTCCAGGGTATCCGGCCCGGCAAGCAAATCGTCCCCGCCTACTGCGGAGAGCGGTCGGCCACCGGGCGGGCAGCCACGGAGGGCGGCCGGCCCGGAAGGCCCTTACCCCCGCAAAGCCTCCTCCAGCTCTTTCGCCACTGCCACCGCCTTGTCCTCCGGCAGCGGCACGTTCTCCTCCTGGGTCACGTAGAAGGCGTCGACGGCGTTCGCGCCGAGCGTGCTGACATGCGCGCTGCGCACACGCACCGCCGCGGCCTCCAGTGCCCGCCCGATGCGGAACAGCAGCCCCGGCGCGTCCTGTGCCCGGACCTCGATGACCGTGGACAGCCGGGAGGCGGCCGGGGCGACGGTCACGCGGGGCGGGGGCGGCTCCACGCCCCGGCGGCGGGGGTGGGCGGCGTCGCGTTCGGCGAGGCGGCCCGCGATGTCGAGGGTGCCGTCCAGGGCCCGGACCAGGTCGGCGCGGAGGCGTGCGGCCTGGGGCAGGGAGCCGTACTCGGCGGCGACCCGCCAGTCCAGGAGCAGGACCGCGCCCTCGACGCCGTCCGGCAGCGGGAGGGAGCGCAGGGCGGCGGTGCGGACGGTGAGGCGGTGCATGGCCAGGACGCCGGCGACGGCGGGGAGGACGCCCGGCTGGTCGGGGACGGCGATGAGGAGTTCCACGCCGAGGGGTTCCGAGCCGTCCGCCGAAGGGTCGTCGGCGGTGGCCGGGTCGGCCGGCGGCTCGGTCTGCGCCCGCAGGGCCAGGACCGGCCCGCCCGTGCGGAAGGCCTCGACGGCGAGCCGCTCCTGCTCGGCGGTGGGCGCGTCGGCCTCCGGCTCGGCCGGTTCGTCCCCGGCGAGGACGGCGGAGACGCGTGTGGCCAGGTCGGCGACGAGGGAGCCGCGCCAGGACGACCAGGCGGCGGGGCCGGTGGCCAGGGCGTCCGCCTCGGTGAGGGCGTGCAGCAACTCCAGGGTGTGTTCCGAGCCGACCGCGTCGGCGACGGCGCGGACGGTGGCCGGATCGTCCAGGTCGCGCCGGGTGGCGGTCTCGACGAGCAGCAGGTGGTGGCGGACGAGGGTGGCGAGGACGGCGGCGTCCGCGTGGTCGAAGCCGATGCGGGTGGCGACGTCCCGGGCGATGGTCTCGCCGGCCACGGAGTGGTCTCCGGGCCAGCCCTTGCCGATGTCGTGCAGCAGGGCGGCGACGAGGAGCAGGTCGGGCCGGTGCACGCGGCGGGTGAAGCCGGCGGCGCGCACGGCGGTCTCGATGAGGTGCCGGTCGACGGTCCACACGTGCACGGCGTTGCGCTGCGGCCGGCAGCGGACCCGCTCCCAGTCGGGCAGCAGCCGGGTGACCAGGCCCTCGGCCTCCAGCGCCTCCCACACCTGCACGGTGGGCCGGCCCGACCCGAGCAGCGTCACGAGCTGTTCGCGGGCCTCGGCGGGCCAGGGCGTGGGCAGGGGACCCGCGGCGACGGCCAGGCGCCGTACGGCGTGCAGGGAGAGCGGGAGTCCGGCCTGCGCGGCGGCGGCCGCGGCGCGCAGCGGGAGCACGGGGTCGCGTTCGGGGCGCGCGGTGCGGGCGAGCACCACCTCGCCGTCCTGCTCGACGACGCCCTCGGCGAGCGGGGAGCGCTCGGGGGCCGGTTTGCCGCCGCCCAGCATGGCGCGCAGCCTCGGCCGTACCGAGCGGGAGCGCAGCACGCGGCCCACCTCGCGCCAGGTGACGTCCCCGGCGTAGGAGATGACCCGGGCGGCCTCGTAGACCTGGCGCAGCAGGGTGTCGGCGTCCAGTAGGCCCAGTTCGGCCGCCACCTGGTCCTGTTCCTGGAGGGCCAGCCGGTCAGTGGCCCGGCCCGTCGCCAGGTGGAGCGCGTCGCGTACGTCGAGCAGGCGGCGCCGGGCGTCGGCGAGGCCCTCGCGCGGGGCGTCGGCCAGCCAGGAGGCGGCGACGGCGCGCAGGGCGGTGGCGTCGCGCAGTCCGCCCCTGGCCTCCTTGAGGTCGGGTTCGAGGAGGAACTGCAGCTCGCCCTGGCGTTCGGCGCGTTCTTCGCACAGGTCGCGCAGTTCGGGGAGGCGCCTGGGGGCCTGGTTGCGCCAGTCGGCGAGGACGGTGGTACGCAGGGCGGCGGTGAGGCCGAGGTCGCCGGCGAGGTGGCGGGCGTCCAGGAGGCCGAGCTGGACCTTCAGGTCCTCGCCTGCGGTCTTGCGGGCCTGTGCCGGGGTGCGGACGGAGTGGTCGAGGTCGAGGCCGAGGTCCCAGACGGGGTACCACAAGCGGTCGGCGAGGGCGGCGACGGCCTTGTCGTCCCCGCCGTCGTGCAGCAGGAGCAGGTCGAGGTCGCTGCGCGGGGACAGCTCGCCGCGTCCGTAGCCGCCGACGGCGACGAGGGAGACGCTCTTGAGGCCCTTGGCCCGCAGCTCCGCCACACCGGCGTCGAAGAGGCCCGCCAGCCAGTCGTCGGTCAGTCCGGAGAGGGCGGTACGGCGCGGCGGCCCGGACCGCGCCCCCTCGGTGAGGAGGCGCAGCCGGGCCGCCGCGTAGCCGCCGGGTCCCGAGTCCTCTGCTTCTTTGGTCACGTCCGTACTCGTCACCCGGCGACTCCTGTTCTGTGTGGTCAGAGCGCGTCGGGGCCGCGCTCGCCGGTGCGGACCCGGACGGCCGTGTCGACCGGGACCGACCAGACCTTTCCGTCGCCGATCTTTCCGGTGCGGGCCGCCTTCACCACGACGTCGATCAGCTGCTCGGCGTCGTCGTCCTCGACCAGTACCTCGATCCGGATCTTGGGTACCAGGTCGACGGTGTACTCGGCGCCGCGGTAGACCTCGGTGTGACCGCGCTGCCGGCCGTAGCCGCTGGCCTCGGTGACGGTCAGGCCGTGGACCCCGAAGGCCTGGAGGGCCTCCTTGATCTCGTCGAGCCGGTGCGGCTTGACGACGGCGGTGATGAGCTTCATGCGTCCACCTTCTTGCTCTCGGCCGCCGCGGCCGCGGCGGCTGCGGGTGCGGCGGTCGTCCGGGCGGCGCCGCCCCCGGCGCCGCTGAAGTCGTATGCGGTCTCGGCGTGCTCGGCCTGGTCGATGCCGGCCACCTCGTCGTCCTCCGATACCCGCATGCCGATGGTCTTGTCCAGCAGGAAGGCGAGGATCGCGGAGACGACCAGGGAGTAGGCGAGGACGCCGAAGACACCGGCGCACTGCTTCCAGAACTGGTCGAGGCCGCCGCCGTAGAAGAGGCCCTCGACGTCGGACTGGCCCTTGCCGGTGGCGAAGAAGCCGATGAGCAGGGAGCCGAGGATGCCGCCGACGAGGTGGACGCCGACGACGTCCAGGGAGTCGTCGTAGCCGAACTTGTACTTCAGGCCGACGGCCATCGCGCAGACCACACCGGCGATGAGGCCGACGGCGATCGCGCCCAGCGGGGAGACGGCTCCGCCGGCCGGGGTGATGGCGACGAGGCCGGAGACGGCGCCGGAGGCCGCGCCGAGGGTGGTGAAGGCGCCGTGGCGGATCTTCTCGTAGGCGAGCCAGCCGAGGATGGCGGCACCGGTGGCGACCTGGGTGTTGACGAACATCAGCGCGCCGACGCCGTCGTCGTTGCCGAGCCAGGAGCCGGCGTTGAAGCCGAACCAGCCGAACCAGAGCAGGCCCGCGCCGAGCATGACCAGCGGGAGGCTGTGCGGGCGCATCGGGTCCTTCTTGAAGCCGACGCGCTTGCCGATGACGAGGATCACGCCGAGCGCCGCGGCACCGGCGTTGATGTGCACGGCCGTACCGCCGGCGAAGTCGATCACGCCCAGTTCGAAGGCCCAGCCGCCCGCGCCCCACACCCAGTGGGCGACCGGGAAGTAGACGACGGTGACCCACAGGGCGATGAACAGCGCCCAGGCCGTGAACTTCACGCGGTCCGCGAGGGCGCCGCTGATCAGGGCGGGGGTGAGGACGGCGAACATCAGCTGGAAGACCAGGAACACGAAGACGGGGATGGTGTAGCCGTCCCACAGTTCGGTCAGGCCGATGTTGCTGAGGCCGACCCAGTCGGAGTTCCAGCCGATGACGCTGCCGGAGTCGGTGCCGAACGCCATGGAGAAGCCGTACAGCACCCACAGGACGGTCACGATGCCGAGGCTGATGAAGCTCATCATCAGCATGTTCAGGGTGCTTTTGACGCGGACCATTCCTCCGTAGAAGAAGGCCAGGGCCGGCGTCATGACCATCACCAGGGCGGAGCAGATGAGCATGAAGCCTGTGTTGGCGGCGGAGAGCTGGGTCTCCGCGGCGAGCGTGATGGCTGGAGCCATCGGCGTCTCCTCGTCGTTGTACGGCCCCGTGCGGGCGAAGCCTGGGCGGGACTGAGGGGCGGGCCGGTTATGCGCCATGAGATTGACGCAGCGCGGTTTCGGTGGGTGCCCGTCGTTGTTTCGCCGCCGTGACGAAGGGGCGGTGCGTGTTACGCGCGGGTGAACGGCTGGTTCGACGGCTGGGTCACCGCTATCGTGACGCGGCCTCACCGGCGATCGGCGCAACCACCGGTTGAGCCACCCCGACGGCGAGCAAACCAGGTCCGCGAGAGCGGCGCCGGTTCAGGCACGAAAGGGGTGCCGGCCGCGGCGGCCTCCGAGTGACCTGGCATGGGGGAGCCGAGTCGGGCAGTTCGGGAGGGCCGGCCGCGGCCGGGGCTGGTGGGGCTGTCAGACCGCTTCGGCGGTCTCCGGCAGCTCGACGGCGAGCCGCTCGGTGAGGTCGACGACCTCACCGAGGTCACCGAAATCGCGTACGGCCGTGTCGACGGTCTTGCGGATGCGGGTGTTGACGCGTTCGGAGCGGACCTTCTTGGCGATGCCCATCGCCTCGGTCACCAGCACGGTGCTGTGCTCGGGCTCGCGGCGCAGCAGGTGGACGGTGGCCATGCCGATGAGGTTGAGCGCGTAGGAGCGCTGGTGCTCGTCGTCCTCGGCGAACAGCTCCACCGCGCGGCGCATCAGCGGGTCGGCCAGGGAGGCGTAGGTGGGGCTGCGGCCGGCCACGTAGGCGAGGTCGCGGAAGGAGTGGCTGTTCTCGCCGTACAGCTCGGCCTCGGAGAAGAAGCGGATCCAGTCGGGGTCGGGCTCGTCCCACTCGTCGGTCTCGGCGAAGGTGTCCTCGGCCATACGCACCGCGCGCTTGCAGCGGCCGGGCTGGCCCATGTTGGCGTAGGCGCGGGCCTCCATCGCATACAGCATCGACTGGGTGCGGGGGCCGGCGCAGTCCCGGCTGCCGTACTGCGCGAGGTGGATCAGTTCGAGCGCGTCGTCGGGCCGGCCGAGGTGGATCATCTGGCGGCTCATGCTGGAGAGGATGTACGAGCCGAGCGGCCGGTCGCCGGCCTCCTTGGCGGCGTGCAGCGCGAGCACGAAGTACTTCTGCGCGGTGGGCTGGAGCCCCACGTCGTACGACATCCAGCCCGCCAGTTCGGCGAGTTCGGCGGCGACCTTGAACAGCTTGGCGCGGGTGGCCTCGCTCTGGGGTTCCTGCAACAGGTCCGTGACTTCGTGGAGTTGGCCCACCACGGCCTTGCGGCGCAGGCCGCCGCCGCACTGGGCGTCCCAGCGGCGGAACATCACGGCGGTGGACTCCAGCAGCTCCAGCTCGGGCCGGGACAGGCGGCCCCGCGCGCGCGTGGTGGGTGCGGTGTCGCGTCCGGCGGAGGCGGCCGGGGGTGAGGGGACGAGCCAGCGCTGCATGGGCTCGATGAGGGACGGGCCCGCGGAGAGGGCCAGCGAGCTCCCGAGGAAGCCGCGCCGCGCCAGCATGAGGTCACTGCGCGAGAACTCGCTGAGCAGGGCCACGGTCTGCGGGCCCGTCCAGGGCAGGTCGACGCCGGTCGCGGAGGGCGCGGGGCGGGTGGAACGCAGGCCCAGGTCCTCGACGGAGACCACGACGCCGAAACGCTCGGAGAACAGCTCGGACAGGATCCGCGGGATCGGCTCGCGCGGGTTCTCGCCGTCGAGCCAGCGGCGTACGCGGGAGGTGTCGGTGGAGATGTGGTTGGCGCCCAACTGGCGGGCGCGGCGGTTGACCTGGCGGGCCAGCTCGCCCTTGGACCAGCCGCTGCGGGCGAACCACGAGGTGAGCAGCTCGTTGGGGCGCTTGTCGGGGTGCGACGCGCCGCTCGCGCTCGTACCGCTTCCGCCGTTGCCGCTCACTGGAACGCCCCCATCCCTGAGACCGCCTGTCGCCGAGTGCGCCAAGCCCTATCAGAATGCCGGTGGTTGTGGCCCTCCGTCCGGCGGTTGACACCCTTCGAACGGAAAGCCGCGTTGCCTCCGGCATACCCACATGTGCATGTGCCCCACGGCTCCATGCACACAAAGTAGTCCCACGATCACGCACCCAGTCGCGGCGATTGCAGAATCGCCACCATTCGCCACCCCTTCGAATGAACTCGCGGTGGCCGACACACGATTCACTTGACATACGCCAACCACCAGTCGATGCAACGGTGTACGCCGGGGCGCGCGCCGCCGGGCGCACCACCCGCCGCGCTTCGAAGCGCTGTCTAAGCCGCACCGTACTGGGGAGTTGGAAACAGAGCGTCACGTTTCACGTCCGCTGCGTAACCGCCGCTGCATCGACCCGTTGGAGGGGGCATGGGCTTCACGATCGGCATCGGCAGCAGTCGGGGCATGCGCGAGATCCGGTCCGGTGCGCGCCGCCGCGGCCGGGCCTCGGAGTACACCGTCGTGGCCGAGTTCACGGGACTGTGGGGCTGGGACGTGGTGCCGGGCGCCCGGGCCGCCGCGGGCGTCTGCTCGTGCGGCCGCTCCGACTGCCCGGCGCCGGGCGCGCATCCGCTGGAGTTCGCGCCCCCGGTACCGGCGGGGTCGACGCTGGACGAGGCGGGCGAGGCGTGGGCGCGGACCCCGGGTGCGGCGGTGATGCTGCCGGTGGGGCGGACCTTCGACGTGATCGAGGTGGCGGAGCCGGCCGGGCTGCGGGCGCTGGCGCGGCTGGAGCGCATGGGCCTCCCGCTCGGGCCGGTCGCGGCGACCCCTCGGGGCCGCGCCCACTTCTTCGTCGCGCCGGGTTCCGCCGCCGAGCTGCCCCGGCTGCTGTACCGGATGGGCTGGGACGACCCGTCCGCCCTCGACCTGCGCGGCCTCGGCCCCGGTACGCACATCACCGCGCCGCCCTCCGACCGGGGCGGCGCGGGCCCGGTCCGCTGGCTGCGCGCCCCGGCCCTCGACTCGGCGACCCGGCCCCCGGCGGCCCGCCTCCTGCTGGGGACGCTGGCGTATGTGGCGCACCGGTCGCGGGCGTAGCCGCCCTCCCGCCCAGCCTTCGGACCCCTCCCGCACCCCTCCCCGCACGGCACAGCGCCCGCCCCCGGTCGAATCCGGGGGCGGGCGCTGACGTTCCTCGCGGCGCGCGGCCGCGTGCCGGATCGGGTCACTCGCCGATAAGGGCATCCACGAACGCCTCCGGCTCGAACGGCGCCAGGTCGTCCGGACCCTCGCCGAGCCCGATCAGCTTGACCGGCACGCCCAGCTCGCGCTGCACGGCGATGACGATGCCGCCCTTGGCCGTGCCGTCCAGCTTGGTGAGCACGATGCCGCTGACGTCGACGACCTCGGAGAAGACCCGGGCCTGGATGAGTCCGTTCTGCCCGGTGGTGGCGTCCAGCACGAGGAGCACCTCGTCCAGCGGCGCGTGCTTCTCCACGACCCGCTTGACCTTGCCCAGCTCGTCCATGAGGCCGGTCTTGGTGTGCAGGCGCCCGGCGGTGTCGATGAGGACGACGTCCGAGCCCAGCTCCTTGCCCTCCTTGACCGCGTCGAAGGCGACGGAGGCGGGGTCGCCGCCCTCGGGGCCGCGCACGGTGTGCGCCCCGACCCGCTCGCCCCAGGTCTGCAGCTGGTCGGCGGCGGCGGCGCGGAAGGTGTCGGCGGCGCCGAGGACGACGCTGCGGCCGTCGGCGACCAGGACCCGGGCGAGCTTGCCGGTGGTGGTGGTCTTGCCGGTGCCGTTGACGCCGACGACCATGACGATGCCGGGCTTGCCGGTGGCGGGCTCGGTCTTGACCTCGCGGTCCAGGTCGGGGCCGACCAGGGTGATCAGCTCCTCGCGGAGCAGGCCGCGCAGTTCCTCGGGGGTGCGGGTGCCGAGCACCTTGACCCGCTCACGCAGGCGCTCGACCAGTTCCTGGGTGGGCTGCACGCCGACGTCGGCGGTGAGCAGCGTGTCCTCGATCTCCTCCCAGGTGTCGTCGTCGAGGTGCTCCCGGGAGAGCAGGGTGAGCAGGCCCTTGCCGAGGGCGTTCTGCGAGCGGGAGAGGCGGGCACGGAGCCGGACCAGTCGGCCGGCGGTGGGCTCGGGGACCTCGATCCGCGGGATCTCGAGCTCTTCGACGACGGGCGGTTCCTCGACGGTGGCGGGGGCGCCGCCGTCCGGGAGGTCGACCTCCTCTATCGTCCGGCGCGTTTCGTCGCGGGGTGTCTCGGCCTCGTCGCCGACGTGCGGCTCTGTCGGAGGGGCGGTGATGTCGGGCGTGGCGGGCGGTGGCGGAGGCAGCTGCTTCTTGCGGCGGGAGCCCACGACCAGCCCGCCGAGCGCGCCGATCACGACCACGGCGATGACTACAGCAAGGATGACGATGTCCATAACGCGTCCAGTATCAGTCATGGGCGCCTGAGACACCCTTCTTGCCGCTTTCTCCACCAGGCTCAGGCCCTGGAACGGCGGAGCGGGACCGCCGCACCGCCCGGACGGAGCGAGACCGCCGCCCCCGCCCGGACGGACCGGGACGGGGGCGGCGGACGGTGCGGGGAGAGGGGCGGCGGGGGATGAAGCCCTTCTCCCCGGGTCGGGTGGCTGGAGGAGGCGGGCGGTCAGCCCATCTCCTCCAAAGCCTTGCCCTTGGTCTCCTTCACGAACTTGAGCACGAAGGGGATGGAGAGCGCGGCGAAGATCGTGTAGATCACGTAGGTGCCGGAGAGGTTCCAGTCGGCCAGCGACGGAAAGCTCGCGGTGATGGCCCAGTTGGCGATCCACTGCGCGGAGGCGGCGACGCCGAGCGCGGCGGCGCGGATGCGGTTGGGGAACATCTCGCCGAGGAAGACCCAGACGACCACGCCCCAGGACAGGGCGAAGAAGAGGACGAAGATGTGGGCGGCGATCAGGGCGACCCAGCCCTGGGTGGCCGGGAGCTTGCCGTCGACCAGGTCGAAGGAGAACGCCCAGGCCTCCAGCGCCAGGCCGATCACCATGCCGGCCGAGCCGATGAGGGCGAGCGGCTTGCGGCCGACGCGGTCCACGAAGATCATCGCGATCACGGTGCCGACGATGTTGATGATCGACGTCGTGAACGAGTAGAAGAAGGAGTCCGTCGGGTCGACGCCGACCGACTGCCACAGCGTCGAGGAGTAGTAGAACGCGACGTTGATGCCGACGAACTGCTGGAAGACGGAGAGGCCGATGCCGACCCAGACGATCGGCTTGAAGAAGAAGCCGCCGCCGAGCAGGTCCTTGAAGGAGGACTTCTCCTCGCGGTGCATCGCGTGCTCGATCTCGTCGACGCGGGCGTCGAAGTCGACGTCCTTGCCCTCGACCTCCGCGAGGATCTCCTTGGCGCGCTCCCGCTTGCCCACCGAGATCAGGAAGCGGGGGGACTCGGGGATGGCGAAGGACAGCAGGCCGTAGAGGAGGGCCGGGACGACCATGACGCCGAGCATGACCTGCCAGGCCTCCAGGCCCATCAGCTCACCGCGCTGGTCGCCGCCGGCGGCGTTCAGCAGACCCCAGTTGACCAGCTGCGACACGGCGATGCCGACGACGATCGCGGCCTGCTGGAAGGAGCCGAGCCGGCCGCGGTAGGCGGGTGGGGAGACCTCGGCGATGTAGGCCGGGCCGATCACCGAGGCCATGCCGATGGCGAAACCGCCGATGACGCGCCACATGGCGAGGTCCCACAGCGCGAAGGGCAGGGCGGAGCCGACGGCGCTGACGGTGAAGAGCACCGCCGCGATCTGCATGCAGCGGATACGGCCGATGCGGTCGGCGATGCGTCCGGCGGTTGCGGCGCCGATGGCGCAGCCGATCAGCGCGATCGCGATGACCTGGGCCAGCACCGCCGAGCCGACGTCGTAGCGGTCCCGGATGGCCTCGACGGCGCCGTTGATCACGGAACTGTCGTAACCGAAGAGGAAGCCGCCCATCGCGGCCGCCGCCGCGATGAAGATGACATGCCCGAGATGATCGGGATGAGCCGTTCTGGCTCCTGAATCGGGCGCCTGCGCTGTTCTGGCCACGTGTACTCCTCGGACTTCCGGCAACGTCGCCGGGGTGGTTCACCCTTCGAGGTGCCAGGAGAGGGGGCTGACGGACCTGAAAGAGGCATCTGAAGGTAAAAGCAACGTTGCAGAGACTATGCCTTCAAGTTTCGAAGTCAATAGGGCGAGTGCTGTGAGCTAGGCGACGCAAATTCAATCGAAGGGATGCGTGCGCGTTCAAGAGTTGAAGCTGATGCGTTCGGGTCTACCGCAACCGCTGGCTGATGACCTTCGAGACGCCGTCACCCTGCATGGACACGCCGTACAGCGCGTCGGCGACCTCCATCGTCCGCTTCTGGTGCGTGATGACGATCAGCTGCGACGCTTCCTGGAGCTCCTGCATGATCCGGATCAACCGCTGCAGGTTGGTGTCGTCGAGCGCCGCCTCCACCTCGTCCATGACGTAGAACGGGCTGGGCCGGGCCTTGAAGATCGACACGAGCATCGCCACCGCCGTCAGCGACCGCTCCCCGCCCGAGAGCAGCGAGAGCCGCTTGACCTTCTTGCCCGGCGGCCGGGCCTCGACGTCCACGCCCGTGGTGAGCATGTGGTCGGGGTCGGTCAGGATCAGCCGTCCCTCACCGCCCGGGAACAGCCGACCGAAGACGCCCTCGAACTCCCGGGCCGTGTCCCGGAAGGCCTCGGTGAAGACCTGCTCGACGCGCTCGTCGACCTCCCTGACCACCTGGAGCAGATCCGCGCGGGTCTTCTTCAGGTCCTCCAGCTGCTCGCCGAGGAACTGGTGCCGCTCCTCCAGCGCCGCGAACTCCTCCAGCGCCAGCGGGTTGACCTTGCCGAGCTGCCGGTAGGCGCGCTCGGCGGCCTTCAGCCGCTTCTCCTGCTCGGCGCGGACGAAGGGCCGCGGACGGTTGCGCGGGTGCTCCCCCGCGGCAAAGCCGCCGTCGGACCCAGCGTCGGGAAGCTCGTCGCCCTCGGCAGGGGGCGAGGGCGGCACCTCCTGGTGGGGGCCGTACTCGGCCGCGAGTCCCGCCGGTTCGACACCGAGTTCCTCCAGCGCCTTGGTCTCCAACTGCTCGATGCGCAGCCGCTTCTCGGCGCCGAGTACCTCGCCCCGGTGAACTGAATCCGTCAACTTGTCCAGCTCCGCCTTGAGGTCGCGCCCGGCGGTGCGCGCGGCGGCCAGTTCCTGCTCGCGCCGGGCCTTGGCCGCCTCGGCGGCGGTGCGCTCCTCGTCGGCCCGGGTGAGGGAGACCTCGACGTGGGCGAGGAGCTGCCGGGCGCCCGCGGCGACCGCCTCGGCGACGGCCGCCTCGTGGCGCAACCGGGCCCGCCGCTGCTCGGCACGCGCGCGTGCCTCGCGTTCCGCGCGGGCGGCCCGGTCCAGGGAGTCGGCCCGTCCGGCGAGGCCCTTGACCCGCTCCTCGTGCGTACGGGCCTGGAGGCGGGCCTCCATCTCGGTCTGGCGGGCGTTGGCCCCGTCGGCGGCGAGCCGGTCCCGTACCGAGGTGTCGGGTTCCTCCTCGACGGGCAGCTCCTCGGCGACGGCCAGCCGCTCGGCCAGTTCCTCGACCTCCATGAGCGCCTTGTCCAGCGCGTCCTGCGCCCGGTCCGCGGCGGCGGCGGACCGCTCCGCCTCCCCGGCCGCGCCCCGGGCCTGGCCCGCCAGCCGGCCGAGCCGCTGGGCGACGGACGACTTCTCCCGGTCGGCGGCCCGGCGCCGCTCCCCCAGCTCCTCGACGAGCGCGGCGCACTCCCGGCGCCGCTCGGCGGCCGCCCCCTGGGCCTCGGCGAGCGCCTCGCACCGCACGCCCAGCTCGGCCAGCTCGACGGCGGCCTGGTCGACGGAGGCCTGCACCTCCAGGAGGCTGGGCGCCCCGGCGGACCCGCCCTGCGCGAAGTGCGCGCCGAGCAGATCGCCCTCGGCGGTGACGGCGGTCAGTCCGGGCCGGGCGTAGACGAGGTCCTCGGCGTCCTCCAGCGTCCCGACCACGACGATCCCCCGCAGCAGCCGCCGCACGGCCGGCATCAGCTCACCGGGCCCCCGCACCAGCTCCGCGGCATACGGTGGCCCGTCCCCCCGCGGCTCCTCCGATACGTCGTCGGGGGCGCCGGCCAGCAGCAGTGCGGCGCGGCCCGCGTCCTGCTTGCGCAGCAGGCGCAGGGCGTCGGCGGCGGCCGCCGGGGAGGTGACGGCGAGGGCGTCGGCTGCGGCGCCGAAGGCGGTGGCGAGGGCGGCCTCGTGGCCGGGCGTGACGGTGAGGAGCCCGGCGGCCGGGCCGAGCAGACCGGAGAGCCGGTCCTGGGCGGCGAGCAGCGCGCCGGTGCCGTCCTTGCGGCGCAGCCCGAGGGCGAGGGCGTCGTGCCGGGCCTGCGTCGCCGCGCGTTGGCGTTCCGCGGCGGTGGCCGCCTCGCGGGCGGCGCTCTGGGCGGCCTCCGCCTCGGCCAGGGCGTGCCGTGCCGCCTCGTGCCGCTCGGCGAGTTCCTGGTCGCCGGCGTCGAGGCCGTCCACCTCGGCCTGGAGCGCCTCGTACTCCTCCTGCGCGGCGGCGGCCCGCTCCCGGGATGCCTCGCGCGCTTCGGCGAGCCGCTCGATCTCGGCCTGCGCGGAGGCGGCGCGGGAGCGGGCGGCGCCGACCTGGCCGCTGAGTCGGGCGAGCCCTTCGCGCCGGTCGGCGATGGCGCGGGCGGCGTCCTTGAGGCGGCGCTCCTCCAGGGCCAGGTCGCGTTCGAGGTCGGCGCGGTGGGCGGCGGTGTCCTCCAGGGCGCGTTCGGCCGCCTCCAGGGCCGCCTCCAGCTCGGCCTCCTGTTCGCGGACGCGGGCGGCCTCGCGCTCCAGTTCCTCCGGGTCGCGGCCCCGGCGCTCCTCGGGGGGCGCGGAGGTGGCGCTCTTGACCCGGGCGTCGGCCAGCGAGATCGTGCCGCGCACCCGTTCGGCGAGCTGCGACAGCTCGTACCAGGTCTGCTGGGCGCGCTGGAGGCGCGGGGTGAGCCGGCGCACCTCGTCCTCCAGGTCGGCCTCGCGGCGCACCGCCTTGCCCAGCTCCCGCTCGGCGGCCTCCTTGCGTTCCTTGAGGGCGGCCTCGTCGGCGATCTCGGCCTGGAGCGCCTCACGCAGCCGTACGAGGTCGTCGGCGAGGAGCCGGAGCCGGGCGTCGCGCAGTTCGGCCTGGATGACGGCGGCCCTGCGGGCGACGGCGGCCTGCCGGCCGAGCGGTTTGAGCTGGCGGCGCAGCTCGTCGGTGAGGTCCTGCACGCGCGCGAGGTTGGCCTGCATCGCGTCCAGCTTCCGGAGCGCCTTCTCCTTGCGCTTGCGGTGCTTGAGGACGCCGGCGGCCTCCTCGATGAAGGCGCGGCGGCCCATCGGGTCGGCGTGCAGGACGGAGTCGAGCTGGCCCTGTCCGACGATGACGTGCATCTCGCGGCCGATGCCGGAGTCGGAGAGGAGTTCCTGGATGTCGAGGAGGCGGCAGGTGTCGCCGTTGATCTGGTACTCGCTGCCGCCGTTGCGGAACATGATCCGCGTGATGGTGACCTCGGCGTACTCGATGGGCAGGGCGCCGTCGGAGTTGTCGATGGTCAGCGAGACCTCGGCCCGGCCGAGCGGCGGGCGGCCGGTGGTGCCGGCGAAGATCACGTCCTCCATCTTGCCGCCGCGCAGCGACTTGGCGCCCTGCTCGCCCATGACCCAGCTGAGCGCGTCGACGACGTTGGACTTGCCCGATCCGTTGGGGCCGACGACGCAGGTGATGCCCGGTTCGAACCGGAGCGTGGTCGCGGAGGCGAACGACTTGAAGCCGCGGAGGGTCAGGGCCTTCAGGTGCACGCCGTGGGACTCTACCTTTCGGTGCCGTCTCACTCCATGAACCGGTGAACCGCCGCGGTTTCACCGGTGAACGTGCAGGGCACATCAGACGTTGAAGAGGGTGAAAGGTTGCGCGGGGAGGAAAAGGCGAGCCGGACGCCGGGGCTGAGACGGGGGGCGGGAAAGAAAGAAGGGACGCCGAAGCGTCCCTTGCAGACTCTGACACCTGAGCGGTTGGACGGGCTGTCCCGACCACTGCCGTGCCGTACTGGAGCGATGCAGTGATCAGGTGAGCGCAGGCTCCGCCTGGTGTGCGTCAACGCTCTCCATGATCCTGTCGTGAGAAGCGGCAGCCGCCAACGCGTCCTTCTCCGCCTGGATTCGTCCGAGCTCGGATTCCAGGTCCTGGACGCGCTGCTGGAGCCGTCGCATCTCGGCGAGGAGTCGCGGGTCGGAGCCGCCGACGTAACCGAGAAGCGCCTTTGCCATGATGGATGGTCCTCCACAATGAGTGACCGACCGGAGCGGTGCGGGTCGTGAGGGATGCGCACCCGCGGTGCTTGGCACTTTGGAGTTTTTACTGCCGTTCAACCATGCCAAACAGCTAAGGTGCGTGGGGCTTTCAGCGTCTCACCAAAAAGTTTGACGGTCAACACGATCACGCCCCGTATCGGCGGGCGCCCGGGCGCGAGCGGCCGTCGAGCGGCGACGCTGCGTCTCCTGCGGGCCCCGCGGGGCGTGGCGATCTTTGTGCGACCGGAGCCTGCCACGAGCCGTCGGCGTTGGCAACCACCTGCTCGTTTCCACTGCGGCCACCCGTTCGCCGCGGACCCCGGCGGGCGCCGGACCCACCGCGCGCGGCGGGAGGTCAGCGGATGGCGAAGCCCTCGTAGCCCCCGCGCGGTGTGTCCCAGATCTCGGTGACTCCTTCCACGCACCCGGGCGTGTCGTCGCTGTGGAGCCAGCCGAGCAGCGCCTCGCAGCGCTCACGGGGGCCCTCGGCGACGACCTGGACCCGCCCGTCCGCCAGATTGAGAGCAAAGCCACTCATCGCGCCGAGCTCCAGCGCCCTGGCCCGCGTGAACCAGCGGAAACCCACGCCCTGGACCTGCCCGCGCACCCACGCGACCAGCCGTACATCCTCGTTCATGACGGCAACCTAACCAGTCAATGTCCCGACGGGCACGCCACCCCCTGGCGCCATGCGGTACCGTCCCCACCCAACGAAACCCATCATGAAACTCACTCGATCGTGTGAGTTCGGTGTGGGGATCGTGGGTGCACGGTCCGCATCGTGCGAGCACACGTCGACCGCCAGGACGAGGAAGGCCAGGACATGGGACGCCACCGACGCTCAGCCGCCGGCCGCGCCGCCACGGGCCGCGCCACGGGGGGCCACTCCGCGGGAGGCCGCCGGACCGACGCTACGACGGGTGCGGGCCGGGACCCGTTCGCCCCGGGCGGGGGCGAACGGCCCACGATGGGCATCGCGCCCTATCTGAACCCCGAGGCGTACGCCGAGGTCCGGGCCAGGAGCGACGCCTACCTCTTCGCCCCGGACGGCCCCGGCGGCGATGTCCCGCAGGCCGCCAGCACGGTCGCCTTCCCCCGCGACGGCTACACCCCCGACAGCCGTCCTGGTTCCCCGGGTACCCGTCGGCGGCGCCGCAGGAAGGCCGCCACCCCGGTCCGGACCGGGCTGCTCGGGGTCTCCGCCGCGGTCGCCCTCGGCACGGTGGCGGTGACCACCGGCGCGGTGCCCGGCCTCGACAACTACCGGATCGGCGGCAGCACCGGCGACGGGGGCGACCGCGTGCAGGCGCAGGACGCGCCGACGAACAGCCCGGCCGAGCAGGGCGGCACCTCCGGCAGCGCCGACACCGGCCGCGACGCCGGCCCGGCGAACCGCGGCTCCGGCCGCGCCTCGGCGCCCTCCGGCCCCGCCACGTCCCCCTCCTCCCCGGCCGCCTCGCCGTCCGCGCCCTCCGCCTCCGCGCCGTCGGCGACCCCTTCCGCCCCGGCCTCCGAGCCCGCCGAGGCGCCGGCGAAGACGGACGACACGAAGCCCGCGACGAAGGTCCCCGGCGCGAAGCCGAAGCCGGACCGCAAGCCGACCGCCACCCCCTCCCGCCCGGCCGTCAAGGTGCCCGCGCGCCCCGAGACGCCCGCCGCGGTGTCGCAGGAGGCCGTCGCCCAGGCCCAGGTGCTCGTGCTCGTGAACGACGAGCGGGCCAAGGCGGGATGCCGGCCGCTGGCCGCGAACAGCGCCCTCGGCGACTTGGCCGAGGACTTCAGCGAGGCCATGGCCACCGAGGGCTTCTTCGACCACACCGACCCCAGCGGCGCCACCCCCTGGGACCGCGCCGAGGCCGCCGGCATAAGCGACCTCGGCGGCGAGAACATAGCCCGCGGCCAGGCCGACGCCCAGGCCGTCATGGACGCCTGGATGGCCAGCCCCGGCCACCGCGCCAACATCCTCAACTGCGACTTCCAGACCCTCGGCGTCGGCGTCCACTTCGGCTCCGGCGGCCCCTGGTGGACGCAGAACTTCGGCTACTGAGCCCGGAGGGTCCCCGACCGTGTGAGCTGCGGCGCGGGGGCGCGCTCACGTAGGCTGAACGTATGACGACCATGCAGGAGCGCACGCCGGAGGAGGATCTCCCGTACGACGTGTTCTCCCGGGTGTGTCCCTCACGCAGCACCTTGGAGCACGCCACGGGACGCTGGGGCGCGTTGACGCTCGGGGCCTTGTACGACGGCTCGTTCCGGTTCAACGAGTTGCGGCGCCGGGTCGACGGCGTCAGCGAGAAGATGCTCGCCCAGACCCTCCACACCCTGGAGCGCGACGGCCTCGTCCTGCGCGAGGCCCAGGCCACCAACCCGCCCCGCGTGGACTACGAACTCACTCCCCTGGGCCGTGAGGTGGCCGTCCGGCTGATGGCGCTCATCGAGTGCGTGGAGGGCCGGATGGACGAGGTGCTGGCCGCCAGGGAGCGGTACGACGCGCGGTCCGCCTAGGCGGTTCGCGGCGGGCGCTGGCACTTCGGGCAGTAGTAGCTGGAGCGGTTCATCCAGGGGCGGCGGCGGATCGGGGTGGCGCAGCGGCGGCAGGGCAGGTCCTCGCGGCCGTAGGCGTCGAGGGAGCGGTCGAAGTAGCCGGACTCGCCGTTGACGTTGACGTAGAGGCTGTCGAAGCTGGTGCCGCCGACGGCGAGGGCCGCGTTCATCACGTCCCGGACGTGGCCGAGGAGTTCGGCGGTGCGGGGCCGGGTGAGGGCCGCCGTGGGGCGTTCGTAGTGCAGCCGGGCGCGCCACAGGGCCTCGTCCGCGTAGATGTTGCCGACGCCGCTGATCAGGGACTGGTCGAGCAGGGCCCGCTTGATCGTGGTGCGCTTGCGGCGCAGGGCGAGGTGGAACGCCTCGTCGTCGAAGAGCGGGTCCAGCGGATCGCGGGCGATGTGCGCGATGACGTCCGGCAGGCCGTCGGGGCCGGTGTCGTGCAGGGACAGGCCGCCGAAGGTGCGCTGGTCGACGAAGCGGAGCTCGGTACCGAGGGCGTCGGCGAAGCGGACCCGGATGCGCAGGTGCTTCTCGGCGGGGGCCTCGTGCGGCTGGACCAGGAGCTGGCCGCTCATCCCGAGGTGGGCCAGGACGGCCTGGCCGGAGTCCTCCAGCGGCAGCCACAGGTACTTGCCGCGGCGGCTGGGCACGCCGACACGGTGGCCCTTGAGCCGCTGCGCGAAGTCGTCGCCGCCGGCCAGGTGCCGGCGGACCGAACGGGGGTGCAGGACCTCGGCGTCGGCGACGGTCCGGTGGGCGACCCACCGCTCCAGTCCGCGCCGTACGACCTCGACCTCGGGCAACTCGGGCATGGCTTCCCCTCGGGTGGGCCGGTGGACTGACGACGAACCGAACGCCCGCCCCGGCGGGAGGGGCGGGCGTTCGGGACGTGCTGTGGGTCAGGCGGAGGCGGCCGCCTCGTCGGCGTTCGCGTCGACGGCGTTCGCCGTCTCCTTGGCGCGCTCGTCCGCCGCGGCCCGGATGGACCGCCACGCGGATTCCGCGGCCTGCTGCTCCGCCTCCTTCTTGCTGCGGCCGGTGCCGGTGCCGTACGAGACGCCTCCGACGCGGGCGGCAGCAGTGAAGGTCTTCTCGTGGTCGGGGCCGGTCTCCGTGACCAGGTACTCGGGGACGCCGAGTCCTTCGGTCGCGGTGAGCTCCTGGAGGCTGGTCTTCCAGTCCAGGCCGGCACCGAGGTTGGAGGACTTCTCGATCAGCGGGTCGAACAGGCGGTGCACCAGTTCGGAGGCCGCGTCGAGGCCCTGGTCGAGATAGACCGCGCCGATCACCGCTTCGAGGGTGTCGGCGAGGATGGACGCCTTGTCCCGGCCGCCCGTGCCCTCTTCACCGCGGCCGAGCCGGATGAAGGAGCCCAGTTCCAGCCCGCGGCCCACCTGTGCCAGCGCACGCGAGTTGACCACCGCGGCCCGCAGCTTGGCCAGTTGACCTTCGGGCAGGTCGGGGTGGGTGCGGTACAGCGTGTCCGTGACGACGAGACCGAGCACGGAGTCCCCGAGGAACTCCAGCCGCTCGTTCGTCGGCAGACCGCCGTTCTCGTACGCGTAGGAACGGTGGGTCAGCGCGCGCACCAGAAGGGCGGACTCGAGCTGATAGCCGAGCCGCCCTTCCAGAAGCGTGTGGGACGAGGCCTGGGTGTCCGCCGGAACACCCCCGCGGCGGCGGGGACTGGTGGCTTCGGCGTCTGCCACCTTCTTGGTAGTGGACACAGTGCCTCTCACCAGCCGCTCAGACCTCGAGGACCTGGCGCTTGTTGTAAGTGCCGCAAGACGGGCACGCGATGTGCTGCTGCTTGGGCTCGTGGCAGCGCTCGCACGCAACCAGGGTGGGGACCGCAGCCTTCCACTGCGACCGGCGGTGGCGCGTGTTGCTGCGCGACATCTTCCGCTTCGGAACAGCCACGGCTACTTCTCCTGCTTCTCGGCGGCGTCAGCGGAATCCGACCCGTCGCCGCTCATCTCGTCCTTCTCGCCGTCTCCGAGTGAACCGGCGAGTCCCTGCAATGCCGCCCAACGGATGTCGACGGCGTCATGGTGGTGGTCCGGGTCGTCCGACAGGCGTGCTCCGCACTCGGAGCACAGGCCCTGGCAGTCTTCCTGGCACACCGGCTGCATCGGCAGTGCGAGCACCACCGCGTCGCGCAGCACGGGTTCGAGGTCGAACAGGCCGTCCTCGACGAAGAGCCTGTCCTCGTCTTCCTCGGCGTCGTCGGCCGGTTCCGCCTTGGGGCGGCCCCGGTCGTCGGCGTCAGGGTACGAGAACATCTCCTGGAAGTCCGCTGTGAGCTGCTGCTCCAACGGCTCCAGACACCTTACGCACTCTCCCTCGGCCCTGGCACGGGCGGTGCCTGTGACGAGCACCCCTTCCATGACCGACTCGAGCCGCAGCTCCAGCTCCACCGGGGTGCCTTCCGGCACTCCGATGACTCCCGCGACACCGAGGTCCCGGGGAGCGTCGATCGTGCGGTTCAGGCGCTGGAGCGCACCAGGACGCCGTCCCAGCTCGTGTGTGTCGAACACGAGAGGGTCGCGGTGGTCGAGGCGGGCGTTCAGAGCCATTCCTGCTTTCGATCTTTCGAGTGGGGGTGACGCCGCCCTGCGGTGTCCCCGGGCAGCGTGGATCGCGGACGTACGCGCGACCGAACGCCCAGGATACTGGACCATCCGCTCACGGCCCAATCCGGTCCCGGGACCGCCGGGCACCCCTACAGTCCGCGGCCCTGCTCGTAGGCCCGAAGCTGCTCGGCGCTGATCATGCTGGTGTCGAAGAGGCTGGTCTCGTCGAGCGCCTGCGGCTGGGTCTGCGGGGGCTGCTGCGGCTGCGGGGGCCGGCCGTAGTCCTGCCCGTCGTCGTATGCCTGCTGCTGAGGCTGCTGGGTGTCGTAGCCCTGGTAGCCGGCATAGGGGCCGGCGGTCTGCTGCGGGTAGCCGTAGGGGTCCTGGCCGCCGCCGTACGCCTGCTGGTAGGCGGCGTACGGGTCGGGCTGCTGGGCGGCGTAGCCGTACGCCGGCTCCTGCGCCGGCATCTCCGGTACGGCCTGTGCGGGCGGCTGGGCGGCGGCCGGCTGGGGCTCGCCGTACTCGGGCTGCCGGGGCGCGGCGGCGGGGGCCGCGGGGGCGTCGGAGAGGGCCGCCAGGCCGGCGAGGTAGTCGGCGTCGCTGGAGTGCTGGACGGTGGTCGCGTCGTCGGCGAGGGCGCCGAGGTCGTCGGTGGCGATCCGGCCGTGCAGCTTCTGGCGGCCCCGGCCGACCGCGTCCAGGGTCTTGGCGAGGACGGCCTCGAAGGCGCCGAGCTTGGTGTCGACGTAGATGTCGGCGTCGCGGCGCAGGGTCTCGGGGTCGTGGCTGCGCTCGGGGGCGTCCTCGTCCTCGTAGCCGTGCTCGTCGAGGCCGGGTCCGGTGCCGAGGAGCTTCTCGCGGCCGCGGCCGACGGAGCCGAGGGTCTTGGTGAGGACGACCTCGAAGTTGGCGAGCTTGGAGTCGACGTAGTCGTCGGCCTCGGCGCGGACCTCCTCGGCCTCCTGGCGGGCCTCGGCGAGGATGCGGTCGGCCTCGGCCTGGGAGCGGCGGGCGACCTCGGTGTCGGAGATGAGGGAGCCGCGTTCGGCGTGCGCGCTCTCGATGATCCGCCCGGCCTCCTGGCGGGCCTGCGCGACCATCTGCTCCCGGTCGCCGATCAGCTCCTGGGCCTGGGCGAGGGAGCCGGGCAGTTCGGCGCGCAACTCCTCCAGCAGCGAGAGCAGTTCGGCGCGGTTGATCACGCACGAGGCCGACATGGGCATGGCGCGGGCGCCGGAGACCAACGCGGTGATCTCGTCGAGCTTGTTCTGCACGTCCACCGTGTGCTCGCCACTCTCTACAGCTGTGTTGGAGACGGACGGGACGACTGTACGACCCCTGGGTGCGCCGGTCCCTCGTCAGTCCCGCTTCAGGCGTTCCGAGAGGGCGTCGAAGACCAGCGGCGGCACCAGGTGGGCGACGTCGCCGCCCCAGGTCGCGACCTCCTTGACCAGGGAGGACGACAGGAAGCTGTAGGTGGGGTTGGTGGGGATGAAGAGGGTCTCGACCCCGGAGAGGCCGTTGTTCATCTGGGCCATCTGCAGTTCGTAGTCGAAGTCGCTGACCGCGCGCAGGCCCTTGACGATGGCCGGGATCTCGCGCTGCTTGCAGAAGTCGACGAGCAGGCCGTGGAAGGACTCCACGCGGACGTTGCCGTACTCGGCGGTGACCTGGCGGATGAGGTCGATGCGCTCCTCGATCTCGAAGAGGCCCTTCTTCGCCTGGTTGATCATCACCGCGACATAGACCTCGTCGTACAGGCTCGACGCTCGGCCGATGATGTCGAGGTGTCCGTTGGTGATCGGGTCGAAGGACCCGGGACAGACGGCACGGCGCACTTGATTCCCCTCGCTCTCCGGTCCGGTCATCGTGCGTCTTCGCACGTGGCGGCGGCGCGACCGTACCAAAACGTTCCCTCGCCGTAGCGACGGGCCCGGATCGGCTCGAACTCCGGCGGCCAGCGGAACTCACCGCCCCTGGTACTGCGCTCCACGGTGACGAGCGCTTCCCCGGCGAGCCACCCCTCAGTACGGAGTGTGAGCAGGATCTCCCGAAGATCGTCGTCGGTGACGGCGTACGGCGGGTCCAGGAAGACCAGGTCGTACGGGTCACCGGGGGCGGGGTTGCGGATGATCTGTTCCGCTTTGCCCGAGCGGATCTCGGCGCCGGGGAGGCCGAGGGCCCGCACGTTCTCCCGGACCGTGCGGACGGCGCGGGCGTCGGCCTCGACGAGCAGGGCGTGCGCGGCGCCCCGGGAGAGCGCCTCCAGGCCGACGGCGCCGGAACCGGCGTACAGGTCGAGGACGCGCTCGCCGTCCAGCGGACCGCCGAGGAGGGACTGCCAGGTGGAGAAGAGGCCCTCGCGCGCGCGCTCGGAGGTGGGGCGGGTGCGGGTGCCCTGCGGGACGGCTAGGCGACGTCCGCCGGCCCTGCCGGCGATCACGCGGGTCATCTGGGGTCCTTGGTCGTGGGAGGCGTTGTTCTCAGTTTCGCAGGCGGGGCGGCAGGCGGCTCGCGTGGCCGTACCGCCGCTCACCCCTTCTCCAGGTACTGCTCCCGCTCCTCGTCCAGGAGGGCGTCCAGGGCGGTGCGCAGTCCCGGCAGGGACGTCAGCTCCGGGTCGGCGGCCACCACGGCGGCCGCCTCCTCGCGGGCCTCGGCGATGATCTCCTCGTCCTCGATGACCGCGAGGACGCGCAGGGAGGTGCGGGTGCCGGACTGGGCCTGGCCGAGGACGTCGCCCTCGCGGCGCTGTTCGAGGTCGATGCGGGACAGCTCGAAGCCGTCGAGGGTGCCGGCGACCGCATCGAGCCGCTGGCGGGCCGCGCTCGCCTCGGGCATCTCGCTGACCAGGAGGCACAGTCCGGGGGCGGAGCCACGGCCGACCCGGCCGCGCAGCTGGTGGAGCTGGGAGACGCCGAAGCGGTCGGCGTCCATGATCACCATCGCGGTGGCGTTGGGGACGTTGACGCCGACCTCGATGACGGTCGTGGCGACCAGCACGTCGGTCTCCCCGGCGGTGAACCGGCGCATCACGGCGTCCTTGTCGTCGGGCGGCATGCGCCCGTGCAGGATCTCGACCTTGAGGCCCTCCAGCGGGCCCTTCGCGAGCTGCGCGGCGACGTCGAGGACGGCGAGCGGGGGCCGCTTGTCGGCGTCGCCCTCGGGGGGCTGCTTGCCGCCGTTCTTCTGGGGGCCGTCCTCCTCGTCGCCGATGCGCGGGCAGACGACGTACGCCTGGTGTCCGGCCTCGACCTCCTCGCGGACCCGGTCCCAGGCGCGGGCGAGGAAGTGCGGTTTGTCGGCGGCCGGGACGACATGGCTGGCGATCGGGGAGCGGCCGGCCGGGAGCTGGTCCAGGACGGAGGTCTCCAGGTCGCCGAAGACGGTCATCGCGACGGTGCGCGGGATGGGCGTGGCGGTCATGACGAGCAGGTGCGGGGGCTGTCTGCCCTTGCCGCGCAGGGCGTCGCGCTGCTCGACGCCGAAGCGGTGCTGTTCGTCCACGACGACCAGGCCGAGGTCGTGGAACTGGACCTTGTCCTCGATCAGCGCGTGGGTGCCGATGACGATGCCGGCCTCGCCGGTGGCCAGGTCGAGCAGGGCATGGCGGCGGGCGGCGGCGCCCAGCGAGCCGGTGAGCAGCACGACCTTGGTGGCGTGCTCGGCGCCGCCCAGCATGCCGCCCTCGGCCAGCTCGCCCATCATCTCCACGACCGACCGGTGATGCTGCTGGGCGAGCACCTCGGTGGGCGCCAGCATCACGGCCTGCCCGCCGGCGTCGACCACGGCGAGCATGGCGCGCAGGGCGACCATGGTGTTGTGCGTGACCGTGAAGTGGTCGGTGACGTAGGCGTGGCTCGGGTGGGCGACGCTGATGCACTGGACGGGCTTACGCCCCACGTACTCGACCGCGCGGATCCCCCGCCGGAACGTGTCGTACTTCGGCCGGGCACCCATTCGCTCAGCCTTGCGGGTCAATCTGAAGGGCGGGTACTCGCTGGGCAACGCGATCGACACGTTGAAGGCCGCGTTCTCGGGCAGAACCCGTGCCCGGCCGCCCAGAGAACGCACGAGCCACGCGGCATCGTCTGCAAGTCGTCGGGACGCCGAGCGCAGCGACACGCTCGTGCCGTCCGCGTGAACGGTCCCGCCGGTGTCCAGGAGCCCTTGCAACAGGGCGTGGCGATTCTTGATCGTTGTGTTCTTGAACATGCCGGGGATGAATTTCCCGTGCGAGGGCACGCCCCACAGGCCCATGTCCCGAAGGGACTGGATCACAGGGTTGCGCGTCCCCGCGGCAGGCCGTGCGAGCTGGATCGTGTGATCGCAGCGGGAGCCGGTCACCGGGACCAGTTCGCACTCGGGTGCGACATGCGCCGCCGCCGCGTCCCGGATCTCGTCGTCGACGGCGGAGAGCCGGAGGCTGTGCCGGAACGAACCGTCTCCCAGGAGAAGACCGAACAGGTACGGATCGAGGGGCAGGGCGTGGTCTCCACCGAGATCCACCGGCGTCGCGGGCGGGAGATACCACTTGGAGGATCCGTCGGCTTTGTGCGTGTCCCGTCGGATCTCCCCGGTCGTGAGGACCTTCGGAGTCTGCCCTCGGTCCCAGCCACGACTCGTGCCGACGATCCACAGGTGCTCGTCGTCGCATTCGACGGAGCTGCCGTCGGACAGCAGGAGACGCCAGACCTCGCGTTCCCCTTGAGGGAAGACGCCGTCGATCCGAGCGGTCTCCCCTGTCGGGACCACCACCTCGTCCCCGGTTCGCAGTTCACCCATGGGCCGGAAGCCGGCTGGGGTCAGCACCAGGGAATCGAGAGGCTGGGCCTTTCCCGACCCGACCTCCCCCTGGAGCAGGCGGTGCATCGGGTGGTCGGTGGCGAGGTCGTCGAAGATCTCGCGGGAGACCTTCCGCTGGCCCTCGGTGAGGGTGAAGGGGAGGCGGTCGTCGAAGGCGGCGAGCAGGCCGTCGGGGCTCGGTCTGCGGGGGACGGCGGGGAGTTGGGTCTCCGCGTGCCGGCGGCGGGCGAGGGCGACCTGGAGGACGAATGCCTCGTCCCACTTGAGGCGGGCGCGGGCGTCCTCGATGTCCGCCTTGGTGTGCGGGCGGTGGATCTTGAGGAGGGCCTCGGGGAGGGAGACGAGGCCCCGGCCCTCGCGCAGGGAGTCGGGGAGCGGGTCGACGGCCTCCTCGGCGCTGGGCAGCACCGTCTGGACCGCCTTGCCGATCTTCCAGGACTCCAGCTTGGCGGTGGCCGGGTAGAGCGGGATGAGGGCGCCGGCCCAGGACTCGACGCTCTCGGCCGGATCGTCGTCGTCCACGGCGCGCAGCAACTCGTACGCCGGATGGGCCAGTTGGAGGCGGCGGTTGAAGACGGAGACCTTGCCGGCGAACATCGCGCGGGTGCCCGGCAGGAGTTCCTTGTGGGGCTTGTGGACTCCGTTGCCGAAGAACACCAGTTGGAGGCGGCCGCTGCCGTCCGTGATGGTCACTTCGAGGCGCTGGCCCTTGCCGCGCGGGGCCTTCGAGGAGGCGAAGGTGTGCAGGCGGGCGTCGGCGACCTGGGCCACGACCGTGACGTGCTCGTCCATCGGCAGGTCGGCGAGGTGGGTGAGCTGGCCGCGCTCCTCGTATCTGCGGGGGTAGTGGTGGAGGAGGTCGCCGACGGTGTGCAGGCCGAGGTGCTCGGCCATCACCTTCGCGGTGGCGGGGCCGAGCACCTTCTTCAGGGGTTCTCGCAGTGCGGGCACGAGATCCATTGCACACCACGCCACTGACAACGGCCCACAGCGGCGCCGCGCTACTCGACCCCGACGAGCAGCAGCGCGCCCTGCCGGCCGCCGCGGAGGACCACGGTGTCGACGGCGAGGTACGCCTCGCGGACGCGGGCCTCCAGGTGGCCGGCGACGGCCTCGGGAGCCTCGTCGCCGAGGACGAGGGTGACCAGCTCGCCGCCGGCCGCGAGCATGCGGTCCAGGACGGTCGCGGCGACCTGGGTGACGTCCGCGCCGATCACGGCGACGTCGCCGTCGATGAGGCCGAGCACGTCACCGGCCTGGCAGATGCCGGCCGTGGTCCACGCCTGGCGTTCGGCGACGGTCACCTCGGCGTGCCGGGTGGCGCCCGCCGCCGACGTCATCGCGACCACGTCCTCGTCGAAGCGCCGGCCGGGTTCGTGCACGGCGAGCGCGGCGATGCCCTGGACGGCGGAGCGGGTGGGGATGAGGGCGACCCGGACGCCCTCGGCGCGGACCTGCTCGGCCGCCGCGGCGGCGGTGTGGCGCAGCTCGGCGTCGTTGGGCAGCAGGACGACCTCGCGCGCGTGGGCGCGCCGTACCGCCTGGACCAGCTCGCCGCTCGCGGGCGGTTCCCCGGGGCGGGCGACCAGGGTGGTGGCGCCGGCCTCGGCGTACAGCACGGCTAGCCCCTCTCCCGGTACGACGGCCACCACCGCGCGCTGGGTGCGCTCCCGCGCGGGACGCTCGCCGCCGGTGGTGTGCGCGTCGCCGTACCCGAAGTGGGTGATCCGGATCCGGTGCGGCCGTCCGGCCTCGACGCCGGCCTCCACGGCGGCGCCCGCGTCGTCGACGTGCACGTGGACGTTCCACAGGCCGTCGCCGCCGACGACGACGAGGGAGTCCCCGAGCCCGTCGAGCCGCCGGCGCAGCCGCGTGACGGCCGCGTCCTCGGCCTCCAGGAGGTAGATCACCTCGAACGCCGGCCCGTCCACGCCGGCCTCCGGCTCCCCGCACTCGACGGGGAGGCACGCCGGGGCCGGGGCGGATCCGGTGAGGCCGTCTCCCGCCCGGCGCCCGCCAGGCACGAGGTCCGCGCCCGTACGAGGCGGACGAGACGTAGGAGCCTCCCGCGCCGGCTCCGCCCCCGCAGGGCCCGCACCCCCGTGCCGTACCAGGACCGCCGTCTCGCGCCCCGGGGTGCGGCCCGTGAAGGTCTCCACCAGGGCCGCGAGGACCGTGACGAGGCCCTGGCCGCCCGCGTCGACCACCCCGGCGCGTTCCAGGACGGCGAGCTGGCCCGGAGTCGCGGCGAGCGCCGCGCGGGCGCCGTCGTAGGCCGCGCGGGCCACCTGCGCGCAGTCGCCCCGCGCGGCGTCGGCCGCGTCGGCGGCGGCCGAGGCGACGGTGAGGACGGTGCCCTCGACCGGGTGGGCCACGGCCTGCCGCGCGGATTCGGCGGCGTGCCGCAGCGCCAGCCGCAGCCCCGTGCCCTCGGTGTGAGCGGGTTCACCCGGCGCGGTGAGCACCTGGGCCATGCCGCGCAGCAGTTGCGCGAGGATCGTCCCGGAGTTGCCGCGCGCCCCGATCAGCGCGCCATGCGCCATCGCGCCCACGGCGTCCGCCAGCGAGGGGCCGCCGCTGCCGGCCGCCCCCGTCTCGTGCGCCGCGAACACGGCCTCCACGGCGGCGCCGGCCGACTCGACGGTCAGATAGAGGTTCGTGCCGGTGTCCCCGTCGGCGACGGGATAGACGTTGATCGCGTCGATCTCCTCCCGCG
The DNA here is from genome assembly GCA_049998335.1 of Streptomyces sp. cmx-10-19. Lineage (GTDB taxonomy): Bacteria > Actinomycetota > Actinomycetes > Streptomycetales > Streptomycetaceae > Streptomyces. The sequence continues at coordinate 153,720 of JAEBFB010000009.1, forward strand.
CGCGGCCCAGCGCGCGCAGTGACAGACCGCACCAGGTACGCACCGCCAGAGCGTCGAAGAACCTCTGCGGCACCTGCGCCACCTGCGCCTCCCTGAGCTGCTGGACGTGGCTGGCAGCGTAGACCTCGGCCGGGTCCCCGCCCCAGGAGGGCGGGGACGGGCCCCTGAGCTGCCGTGGTAGTTTCGTTGTACGGGACCAGCCGTTGTATGCTGCCCCGGTTGCCCGATCCCGATCGGGCCATCCCCCTGGTACCGCCATTCAGATCCCGGGCCTCGTGTCCGAGAGCTTGATCCCGGCGTGCCGGGATCAACCGTAAGTGCATCTGAAGTCTTTGGAGTGACCCGTGGCTGCCAACTGCGACGTCTGCGGCAAGGGGCCGGGCTTCGGCAACAACATCTCGCACTCGCACCGCCGTACGTCCCGTCGCTGGAACCCGAACATCCAGCGCGTGCGTACCGTGGTCGGCGGGACGCCGAAGCGCGTGAACGCTTGCACCTCGTGCATCAAGGCCGGCAAGGTCTCGCGCTGACGCGTATGCTGAGCGCGCGGCCACTGCCTGGTCCGCTGTACGAAGCCGGTCCACCCCTGGGTGGGCCGGCTTTTTGCCGTGCCCGCACGGGCCGCGTGCCAGAATCCGCGCGCTCCGGGTCCCCGTCGTAGCTGTGGACGGACACGGCCCGGCCGGGTGCCGGGCCCGCAGCTCCGGGACCAGGTCGGAGCCGCCGCCCAGGCACGCGCGGGATCACCGGCCGCGAGGGCGCCCCGACCCTCGTACAGGCACTCGAAGACGTGGCTGTCGACGGTCTCGGGCGGGTGACGACGCGGTAGGGCGCCCTGCTGGTCTTCCGCTCCGCGCGGTCGGTGTACGACCGGGGCGACGTGGCGGCGCAGAGGCGGATCCTGCGGGAGCGGTTCGCCGGTATGCGCTGGGAGACGCCCCGGGTGCTGAAGGCGCTGGAGGAGGACGACGACCTGTACTTCGACGCGGTCGCCCAGATCCACGTCGACCGGCTCGCCGAGGGCCGTGTCGCCCTGCTCGGCGATGCCGGGTACGGCGCCACGATGGGCGGCATGGGCACGGGCGTGGCGATCGCCGGCGCCCACATCCCCGCCGGGGAGCTGGCGCCGGCGGGCGGCGACCAGCGCACCGCGTTCGCCGACTACGAGACGCGGGTCCGGGGTTTCGCCAAGGGCTGCCAGAAGATCTCCCACAACGCGGGCCCGTTCCCCGCCCCGCCCACCGAGCGCCGTATCCGCAGCCGGGACCGCGTGTACCGGCTGCTCGGCTCCCGGCTGATGGCCGGTTTCTTCGAGCGGCTCACGGAGAAGGCGGCCACCGGCATCGAGCTCAGGGAGTATCCCGCCTGAGCGCCCACCCGTGGTCCACCGGCCCGATCCCGCCGCCCAGCGCGAAGCCGGCCGCGATCGCCCCGGTGACGTACTCCTTGGCCGCCGTCACCGCCTCCGGCACCGACTGCCCCTTGGCCAGACCGCAGGCCACCGCCGAGGCGAGGGTGCAGCCGGTGCCGTGGGTGTGGCGGTTGTCGAGGCGCGGGGCGCGCAGCCAGTGCTCCTCGGAGCCGTCGGTGAGCAGGTCCACGGCGTCGCCGCGCAGATGGCCGCCCTTGATCAGCACCCAGCGGGGCCCGAACTCCAGGACGGCCGCCGCGGCCCGGCGCAGATCGGCGTCGGACTCGACGCGGACACCGGTGAGTTGGGCGACCTCGTCCAGGTTCGGGGTGGCGACGGTGGCGACCGGCAGCAGCCTGGTGCGCACCGACTCCAGCGCGGAGGCGGCGAGCAGCGCGTCCCCGTGCTTGGAGACGCCGACCGGGTCGACCACGGCGGGCGCGTCGGTGGAGCCGATCAACTCGGCGACGGTCTCCACCAGTTCGGCGGAGGAGAGCATGCCGGTCTTGACGGCCTGGACGCCGATGTCGTCCACGACGCTGCGGTACTGGGCGCGTACCGCGTCCACGGGCAGCTCCCAGGCGCCCTGCACGCCGAGGGAGTTCTGCGCGGTCACCGCGGTCAGGACGCTCATGCCGTGGGTGCCGAGGGCGAGCATGGTCTTGAGGTCGGCCTGGATGCCGGCGCCGCCGCCGGAGTCGGAGCCGGCCACCGTGAGGACGAACGGCGGGGCCGCACGCGGGGTGTCGGGGGCCGGGGTCACGACTCCACCTCTCCGCCGAAGTGGTCCCAGCCGCCCTTGCTGGTCCAGGGCGCGCCGTCGACGGTCACCTGGGGCAGGGCGGAGGGGTTGAGGACCTCGCCGATGACCTTCCAGCGGGCGGGCAGCTTCACGTCGGGCGGGAAGGTCGCCACGATCGCGTGGTCCTCGCCGCCGGTGAGCACCCACTGCATGGGGTCGACGCCGACGGCCTGCCCGATGTCGTTCATCTGGGACGGGATGTCGATCTGTCCGGAGCGGACGTCGATGCGGACCTTGCTGGCCTCGGCGATGTGCCCGAGATCGGCGATGAGCCCGTCGCTCACGTCGCACATCGCGGTGGCGCCGAGCCCCGCGGCGGCAGGCCCCGCGTGGTACGGCGGTTCGGGGCGCCGGTGGGCCTCGACGAAGGCGCGCGGCGAGCGGAACCCGCGCGAGAGCACCGCGAACCCGGCCGCCGACCAGCCCAGCCAGCCGGTCACCGCGACGAGGTCGCCGGGCTGTGCGCCGCCCCGCGTGACGGGTTCCTGGTTGCGCAGATCGCCCAGCGCGGTGATGGAGACGATGATGGTGTCGCCGCGCACGACGTCGCCGCCGACCACGGAGGCGCCCGCGACCTGGCACTCGTCGCGCAGGCCGTCCATCATCTCCGTCGGCCAGGTGACCGGGAGTTCGGCGGGGACGACCAGGCCGAGCAGCAGCGCGGTCGGTACGGCGCCCATCGCGGCGATGTCCGCGAGGTTCTGCGCCGCCGCCTTGCGGCCCACGTCGTACGCGGTGGACCAGTCCCGGCGGAAGTGCCGTCCCTCCACGAGGACGTCGGTGCTGGCCACCACCCTGCGGTCGGGCGCGGCCACCACCGCGGCGTCGTCGCCGGGGCCGATCCGGACCGCCGGGGTGGTGGTGAGACGGGAGGTGAGCTCCCTGATGAGCCCGAACTCCCCCAGCTCACCGACAGTGCCCTTCATCGCCTTGGCTCCCCTTCCGTCCCTGTCCGTGCCCGGTCGCGCGTCATCTCTGTCCTCGTTACGGTCGAAAGGACCGTCTTCATGGTGAGGGCCACGAAGACCGTCTCCCGGCGCGCGAGGCCGGCGCCCCGCGGGTCTCCCCGCGGAGAGCGGCGACGCGATACCGTGGCGTTCCTTTTCCCCACATGATCCTCGTGGCCGCTCTGGAGGTTCCGTGGTACAGGCGTACATCCTGATCCAGACCGAGGTCGGCAAGGCGTCGACCGTCGCCGAGACGATCGGCAAGCTCCCTGGGGTGATCCAGGCCGAGGACGTGACAGGACCCTACGACGTCATCGTGCGCGCCCAGTCCGACACCGTCGACGAACTGGGTCGGATGGTGGTCGCCAAGGTCCAGCAGGTGGAAGGCATCACCCGCACGCTGACCTGTCCGGTCGTCCACCTGTAGCCCCTTCCGCCCGCTCGTTCCCGCCCTGTTGATCGCCGCCGCAGGCTGCTCCTCAGCAGACGGCTGCGGGTCCGCGGCGGTTCCCGGGCCGGGCGTGGCGGTCGCGGGCTGTTGCGGAACCCGGACAGGGCACGGCGGGCCCGCGGGCAGCGGGCCGGGGAAACCCGCTGATCATACTGCGAGAAGGCGACCCCCGAGGGGATCGCCTTCTTCGCCGTGCACGGGGTGCGGAGACCGGGTGCGCAGGCCGGGGCGGGAGGTCAGCGCAGCCCGGTGGAGCGCCCCAGCGCCGCCTGCACCAGCCGGTCCACCAGCTCCGGGTAGCTCACGCCGGTGGCCTGCCACATCTGCGGATACATGGAGATCGGCGTGAAGCCGGGCATGGTGTTGATCTCGTTGATGACGAACTCCCCGTCCTCGGTGAGGAAGAAGTCCGCGCGCACCAGCCCCTCGCAGGAGGCGGCGTCGAAGGCGTCGACCGCCAGCCGCTGGATCTCGGCGGTCTCCTCGGGCGTCAGCGGGGCGGGCACCACGCCGGGCGTGGAGTCGATGTACTTGGCCTCGAAGTCGTAGTACGCGTGCTCCGAGGGCGGCGGGATCTCGGCGGGGACGGAGGCGCGGGGGCCGTCCTCGAACTCCAGGACCCCGCACTCGATCTCCCGGCCCCGCAGCGTCGCCTCGACCAGGATCTTCGGGTCGTGGCGGCGGGCCTCCTCGATCGCCTCGTCCAGCCCGGCGAGGCCGTCGACCTTGGTGATGCCGATGGAGGAGCCGGCCCGCGCGGGCTTCACGAACAGCGGCCAGCCGTGCTCGCCGGCGAAGTCCACGATCTTCTTGCGGGCGCCGGCCCGGTCCCGCTCCCACTCACGCGGCCGGATCACCGCGTACGGGCCGACCTTGAGCCCGTAGGAGGCGAACACCGCCTTCATGTACTCCTTGTCCTGACCGACGGCCGAGGCGAGGACGCCCGAGCCGACGTAGGGCACGCCGGACAGCTCCAGCAGGCCCTGGAGGGTGCCGTCCTCGCCGTAGGGGCCGTGCAGCACGGGGAAGACGACGTCGACCTCGCCCAGCGCCTTGGGCACCGAGCCGGGCTCGCTGTAGACGACTTCGCGGTTCGCGGGGTCGACGGGGAGCACCACGGCGCCCTCGGTCGACTCGGCCAGTTCCTCGACGTCGGGCGTACGGCGTCCGGTGATCGCCATCCGTTCCGGTTCGTCGGCGGTGAGGGCCCAGCGGCCGTCCCGGGTGATGCCGATCGGCAGGACGTCGTACTTGGTCCGGTCGATGGCGGCGAGGACGGCGCCGGCGGTGACCACGGAGATCCCGTGTTCGGAGCTGCGCCCGCCGAACACGACGGCCACACGCGGCTTGCGAGGCGGCTGCTCGGGGCTCTGGGGGAGGTTCTCGGTGCTCATATCGCGTTGAGAGTACCCGCCCGTAGGGCCGCGAGACAGCGTCGGCGGGGCCGCGTGGCGCGACCGGTGCCCGGCGTTCCGGTCCGGCGGGTCCGGCGGTCGCTCAGCGTCGTTCGGGCTTCGCGCTGCGCGACATCAGCTCCTTGACGGCGACCACGGGGGGCTTGCCCTCGTGGACGATGGCGACGACGGTCTCGGTGATCGGCATGTCGACGCCGTGCCTGCGGGCCAGATCCAGCACGGACTCGCAGGACTTGACGCCCTCGGCCGTCTGCTTGGTGACCGCGATGGTCTCCTGGAGGGTCATGCCCTTGCCGAGGTTGGTGCCGAAGGTGTGGTTGCGGGAGAGCGGCGAGGAGCAGGTCGCCACCAGGTCGCCGAGGCCGGCGAGGCCGGAGAAGGTCAGCGGGTCGGCGCCCAGGGCGACGCCGAGGCGGGTGGTCTCGGTGAGACCGCGCGTGATGAGGGAGCCCTTGGCGTTGTCGCCGAGCCCCATGCCGTCCGCGATGCCGACGGCCAGCCCGATCACGTTCTTCACGGCCCCGCCCAGTTCGCAGCCGACGACGTCGGTGTTGGTGTACGGGCGGAAGTACGGGGTGTGGCAGGCGGTCTGCAGACGCCGGGCGACGGCCTCGTCGGTGCAGGCGACCACGGCGGCGGCCGGCATGCGGGCGGCGATCTCGCGGGCCAGGTTGGGTCCGGTGACGACGGCGATGCGTTCGGCGCCGACCTGGGCGACGTCCGCGATCACCTCGCTCATCCGCATCGCGGAGCCGAGTTCGACGCCCTTCATCAGCGACACCAGCACGGTGTGCGGCGCCAGCAGCGGCCGCCATGCGGCGAGGTTGGCGCGCAGTGTCTGGGAGGGGATCGCGAGGACGGCGAAGTCGGCGTCCCGCGCGGCCTCGGCGGCGTCGGCGGTGGCCCGCACGGTGGCCGGGAGCTCCACACCGGGCAGGTAGTCCGGGTTGCTCCGGGTGGAGTTGACGGCGTCGACGACGTCGGTGCGGCGCGCCCACAGGGTGACGTCGCAGCCCGCGTCGCCGAGGACCGTGGCGAAGGCGGTGCCCCACGAACCGGTGCCGAAGACCGCCGCCTTGACCGGCTTGCTCACGTGCTCTGCCCTTCCGCCTGCGGGTCCTGCGTCCGTACGCGGTCGTGGGCCGCCTGCTCCCGGGCCTGTGCCTCGGCCTGCGTCCGGCGGCGCTGCTCGATCCGCTCGCGGCGCGGGTCGTAGGGGACCTCGGGCGCCTTCTCGCCGCGGATCTCCTCCAGCTGGCGGGTGACGGCGGCCATGATGACCTCGGTGGCCTCCCGGAGGAGGTCGGCGGTCATCTCCCGGTCGTAGAAGCGCGAGAGGTCGACCGGGGGCCCGGCGAGCACGCGGTGGGTCTTGCGCGGCAGGAGGTTCGGCTTCCTGGCGTAGGGCGGCAGCAGTTCGTTGCAGCCCCACTGGGCGACCGGGACGACCGGGCACTTGGTCTGCAGGGCGACGCGCGCGGCACCGGTCTTGGCGGTCATCGGCCAGCCGTCCGGGTCGCGGGTCAGGGTGCCCTCGGGGTAGAAGGCGACGCACTCGCCGCGCTCCACGGCGTCGATCGCGGCCCGGAAGGCGCTGAGCGCGTCCGTGCTCTCGCGGTAGACGGGGATCTGCCCGGTGCCCCGCATCGCGGCAGCGACGAATCCCTTCCGGAAAAGGCCGCTCTTCGCGAGGAATCGCGGGACCCGCCCGGTGTTGTACTGGTAATGCGCGTACGCGAAGGGGTCGACGTGCGAATTGTGGTTCACGGCGGTGATAAAGCCGCCGTCGGCCGGCATGTTCTCCATTCCCCGCCAGTCCCGCTTGATCAGAACCACCAGCGGAGGTTTGCAGATCACCGCGGCGAAGCGGTACCAGAAGCCGATTCTGCGGCGTGGCACGCTGACACCTTTCCTCCAGGGCCTGGGGCCGGACAAGTCTCGCCCCGGGCCGCCCGTCTGTCGAGGACACCGTACGCCCCGGCGAGTGAACCGCCAGGTCCCCCAGGTGACAATGACGGCGACGAGAGAAGGACGGAACGCTCGTGCAGTGGACCTTGGTCGTGCCCGTGAAGAGCCTCGCGCGGGCCAAGAGCAGGCTTGCGGACACCGCCGGCGACGGGGTGCGGCCGGGCCTCGCGCTGGCGTTCGCCGAGGACACCGTGGCGGCGGCGCTGGCCTGTCCGGCGGTCGCGGATGTGGCGGTCGTCACGGACGACGCGCGGGCGGGGCGGGCGCTGGCGGCGCTGGGCGCGGCCGTCGTGCCGGAGGAGCCCGGGGGCGGTCTCAACACCGCGCTGGCACACGGCGCGGCCGTGGTGCGGGCGGCCCGGCCCGGGGTCTCGGTGGCCGCGCTGAACGCCGATCTTCCCGCGCTGCGGCCCGCCGAATTGGCGCGGGTGCTGGCGGCGGCCGGCGCATTTCCGCGCGCTTTTCTCCCGGACGCGGCCGGAATCGGCACGACGTTGCTGGCCGCGGCCCCGGACCGGGAATTGGCCCCCGCATTCGGCCCGGATTCCCGGGCCCGCCACCGCGCCTCGGGCGCCGCGGAACTGCGCCTCGCCTCGGTGGATTCGGTACGCCAGGACGTCGACACCGGCGCCGATCTGCGCGCCGCGCTGGCGCTCGGGGTGGGGCCCCGGACGGCGGCGGTGGCGGCGCGGCTGCTGATCGCCGGGCAGTAGGCTGCCGGGCATGCAGGCGACCGCGTACACCTACGACCCCGACAGCCGCTCCGGGCAGGTGCTGCTCGACGACGGCACGCCCGTGGCCTTCGACGCGGCGGCGTTCGACGCGGGGGGCCTGCGGCTGCTGCGCCCCGGGCAGCGGGTGCGGATCGAGACCGAGGGCGGGGGCGCGGACCTGCGGATCACGCTGGTGACGCTCCAGACCTTCTGAGCCGGCCCCCGGGTTGCGGCCCGTGAACGCGCCGCGGGCCGGACTCCGAGAGGGAGTCCGGCCCGGCGCGTGAGTGGCGCTGCGCCCGTCCGCCTGCCGCCTGTGCGGTCCCGTCGTACCGCCGGCCGTCTACTTCTTGCGGGCGGCGGTCTTGGCGGTGGTCTTGCGGGCCGTCGACTTCTTGGCCGGGGCCTTCTTGGCGGTCGCCTTCTTCGCGGGGGCCTTCTGGGCCGCGGTCTTCTTCGCCGCCGCCGTGGCGGTCTTGGCCGTGGCCTTCTTGGCGGCGGTGGTCTTCGCCGCGCCCGTGGTCTTCTTCGCGGTGGTCTGCTTCGCCGCCGCCGTCGTCTTCTTGGCCGCGCCCGTCGTCTTCTTCGCGGCGCCCGTGGCCTTCTTGGCGGCGGCCTTCTTGCCCGCGGCCTTGGAGATGGTGGGCGGCGGGCCGGACAGGCTGCCCTTGGGGGCCTTCTTGACCGCGATGTCGTTCTTCGGAAGCTTCTTCGAGCCGCTGACCAGGTCCTTGAAGCCCTGGCCCGCGCGGAAGCGCGGCACAGAGGTCTTCTTGACCCGAACCCGCTCGCCCGTCTGCGGGTTGCGGGCGTAACGGGCCGGGCGGTCGACCTTCTCGAAGGAACCGAAGCCGGTGACCGAGACCCGGTCGCCCGCGACCACGGCGCGGACGAGGGCGTCCAGGACCGCGTCGACGGCGTCGGCGGCCTGCTGTCGGCCGCCCAGCTTGTCGGCAATCGCTTCTACGAGCTGCGCCTTGTTCACGTCTTCCCCTTCGGAGACATCGCCAGAACGAATGTGTTCAAGCTTTTTCGCACGTTAGGCAGATATATACCGCAAATCAAACACGAAACGGGCTAATCACCCTTGTGCCGCAACGGACTCGGACCGTCCCGGCTCCTTCACCGTTCCTCTTCGGGGAATCGACCCTCGTCGAGGTCCGCGGAGAACCGCTCCAGGCGCCTTGCCGCACCGGCGGGATCGTGTTTGGCCACGGCCGTAATGACCAGCAGCTTCCGGGTCAGCGCCATCCGTACGCCCTCCGGGACTTGCAGTGCGCGCACTCTTGTGTGCGCTTCTTTGAGCCGGACCGCGACCGCCGTATAGAGCTCGAGTTGGCCGTCGTGTTCCATGCACAGATTGTGCCATCTGGGGCGAGTTGTCGCCTGCGCAGGGGGCAACTGCCGCCTGGGGCGGGCCTCCGGAGCCACTCGGAAGCCGGGATTCCAGTGGGTCTCCACCCGGGCAACAACGCCTCCGACGTGGGAAGTTGACGTCTGGAGCCGCCTCGGGCACCCGCGTGGGGAAACGAAAAAGGCTGTACCCCCGATCGGGCCGATCGGGGGTACAGCCGGGGGCCGGGTGGCCGAAACTAGACCTTGCGAAGGCCCTCGTGGGGCCCTCGGCTCAGACCTGGAGGGTCTGCGGCTTGTACGAGGGGCGCTTCGCCTCGTATGCGGCGATGTCCGCCTCGTTCTGAAGGGTGATCGAGATGTCGTCCAGCCCGTTCAGCAGCCGCCAGCGGGAGTTCTCGTCGAGGTCGAAGGAGGCGGTGAGGCCCTCGGCGCGCACCTCGCGGGTCTCCAGGTCGACGGTGACCTCGGCCTGCGGGTCGTTCTCCGTCAGCTCCCACAGCGCGTCCACGATCTTCTGGTCCAGAACCACCGTGAGCAGGCCGTTCTTCAGCGAGTTGCCGCGGAAGATGTCGGCGAAGCGGGAGGAGATCACGGTCTTGAAGCCGTAGTTCTGCAGCGCCCAGACGGCGTGCTCGCGGGAGGAGCCGGTGCCGAAGTCGGGGCCGGCGACCAGGACGGTCGCGCCCTGCCGCTCGGGCTGGTTGAGGACGAAGGCCCCGTCCTTGCGCCAGGCCTCGAACAACCCGTCCTCGAACCCGTCCCGGGTCACCTTCTTGAGCCAGTGGGCGGGGATGATCTGGTCGGTGTCGACGTTGCTGCGGCGCAGCGGGACGGCCCGGCCGGTGTGCTTGGTGAATGCTTCCATGACTCTCAGACTCCAGCGGGCGTGGGGGCGTCGGCGGCGAGGTCGGCCGGGGAGGCCAGGTGGCCCAGGACCGCCGTCGCGGCCGCGACCTGCGGCGACACCAGGTGGGTGCGGCCGCCCTTGCCCTGGCGTCCCTCGAAGTTGCGGTTGGAGGTGGAGGCGGAGCGCTCACCCGGGGCCAGCTGGTCCGGGTTCATGCCCAGGCACATCGAGCAGCCCGCGTGCCGCCACTCGGCGCCGGCCTCCTTGAAGACCACGTCCAGGCCCTCGGAGACGGCCTGGAGGCCCACCCGCGCCGAGCCCGGCACGACCAGCATCCGTACGCCGTCGGCGACTTTGCGGTCCTTGACGATGTCGGCGGCGGCGCGCAGGTCCTCGATGCGGCCGTTGGTGCAGGACCCTACGAAGACGGTGTCCACCTTGATGGTGCGCAGCGGCTGCCCGGCCTCCAACCCCATGTACTCCAGGGCCTTTTCGGCGGCGAAGCGCTCCGAGGCGTCCTCGTAGGAGGCGGGGTCGGGGACGGCGGCGGAAAGCGGCGCGCCCTGGCCCGGGTTGGTGCCCCAGGTGACGAACGGCGACAGCTCGGCGGCCTCGATGACCACCTCGGCGTCGAACTCGGCGTCGTCGTCGGAGCGCAGCGTCTTCCAGTACGCGACGGCGGCGTCCCAGTCGGCGCCCTCGGGGGCGTGCGGGCGGCCCTGGAGGTAGGCGAAGGTCGTCTCGTCGGGGGCGATCATGCCCGCGCGGGCGCCGGCCTCGATCGACATGTTGCAGATGGTCATGCGGGCTTCCATCGAGAGCTTCTCGACGGCCTCGCCGCGGTACTCCAGGATGTAGCCCTGCCCGCCGCCGGTGCCGATCTTCGCGATGATCGCGAGGATCAGGTCCTTGGCCGTGACGCCCTCGGGCAGTTCGCCGTTGACGGTGATCGCCATCGTCTTGGGGCGGGCCAGGGGCAGCGTCTGGGTGGCCAGCACGTGCTCGACCTGGGAGGTGCCGATACCGAACGCCAGCGCGCCGAAGGCGCCGTGCGTGGAGGTGTGCGAGTCGCCGCAGACCACGGTGGTGCCGGGCTGGGTCAGGCCCAGCTGCGGACCGACGACGTGTACGACGCCCTGCTCGATGTCGCCCAGCGGGTGCAGCCGGACGCCGAAGTCGGCGCAGTTCTTGCGCAGCGTCTCCAGCTGGGCCCGGGAGACCGGGTCGGCGATCGGCTTGTCGATGTCGAGCGTCGGGGTGTTGTGGTCCTCGGTGGCGATGGTCAGGTCGAGCCGGCGCACCGGGCGGCCGCTCTTGCGGAGGCCGTCGAAGGCCTGCGGGCTGGTCACCTCGTGCAGCAGGTGCAAGTCGATGAAGAGGAGGTCGGGCTCGCCCTCGGCGCGCCGGACGACGTGGTCGTCCCAGACCTTCTCCGCGAGTGTCCTACCCATCGCTTTCCCTCCGGTCGGCGACAGCGCGCCGACCCAACTAGAGATCTTGAGGAGGCGGCACCCTCACCCCTGTGTCCGGGCAACCGCCACCGGGCCCTTTCGTCACGGGCCGATGTGACTTCGTGCCATCCAGAGTGGCGCGTTCCACGGAAAATTGAACTTGCGTTTCACAGAGTGAGACGGGAATATCGTCTCATGGACAACAGTAGCGGCGTCGGCGTTCTGGACAAGGCGGCCCTCGTCCTGAGCGCTCTGGAGTCCGGTCCGGCCACCCTCGCGGGGTTGGTCGGGGCCACCGGACTGGCACGACCCACGGCCCACCGCCTGGCCGTGGCGCTGGAGCACCACCGTATGGTGGCGCGCGACATGCAGGGCCGTTTCATTCTCGGCCCGCGCCTGGCCGAGCTGGCCGCGGCGGCCGGCGAGGACCGCCTGCTCGCCACGGCGGGCCCGGTCCTCACGCACCTGCGTGACGTCACGGGCGAGAGCGCGCAGCTCTACCGCCGCCAGGGCGACATGCGCATCTGCGTCGCCGCGGCCGAGCGTCTGTCCGGCCTTCGGGACACCGTCCCGGTCGGCTCCACGCTCACCATGAAAGCGGGCTCGTCCGCGCAGATCCTCATGGCCTGGGAGGAGCCCGAGCGCCTCCACCGCGGCCTGCAGGGCGCGCGCTTCACGGCCACGGCCCTGTCCGGTGTACGCCGCCGCGGGTGGGCCCAGTCGATCGGCGAGCGGGAGCCCGGGGTCGCCTCGGTCTCGGCGCCCGTTCGAGGCCCCTCCAATCGCGTGGTGGCCGCCGTGTCCGTCTCCGGCCCCATCGAACGGCTGACCCGGCACCCGGGCCGGATGCACGCCCAGGCGGTCATCGACGCCGCCGGCCGTCTCTCGGAAGCCCTGCGCCGCACCGGCTGATCGTCTCTCCCGCACCCGACCGGACTCGGACCCGCCTCAACGCCGCGGCGGGCCCGTCCCGTTTGCGGGCCCGGCGAGGAGGTCCAGACCACGCCGAAGGGGCCCCCGCCTGAGCGGAGACCCCTTCGTGACGTGTACCCCCGACCGGATTCGAACCGGCGCTACCGCCTTGAGAGGGCGGCGTGCTAGGCCGCTACACAACGGGGGCGTGGACACTGCGTTTCCGCAGGCCCGAGCTGGTCTACCTGGACTCGAACCAAGACTAACTGAACCAGAATCAGTCGTGCTGCCAATTACACCATAGACCAATGTGGTTTAGACCAGTCAGTACCCCCGACCGGATTCGAACCGGCGCTACCGCCTTGAGAGGGCGGCGTGCTAGGCCGCTACACAACGGGGGCCCTAGCGATCCTGCGTCAAGTACGGCGGGAGCTACCCTGACCGTCCTCGCGGGAAGGATCTGTACCCCCGACCGGATTCGAACCGGCGCTACTGCCTTGAGAGGGCAGCGTGCTAGGCCGCTACACAACGGGGGCTTTGCGGATGACATCCGCGGCGCAGATGAGCTCTGCGAGCTGGCCTACCTGGACTCGAACCAAGACTAACTGAACCAGAATCAGTCGTGCTGCCAATTACACCATAGGCCACTGGAACGCAAGCCCCGGAGGGATCTTGTTCTAGCGTCGCGCTTCCGGTTTCGGCCCTTTCGGCCCGCTCCCCGGCGGCGCAGGAAGAACATTACCCGAAGGTGGACGGGGCTCCAAAACGAGTATCGGCGCCGAGGAGCGCGGGGAGTTCGGAGAGGGAGGCGATGCGGCGCGGCCCGGCGGGCGGGTCGACGGTGGCGTACGCGCCGCCGCGGTCGATCCACACCGACAGCAGCCCGGCGTCGGCGGCGCCGCGTCCGTCGATCTCGGGGTGGTCGCCGACGTAGGCGACCTCGCCCGGGGTGAGGCCGAGGGCGTCGCAGGCGGCCAGGAAGGCGCCCGCCTCGGGCTTGGAGACGCCCAGCTCGGCGGCGCACAGGATGGCCTCGAAGCGGTCGTGTACGCCGAGGACGCGCAGCTTGCGGTCCTGGACGACGAGGCTGGAATTGGAGAGCACGGCGTGCCGGTGGCTGTCGGCGAGGGCGTCGAGGACGGGCAGCACGTCCGGGAAGAGGGACCAGGCGGCCTCGTAGTGCGTGACGTAGCGCTGGAACCAGTCGTCGGCCTCGGCGTCGGTCAGCCCGGGCCGGTCCAGGAAGATCCGGGTGCGGTCGCGGCGCTGTGTGACGAAGTCCACCTCGCGGGCCGCGAAGCGGGCCCACTGCTGCCGGGTGATCTCCCGCCACCGCTCCAGGGCTTCCTCGGGCGACCCGTACCCGGCGAGGAGCCCTTCGGCGACCAGGTGGGCGCGCAGGCCCTCGCGGTCGGCGGTGGTGTAGTCGAAGAGGGTGTCGTCAACGTCCCAGACCACGGCGCGGATGCTCATGCTCCGACGGTAACGCCCCCGTGCTGACCGCGTCCGGCGTGATGGGAAGGGACGGCGGCGGAAAGGGGCGGTGCCCGGTTGCTCCCGGGTGCCGCCCCCTCCACGTCACGTGTGCGCCGCTTACGCCGCGAGCCTCGCCAGGGCCGCGTCGATGCGGGTCAGGGACTTGTCCTTGCCCAGGACTTCGAGGGACTCGAAGAGGGGCAGGCCCACCGTGCGGCCGGTGACGGCGACGCGGACCGGGGCCTGGGCCTTGCCGAGCTTGAGGCCGTGCGCCTCGCCGGCGGCCAGGACGGCCTCCTTCAGGGACTCCGGGGACGTCCAGTCGGCCGTCTCCAGCTTCTCCTTCGCGGTGCGCAGCAGGGCGTCGGAGCCCTCCTTCATCGCCTTGGTCCAGGACGCCTCGTCGAAGACCGGCTCCGGCAGGAACAGGAAGTCGACGTTGTCGGTGATCTCGGAGAGGACCTTGAGGCGGGTCTGCGCGTGCGGCGCGACGGCCTGCCACCGGGCCTCGTCGAAGTCCTCGGGCGCCCAGGGGGCGACGGGGGCCTTGAGCCAGGGGCGGCAGCGCTCGGTGAAGTCCTTGACCTCCAGCAGCCGGATGTGGTCGCCGTTGATCGCCTCGCACTTCTTCAGGTCGAAGCGGGCCGGGTTGGGGTTGACGTCACTGACGTCGAAGGCCGCGACCATCTCGTCGATCGTGAAGATGTCCTGGTCCGCGGAGAGCGACCAGCCGAGCAGGGAGAGGTAGTTGAGCAGGCCCTCGGGGAGGAAGCCGCGCTCGCGGTAGAGGTTGAGGCTGGACTGCGGGTCGCGCTTGGAGAGCTTCTTGTTGCCCTCGCCCATCACGTACGGCAGGTGGCCGAAGGCGGGGATCTGCTGGGCGACGCCCAGCTCGATCAGCGCCTTGTAGAGGGCGATCTGGCGGGGGGTGGAGGAGAGCAGGTCCTCGCCGCGCAGGACGTGGGTGATCTCCATCAGGGCGTCGTCGACCGGGTTGACCAGGGTGTAGAGCGGGGCGCCGTTGGCGCGGACGATGCCGTAGTCCGGGACGTTCTCCGGGAGGTAGGTGATCTCGCCGCGGACCAGGTCCGTGAAGGTGATCGCCTCGTCGGGCATCCGGAAGCGGACGATGGGCTCGCGGCCCCGCGCCTCGTACTCCTCGACCTGGGCGGCGGTCAGTTCGCGGCAGTGGCCGTCGTACCCGGAGGGCTTGCCGGCGGCGCGGGCGGCGTCGCGGCGGGTGTCCAGCTCCTCCTGGGAGCAGTAGCAGCGGTAGGCGTGGCCGGCGTCGAGGAGCCTGGCCGCGACGTCCTTGTAGGTGTCCATGCGCTGGGACTGCCGGTACGGCGCGTGCGGGCCGCCGGTCTCGGGGCCCTCGTCCCAGTCGAAGCCCAGCCAGCGCATCGAGTCCAGAAGCTGCTGGTACGACTCCTCGGAGTCGCGGGCCGCGTCGGTGTCCTCGATGCGGAAGACCAGCGTGCCCTGGTGGTGCCGGGCGAACGCCCAGTTGAACAGGGCGGTGCGGACCAGGCCCACGTGGGGGTTACCGGTGGGCGAGGGGCAGAAACGGACGCGTACGGGAGAGGCGGGTGCGCTAGCCACGCTTGACAACCTTGTTGGTGAGAGTGCCGATGCCTTCGATGGTGACGGCGACCTCGTCGCCGACGTTGAGGGGGCCGACTCCGGCCGGGGTGCCCGTGAGGATCACGTCGCCGGGGAGCAGCGTCATCGCCTCGGTGATGTGGACGATCAGGTCCTCGATGGAGTGGATCATCTCGCTGGTGCGGCCGAGCTGGCGCTGTGCGCCGTTGACCGTGAGCTGGAGGGTGAGGTCGCTCGGGTCGAGGTCAGTCTCCACCCAGGGGCCGAGCGGGCAGGAGGAGTCGAAGCCCTTGGCCCGGGCCCACTGCTTCTCGCGCTGCTGCACGTCGCGGGCGGTGATGTCGTTGGCGCACGTGTAGCCGAAGATCACGTCCTTGACGCGCTCGCGCGGGACCTCGCGGCACATGCGGCCGATGACCACGGCGAGTTCGGCCTCGTGGTGCAGGTCCTCGGAGAAGGACGGGTACTGGATGGGGTCGCCGGGGCCGATGACCGAGGTGGACGGCTTGAAGAAGGCGAACGGGGCGTCCGGGACCTCGTTGCCCAGTTCCCGGGCGTGGTCGGCGTAGTTGCGGCCGAAGGCGACGACCTTGTTGGGGAGCACCGGCGGCAGGAGCCGGACCTTGCTCAGGAGGACCTTGGTGCCGGAGAGCTCGAAGTCCGCGAACGGGATGCCCTTGATGATGTCGAGGACGAGCTGGTCCGGCTGGTCGCCCTCGACCGCGCCGAAGGCGACGTTCCCGTCGATGGAGAACCTGGCGATGCGCACGGGTTGCTTGGCCCCTTGACTGAGCTGGCTGGAGTCTGACGCTCCAGGCTAGCGCGGCGGGCGCCTCGCGCGCGGGCTGACCTGGTCCGGCGTACTACTCTGCGGCGGAGGCGGCGACCGGGGCCTCCATGAGGATGGTGCGCCGGGGGTTGGCGGTCTGGGTCGGGAGCTCGACGGCGTGCTCCGGCTGTACCGGCGTCTGCAGGTCGTCGGCGTCCTTGAGGTGCGCCAGCGTCGTGCGTCGCGGGTTGGCGATCTTGTGGAACATCATCGTCGTCTTCACGGTTGTACGAGACCTTTTCGTGTCGGGGCACCCGAGGGGCCGGAAGAGACCTCTGCAGGGCGCGGGTTGTCGGTTTTGCCTTCTCTGTAAAGCGTCAGGCTAAACACGCGATTCCCAGGCAGCCGGGGGAGAGTGCCCGATCAGCATGTGAGTTTGCTCACTTATCAAGGGCCAATCCGGTCAATTCAGACTCCTGTAACACCCCGACAAAACCGACATCGCACACCTGAACCCACCATTCCGCTGCTGATCATGGCGACTGGGACACCGGTGGAGGTCCGACGACTCGCGGGCATACGCCCGTTTTGCGGGTGATCATCTTCTACGCCAGGTGACCCGGCCCTCACGTGCTGTCACGTATCTCACGGCCTGCCCCACGGGCCTTGTTGGAGATCCGCCACTGTGCTGGAATTCCACGGACCGCTGCGGGATCGAGCCGGTGCACAGGGGGCGCACATCAGCGCCGAGCGGCGGCGAGACGGGGGAACCAGCGCCGGTCACTCACGACCACCACGGGGGCGTATTCAGGGCGCCCCTATGACGCCGACACCGTGCTCCGTCCGTTCACCCGGAGGGGCGCCTGGTCCAGAGGTTGCGACGCTAGTGCAGGGACGTTTCAAGAGGGATGGCAGTGCTTCGGCGGAGCCGGAGCCGCACGGCGGGACTGGCCCCAGGGCCGTCGGCTCCTCGCCCCAGCACGCCCAGAACCCGGGCCAGGCACCGACGTCGGGCGAGAGCGGGGAGCGCGCCGGTCAGGCGGCGGGCTCGCCCGCGCCGGGCGAGCAGCCGCCCGCGAAGCCGGCCAAGGGCTCGACCGGCCCCGGCCCCCGAATAGCGCTGCGCAACTGGCGGATCTCCACCCGCCTGGTGTCGCTGCTCGCGCTCCCGGTGGTCGCGGCCACCTCGCTGGGCGCGCTGCGCATCAACCAGTCACTCGACGACATCCAGCAGCTCGACAACATGAAGCTGCTGACCGAGATGACCAAGCAGGCCACCGAACTGGCCGCCGCGCTCCAGGAGGAGCGCGACCAGTCCGCCGGTCCGCTGGCCCACGGCTCGACGTCCAGCGCGATCACCGTCAAGGGCGACCGCGAGAAGACCGACCGGGCCCTGAAGGTCTTCCTCGACAACTCCGAGGAGATCGACGCCGCCACCAAGGACGGCAACCTCGTCGGCGTCCGCGACAGCCTCGTCGGCCTCGCCAGCGACCTGAACGACCTGAACAAGATCCGTTCCACGGCGTACCAGGCCAAGGACAACTCGACGCAGACCGTCGAGGCCTACCACCGCCTGATCAGCCACCTGCTCGACCTCTCGCAGGACATGGCCGAGGCGACCAGCAACCCGGAGATGATCCAGCGCACGCGCGCCCTGTCGGCCTTCTCCTCGGCCAAGGAGTACGCGTCCGTCCAGCGCGCCGTCCTCGCGGCCGCGCTGCCGGCGAACAACAGCAGCAGAGGCCATCTCTCCGAGAACGACCGGCTGTACGCGCAGTCCGCGCTGCAGAGCCAGACCTCCGAGACCCGCAGCTTCACCAGCATCTACGGCGAGGGCGCCGAGGACCTGCTCAAGCCGATCTCCGAGGGCAACCCGGTCATCGAGGCCTCCGACCAGTACGCCGGCCGCGCGCTCGGCCAGGTCAACGGTCTGGCCGAGCTCAAGTCCCGCTCGTACCAGGACTGGCTGGACGACAGCTCCACCAAGATCCAGCAGATGAAGAACATCGAGCTGAAGCTCCTGGAGGACATGGAGCAGCAGGCCCGTGAGCTGCGCAACGAGTCCGAGCAGGAAGCCATCATCTCGGGTGTCCTGATCCTGCTCGTCCTCGCCGTCTCGCTGGTCGGCGCCTTCGTCGTGGCGCGCTCCATGATCCGCTCGCTGCGGCGCCTGGAGGACACGGCGACCCGGGTCGCCCAGGACCGCCTGCCCGAGCTGGTCAAGCAGCTCTCCGAGACCGACCCGCAGGACGTCGACACCTCCGTGGAGTCGGTCGGTGTGCACTCCCGGGACGAGATCGGCCGGGTGGCCGCGGCCTTCGACGACGTGCACCGCGAGGCGGTCCGCCTCGCCGCCGAGCAGGCCCTGCTGCGGGGCAACGTCAACGCGATGTTCACCAACCTCTCGCGCCGCTCCCAGGGCCTCATCCAGCGCCAGCTCTCGCTCATCTCCGAACTGGAGTCCCGCGAGGCCGATCCGGACCAGCTGTCCTCGCTGTTCAAGCTCGACCACCTCGCCACGCGTATGCGCCGTAACGGTGAGAACCTCCTCGTCCTCGCCGGCGAGGAGCCCGGCCGGCGCTGGACCCGCCCGGTCCCGCTGGTCGACGTGCTCCGCGCCGCCGCCTCCGAGGTGGAGCAGTACGAGCGCATCGAGCTGGCCTCCGTGCCCACCACCGAGGTCGCCGGCCGCGTCGTCAACGACCTCGTCCACCTGCTCGCCGAGCTGCTGGAGAACGCGACCTCGTTCTCCTCCCCGCAGACCAAGGTCAAGGTCACCGGTCACGCGCTGCCCGACGGCCGCGTGCTCATCGAGATCCACGACACCGGCATCGGCCTCTCCCCCGAGGACCTGGCCGCGATCAACGAGCGGCTCGCCTCGCCGCCCACCGTGGACGTCTCCGTCTCCCGCCGCATGGGTCTGTTCGTGGTCGGCCGCCTCTCGCAGCGCCACGGCATCCGCATCCAGCTGCGCCCGTCCGACTCCGGTGGTACGACCGCGCTGGTCATGCTGCCCGTCGATGTCGCCCAGGGCGGCCGCAAGCCGCAGCCCAAGCCCGGCCAGGGCGGCCAGGGCGGCGGTCCGGCCGCCGCGCAGGCCGCGGCCGGTGTCGCCGCCGCGCGCCGTGGCGGCCAGGGCGGCGGCCTCGCCAGCGCCTTCACCGGCGGTGCCGCGGGCGGTGCGCTCGGCGGCGGCCACGGTGGTGGCGGTGCCCTCGGCGCGGGTGCGCCGGGCGGCCGGCTCGCCGCCGGCCAGGGACCGCGGGCCGCGCTGCCCGGGCGGGACGCGGGCGCGGGTCCGGGTGCGCCGGGTGGCGCGCGCGGCCCCCAGGCCCCGGCGGGCCCGGGTCAGCAGAACCGTCCGGCCCCGGCCGGCGCGGGTGCCGGTGCCGGTCAGGCGCCCGGTGCTCCGCAGAATCTCCAGGCCGCGGGCCTGAACGCCCCGCAGGGCGATGCCGCGCAGGGCCAGGACATGTTCGGCGGCCGGCGCGGCCCGGCCGAGCCTCCGCAGCGCGGCAAGCGCCGTGGACGCGGGGGCCGCGACGCCGAGCAGGGCCGCCGCCCGCAGCTGCCGCCGCGCGGTGGCCCGCGGGCCGAGCTGCCCGGCGGCAACCCGCAGCCCCGGGTGCCCAGCTGGAGCGACGAGAACGCGCAGCCGCCGGTGCCGCGCGCCTCGCTGGACGCCCCGCGCGGCCATGAGGAGCCGGACAGCTCCCGTACGGGCGGCTCGCCGCGTCCCGACGACCGGCGGGGCCCGGGTTCGACCGCCGAGATGCCGGTGGTGCCGGCGTTCGGCGATCCCCAGTCCCCCGCCGCCACCTCCGAGTTCGCGCGCCCCGACTTCGACGCCCCGGCGCCGCGCCGCCAAGACCCGCAGCACACGGGCCAGTTCGCGCAGCCGACGCACAACCAGCCCGCGCCCGGCCGGCCCCAGCAGAACCAGGCCGGCCCCGGCCAGTACGGCGGTCAGCACCAGGCCGGCATCGGCCAGTACGACCAGGGTCAGCACCAGCAGGGGCAGCAGGGCCAGTACGACCAGGGGCAGTACAGGCAGGACCAGTACGGCCGGAACGCGTACGACCCGGCGCCGTACGCGACCGGCCAGTTCGGCGGCCAGGACCCGTACGGCCAGGGTGGCGGCAACGCCCCGCAGGGCGACCAGTTCGCGCACCCCGAGGCGGCCGCGCCGCAGCAGGGCACCGGGTCCTTCGTCCGCTCGGACGTCTTCGGCTCCGGTTCCGGTCCCGAGCGGCCGGGCCCCGTCGCGGGCGCCCCGGACGACCGGTTCGCCGGCGCGCAGGGCGGCTACGACAACGGCTCCACCGGTCAGCACCGGCTGCCGGGCCGTCAGGACCCGTCCGCCACGGGCCAGTTCGAGCGCCCGCAGCCGGGCGGTGGCACCCTCGGCGGCAACGACTTCGGCGGTCAGCGTCCGCCGGCCCCGCAGCGCCCGGCCCGCCAGGAGCAGGCCGGCGCCCCTGCCAACGGCACGGCCCAGGCGGGCGGTGCCGCCGCGCAGCGGCCCGCCGACGGCTGGGCGCTGCCCCCGGCGGCCGGTCCCGGTGACGGGCGTACGCCGCTGTTCGACACGCTGGAGACCAACTGGTTCCACGGCGACCGCGAGGCGAGGGCCCAGCAGGGCGCGCCCGCCGCGGCACCGGAGCCCCGGTCGGCCCAGCCCCAGACTCCGGCGGCCCCCCAGCGGCCTGCCACCTCCGCCTGGCGCAGCTCGCCGAACGACGACCTCGTCCGGCAGGCAGAACGTGTCCGGCAGCCGGCCGCGGGCGGGGTCACCACCTCGGGTCTCCCGCGCCGGGTTCCCAAGGCCAACCTGGTCCCGGGAACGGCTCAGCAGCAGTCGCACCAGAGCGGTCCGCAGGTCTCGCGCGCGCCCGACGACGTGCGCGGCCGGCTGACCAATCTCCGTCGGGGAATCGCACAGGGCCGTCAGGCCGGTACCAACCAGACCGGCAGCTATCCGCGGCCCACTCACCAGCAGGAGCGTTAGTTGAGCCCGATGAGCCAGGCGGCACAGAACCTCAACTGGTTGATCACGAATTTCGTGGACAACACCCCAGGGGTGTCCCACACCGTCGTCGTGTCCGCCGACGGACTGCTCCTGGCGATGTCGGAGGGCTTCCCGCGCGACCGCGCCGACCAGCTCGCCGCCGTCGCGTCGGGGCTCACCTCGCTGACCGCGGGGGCCTCCCGGATCTTCGAGGGCGGCAACGTGGCGCAGACGGTCGTGGAGATGGAACGCGGGTTCCTCTTCCTCATGTCCGTCTCCGACGGCTCGTCCCTGGCCGTCCTGGCCCACCCGGAGTGCGACATCGGCCTCGTCGGCTACGAGATGGCGCTCCTGGTCGACCGCGCGGGAGCCGTCCTCACACCCGACCTGCGCGCTGAACTACAAGGCAGTCTGCTCCACTGATCGGCCCCGGCACCACCCGTGTTACCAAATCACCGTCCGGCCGCCACAATCCCCCCACCGGCCCCGTCAGACGGCTCGCCTTACCGACTTGCTGTCCCGCCCGGAGGATCCATGACCCCGCCCACCGCCTCTCATGATCCGTACGCGGAGCCGTACGAGGACGAGGGCGACCAGCCGCTGGTCCGTCCGTACGCGATGACCGGCGGCCGGACCCGGCCGCGTTACCAGCTCGCCATCGAGGCGCTGATCAGTACGACGGCCGACCCGGCTGCGCTCATGGGGCTCCTTCCCGAGCACCAGCGCATCTGCCACCTGTGCCGCGAGGTGAAATCCGTGGCCGAGGTGTCGGCCCTGCTGGCGATGCCGCTCGGTGTGGCCCGGATCCTGGTCGCGGACCTCGCGGAGGCGGGGCTCGTCGCCATCCACCAGCCGGGCGGCGACGAGAACAACGGCGGTGCGCCGGACGTGACACTGCTCGAAAGGGTGCTCAGTGGACTTCGAAAGCTCTGACGGAGGGCGGGCGACCACCTCCGCGAAGATCGTGGTGGCCGGCGGCTTCGGCGTCGGCAAGACCACGTTCGTGGGCGCCGTCTCCGAGATCAACCCCCTGCGCACCGAGGCCGTGATGACCTCGGCCAGCGCGGGGATCGACGATCTCACGCACGCCGGGGACAAGACGACCACCACGGTCGCCATGGACTTCGGCCGCATCACGCTGGACCAGGACCTGATCCTGTACCTGTTCGGCACACCGGGCCAGGACCGGTTCTGGTTCATGTGGGACGACCTGGTGCGCGGCGCCATCGGCGCGGTCGTGCTGTGCGACACCCGCCGGCTCGCCGACTGCTTCCCGGCCGTGGACTACTTCGAGAACAGCGGCCTGCCGTTCGTCGTCGCCCTCAACGGCTTCGACGGCCAGCAGCCGTACCAGCCGGACGAGGTGCGCGAGGCGCTCCAGATCGGTCCGGACACCCCGATCATCACGACGGACGCCCGGCACCGCGCCGACGCCAAGTCGGCGCTGATCACCCTGGTCGAGCACGCGCTCATGGCCCGCCTGCGGTAGGTCCGCCGGCCGTCGCAGCCAAGTCGGCAGGCGTCTACGGCACTTGTCGTAGACGCCGCGGAGCCGGCTGTGTCCTTTGACACGGCCGGCTCCGCTGTTCATAACGTTTCGGCAGAGGAATCGGGTGGTGTCAGTACGCGGAGCGGTCGGCCGGTCTCACTGCGCGCACGAACACCCCGTCTTTTGACGGGCCTCGCTCTTTATGACCGTTTTACGCGGGACTTACATCACGTGTAACCCCCTCGTTCCACTGTTTGGAAGAGCGCTGGTCGCCGTGCTGGAATGCCAGAACTGCCCAATGGTCAAAGACGTACTCAGCGGTAGTACGTACATCCGGACGGACTGGGCTCTGAGACACAGCGGCACGCGTAGGTGCCGACCGCCGAGAGGTTGTTGGTCGAGTGAGGCGAAGCAAGAGCAGTCCCGAGCCATCGGCCCGGGGCAACTTCACCCCGCCGCCGCGCACAGCGGCGCCCGCCCCCGCACCGGCCGCGGAGCCGCAGACCGAGCCCGCCCCCAGCGGCGGGCGCTTCTCCCCGCGCAACTGGCGGGTGGCCACCCGGCTGAACGCGATCCTGCTCATCCCGGTGCTGGTCGGCCTCGTCATGGGCGGCTTCCAGGTGAAGGGCTCGATCGACACCTGGCAGGACGCGCAGGACGCCGAGTCCACCGCGCGCCTGGTGCGGGCCTCCCTCGACTACGCCACCGCCCTCTACACCGAGCGTGACGTCTCCGCCGCCCCGCTGCTGAGCGGCAAGGGTGAGAAGGACTCCGCCGTCACGCAGGCCCGCAAGGCGACCGACGAGGCCGCCGACACCTTCGACGCGGCCGCCGCGAAGATGCCCGGCAAGGACGGCCTGGAGCGGCGGCTCAAGCAGTTCCGCGAGCAGGAGCCCAAGCTCCAGACGCTCCGCGCGGCCGCCTACACCTCCACGTTCAAGGGCGTGGAGACCGAGGAGGGCTACACGGCGGTCGCCCACCCGCTGATGGAGTTCGCCAACGAGCTGGGTCTCGGCACCGGCAACGTGACCTCCTACGGCCGCACGGTCTACGCCATCTCGCTGATGAAGTCGGCGCTCTCGCTGGAGCGCTCCATCGGTATGCACATGCTGGTCAAGCCGGGCCCGGAGCCCAGTCACCTCGCCAGCCAGCGGGTGGCCCTGACCTCGTACGCCTATCTGGAGCGCATCGCCGTCGAGGAGTACCTCGGCGGTGGAACCGCGGCCGACGCGCGGAAGCTCGACGACGCCGAGGCGAAGCTCCAGGAGGACGGCGCGGCCCTGGCCAAAAACGCGAAGGCCAAGGACCCGGACTACGTGCCGCCGCCCTCCAACCCGACCACGATGATCTCCGAGCTGGCGGGGCTGCAGTCGACCGACTCCTCCGCCCGCGCGGAGCTGGCCGGGCAGGGCATCACGCCGGAGAACTGGTGGGCGGTCAACTCGCTCAAGTTCGACGCGTACCAGGGGATCGAGTCGGACATGGTCGGCCGGGCCGTGGACGAGGCCTCGGGCATCGCCGACGACGCCGAGCGGGCCGCCTACATCACGGGTGCCGCGGTCGTCGTCGCGCTGCTCGCCGCGTTCGTCCTGGCCGGCATGGTGGCACGCCAGATGAGCCGCTCCATGCGCCAGCTGCGCAACGCCGCCTTCGGCATCGCCGAGCAGCGGCTGCCGATGCTGGTCGACCAGCTCTCCCGCACCGACCCCGGCCGGGTCGACACCCGGGTGGCGCCGATCCCGATCACCTCGACCGACGAGATCGGCGAAGTCGCCCGCGCCTTCGACCAGGTGCACCGCGAGGCGGTCCGGCTCGCCTCCGAGCAGGCCCTGCTGCGGGGCAACATCAACGCGATCTTCACCAACCTCTCGCGCCGCAACCAGTCGCTGATCGAGGGCCAGTTGAGCCTGATCACCGACCTGGAGAACAACGAGGCCGAACCCGACCAGCTGGAGAACCTCTTCCGGCTGGACCACCTCGCCACCCGTATGCGGCGCAACGGCGAGAACCTCCTGGTCCTCGCCGGCGAGGAGCCCGGCCGCCGCTGGGACCAGCCGGTCCCGCTGGTCGACGTGCTGCGCGCCGCCTCCTCCGAGGTGGAGCAGTACGAGCGCATCGAGCTGTCCGGTGTCCCGGAGGCCGAGATCCACGGCCGCGCCGTGACCGACCTCGTGCACCTGCTCGCCGAGCTGCTGGAGAACGCCACCACGTTCTCCTCCCCGCAGACCAAGGTCCGCGTCACCGCGACCCGGCTGCCCGACGGCCGCGTGATGGTGGAGATCCACGACAAGGGCATCGGCCTGACCGCCGAGGACTTCGCGGACATCAACCACAAGCTGGCCAACCCGCCGACCGTGGACGCCGCGATCTCGCAGCGCATGGGCCTGTTCGTGGTCGGCCGGCTCTCCGACCGGCACGGCATCCGCGTCCAGCTGCGCCCCTCGGGCGAGCAGGCGGGCACCACCTCGCTGGTCATGCTGCCGGACGCCATCACCCACGGTGGTAGTGGCGAGCAGCGGCCGCGCGACGAGTTCACGGTCTCGCAGATCATCCCGGAGCAGAACCCCCAGGGTGGGAGTTACGGCCAGATCGGCCAGCCGATGCGGACCGCCGCCGAGCTGGGCTTCGACGACAGCCGGTACTCCGAGGTCCCGGACGACATACGCGAGCTGGACCCGGTGGGCCGTTCGCTGATGCGCGAGGAGCGCCGCGCGGCCCTGGAGGCCCAGTCGCACCCCGAGCTGCCCGGCCCCGCGGACCACGCCCGCGCCGGGCACACCGAGACGCCTCCCTTCCAGGACCAGTTCACCGGTCAGCAGGCCGCCTTCGACGCCGGCCAGAACGGTTACCCCGGGCAGCAGACCGGCTTCCCGGAGCAGCAGACCGGTACGTACGAGCAGCCGGCCGGTGCGTACGAGCAGCAGACGCCGTACGCCGACCCGCAGCAGCCGGTGTACCAGGAGCCGCAGCAGGCGTCGTACGAGCAGCAGTACTACGCGCCGAACGGCGACCTGCCGCAGGGCGAGGGCCACTCGGGCTTCGACCAGCGGCGCCACCAGGACGACTGGCCGCAGCAGGACGGGTACCGGAACGGGTATCCGGACCAGTACCCCTCGGGGGCACCCGAGGCGCAATCCGCGCAGGCCGCTGACGTGAGCGAGGCGGACCGCGTAGGCTTCGACCGTCCAGGGCGGGCCCCCTCCGCCCCCCACGCGCTGACCGACGCCGGTCTCCCCCGCCGCGGATCCACCGCCGGCGGCACGGACGAGGCGGGGCACGTGGGCCACGAGGCGCCGGCCGCCGCACCGGGGGCGGGCGGCGAGGACACCTGGCGGTCGGCCAACGACGACCGCTGGCAGCAGGCCTCGGCGCTGCGCAGGCCGAAGGCGGGCGGGGTGACCTCCTCGGGCCTGCCGCGGCGGGTGCCCAAGGCCAACCTGGTCGAGGGCGCGGCCGAGACCACCCCCCAGGGAGGCCCCCAGATCTCCCGCGCTCCGGAGGACGTCCGGGGCAGGCTGAGCAACCTGCGACGCGGTGTCGAACGAGGCCGCAGCGCGGGCAGTGGAACGAACGGCCAGGACACAGAGAATGAACACCGTGGTCCTGACAGCACCTACGACCAGGAGCGTTAGTGTGAGCCCGATGAGCCAGGCGGCGCAGAACCTGAACTGGTTGATCACCAACTTCGTGGACAACACCCCGGGGGTGTCCCACACGGTGGTGGTCTCCGCCGACGGACTCCTACTGGCGATGTCCGAGGGGTTCCCTCGCGACCGTGCCGATCAGCTCGCGGCCGTCGCCTCCGGCCTGACCTCGCTGACCGCGGGTGCCTCGCGCATCTTCGAAGGCGGCAGCGTGAACCAGACGGTTGTGGAGATGGAGCGGGGATTCCTGTTCATCATGTCCATCTCCGACGGTTCGTCCCTCGCGGTTCTCGCACACCCCGAGGCGGACATCGGTCTCATTGGGTACGAGATGGCCCTTCTGGTGGACCGTGCCGGCACGGTTCTGACGCCCGATCTGCGGGCCGAGCTCCAGGGGAGCCTTCTCAACTAAAGGACAGACGGTGCGTTTTGGTGTCCCTGGGCCGTAAAGTTTCGGGACGCGGCTCCACAGTGAATGGGCGCCAGGCACAGTCGGAGGAGGAAAAAGTGGCAACACCCCCAGGTGGTCCGTCATCGGGCAACTGGTCGTACGGCCCCAACCAGGGTCCACACGACGGCTCGGCGAACGGGTACGGCTACCCCTCCGCCCCGCAGCACCGGCAGCCGTACGCGCCGCAGGGCCCCGGCCCCTCGCCGTACGACCAGCCGCACGCACCGCGCATCCAACCCGTGCAGCCGCAGCGCCGCACCCCTGAGCCGGCGCCCGCAGGGACGTCGAACAACCCCCTGGTGCGCCCGTACGCCATGACGGGCGGCCGCACCAGGCCGCGGTACCAGCTCGCCATCGAGGCGCTGGTCCACACCACCGCGCAGCCGCACCAGATGCAGGGCCAGCTGCCCGAGCATCAGCGGATCTGCAACCTCTGCCGGGAGATCAAGTCGGTGGCCGAGATCTCGGCCCTCCTGACGATCCCTCTCGGCGTGGCCAGGATCCTCGTCGCCGACTTGGCGGAGGCGGGACTGGTCGCCATCCATCAGCCCGGCGGCGACGAGAACGCCGGCGGCCAGCCAGACGTGACACTGCTCGAAAGGGTGCTCAGTGGACTTCGCAAGCTCTAGCGGCGGTCCTTCCCGCTCCACCACTTCCGCGAAGATCGTGGTGGCGGGCGGCTTCGGCGTGGGCAAGACCACGTTCGTCGGCGCTGTCTCGGAGATCAATCCGCTGCGTACAGAGGCCGTGATGACATCCGCTTCGGCGGGTATCGACGACCTCACCCACACGGGGGACAAGACGACCACGACGGTCGCGATGGACTTCGGCCGCATCACGCTCGACCAGGACCTGATCCTGTACCTGTTCGGCACGCCGGGGCAGGACCGGTTCTGGTTCATGTGGGACGACCTGGTGCGTGGTGCGATCGGGGCGATCGTGCTGGTCGACACGCGGCGTCTCGCCGACTGCTTCCCGGCGGTCGACTACTTCGAGAACTCGGGGCTGCCGTTCGTGATCGCCCTCAACGGCTTCGACGGGCAGCAGCCGTACCAGCCGGACGAGGTGCGGGAGGCGCTCCAGATCGGTCCGGACACCCCGATCATCACGACGGACGCCCGCCACCGCGCCGACGCCAAGTCTGCTCTGATCACCCTGGTGGAACACGCCCTGATGGCCCGGTTGCGCTGACGAGCAGCCCGCTCAGCCCGCGGGCAGCCGTGCCCTCCCCCAGGGCCCGAAGGGCCTGGGAGGTGCCCCTGGGCGGCGCCCCGTTGCGCCGGGCTGCGACACGCCCCCTGCGGCCACTGTGCTGCCGGGGGCTGTTGTGTGCCGGGTGCGGGCACGTCGTGGCCGGTCGCGCCCCCGCGGCACAGCCGCATATCGGCACAGCCCCGCAATGCGGCGAGGCCCCTCCATGCCGGAGGGGCCTCGCTGTAGGTGGGTCAGGTCAGCGCCAGCTGTGGGGGGCCCTGAAGCCCGGTTCGCGTTCCAGGCGGCGCCAGGCCGCGCGGGCGCGGGCGCGGCCGGGGGCGATCTCGGTGGGGCGGGCGGCGGCGCGGGCGAGGAGGAGCGCCGTGATGGCGGCGACTTCCTCGGGCTCGGCGTGGCCCTTCTCGACGCGGATGTCGGAAGTGGACATGGGGGTGGCTCCTCGGGTCACTGCGGCGGGTTGCCGTGCTTGCGGGAGGGCAGGTCGGCGTGCTTGGTCTGGAGCATCGCCAGGGACTGGATGAGCACCTCGCGGGTCTCGGCGGGGTCGATGACGTCGTCGACCAGGCCGCGCTCGGCCGCGTAGTAGGGGTGCATCAGCTCGGCCTTGTACTCCTTGACCATGCGGGCCCGCATGGCCTCGGGGTCCTCGGCGTCCGCGATCTGCCGGCGGAAGATGACGCCGGCGGCACCCTCGGCGCCCATCACCGCGATCTCGTTGGTCGGCCAGGCGTAGGTGAGGTCGGCGCCGATGGACTGGCTGTCCATGACGATGTAAGCACCTCCGTACGCCTTGCGCAGGATGAGCGAGATCCGGGGCACGGTCGCGTTGCAGTACGCGTACAGCAGTTTGGCGCCGTGGCGGATGATGCCGCCGTGCTCCTGGTCGACGCCCGGCAGGAAGCCGGGGACGTCCAGGAGGGTGAGGATCGGGATGTTGAAGGCGTCGCACATCTGGACGAAGCGGGCGGCCTTCTCCGACGCCTCGATGTCCAGGACGCCGGCCAGGGCCTGCGGCTGGTTGGCGACGATGCCGACGACCTGGCCGTCCAGGCGGGCCAGGGCGCAGATGATGTTGCGCGCCCAGCGCTCGTGGATCTCCAGGTACTCGCCCTCGTCGACGATCTCCTCGATGACCTTGGTCATGTCGTAGGGCCGGTTGCCGTCGGCCGGGACCAGGTCGAGCAGGACGTCCGAGCGGCGGTCGGCCGGGTCGGAGGACTCGTGGCGGGGCGGGTTCTCCCGGTTGTTCTGCGGGAGCAGGGAGAGCAGGTAGCGCACCTCGGCGAGGCAGGTCTCCTCGTCGTCGTACGCGAAGTGGCTGACGCCGGAGGTCTCGGCGTGGACGTCGGCGCCGCCGAGGCCGTTCTGGGTGATCTCCTCGCCGGTGACCGCCTTGACGACGTCGGGGCCGGTGATGAACATCTGGGAGGTCTCACGGACCATGAACACGAAGTCCGTGAGGGCGGGGCTGTAGGCCGCGCCGCCCGCGCAGGGGCCGAGCATCACGCTGATCTGCGGGATGACACCGGACGCCTTGGTGTTGCGCTGGAAGATGCCGCCGTACCCGGCGAGGGCGCTGACGCCCTCCTGGATGCGGGCGCCGGCGCCGTCGTTGAGGGAGACCAGCGGGGCACCGGCCGCGATGGCCATGTCCATGATCTTGTGGATCTTCGTGGCGTGGGCCTCGCCCAGCGCGCCGCCGAAGATGCGGAAGTCGTGCGCGTAGACGAAGACCGTGCGGCCCTCGACCGTGCCCCAGCCGGTGATGACACCGTCGGTGTACGGCTTCTTGGCCTCCAGGCCGAACCCGGTCGCCCGGTGCCGGCGCAGCTGCTCGACCTCCCGGAAGGTGCCCGGGTCCAGGAGCAGCTCGATCCTCTCCCGCGCCGTCAGCTTGCCCTTGGCGTGCTGCGCCGCCGTCGCCTTCTCGCTCGGCCCGGCCAGGGCCTGGGCACGGATCTCGTGCAGTTCGGCCACTCGCCCGCGTGCGTCCGTCGGCTCACCCGGCGCCTCATCCAAAACGGTCATGTAGCGACTCTACGAAGTCGACCCCGGATTGCGAGCCGTCGACTCCGTACAGTCTCCGAAGCGTTTTCCTGGTAGGGCTGAACAGTGCCCCCAGGGCATGCAGCCGTTTCGACTGCTCAGAGGGGTCCCGGCTTGTAGGGGTCGGACAAAGTCGTCAGCCGACAGCCACCTCAGATTCGTGGGTGGCGCATACCACCCCTGGAGTGACGCGCAGGCGCAGTCGGGGGCCGGTGGCGAGGATCTCGACGCCCTCGTCGGCGCGGACCGGCGCGGTGACCGGGTGGTCCCAGACGATCTCCAGGGGCTCTCCGGAGCGCGGCGGTTCGCTCACGCTGAGGGTAGCCGTACGGCCCCGGCGGCGGATCAGCAGGCTCGCCCCGGCCGTCGCGGTGAGCGGGCCCGCCGTGCCGGCCTGCCAGAAGTTGGCGGCGGTGAGGCCGAGCCGGGGGACGGTGACGGCCTGGCAGCGGGCGTCGTTGGCGAGCACGGTGAGCCAGTGGGGGTCGGCCGCGCGCGCGGCGACGGTCCCCCTGGAGGCACCCGGCGGGACGGCGCAGAGGTAGCCGGCGTCGGCCGGGTCGGTCCCGTGATCGAGCCAGAGGGTCTGCCAGCGCCGGGTACGGCGTTCACTCGTACTGGTGGTGTTGATGTCCGACCAGGCGCCGGTGCGGTCCTCGCGCAGGGTGCGCAGGCCGCTGCCGGGCACCATCCAGCCGCCGTGGCCCTCCAGGTGGGCCCAGTCCGGGCCGCGGGTGAGGCGCTGGGTGCCGCCCTCGCCGAGGTTGCGGTTGTCGACGACCGTCTCGACGGGGACGCCGTCGGCGCAGGTGATGCCGGCGCCGAGGCAGAGGACCGCGTCGTCGAGGAAGAACCAGGACCTGCGGGCCTCCAGGGTGGAGCCGAGCCCTTGACGCCGGCCGGCGGGTCGTAGGGGTGGCCGGGCCACAGGGAGGCGGAGGTCGGGGCCATGTCCGCGCGGTGGGCGCGGGCACGGGTGCCGGTCTCGGCGAGGCGGGCGGCATACGGCTCGGCGGCCGGGTCGTAGCCGGTGCCGAGGGCGAGATCGAACCAGCGCCGGCGCAGGGCGTCGTAGGGGTCGGCGGCGGGGGACGCGGCGGCGGGTGGGGCGCCGGCGGGGGACGCGAGGGCGGCGGCCGCCAGCAGGACCGCGCGGCGGGTGGGGCGCAGTGAGGTCACGGCATGCCGTCTATCACGGCGGGGACGGGACGGAAACGGTGCCGCGCCACGCGCGCGAAACGGTTGAGGGCGCAACGGAATAGGTCTAGAGTCTGGACCGTTAGGTTGATTGAATATTCAACTTCAAGCGCATGGAGGGCATCATGACCACGACCCCGGACCTCGCCACCCTGACCGGCGACTACACGATCGACCCCTCGCACACGACGATCGGCTTCACCGCGCGCCACGCCATGGTCACGAACGTCAAGGGAAAATTCCTCGACTTCAGCGGCTCGCTCCACCTCGACGGCACGGACCCGTCCCGCTCCACGGCGACGCTCGACATCACGATGGACAGCATCGACACGGGGTCCGCGGACCGCGACGGCCACCTCAAGGGCTCGGACTTCTTCAAGACCGACGAGTTCCCGAAGATGACCTTCCGCTCCACCAAGGCGGAGTCGCTGGGCGGCGACGACTACCGCATCACCGGTGACCTCTCGATCCTCGGCACCACCAAGCCGATCACCATCGACCTGGAGTTCAACGGCGCGGCCAGGGACCCGTTCGGCAACGAGCGCGTCGGCTTCGAGGGCAAGTCCGAGATCAAGCGCTCCGAGTGGGGCCTCATCTGGAACGCGGCACTGGAGACGGGCGGCGTGCTGGTCTCCGACAAGATCAAGCTCAACTTCGACATCTCGGCGATCAAGCAGGCGTGACCGCCTCGCCGGCGGAGATCCTCGCGGACGCGGCGAAAGGGGCCGGGGCACCTCGCCCCGGCCCCTTTCGCGTGACCTCAGAACCCGCCGCCGAAGTCCCCTCCCCCGCCGCCGCCGCCGAAGTCGCCGCCGCCGAACCCGCCCCCGAAGTCGCCGGGGTCGAAGTCCCCGCCGGAGACGTCGCCGCCCTGGTAGCCGCCGAAGTCGCCGTATCCGGCGCCGTAGTCCGCGCCGTAGGCCGGGCTCGCCATCACGCTGCCGAGGACGGTGCCGACCAGCAGGCCGGGCAGGATGCCGCCGCCGAAGTAGCCGCCCGCCCAGGGGCCGTACGCCGGGCCCGCGTCCCAGTAGGGGCGGCGGCCCTGGTCGGTGTCCACCTCGCGGATCATCGGGTCCCGCCCCTCGGACAGCCTGGTCCGGTCGGCCGCGCACACCGGCACGTCGCGGGTCGCCCCGCCCGGCGGCGTCCAGGTGACGTCGGCGACGGACGGGCCGTGCCGGGGGTCGAAGAAGCAGGGCGGCCGGCGGTCGGGCAGCGCGCGGTGCTCGCGGCGGGCGGCGAGCTGCGCCAGCGAGAAGCGGCCGTCCTCCAGGGTCCGGGTCACCGGACGCACGTCCTCCGGTTTACGGGCGTCCGCCATGTACGTCTTGGCCTGCTCGTAGGCGTCCAGGGCGCGTTCGTAGTCCGCGCGCATCGCGTCGTCGGCGCCCGCCTCCGCCGGGTGGAAGTCCAGGCGGTCCAGCTCCTCGCCGAACGCCGTGATGTCCTCGTCGACGACGACCCGCAGCCGTTCGAGCGCGGCGCGCTGCTCCCCCTCGCGGCGCCGCCTGTTGCGCCGGGAGAGCGCGAAGGCGCCCGCGCCGGCCGCCGCGACCACCGCACCGGCGGTGATCAGGGCGCCGGTGGGCGCACCGGTGCCGCCGGAGTCCCAGGACGAGGGGGCCGAGCCGCGCACACTGCGCAGCGCGTCGTCCACGAAGTCGTTCAGCTGGGCCTTGGGGTCGCCCGCACCCTGGACAGCCGTGACCAGGTTGTTCACGCCCTGGCGGCTGAGCACGCTGCTGTCGGCGCGGGCGTCGAACCGGTCGCCGAGGCGGACCCCGTACAGACCGGTGACACCGGTCTCGGTGCGCAGGTTCTGGAAGAGGTTCTCGGTGGGGTAGCCGGCCGGGAGGACGGCTACGAACACCGGCTCGTCCGCGTCCTCGATCTTGTCGGCGAGCGCGTCGGCGTCCGACTTCGACAGCTGGTCGGAGGCGGCCGGGTCCACGTACACGGGGCTCTCGCGCAGGGCGGCGGCGATCTCGGAGACGTCGGTGGCCGCCTGGGCGCCGGGCGCACCGGTCATCAGCACCGCGAGGGCGGCGACGACCGGCGCGACCAGGAGGCGTATGAGGACTTGGATACGGGAGCCCGTCATAGGTTCGAAAGTACCCGAATAGACCTCAATGAGACATAAGTGCGGGCGGGAAATCCCGGGCGTCCGAAACGGGAGATCCCCGGGGCCACCCGACTCACTCGGCGGGGGTGACCCCGGCCCGCAGCAGCCCGTAGGTGTACGCGTCCTCCAGGGCCTGCCAGGAGGCGGCGATGACGTTCTCCGCGACGCCCACCGTGGCCCACTCCCCCGTGCCGTCGGTGGTGGAGATGAGGACCCGGGTCGTGGACTGGGTGCCGTGCACGCCCTCCAGGATGCGGACCTTGTAGTCGACCAGGTCGAGCTTGGCCAGCTCCGGGTAGATCTTCTCCAGGGCCACGCGCAGGGACCGGTCGAGGGCGTTGACCGGGCCGTTGCCCTCGGCGGTGGCGACGATGCGCTCGCCCTTGGCCCACAGCTTGACCGTGGCCTCGTTGGCGTGGCTGCCGTCGGGGCGGTCCTCGGTGATCGCGCGCCAGGACTCGACGTCGAAGTACTTCAGGGCCCGGCCCTCGGCCTCGGCGCGCAGCAGGAGTTCGAAGCTGGCGTCGGCGGCCTCGTAGGTGTAGCCGGCCAGTTCGCGTTCCTTGACCCGCTCGACGACCCGGCCGACCAGTTCGCGGTCGCCGCCGAGGTCGATGCCCAGCTCCTTGCCCTTCAGCTCGATGGAGGCGCGGCCGGCCATGTCGGAGACCAGCATCCGCATCGTGTTGCCGACCTGCTCGGGGTCGATGTGCTGGTACAGGTCCGGGTCGACCTTGATCGCGGAGGCGTGCAGTCCGGCCTTGTGCGCGAAGGCGGAGACGCCCACGTAGGGCTGGTGGGTGGAGGGCGTGAGGTTGACGACCTCGGCGATGGCGTGGGAGATCCGCGTCATCTCGCGCAGCCGGCCCTCGGGCAGCACCTTCTTGCCGTACTTCAGCTCCAGGGCGGCGACGACCGGGAAGAGGTTGGCGTTGCCGACGCGCTCGCCGTAGCCGTTGGCCGTGCACTGGACGTGGGTGGCGCCCGCGTCGACGGCGGCGAGGGTGTTGGCGACGGCGCAGCCGGTGTCGTCCTGGGCGTGGATGCCGAGCCGGGCGCCGGTGTCGGCGAGGACCGTGGCGACCACGGCCTGGACCTGCGCGGGGAGCATGCCGCCGTTGGTGTCGCACAGGATGACGACGTCGGCGCCGGCCTCGGCGGCGGTGCGGACCACGGACTTGGCGTACTCGGGGTTGGCGCGGTAGCCGTCGAAGAAGTGCTCGCAGTCGACGAAGACCCGGCGGCCCTGGGCCTTGAGG
Organism: Streptomyces sp. cmx-10-19; assembly: GCA_049998335.1. Lineage (GTDB taxonomy): Bacteria > Actinomycetota > Actinomycetes > Streptomycetales > Streptomycetaceae > Streptomyces. Next base: position 188,274 of record JAEBFB010000009.1, read on the forward strand.
TGGGAGACCGTGTCCGCGACCATCGCCAGGTTCTCGTCCAGGGTGGTGCGCAGCGCCAGCTCGACGTGCCGGTCGTGGGACTTGGCGACCAGCGTGATCACCTGGGCCCCGGATTCCAACAGGGCCCTGACCTGGTGGTCCTCGGCCGCGGTGGCGCCGGCGCGGCGGGTGGAGCCGAAGGCGACGAGCTGGGCGTGCTGGAAGTCGATCTCCTCCTGGGCGCGGGCGAAGAACTCGGTGTCCCGGGGGTTCGCACCGGGCCAGCCGCCCTCGATGAAGCCGACCCCGAAGTCGTCCAGGTGCCGTGCGATGGCCAGCTTGTCCGCGACCGTGAGGTTGATGCCCTCGCGCTGCGCGCCGTCGCGCAGGGTGGTGTCGAAGACGTGGAACGAATCGTCGAGTTCGCTGGGTGCGGTCATGGTGTGAAGGCTCCTGTAGGAAATCTCGGTCAACCGGAATGACCGGTTCCACCGTCCTTCTATGATCCCTCGCGCTCTCTTCCCGGCTGGTGGTGGGCCAGGAAAACGAAAAACCTCTCGCGGGTGCGAGAGGTCTGCGCGCGGGTCGAGGACGACGGTGTCCACCCGTACCTGGTCGTACGTGGTGGTCACTGCGGACCGGCGCGCCTGCTGCCAATAATCATGGCGAACGAGAGCACGGGGGCAGTCTGGCACATTCCGTGCGCCCCCTCACCGTCCGTCTCAGGATGCGAACGGTGCACGTCCGTACCGGGAGGTCAGGACGGTGCGAGGAGGGTCTCGGCGAGGAACTCCCGCACATGGGCGAGGACCTGGTCCCGGTCCGGGCCGCGCAGGCCGATCGCCACGTGGAGGGCGAAGCCGTCGAGCAGGACCCGCAGCCGGGTGGCGTGCCGGTCGGGGTCGACGGGGCGGAACTCCCCGCGCGAGACGCCCTCGGCGAGCAGGGCGGCCAGGTCGCGGTGCCAGGCGCCCTCGATGGCGGCCTGCCGGTCGCGGGCGTCGTCGGGGGCGTTCTGCGAGCGGTTCCACACCTCCAGCCACAGCGACCAGTGCGGGTCGCCGGGTCCGTCGGGCAGGTACAGCTCCACATAGGCGTCGAGGCGTTCGCGGGCGGTGCCGGGCCGGGTGAGCAGCCGGCCGCGCGCGGTGCCGAGGCGGCCCTCGCTCCACTCCAGGGTGCGCAGCAGGAGTTCGTCCTTGGTGCGGAAGTAGTAGAGGAGGTGGCCGCTGCTCATGCCGACCTCGCGGCCGAGGGCGGCCATGGTCAGCTTCTCCAGGCCGCGTTCGGCGATCATCGCCATGGCGGCGGCGAGCACGTCCTCGCGCGGCGGGGCCTGTCTGCGACCGCCACCGGCCATGTCCCCGCTCCTAGATCCTCGGCTGCTGCTGGGTGACGCAGTGGATGCCCCCCGCCACTCGCGAAGATCGTACGCGCGTCGACCAGGGTCACCGTGCGCTCGGGGAAGAGGCGCCGGAAGATGCCCGCCGCGCGCTCGTCGTTCGGGTCGTCGAAGGCGCACAGGACGACGCCGTCGTTGCAGAGGTAGTGGTTGATGTAGGAGTAGTCGACCCAGTCGCCCTTCTCGTCCACGAGGACCGTCGGGGCGGGGACCTCGACGACCTCCAGGGGGCGGCCCTCGGCGTCGGTCTCGCCCCGGAGGATGGCCGCATACGTCCGGGAGCGGGCGTGGTGGGGGTGGGCCGGGTCGCGCTGGCTGTGCACGACGACGGTGCCGGGGCGCGCGAAGGCGGCGACGATGTCGACGTGGCCCTGGGTGCCGTAGCGGCCGTAGTCGCCGGTCAGGCCGTGCGGGAGCCAGATCGCCTTGGTGGTGCCGAGCCGGGCGTGGATCTCCGCCTCGACCTCCGCGCGGGTGCGGCCGGGGTTGCGGCCGGGGCCGAGCTGGACGGTGTCGGTCAGCAGGACCGTGCCCTCGCCGTCGACGTGGACGGCGCCGCCCTCGTTGACGAGCGTGCTGCTCAGCACGGGGGCGCCGGCGAGGTCCGCCACCTGGCGGGCGATCTTCGCGTCGTGCTCCCAGCGGGCCCAGTCCTGGGCGCCCCAGCCGTTGAACACCCAGTCCACGGCGGCCAGTCCGCCCCGCCCGTCCGTCAAGAGGCGCCATGTCCTCGTGCACCTTGAAGCCGGACGCCCCGCCCTCGGCCAGCGCCTCGATCAGCGGCGCCTCGTGCGAGGACGAACCCCGGCCCAGGAAGCCGATGTTGACCGGCCAGGCGTCGAACGCGCCGAAGGCGTGCTTCAGCGCCCAGGGCGAGTTCACACCGACGCCCCAGACGGGGCCGAACTCCTGGCCGATGATGGTCGTCACGCCGGACGCGAGGGACGCCTCCAAGATGCGGGGGGAGAGCAGGTGGACGTGGGTGTCAACGGCGCCGGCGGTGGCGATGAGGCCCTCGCCGGAGACGATGGTCGTGCCGGTGCCGACCACGACGTCCACCCCGTCGAGGGTGTCGGGGTTGCCGGCCCGGCCGATCCCGGAGATCCGGCCCTCGCGGATGCCGATGGAGACCTTCCTGACCCCCTGCACCGTGTCGATCACGACGACGTTGCTGATCACGACGTCGCAGGTGTCGCGGACGGTGGCGGCCTTGAGGTGCAGCCCGTCGCGGGCGGTCATGCCGAAGCCGGCCAGGAACTCGTCGCCGTAGCGCTGGGAGTCGGACTCGACGCGGATCACCAGCCCCGAGTCGCCGAGGCGGAGCCGGTCGCCGGCGCGGGGGCCGTGGGTGGCGGCGTAGGCGTACGGGGCGACGCTCGGGCTCATCGGGCTGCTCCCAGGTATCCGCAGGCGGCGGCCCGGCGCAGGGCCTCTTCCTCGGCGCCCGGCGCGTCGAGCGGGCCGTCGACGAGTCCGGCGAAGCCGATGGCTACGCGCGCGCCGCCGATCGGCACGAGCCCCACCTCTGCGCGCTCGCCGGGGCCGAAGCGGACGGCGGACCCGGCGGGGACGGCGAGGCGCATGCCGTAGGCGCGTTCGCGGTCGAAGTCGAGGCGCGGGTTGGCCTCGAAGAAGTGGAAGTGGGAGGTCACCGAGACCGGCACGGTCGCGGTGTTGGTGACCGGGAGGCGCAGGGCGGCCTCCGGCTCGGTGTGCGGGCGTCCCGGCAACAGGACACCGGGCGCCTCGCCGCCGAGCCCGCCGCCCGCTATCGGGTCGGCGACGACCGCGAGCCGGGAGCCGTCGTCGAAGACCGCCTCCACATGCACCTCGGTGACCACGTCGGCGACGCCGGGCAGCACGTCGTCGGGGCCGAGCACGGACCGGGCGCGCTCGATGGCCTCCGCCAGCCGGGCGCCGTCGCGGGCCGCCTCGCACACGGTGTCCGCGATCAGCGCGGTGGCCTCCGGCACGTTCAGCCGCAGGCCCCGGGCGCGGCGGGCGCGGGCCAGCTCGGCGGCGCCGAAGAGCAGCAGCCGGTCTCGTTCCGTGGGCGTCAGTCGCACGACGCGGCACCTCCCTGTCCCGTGGTCCGAGCTCATCTAGAGCAGCACTCTAACGGGGAAGGCCGACAGGGAATGGTGAGTGGGCGAAGAACGCGCGTGACATAGAACACCGCTCTAAGAAGCGGGTAAGACAAAGGGGGCGAGCCACCGGCAGGCCCGCCCCCTCGATCACCGCATCCGGTCACCGCACCGCGTGCGTCACGCCAGGCGGTGCATCCAGCCGTGCGTGTCCTCGGCCGTGCCGCGCTGGATGTCCAGCAGCGCCGCGCGCAGCCGCCGCGTGACCTCGCCGGTCTCGCCGCCGCTCTGCTGCCACTCGGCGCCGGCCCGCTTGACCGTGCCGACCGGCGTGATCACGGCCGCCGTACCGCAGGCGAAGACCTCGGTGAGGCTGCCGTTCTCCGAGTCGCGCTGCCACTGCCCGACCGAGATACGGCCCTCCTCGGCCTCGTAGCCGAGGTCGCGGGCGACGGTGAGCAGGGAGTCGCGGGTGACGCCCTCCAGAATGGAGCCGGTGAGGGTCGGGGTGATGATCTTGTTACCGTACACGAAGTACAGGTTCATGCCGCCCAGCTCCTCGACCCACTGGCGCTCGATCGCGTCGAGGTAGCAGACCTGGTCGCAGCCCCTGGCGGCGGCCTCGGCCTGGGCGAGCAGGGAGGCCGCGTAGTTGCCGCCGGTCTTGGCGTCGCCCATGCCGCCGGGGACGGCGCGGACGCGGTCCTCGGAGACCCAGATGGAGACCGGCTTCACCCCGCCGGGGAAGTAGGCGCCGGCCGGGGAGGCGATGACCAGGAAGAGGTACTCGTTGGCCGGCTTCACACCGAGGCCCACCTCGGTGGCGATCATGAAGGGGCGCAGGTAGAGGGACTCTTCGCCGCCGTGCGCGGGCACCCAGTCCTGGTCCTGGCGCACGAGGGCGTCGCAGGCCTCGACGAAGGTGTCGACGGGTAGCTCGGGCATGCCGAGGCGGCGCGAGGAGGCCTGGAAGCGCTGGGCGTTCTTCTCCGGGCGGAAGGTGGCGACGGTGCCGTCGGGGCGGCGGTAGGCCTTGAGCCCCTCGAAGATCTCCTGCGCGTAGTGCAGGACCATGGTGGCCGGGTCGAGGGAGAGCGGGGCGTACGGCACGAGCTGGCCGTCGTGCCAGCCGCGGCCCTCGGTCCACCTGATCGTCACCATGTGGTCGGTGAAGTGGCGGCCGAACCCCGGGTTGGCCAGGATCGCCTGCCGCTCCGCGTCGGAGAGCGGGCTGGCGGACGGCTTGAGCTCGATCGTGGGCGTCGTCATGGGTAGTTGTCCTTCACCGGTTGTCGTGACGGGCCGCGCTCACGCCCGTACGGCCGGTGGCCGGTGCTGGGACGTCCGAGCATTCCCTCATGTCGCGGCTTCGCGTTCGATTATCGCGCGAGGGGGGCGACGGGTGAAACGGGGTGAATGCGGCTCAGGATTCGATGGTCGCACCCGGCGGACGCAGGAGAAAGCCGCCGGGTGCCTTGTGCTGGTACCCGGCGGCTTCGATGGGGGTGGCGATCGAGTGGCGCGGCGGGTGTCAGCCGGCTACTCGTACGGCGAGCGCGTCGCCGATCTCGGAGGTGCTCCGGGCGGGCAGGGAGCCGCGCCCGCCGAGGTCGGCGGAGACGGCGTCCTCGATCCGGGCGGCCTCGTCCTCGTAGCCGAGGTGGCGCAGGAGCAGGGCGACGGACAGGACCGTGGCGGTCGGGTCGGCCTTGCCCTGGCCGGCGATGTCGGGCGCGGAACCGTGGACCGGCTCGAACATCGAGGGGAAGTCGCCGGCGGGGTTGATGTTCCCGCTGGCGGCGACGCCGATGCCGCCGGAGACGGCCGCGGCGAGGTCGGTGATGATGTCACCGAAGAGGTTGTCGGTGACGATCACGTCGAAGCGCTCGGGCTGGGTGACGAGGTAGATCGTCGCGGCGTCGACGTGCATGTACTCGGTGGTGACGTCGGGGTACTCGGCGGCCACCGTGTTGAAGACGTTCGTCCACAGGTGCCCCGCGAAGGTGAGCACGTTGTTCTTGTGGATGAGCGCCAGCTTCTTGCGCGGGCGGGCCTGGGCGCGGGCGAAGGCGTCGCGGACGACGCGCTCGACACCGTAGGCCGTGTTGACGGAGACCTCGGTGGCGACCTCGTGCTCGGTGCCCTTGCGGATGGTGCCGCCGTTGCCCGTGTACGGGCCCTCGGTGCCCTCGCGGACGACGACGAAGTCGATCTCGGGCTCGCCGGCGAGGGGGGTCGCGACGCCGGGGAGCAGCTTGGAGGGCCGCAGGTTGACGTGGTGGTCGAAGGCGAAGCGGAGCTTGAGCAGGAAGCCGCGCTCCAGGACGCCGGACGGCACCGACGGGTCGCCGATCGCGCCGAGCAGGATGGCGTCGTGGCCCTTGAGGGCGTCGAGGTCGGCGTCGGTGAGGGTCTCACCGGTGGCGTGGTAGCGCCGGGCGCCGAAGTCGAACTCCGTGGTCTCCAGCTTCACATCCTGCGGGAGGACGGCGGAGAGGACCTTCAGGCCTTCGGCCACGACCTCCTGGCCGATGCCGTCACCGGGAATCACTGCGAGATTGAGGCTGCGAGACATGTCGGTACCCTACCCCTCGTCCCACGAGATGACATGCGACGTCCGGCATACGGACGCCGGTACGCCGTCCCGGGCCGGCCCAGGGGTGCTCAGTGACCGGTGGAGCCGCCGTTGTCCCGGCGGTCGAGGGCGCGCTGGAGAGCGGCCGCGGCGTTCTTGCGGTCGGAGTCGCTCGTACGGGAGTGGCGGATGCGGCGGCGGACGGTCTCGGCCATGATCGGCTCCTTCGACACGGCGGACGTGCGGGAAACGGCGGACGCGCGGAGAAAGGGGATGACACGAAGCCGGAAGGGGCGGGGAGCGCGGTGCCGCAGGGGTTGCCTGCGCGGGGCACGGCTCACGACCGCCGTTCGCTCGATGGAGCGGTACGTTCGGCTCCCTACAAAGCTAAGGGAGCCGGGCGCACCTGTCTCCACAATTACTCGGACTTCCTACTATCTGAGACGGCGTCCTCGGTCACACCGCTCCGAGCTGCGGAAACGCCCGGCGGGCCAGGTCCGCGGACCTGGCCCGCCGGGCGTCGTACGTGAGAGGGCCGTCAGCCCATGTGCGGGTAGCCGTAGTCGGTCGGGGCGACCAGCGTCTCCTTGATGGCGCGGGTCAGGGTCCAGCGCATCAGGTTCTGCGGGGCGCCGGCCTTGTCGTTGGTGCCGGAGGCGCGGCCGCCGCCGAAGGGCTGCTGGCCGACGACGGCGCCGGTGGACTTGTCGTTGATGTAGAAGTTGCCGGCCGCGTAGCGCAGCTTCTCCATCGTGTACGCCGCCGCCGCGCGGTCTCCCGCGATGACCGAGCCGGTCAGCGCGTAGTCGGAGACGGCCTCCATCTGGGTCAGCATCTCGTCGTACTTGTCGTCCTCGTAGACGTACACGGCGAGGAACGGGCCGAAGTACTCGGTGCGGAAGACCTCGTCGTCGGGGTCGGTGCACTCGACGACGGTCGGGCGGACGAAGTAGCCGACCGAGTCGTCGTAGGAGCCGCCCGCGACGATGGTGCAGGTCGGGTCCTCCTTGGCGCGGTCGATGGCGGCCTTGTTCTTGGCGAAGGACCGCTCGTCGATGACGGCGCCGAGGAAGTTCGACAGGTCGGTGACGTCACCCATCGTGAGGAAGTCGACCTCGGCGGCGAACTCCTCCTTGAAGCCGTCGTTCCAGATCGACGCCGGGATGTACGCGCGGGAGGTGGCGCTGCACTTCTGGCCCTGGTACTCGAAGGCGCCGCGGGTCAGCGCGGTCTTCAGCACGGCACGGTCGGCGCTGGGGTGGGCGACGAGGAAGTCCTTGCCGCCGGTCTCGCCGACCAGGCGCGGGTAGGTGCGGTACTTCTCGATGTTGTTGCCGACCGTCTTCCACAGGTGCTGGAAGGTCTTGGTCGAGCCGGTGAAGTGGATGCCCGCGAGGTCGCGGTGGACCAGGGCGACGCCGGACACCTCGATGCCGTCGCCGGTGACCAGGTTGATGACGCCCTTGGGCAGCCCGGCCTCCTCCAGCAGCTCCATGAGCAGCACGGCGGCGTGGGTCTGGGTGGGGGACGGCTTCCAGACCACCACGTTGCCCATGAGGGCGGGGGCGGTGGGCAGGTTGGCGGCGATCGCGCTGAAGTTGAAGGGCGTGATCGCGTAGACGAAGCCCTCCAGCGGGCGGTGGTCCATGCGGTTCCACACGCCCGGCGAGTTGGCCGGGGGCTGCTCGGCGAGGATGCCGCGCGCGTAGTGGACGTTGAAGCGCCAGAAGTCGACCAGCTCGCAGGGGCTGTCGATCTCGGCCTGCTGGGCGGTCTTGGACTGGCCGAGCATGGTGGAGGCGGCGATGGTCTCGCGCCAGGGGCCCGAGAGCAGCTCGGCGGCGCGCAGGATGATCGCCGCGCGGTCGTCGAAGGACATCGCGCGCCACGCGGGGGCGGCGGCGAGTGCCGCGTCGATCGCGTCCTGGGCGTCCTGCCGGGTGGCGTTGGCGTACGTGCCCAGGCGCGCCTTGTGGTTGTGCGGCTGTACGACGTCGAAGCGCTCGCCGCCGCCCATCCGCTTGACGCCGCCGATGGTGCAGGGCAGGTCGACCGGGTTGTCGGCCAGCTCCTTGAGCTTGGCCTCCAGCCGGGCCCGCTCGGGCGAGCCGGGGGCGTAGCCGTGCACCGGCTCGTTGACGGGGGTGGGGACCTGGGTCACAGCGTCCATGAGTTCCGTAGCTCCTTACTGAGCGGGACTTGCGAGCGGGTGTCGGGCTCAGCCCTTGGTGACCATCGAGCGGGCGAAGAACCGGAGGTTGGCCGGCTTCTCCGCGAGACGGCGCATGAAGTAGCCGTACCAGTCGGTGCCGTAGGCGGTGTAGACGCGCATGCGGTGGCCCTCGGCGGCGAGCCGCAGGTGCTCCTCGCCGCGGATGCCGTACAGCATCTGGAACTCGTACTCGTCGAGCTTGCGCCCGGCGGTGCGGGCCAGTTCCTGGCCGATGGAGATCAGGCGCGGGTCGTGCGACCCGATCATCGGGTAGCCCTCGCCCTCCATCAGGATCCGCAGGATGCGCACGTACGCCTTGTCGATCTCGTGGCGCTGCTGGTACGCGACCTCGGCGGGCTCCTTGTAGGCGCCCTTCACCAACCGTACGCGAGAGCCGGCGGCGGCGAGGCGGCGCGCGTCGTCCTCGGTGCGGAAGAGGTAGGCCTGGATGACGCAGCCGGTCTGCGGGAAGTCCTTCCGCAGCTCCTCGTGGATGGCGAACATCGAGTCGAGGGTGGTGTGGTCCTCGGCGTCCAGGGTGACCGTGGTGCCGATCTCGGCGGCGGCCTCGACGACCGGGCGGACGTTCTCGAGGGCCAGCTCGTGGCCGCCGGGGAATGCGGCTGCGGGTCCGAAGGACCCTCCGTCGAGGGCGGTGGTGGGCGACGGGAGGGCCTGGCCGAACATGGACAGCTTCACCGACATCTCGGCGCGGCTGCCGAGGTCCAGCGGCTTCAGCCGGTCGATCAGCTCCAGGTAGGCGTCGCGGGCGGCCTCGGCCTGCGCGGGGCTGGTGATGTCCTCGCCGACGACGTCCATCGTCAGTTCCAGGCCCTGGCCCGTCAGCTCCCGGATGACCGGCACGATCTCGTCGACCGTCTCACCGGGGATGAACCGGTCGACGACCGGCTTGGTCACCGGCGCGGCCGAGACCAGACGACGCATCCTGTCGCTGCGCGACGCGGCGAGAATCACGGGACCCAGCACGGGGCACCTCCACTTGCCAACCAACACGGGGCCGTTCCCGTCGCACGCGATCGGCGCCTTCGGGACGGCACGGAGAACCACCGTGCAATCTAGGATTCCCCCCGATCGTCGGCCATCGACAGCTGTCACGCATCCGTGCCGTGGATCTCAGACAGATGTATGAAGGGCGAGCCCGTATGCGGCAGAATGCCCGGGTGACGACGGATTCCAGAGGTTCCGGAGGTTCCCGTGGGGACTACCAGGAACTGGTCGACGAGATCTCCGAGCTGCTGGGCGCCCCCGCGACGCTGGAGAACCGCGACTTCGAGCTGATCGCCTTCGGCGCGTACGACAGCGAGGGCGACCTCGACCCGTCCGTGCTGGACCCGGTGCGCACCCGCTCGATCCTGACCCGGCGTTCCACGGCGGCGGTCCGGGCCTGGTTCGAGGGCTTCGGCATCACCCGCGCGACCGGCCCGGTCCGCATCCCGCCGACCCCCGAGGCGGGCGTGTACCGGGGGCGGGTGTGCCTGCCGGTACGCCACCGGGGCGTGGTCCTCGGTTACGTGTGGCTGCTGGACGCCGACCCCGGGCCGACCGAGGGGCAGCTGACGGCCGCCATGCGGGTGGCCGCGCGGATCGGCGCGCTGCTCGCCGACGAGGCCCAGCACGGCGCCGACCTGAGCCGGGAGCTGCGGGCGGTGCTGACCGCGGAGCGGGACTGGCGGCGGGACATGGCGGTGGCGGACCTGCGCACCGCGCTCGGCGCCCGCGCGGACACCCCGCACGCCGTGGTCTGCGTGGCGCCCTGGCCGTCGGCCGACCCGGACGACGCGCCCTCGGTCCGTACGGTGCCGGGGGCGACGGCACTGTGCACGGTGCCGTGGGGGGCGGCGGGCCTCGCCCTGGCCCTGCTGGTGCGGCTGCGCTCGGTGGACCTGCCCGCACCGGCGGTCTCGGCAGCGGGACGGCTGCTGGAGCGGGCGGGTGCGGGATCGGGGGCGGGAGCGGGGGCGGGAGCGGGCCCGAGGGCGGGCTCGGGGCCGGGGGCGGGCTCGGGTTCAGGGGTAGGCGCGGGTACGGGCTCGGGGCCGGGTGCGGGTACGGGCTCGGGGCCGGGTGCGGGAGCAGGCACGTGGGCGGGTCCCGGGGCGGGATCGGGTGCGTGGGCGGGTTCGGGTCCGGGGGGAGGGCCGCGTACGGGTGCGGGGGCAGGCCCGAGGGCGGGCTCGGGATCGGGTGCGGGGGCGGGTCCCGGGACAGGGCCGGGTGCGGGGGCAGGCACGGGCTCGGGTCCAGGGGCGGATGCGAGGACGGGTGCGGGTTCGGGAGCGGGGCCCGGTACGGCGCCGGGTGCGGGTGCGCGGGCTGGTGGGGGCGGCGTAGGGCTCGGTCCCGCCGCCGGGGTCTCCGCGCCGCGTTCCGGGCTGGCCGAGCTGGACGCCGCCTGGCGGGAGGCGTCGGCGGCGGCGCGGGCGGCACGGGCCGAGGCGCGGTTAGGACCGGTCGCGCAGTGGACGTCCATCGGCCCGTTCCGCCTGCTGACCGCGCTGCCCCCGCGCGCTGCCGACGACCCCGCCGTACGGGTGCTGCTCTCCGCCGCCCACCGCGAGCTGGCCCGGACCGCCGAGGTCTACCTCGACCGGGCGGGCCAGGCCGGCCGCACCGCGTCCGAGCTGGGCATCCACCGCCAGACCCTCTACTACCGCCTCTCCCGCGTCGAACAGCTCACCGGCCTCGACCTGGACGACGGCGAGGATCGGCTGCTGCTCCACATGGCGCTCAAGGCGCACCGCCTGTAGCGGTACCCGCCGTCAGGCCCGGCGCCGCCGTCAGGCACCGGCACCGCCGGTCAGGCGCCGGCGCCGCCGTCCACCGGGAGCACCGCGCCGGTCACCATCCGCCTACCGGCACGGGGTGCCCGATACGGCGCCCTCGGCGGCGCACGAGACGCTGGGCGGCGCGCTGGCCGTGGCCGACGGGCTGCCGGGGCGCGCGGGAGACGCCCTGGCGACGGCGGCCCGGGAGGCGTTCACGCAGGGCATGCAGGGCGCGGCGATCGCGGGCGCGGTGGTGCTCGCCGGTGCGGCGGTCCTGGCGGCGGCGACGCTGCGGCGGGTGCGGGTGCGTGAGGAGGCGGCGCACAAGGAGAACGCCGGACAGGCTGATGTGCTCAGCCCGTCCGGCGTGTGAGGACGTGCCCGTTCAGGGCGACGGGGGCCCGGGGGCGGCAGCCCCCAGGACACCTCAGACCAGGTTGACCGACCGGGCGGACGTCGCCCCGATCTCCTCCGACAGCTCCGCCAGGACCCCGACGGGCACCGTGTCGTCCACGGTGAGGACGGCGAGCGCCTCGCCGCCGACCGTCGCGCGGGCGACCTGCATGCCGGCGATGTTGATACCGGCCTCGCCGATGACGCGGCCGACGGTGCCGACGACGCCGGGACGGTCCTCGTAGCGCAGGACGACCATGTGGTCGGCGAGGGCGAGGTCCACGTCGTACTCGCCGACTGCGACGATCTTCTGCAGGTGCTTCGGGCCGGCCAGCGTGCCGGAGACCGAGATCTCCTCGCCGTCCGCGAGGGTGCCGCGCACGGTGACGACGTTGCGGTGCTCGGGCGACTCGGAGCTGGTGGTCAGGCGGACCTCGACACCGCGCTCCTGGGCGAACAGCGGGGCGTTGACGTAGGAGACGGTCTCGTCGACGACGTCCTCGAAGACGCCCTTGAGCGCGGAGAGTTCCAGCACCTTCACGTCGTGCTGGGTGATCTCGCCGTAGACCTCGACGTCGAGGCGGACGGCGACCTCGCCGGCCAGCGCGGTGAAGATGCGGCCGAGGCGCTCGGCGAGCGGCAGGCCCGGCTTGACGTCCTCGGCGATGACGCCGCCCTGGACGTTGACCGCGTCGGGGACGAGCTCACCGGCGAGGGCGAGGCGCACCGACTTGGCGACGGCGATGCCGGCCTTCTCCTGGGCCTCGTCGGTGGAGGCGCCGAGGTGCGGGGTGGCGACGACCTGGTCGAACTCGAACAGCGGCGAGTCGGTGCACGGCTCCTTGGCGTACACGTCCAGGCCGGCGCCGGCGACGCGGCCCTCCTTGAGCGCCGAGTACAGCGCGGCCTCGTCGACGATGCCGCCGCGGGCGGCGTTGACGATGCGGACGCTCGGCTTGACCTTGCGCAGCGCCTCGTCGCCGATCAGACCGAGGGTCTCGGGGGTCTTGGGGAGGTGGACGGTGATGAAGTCGGAGACCTCCAGCAGCTCGTCCAGCGACAGCACCTTGACGCCCATCTGCGCGGCCCGCGCGGGCTGTACGTAGGGGTCGTAGGCGACGACCTTCATGCCGAAGGCCGACATGCGCTGGGCGACCAGGGCGCCGATGCGGCCGAGGCCGACGACGCCGAGGGTCTTCTCGGCCAGCTCGACGCCGGTGTACTTGCTGCGCTTCCACTCGCCGTTCTTGAGCGCGGCGTTGGCCTGCGGGATGTTGCGCGCGGTGGCGATGAGCAGACCGCAGGCCAGCTCGGCGGCGGTGACGATGTTGGAGGTCGGGGCGTTGACGACCATCACGCCGGCCTTGGTGGCGGCGGAGACGTCGACGTTGTCCAGGCCGACGCCGGCCCGTGCGACGACCTTCAGCTTCTTGGCGGCGGCCACGGCCTCGGCGTCGACCTTGGTGGCGGAGCGGACCAGAATCGCGTCCACGTCGGCGATGGCGGGGAGCAGTTCGGCCCGGTCCGCGCCGTTGCACTGGCGGATCTCGAAGTCGGGGCCGAGCGCGTCCACGGTCGCGGGCGACAGCTCTTCGGCGATGAGTACGACGGGTTTCGAGCTCACGTGAGTCCTCACAAGTCCAATGCGGACGGCCGTCCCGACGGCCGCATTCGGTGTCGCTAAGCCGCGTGGAAGACGCACGACGCTGTGGGCCCGACGCGTATGTGTTCAGCAGTGTAGTGGCGTGGCGGACGTCGTCCTGCGCCTCTGCGGAAGGATCACCCGTCCGTGGGTGGACGGGGTGGGCAACGCCATCTCTGCCGACGTCACCCGCAGTTCGCCGAAGGGGCCGGGGCGGCGCCCGCCCCGACCCCTTCGATCAGGCTCAGGCCTCTTCGTCGACCCAGCTCATGAGCTTGCGCAGCTCCTTGCCGGTGGTCTCCAGCAGGTGCTCGGAGTCCTGCTGCTTGTACTCGTTGTACTTCTTCAGACCGCCGTGGTACTCGTCCATCCACGCGTTGGCGAAGGTGCCGTCCTGGATCTCGGCGAGGATCTTCTTCATCTCGGCCTTGGTGGCGTCGGTGATGATCCGCGGGCCGGTGACGTAGTCGCCCCACTCGGCGGTCTCGGAGACCGACCAGCGCATCTTCTCCAGGCCGCCCTCGTACATGAGGTCCACGATGAGCTTCAGCTCGTGCAGGCACTCGAAGTACGCGATCTCCGGCTGGTAGCCGGCCTCGGTCAGGGTCTCGAAGCCCGCCTTGACCAGCGCGGCGGTGCCGCCGCACAGGACGGCCTGCTCGCCGAAGAGGTCGGTCTCGGTCTCCTCGGTGAAGGTCGTCTTGATGACGCCGGCGCGGGTGCCGCCGATGCCCTTGGCGTAGGACAGGGCGAGCGCGAAGGCGTTGCCGGTCGCGTCCTGCTCGACGGCTGCGATGCAGGGAACGCCGCGGCCCTCTTCGTACTGGCGGCGCACCAGGTGGCCCGGACCCTTGGGGGCGACCATGCAGACGTCCACGCCGGCCGGGGGCTTGATGAAGCCGTAGCGGATGTTCAGGCCGTGGCCGAAGAACAGCGCGTCGCCCTCGTTGAGGTTGTCCTTGATGTGCTCCTCGTAGACCTGGGCCTGGATCGGGTCCGGGACGAGGATCATGACGACGTCGGCCTCGGCGGCGGCCTCGGAGGGGCTCACCACGCGCAGGCCCTGCTCCTCGGCCTTCGCCTTGGACTTGGAGCCCTCGTGCAGGCCGACGCGCACGTCGACACCCGAGTCGCGCAGCGACAGGGCGTGGGCGTGGCCCTGGCTGCCGTACCCGATGACCGCGACCTTGCGGCCCTGGATGATGGACAGGTCGGCGTCGGCGTCGTAGAACAGCTCGGCCACTGGGATATCTCCTTGGTGTGCAGGTGTTGCGTCCCACCGTATGCCGGTGGGCGGAGGGAAGGTCTCGGGGTCTCGGTATACGGGCGGCCGCCGTGTCGCCGGCCGCCCGTTCCCGTCGTTATGCGGTCCGGTCGAGAGCGCGCAGGGAGCGGTCCGTGATCGAACGGCCGCCGCGGCCGATCGCGATCGTGCCCGACTGGACGAGTTCCTTGATGCCGTACGGTTCCAGCATCTTGAGCATGGCGGTGAGCTTGTCGCTGCTGCCGGTGGCCTCGATGGTGACGGCCTCCGGGGAGACGTCGACGGTCTTGGCGCGGAAGAGCTGGACGATCTCGACGATCTGGGAGCGCGTCTCGTTGTCGGAGCGCACCTTCACCAGGACGAGTTCGCGCTGGACGGCCTGGGTGGGCTCCAGCTCGACGATCTTGAGCACGTTGACCAGCTTGTTCAGCTGCTTGGTGACCTGCTCCAGCGGGAATTCCTCGACGCTCACCACGATGGTGATGCGGGAGATGTCGGGGTGTTCGGTGACACCGACGGCGAGGGAGTCGATGTTGAAGCCGCGGCGGGAGAACAGGGCGGCGATCCGGGCCAGGATGCCGGGGGTGTTCTCCACCAGGACGGAGAGCGTGTGCTTGGACATGGTCTGCTTCCTCTGCTTGAGAAGTCCTGACGGCTCTCAGTCGTCGCTGTCGCCGAAGTCGGGACGGACGTCCCGGGCGGCCATGATCTCGTCGTTGGAGTTGCCGGCGGCGACCATCGGCCAGACCATCGCGTCCTCGTGGACGATGAAGTCGACGACGACGGGACGGTCGTTGACGGAGTTCGCCTCCTCGATGACCTTGTCGAGGTCGGCGGGGTCCTCGCAGCGGATGGCGTAGCAGCCCATCGCCTCCGCCAGCTTCACGAAGTCGGGGACGCGGGTGCCGCGGGCGTCGGGGTTGACGTCCTCGGGGCCGGAGTGCAGCACGGTGTTGGAGTACCGCTGGTTGTAGAACAGGGTCTGCCACTGGCGGACCATCCCGAGGGCGCCGTTGTTGATGACGGCGACCTTGATCGGGATGTTGTTCAGGGCGCAGGTGGTCAGTTCCTGGTTGGTCATCTGGAAGCAGCCGTCGCCGTCGATGGCCCAGACGGTCCGCTCGGGCACGCCGGCCTTGGCGCCCATCGCGGCGGGGACCGCGTAGCCCATCGTTCCGGCGCCGCCGGAGTTCAGCCAGGTGGCCGGGCGCTCGTACTGGATGAAGTGGGCGGCCCACATCTGGTGCTGGCCGACGCCGGCCGCGAACACCGTTCCCTCGGGGGCCAGTTGGCCGATGCGCTCGATGACCTGCTGCGGGGAGAGCGAGCCGTCGCCCGGCAGGCCGTAGCCCAGCGGGTAGGTCTCGCGCCAGCGGCTGAGGTCCTTCCACCAGGCGGAGTAGTCGCCCTGGTTGCCCTCGGCGTACTCCTTCTGGACGGCCTGCACCAGGTCGGCGATGACCTCGCGGGCGTCGCCGACGATCGGCACGTCTGCGGCGCGGTTCTTGCCGATCTCGGCCGGGTCGATGTCGGCGTGGACGATCTTGGCGTACGGGGCGAAGCTGTCCAGCTTGCCGGTGACGCGGTCGTCGAAGCGGGCGCCGAGGGCGACGATCAGGTCGGCCTTCTGCAGCGCGGTGACGGCGGTGACCGCACCGTGCATGCCCGGCATTCCCACGTGCAGCGGGTGGCCGTCGGGGAATGCGCCGAGCGCCATCAGGGTGGTGGTGACGGGCGCTCCGGTGAGTTCGGCGAGGATCTTCAGCTCGGCGGTGGCCTTCGCCTTGAGGACGCCGCCGCCGACGTAGAGGACCGGCCGCTTGGCGGCGGTGATGAGCTTGGCGGCCTCGCGGATCTGCTTGGCGTGCGGCTTGGTGACCGGGCGGTAGCCGGGCAGGTCCATGACCGGGGGCCAGGAGAAGGTGGTCTTCGCCTGGAGCACGTCCTTGGGGATGTCGACCAGGACCGGCCCGGGGCGGCCGGTGGAGGCGATGTGGAACGCCTGCGCGATCACCCGGGGGATGTCCTCGGGCCGGGTGACGAGGAAGCTGTGCTTGGTGATCGGCATGCTGATGCCGACGATGTCCGCCTCCTGGAAGGCGTCCGTGCCGATCGCGGAGGACACCACCTGGCCGGTGATCGCGACCAGCGGCACGGAGTCCATGTTGGCGTCGGCGATCGGGGTGACCAGATTGGTGGCGCCGGGTCCTGAGGTGGCCATGCAGACGCCGACCTTGCCGGTGGCCTGCGCGTAGCCGGTGGCCGCGTGGCCGGCGCCCTGCTCGTGGCGGACCAGGACGTGGCGCACCCGGGTGGAGTCCATGAGCGGGTCGTACGCCGGGAGGATCGTCCCGCCGGGAATGCCGAACACGGTGTCGACCCCAACCTCCTCGAGCGAGCGGATGAGGGACTGCGCACCCGTGACGTGCTCGGGGGCGGACGGTCCACCGGATCGGGGCCGGGGCTGCGGGTGAGCCCCGGTGGCCTGCTCGGTCATCGGCATTCTCTTCTCGATGCTGAGGGTTTGTGCGAGGTTGGTGCGATCTGGGCTGCTGCGCGGCAGGTGCCTGTGCAACAAAAAACCCCTCGTGCCGTAAGGCAAGCGAGGGGAGCGCGTCGGGTGTCGATCGCCGGGAGTCCGGGTCGGTCCGGACGTCACCAGCTTCAGCCGACGCGCTTTCCAAGTACGAGGATTCGGGTGCGCATGGCACTGACCCTCCCCCCGGCGCGCACTCACTGTCAAGCGGGTGGGACGGGAGTCTCATTATGTGAGCGGAGGGCCGTGCCACCACCGAGAACGGCCGGGAGCCCGGAGGCGATGCCGCCGGCGAAGGCGGGTTCGGCCGGTCCGTGCGGCACCGGGTAGTGGCCGGTGGTGAGGGCTCTGCGCATCCGGTACTCGTCCAGGGGCCCGGAGAAGGCCATGCCCTGGCCGTGGGTGCAGCCCATCGCGCGCAGGGCGACGATCTGCTCGGGCAGGTCGACGCCGTCGGCGACGGACTTCAGCCCGAGGTCGGTGGCGATGCGCAGCAGCCCGCTGGTGATCTTGTGCAGGCGGGCCGATTCTACGACGCCCTCGACCAGGCCGCGGTCGAGCTTGAGGACGTCCACGGGCAGGCGGCGCAGGGCGGTGATCGCCGCGTAGCCGCTGCCGAAGCCGTCGAGGGCGATGCGGACGCCGACCCGGCGCAGGGCGTTGAGGCGGCGGTCCAGTTCGTCCAGGCCGACCCGTGGGTCGATGTCCGACAGCTCGATCACCAGGGAGCCCGGGGGGAGCCCGTGGCGGGTCAGCAGGGCTTCCACGGAGCCCAGCGGCATGGAGCGGTCCAGCAGGCGGCGGGCGCCGATGCGTATGGCCACGGTGACCGGGAGTCCGGCGGCGGCGCGGTCGGCGGCCTGCTCGGCGGCCTCCTGGAGGACCCAGCGGTCCAGCTCGGCGGTCTTGTCACCGTCCTCGGCCACCCGCAGGAACTCGGCCGGGGTGAACAGCACGCCCTGGGAGGAGCGCCAGCGGGGCTGGGCGCAGACCGAGGTGATCCGGCCGTCGGTCAGGGAGACGACGGGCTGGTGCAGCAGCGCGAACTCGCCGTCGTGCAGCGCGGCCCGCAGCCGGGTGGCCAGCTCGGCCTTGCGGACGACGTCCTGCTGCATCTGCGGCCGGTACAGCTCGACGCGGCCCTTTCCGGCGGCCTTGGCCCGGTACATCGCGAGGTCGGCGTTGCGGAGCAGCTCGCCCGCCCCGAGGCCCGGTTCGGCGAAGGCGACGCCGATGGAGGCGTTGACCCGGACATCGTTGCCGTCGATGAGGTAGGGCTGGGAGAGGGTGACCCGGAGCCGGTCGGCGAGTTCGAGGATGTGCCGCTCGCGGGCGGCCCGGTCGCGGGTGCCGTCCCCGACGATCAGGGCGGCGAACTCGTCGCCGCCGAGCCTGGAGGCGGTGTCGCCCTTGCGGACGGCCTCGTGGAGTCTGCGGGCGGCCTGGACGAGCAGTTCGTCGCCGGCCTGGTGGCCGATGGTGTCGTTGACGGCCTTGAAGCCGTCGAGGTCGATGAAGAGTACGGCCGTGCCGCGCAGGGCGGCGCCGCGGTCGGAGGAGCGGCGGCCGGAGAGGGCCTGCTGGACGCGCCGGGTGAACAGGGCGCGGTTGGGCAGGTCGGTGAGCGGGTCGTGCTCCGCGTTGTGCTGGAGCTGGGCCTGGAGGCGGACGCGTTCGGTGACGTCGCGGCTGTTGAAGATGAGGCCGCCGTGGTGGCGGTTGACGGTGGACTCGACGTTGAGCCAGCCGCCGTCACCGGAGCGGAAGCGGCATTCGATGCGGGTGGTGGGTTCCTCGACGGGGTTGGCGGCGAGGAACCGGCGCACCTCGTGCACCACGCAACCGATGTCCTCGGGGTGGATGAGCCCGGCCAGTTCGCCGCCGACCAGGTCTTCGGCGGGGCGGCCGTAGACCCCGGCGGCGGCCGGGGAGACGTAGCGCAGGACGCCGTTGGGGGCGGCGATCATGATGACGTCGCTGGAGCCCTGGACCAGGGAGCGGAAGTGGTTCTCCTTCTGCGCCAGTTCCTGGGTGAGGGTGATGTTGTCGAGCAGCATGATGCCCTGGCGCACGACGAGTGCGAGCACGACGGTGCCGCCGGTGAGCAGGACGACGCGGTCGACGCTGCGGCCGTTGAGGACGTTGTAGAGGATGCCCAGGGTGCAGACGGCGGCCGCGAGGTAGGGGGTGAGCGCGGCGAGAGACCCGGCGATGGGGCGGGAGGTCTGGTAGCGGATCCGTTCGCCGCCGGGCCCGGTTTCGGCGACGGACGCGGGAACGGTGACGGTGGACACCGCCGCGGGTGTGGACGCGGTCGGCGCCATCGGCGGGGGCGCGGCCCGTCGGCCGGTGCCGCGCTGGCCGGGGACGTGCTCGCGCACCACGCGCGTGGGCCCCCCGGCCGCCTCCTCCCCCGCCGCCCGCCCGCGCCGGGTCGCGGCCCAGGGGGCGTACGCCAGCAGCAGGGAGCCGGCGAACCAGCCGGCGTCGAGCAGCTGCCCGGAGCGGTAGTTGTTGTGCAGCAGTGGTGAGGTGAACAGGGCGTCGCACATCACCGTGAGGGCGAGCGCGCCGATGGCGGTGTTGACGGCCGACCGGCAGACGGTCGAGCGCCGGAAGTGCAGCGCGAGCACCATGCTGACCAGGGCGATGTCCAGCAGCGGATAGGCGACGGTGAGCGCCGAGTGCGCCACGCTGGAGTCGCCCTCGGCCTTGGCGGCCTGCGCGAGGGCCAGGCTCCAGGCCAGCGTCAGCAGCGAGCCGCCGATGAGCCAGGCGTCGAGGCCGAGGCAGATCCAGCCGGCCTTGGTCACCGGCCGTTTGGCCAGTACCAGCAGGCCCACGATGGCGGGGGGCGCGAAGCACAGGAAGAACAGGTCGGCGTAGCTGGGGCTGGGCACCGGCGCGCGCAGCACGACCTCGTACCACCCCCAGACCAGATTGCCCAGAGAGGCCATCGCCGAGGAGAGGGCGAACAGCAGCCAGGCGGGCCGGAAGCGGACGCGGCGGCCGCGGGCGTAGAGGAAACAGGAGACGGCGGCGGCCGCGGCGGCGGCGCTCAGCCCGAAGTCGCCCATGATCATGGCGACGTACTCCGAGCCCCAGCCGAGCGCGGCACCGACAGCGTAGGCCGCGCAGACCAGGGCGAGGACCAGTTGGCGGACGAAGGTCGGTCCGCCGGCGGCGGCCGACGGCCGGGGCAGCAGCGGTCCGGGTGAGGGCTGGGTGCGCAGCGCTCCGTCCAGCGTGGGCACGGGGGGCGGGCTCACCGCGGGCTCCCGGTCCGTACCGCTCCTCGGCGGTGCGGGTGGGGCCGGTGCGCGGTCGTCGTCGTGCGCCAGGGTCGTCGGCGGCGGCTCCGCCGCGTCGGGTCGTTCGTCCATAGGCCGTGCATCGCCCGTCGCCCCCCTCACAGTCTGAGATGTCCATTCCCCGGCGCCGACCGGTGCGCGGCGCATCCCCTGTCGGACGATACACCAGTCTCGTCACTCAGGGACATAGGTTCTCTACGCTCCGTGATGAGCCGGGGATATGCGGGTACCCACCGCACCCGGG
Source organism: Streptomyces sp. cmx-10-19 (assembly GCA_049998335.1). GTDB lineage: Bacteria > Actinomycetota > Actinomycetes > Streptomycetales > Streptomycetaceae > Streptomyces. The sequence continues at coordinate 208,702 of JAEBFB010000009.1, forward strand.
GGAACGCGGAGGGTACCCGAAACGGATTAAGTGCCCGTCGTCAGGATCACGTTGCGCAGCGGCTCCCGGTTCACGAAACGGTGCAACTGGTCCACCAGCAGCCGCTGGGCGCGCGGCAGGAAAGCGGAGGTCGGCCCGCCGGCGTGCGGGCTGACGACTATGCCGGGAGCATGCCACAGAGGGTGGCCCGGCGGCAGCGGTTCGGGATCGGTCACGTCGAGGGCCGCGGCCAGGCGCCCGCTCTCCAGTTCGGTGAGCAACGCCTTCGTGTCCACGACCGGTCCGCGCGCCACGTTGACGAGCAGGGCGCCGTCCTTCATGCGGGCCAGGAACTCGGCGTCGGCGAGTCCGCGGGTGTCCTCGGTGAGCGGGGTGGACAGGACGACGACGTCCGCCCGCGGCAGCAGGGCGGGCAGATCGGTGAGCGGGTGCACGGGACCGCGCGCCGTGGTGCGCGCGGAGCGCGCGACGCGCAGGACCGGCGCGACCTCGAACGGCACGAGCCGGTCCTCGATGGCGGCGCCTATGGAGCCGTAGCCGACGATGAGGACGGTGCGGTCGGCCAGGGCGGGACGGAAGCCGCCGCCGAGCCACTCGCCGCGGTCCTGGGCGCGGACGAAGTCGGGGATGCCGCGCAGCGAGGCCAGGATCAGGGCGAGGGTCAGTTCGGCGGTGCTGGCCTCGTGGACGCCGCGCGCGTTGCACAGCCGCACGCCCGCGGGCAGGTCCTTCAGGACGGGCTCCACGTGGTCGATGCCGGCGGAGAGGGTCTGGACGACCTCGACCCGGGGCATCTCCCGCAGCGGGCGCACGCCGACGCCGGCGGGCTTCATGTAGGGGACGACGAAGTACCCGCAGTCGGCCGGGTCGGCGGGGTAGGTGTCCTCGCCGTTCCAGTAGTGGTACGCGGGGCCCTCGGGGAGGCCCTCGATCGCGTCCGGCGCGAGGGGCAGCCATACGTCAGCAGTCATGGTCAGGAGGCTATGTCAGGGCGCGCGGTGGCAGAGGTTAGGTTGGGTGGCCTGACGAGGGAGGGTCACGACCAGGTGGAGCGCAGGACGATCGGCGCGACGGCGCTCGCGGTGGGGGCCGTCGGACTGGGATGCATGCCGATGCACTGGGCGTACAGCACGTCGCGGCAGCGCGGTGACGAGTCGCTCCGGACGGTCCACCGGGCCCTCGATCTGGGCGTCTGCCTGCTGGACACGGCGGACATGTACGGCCCGTTCACCAACGAGCTGCTGCTCGGGCGGGTGCTGAAGGAGCGGCGGGCCGACGCCTTCGTGTCGACGAAGGTCGGGCTGCTGGTCGGCGACCAGCACATCGTGGCCAACGGGCGGCCCGGTTATGTGCGGCGGGCGTGCGACGCCTCGCTGCGGCGGCTGCAGACCGATGTCATCGACCTCTACCAACTGCACCGCCCGGACCCCGAGATACCGGTCGAGGAGACCTGGGGCGCGATGGCGGAGCTGGTGCGGGCGGGGAAGGTCCGGGCGCTGGGGCTGTGCGCGGTCGGGGCGCGGTCGTCGCGGCGGCCGGGAGCGGGGCTGCACGACGGAACGATCCGCCGGCTGGAGCGGGTGCAGCAGGTCTTCCCGGTGGCCGCGGTGGAGGCCGAGCTGTCGGTGTGGTCGCCGGAGGCGCTGCGGACGCTGCTGCCCTGGTGCACGGCGCGGGGCGTGGGCCTCCTCGCCGCGATGCCGCTCGGCAACGGCTTCCTGACCGGCACGCTGACGCCGGGGCAGGGCTTCGAGTCGGACGACCTGCGGGCGCGGCACCCGCGCTTCACCGCCGAGATGATGGCCGCCAACCAGCCGATCGTGGCCGGCCTGCGCCGGATCGCCGCCCGGCACGGCGACGGGGTCACCCCGGCGCAGGTGGCGCTGGCCTGGGTGCTGGCCCAGGGACCGCACGTGGTCCCGGTGCCGGGCGCCAAGCGGGAGCGCTGGGTGACGGAGAACGCGGGCGCGGCGGCGCTACGGCTGACCGAACGGGACCTGGCGGAGATCGGGGCACTGCCGGGGGCGCAGGGCTCCTGGGACTGACGGAGGCTTCACGGCCGCCGTCCCGACCCGGGGACCCGGACGCCCTCCTGACCGGGACCCCGGCCGCCCCACTGACCCGGCGGCCCGAACGCCCTCCCGACCGGGAGACCCGCAGACAGGCCGCCCCCCTGACCCGGGGACCCGGACGCCTCCGAACCCGGACCCCGGTCACCCTCCCCCCAGGGGCCCGGATGCCCTCCTTGCCGGGACCCCGGCCGTCTCCGCGCCGGACCCCGGCAGTCCACCCGGGCGCGGCGGACGGGTTCGGGATCGCCGGATCGGGAACCTGACAGGGGCGTGCGGTGTATGACATGCGGTGGAGGACAAGGAAAACCCGCCGCGTCGAAGGGACCATGATCGTGCAACGTCGAGCCGTACCGGCCGTGTTGGCCGCCGCTCTCCTGCTGACGGCCGGCTGCTCCGCCGACGACGACGGCCCGTCGGGCGCGGAGTGGAGCGGGCCCCCGAGCGGTACGGCGTCGCGGTCCGCGCCGTCCGGGTCGCCCGCCGAGCAGGCGCCGCCCGCGAAGGGGTCCGTGAAGGTGCTGCGCACCGTCGCCACGGGGCTGAAGAGCCCGTGGGGCCTGGCTCCGCTGCCGGGCGGCGATCTGCTGGTCGCCTCGCGCGACGACGCGACGATCACGCGGATCGACGACAAGACGGGGAAGGAGACCGGGCTGGGCGAGGTGTCCGGGGTCTCCGCGTCCGGCGAGGGCGGCCTGCTGGGCATCGCGCTCTCCCCCGACTACGCCTCGGACCACATGATCTACGCGTACTTCACCTCCGCCTCGGACAACCGGATCGTGCGCGTGCTGTACGACGAGGAGAAGCCGTCGGGCGAGCAGCTGGGCGCGCCGGACACGGTCTTCCGGGGCATCCCCAAGGGCGTGATCCACAACGGCGGCCGGATCGCGTTCGGCCCCGACCGGATACTGTACGCGGGCACCGGCGAGAGCGGGGACACCGGGCTTGCCCAGGACAAGGAGTCCCTCGGCGGCAAGATCCTGCGGATGACGCCGGACGGCGACCCGGCGCCGGGCAACCCGTTCCCGGACTCCGTCGTGTACTCGTACGGGCACCGGAACGTGCAGGGGCTGGCCTGGGACGGCGAACAGCGGCTGTTCGCCTCGGAGTTCGGGCAGGACACCTGGGACGAGCTGAACGCGATCCAGCCGGGCGGCAATTACGGCTGGCCGGAGGCGGAGGGCAAGGGCGGCGGTTCCGGCTTCCAGGACCCGCTCGCCCAGTGGAAGACCGACCGGGCCTCCCCCAGCGGCATCGCGTACGCCGAGGGCTCGGTGTGGATGGCGGGGCTGCGCGGCGAGCGGCTGTGGCGGATCCCGCTGAAGGGCACGGAGGCGGCGGCCGAGCCGCAGGCCTTCCTGGACGGCGAGTACGGGCGGCTGCGGACGGTCGCGCCGGCGGGCGGCGACAAGCTGTGGCTGGTCACCAGCAACACGGACGGCCGGGGCGAGCCCAAGGGGGGCGACGACCGGATCCTGGAGCTGGAGGTGCGGTAGGCGCCGCGCCGCTACGCGTCCTCCCCGTCCTTCGCGTCCTTCTCGGACTCCTCGGTCCTGACCGGGCGGGGCGAAAGGACGAGGACCTTGCCGGAGCTGAGGTCTATCGGGCCGTGGCCCGGGTCGCCGTCGCCGACGTCCTCACGGGTCAGCTCCAGGCGGCTCTGCTCGTCCTGGGTGTGTTTGCGGCCGGGGGAGAACAGTTCCTCGAATGCGTTGAACACGGGGCCTCCGTCGCTCGGCGTCCCCGCCAGCGTACGCCTCACTCCGCCGGGCGGGACACGAGTTCCTCGGCGGGGAACAGCGCGAGGCGGTGGGCCAGGGCCGCCGCCTCGCCGCGGCCGGAGACGCCGAGCTTGGCCAGGATGTTGGAGACGTGGACGCTGGCCGTCTTGGGCGAGATGAAGAGGGCCTCCGCGACCTGCCGGTTGGTGCGGCCCTCGGCGACCAGGCGCAGTACGTCCCGCTCCCGGCCGGTGAGGCCCAGTGCCTCCGCCGGATCGGTGTCGGCCACCGGTACGGCGGCGGGCGCGGCGGTGCGGCCGAGGGGGAGGCGGGCGCGCTGGGCGAGCAGGTCGACGGCGTCGGCGAGCGGGCGGGCGCCGAGGTGGCCGGCGACGGTGCGGGCGAGGCGGAGCAGTTCCGTGGCGCGGGCGCGTTCGTCGTCGCCGCCGGTGGCGAGGAGGGCGGCGGCCAGCCGGTGCCGGACGCGGGCGAGTTCGTAGGGGCGCTCCAGGCACTCGAAGGCGGTGACGGCCTCCGACCACAGGTCCGGGGTGTCCCGGTCCTCGGCGCGGTGGAGTTCGGCGCGGACCCACACGGCGTGGGCGTGCCAGATCGGGGCGCTGGTGGTGAGGGACTTGGCGGCCTTGCCGAGGCGGGCGAGGGCCTCGGCGCGGCCCTCCTCGGCGGTGGGCAGCGCGCGGGCGTCGGCCTCCGCCTCGGCGGCGGACAGCAGCAGGGGCCAGCCGTGGCGCTGGGTGCCGGGCGGCAGGCCCGCGTCCAGGATGCGGGCGGCCTCGGCGCGGGCGTCCGAGACGCGGCCCTCGGCGGCGGCGATACCGAGGGTCAGACAGGCCAGCGGCAGCTGGTACTGGGGCATGGGGTCGTGGGTGCCGTAGGCGGCGCGGGCCTCGGCGAGCAGTCGGGCGGCCTCGGCGCTGTCGCCGCGGGCCAGGGTGACGAAGGCGCGCTTGAGGGCGGCACCGCCCCGGGGCACGGGTCCCCGGCCGGGGGCGGCGGCCAGGTCGGCGGCCTCGACGGCCTCGTCCCAACGGCCCAGGGAGATCAGCGACTCGGCGAGATTGCCCCACACCCAGGCCTCGGACTCCAGCAGGCCCATGCGCCGGGTGAGGTCGACGCCCTCGCGCAGGATGACGAGCGCCTCCTCGGAGCGGCCGACGCCCTCCAGCACGGAGGGCAGGTTCACATGGCTGCGGGCCACCACCGCGGGTCGCTGCCGCGCCACTACCAGCTCTCTGACCTGGTGCATCTCGGCGAGTCCGGCCTCGATCTGCCCGGCGTCGACCATCAGGCCGCCGAGGGTGAGCCGGGCGTTCAGCTCGATGTCGGCGGCGCCCACCATGCGGGCGTACTCCACGGCCCGCTCGGCGGCGGTCATGGCGTCGGGGCCGGGGGCGTGCAGCATCGACCAGTTGGCGGCCATGCCGAGCACCTCGGCGTGCACCTGGGAGGGCGGCAGGCCGCGGACCAGGTCCTGGGCGATGCTCAGTTCCCGCCAGCCGTCGCCGCGGCCCTGCGCCTGGACGAGCAGGGAGCGCTGGGTCCAGAACCAGGCGGCGCGCTGCGGGTCCCGGTGGCCGGCGTCCTTGCCGCCGCCCGCGTCCTCGTCGTCCTCCAGGAGGCGCAGCGCCCGCTTGGTGATCTTCATGGCGCGTTCGCGTTCGCCGCACAGCCGTCCGGCGACGGCGGCCTCGGCCATCAGGTCCAGGTAGCGCAGGGGCGCGGTGGCGGGGTCGCAGCCGCAGGGAGGGTAGACCTCGGCGCAGTCGACGGGGCGGAGGTTCGCGCGCACGTCGTCGGGGACGGCGTCCCAGAGGTCCATCGCGCGTTCCAGCAGGCCCAGTTGCTCGGAGTAGGCGTGCCGGCGGCGGGCCTCGACGGAGGCGTCCAGGACGGCGGGCAGGGCCTTGGCCGGGTCGTGGGCGTGGTACCAGTAGCTGGCCAGGCGCATCACGCGTTCGTCGGCGGGGACCAGGGTGGGGTCGGCGTCGAGAGCCTCGGCGTAGCGGCGGTTGAGGCGGGAGCGCTCGCCGGGCAGCAGGTCGTCGCCGACGGCCTCGCGGACCAGGGAGTGGCGGAAGCGGTAGCCGTCGCCGTCGGGCGCGGGGAGCAGGATGTTGGCGTTGACGGCGGCGCGCAGGGCCTCGATGAGGTCGTCCTCGGCGAGCCGGGCGACGGCGGCGATCAGCCGGTACTCGACGGTGGAGCCGCCCTCGGCGACGATCCGGGCGACCCGCTGGGCGCTCTCGGGCAGCGCCTCGACGCGGACCAGGAGCAGGTCGCGCAGGGAGTCGGTGAGGCCGCGGCGGTTGCCCTCGTGGGCGGCGACGGCGAGTTCCTCGACGAAGAAGGCGTTGCCGTCGGAGCGTTCGAAGATCTCGTCGACCTGGCGGGGGTCGGGTTCGTGGGCGAGTATGCCGGCGATCTGGCAGCCCACCTCGTCGCGGGTGAAGCGGCCGAGTTCGATGCGGCGGACGGTGCGGAGCCGGTCGAGTTCGGCGAGCAGGGGGCGCAGCGGGTGGCGGCGGTGGATGTCGTCGGAGCGGTAGGTGGCCAGGACGACGAGGCGGCCGGTGCGCAGGGTACGGAAGAGGTAGGCGATCAGGTGGCGGGTGGAGGCGTCGGCCCAGTGCAGGTCCTCCAGGACGAGGACGACGGTGTGCCGGGCGGCGAGGCGTTCCAGCAGGCGGGCGGTGAGTTCGAAGAGGCGGGCCATGCTCTCCTCGTCGTGCCGGCCGCCGTTGGTGGGCGCCGCGGTCTCGCCCAGTTCGGGCAGGAGTCGGGCGAGTTCCTCCTCCTGTCCGGCGGCCGCGGCGGCCAGTTCCTCGGGGAGCATGCGTCGCAGGGCGCGCAGGGCGGTGGAGAAGGGGGCGAAGGGCAGTCCGTCGGCGCCGATCTCGACGCAGCCGCCGAGCGCGACGACGGCGCCCCGGCGGCGGGCGGCCTCCCCGAACTCCTCGACGAGCCGCGTCTTGCCGACGCCCGCCTCCCCACCGAGCAGCAGCGCCTGCGGCTCGCCGCCGGTACCCGCCCCGTCGGCCCGGGCGAACGCCTCGTCGAGCGTGCCCAGTTCACCGAGGCGGCCCACGAACACGGGACTGACGGACCTGGTCTCCACGCACCCGAGCATCGCACGGGGGTCTGACAGCGGCGCACTGGTTTTCGATCCGTGGACGGGAAGGACGGGGAACCGCACCGGGGTCGGAACGGTGCCGGGGAGGGCGGCTGGGTGGCCGTCCTCCCCGGTGTCCCCGTTCACGCGACCCGGGCGAACCGGGGCCGGCGCGGTCGTGACCTATGGCTCTCCGCCTCGTCGGCGTCCCGGCGGGCCTGGCGTCGTTCGGCGCGGCGGGCGCGGACGGCCTCGCGGGCCAGCCGGGCCTCGTCGGCGACGCGGACGAGGTCGTCGTGCCGGGACTGATGGATCTCGTATGCGAACATGGTGTGGTTCTCCCTGGTGAGAGGTGCTTCTCGGTTGCGGCTTCGCTCTACTCTCTTGCGATGCCTCTACCTTCGTCTCCCAGGGGGGTCGGCCACATCGGGTAAGTTCCGCATCTTCGGCGCCGCCGGGGGGGCCTTAGACGCGCGTGAGGGGTCTTAGGGCGTGCGCGCACGCCCTAAGACCCCTCACGGAGGGCCGGATCCGCCGGGTCAGCTCGCCGGCGGCAGGCCCAGCAGCACGTCCGTGTACTTGAGGACGGCGAGCAGCAGGCCGATCACGCCGAGGACGACACCGGCCCAGGAGACCGACTTGATCCACGGCGCCTGCGGGCGGCCGGGCGCGCCGAACGCCGGGCGGGCCAGCACCACGACGCCGACGACCAGCGCGACCAGCGCGAACGCGCCGCCCCACAGCGCGGTGGCGTGCCAGGCGTTGCCGTAGCCCTTCTCGATGAGCGTGCCGACGTTCGAGGACGAGGAGGTCTCCAGTTGCCCGATCAGCGACTCGCGCGCGGAGGCGACGGTGCCGACCCAGCTGCCGGTCAGGGAGACGAGGCCCAGCCCGGCGGAGACGACGGCGCCCGCGCCCTGGCCGACGCCGGTGGGACCCGCGGCCACCGCGGTGCCGTCGGTGTCGTCGGTGTCGTCGGTGCCGCCCTCGGCGTCGGCGTGCTCCGCCGTGACGTCCCCGGTGTCCTTGGCGGTCTCGGCCCCCGTGGTCGGCCCAGGAGCCTGAGCCGTCTCCTCCGTCGTGTCCTTGTCGGTCCTGGCGCCGGTCTCGTCCACTGTCTTCGTTCCCATGTCTCGCACCGTACGGACGCTCTCTGAGAGGTCCCTTAACGTTCCCTGTGCGCCTCGCGTGCCGCGCGCCACTCCGGCGCGAGCACCGCCCACACTTCCATGTCCTGGCGCCTGCCGCGGTAGGGGAAGCTCTCCCGCAGCACGCCCTCGCGGGTGAGGCCGAGCCGCCGGGCGGCGTTGACGCTGGCGGTGTTCGCCGACGAGGCGTGCCACTCCACGCGGTGCATGCCGCGCTCCTCGAAGGCCCAGTCGATGAGCACCCGGGCACCGCGCGCGACCAGGCCCCGTCCGGTGCCGGCGGGCTCCAGCCAGCAGCCGATCTCGCAGACGCCGGTGGCGGCGTCGAAGACGCGGTAGAGCAGGCCGCCGACGAGGGTGCCGTCCAGCCACAGCCCGTGCAGGAAGCCGCTGTCGGCGGCGTGCCGGTCGGCGTACGTCTGGAGGATCTCGCGGGCGGAGCCGACGTCGGTGGCCTGGGCGCCGAAGGGGATGTGCTCGGTGATGAAGTCCCGGCCCCGGTCCAGGTGGGCGAGGAACTCCTCGGCGTGCCAGGTCTCCAGGGGGCGCAGTTCGGCGCCGTCGTCACCCAGTGGTATCGCGTACATCCCGGTGTCGTTCCTCCTTCGCCAGGACGTCCGCCGCTTCAGCGTCCGTCGCGGCGGCCAGCCTCTCATGGGCGGCGCGGGCCTCGGGCGGTTCGACGCTGATGCGCGGCAGCAGGGCGTCCAGTCGGCGCGGCAGCCACCAGTTGGCGTTGCCGAGCAGGTGCATCAGGGCGGGCACCAGGAGGGTGCGCAGGACGAAGGCGTCCAGGGCGACGGCGGCGGCGAGCGCGATGCCGAACATGGCGATCACGCGGTCGCCGCTGAGGACGAAGGCGAGGAAGACGGAGATCATGACGACGGCGGCGGAGTTGATCACGCGGCCGGTCTCGGCCAGGCCGACGCGGACGGCGCGCCGGTTGTCGCCGGTCTCCAGCCACTCCTCGTACATCCGGCTGACCAGGAATACCTGGTAGTCCATCGAGAGCCCGAAGAGGACCGAGACCATGATCACGGGGAGGAAGGGCTCGACGGGCCCCGCGCTGCCGAGGCCGAGCAGTTCGCTCCCCCAGCCCCACTGGAAGACCGCCACGACGACCCCGAAGGCGGCGGCCACGGCGGCGACGTTCATGACGGCGGCCTTGAGCGGGATGCCGACGGACCGGAAGGCCAGCAGGAGCAGCAGGCACCCGAGGCCCACGACGACGCCGACGAAGAGCGGCAGCTTGCCGACGATGACCCCGGCGAAGTCGTCGTACCCGGCGGTCACGCCCCCGACGCGGACGTCGAGCGCGGTGCCGGCCTCGGCGCGCGGCAGCACCTCGGTGCGCAGCCGCTCCACGAGGTCGCTGGTCCGCTCGGACTGCGGCGCGTACGCGGGGACGACGTTCAGGTACGCGGTGTCGTCGGACGCGTTGTAGGTCACCGGGCCGACCGAGGCGACGCCCTCGGTGGGGCGCAGGGCGTCGTCGAGGTTGTCCAGCACGAGGCGGTCCTCGGCGCCGTGGACCTCGGTGACGAGGGTGAGGGGGCCGTTGACGCCGGGGCCGAAGCCGTCGGCGAGGAGGTCGTACGCCTGGCGGGTGGTGGTGCTCCGGGGGTCGTTGCCGGCGTCGGAGGTGCCCAGGCGCAGGCCGAGGGTGGGCAGCGCGAGGACGGTGACGAGGACGAGGGCGCAGGCGCCGAGGGCCTTGGGGTGCCGTTCCACGAAGGCCGACCAGCGGGCCGCGAAGCCGGTGGGCACCTCCGGTTCGGGCCCGTGCTCGGCGAGCCGGCGCCGCTCGCGCCGGCTCAGGGCGCGCGGGCCGATGTACGCCAGCAGGGCGGGCAGCAGCGTGACGGAGGCGGCGACGGTGAGGACGACGGTGAGCGAGGCGGCGACGGCGACGCCGTTGAGGAAGTTCAGCCGCAGGATCAGCATGCCGGCGAGCGCGATGCACACCGTGGCGCCCGCGAAGACGACCGCGCGTCCGGTGGTCGCGACGGCGTTCTCGGCGGCCTCGGCGACGGACAGGCCGCGTTTGAGGCCGCGTCGGTGCCGGGTGACGATGAACAGGGCGTAGTCGATGCCGACGCCGAGGCCGATGAGGGTGCCCAGCATGGGCGCGAAGTCGGCGACGGTCATGGCGTGGCCGAGCAGGGTGATGGCGGCGTAGGCGGTGCCGACGGAGACCAGCGCGGTGGCGATGGGCAGCAGGGAGGCGGCCGGCGAGCCGAAGGCGAGGAGCAGCACGACGGCGGCGACGGCGACGCCGACGGCCTCGGCGAGGTGCCCGCCCGCGGACTGGGTGAGCGCGACGGCGCCGCCGCCCAGTTCGACCCGGAGCCCGTCGCTCTCGGCCGCCTTCGCGGTGTCGACCACGGCCCGCGCCTCGCCCGCGTCGATCTCCCCGGAGGCGTCCTCGAAGGTGATCCTGGCGTAGGCGGTGTGGGCGTCCTCGCTGATCAGGGACGCGTCGGGAGTGGCGTAGGGGCTGGTGACGGAGGCCACCCCGGGGAGGTCCGCGACGCGGTCCAGGGTGCGGGTCATGGTCTGTTCGACGTCGGCGGCGCGGACGGTGCCGTCGGCGGTGTGCCAGACGATCGTGTCGCTGTCCTCGCCGAGGCCCGGGAAGCCGGAGGCGAGCAGCCGGGAGGCGCGGTCGGAGTCGGTACCCGGGATGCCGTAGTCGTTCGAGTACGCGGAGCCGGTGACCGTGGCGGCCGCGGCGACGCCGCCGAGGGCGAGCAGCCAGAGCAGGACGGTGACCAGGCGGCGTCGAAGGCACCAGCGTGCGAGGGCTGCCACGAACGTGCTCCCGGAGTGTCCGATTGTGGATCTTTGACCGGGGTCAGATGTCCAAGGTGTGAACGGCCCGCAAAGAACGCATGAGTGATGCGGGATCACTCTTGCAGGCATAAGTGATCGTTTGCCGATTTAGTGGCACTCTTCACAACAACGGCCCCGAGGGCGCGTTCATGGACGCGTCCCCGGGGCTCGCGGCTGTACCGGGTGCCGACGGAGGTCAGCCCTCGGTGACGCCCAGCTTCTCCAGGATCAGTTCCTTGACGCGGGCCGCGTCCGCCTGGCCCCGGGTCGCCTTCATGACCGCGCCGACCAGGGCGCCGGCCGCGGCCACCTTGCCGCCGCGGATCTTGTCCGCGACGCCGGGGTTGCCGGCGATGGCGTCGTCGACGGCGGCGGTCAGCGCGCCCTCGTCGGAGACGACCTTGAGGCCGCGCTTGTCGACGACCTCGTCCGGCGTGCCCTCGCCGGCGAGGACGCCCTCGATGACCTGGCGGGCCAGCTTGTCGTTGAGGTCGCCCTTCTTGACCAGCTCGGTGACCCGCGCGACCTGCTCCGGCGTGATCGCCAGCTCGTCCAGCGCCTTCTGGGACTCGTTGGCGCTGCGGGCCAGCTCGCCCATCCACCACTTGCGGGCGGAGGCCGCGTCGGCACCGGCGTCGATGGTGGCGACGATCGGGTCCAGCGCGCCGGCGTTGAGGATGGCCTGCATCTCGGTGCCGGAGACCCCCCATTCCTCGCGCAGCCGGTTGCGGCGCACCAGGGGCAGTTCGGGCAGGGCGGAGCGGATCTGTTCGACCCACTCCCGCGAGGGCGCCACGGGCACCAGGTCGGGCTCCGGGAAGTACCGGTAGTCCTCGGCCTCCTCCTTCACGCGGCCCGAGGTGGTGGACCCCGTGTCCTCGTGGAAGTGGCGGGTCTCCTGGATGATCGTGCCGCCGTCGTTCAGCACGGCGGCGTGGCGCTGGATCTCGAAGCGGGCGGCGCGCTCGACGGAGCGCAGCGAGTTGACGTTCTTGGTCTCGCTGCGGGTGCCGAACTTCTCGCGGCCGTGCGGGCGCAGCGACAGGTTCACGTCGCAGCGCATCTGGCCCATCTCCATGCGGGCCTCGGACACGCCGAGGGCGCGGATGACCTCGCGCAGCTCGCGGACGTACGCCCGCGCGACCTCGGGGGCGCGCTCGCCCGCTCCCTCGATCGGCTTGGTGACGATCTCGATGAGCGGGATGCCCGCGCGGTTGTAGTCCAGCAGGGAGTGGGACGCGCCGTGGATACGGCCGGTGGCGCCGCCGACGTGCGTCGACTTGCCGGTGTCCTCCTCCATGTGGGCGCGCTCGATCTGGACGCGGAAGGTCTCCCCGTCCTCCAGCTGCACGTCGAGGTAGCCGTCGAAGGCGATCGGCTCGTCGTACTGGGAGGTCTGGAAGTTCTTCGGCATGTCCGGATAGAAGTAGTTCTTCCGGGCGAAGCGGCACCACTCGGCGATCGAGCAGTTCAGCGCGAGGCCGATCCGGATCGCGGACTCGACGCCGGTCGCGTTGACGACCGGGAGCGCGCCGGGCATGCCGAGGCAGACCGGGCAGGTCTGGGTGTTCGGATCGGCGCCGAGCGTGGTCGAACAGCCGCAGAACATCTTGGTCCTGGTGCCGAGTTCGACATGGACCTCAAGGCCCATGACGGGGTCGTACGACGCGAGTGCGTCCTCGTACGACACCAGGTCGGTCGTGGTGGTCACGGTGAAACTTCCCTCTCAGCCCAGCAGGACGTCGTCGTCGCCCAGCCGCTTCAGCTCGCGGTAGAGGATGGCGAGGCCGGTGACGATGGCGGCGGCGGACACGGCCGCGTCGACCAGGCGGAGCGTGTCGCTCTCCGACCGGGCGAGCTTGGCCTGCTTGGCGACGCTCAGCGCGCCGAACGCCGTGGTGGCCATGGACAGGTACAGGCCGTTCTTGGACTTCTTGAAGCCCTTGGCCTTCGACAGCTTGCTCACAGCGACGGTGCCTCCTCCAGCAGCGGGTGACCCCACCTTTCCACGAAGGCGGCCTCGACGGCGGCACCGACCTTGTACAGCCGGTCGTCCTTCATGGCGGGGGCGATGATCTGCAGTCCCACCGGCAGGTTGTCCTCGGGGGCGAGGCCGCAGGGCAGCGACATGGCCGCGTTGCCCGCCAGGTTGGTGGGGATGGTGCACAGGTCGGCCAGGTACATGGCCATCGGGTCGTCGGCCCGCTCGCCGATCGGGAAGGCGGTGGTCGGGGTCGTCGGGGAGACGATCACGTCGACCTGCTCGAAGGCCTTCTCGAAGTCCCGCGTGATGAGGGTGCGCACCTTCTGGGCGCTGCCGTAGTACGCGTCGTAGTAGCCGCTCGACAGGGCGTACGTGCCGAGGATGACGCGCCGCTTGACCTCGGGGCCGAAGCCGGCCTCGCGGGTCAGGGAGGTGACCTCCTCGGCGGAGTGCGTGCCGTCGTCGCCGACGCGCGCGCCGTAGCGCAGGCCGTCGAAGCGGGCGAGGTTGGAGGAGCACTCGGAGGGCGCGATCAGGTAGTACGCGGAGAGCGCGAGGTCGAAGGAGGGGCAGTCCAGCTCGACGATCTCGGCGCCCAGCTCCTTGAGCAGCTCGACGGACTCGTCGAAGCGCTGGACGACGCCGGCCTGGTAGCCCTCGCCGCGGAACTGCTTGACGACGCCGACGCGCATCCCGGCGACGCTGCCGCTCAGGGCGGCCTCGACGACGGCGGGGACCGGGGCGTCGATGGAGGTGGAGTCCATCGGGTCGTGCCCGGCGATCACCTCGTGCAGCAGGGCCGCGTCCAGGACCGTGCGGGCGCAGGGGCCGCCCTGGTCGAGGGAGGAGGAGAACGCCACCATGCCGTAGCGGGAGACGCCGCCGTAGGTGGGCTTGACGCCGACCGTGCCGGTGACGGCCGCGGGCTGGCGGATGGAGCCGCCGGTGTCGGTGCCGATGGCGAGCGGCGCCTGGAAGGCCGCGAGGGCGGCGGAGGAGCCGCCGCCGGAACCGCCGGGGATCCTGGTCAGGTCCCAGGGGTTGCCGGTCGGGCCGTAGGCGCTGTTCTCGGTGGAGGACCCCATGGCGAACTCGTCCATGTTGGTCTTGCCGAGGATGACGACGTCGGCGGCCTTGAGGCGCTGGGTGACGGTCGCGTCGTACGGCGGGATCCAGCCTTCGAGGATCTTGGAGCCGACGGTGGTGGGGACGCCCTCGGTGGTGAAGATGTCCTTCAGCGCCAGCGGTACGCCGGCCAGCGGGCCGAGCTTCTCGCCCCGGGCGCGCTTGTCGTCCACGGCGCGGGCCTGGGCGAGGGCGCCCTCGCGGTCGACGTGCAGGAAGGCGTGCACCTTCTCGTCCACGGCGTCGATCCGGGCGAGGTGGGCCTCGGTGACCTCGACGGCGGTCAGCTCGCCGGCGGCGATCTTGGCGGCGATCTCGGCGGCGGTGAGCCTGATGATGTCGCTCATGGCGGTTACTCCTCCCCCAGGATCTGCGGCACCTTGAAACGCTGCTGCTCCTGGGCCGGGGCGCCGGAGAGCGCCTGCGCGGGCGTGAGCGACGGACGGACCTCGTCCGGCCGCATGACGTTCGTCAGCGGGAGCGGGTGCGAGGTCGGCGGTACGTCTTGGTCGGCGACCTCGCTGACGCGGGCGACCGCGCCGATGATGTCGTCCAGCTGTCCCGCGAAGTGCTCTAGCTCTTCGGGCTTCAGCTCCAGACGCGCCAGCCGGGCGAGGTGGGCGACCTCCTCGCGCGTGATGCCAGGCATGCAGCGTTCCTCTGGGTGAGTGTGTGGTTGAAGCGGGCCGACCGTGCGAAGTCGGTCGGCTCAATCCTATGGGGCCGGGCCCCGTGGCCGTTAAACGGTTTCCCCCGGACCCCGCTCAGGTGCGGCGGGCGTCCCAGGCGGCGCTGCTCAGGAAGTGGTTGTCGTAGAGGTCCTGGACCTCCAGGAGGCTCTCCCGGGTGACCTCGCCGAGGGCGACGCGCTGGAGGTGGCGGAAGTACTCGAAGCGCTCGACGCCCGGGGTGAGCACGATGAGCAGGTCGGCGCCGGTGCCGGGTACGGCGGCGAAGGCGTGCGGCCTGCCGGGCGGGACGACGACGAGGTCGCCCGGTCCAGCGGTGAGGATCTCGTCGCCGGAGAGGACGTCGGCGGCGCCGTCGAGGAGGAAGAACATCTCGGCGGAGTTGTCGTGCCAGTGGGGGGTGGCGCCGGCCGCGCCGTCGGTGAGGGTGACGCGCTGGGTGGACAGGGCGCCGCCGGTGGCGCTGCTGTCGGCCAGCAGGCGGACGGTGGCGGAGGCGCGGCCGACGACCTCGGCCTCGGCCTCGCGGACGACGACGGTCTCGTCGAACTTCGGGACGAACAGCGACATGGGCGGACCTCCTGCTGACGGCGGACGGGTGTCCTCGGGTGTCGGGTGCTGCGCGCCGGGTGCCGGGTTCCGGGCGGGGGCGCGTGCGGACCGGCGCGTTCAGACCAGGAAGAGCAGGCCCGCGCCGATCAGCACCACGACGGCGGTGGCGAAGTGGATGCCGAAGGCAATGGTCCTGCCTCCCCCGTGACGCAGGACTACCAGCGTGTCGGCGAGCGGCACAAGGGCCACTACGAGCAGGAACCACGCCTCGGCGGTGGCGCCGGCGAAGGCCAGCAGCGCCAAGCCGACGAGGCCGAGGGTGCCGTCCCGGACGCCCTTGACGGCGAGGTAGGCACCGGCGTCGCCGTTCGGGTCCGCCGGCGATCCGTAGCCGGTGGCGGCGGGGCCGGGCTGGAACAGGAAGCGGTAGCCGAGGAACACGCAGAACAGGTCGAGCACGATGGCCAGGGTGTACGCGGTGACGGTCACGACTTCTCCTTCTTTCTAGCATCGCTAGGAACGAGAGCAAAACTAGCAGATCGCCGACAGATTGGCTAGCGATGCTAGAATCCATTGCATGACGATCCAGACGCGCCGGGAGCGCGCACGAGCGGAACGCGAGCGGCTGATCGTGACGGCCGCGCGGGAGATGGCCGAGGCGGAGGGCTGGGACGCGGTCACCACGCGCCGGCTGGCCGCCCGGATCGAGTACAGCCAGCCGGTGCTGTACAGCCACTTCAAGGGCAAGGACGCGATCATGGCGGCGGTCGCGGTGCAGGGCTGCGAGGTCCTCGCCGTCGAATTGCGGGAGGCGTCGGCCGCGGCGGGCGCGGGAACGCGGGAGCGGCTGGCGGCGGTCGGGGCGGCGTACACGTCCTTCGGCCGCGGGCGGCCCGCGCTCTACGACGCGATGTTCACGCACCTGGTGGACCTGCCGTTCGCGACCCCCGAGGCCCCGGCCGCCCTCCAGGAGGCCTTCGGCGAGATCCGCCGGGTCGTCGAGCCGTTCACGGCCGACGGCGAGGAGCTCGGCCTCTTGACGGAGACGTACTGGGCGGCCCTCCACGGCCTGGTCACCCTGATGCGCAGCGGCCGCCTCCCGGAACAGGCCCACGCCCCTCGCCTGAACCTCCTGATCAGCCGCTTCGCGTCGGGAGGTACGGGGGCGGGCGGCTGAGGGCTGGGGCTGCGGGCTGGGGTTGAGGGCTGGGGCTGAGGCGGGGCGGGGGCCGCTCGCGCAGCCGCGAGGCAAGCCGGCGGGCCCGGCGGCCGGCTGGCGGCGGACCCCGTGGGTGACGGACGGCGGCCGGCTGGCGACGGGCGGCGGACGGCGAGCACCGCAGGCGACGGACGGCAGACGGCAGACGGCGAGCACCGCAGGCGACGGACGGCGGGCGACGGACGGCTGGCGGCGGATCCCGTGGGTGACGGACGGGGGCCGGCTGGCGACGGGCGACGGGCGGCGAGCACCGCAGGCGACGGACGGCAGACGGCAGACGGCAGACGGCGAGCACCGCAGGCGACGGACGGCGGGCGACGGATCCCGTGGGTGACGGACGGGGGGTGGTCACGGGCCGGTCGGGGCCTTCGCCGCCCACCCGGACGGCGGGAGGCAGGCTGCCGCGAGCCGGTGGGGCCGTCGCCTTCCACGGCGGCCCAGCGGGCCCGCGCCCCGTCGTGCCCGGTCCGGGGAAGGGGCGCCCTCGCGCCCTCGCCGGGCGAGCACGCTCGCGAAACGCCCCGCCTCAATGGCCCGTACGCCACCACCGGCGGGCCCGCACGGGCCTCACCCGAGCCACCCATGTGGCTCCCCCGGCGGCGTCATGGCTCCCCGATCCGGCGGACTGGGGCACGCGGTGGGCTTCGGGGCCGGGCAGGTCAGTCGTCCGTCGCCGCCACCGGCAGGGCCGGGGTGGGGCGGATCCAGCCTCGGGCGCCTCGGGCGCGGAGCCAGGCCGTGGTCTCGTCGGGGGGCATCGCGGCGGCGACCAGCCAGCCCTGGACGGCGTCGCAGCCGAGGTCGCGCAGGCGTTCCCAGGTCTCGTCGTCCTCGACGCCCTCGGCGACGACGAGGAGGCCCAGGGAGTGGGCGAGGTCGACGGTGCAGCGCACGATCTCGGCGTCCTCGGTGTCGACGGCGAGCCGGGCCACGAAGGAGCGGTCGATCTTCAGCTCGCTGACCGGGAGCCGGCGCAGGTGGACGAGGGAGGAGTAGCCGGTGCCGAAGTCGTCCAGGGACATCTTCACGCCGTGTCCGGTCAGCGCGTTGAGGGTGTCGGCGGCGCGCTGCGGGTCCTCCAGGAGGACGTGCTCGGTGATCTCCAGTTGGAGCGCTCCCGCCGGGACCCCGTGCCGGGCCAGCCGGGCGGCCACCGCGCCCGCGAAGCCCGGGGTGTGCACGTCGCGCGGGGAGACGTTGACGGCGACCGGCACGAACAGCCCCTGGGCGCGCCAGCGGGCGACCTGCTCCAGTGCCGTCTCCAGCACGTACTCCGTGAGGTGGGGCATCAGCCCCGAGGACTCGGCGATGGCTATGAACTCGTCCGGCGGCACCCTGCCCCGCTCGGGGTGCACCCACCGCACCAGCGCCTCCAGCCCCGCGACCTGGCCGTCGAAGCGGACCTTGGGCTGGTAGTGCAGCTGCACCTCGTGGGCGTCCAGGGCGCGGCGCAGATCCCCCAGCAGACCGAGCCGGTCCGGGGTGTTGGAGTCCCGCTTGGACTCGTAGACCTCCACCCCCGTACGGTCCCGCTTCGCCTGGTACATCGCCACGTCCGCGCGCCGCAGCAGCCCCTCGGCGTCCAGCGCGTGGTCGGGGAAGACGGCGACGCCCGCGCTGGCCTCCAGGACGAGGGTGAGTCCGTCCAGGTCCATCGGGGAGCCGAGCGCGCCCACGAGCCCCCGGGCGACGCGGGTCGCGGACGTGGTGGAGTCTGCGACGGGCAGCAGGACCGCGAACTCGTCGCCGCCGAGCCGCGCGGCCTCCGCCCCGCGCGGCAGGGCCTGGCGCAGCCGGTCGGCGGTCTGCAGCAGCAGCCGGTCGCCGGCGAGATGCCCGAGCGTGTCGTTGACCGACCGGAAGCGGTCGAGGTCGATGAGCATCAGGGCGGCGCGGGCGCCGAGCCGCTCGGCGTCGTCCAGCGCGGCCCAGGTCCGCTCCAGCAGCCACTGCCGGTTGGGCAGCCCGGTGAGCGGGTCCCGCAGCTGCTCCTCGGCGCGCGCGTGGGCGATCCGCAGCGTGGAGTCCAGCGCGATCAGCGGGATCGCGAACAGCGGCAGCAGCAGCGGCTTGGCGACGGCCACGACGCAGATCAGCGGCGCGATGCCGAGCAGCGCCACGGCGAGCAGGCCCTGTCTGACCAGGGCGGTGCGGGCGACGGTGGGCAGACCGGCGCGCGGGGACTGCAGGTACCACAGCAGGGTACGGGTGACGGCGAGGTAGGCGACGGCGGCGAGCACCACCTTGGGCCCCGCGGACGCCCCCCAGGTGTCGGGGTCCCAGGGCGCCTCGACCGACGGTTCGGAGCCGGCGAGGCTCAGCGGCAGCGCGCCCGCGGCGATGCCGAGGATGTCCACCGCGCCGTGCAGCAGTCCCTGGCGGCCGCGGCCCCGCCGGGCTATGCCGACCAGGACGACGACGGTGAGGCTGACCATCCCGGCCGGCAGCCACCCGTACAGCAGCAGGACGGCGAGGGTGAGCGCGGCGCCGGAGCCGGTGCCGCCCCACCAGCGGGAGCGGCCGAGCATCACCAGGTGGCCGACGACGACCCCGGTCAGCACGGCCAGGGACCAGCCGACGGTGCCGGACGGGAACAGCGCGTGCCCGTCGGTGAAGGCCCGGTAGAAACCGGCGCCCAGCACGAACCCGGCCGCCGCGACGACGGCCGCGGGCAACGCGGGCCAGGACAGGTGCCGTTCGCCGTCGAGGCCGGGCAGACCCGGGGTGTGCGCCCCGCCCTGCGCCCCGGCATCCCGGGCGTTCGCCGCCTGCCGTGGTACGCCGTCGTCGCGCTGCGCGAGCCACCGGCTCACGTGCCCCGCGCCCACCATGCCGCGCAGGCGCAGCCGTGAGCCCGCGGCGGCGCTCTCGGTCGGTTCCATTCCCGTCCCTCTCACAGCCTGCGGTGCCCACGCCACGCGGCCCGACGCCCGACGACCAACAACGGCTCCGCGTTGGAGAACCCGTCCCCCGCCCCTCGCGGCGGGGGATGCGCCGGCCGCGGCTGGGCACGGCGGGCGCACCCCTCAACAGTAGGCCGCGGAAGGCTTCCAGGGGCACCGGTCGCCGACGGTTGCCCGAATGCGACCCGGCCACCCGTATGCATCTGATATGCGCCGATCGGGTGGTCTTCAACCGCTATTCCGCCGACTGCTGTTCCTCCTGCTGCTGCTCGTCCTGCTGCTGCTCGTCCTGCTGTTCCCCGGCCGGGAGCGCGACCTCGGCCGCCGCGTCCGGGCCCTGCTCCAGCAGGACGGTGAAACCCTCCTCGTCCAGGACCGGCACCTTCGCCTGCATCGCCTTGTCGTACTTCGACCCGGGGTTGTCCCCGACCACGACGAACGACGTCTTCTTGGAGACCGATGCGGTCACCTTGGCGCCGCGGCTCTGCAGGGCGTCCTTGGCGCCGTCCCGGGTGAAGTTCTCCAGGGTGCCGGTGACGACGACGGTGAGCCCCTCCAGCGGGCGCGGCCCCTCGTCCTCGCCGGTGGAGCGGTCCTCCAGGGGGACGCCGGCCGCCTTCCACTTGCGGACGATCTCCCGGTGCCACTCCTCGGCGAACCACTCCTTGACGGCGGCCGCGATGGTGCCGCCCACCCCGCTGGCGCTCGCCAGCTCCTTCTCGGTGGCCTGCTCGATGCGGTCGACGGACCGGAACTCCCGCGCGAGGGCCTGGGCGGCGACCGGCCCCACATACCGGATGGAGAGGCCGTTGATGAAGCGGGCCAGGGGGCGGGTCTTGGCCTCCTCGATGTGCTGGAGCAGCGCGAGGGTGTTCTTCTTCGGCTCGCCCTCCTTGTTGGCGAAGACCGTGACGATCTTCTCCTCGCCGGTCTTGGGGTCGCGCTTGGGCAGCCCGCTGTCCGGGTCGAGGACGTACGCCTTGATGGGCAGCAGCTTCTCGACGGTGAGGTCGAAGAGGTCACCCTCGTCGACCAGCGGCGGCTCGGCCGGCTCCAGCGGCCCGGTGAGCGCGGCGGCGACGACCCCGCCGAAGTGCTCGATGTCCAGGCACTCCCGCCCGGCGAGATAGGCGACCCGTTCGCGCAACTGGGCCGGGCAGGTACGGGCGTTGGGGCAGCGGAGGTCGATGTCGCCCTCCTTCATGGCCTTCAGCGGCGTCCCGCACTCGGGGCACTCGGCCGGCATCACGAACTCCCGCTCGCTGCCGTCCCGCAGGTCGGCGACCGGCCCGAGGATCTCCGGGATCACGTCACCGGCCTTGCGCAGCACCACGGTGTCGCCGATGAGCACGCCCTTGGCCTTGACGACCTCCTGGTTGTGCAGCGTGGCGAACTCCACCTCGCTGCCCGCCACCGTCACCGGCTCGACCTGCGCGTACGGAGTGACGCGGCCGGTGCGGCCGACGCCGACCTTGATGTCGAGGAGCTTGGTGTTGACCTCCTCCGGCGCGTACTTGTACGCGATGGCCCAGCGGGGCGCGCGGGCGGTGGAGCCGAGGCGGCCCTGGAGGCGGATCTCGTCCAGCTTGACGACGACGCCGTCGATCTCGTGCGCCACCGAGTGGCGGTTCTCGCCGTAGTAGGCGATGAACTCGCGTACGCCGTCGAGGCCGTCGACCACCCTGTTGTGCGGGGAGGTGGGCAGGCCCCAGGTCTTGAGGAGGTCGTACGCCTGGGAGAGGCGGGTGAGGCCGGAGAAGCCCTCCAGGACGCCGATGCCGTGCACCACCATGTGCAGCGGGCGGGAGGCGGTCACGCGCGGGTCCTTCTGGCGCAGCGAACCGGCCGCCGCGTTGCGGGGGTTGGCGAAGGGCTTCTCCCCCGCCTCGTTCAACCGGGCGTTCAGCTCCTGGAACGCCTCCATCGGGAAGTAGACCTCGCCGCGGATCTCCACGCGGTCGGGGACCTCGTCGCCGTGCAGCCGCTCGGGGATCTCGGCGATGGTGCGGACGTTGGGCGTGATGTCCTCACCGGTGCGACCGTCGCCGCGGGTGGCGGCGCGCACCAGGCGGCCGTGCTCGTACGTCAGGTTGACGGCGAGTCCGTCGACCTTCAGCTCGCACAGGAAGTGGTACTCCTGCTCGCCCAGCTCCTTGGCGATGCGCTCGGTCCAGGCGGCCATCTCGTCGTCGTTGAACGTGTTGTCCAGGGAGAGCATGCGCGAGGGGTGCGTGACGGCCGTGAACTCGGTCTCGTAGGAGCCCGCGACCTTCTGCGTCGGGGAGTCCGGGGTGCGCAGCTCGGGGTGCGCCTCCTCCAGCTCCTCCAGGGAGCGCAGCAGCCGGTCGAAGTCCGCGTCGCTGACGACGGGGGCGTCCTTCACGTAGTACCGGAAGCGGTGCTCCTCGATCTGCTCAGCGAGCTGCGCGTGCCGCTCCCGCGCCTCGGCGGGCACGCTGGTCGTCTCCGCTTGCTTGTCGCCGGCCACCGTATGGTCCTCCCGTTACTCTGGGTTGTCCGCGAGGGATCTCGCCGCCTGGACGCAGTGGGCGAGCGCACGGCGGGCGTAATCCGGGGAGGCACCCGCGAGTCCGCACGCCGGGGTGACCGTGACCGCCTGTGCGAGCAGCTCCGGTCGCAGCCCCAGCCTGCGCCACAACGTCCTGACACCCATGACGCTACCGGCAGGGTCTGACAATCGGCCGTCCGTGCCCGGCACGACACCGGCGAACAGGCCGGTACCGCCCTCCACCGCCTCACCGATCGCGTCGTCGTCACGCTCGGTGAGGAGGGAGAAGTCGAAGGAGACGCCCGCGACGCCGGCCCGGCGCAGCAGGGCGAAGGGGACGTCCGGGGCGCAGGAGTGGACCACGACGGGGTCGGTGCCCGGCACGGCGACGAGGTCGCGCAGGGCGGACTCCACGAGCTGGCGGTCCACCGCGCGGTGGGTGCGGTAGCCGCTGGCGCTGCGCACCTGGCCGCGCAGGACGGCGGTGAGGGACGGCTCGTCGAGCTGGAGGACGGGGCGGGCGCCGGGGACGCGGCGGCGGACCTCGGCGAGGTGCCGGCGCAGGCCCTCGGCGAGGGAGGCGGTGAGGTCGCGGGTGGCGCCGGGGTCGGAGAGGACGGCCTCGCCGTTGCGCAGTTCCAGGGCGGCGGCGAGGGTCCAGGGGCCGACGGCCTGGATCTTCAGGGGGCCCTCGTAGCCCTGGGTGAACTCCTCCAGGGCGTCGAGGTCCTCGCCGAGCCAGGCGCGGGCGCGCTTGGTGTCGCGGCCGGGGCGGTCGCCGAGGCGCCAGCCGCTGGGCTCCACGCGCGCGTACAGCTCGACGAGCATCCCCGCGGTGCGGCCGATCATGTCGGCGCCGGGGCCGCGGGCGGGGAGTTCGGGGAGGTACGGGAAGTCCTCGAAGGTGCCGGTGGCTGTTTTGACGGCCTCTCGGGCGTCCTGGCCCGGCATGCTGCCGATGGCGGTGGCGGGGGCGAAGCGGGGGTTGTCGGTCACGGGGGAAGCGTACGCAGGTCGGCGGGGCCGGTTTTCGCCCCCGCCGCCCCTTCCCGTCCCGTCCCCGGGGGCTGCCGCCCCCGGACCCCCGCTTTCCGCCTGGACGGCCTCGTCCTCAGACACCGGACGGACTGGAAGTCCCTTACCGTCCCGGGCGCACCGTCAGGTCGTTGATCTCCGCGTCCCTCGGGAGGTCCAGGGCCGTCAGGATCGCCGTGGCGACGGACTCCGGGTCGATCCAGCGGGTGGGGTCGTAGTCCTTGCCCTCCTGGCGGTGGACCTTGGCCTGCATGGGGCTGGCGGTGCGGCCGGGGTAGACCGAGGTGACGCGGACGCCGTTCGCGTGCTCCTCCTGGCGGAGGGAGTCGGCGAGGGCCTTGAGGCCGTGCTTGGAGGCGGCGTACGCGGCCCAGTCGGCGTTGGCGCTGAGGCCGGCGCCGGAGTTGACGAAGAGGACGTGGCCCTGGGCGACGCGGAGCTGGGGCAGGAAGAGGCGGGTCAGCTCGGCGGGGGCGACCAGGTTGACGTTGAGCTGGTGGCGCCAGGTCTTGGGGGTGAGGTCGCCGACCGGGCCGAGGTCGACGACACCGGCGATGTGCAGCAGGGAGTCCACGCGGCCGGGCAGCGTCTGGTGGGAGAGCGCCCAGGAGAGCTTGTCGGGGTCCGCGAGGTCGCCGACCAGGGTCCGCGCGCCGGGGTAGGCGGCGGCGAGTTCCTTCGCGCGGCCCGCGTCGCGCGCGTGCAGCACGATCTCGTCGCCGCGCGCGTGCAGGCGGCGGGCGACGGCCGCGCCGATGCCGGAGCCCGCTCCGGTGATCACATGGGTAGCCATGCCCGCCATGCTCGCATCACCGGCGGGTCACCCGATGCCCCGGCTCTCCTCCAGGTAGGCCAGCGCGCCGACCGGCTCCTCGGCGAAGAAGACCAGCTCGGTGAGGGGGCGGGGCAGGAAGCCCTCGTCCTCCATGCGGCGGAACTGCTCGCGCAGGCCGTCGTAGAAGCCCGCCGTGTTGAGCAGGACGACCGGCTTGTCGGTGTGCCCGTGCTTCTTCAGCTCCAGGATCTCGGTCGCCTCGTCGAGGGTGCCGGTGCCGCCGACCATGATGACCACGGCGTCGGCCTTCTCCAGCAGCAGCCGCTTGCGCTCGGCGAGGTCCGGCGCGATCACCATCTCGTCGGCGCCCTCGCGGGCCTTGGCCGCCAGGAAGTCCACCGAGACGCCCAGCAGCCGTCCTCCGGCCTCCTGCACGCCGTCGGCGACGACCTTCATCAGGCCGACGTCCGAGCCGCCCCAGACGAGGGTGTGGCCGCCCTTGCCGAGCAGGGTCGCGAACTCCTTCGCGGGCCGCGTGTAGCGCTCGTCGAGGTCGGCGGCGGAGAGGAAGACGCAGATGTTCATGCCGTCAACGGTACGTTTCCGTCCGGGCCGGGAAGAACGCGGGCCGGGGGCGTGCTGTCCTTCAGAAGAGGCCGGCTACGAGGAGGACGATCGTGACCAAGGGACACCGCATCACCGTGGAGCCGAGCGGACGGCACGTGCGCGTGGTGCACGGCGGACAGACCCTGGCGGAGAGCGACGCGGCGCTGGTGCTGCGTGAGACGGGCTGTCCGGACCGGTACTACGTCCCGGCCGGGGACGTGCGCCTCGACCTGCTGACGCCGTCGGAGACGAGCACGCACTGCCCCTTCAAGGGCGACGCGTCCTACTGGTCGCTGCCGGACGCGGCGGACCTGGTGTGGGCGTACCCGGACCCGAAGCCGGAGGTCGCGGAGATCAAGGACCACCTCTGTTTCTACGAGGTCGAGGTGGACTGAACTGAGCCTCCGTGTCCCTGACCGATGAATCGCGCGCCGTAGGGCAGTCTGCACAGCCATGAGCGACAACACCGTTTCGCGCGACGGCACGCGCATCGCCTACGAACGCTCCGGACAGGGACCCTCGGTCGTGCTCGTCAGCGGCGCGATGTCCACGGGTGCCACGATGGCGCCGCTGGCCGCCGCGCTGTCGGACGGTTTCGACGTCACCGTGTACGACCGCCGGGGGCGCGGCGGGAGCGGTGACACGGCGCCCTACGCGGTGGAACGCGAGATCGAGGACCTGGCGGCGCTGACCGGGGCGCTGGGCGGCGAGGTCTCGCTGTACGGCATGTCGTCGGGCGGCGCACTGGTGCTGCGGGCGGCGGCGAGCGGGCTGCCGGTGCGCCGCGTCGCCGTGTACGAGGTGCCGTACGCCGTGGACGACGCCGCCGCGCGGGCCGCGGCCGAGTACACCGGGCGGCTGACCGAGGCGCTCGGCGAGGACCGGCGCGGGGACGCGGTGGAGCTGTTCCTGCGCCACAGCGGCCTGGGCGAGGAGATGATCCGGGGTGCCCGGCAGTCCCCCATGTGGGCCGGGATGGAGTCGGTGGCGCCGAGCCTGTCGTACGACGACGCCGTGCTGGGCGACAGCCGGGTGCCCGTGTCCGCCATCGCCTCGGTCACCGCTCCCCTGCTGGTCCTCGCGGGCGGTGCGAGCGACGCGTGGTGGCACGAGGCCGCCCGCGCGATCGCGGAGGCGGCCCCGGACGGCAGGTACGCCACCGTGGCCGGGCAGACACACATGGTGGACCCGGGCGTCCTGGCGCCGGTGCTGGCGGAGTTCCTCGCCGGGTGAACCGGCCGCCCTCCCCCGCGCGCGGGCACGCCCGGCATACGGGTCAGACGGCGCCGGCCGTCGCGCGCGTGGTGGACGCGATGGTCGCCGAGCCCACCACACGCGTGCCGTCGTACAGGACGATCGCCTGGCCGGGGGCGACCCCGCGGACCGGCTCGGTGAAGGTGACCTCCAGGGTGCCGTCGGTCAGTTCGGCGCGGACCTCGGTCTCGCCGCCGTGGGCGCGCAGCTGGGCCGTGTAGGTGCCGGGGCCGGTGGGGGCGGCGCCGCACCAGCGGGGCTTGATCGCGGTGAGCGCGTCGACGTCGAGGGCCTCCGCCGGGCCGACCGTCACCGTGTTGGTCACCGGGGAGATGTCGAGGACGTAGCGCGGCTTGCCGTCGGGGGCCGGGGTGCCGATCCGCAGTCCCTTGCGCTGGCCGATGGTGTAGCCGAAAGCGCCCTCGTGGGTGCCGAGCCGGTTGCCCGCCTCGTCGACGATGGCGCCCTCCGCGCGGCCGAGCCGGTCGGCGAGGAAGCCCTGCGTGTCGCCGTCGGCGATGAAGCAGATGTCGTGGGAGTCGGGCTTCTTGGCGACCGCCAGGCCCCGGCGCTCGGCCTCCGCGCGGATCTCGTCCTTGGTGGTGAGGGTGTCGCCGAGCGGGAACATCGCGTGCGCGAGCTGCCGGTCGTCGAGCACGCCGAGGACGTAGCTCTGGTCCTTGGCCATGTCGGAGGCCCGGTGCAGTTCGCGGGTGCCGTCCTCGCGCAGGAGCACCTTGGCGTAGTGGCCGGTGCAGACGGCGTCGAAGCCGAGGGCGAGGGCCTTGTCGAGCAGCGCGGCGAACTTGATCTTCTCGTTGCAGCGCAGGCACGGGTTGGGGGTGCGGCCGGCCTCGTACTCGGCGACGAAGTCCTCGACGACGTCCTCGCGGAAGCGGTCGGCGAGGTCCCACACGTAGAAGGGGATGCCGATGACGTCCGCCGCGCGGCGGGCGTCGCGCGAGTCCTCGATGGTGCAACAGCCCCGCGCGCCCGTACGGAAGGACTGCGGGTTCGCGGAGAGCGCGAGGTGGACGCCGGTCACGTCGTGTCCCGCCTCGGCGGCGCGGGCGGCGGCTACGGCGGAGTCGACGCCGCCCGACATGGCGGCGAGGACGCGGAGGGGGCGGGTGCGCTGCGGGGTGTCAGTCATAGCCCTTCCAGAGTACGGGGAGGGCGGGAACCGGAGCGCGCGAGTATCCGTTGAAGATCGCATGGGGGCGAAGCGCGAGACCACCAGCAAGTCCACCGGCGGTGCCACGGGCATGTCCGCCGGCGGGTCCTCCGACGCGTCCCCGGGCGGGCCGAAGGACGGGGACCGGCGGATCGGCCGGCGGGCGCTGCTGGTCGGCGGCACCGCGGCGGCCGTGGGCACCGCCGTGCTCGCGCGCGACGAGCTGGCCCGGCTGTGGTGGCGCACTCCGGGCGTCGAGCGGCCCCGCACCCCGGGCGCCGTGGACTACGCGGGCGCCCGCTGGGTGGCGGCGTCGGAGGCGAACTGGCGGCGGGCCGACCGGCCGGACGACTTCGGCATCGACCTGGTGGTCGTCCATGTCACGCAGGGCAGTTTCTCCAGCGCGGTCCGGGCCTTCCAGGACCCGGGCCACCAGGCGGCCGCGCACTACATCGTGGGGCAGGACGGCCGGATCACGCAGATGATCCGCGAGCTGGACGTGGCGTACCACGCGGGCAACCGCGATTACAACGAGCGCAGTGTCGGCATCGAGCACGAGGGGTTCGTGGACCGTCGGCAGGACTTCACCGACGCGATGTACGGGGCCTCCGCGCGGCTGACGGCGGGGATCTGCGCGCGGTACGAGATACCCGTGGACCGCGAGCACATCATCGGCCATGTGGAGGTGCCGGGCACCGACCACACCGATCCGGGGCCGTACTGGGACTGGGACCGGTATCTGAGGCTGGTGCGGCGGGCGGCCACGAGCGGGGCGTCCCCGACGCCGTCCGGGACGGCTGGCACGGCCGGGACGTCCGCACCGCCGGCCGACGACGCCTGAGTCCCGTCCGCGCGGGCCTGCGGCGGCCCCTCCGACGGCCCTACGTCAGTCCCGCCGCCCGCGCGCGTTCCACCGCGGGGCCGATCGCCTCGGCGAGCGCGTCCACGTCCGCCCGGGTCGTGGTGTGGCCGAGCGAGAAGCGCAGGGTGCCGCGGGCCAGGTCGGGGTCGGTGCCGGTGGCCAGCAGGACGTGGCTGGGCTGGGCGACGCCCGCGGTGCAGGCGGAGCCGGTGGAGCACTCGATGCCCTGGGCGTCGAGCAGCAGGAGCAGGGAGTCGCCCTCGCAGCCGGGGAAGGTGAAGTGGGCGTTGGCGGGCAGGCGCCCCCCGGGTGCGGGGTCGCCGCCGAGGATCGCGTCCGGCACCGCCGCGCGCACGGCGTCGACCAGGCCGTCGCGCAGGGCACCGATCTCGCGGGCGAACCAGGCGCGCCGTTCGGCGGCGAGGCGTCCGGCGACCGCGAAGGAGGCGACGGCGGGCACGTCGAGGGTGCCGGAGCGCACATGGCGTTCCTGGCCGCCGCCGTGCAGGACGGGTACGGGGGTGTACTGGCGGCCGAGCAGCAGCGCGCCGATGCCGTAGGGGCCGCCGATCTTGTGGCCGGACACGGTCAGGGCGGCGAGCCCGGAGGCGGCGAAGTCGACGGGGAGCTGGCCGACGGCCTGCACCGCGTCGGCGTGCAGCGGCACCTCGAACTCGGCGGCGATGTCGGCGAGTTCCCAGACCGGCATGACGGTGCCGATCTCGTTGTTGGCCCACATCACGGTGGCGAGGGCGACGTCGGCGGGATTGCGGGCGAGGGCCTCGCGCAGCGTCTCGGGGCGGACGCGGCCGTGGGCGTCGACCGGCAGGTACTCGACGGTGGCGCCCTCGTGCTCGCCGAGCCAGTGCACGGCGTCCAGGACGGCGTGGTGCTCGACGGGGCTGGCGAGGATCCGGGTGCGGGCCGGGTCGGCGTCACGGCGGGCCCAGTACAGGCCCTTGACGGCCAGATTGTCGGCCTCGGTGCCGCCGGAGGTGAAGACCACCTCGCTGGGGCGGGCGCCGAGCGCTTCGGCGAGGGTCTCGCGGGCCTCCTCGACGGTGCGGCGCGCGCGGCGGCCGGACGCGTGGAGGGAGGAGGCGTTGCCGGTGACGCTCAGGTGCGCGGTGAGTGCCTCGACTGCCTCGGGAAGCATCGGGGTGGTCGCGGCGTGGTCGAGGTATGCCATGGTGCGGCCGATTCTACGGGGCGGGGGCGCCCTGCCTCGGATCAAGGTCGACCCTGTGAAGTGCGCGACCACAGGTGGGTGGTCGGGGTCACAGACTCCAGGACATCGTGCTGTCCGCGGACATGACCGCCACCAGCACCAGCAGGTCGGCGACGCCCAGGCCGAGGCCGAGGAAGGCCCGGCCGCGGCGGGCGGTGCCGCGCCACAGGGCGACGGAGGCCAGGACGATCGCGACGGGGCCCAGGAAGACGTTGAGGACGAGCAGGCCGAGCAGACCGAGGACGAAGGAGGCGACGGCCATGCCGTCGGTGTCCCGGATGCCGGTCCGGCGCGGGGCGCCGGCGCGGTCGCGGGCGGCCGGTGCGGTGAGCTGCATGACGTTTCTCCCTGCGGTGCGAACGGCTCGGTCGACGCGTCAGTGGACGGATCAGCGGGCGGATCAGGGGGAAAATCAGCGGGCGGAGGTGGTCCGGCGGCGGCCGTGCCGCTCGCGGAGGGCGAAGACGCCGAGCCAGACCGCGATGACCAGGCCGGCGGCCACGGTGAAGGTGAGCGGCGCGTGGGCGACGGTGCCCAGCACCACGCCGAGGAGCAGGAGCGCGACGACGAGAAACAGCATGAGCGGATCCCCCAGATTTCGGTGAACGCTTGTAGCTACATTTGTTCACTGACTTTCCAGTCTAGCGCGCCGTACGGCTGTTCAATTCCGGAGAACAGTTGTTGACTGCATGGCATGAGGCACACTCCGGGCGTCCGGCAGGCGCAGAAGCAGAAGACCCGGCAGGCGCTCCTGGACGCGGCGCTCGGTCTGCTGGAGGAGCAGAGTCTCAGCAGCCTGGGCCTGCGGGAGGTCACCCGCGCGGTGGGCGTCGCTCCGACCGCCTTCTACCGGCACTTCCGCTCGACGGCCGACCTGGGCGTGGCGCTGGTCGAGGAGGCGCTGGGCAGCCTGCACCCCATGATCCGGCACACGGTGTCACCGGGTGAGGACAGCGACGGGCGCATCGCCCGCGCGGTGGAGCTGATCGCCGGTCACGTGGCCGCGCATCCCGCGCACGTCCGCTTCATCGCCCGCGAGCGGCACGGCGGCGTACAGCCGGTGCGCGAGGCCATACGGGAGCAACTGGCGCGGTTCGCCGAGGAGGTGCGGTCCGAACTGGCCCGAGACGCGGCGTCGGCGGGCTGGAGCGAGACCGACCTGCGCATGCTGGCGGGCCTCTACGTCGACCAGATGCTGATCACGGCGTCCCTCTTCCTGGAGACCCTGGAGGCCCCGGAGGAGGAGCGCCGCCGGGCCGCGGAGACGGCACGGCGGCAACTGCGGCTGATCAGCGTCGGCCGCGCGCACTGGCTGGACTGAGGTACGGGTCCGGCCTCGGCGGGTCAGCCGAGCCGGACCCGGGCCAGCTGGCGGGACTGGGCGACCAGCCGGTCGGCGCTGTCCCAGACCTCGGCGTCCTCCTCCAGGAAGCCGCCGGCGAGATTGCGGGTGGTGATGGCGACGCGCAGCGGGCCCGGCGCCGGGCGGCACCGCACGTGCACGGTCAGCTCGACCGTCGGCACCCAGCCCTTGAGTCCCAGCTCGAACGCGGTCGGCGGCAGCGCGTCCACCGCGAGGAGCAGCGAGAGAGGGTCGGCGTCGCGGCCGTCGGCGAGCCCGAACCAGGCCCGCATCTCCCCGTTGCCGGACGGCCTGCCGAGCGCCCAGCCCAGCGTGGCGGGGTCCAGCTTGAGCATCAGCCGGTCGGCGATGGCGGAGCTGCCGTCGACGGGAGCGGGTCCCGGGCCGTCCTCGAGGCCGAAGCACTGCTCCAGCGGCGGGATCGCGGGCGGCTTCGCCGAGGTGCGCACGTCCTCGGGGAGCGCGCCGAGGTCGCCGTAGGAGGCTAGGACGCGGATGCGCTCGACCTCGTTGCCCTCGTCGTCGTACTGAAAGAGGGACGCCTGGCCGGTGGAGAGGGTGCGGCCGGTGCGGACGGTCTCGGTGCGGACGACCGCCGGGCCGGGGTGGGAGGCGGTGAGGTAGTGCGCCGAGATCGTGAACGGGTCGGGGTGCGGGAGCGCGTCGCCGAGGGCACGGCCGAGGACGGCCAGCAGGTAGCCGCCGTTGACGGCGCTGATGATCGTCCAGCCGGCGGAGAGTTCGAGGTCGTAGACGCCGGGGCCGCGGCGGGTGACGGCGGTGTCGCGGTCGAACTCGCTGTCGCCGATCAGGGTCGGCGTGGCCGGTATGGAGGCTGCTTCGGGCATGGCTGCACGGTACAACAGGGAGATACTAAGCGGTAGCTTTTGGCGCCGTCGTGCTTCTCACTCGCCTCCGGCCTCCCTCACTCCCCCTCCACCACCGTCGACTGGCGGTTCCACGCGCGGGGTGCGCGCCAGTGGTAGCGCAGGGCGAGCAGGCGCAGGACGAAGGCGGTGACGACCGCGAGTCCGCTGGTGAGCGGCGTGAGGGCCTCCCAGCGGATGCACAGGGCGACCATCGCGGAGCCGACGATGGCCGGGACGGCGTACAGGTCGCGGTCCCAGCGCAGCAGTGAGGGCACCTCGTTGGCGAGCACGTCGCGCAGGACGCCGCCGCCGACCGCGGTGGCCAGGCCCAGGGCCGCGGAGGCGGTCAGGCCGAGGCCGTAGTCGTACGCCTTGGTGGTGCCGGCGACGCAGAAGAGGCCGAGGCCGGCGGCGTCGAAGATGTTCACGCCGGTCTGGAGGCGCTCCACGTGCGGGTGGAGGAAGAAGACCAGCAGCGTGGCGAAGAGCGGTGTCACGAAGTACCCGAGGTCCGTGAAGGCCGCGGGCGGTACGGCGCCGATGACCAGGTCCCGGAAGAGCCCGCCGCCCAGCGCGGTGACCTCGGCGAGGACGGCGATACCGAAGACGTCGAAGTTCTTGCGTACGGCCAGCAGCGCGCCCGAGATGGCGAAGACGAAGATGCCGATCAGGTCGAGCGTGTGCTGGACGGTGGGGGTGAAGAGTTGCTCGTACACCCCGCCATTCTCACCTGCCACCGAGCCCCCGCCTTGCAATCGAAGGCGAGGGCTCGGGGAGAGGATGAGATCACTTCTCCTTGGCGGGAGGCTCCTCATCGGTGGCGTCGGCCGGGCCGGCGGCGTCCGCCTCAGTGGCGTCCGCTCCGGCGACGGGCGCGTCATCGGCGGGCTCGTCGCCCGGCACGGCCTCCGCAGCCTCGGGCTCCGCCTTGGCCGCCTTGGTCTCCTCGACCTCGGAAGCCTCGGACTTCTCGACCACCGAAGCCTCGGGCTCCGCCTTCTCGGCCACAGCCTTGCTCTCGGCCTTGGCCGTCGAAGCCCCGGCCTCAACCTCGGCCCCCGAAGCCCCGGCCTCCGCCTTGCCCTCCGAAGCCCCGGCCTCAACCTCGGCCCCCGAAGCCCCGGCCTCCGCCTTGGCCTCCGAAGCCTTGGGCTCGGCCTTGCTCTCCGAAGCCCCGGGCTCCGCCTCGGCCTCCGAAGCCTTGGGCTCGGCCTTGCCCTCCGTAGCCCCGGCCTCAACCTCGGCCTCCGAAGCTCCGGCCTCCGCCTTGCCCTCCGAAGCCCCGGGCTCCGCCTCGGCCTCCGAAGCCTCGACCTCCGCAGCCTCCGTCGGGGCCCCCGCCCCGACCTCCGCCGCCACCGCCGCCGACGTCGCCGCCGACTCCGCGAGGGCCTCCTCCGAGACCAGCTCGGCGGCCTCCTTCGCGGCGGTGAGCAGGACCACGTCCTGCGGGGCCTGGTCCGCGAAGTTCTCCGGGTGGTGGCAGGCCACCTGCTGACCCGGCCGCAGCTCCTTCAGCGGCGGCTCGGTCGTCGTGCAGATCTGCGTCGCCTTCCAGCACCGGGTGTGGAAGCGGCAGCCGCTCGGCGGCGCGATCGGCGAGGGCACGTCGCCCTTGAGCAGGATGCGCTCGCTCTTGGCCGACTTGCGCGACGGGTCCGGGATCGGCACCGCGGAGAGCAGCGCCTTGGTGTACGGGTGCATCGGCGACTTGTAGAGCTGGTCGCGGTCGGCCAGCTCCATGATCTTGCCGAGGTACATCACCGCGATCCGGTCCGAGACGTGCCGGACGACGGAGAGGTCGTGCGCGATGATCACGTACGTCAGGCCCAGCTCGGACTGGAGG
This sequence comes from Streptomyces sp. cmx-10-19, assembly GCA_049998335.1. Classification (GTDB taxonomy): domain Bacteria; phylum Actinomycetota; class Actinomycetes; order Streptomycetales; family Streptomycetaceae; genus Streptomyces. Next base: position 241,595 of record JAEBFB010000009.1, read on the forward strand.
TCGTCGAGCAGGTTGACGACCTGGGCCTGGATGGACACGTCGAGCGCGGAGACCGGCTCGTCGGCCACGACCAGCTTCGGGTTGAGCGCGAGCGCGCGGGCGATGCCGATGCGCTGGCGCTGGCCGCCGGAGAACTCGTGCGGGTAGCGGTTGTAGTGCTCGGGGTTGAGACCGACCACCGACAGCAGCCGCTGGACCTCCTTCTTGACCCCGCCCTCGGGCTCGACGCCCTGGAGCTTGAAGGGGGCGCTGACGATCGTGCCGATGGTGTGGCGCGGGTTCAGCGAGGAGTACGGGTCCTGGAAGATCATCTGCACGTCGCGGCGCAGCGGACGCATGCCGCCGACCCCGAGGTGCGTGATGTCCTGGCCCTGGAACTCGACCTTGCCCGCGGTCGGTTCGAGCAGCCGGGTGATCAGCCGGCCCATCGTGGACTTGCCGCAGCCGGACTCGCCCACCACGCCGAGGGTCTCACCGGCGCGGACCTCGAAGTCGAGGCCGTCGACGGCGCGGACCGCCCCGACCTGGCGCTGGAGCAGGCCCTTCTTGATCGGGAAGTGCTTCTGCAGCCCGGTCACCTTCAGCAGGACCTCGCCGGGGGCGGCGTCCCTGGTGAGGGTGGCCGTGCCGCCCTCGGTGCCGGTGCTCTGTGCCGGGATGGCCACTGCTTCGTCCTTGGCTTCTTCGTCCTTGGCTTTGCCGCCGCTGCCGCCGCTGTCGGCGCCGTTGCCGCTCACAGCTTCGGCGCAATCTCTTCGGTCCAGATCCGCTCCCGCTGCTCCTGCGACATGTGGCAGGCGGCCCAGTGCTCGCTGCCGACCTCGGTCAGCTCCGGGCGGACCGTGCGGGTGACGTTGTCCTTGGGGATGTCCGCGTACGGGCAGCGCGGGTTGAAGGCGCAGCCCGACGGGAGGTTGATCAGCGAGGGCGGCGAGCCCTTGACCGGGATGAGGCGCTCCTGCTGGTCGCGGTCGAGCCGCGGCATCGAGCCGAGCAGACCCCAGGTGTAGGGGTGCCGGGGCTCGTAGAAGACCTTCTCCGCCGGGCCGCGCTCGACGCAGCGGCCGCCGTACATCACCAGGAGGTCGTCGGCGAGTTCGGCGACGACGCCCAGGTCGTGGGTGATGACGATGACCGCGGAGCCGAACTCCTTCTGGAGGTCGCGGATCAGGTCGAGGATCTGCGCCTGGACGGTCACGTCCAGGGCGGTGGTCGGCTCGTCCGCGATGAGCAGTTCGGGGTTGTTGACCAGCGACATCGCGATCATCGCGCGCTGGCGCATACCGCCGGAGAACTCGTGCGGGTAGCTGTCCACCCGCTTGTCCGGCTGCGGGATGCCGACGCGGTCGAGCATCTCCACGGCTCGGCGCTTGGCGGTCTTCTTGTCCACGTCGTGGTGGATGCGGTACGCCTCCACGATCTGCTGCCCGATCGTGTAGTACGGGTGCAGCGCGGACAGCGGGTCCTGGAAGATCATCGCCATCTGCCGGCCGCGCAGCTTGCGCACGTGGTCGGGGTCGGCGGAGAGCAGCTCGGTGCCGTCCAGCCAGATCTCGCCGGAGATCTGCGCCTTGCGCCGGCCGTACTGGCCGGCGGTGTGCAGGCCCATGATGCCGAGGCTGGTCACCGACTTGCCGGAACCGGACTCGCCCACGATGCCGAGGGTCTTGCCCTTCTCCAGCTTGAAGCTGAGCCCGTCGACGGACTTGACCAGGCCGTCGTCGGTGGGGAAGTGCACCTTCAGGTCGCGTACTTCCAGGAAGGAGCCGGGCGCGGGAGCAGCGGCGGGCTCGCCCACCGCTGCCCCGCTCTTGCTGAGTTCGGTCATGCGAGCCTCACTCGGGGGTCGATCACGGCGTACAGGACGTCCACCACGAGGTTGGCGATGAGCACCGCGAGAGAAGTGATCAAGGTGACGCCCAGGATGACGGGCAGGTCCTGGTTCTTGATCGCGTTGAGCACGGCCTGGCCGAGGCCGGGGAGGCTGAACGTGGTCTCCGTCAGGATCGCGCCGCCGATGAGGGCGCCGAGGTCCATGCCGAGCATGGTGAGGATGGGCGTCATCGTCGAGCGCATGGCGTGCTTGCGGATGACGACACCCTCCCGCAGCCCCTTGGCGCGGGCGGTGCGGATGTAGTCCTCGCCGAGGATCTCCATCATGGTCGCGCGGGTGATCCGGGCATACATCGCCGCGTACAGGAAGGCCAGGGTGATCCAGGGCAGGATCATGCCGCCGAGCCAGCCGGTGAAGCTGTCGGAGAGCGGCACGTACTGGGCGTCGAGCCAGCCCAGTCCGTAGGAGAACGCGGCGAGGCTGAGCAGGCCGGTGAAGTAGATGGGCAGCGAGACGCCGGCCAGGGCGACGATCATGGCGCCGCGGTCCCACAGGGTGCCCCGCTTGAGGGCGGAGAGCACACCGGCGGCCAGGCCGAAGATCAGCCACAGCACGGCGGCACCGAGCGCGAGACCCAGGGTCACCGGGAAGCGGTCGGTGAGCACCGGCCAGATGGCCTGCTCACTGCGGAAGGAGTAACCGAAGCAGGGGGCGGCGCACTCGGTGACGTCGCCGCCGCCCGAGTAGGTGCGGCCCACGAAGATGCCGCGGAAGAACTCCCAGACCTGGGCGTAGATCGGGTCGCCCAGACCCAGCTTCTCCCCCACGGCCTTGATCGAGGCGGGGTCGGCCTGCTTGCCCACGAAGCTCGCGGCGATGTCGACGCCTGCCCACTTGGGGATCAGGAAGAAGATGCTGAAGACCACCATGACGATGACCACGAGCATCACAGCGGCGGCGAACAACCGCCTCAAGAGGTAAGCGAGCACAGCTAACGGCCCGCCGCGGACCGCGGGCCACCGGAGGTCGTCCGATGGCCCGCGGTCACGCCGCGCCGGCCTTCACCTGCCTTTCGTGCCGTTCGGCGGGTGTACCGGTTACTTCGCGGACTTCAGACCGAGGTTGACGAAGTCGTACATGCCGCTGTAGCCGTCGGTCGTGTAGACGTTCGCGAGACGGTTGGAGCGGAAGTTGAGGAACTTCTCGAAGACGAAGGGCAGGTAGTAGCCGCCCTCGCTCACCTTGTGGTTGATCTCGGTCGCGATCTTGGCCTTGCCGGCGTCGTCGAGCGTCTTGGCGTACTCGTCGAAGAGGCCGTCGATCGACTTGTCCTTGATGAGCGCGTAGTTGTTGTTGCCGCTCTCCAGGATGAACCGGCTGTCCCACAGCGGCTGGCCGTAGCCCTGCACCGACGGGAAGTCCGGGCCCCAGCCCATGATGATGATGCCGTAGTTCTTCTTGAGCACGTTGGCGGGGCTGCCGATGATGCCGGCGGTCTGCGCGCCGTCGTACTGGTCGATGTCGACGGTGATGCCGACCTTCTTCAGCGACGCCTGGAGCGACTCGGCGGTGGCCACCTCGACCGGCTTGTTGTTGCGGACCGCGATGGTGGTCTTGAAGCCCTCGGGCTTGCCGCAGGCCTTCAGCTCTTCCTTGGCCTTGGCGACGTTGCCGGTCTTGTTCGCACCGGCGATGCCGTACGGGTCGTACTTCTGGCCCTCGGCGCCCGGGACACCCGGAGGCAGCATGTTGGTGCCGATGTCGCCGCCGGCGACCGGGCCGCCGCGCGCGGTCTGGAGCGAGACGTGGTCGGCGCCGTAGATCACGGCCTTGCGGCAGTGCTCGTTGTCGAACGGCTTCACGCTCTGCGGGAAGACGGCGTAACGGACGTAGCCGGAGACCGGGTTGTCCAGGTTGCCCTTGTGCTCCTTGAGGGCGGTGGCGCGGCCCTGCGGGGAGAGGCTGGTCTGGGCGAGGTCCAGGTCGTAGTCGCCGGCGATCAGACGGGAGTCCAGGTCGTTGGCGTTGGAGAAGAACTTGATGGAGATCTTGTCCGGGTACGCCTTGCGGACCGGGTCGGAGTCCTGCTTCCACTCGGTGTTGCGGACCAGGACGAGGTCCTTGCCCGGGCTGTACGACTGGAACTTGTACGGACCCGAGGAGAACGGGTGCAGACCGTACTTGGACTTGGTGTCCTTGTCCTGGCGGACCGGGGAGGCCGAGGTGAGCGCGAGCATCTCCTCGAAGTCCGAGTTGGCCTTCGGCAGCTTGAAGACGATGGTCTTGTCGTCCGGCGTCTCGATCGCCTTCAGGCCCAGCTTGTCCGCGGACTTGTCCTTGTACGGGCCCTGGTACTTGCCGTCGGGGTCGAGCACCTCCTTGAGGTACGTCGGACCGCCGGACAGCACGTCCTGCGCCCACACGCGCTCGATGCCGTACTTGACGTCCTTGGAGGTGATCGGCTTGCCGTCCTCCCAGGTCACGCCCTCACGCAGGGTGTACGTGTAGGTCTTGCCGTCGTCCGAGACCTTGGCGGCGGCGGTGGCCAGGTCCGGCACCACGCCGGCGCCGGCCTTGCCCGGCTCCGTGGCGTTGGTGACGAGCTGACGGGAGTAGTAGCGCGAGAAGTTCCACATGAAGCCGTAGTAGCCGCGGGTGGTGTCCCACGAGTCGGCGTCCTGGGCGCTGGCGAACTTCAGCTCGCCGCCCTTCTTGGCCTGGTCGGCCTGGGCGACCTTGTTGTTGGCGGCGTCGAAGCCGGCAGCGCCGTTCTTCGAACCCCCGTTGCCGCCGTCGCTGTCGCTGTCGCCGCCGCACGCCGCGGTGGTCAGCAGCGCGGCGACCACTGCGGCAGCGGCCAAAGCCTGCTTGCGCCGCCCTGAGGTGCGTTGGGTAGTCACGATCTCGGATCCTCCGGATTAGATGAGAGACCCCGTGCAGGTGCCACGGGTCGCTTTGCGGTACGGCAGTTCAGCGGGAGCCCTTCGGGTCCAGCGCGTCACGCACGCCGTCGCCGAAGAGGTTGAAGGCGAGCACGGTGATGAAGATCGCCACACCCGGGATCACCATGTACATGGGGTCCGAGTCGTAGTAGTCGATCGCGCTCGAGAGCATCTGCCCCCACGACGCCGTGGGGGGCTTGACGCCCACACCCAGGAAGCTGAGTGCCGCCTCGGTGAGGATGTTGGTGGGGATCATCATCGTCGTGTAGACGATGATCGGCGCGACCAGGTTGGGCAGCAGTTCCTTGAACAGGATGTAGAACCGCCCGGCACCCAGGGAGCGGGCCGCCTCGACGTACTCCCGTTCGCGCATCGACAGGGTCTGGCCGCGGACCACGCGGCCGATGTAGGGCCAGCCGAAGAAGCCGATGACCAGGATCATCACGAACAGGCGGACGCCGGTGCCGGTGAGGCCCAGCATGTTGTTCGGCATGACCGAGACGAGGGCGATGATGAACAGCAGCTGCGGGAAGGCGAGCAGACCGTCCATGACGCGGCTGATGAGGGAGTCGACCCAGCCGCCGAAGAAGCCGGCGAGGATACCGAGGACGGTGCCGATGACCACGGCGACGATCGCGGACAGGAAGCCGACGAGCAGCGAGATCCGGGCGCCGTAGAGGACGCGGGCGAAGATGTCGCGGCCGTTGACGGGCTCGACGCCGAACCAGTGGTCGCCGCTGATGCCGCCCAGGGAGCCGGTGGGGGTGCCGAACAGCGGGTCGATCAGGTCCTCGTGGTGCACCTCGGGGTCCTGGCCGACGATGTCGGCGATCACGGGTGCCAGCAGCGCGATCACGATGAGGAAGAGCACCACCGCGCCGCCCGCGAGGGCCAGCTTGTCCCGTTTCAGCCGCTCCCAGGCGATACGCCCCAGGGAACGCCCCTGTACCGCCTTGGCCTCGGCGCCGGCAACCGCCGCTTCCTCGGCCGCACTCGGGGCCGCTTCCGCGGTCGGCTCGTGCAATGGTGCCGTCATCTGGCAGGGACCCCTCTCAACCGGCGGTAGCCGGCCCGCACTTGCCGCTGTAGCGGCGTGGTTCAGTCCGTCGTACATCAGGGCGAAGATTCCACCCCTGTTGCGGGAGTCTTCAACGCTTTGGCGATCTGTAGCCAGAGTTGGCGGGGAATGGATGCGCAACCGTGATGCTGTTTGAGGTGTTCCGTTATCCGGACAGTGGGTAACGGGGGTCGGACACGGACAAGTGAGGACATCGGTGATGTGCGCGGCGTTTACGCCCCGATCTACGCGCGAAGATCAGCCCCGGTCACCCGGCGGCCGCTCCCGCGACCGTCAGAACCGACCCCCGGCGGGAGGGTATACGTAGCCGCCGGCGCGCGCCTGGGCGGGGGCGGGAGCGGACGCGTGCGCCTCGCGGTCGTAGAAGGGGCGCGCGTGGGCGCGCAGCCACATGGCGACCGGGTCGTGCGCGTCGGTCATCGCCACCGTCGACACCGGCAGTCCGTCCGGCACCGCGCCGACGGACTGCTGCATCATCGCGCGCACCGCGTCCACGGCGGGCGGCGAGGTGTCGTACACGTCGAGCCCGATGGCGAGGTACGGCGTCCCGAGCGCGGGCTGCACCCAGGCGCGGCGCAGTGCGCGGACGGCCGGGGTGCGGTGGGCGTTCTGCGCGAGCAGGGCGTAGAACTGGGGGATCTCGATGGCCGGTTCGGATAGGCGCAGCGGGCCGGCGGGCTGGCGGTCCAGGCCGGAGGCGATGCGGCGCAGATCGAGCCACGGGATGCCGACGCCGCCGCCGGGGGCGTGCGGGTTGAGCCAGAGTCCGAAGCGGTCGGGGTAGAGGGCGCGGGCCACTTCCAGGCCGTCGACGACCTCGTACGACCGGTTCCAGCCGCTGGCGGACAGCTCCTGTGCGGAGGTGACGCAGGGTGCGTAGCCGTACCCGTCGACCTCCATGTTTCCGTACTGGGCGTCCGGGGAGCCGGCCTGGCCGTGCCAGAGCAGCATCCAGATCTGGCCGGTGGTGGGGGTGGCGAGGGCGCGCAGCAGTGCCTCGTAGGCGTCGTAGCGCCCGGGGGTCACCTGGCGCAGCATGTGCTCGACCTGTCCGGTCGCGGTGCCGCTGGCGCTCACGTGTATCGCCCCTTCGAGAAGTCCCCGGTTGTAGGTCCAGCTTAAGGCTCCGCCGGTTGAACGGGGGCTACCAGCTCTGGGGCGGGGGTTGTCCTGCGGGTGCGGCGCCGTTGGGGCCGATCGCGCTGTTCCCCGCGCCCCTTCGGGGCGCTTCGACCGCCTGCGCTTACAGGTCGCGGTCGTAGAAGGGGCGGACCTTTTCGCGTAGCCAGTCGCAGACCGGGTCCTGGGCTGCTTCCAGGAGGACCAGGTTGACCTGGTACTTCAGGGGGGCGGCGGTGAGGGCCCGGCCCAGGGCGTCCAGGGGGAGGGTGCCGGCGTCGGCTTCCCAGTGGGTGAGTTCGACGCCTATGAAGAGGATCGGGTCGGCGGTCTCGATGGCGGCGAGGCAGCGGCGGGCGGTGCGGACGACGCCGATCGCGGCGAACTCGGCGGAGGCGGCGGCGAGGAAGTCCACCGGGTCGTCCTGCCAGTCCGGTTCGAAGAGGCGGACCCGGCCGCCGGAGGCGGGGCCGTCCAGCGGGGTGCGGCCGGTGCGGCACAGCTCGGCGACGGCGGGCGGGGGCAGCGGGATGCCGACCGTGCCGTCCGGGTTGACGACGACGCCGATCTGCGGGGGCAGGCCGCGGGCGAACTCCACGGCGGGGGCGATGGTGTACGCCATGGTGGGCCCGGTGACCTGGCGGAGCTGTTCCTCGGAGCTGAAGACGGGGACGTAGGCCTGGCCGTCGATCTCCAGCGAGGGCAGGTCGAGGGGGCCGCTCCGCGGGCCGCCGCCGTTGGGGAGGGGGACCCACAGGAAGCTGCGGCCGAGGACCTCCACGATGCGGGCGGCGCCGCCCTGGACGCCGAAGGAGGCGGAGAGCACCTCCTCCAGCTCGTTGCCCGGCCAGCCGCCGTGCGGGTGGGGGTGCGCCTGTGCCGGGAATCCGGCGGAGAAGTCCGCCGGGAGTTCCGCCGGGAAGTCTCCTGGGAAGTCCATCTGCCTACCGCCTGCCTGGTACCGCCGATCGTGGCTGAAAGGCTAACCCGTTCGGCCCCCTGGTCCCACGGTGTGTCACCCCGTGAAGGCGATGCGGTGCAGGGTGTCGGCCGCGGTGCGGTCCAGGACCACCGCCGAGGCGCACCCGGGCGGCAGGGTGCCGTCGGTGACCTGGCGCAGCAGACGGGAGTGGGCGGTGCGGTGGCGCAGGAACGCGTACCGCGAGACGCCCCGGCCGCGCTCGCGCTGGCCGGCCAGGGCGGCGTCGGCGCCGACGTCGAGCAGGAGCAGGTGCAGGGTGCCCCGCCGGCGGCGGGCCTCGCGGGCCAGCCAGCGGCGGACCCAGGTCTGGGTGCCGCAGTCGTGCACGACGACGCCCTCGCCGGAGCGGACGGCGCGGCGCAGTCCGGCGTAGTGGGCGAGGCGGACGAGGGGGCGGTAGAGCGCGTAGGGCACCAGGCGGGGCATGCGGCGGTCCCAGCGGTCGCGGGTGTCCTGGGAGTCGACGCGGACGCCGCGCACGGTGCGCGCCATCAGCGTGGACTTGCCGCTGCCGGGCAGACCGGTGATCACCACCAGGTCCCGGGGTCCGAAGAGCAGGGCGTGCGGGCTGCGGCCGCCGCGGTCCCTCAGATCGCGGACGACGGGTGCGGGCTGTGCGGCGGTACGTGCTTCTCCGGCCGGGGCGGCGGGCTGCTCGGGCAGCGCGAGTCCCGTGGTCGTGGCGTACGCCGTGGTCCTGTTCACCGTGATCGTCCTCCCCTGGGGCGGTTCACGAGTTCCCCTCCCCGTCGAGTGTAAAGAGAAGGTAATGCGCGGGTCTCGCGTTTTCGTCCGCTTCCTGCCACAAGCCGGTCACAGAGGACGGTCTGCCGCGGATCGGCCGGGCGTGCGATGATGGCGGCGCCAACTGCATACCGGCCGTTTGAATCCGCGCGGGAGAGTCCCCGGCCGCGCCGGGGCGCCGAAGGAGCAAGTCCCTCCCTTGAATCTCTCAGGCACCGTTACCGCGCGGGCGAGGCACATCTGAAAAGCGGGCAGCTGTCTGGTCGGCCGCCCCACCCAAGGTGCAAGTCCTGGCCGCCGTACTGCGGTGGTCATGGCGAACCTCTCAGGTTCCGATGACAGATGGGGAGGACCGACCTCGCCCGTGCCGTCCTGTCCTGGGAGACGACCGACCGATGAGCAGCACCGCACTCCGCCGTACCGCGCTGGGCGCCACCCACCGCGCGCTGGGCGCCACCATGACCGACTTCGCCGGCTGGGACATGCCCCTGCGCTACGGCTCCGAGCGCGACGAGCACGTGGCGGTACGCAGCCGGGCCGGGCTCTTCGACCTCTCCCACATGGGGGAGATCACCGTCACCGGGCCGCAGGCCGCCGCGCTGCTGGACTACGCGCTGGTGGGCGACATCGGCGGTGTGAAGCCGGGCCGCGCGCGCTACACGATGATCTGCCGCGAGGACGGCGGCATCCTGGACGACCTGATCGTCTACCGCCTGGGCGACACCGGCGCCGCGCCCTCTCACTACATGGTGGTCGCCAACGCCTCCAACGCCCAGGTGGTGCTGGACGCGCTCACCGAGCGGGCGGCCGGCTTCGACGCCGAGGTCCGCGACGACCGCGACGCCTACGCGCTGCTCGCCGTGCAGGGCCCGGAGTCCCCCGGCATCCTCGCCTCGCTCACCGACGCCGACCTGGACGGCCTGAAGTACTACGCCGGTCTGCCCGGCACCGTCGCCGGCGTCCCCGCGCTGATCGCCCGCACGGGCTACACCGGCGAGGACGGCTTCGAGCTGTTCGTGAGGCCGGAGCACGCCGTCGCGCTGTGGGAGGCGCTGACGGCGGCGGGCGAGGGCGTCGGGCTGGTCCCGTGCGGCCTGTCGTGCCGGGACACGCTGCGCCTGGAGGCGGGCATGCCGCTGTACGGGCACGAGCTGACGACCGCGCTCACCCCCTTCGACGCCGGGCTGGGCCGGGTGGTGAAGTTCGAGAAGGAGGGCGACTTCGTCGGCCGCGCCGCGCTGACCGAGGCCGCCGAGCGCGCCGCTTCGGAGCCGCCCCGCGTCCTGGTCGGCCTGGTCGCCGGAGGCCGCCGGGTCCCGCGCGCCGGGTACGCGGTCGTCGCCGGCGGCGAGGTGGTCGGCGAGGTCACCTCGGGCGCCCCCTCCCCCACCCTGGGCAAGCCGATCGCCATCGCGTACGTCGACCCGGCGCACGCCGCCGCGGGCACGCCGGGTGTCGGCGTGGACATCCGGGGCAGCCACGAGCCGTACGAGGTCGTGGCGCTGCCGTTCTACAAGCGCCAGAAGTAGCACGCACCGGCCCTGGAGTCGGGGCCCTCCAGGAGGCGGACCCCCTGCCGCCGCCGTGTCGCGCGGTCGCGCGGCTCACCGGCGGTCCCGGTGGCCGTCGGCGTACTCCCCCTTCATCAGCACCCCCTCGCGTACAGGAGAATTCAGGCCATGAGCAACCCCCAGCAGCTGCGCTACAGCAAGGAGCACGAGTGGCTGTCGGGCGCCGAGGACGGCGTCTCGACGGTCGGCATCACGGAGCACGCGGCCAACGCGCTCGGTGACATCGTGTTCGTCCAGCTCCCCGAGGTCGGCGCCTCGGTGTCCGCGGGTGAGACCTGCGGCGAACTGGAGTCGACCAAGTCGGTCTCCGATCTGTACTCCCCCGTGTCCGGCGAGGTCACCGAGGTCAACGAGGATGTCGTCAACGACCCCTCGTTGGTGAACTCCGAGCCCCTCGACGGCGGCTGGCTGTTCAAGGTGCGGATCACGGACGAGCCGGGCGACCTGCTCTCCGCCGACGAGTACACCGCCTTCACCGCCGGCTGAGGAGTCACGGACGCATGTCGCTTCTGAACACGCCCCTGCACGAACTCGACCCCGACGTCGCCGCCGCCGTCGACGCCGAGCTGCACCGCCAGCAGTCCACCCTGGAGATGATCGCCTCGGAGAACTTCGCTCCGGTCGCGGTCATGGAGGCCCAGGGCTCGGTCCTCACCAACAAGTACGCCGAGGGCTACCCCGGCCGCCGCTACTACGGCGGTTGCGAGCACGTCGACGTGATCGAGCAGATCGCCATCGACCGGGTCAAGGCGCTCTTCGGCGCCGAGCACGCCAACGTGCAGCCGCACTCGGGCGCCCAGGCCAACGCGGCGGCGATGTTCGCGCTGCTCAAGCCCGGCGACACGATCATGGGTCTGGACCTCGCGCACGGCGGGCACCTGACCCACGGCATGAAGATCAACTTCTCCGGCAAGCTCTACCACGTGGTCGCCTACCACGTCGGCGACGACGGCCAGGTCGACATGGCCGAGGTGGAGCGCCTCGCCAAGGAGAACCGGCCCAAGCTGATCGTGGCCGGCTGGTCGGCCTACCCGCGGCAGCTGGACTTCGCCGGGTTCCGCCGGATCGCGGACGAGGTCGGCGCGTACCTGATGGTCGACATGGCGCACTTCGCCGGACTGGTCGCGGCGGGCCTGCACCCGAACCCGGTCCCGCACGCCCACGTCGTCACCACGACCACCCACAAGACGCTGGGCGGCCCGCGCGGCGGTGTGATCCTCTCCACGGCCGAGCTGGCCAAGAAGATCAACTCCGCCGTCTTCCCCGGTCAGCAGGGTGGCCCGCTGGAGCACGTGGTGGCCGCCAAGGCCGTCGCCTTCAAGGTCGCCGCGAGCGAGGACTTCAAGGAGCGCCAGGCCCGTACGCTGGAAGGCGCCCGCATCCTGGCCGAGCGCCTGGTGCGGGACGACGCGAAGGCGGCGGGCGTCTCGGTGCTCACCGGCGGCACGGACGTCCACCTGGTCCTGGTCGACCTGCGCGAATCCGAGCTGGACGGGCAGCAGGCCGAGGACCGCCTCCACGAGGTCGGCATCACGGTCAACCGCAACGCCGTCCCGAACGACCCGCGTCCGCCGATGGTGACCTCCGGGCTGCGCATCGGTACGCCGGCCCTGGCGACCCGCGGCTTCACCGCCGAGGACTTCGCCGAGGTCGCTGACGTGATCGCCGAGGCGCTCAAGCCGTCGTACGACGCTTCGGCCCTGGGGGCCCGGGTGAGCGCCCTGGCCGCCAAGCACCCGCTGTACCCCGGGCTGACCTAGGGGGTGTCGTTCGGATCTCGCCGGCGTCGCGGGCCCTGGCACGCACTCCCCCACTGCCTGAACGGCGTGGGAGGGGCCCCATCGCCCCCGCTCGGGCCGGCCAGGAGCCACCGTGGCTCAGGGCCGGCCTGATCCGAACGACCCCCTAGCCCACCCGCGCGACGGGCGGGGCGCCGGGCCCGCCACAAGCGGCGCCCGGCACCCCGCCCCGCACCACCTCTGCACCACCCCCGTTCTGAGGAGTCCCCGTGGCCGTCTCGGTCTTCGACCTGTTCTCGATCGGCATCGGCCCGTCCAGCTCCCACACGGTCGGCCCGATGCGCGCGGCCCGCATGTTCGCCCGGCGCCTGCGCAACGAGGAGCTGCTGGACTCCGTGGCCTCGGTCCGCGCCGAGCTGTACGGCTCCCTCGGCGCCACCGGCCACGGCCACGGCACGCCCAAGGCGGTGCTGCTGGGCCTGGAGGGCGACTCGCCCCGCACGGTGGACGTGGAGCAGGCCGACGACCGCGTGGAGACCATCCGCACCTCGGGCCTCCTGCGCCTCCTCGGCACCCACGAGATCCCCTTCTCCCACGACGGCGACCTGGTCCTGCACCGCCGCAAGGCGCTCCCGTACCACGCCAACGGCATGACCCTGTGGGCCCGGGACGCCGAGGGCACGGAGCTGCTGTCCAAGACGTACTACTCGGTCGGCGGCGGCTTCGTCGTCGACGAGGACGCGGTGGGCGCGGACCGCATCGTGCTGGACGACACGGTCCTGAAGTACCCCTTCCGCACCGGCGACGAGCTGCTGCGCCTCGCCCGCGAGACGGGCCTGTCCATCTCGGCGCTGATGCTGGAGAACGAGCGGGCCTGGCGCGACGAGGACGAGATCCGCGCGGGCCTGCTGGAGATCTGGCGGGTGATGCGGGCCTGCGTGGAGCGCGGCATGTCCCGCGAGGGCATCCTGCCGGGCGGCCTCAAGGTGCGCCGCCGCGCCGCGAACACCGCGCGCAAGCTGCGCTCCGAGGGCGACCCGATGGCCCTGGCGATGGAGTGGATCACCCTCTACGCGATGGCCGTGAACGAGGAGAACGCCGCCGGCGGCCGGGTCGTCACCGCCCCCACCAACGGCGCGGCCGGCATCATCCCCGCGGTCCTGCACTACTACGTGAACTTCGTGCCGGGCGCCGACGAGGACGGCGTGGTCCGCTTCCTCCTCGCGGCCGGCGCGATCGGCATGCTCTTCAAGGAGAACGCCTCCATCTCCGGCGCCGAGGTCGGCTGCCAGGGCGAGGTCGGCTCCGCCTGCTCGATGGCGGCGGGCGCCCTCGCCGAGGTGCTGGGCGGCACCCCGGAGCAGGTGGAGAACGCCGCGGAGATCGGTATGGAGCACAACCTCGGCCTCACCTGCGACCCGGTCGGCGGCCTCGTCCAGATCCCCTGCATCGAACGCAACGGCATGGCCGCGGTCAAGGCCGTCACGGCGGCCCGCATGGCGATGCGCGGCGACGGCTCCCACAAGGTCTCCCTCGACAAAGTCATCAAGACCATGAAGGACACGGGCGCCGACATGTCGGTCAAGTACAAGGAGACGGCCCGGGGCGGGCTGGCGGTGAACATCATCGAGTGCTGAGAGTCCCGAGGGCGCCGAGAGGCATGCCCCTCCGGGCGAGAGTGGAGCGCCGGCGATGAGTTTCGCGGGCTGCGGCGGTCGTCTCCTTACGACATGACATCCGCCTCTCCGGAGGGCAGCACGATGGCGAGCCTCATGACCGACTTCATCATCTCGCTCGACGGATACGCGGCCGCCGACGACTGGCCCGGGCTCTGGGGGATGGGAGGGCCCGAGTACCTCGCCTGGCTCGACAGCGACGGCGAGAAGCGGCACGTCACCCTGATGGGGGCGGCCACCTACCGGCTGATGTCCGGCTCCGCCGCGCAGCTGCCCGACGACCCCGGTTTCGCCGGGCTGGGCAAAATGCCGAAGAAGGTCTTTTCCTCGACCTTGGACGAGCCTCTGACCTGGCAGAACACCGAACTGGTCCGGGGTGGTGCCGTCGAGGCCGTGCGGGACATGAAGGAGAACGGGACCCGGCCGCTGCGTACCCTCGGCAGCCTGACCCTGGCCCGCTCGCTGCTCGTGGCCGGTCTCGTCGACCGCTTCCGCGTGGTGGTCTTCCCGGTCATCACCGGCGCCACGGGAAAGGAGCGGATCTTCGACGGATATCCCGACGTCCGCCTCGACCTCGTCCGAAGCCGCACCTTCGACGGCCGGCTCCAGCTGCTGGAGTACCTTCCCACCGTCCTCGACGGGCCACCCGGCGCCGACGGCCGGGGCCTGACCGGCGGAGCATGAGACGTGCCGACCGGGCGGGAGGGTGGAGGTGCAGGTTCCGCTGCGTCTCCCGGCCGGTCGGCACTGAACCGACCACTTCCCCGTGCCGTGTCCGATACGCCCGCTGAGAGAAGAAGCGTCCCCTTCGCGCCGCCCCCCGGGCAGAGAAAGGGCGGGTCCGGCCGTCTAGGCCGGACCCGCCCTCTCCTGCCGCCCGGTGCGGCATCACCCTTGCCGGAGCAGATGCGTACGGTCTGCTACCAGCGGTACCAGCGGCCCTTGCGGCCGCCGTGTCCGGCCGGGCGGACGAGGAAACCGAGCAGCCACACCACGAGCACGATGATCGCGATCCACCACAGGGCCTTCAGCGCGAAGCCCGCACCGAAGAGGATCAGAGCCAGAAGAAGCACAAGAAGCAGGGGAACCATAGTTATCAACCTCCGGTCCACCGAATGCCCTTGCTTTCCCAGGACAAGCCCGCGAGTTGCGAGTTACTTCCGCAGGATGCGGGGAATGATCGGGGGCTGCCCGCTTCCGCGTCCGATCACGGTGTTGGCCGGGGCGGCGGCGGTCGTCCATGATGGGCTGCCCGCCGCAGCCGCCGAGGTGCTGGGGGACATGAGGGCCAGGACCGATGACAGAAGGGCCGGTGCGGTTGCGGGTGCCGGTGGGGGCGGACGCGGAGCGGTGGGTCACGCGGGTGGGGTGCCGGCGGGTGCTGTTCGTCGTGCACAACGTGACGTCCGCGACGCGGCTGCTGGACGTGCTTCCGCTGTTCGACGGCGATGTGCGCGTGCAGTTGGTCGCCACCTGCACGGGCTCGTCCCCCTTCCTCGCCGGGGTGCCCGAACTGCTGGCCCGCGCGGGGCTGCCCGTGCTGCCCTGGGAGCAGGCCGGGGAGACGAGGTTCGACCTCGCGGTGTCCGCGAGTTACGGCGGTGAACTGGACGCGATCCAGGGGAAGTTGGCCGTGCTGTCGCACGGAGTCGGATACAATAAGAGGCTGGCTGCACCGGACACCGGACACCGGACACCGGACACCGGGCGCGGGGCGCCTGTGCCTGTGCCTGTTTTCGGGATGTCTCCCGAGTGGCTGCTGCACCGCGGGCGTCCGGTGGCCGACGCCACCGTGCTCTCCCATCCCGAGCAGGTGGAGCGGCTGCGCGCGGCCTGTCCCGAGGCCGCGCCCACGGCGGTGCTCGCCGGCGACCCCTGCTACGACCGCGTCCTCGCCGCGCTCCCCGAACGCGACCGCTTCCGGCGGGCCCTCGGCGTCGGCCCCGGGCAGCGGCTGGTCGTCGTCGCCTCGACCTGGGCGCCGCGTTCCCTCTTCGGCGGGGGCGGTGAGGGCGGCGAGGACGACCTGCTGCCCTGGCTGCTGACCCGGCTCGCGGCGGAGCTGCCGGCCGACGAGTACCGTACGGCCGCCGTCCTGCACCCCAACATCTGGTATGGCCACGGCCCCGGCCAGGTCCGCGCCTGGCTGGAGCACGCCCGGCGCGCCGGACTCGACGCCGTACCGCCGCTGGAGGGCTGGCGGCAGGCGCTGATCGCGGCCGACTGCGTCCTGGGCGACCACTCCAGCGTGACGTACTACGCGGCGTCCATCGGCGTGCCCGTCCTGCTCGGGGCGTTCCCGCAGGAGGACCTCGACCCGGACTCCCCCGTCGCCGCCCTCGGCCGGACCGCGCCCCGGCTCGTCCCGCACGGCGGCCTGCGCGCCCAGGTGGACCGGGCGATCGAGGCGCACCGACCCGAGCGGTACCAGGAGCTGGCGGAGCAGACCAGTTCGGCGCCGGGCGAGTCGGCCGTCCTGCTCCGCCGCGTGTTCTACGACCTGATGGGCCTGCCCGAGCCGGCGGACCGCCCGGCGCTGCTCGAACCGCTGCCGCTGCCGCCGTACCGGCCCGTCCGCATCACGGCGCCGGTGCGGGTGCTGGTGAAGCGTGTCGGCGACGCACCGCCGGAGGTCGAACTGGTCCGGTACGCCGTCGGCGGCGACGAACCCGATCCGGCGGGGCCGGCCGTGGCGGCGCACACGGTGGTCGACGAGGAGACGCGGGAGCCCGGCCGGCTGCGGGTCGCCGACGTCGTCGTCCGGCGCGCCGCCGCGGACGACCCTCGGCTGGGCCCGCCCGCCGCCTGGACCTCGGAGGCCCTCGACCGCTACCCGCACTGCGGGATGGCCGCCTACGTCGACGGCCCCGACCGCTGCGTCGTCCGCACCCGGGACGGGGACGTGCTGCGCCTGACCGCCTCCCCGGGCCCCGACGGGCGGCCCGACCTGTGCGATCCCGCCGCGTACGCCTCGGCGTTGTACGCCTGGACGGCGAGCGGCGGGGCGCCGGACGACGCCGTACCGGAGATCGCCGTGCGGACCGGTGTCGCGGTGCACCGGGTCCGCGTGGAGCCGCTCCTGGCACGGTGAGGCCGGGCCGCCGCCGTCACGCCTCCAGTGCGGCCAGCCGCGCCCGCACCCGCTCCAGGCCGGTCTCGTCGCCGTTCTCCCCGAAGCACCCGGCGGCGGCGCGCAGGTCCTCCGCCTCCAGGGCCCGGCGCCCGGCGTCGCGGTGGCAGCGGGCCCTCGCCATGAGGGCGTCGGCGAGCTGGAGTCCCGCGCCGGCCTCCGTCATGACCTTGACCGCCTCGTCCAGGCAGACGCGCGCGAGGTCCCCGTCGCCCGCCGCGAGGTGCGCGTCGCCCAGGCTCATGTAGACGCGGCCCTGGTTGTAGGCGTCGCCGCCGTCCGGCAGGTCGCGGAACCGGGCCAGGGCGTCGTGCAGTCGGGCGACGGCGGCGGTGAAGTCGCCCTCCCGGGTGCGGACCCGGCCGATGTGATGCTCCAGCAGGGCGGTGGCGCGCGGCACGTCCGCCCAGCCGTCCTCGCCCCGGCGGATGCGGCCCAGGATCTCGCGCGCCTCCTCGAAGCGGCGCCGCGCGGCCGGGAAGTCCCACTGCCGCAGGTGCAGCAGCCCCAGCGCCTCCACGGCACTCGCCTCGCCCCGGTGGTGGCCGCAGGCGCGGTCGGCGGTCCTGGCCCGTTCGAGGGCGTCCTCCGCCTCCGGCGCCCGGCCCGCGCCCATGTACCCGAAGGCGAGCTGGGTCAGCGTGCGGCCCACCGCCCGGGGGTCCCCGAAGTCCCGCGCCGCGCGTTCGGCGGCCTCGGCGCCGAGCAGGTGGGTGTCGATCCACTGGGCGTGGAAGCCGAGCAGCAGGTGCAGGCCCCACATGGCCTCGCACAGCTGCCAGACGAGGTCGTCGTGGCCGTGGTGGGCGGCGGCCCGGATGACGGCGGCGAGGTTCTCGCGCTCCTCGCGCAGCTCCGTCAGGGCGCGTCTGGCGTCGCCCGGGTCGCGGTCGCCGGGGAGCACGAGGCCCCGGTAGGCGGGGCCGAGCCGCCACCGCAGGGGCATCACCCGGAAGTCGGCCCGCGCGGCGAGGCGCAGGTGGGCGACGGCCACCCGGCGGACCGCGGCGGCCATACGGGGGTGGCCGTCCTCGGCGACGGCGCGGGCACGGGCGTGGGCGCGGGTGAGGTCGTGGAAGCGGTAGCGCTCCTCGCCGACCTCCTCCAGCAGGTGCGCCCCGGCCAGCTCCTCGAGGAGCCCGCGGGCCGCCTCCTCGTCGACGCCGGCGGCGGCCGCCGCGCAGGGGACGGTGACGGTGGGCCAGGCCCAGACGGCGATCGCGCGGTAGAGGGCGGCGCCGGCGGGGGTCAGTTCGCCGTAGGAGACGTCGAGGGTGCGGCGGACGGGGTCGGCGGCGCCGCCCGGTCCGTCCGGTCCGCTTCCGTGCACGGCGCCGCCCTCCTGGTCGTGGCCGTGGACGCGGTCGGAGAGCTGCCGGGCGACGCGTTCCCAGGTCAGGTGCTCCCGTACGGCCAGTCCGGCGCCCGCCGTGCACACCGCGAGGGGCATCCCGCCGGCGCCCTCCGCCACCGCCCGCACGACGTCGTCGGGCGCCGGCGGGCGGTCGCCGCCGACGACGCGCCGGATGAGGCTGACGGAGTCCTCGGTGGACAGCGGCCGCAGCGCGTACGGCCGGGCGCCGTGCGCGGCGACCAGGCGGTCGGGGCGGTACCGGCTCGTCACCAGGACCAGGGAGCCGGGCGAGGCGGGCAGCAGCGGGAGGACCTGGGCGTCGTCGTGGGCGTTGTCCAGGACGACGATGAGGCGCAGGCCGGCCGTGCGGTCGAGGTACAGGTCCCGCTGGCGTCCCTCGTCGCCCGGGATCTGGGCGGGCGGCACACCGAGGCGTTCCAGGAAGCGGGCGAGGACGTCGGACGGTTCGAGGGCCGTGGCGGCCGAGGCGCCGCGCAGGTCGGCGAAGAGCGTGCCGTCGGGGAACTCCTCGGTCAGCTCGAACGCGCAGCGCACGGCGACCTCGGTCTTGCCGATGCCGCCGGGCCCGGTGAACGCGGCGACGACCGGCGCGTACGGCGAGCGGTCCGGGTCGTCCAGCAGGGCGGTGAGCCAGTCGAGTACGTCGGTGCGGTCGGTGAACACCGCCGTGGCGGGCGGCAGCATGCGCGGCGGGGCGGCGCCGTGGCCGCGCGTCGGGCGGGGCGCGAGCCAGGAGGCGTCGCCGATCCACTCCGTCAGTTCGCGGGCGAACTCCGGGGAGTCGCGGGCGAGGTCCAGGAGACGTGCCGCGACCTCGGCCCGCTCGGGCCCGGTCATCGGCAGCCGGGGCCGCCGCCGCGTACCGGGCGCCTCGTCGTCGGCGGCCGGCTCGCCCGTCCCGGGGGCGGCGGCGGTGTCGCGGCCGCCGCGGTTGAGCAGGTCGTAGAGGCGCTCGGAGGTGCGTCTGCCCAGTTCGCCGCCGGCTCCGGAGAGGGCTCCCGTGGCGACCGTGCCGACCGCCGCGACCACCGTGCTCATCATCGGTTCCACTCCGGGCTCCCCCAACTCGCCGTCGGCGCCATGCTATCGGCGAGCCGGGGGGCGCGGCGGGCCTTGTCAGATCCCGCAGTTGGGCGCCGACCAGTACGGAGACGGGTCGAAGGCCACGTGGGTGTGGTCGTTGTGGCCGGGGTAGCCGGGGCCGAGGATCTCCGAGAAGCCGTGGGTGCGGGCCTGCTGGGCGAGGCGGCAGAGGCTCGGGGAGCCGACGAGGTCGGCGGCGTCGCCGTAGAGGTGGCGGCTGGTGGCGGAGCCGCCGGCAGCGCTGTTGCAGGCGCGGGAGCGGAAGCCGCTGGAGACGGTGATCGGGACGTCGCCGAAGGCGTGGCGCATCGCCTCCAGCTTCCACATGGTCTTCAGGGCGTTCGCCTTGGCGGTGGCGGCGGAGACCGCGCCGCCGGACCAGTCGGCGTTGCACTTGTTGAGTTCTGCGTAGGCGAAGTGGACGGGGGTGCAGTCGGCGTCCTGGAGCGAGTAGATCCTGCTGAAGGTGGCCGGGCCGGCGACGCCGTCGGCGCTCAGGCCGTACGCGGACTGGAACTTCTTGACGGCGGCGGTGGTGCGGGCGCCGTACTGGCCGTCGTAGGAGAGCCGTTCGCCGGAGGTGACCCAGCCGGCGACGCGGATCTGGAGCTGGGTGACGTCGGCTCCGGAGGAGCCCTGGGAGAGGGTGCGGTTCCAGGTGTGACAGGAGTCGGCGCTCGCGGTGCCGGCGGTGGCGCCGACTCCGGCCACCACGGCTGACAGGAGCATGACAAGAGAGAGGAGCATGCGTGACGCGCGTCTGAACATCCCGGCCTCCCGACCGTTGGACCGACCACGGGCAGGAGCCCAGGGTGCGGGAGGCGAGCTACGCGCGTCAATGGCGCCCGGGAGAGCCGGAGTCGACGTGTCCGCGCCGGGCGGGGATCACCGGCGGCGTGTCGGGGAATAAGCCATTCCCGTCCCCCACAGCACCTCGGGAGCCCTCATGCTGCGCGGTATCGACGTCAGCGCCTACCAGTCCTCCGCCTACGGCACGGACGGCCTCTCCTTCGTCTTCGTGAAGGCGACGGAGGGCCGTTCGTACGTCAACCCCAAACTCGCGGCCCAGACGAAGCGGGCCCGCGACGCCGGACTCGTCGTCGGCTTCTACCACTTCCTGTGGCCGGGCAACCTCGCCGCACAGGCCGAGTACTTCCTCTCCAAGACGCCGGAGAAGAAGGGCGACGTCCTCGCCGTCGACTGGGAGTCGACCGGCGAGGGCACGCACGCGAGCAACGCGGAGAAGGACCGCTTCATCCGGAAGCTGAAGTCCCTGCGCCCGGACAACCGGGTGGTCCTGTACACGAACAGGAACTACTGGTTGACCGTCGACACCACGTCCTACGCCGGTGACGGGCTCTGGATCGCCGACTACGTGAAGGCGGGCGAGCCGCGGATCCGGGCGAAGTGGCGCTTCCACCAGTACACCGACGATCCGGTGGACACCGACGTGGCGGACTTCGCGAGCCGGGACGCGCTCAGGGAGTGGGCCGGCGGCGCCTGAGCGCGCGGGTCAGCCGCGGAAGGCGGCCGGACGCTCGGGCGACGCCTCCGCGAGGGCCTTGGTGACGCCCTCGACGCCTTCGCGCAGGCCGTAGACCGGGGTGTCGGGCTGCTGGCGCCAGGAGTCGTCGATGCCGCCGGCGTCGACGGTGTCGAAGCCCAGCTCGTCGATCAGGGCGCGGACCTTCGCCTTGGCCGCCTCGTCGTCGCCGGCCACCGGGAGCGCGATGCGGTCGGCGGCGCCGGCCGGGCGGTGGCGGTCGAGGATGTCCTGGGCGTAGGTGCCGTTGAACGCCTTGATGACGGGGTGGCCGAGGTGGCGTTCGCTCCAGCGGCTCTCGGTGAGGCCGTCGTCCTCGATGCCGGCGATCCGGCCGTCGCGCTGCGGGTAGTAGTTGCCGGTGTCGATGACCGCGGCGCCCTCGGCGGCGCCGTCGAGGATTCCGGAGGGCAGGCCGGGGACCGCCTTCAGCGGGACGGTGACGACCACGATCTCGGCACCGCGCGCCGCCTCCTCCACCGGTACCGGGGTGGCGCCGGTCTCCTCGGCCAGCGCGGTGAGCGTCTGCGGGCCGCGGGAATTGGCGACGGAGACGTCGTGCCCGAGGGCGGTGAGCCGCCTGGTGAGGTTGCCGCCGATGTTGCCCGCGCCGATGATGCCGATCTTCATACCGACTCGCCTGGCCCTTCGTGGTCGTGTTTCCGGCGCGTCGACCGCGCCGTCGGGGGCCACCAACCGAGGGGCCGCGGAGGCTATTCCGGCTTCATACGGAGTTCATACGTGCGGGCCCCCCGGTCGGCCGGGAGGCCCGCGCGTACGGCGTCGCTACTTGTTCAGGTGCGCCCAGAACTCGTCGAACGACAGCAGCTTGTCGCCGTTGAGGTCGCGACCGGCGATGATGGCCTCGGCCACCGACTCGGTGACGTTCCAGTCGCCGCCCTGGGCGAGCGCGGTCTTGAACTCGGCCGGGGTGATGAAGCCGTCACCGTCCGTGTCGATCCGCTCGAACTGCTTGCGTGCTTCCTCGATGTCCGCCACCGGTCCGCCCCTCATGTTCTGTGTTCCGCTCGTCCTACGGACGCATCTGACGCAGGTCAGATTAGCTGGCGACGCGGGACACGAGTGCGGCGGCCACCCAGGCGAACTCCTCCCGGTGGGCCGGCGGCGGTGCGGCGCCCCGGGCGGTGCCGAGCAACTCGCGGTACCGGGCGACCCGGTCGCTGAAGGACGCCCGCAGCCGGACCAGGACCCCGACCCGGTCGCCGTCGCCCAGCAGCTCCCGCAGTACGGGCTCCGCCCCGGGTGACTCGGGCGCGAGGCCGGCCGCCCCGGCCCGCCGCGCCGGCTCCACGAGCCGCCTGGCGAACCACGGGGACGCCCCCTCGGGCACCCCGCCCTCGCGGTCGGCGGCGTCGAACTCGGCGACCTCGGTTCATCAGGGTCGTCTCCCCGGCCGGCACGCGCCGGACGGCGTCCAGGCCGAGGCCGAGTTCGCGCAGGGTGCGGATCAGCTCCAGGCGGGCGGCGGACTCCGTGCCGTAGAGCCGGTAGCCGCCCGCGGAGCGGGTCACCGGGGGCAGGGCGCCCTCGTCGGACCAGCAGCGGATGGTGCGCACCGCCGGTCCGGTGGCGCGCGCCGGTTCGCCGATGGTCATCAGTCCGGTGCCGTCGTCGGTCATGACCGGAGTCTGCGCCTTCCAGCGGGTGGAGACTCAAGGAGCGCGCCCCGGTGGGAGGCGGGGGTCAGTGCCAGGGGCGGTAGTGCGGGTTGCTCTCGCAGTCGCTCATGATCTCCGTCTTGGTCTGCTTGTCGACCGGGCAGACGCCGATGACGTACTGGCGCTGGATGCCGCCGGGGAAGGCGACCTCGACCTGGTCGGCCCACTTGTGGGTGTCGCCGATGGTCTTGTTGACGTCCACGCCGCCGGGGGCGTCGATGTAGTAGTTGTAGCCGGACTTGTACCAGGTCTTGTAGAGGTCGTGGTCGTAGGTGGTCGAGACGTACGGCGAGGGCTGGTTGACCAGGACGTACTTCTCGACGTCGTACTGGCCGGTGTAGACGTCCTTGGCGTGGAAGCCCTCCTCGAAGATGGTCTGCGGGGGCCGGCTGTCGCTGCGGTAGAGGGTGCCGCAGGTGGTGCGCCAGACCGGTTCGGGGGTGATGCGGTCGACGTCCACGTCGCGGTCGGCGGCGGCCTTGGCCTTGTCGTCGAACTGGGGGCAGGCGGGCACGGCCTTGGCGGGCGGCGCGGCGGGGGCGGTCGTGCCGGGGGCGGCGGCGGAGGTCGCGAGGACGGCGGACAGGGACAGGACGGCGGCGGCGGCGCGGCGCCGCAGGCGGGTGATCATCACGCGTCCACGATCCCGGATGCGGAGCATGGGGTTCCGGATTCTCACCCGTAGGTGGCGTGTCCGGTCAACGGGGTTGCGCTCAGGGGCGGATGGCTCTCAGCGGTCCGCGACGCGCATCTCGAACCAGGTGGTCTTGCCGCGCGGCAGCAGGTCCACGCCCCACCGGTCGGACAGCTTGTCGACGAGGAAGAGGCCCCGCCCGCTGATGTCCGTCTCCTGCACCGGCATCAGGCAGGGCAGCCCCCGGGAGGGATCGCGGACCTCGACGCGGATCCGGCCGGGCGGGCGGCTCATCCGGAGGCCGAACACCCGGGCGCCGGTGTGGCGTACGGCGTTGCCGACCAGCTCGGAGACGAGGAGCACGGCGTCCTCGGTGACCTTGGGGCCCAGGCTCCACTGGCGCAGGGCGACGACCTGGGCGAGGCGGCGGGCGATGGCGGCGGACTCGGGCAGGGACGGTAACGGAACTTCGCGCTCCGTGGGATTGCCGTACAGATCGAGCACCTTGAGCGCCCGTTCGTCCTCGACCGCGGGCGACCAGCGCGCCGCGGTCGCACGTCCGGCTCCCCGCGGCTGTTCCGCACCCTCCAGCCCCGCCATACCCCCATCATGGCCGCCGGCCGAGGGCCCCGGGGTCGTTCCGGGCGAATACGCCCCCGGGGCGCCCCCGCCGACCGAGGAGCGATCGGCATATGCCTCGGGTATGCCAGGCAACGGGGTGACCCCGGTGACCTGCGGAGACGGCTCGGCCGGAGACAAGCGGGCGACTCCCTCGACGCGACACGCTGGGTGGGCGTCCAGGCTGCCACAACCGCCCCGACGAGGGACCCGGAATCAGACATCGTGTCAACGACGCGCTACGGCGGGGGTCAGACGAACTTCGCCCTGCCGGGGCCCTCCTCGACGAAGCTGCGCATCCCGCGCTCACGGTCCTCGGTGGCGAACAGGCCCGCGAACCAGTTGCGCTCCACGGCGAGGCCGGTCTCGATGTCCGTCTCCAGACCGGTGTCGATCGCCTCCTTCGCGGCGCGCAGCGCGATGGCGGGGCCCTTGGCGAGGCGGGCGGCCCAGGCGTGGGCCTGTTCGTGGACCTCGGCGGCCGGGACCACCCGGTCCACCAGGCCGAGCGCCAGCGCCTCGTCGGCCTTGACCTGGCGGCCGGTGAAGATGAGGTCCTTGGCCTTGGAGGGGCCGATCAGCCGGGACAGCCGCTGGGTGCCGCCCGCGCCGGGGATCAGGCCGAGCAGGATCTCGGGCTGGCCGAGCTCGGCGTTCTCCCCGGCGATGCGGAAGTCGGCGCACAGGGCGAGTTCGCAGCCGCCGCCCAGCGCGTAGCCGGTGACCGCGGCGACGACGGGCTTGGGGATGCGGGCGACGGCGGTGAAGGCGTCCTGGAGGGCACGGGCGCGCAGGATCATCGCCGCGTGGTCCATCACCCGCATCTCCTTGATGTCCGCGCCGGCCGCGAACACCTTCTCGCCGCCGTAGATGACGACGGCGCGCACGTCCTCGCGGCGGGTGGCCTCCTCGGCCAGTTCCCTCAGCCGGTCCTGGGTGGCGACGTCCAGGGCGTTCATGGGCGGGCGGTTCAGGCGCAGGGTGCCCACGCCGCCGGCGACTTCCAGTTCAACGGTCATGGCAGCCAGGTTAACGAGGACTAACGGGGGCGGCCCCGGTGCCGTACCTCACATCGAGGGGGCGCCGGGGCCGTCGGCCGGAGGGGGCGGGGTCAGGACGTCCACTTCTCCCAGGACATGTTCCAGCCGTTGAGGCCGTTGTGCGGGGCGATGGTCTCGTCCTCGGAGTTCTTGACGACGACCACGTCGCCGATGAGCGAGTTGTCGAAGAACCAGGCGGCCGGCGTCTTGCCGTCCGAGCCGCCCTGGACGTCGCGCAGGCCGACGCAGCCGTGGCTGGCGTTGCTGTGGCCGAAGGTCCCGTCGGGGGCCCAGTAGTTGCCGTGGATGAAGGTGCCGGAGGTGGACAGGCGCATGGCGTGCGGGACGTCCTTGATGTCGTACTCGCCGCCGTAGCCGACGGTCTCGCCGTTCATCCGGGTCACTTCGAGCTTCTCGGTGATGACCATCTGCCCGTTCCACGTCTCGTAGCCGGGCGCGCCGGTGGTGACGGGGATCGTCTTGAGGGTCTTGCCGTCGCGCTCGACCTTCATGGTGTGCTTCTCGGCGTCCACGACGGAGACCTGGCTGCGGCCGACGGTGAAGGTGACGGTCTTGGCCTGCTTGCCGTAGACCCCTTCGCGGCCCTCGACGCCGTCGAGGGCGAGGCGGACGGTGACCTCGGTGCCGGGTGCCCAGTACTTCTCGGGGCGGAAGTCGAGGCGGTCGTTGCCGAACCAGTGGCCGGCGACCTCGACGGCCGGCTCGGTCTTGATCGTGATGGCCTTCTCGACGTCCTCGGGGTGGGTGATGCCCCGGCTGAAGCGGATCGAGAACGGCATGCCCACGCCGACCTTGGAGCCGTCCTCGGGCGTGAAGACGCCGGTGAAGGTGTTCTTCGGCGTCAGGGTGGTGAAGCGGGAGTCCTGGGCGGCCGTGCGGCCCTCGGAGTCCTCGGCGACCGCGTGCACGGTGTACCGCGTGGCGGCGGCCAGGTGGGTGGACGGCGTCCAGGTGGCGCCGTCCCCGGATATCCTCCCGTCGACCTTCGCGCCCTCGGCGTCCTTGACGACGACCTCGGTGAGCTTGCCCTGGGCGGCGGCGACCTTGAGGGCACCGCTGGTGTCGACGGCCTTGGCGCCGTTGGCGGGGGCGATGGTGACGACGGCCTCGGACTGCTTGCTCTGGGCGGCGGTGGAGTCCTTGGCGTTCTTGCCCGCGTCGCTCCCGCCGTCGGAGCCGGAGCCGCCGCCTCCGCCGCACGCGGTCACGGTCAGCAGGACGCCCAGTGCCAGCGCCGGCAGGCCCGTGCCGATCCTCTTGCCGCCCCGCCCCCGGTCGCCGGCCGACGCCGCCCTCGATATCGGACGCACGTTCACCTTGTC
The DNA here is from genome assembly GCA_049998335.1 of Streptomyces sp. cmx-10-19. Taxonomy (GTDB): domain Bacteria; phylum Actinomycetota; class Actinomycetes; order Streptomycetales; family Streptomycetaceae; genus Streptomyces. Next base: position 267,725 of record JAEBFB010000009.1, read on the forward strand.
TCCCCTCGCCGGGCCCCGCGGGCCCGCACCCCAGTGCGCCAGCGCGCACCGGCGCATCGTAACCGCAGGCCAGGGGCGCGGGGGACCGGTGAATTGTCACCGTTCCGTACCGAGTTGAGGGGCGGCCGGGGAGATCACGCGGGGGCGTCGGGAGCTCAGCCGGGCACGGTCGGGCAGATCAGGCGGGAGTCTCACTTCACCGCGCTGCCCGCTTTCCACTTCTTCCAGTTCATGTTCCAGCCACCGAGCCCGTTGTCGGCGGCGACGGTCCTGTCCTTGCTGTGGACGACCTCGACGACGTCGCCGACGAGGCTGCGGTCGAAGAACCAGCCCGCCGGGGTCTCGGAGCCGCCGCCCTTGACGTCGCGCAGGCCGACGCAGCCGTGGCTGACGTTGGCGCGGCCGAAGGTGTCGGCGGGGGCCCAGTAGTTGCCGTGCAGGAAGGTCCCGGAGCTGGTCAGACGGATGGCGTGCGGGACGTCGGGGATGTCGTACTCGCCGCCGAAGCCGACCGTGCGGCTGTTCATGCGGGTGACGTCGAGCATCTCGGTGATCACCATCTTGCCGTTGTAGGTGGGCGTGGCCGGGGCGCCCGCGGTGATCGGCACGGTGGCGAGCAGGGTGCCGTCCCGGCGCACCTCCAAGGTGCGTGCGGCGGCGTCGACGCGGGAGACCTGGCTGCGGCCGACGGTGAAGGAGAACGTCCTGTCCTGGAGGCCGTAGACGCCGGGCGCGCCCTCGACGTCGCGCAGGGAGAGGCCGACGGTGACCTCGGTGCCGGGCTTCCAGTACTCCTCGGGGCGGAAGTCGAGACGGTCCTTGCCGAACCAGTGGGGGCGGATCTCGGTGGCGGGCGACGCGGTCACGGAGACGGCGCGTTCGACGGCGGCGCGGTCGGTGATCTCGCGGCTGAACTCCAGCGAGACGATCATCCCGGTGCCGACGACCGAGCGGTTCTCGGGGGCGACGTAGCCGATGAAGCGTTCGCCGGGGACGTAGGTGGTGAAGGTGGTGTGCCGGGCCGAGCGCCGGCCGTCGCCGTCGAGGGCGACGGCGTCGACGGTGTACTTCGCGGCGAGCGCGAGCCGGTCCTCGGCGGGGGTCCAGGTCAGGCCGTCGGCGGAGATCCGGCCGGCGACCGGGGTCTCCTGGGCGTCCTGCTGCTTGACGACCTTCACCGACTCCAGCCTGCCGCCGGGCACCCGCACCGACAGCTTCTTCTCCGGGCGGACGGCCCGGCTCCCGTCGTCCGGGGTGACGCGGATGACGTCCTCGGGGGCGGGGTGCTTGCCGAACACCTCGCCGATCCCGGACCCGATGCCGGAGCCGACGCCGCCGCCGTCCGAGGAGCATCCGGCGGCCCCGGCCAGCAGTCCTGCCCATGTCAGTACGGCGGCCAGAGCGGCCCCCGCGCGCCGTGCGCGCCCTTGTACGTGCCTCACATCCCTCCGTAACGACCGGTCCCCTCTGGGGAAACGTGAGTGCGAGCCAACCGGTGGGCAGAACTGTGGGGAGGACGACGCGACGGGGAGCAGCGGCCGGGACGCCGTGCGCCCTCTTGCCGGACGTCGTTCCGCGAGCCGTGGGAGGCTGACAGGTGTCCAGCGCACCCGAGCAGGAGGCGGTGGCCGGGAACCGGGCCGCCGAGAACGGGCACGGCGCCGTCGTGGTCGGCGGCGCCCGGCGGGCCGCTCCGCCGGCCGCCGCATCGGCCTGGCCGGGTACTCCGGTGCCGCTGGGCGCCCGGTTCCGCACCGGGCCCGGCCAGGTGGCGGGCACCAACTTCGCGCTGTGGGCGGGCGGGGCGGAGGCGGTGGAGCTGTGCCTGTTCGACGAGGCGGGCGCGGAGCGCCGGGTGCGGCTGTCGGAGCTGACACACGAGATCTGGCACGGTTTCGTGCCGGGCGTGCTGCCCGGGCAGCGGTACGGCTACCGGGTGCACGGCCGCTGGGACCCGTGGACCGGCGCCCGCTGGAACCCGGCGAAGCTGCTGCTGGACCCGTACGCCCGCGCGGTGGACGGTGCCAAGGGGAACGACTACAGCACGCTGCCGCCGCAGGTGTACGGGCACGTGCGGGACTGGCCGGACCAGCATGTGGCGGACACGGTGCGCGACGACCGGGACTCGGCGCCGTACGTCCCCAAGGGCGTGGTCGTCCACGATGACGACGACTGGGCGGACGACCGCCGGCCCAAGACGCCGTGGGCGGACTCCGTCCTCTACGAGCTGCACGTGCGCGGCTTCACCCGGCTGCACCCGGAGATCCCGCCCGAGCTGCGCGGCACCTACGCGGGCCTCGCGCACCCGGCGGCCATCGAGCACCTGACCCGGCTGGGCGTGACGGCGGTGGAGCTGCTGCCGGTGCACCAGTTCGCGCACGAGAGCCACCTGCTGGAGCGCGGCCTGACGAACTACTGGGGCTACAACTCGGTCGGCTACTTCGCCCCGCACGCCGCCTACGCCGCCTCCGGCACCGCCGGGCAGCAGGTCGGCGAGTTCAAGCGGATGGTGCGGGCGCTGCACGCGGCGGGCATCGAGGTGATCCTCGACGTGGTCTACAACCACACCGCGGAGGCGGGCGAGCTGGGCCCGACACTCTCCCTGAAGGGCATCGACAACCGCGGCTACTACCGGCTGGCGCCGGACGCCCGCCGCTACGCCGACTACACGGGCTGCGGCAACACCCTGCACGTCGTGCAGCCGCACGTGCTGCGCCTGATCACCGACTCGCTGCGGTACTGGGTCACCGAGATGGGCGTGGACGGCTTCCGCTTCGACCTGGCGGCGGCGCTGGCCCGCTCCATGCACGACGTCGACATGCTCTCCCCCTTCCTCGCGGTGATCGCCCAGGACCCGGTGCTGCGCCGGGTGAAGCTGATCGCCGAGCCGTGGGACGTGGGCTCGGGCGGCTACCAGGTGGGGTCCTTCCCGCCCCTGTGGACGGAGTGGAACGACCGCTACCGTGGTGCCGTACGGGACTTCTGGCGCCACGCGCTGCCGGACGTGCGGGAGATGGGGTACCGCCTGTCGGGCTCCAGCGACCTGTACGCCTGGGGCGGGCGGCGGCCGTACGCCTCGGTCAACTTCGTCACCGCGCACGACGGTTTCACGCTGCGGGACCTGGTGTCGTACGAGCGCAAGCACAACGAGGCCAACGGCGAGGGCAACCGGGACGGCACGGACGACAACCGCTCCTGGAACTGCGGCGCGGAGGGCGACACCGACGAGGCGGACATACGCGCCCTGCGCCGCCGCCAGCTGCGGAACCTGCTGACGACCCTGCTGCTGTCGACGGGCGTGCCGATGCTGGTCGCGGGTGACGAGATGGGCCGCACGCAGCGGGGGAGCAACAACGCCTACTGCCAGGACAACGAGATCAGCTGGGTCGACTGGAGCCTGCGCGACGACCCCGAGTGGCGGCCCCTGTTCGAGCTGACCTGCCGCCTCATCGCGCTGCGCCACCGGCATCCGGTGCTGCGCCGCCGGGCGTTCTTCTCCGGCCGGGCACGCTCGGCGGACGGGCTGCGCGACCTGGCCTGGTTCACCGCGCGGGGCGCGGAGATGACGGAGGGGGACTGGTACGCGCCGGCCGCGACCCTCGGCATGTACCTCTCCGGCCGCGACATCCCGGGCCGCGACGAGCGGGGCGCCCCCGTGGTCGACGACAGTTTCCTGGCCGTCCTGCACGCGGGCGAGCGCCCGGCCGCCTTCGTGCTGCCGGGGGCCCCGTGGGCGGAACGGTACGAGGTGGTTGTGGACACCGACCGCGAGGACCAGGACGGCGCGCCGGGTGCCGTGCATCCGGCGGGGGCGGAGATCACGGTGCCGGGGCGGACGGTGCTGCTGCTGCGGGCGGTGGGGTGAGGGCGGTGGGGTGAGGGCGGTGGGCCGATGCGCCGGGGTACGACCCGTACGACCCCGGTGCCGTCGGAAACTCGGTGGGCAGTGTCCGTGGCGGTCCGTAGGCTCGCTGTCGATGTCCACTACACCTGACCTCGCCCCGTCCGCCGCCGGGAACACCTCCACCGTGCGGGCGTTGCTGCGGCTGTGGCCGTATGTGCGGCCCGTGCGGGCGCGGTGGGGAGGTGCCGCGCTCGTGGCGGTCCTCGCGTCCTGTGTGGGGCTGGTGATCCCGCTCGTCCTGAAGTGGATGGTGGACGGGCCCGTCGCCGACCGCGACCCGGCCGGCGTGTGGCTCGGCGCGCTGTACCTGCTGCTGCTCGGCCTCGCGGAGGCGGTGCTGTTCGGGTACCGGCGGTGGCTGGTGGCCCGGCCGCTGGCCGGGGTGGAGGCGGCGATGCGGGCGGATCTGTACCGGCGTCTGCAGCGGCTGCCGGTCGCCTTCCACGACCGGTGGCCCTCGGGGCAGTTGCTGTCGCGCGGCACGACGGACCTGATGCTGATCCGGATGTTCCTCGCCTTCCCGCTGACCTTCCTGCTGGTCAACGGGGTCACGATCCTGATCGGCGTGGGGATCATGCTGGTCCAGGACTGGACGCTGGGACTGGTCATCCTCGGGCCCGCGATCCCCGTGATGATCACGTGCGGGATCTTCGAGCGGAAGTACTCCGCGGTGGCGCGGCGCGCGCAGGACCAGGTCGGGGATCTGACGACCGTGGTCGAGGAGAGCGTGCTCGGCATCCGGATCATCAAGGGCTTCGGCCGGCACCGCAGCCAGGCCCGCGCCTTCCACGAGCTGTCGCACAGGCTGCGCGGCACCGAGCTGGGCAAGGCACGACTCCTCGCGGCCATCTGGGCGATCATCGTGACGCTGCCGGAGGTGGCGATCGGGGCGGCCCTGGTGGTCGGGTCGGTGCAGGTGGCGGACGGGTCGCTGTCGGCGGGGACGCTGGTGGCGTTCCTGTCCACGGCGCTGGCGCTGCGGTGGCCGGTGGAGTCGATCGGGTTCCTCCTGGCGATGAGCCAGGAGGCGGCGACGGCCACGGACCGGTACTTCGAGGTGATGGACGAGGAGGTGGAGACGCCGGGGGGTGTCGGCGAAGCCGCCGCGGTGCCCGGAGAGGTCGGCGACACCGCCACGGTGCCGGGGGGTGCTGGCGACACCGCCACGGCGCCGGGAGAGGTCGGCGACACCGCCACGGCGCCCGGGGATGTCGGCGACACCGCCACGGTGCCGGGGGGTGCTGGCGACACCGCCGCAGTGCCGGGAGAGGTCGGCGACACCGCCGCGACGCCGGGGGATGTCGGCGACAGCGCCACGGCACCCGGAGAGGTCGGCGACACCGCCGCGTCGGTGGTGCTGGGGGGTGGGTCGCGCGGCTCGGAGCTACGAGGTGCCGCGGCCACCCATGCCGCCCCCGGGGGCACCGCCCAGGCCGTTCAGGCACTGGGGGAGGCACGGCTGCCCGCAGTGGGGGCGGAGGGAGGGCTCCTCTTCGATGGCGTCCGGTTCCGTTACCCCGACGCCGCCCCCGGCTCCCCGCCCCTCCTCGACCGCGTCGACCTCCACATCCGCCCCGGCGAGTCCCTCGCCCTCGTCGGCGCGACCGGCAGCGGCAAGACGACCCTCACCTCCCTCGTCCCCCGCCTGCACGAGGTGACGGAGGGCCGGATCACCCTGGACGGCGAGGACATCACCGCCCTGTCCCGCGAGGAACTGCGCGCGAGGGTCGCCGTGGCCTTCGAGGAACCGACCCTGTTCTCGGCGACCGTGGGCGAGAACGTCCTGATGGGCGCGGGCGACACCGCCGGCCCGGAAGACCTGGCCCGCGCCCTCTCCGTCGCCCAGGCCGACTTCGCGCACGCCCTCCCCCAGGGCACGGACACCCAGGTCGGCGAGCAGGGCCTCAGCCTCTCCGGCGGCCAGCGCCAGCGCCTCGCGCTCGCCCGCGCGGTGGTCGGCAGACCGAGGTTCCTCGTCCTGGACGACCCGCTGTCCGCGCTGGACGTGCACACGGAGGCCGCCGTGGAGGCCGCCCTGCGCGACGTCCTCGCCGACACCACCGCCCTGATCGTGGCCCACCGCCCCTCCACGGTGCTGCTCGCCGACCGGGTGGCGCTGCTCTCCGGGGGCCGGATCGCCGCCGTCGGCACCCACCAGGAACTGCTGCGCACCAACGCCGAGTACGCCCACCTGATGTCCGGGCTCGACGCCCGGAAGCTCGACGCCCGGAAGGGGGACGGCCGATGACCGCGCCCACGGCCACCGTGCCACAGAGGGAGCAGCCGGAGGGTGAGCGGCCCGACCCGGCGGCGTCCGCCTCGGCGGAGGACTTCGACCGGGACGTCCTGCCCAGCCCGCCGGGCGCGACCGGCGCCCTGCTGCGTTCCCTGCTGGCCCCGCTGAGGGGCCGCGCGGTCCTCGCGGTCGTCCTGCTGCTGCTCCAGCAGGCGGCGGTGCAGGCGGGCCCGCTGCTGGTGGCGTACGCCATCGACCGGGCCGTGCCGGCGTTCCGGGACGACGACCACGGTCCGCTGATCGCGGTGGGCGCCGGGTACCTGCTGTGCTCGCTGGCGGCGGGCGCGTTCCAGTACGCGTTCATCGTCGCCGCCGCCCGCGTCAACCAGGACGTGCTGCTGGACCTGCGCGGGCGGATCTTCCGGCACGCCCAGGCGCTCAGCGTCGACTTCCACGAACGCTACACCTCGGGCCGGCTCATCTCCCGCTCCACCACCGACGTGGAGTCCCTGCGCGAGCTGCTGGCCGAGGGCCTTCAGGAACTGGTGACGGTGATCCTGTCCTTCGTCTACATCGCGGCGCTGCTGCTCTGGCTGGATCTCGGCCTGGGCGCGGTGGCGGTGGCGTCCTTCGGACCGCTGTACGCGCTGGTGCGGATGTACCAGCGGCGGGCGGGCCGGGTCTACCGGCAGCGGTCGACGGCGATCGCTGCGGTGATCGTGAAGTTCGTGGAGACGATGAACGGCATCCGCCCGGTGCGCGCGTTCCGCCGCGAGGCCGTCAACGACGCGGACTTCGCGGTCCTGAACCGGCGCCACGAGCGCACCAATGGCGACGCCCTGCTGGAGATGGCCCGTTACGTCGTCGGATCGCGGCTGGTCGCCAACACGGCCGTCGCGGCGATCGTGCTGTGGGGCGCCTACCGGGTCGCGGACGGCACGCTGGCGCTTGGTGTGCTGGCGGCCGCGGTGCTGTATCTGCGCCGGCTGTACGACCCGATCGACCGGCTCGGCATGTTCCTGAACTCGTACCAGTCGGCCGCGGCCTCGCTGGAGAAGATCGCCGGGCTGCTGGCCCAGACGCCGACCGTGCCGGAACCGGCCGCGCCGAAGGAGCTGCCCCCGCTGGAGTCGGAACACCCGGGCCGCGAGGTCGTGTTCGACGGCGTCCGCTTCGCGTACCGCACCGGCGGCGAGGTACTCCCCCGCTTCGACCTGACGCTGCCCGCCGGACAGACCGTCGCCGTGGTCGGCTCGACCGGCGCGGGCAAGTCGACGCTGGCGAAGCTGCTCGCCCGGTTCTACGACCCCTCCGACGGGCGGGTCCTGCTGGACGGCACCGATCTGCGCGACCTGGCCGTGCCCGAACTGCGGCGCGGGGTGGTGATGGTGACGCAGGAGGCGTTCCTGTTCTCCGGGACGGTCGCCGAGAACATCGCCGTCGGCCGTCCGGAGGCGACCCGGGAGGAGATCGAGCACGCGGCGAAGGCGATCGGCGCCCACGACTTCATCAGCGCGCTGCCCGACGGCTACGACACGGACGTCCGCAAGCGCGGCGGCCGTATCTCCGCCGGTCAGCGGCAACTGGTGGCGTTCGCACGGGCGTTGCTCGCGGACCCGGCGGTGCTGATCCTGGACGAGGCGACCAGCTCGCTGGACATCCCCGGGGAGCGGGCGGTGCAGCGGGCGATGACGACGGTGCTGAAGGGCCGTACGGCGGTGGTGATCGCGCACCGGCTGTCCACCGTGGAGATCGCCGACCGGGTGCTGGTGATGGAGCACGGCCGGATCGTCGAGGACGGCGCCCCGGCCGAACTGATCGCCGGTACGGGCCGGTTCGCCGGTCTGCACCGGGCCTGGCGGGACAGCCTGGCGTGAGCGGCGGCGCTGTAGGTTCCGCATTCGCCGGTACGACGACACATCGGTGCGCAAGGTCCCCTTCAGGGATCTGCGGTTGGCGGACTTCACGTGGTCGGTGCCGTGGCGGAGTTTTCGCTCCGTACACGGCCAGACGCACCACTCGGGGCGGTACGCGTCGGCGACGATGGCTGGGCCCGTCGTCTACGAGAGCCGGCTGGAGTTGGCGCGGCTGCTCCTGGCCGACATGGATCCCGCGGTACGTGGGATCTACGCACAGCCGTGTCATCTGACGGCCCGGGTCGGAGATCGCGTTCGTCGCCATGTTCCGGATTTTCTGCTGGCCATGGCGTCGGGGACGGTACGGGTGATCAACGTCAAGCCGGCCGATCGGCTCGCCGATCCGAAGATCGTGGAGGCTCTGGCCTGGCCGGGGGAACTGATCGAGCGGCATGGCTGGGAGTACGAGATCTGGTCCGGGGCGGATCGTGTGCTCTTGGAGAACGTCCGCTTCCTGGCGGCATACCGCCGATCTGGGGTGGTTCCCGAGGCCGAGATCGAGCAGGCCTGGCAGACGGTCCGGGACGGGGACCAGCTCGCGGACGCTGAGCGCCGTCTGGCCGCCGGGCGCCCCGACTACGAGGCACGACCACCACTGCCCGCTCTGGTGTGGTCAGGACGGCTGACCACCGATCTGTCCCGTCCACTCAGCGGCGACCGGGTTCTGCGGAGGTCCGCGTGAACGCCTGGACCACACCGCTTGGGACAGGCCTGCCGCTGACCTGTGACGGCGAGCAGTTCACCATCGCGGAGATCGAAGGCCGCCGGATTCTCCTGCAGCAGATCTCGGCGGAAGGCCGTCCCACATGGTGGCAGGTCGATCTTTCGGTGCTGATGGCCCTCCACCGAGTTCCTCGTGGGAACTCCTCCTGCCCTTGAGCCCGCGGACGTAGTCCTTGGCCCGGGCGGGCTGGACGCGGGCGAGGATGGCGACAGACCGGTTGCCGGATTCCAGGCCGTGGTCGAGCTCGCGGGCATCGAGACGGGCGGTTCCGACGACGGCGAGCCGCACGCCAACGGAGCAGGTGAATGTGCCCGGCGGCATCTCAACGGCATGCCGATTCCGGGCCACGGTGGCCTTGGGTTCTTCAGGTCATGGAAGATTTCGGCGGCGTCAGCCGGGAGGCGGGCGTGGTGATGGAAGTCGATCCAGGCGGGTTCGTCGCCACCGTCGTCTCCGATCCAACCTTCCGCCGCCGCGTCGTACCGCCCTCGGGTGCCGCTGCTTGTGTGGCTGCCGCCTCTGCCTGGAGGGTGTCTCCGAGGCCCAGCAGAAGTTTACGGAGCAGGGTGTTGAGGGTTTCGCACTCGTCTTCCTGGAGACCGCTTAGCAGGCGGCGTTCGTTCTCCACGTGGCTTACCACCACGCTGTCGACAAGCGCGTGCCCTTCCGCGGTGAGGGTGATGAGGAGTCGGCGGCGGTTGTCCGGGTCGACCTGGCGTGTCACCAGGTTGCGACTCACCAGGCGGTCGACCCGGTTGGTCAGCGCGGATGAGCCGACCATCGAGGTGGCCGCGAGGTCCTTCGGGGTAAGCGTGTGCGGGTGTCCGGTGCGCCAGAGCGTGGCCAGCACGTCGAACTCCCACGCTTCGAGGTCATGGGTGTGCATGTGGTCGCTGATCTCCTTGGAGAGCAGCCGGTAGGCGCGGTGGATCCGGCCGATGGGAGCCATGGGCGAGACATCCAGATCTGGGCGTTCGTCAGCCCACTGATTCATGATCATGTCGACTACATCGTTCATTCGACACCTGAGTTTTCAATATCGAACTGTTTGACACCAGCCTACCACCCCTCCTAGCATCAATAAACAGTTCGACGTCGGAACGTTTGAGAATGTAATTTTCAACGTGAGGGTGGGGTGGTGTCAGCTGCCTGCGTGCGCTTCCGGCGCAGTTCAGCGGCGCGGCTCCAGGACTGCCTTCGCCCACGAGTAAGGGGGATCAGCCATGACAACAGCAGTCGGCAACGTCGTTCTGCTGCCGCAGACCAACCAGTTACGAGCGATGCACACGGTCATCCGTGACAAGAGCGCCTCCCAGAGGGACTTCACGGTCTTCTCCCGGAGGATCATCCGCCTGCTCCTCGAAGCGGGGCTGGATCTGCTGCCCTTCGAAAAGCGCGAGGTCGTCACGCCTGTGGGGCAGCCCTATGACGGGCTGGGCTTCGCTTCTCGCCTGTGCGGCGTGTCGGTGGTCCGTGCGGGCGAGAGCATGGAGGCAGAGCTGCGCGAGATGATGCCCGGTGTCAGTATCGGGAAGATCCTGATTCAGCGGGACAAGCAGACCAAACTCCCTGACCTGCTCTACAAGAGCCTCCCCGCCGACATCGGTGAAGGCCACGTCCTGCTGATGGAGCCCATGCTCGCCACCGCGGGCTCGGCCCTCGCTGCTCTCGACGTGCTGCGCAGCAGCGGTGTGCCGGAGGAAAGGATCGTGCTGATCAACTTCCTGGCCTCGCCGCAGGGACTGGAGCGCTTCACCCGTGAGGCACCGGCCGTGCAGGTCGTGACGTCCGCTGTGGAGGACGGCCTCAACGAACACGCCTTCATGGTCCCGGGAATCGGGGACTTCGGGGACAGGTTCTTCGGCACGCTTCCGCAGCGCGGCGTGTCATGAAGTCCCGAGCCGGGCTCGACTCGGCGCTGACGGCCCTCGCACCTATGGTGTGGGGCAGCACCTACCTGGTGACCACCGAATTCCTTCCGCCCGGTCAGCCCTTGCTCGCGGCCGCGGTCCGGGCCCTTCCGGGCGGGCTGATCCTCACCGCTGCAAGCCGGACGCTGCCCCACGGCCGGTGGTGGTGGCGTGCGCTTGCCCTGGGAGCCCTGAACATCGGGGTCTTCTTCTACCTGCTCTTCGTCGCCGCCTACCACTTGCCCGGTGGTGTGGCCTCGCTGGTGGGCTCCATTCAGCCGGTCTTCGTCCTGCTGCTGTCGGCGCTTCTGCTGCGGGATGCGATACGCAGCTGGCAGGTCGCCGCCTGCCTGATCGGGGCACTCGGCGTCGGGCTGTTGGTCCTGGGCCCCGGAGCCGACCTCGACATGGTGGGAGTGCTCGCCGGCATGGGCGGTGCCGCCTGCATGGCAGCCGGGATCGTCCTGACCAAGCGCTGGGGCCGGCCACCGGGGGTCAGCCTGCTCACCTTTACCGGCTGGCAGCTCGCCGTCGGCGGCTTGCTGCTCGCCCCGGTGGCTCTGTTCGCAGAAGGCCTCCCGACACGCCTGACCTGGCCCAACATCGCCGGTTTCGGCTATCTCAGCGTGATCGGAGCACTCATCGCCTACGCCATCTGGTTCCGCGGCATCGAACGGCTGCCCGCGCTGACGGTGTCGATGCTCGGCTTCACCAGCCCGCTCGCGGCAACTCTCCTCGGCTACGCCTTCCTCGACCAGCGCCTGACGCTCGTGCAGGCAGCAGGGGCGGTGGCAGTGGTGGCCGCGGTCCTGATGGCACAGCTCAGGCCCATGCGAGAAACCGCCAGCCTTACGACCGCAACCCGGTGAAGGAACACGCTTCTCATGACCCTGTCGCCTGAAGCCGCCGAGGCAACGCAGCTCCCGATCGCGCCCGCCACACAGACCGAGTCCCCGCAGCACCAACACCGGCGAAAAGAACGCCTGTTGTACGGGGACCAGAACGTAGCACTGCACCACATGGAGGCAGCCGTCCCGGCTCATGGACACCTCGCGACCCTCCACACCCGCCACCGGACCGTTGAACAGGAGTGGTCATGACGCACCCGGTCCTGTTCGACCTGGATGGCACCCTCATCGACACGCCGAACGCCATCGTCAGCACCTTCACGGACACGTTCGCCTCGCTCGGCATCCACGGCATCAGCGGCGACGCGATCCGCAGTACTATCGGCCGCCCCCTGGCTGAGGCCTTTGCACATCTCATCGGCCTGCCTTCCACAGCCACGACCGTGGAGGCCGCTGTCGAGCGCTACCAGGAGCTGTATCGCGAACGGATAGTGCCCCAAGCCCGGAGCCTGCTCTACCCGGGCGTGACCGAGGGCCTCGCCCGCCTGCGTGCGAACGCCATGCCTCTTGCCATCGCGACCAGCAAGTTCACCGCGAGCGCCGAGCTGCTGCTGACCGCGGCCGGCATCCGTGAGCACTTCACCATGGTCGTTGGTGCGGACGCCGTCACCCAGCCGAAGCCGGCCCCGGAGGCAGGTCTGCTCATCGCCGCAGAACTCGGCTACCACCCCACCCAGGCCATCATGGTCGGAGACACCACGCACGACCTGTTCATGGCGCACAACGCCAACATGCGCTCCATCGCCGTCACGTACGGCATCCACAGCCCGGCCCAGCTGGAGGCCGCCGAGCCCACCTGGACGGCGCAGACCTTCCCCGCGGTCGTCGACCACATCCTCGCCGCTGTGTAGACCGCCAGCCGCGGACACCGAATGCGTACTCCCGTCCACCCGCACACGACGGGTAGCCGAGGCTGTCCAGCCGATTACCCCCTCCTGCGACTGCTCCGATGCCAGGCACGGCAGCGCGATCGGGGTCGTAGCTCCTCGCACAACCATGCACCAGCAGAACGATGCCGACACCGGCAGCTGGCCCGGGCCACCGGCCGGGCCCAGCGCGACTCACACCTGTTCGGGGGTTCCACCAGCAATGAGTATCCAGACACCGATATCGGGAGTGTTCTACAAGCACGCCTCGCTGCGCAGCCTGCTGGACTACCAGGCTCGGCTGCGTCCCGATGACATCGCGATCACCGCCGCGGGCGGTGACCTCACCTTCCGCGAACTCAAGGCCGAAGCCGACCGGCTCGGCTCCCACTTACTCGCGCTCGGTGCAGAGCCGGACACCTGCGTCGGGCTCTACACCGAGCCCTCCGCGGATCTGGTGACCGGTGTGTGGGGCATCCTCACGGCCGGCGCCGCCTACCTGCCGCTGTCACCCGACTACCCCGAGGCCCGGCTGCGGTACATGGTCGAGAACGCGAGTGCCCGGGTCGTCGTCACCCAACCGCATCTGCGTGACCGACTCTCCCGCCTGGTCCCCGAGGGCACGACGGTGGTCACCGCCGTCGACGCCCCGCCAGCCGACGCCCCGCTCCCGCTTCCCGACGTGCACAGCGACCACCTTGCCTACGTCATCTACACCTCCGGCAGCACCGGCAAGCCCAAAGGCGTGATGATCGAGCAGCGCAGCATCGCCTCGCAGCTGCGCTGGCTGGACAACTGCGGCCACCTCGGCCCCAACGTGTCCATCCTGCAGAAGACTCCGATGAGCTTTGACGCGGCCCAGTGGGAGATCCTGGCCTGTGCCGTCGGCACCCGGGTGGTCATGGGCACCCCGGGACTGTTCCGGGACCCCCAGGGCATCATCACTATGATCTGCGAGCACCGGGTGACGGCCTTGCAGGGGGTGCCGACGCTGCTGCAGGCCCTCGTCGACAGCGAAGAACTCGGCGCCTGCTCCTCCCTGACACGTGTCTTCTCCGGGGGCGAGGCTCTCACCCGCGCCTTCGCCCGGGACCTGTTCCGCGCACTGCCCGGCGTGTCGCTGGTCAACCTGTACGGCCCGACCGAGACGACCATCAACGCCACGTCCCTCTGGGTCGACCCCGAGGCCCTCGGCGAGGCATCCCCCGCGATCAGCCCGGTCGGCGTTCCGGCCGACAACGTCACCTGCTACATCCTCGACGAGGACCACCAGCCGGTGGACATCGGCGAGAGCGGGGAGCTGTTCATCGGCGGAGTCCAGGTGGCCCGCGGATACATCGGCCTGCCGGAGGTGACGAAGGAACGTTTCCTCCCGTCGCCGTTCAACCCCACCGAGCGCCTCTACCGCACCGGCGACCTCGCCCAGTGGAACCCGGACGGCACGATCCAGTTCATGGGGCGCACCGACAACCAGGTCAAGCTACGCGGCTACCGAGTCGAGCTGGAAGAGGTCGCCTCCAGGATCGAAGAGCACACCTGGGTACGCAGGGCTGCCGCCGTCGTGACCGACGCCCCCCGCACCGGCGGCAAGACCCTCGTTGCCACGGTCGAGCTGAACGAGCGTACGGCCGCGGTGATGGACCAGGGCCGCAGCGACGCCGCCCACCACCAATCGAAGGCATCCAAGCTCCAAGTCAAGGCCCAGCTGTCCAATCCGGGTCTACGCGAGGCACAGCAGCTGGCGGGCCGTCAGTCCATCGAACTACCGGACCGGGAAGGCACCGAGGAGCAGCGACAGGCGGCTTTCGCCCGCAAGACCTACCGCTTCTACGACGGCGACGGGATGACAGCCGACGGCATCCTCGCCCTGCTCGCCCCACGCCCGGTCGAGGCAGCCGCACCGCGTGAGGTCACCGACCTCACCCTCGACGAACTCGGCGCCCTCCTGCGCTGGCTGGGCCCCTTCCGCAGCGAGCAGCGGCTGCTGCCGAAGTACGCCTACGCCTCGCCCGGGGCCCTCTACGCCACCCAGCTGTACTTGGAGATCGACGGGCTGGCCGGTCTGTCGGGCGTTTACTACCACCACCCAGTCGATCACACCCTGGTCCGTGTCGGTGACCTCCCGGAAACTGGACGAGCCCCCGGCCTGAAGCTGCACTTCCTCGGCAAGCAGCAGGCCATCGAGCCTGTCTACAAGAACAACATCGTCGAGGTGCTGGAGTTCGAGGCCGGTCACATGCTCGGGGTGCTTGAGGAAGTGCTGCCCCGCCATGGCCTGACCATCAACCCCTTGTGCTTCGACCCTGCTGCCAAGTCACGGCTCGACGTGGCCGACGACGACCACTACCTCGGTACCTTCACCGTCACCGCACACGACGGCCGTCCGCGTCCGAACGATGTGGAGCTGTTCGTGCAGGCACACGGCGACCAGGTGGCCGGGCTGCCGGCCGGCCTGTACCGCCACCGGGATGGCGAACTGCAGTTCCTGAGCGAGCAGATGGTGGAGCGGCGACACGTCATCGCCATCAATCAGGGCGTCTACGACCACGCATCGATCGGTATCAGCGCTGTCTCCCGCGCGACGGACCAGTGGCGGCACTACATCGTGCTCGGCACGCTGCTGCACCGCCTCCAGCGCACCCCAGGCGTGGGTTTCATGTCGTCCGGGTACTCCTCGAAGACCGGCAACCCGTTGCCGGCCTCCCGGCGCCTGGACGACCTGCTGGCCGCCGCGGACATCCCTGCGGCCCCTGCGTCGTACTTCTTCGTCGGCGGTCTCATCACTCCCGAGCAGGCTGCGCACCAGGGCATGAACGAGGACGCCGTACACACCAAGGGCCCTGCGGAAATGATCCGCGATGACCTCGCGCAGTTCCTGCCCGACTACATGATCCCGGCGCGGGTGGTTGTGGTGAACGAACTGCCGCTCACCGCCAACGGCAAGATCGACACCAAAGCCGCCGCGCAACTGCCGCAGGTGACCGCGGCTCGCACCGCAGCCGTATACGTCGCCCCCGCAACACCCACCGAGCAGTGGCTGGCGTCCGAGTGGGGCCGACTGCTCAAATACGACAGCGTGTCCACCCAGGACGAGTTCTTCGCCTCGGGCGGCAACTCCCTGCACGCCGTGTCGCTGGTGAACCGGATCAACTCGGAGTTCGGCACGCAACTCCCGCTCCAGGTGATCTTCGAGACGCCGAAGCTGGAGGACCTGGCCGAGCGCATCGACGGCGGTACGCCGGTGCGCAGCTCCCGTCTCGTGCCGCTGAACTCCGGCGGCTCGGGCACTCCGGTATTCGCGTGGCCGGGCCTGGGCGGTTACCCGATGAACCTGCGACTGCTCGCCCAAGGCGTCGGCCTCGACCGACCAGTGACCGGCATCCAGGCCCACGGCATCAACCCCGGTGAGGCTCCCTATCCCACGATCCGTGAGATGGCGATGGCCGACGTCGCCGAGATCCGCCGGGCTCAGCCCTCGGGACCGTACACACTCTGGGGCTACTCCTTCGGCGCCCGCGTAGCCTTCGAGACGGCCTGGCAGCTGGAGCAGTTCGGCGAAAAGGTCGACAACCTGCTCCTGATCTGCCCCGGCAACCCGCGGGTGCGGGAACAGGACGGCCAGCGCTGGGGCCGTGATGCCTCCTTCGCCAACCCGGCCTACACCACCATCCTGTTCTCCGTGTTCGCCGGCACCGCCCACGGCCCCGCCGTACAGGCCTGCCTGCGCGAGGTCACGGACGAGGACTCCTTCGTCGCCTTCGTACACCAGCGGATGCCTGCCCTCGACGAGGCGACGATCCGCCGCATCACCCGGATCGTCGCCGAGACCTACGAGTTCGAATACACCTTCAGCGAACTGCGGGAGCGTCACATCGATGCCCCTGTGACGATCTTCAAAGCGCGCGGCGATGACTACTCCTTCCTGGAGAACAGCTCCGGCTACTCCGCCCGCCTGCCGCGTGTGATCGACCTCGACGGCGACCACTACAGCGTGCTGAAGAAACGCGGTGTCGAGGAACTGATCGCCGGCATCCGGCAACTGGACAGCCGTCCGTAGCCGAGCGCCGGCCACCCATGGAATCTCTCGCCCCGTCGGTTCCACTGCCGCGAGGCGAAACCCCACCGCATTGAAAGGACGCGCTGCCGTGCCGCACGTCGTCGTCACGCACTTCTCCCGCACGTTCACCGACGCAGAGAAAGCCGACCTGGTCGCCTCATCGACCCATGTCGTCACCCGGGTCTTCGGCACCGACGCAGGAGCGGTGTCCATCGCCGTGGAACCGGTCGAGCCGTCGGCGTGGATGGACACCGTCTACCAGCCGGAGATCGAGGCGAAGACGCATTTGCTGTGGAAGCAGCCGAACTACTCCTAGTCCCGCTCCGACCCGAGGAACCCAATGAGTCTCGCCCATTCCACCATCCCGATCATCTACACCGAAGAGGTCCAAGAGGCTCTTCACGAGAGCCGCCCTGTGGTCGCGCTGGAGTCCAACGTCATCACGCACGGCCTGAAGTACCCGCACAATGCTGAAACGGCACACAAGGTGGAAGACGCCGTGCGTAAGGGCGGCTCGATTCCCGCGACCATCTGCGTCGAGGACGGCACGATCCGCGTCGGCATGACCGATCAGGACATCGAGCGCTTCGCGTCCCAGCCCGGCATCCCGAAAGTGTCCAGCCGGGACCTGCCGGTGGTCCTGGCCCGCGGCGGCAGAGGCGCCACCACCGTCGCCTCCTCGATGGTCGCCGCAGAGCTCGCCGGCATCCCGTTCTTCGCCTCGGCGGGTCTGGGCGGTGTCCACCGCGGCGCAGAAACGACGATGGACATCTCCTCGGACCTGATCCAGCTCACCCGCTCCAAGGTCGCAGTGGTGTGCGCCGGCGCGAAGATGATCCTCGACCTGAGACTGACCATGGAATACCTGGAGACGCAGTGCGTCCCCGTGATCTCCTACGCCTCCGACGACTTCCCCGCCTTCTACTGCTCCTCCAGCGGCGTGAAGGCCCCGCACCGCATCGACGACGAGGACCTGATCGCGAAGGTCGTCGCCACCCACTGGGCCGCAGGTCACCCCGGCGGCGCGGTCATCACCTCGCCGCCGCGCGAAGAGGACGCCATCGACCCCGCCGAGGCCGAGGCCGCCATCGCCGATGCACTGGCCCAGGCTGAACGTGACGGCGTCAGCGGCCAGGGCTTGACCAAGTACCTGATGCACGCGGTCGACAGAGCTACCGGCGGCCGTACCGCGCAGGCCAACACGGCCGTTCTCATCTCTACTGCAGAGATCGGGGGCCGCATGGCCGCCGCCTACGCCCGCCACCAGGCCGCGAACTCCTGACAGCGCCAAGGAACACCATGACCTCCCCGTTCAACACCATCGCTCCCGGCAAGATCGAGCTGGAGAACCGCCTCATCATGTCATCTATCACCTGCAACCGGTCCATTCTCTGCGGCGGCGGCGCCGATCTGCCACACAAGGTCCTCGGCAAGGGAAGCGGCCGATGAAGCCGGTCATGCAGTCCGCAGAGCGTCGGCTGCAACTGTTCACCGGGCGGGCCCATCCCGACCTTGCCGAACGCATCGCCGCCGGACTCGGCGCGGCCCTCATTCCCACCCAGGCGCGGGACTTCGCCAACGGCGAGATCTACGTGCGCCACGAAGAGTCGGTGCGCGGCGCGGACTGCTTCGTCGTCCAGTCGCACACCAGCCCCATCAACACGTGGATCATGGAACAACTCATCATGATCGACGCACTGAAACGGGCTTCCGCCCGCAGTATCACGGTCGTAGCCCCCTTCTACGGCTACTCGCGCCAGGACAAGAAACACAAGGGCCGTGAACCGATCTCAGCCCGCCTGCTTGCCGACCTGTTCACGACGGCCGGCGCCGACCGAGTCATCACCATCGACCTGCACACCGACCAGATCGTGGGCTTCTTCGACGGCCCCGTCGATCACCTCTTCGCGTTGCCCATCCTCGCTGACCACGTCGCCGGGCTCACCGACCACGACCGACTGACGGTGGTGTCCCCGGACGCCGGGCGGGTGCGGGTAGCCGACCGGTGGTGCGACCGGCTGGGCGTGCCGCTCGCGATCGTCCACAAGAAGCGGGACAAGGACGTCGCACACCAAGTGAGCGTCCACGAGGTGGTGGGCGATGTGGAGAGCAGGGTGTGCGTCCTGGTGGACGACATGGTGGACACGGCGGGCACAATCTGTGCGGCGGCCGAGGCCCTCTACGATGCCGGTGCACGCGACGTCATCGTCGCCGCGACCCACGGCATCCTGTCCGGACCAGCGGTCGACCGCCTGAAGAACAGCAGGGTCAGCAGATTCGTCTTCACAGACACACTGCCTACAGCCGCTGCGACCGGCCTGGACAAGGTGGAGGTGTTGTCCGTCGCCCCACTGATCGCCCAGGCGATTGGGGAGATTTTTGAGAACGGTTCAGTGACAAGCCTTCTTCAGGACTTGTAGGGCGCTCGGTCGAGCGCGGCAACCGGAACCCCTGCTCGTCGAGCAGGGGTTCCGGTTGCCACAGCCCACTCGTCGAGTAGGAAGCACGGCATCTGACGCGAACCACTGCACGACTTATTCGATGGGCAACCGTCATCACCCTCGGTAACCTGCAATACCTTCCACCAGACCACGATTTGCGCACCGCCGCCCGACTCCAGCGTTGCGCACGGAGCCCGGAATTGAGCGTTTCCGCAGGAGCCAGTGCCAACGATCAAGAGGAACCTACAGGCGAGGGAGAAGGGACGCGGTACGGCGGGATCGACGCGTACGAGGACCCCGGCACGCCCGACCGCCGGGGCGGCTGGTGGTACCTGCGGTGGCTGGTGCGCCGGCAGTGGCAGCGGTGTGCCGCGGGAGCGGTGCTGGCCAGTGCCTGGATGGTGCTGCTGGCGGCGACGCCGTATCTGATGGCACGGGCGGTCGATCACGGTCTGGAACCCGGTGACCTGGGTGCGCTGGCGGTCTGGGCGGGTGCGCTGCTCGCCGTCGGGGCGGTCAACGCGTGGCTGGGCATGATGCGGCACCGCACGATGACGAAGGTGCGGATGGACGCCAACTTCCGCACGGTGAAGGTCGTCGTCGACCACGCCACCCGGCTCGGCGCGGCCCTGCGCGGCCAGGTGGGGAGTGGCGAGGTCGTCACCATCGGCGTCGGCGACGTGCAGACCATCAGCGCCTCGCTGACGGCCGTGGGACCCGGCATCGGCGCGGTCGTCGCGTACGCGGTGGTCGGCGGCCTGATGCTGTCGGTGTCGACGCGGCTCGCCCTGGTGGTGCTGCTGGGGGTGCCGGTGCTGGGCGTGCTGCTCGGGCCGCTGATGAACCGGTTGCAGGGCCGGGAGGGCGAGTACCGGGAACGCCAGTCCGTGCTCACCGCGCGGATCGGCGACCTCGCGGGCGGACTGCGCGTGCTGAACGGGCTGGGCGGCAAGTCCCTGGTCGCCGACGCCTTCCGCCGCGACTCGGGCCGGCTGCGCGAGCAGGGCTACCGGGTGGGCGCGGTGACCAGCTGGGTCCAGGCCCTCGGCGTGGGCCTGCCGATGCTCTTCCTCGCCCTGGTGACCTGGCTGGGCGCCCGCCAGGCCGTCGAGGGCCGCATCACCGTGGGCGAACTGGTCTCGGTGTACGGCTATGTCGTCGCCCTCGGCTGGCCGGTCGCGTTCCTCATCGAGATGGGCCTTCAGCTCAGCAGCGGTGTGGTGGCCGCCCGCCGGGTGGTCGCGTTCCTGCGCCTGGAACCGACCCCGGACGAGGGCACCCGCGACGCCCCGACAGAGCCGTCCCCCCTCCACGACCCCGCCTCGGGCGTCCGCGTCCTCCCGGGCCGCCTCACCGCCCTCACCGGGACCAGCCCGTCCGACGCGTCGGAGATCCTCGACCGCCTGGCCCGCTACACCCCGTCGGACGCCACCTGGGGCGACACCCCCCTGACCGACATCCCCCTCCCCCAGGTCCGCTCCCGCATCCTGCTGGCGGACCCGGAAGCGGACCTCTTCGCGGGCACCCTGGACGACGTCATAGGCGCTCGGGGAGAAGGTCCTGGGGGCGCGGGCAGTATCGATGTGCGGCTCCGCCGCGCGGGCGCGACCAGCCACGACGAACCCGCACCGGCCGAACGACCAGCCGGGGCACCCGAAACCGCGCACCTCACCGACGTCACCCGCGCCCTCCACACGGCCACCGCCGAGGACATCCTCCGCACCCTCCCCGAGGGCCTGAGAACCCTCATCGCGCCCCAGGCCAGAAACCTCTCCGGCGGCCAACGCCAGCGCATCCGCCTCGCCAGGGCCCTCCACACCGACCCGGAGATCCTCCTCGCCCCCGAACCCACCTCCGCCCTGGACGCCCACACGGAGGCCACCGTCGCGCACCGCCTCCGGGCCGCCCGCCAGGGCCGTACCACCGTGGTGACCACCACCTCCCCCCTCCTCCTGGACCGCGCGGACGTCGTCCACCACCTGGTCGACGGCAAGGTCGCCGCCACCGGCACCCACCGCGAACTCCTCGCCACCGAGCCGGGATACCGGGCCCTGGTCGCCCGCGACGACAGCGAGGTCACCCCATGACGTCCGCGGGACACCCGCCCGCGGGCCACCTCCCGGTCGCCGACCGCCCCGGCGTCCGCCGCGCCGCCGCCGACCTCCTCCGCGCCGACCGCAGGTCCCTCGCCCTCGTCCTCGCGCTCGACTCGCTCGCCGCCCTCACCGGACTCGCCGGCCCCTGGCTGCTCGGCCGCATCGTCGACGAGGTCCGCGCGGGCGGCGGCGTCGACGCGGTGGACCGCATGGCGCTCGCGATCCTGCTCTGCTCGCTCGCCCAACTGCTCCTCGCCCGCTGGGCCCGCTACGTCGGGCACCGCTTCGGGGAGCGCACCCTGGCCCGGGTCCGCGAGCGCTTCGTGGACCGCGCGCTCGCCCTGCCCGCCTCGGTCGTGGAGCGGGCCGGCACCGGCGACCTGACGACCCGCGGCACCGCCGACGTGACCGCCGTCGGCACGACCCTGCGCGACGCCGGACCCGACCTGCCGGTCAACGGCGCGCAGGCGGTGTTCCTGGCCGCCGCGGTGTTCGTGCTGGACCCGCTGCTCGGCCTGGTCGGCGTGGCGGG
This sequence comes from Streptomyces sp. cmx-10-19, assembly GCA_049998335.1. GTDB lineage: Bacteria > Actinomycetota > Actinomycetes > Streptomycetales > Streptomycetaceae > Streptomyces. The sequence continues at coordinate 289,315 of JAEBFB010000009.1, forward strand.
GCTGACCCCGGCGTGGCTCACGATGCGCTGGTACCTGCGCCGGGCGCGGGCCGCGTACCTCGCCGAGGGCGCGGCCACGTCGGAGGTCGCGGAGAGCCTCGCGGCCACGGTGTCCGGGGCGCGGACGGTCGAGGCGTTCGGGCTGGCCGAGCGGCGGATCGCGTCGAACCGCCGGGCGCTGGCGGAGTCCCGCCGCACCCGTTTCCGCACGCTGTACCTGCGCTGCGTGCTCTTCCCCGCGGTGGACTTCTCGTACGTGCTGCCCGTGGCGGCGGTCCTGATGCTCGGCGGCGTCCTGCGCGCGCACGGGGCGGTGAGCGTCGGCACCGTGGTGGCGTGCGCGGTGTACCTCCAGCAACTGGCCGCGCCGCTCGACGAGGTGCTGATGCGGGTCGAGCAGCTCCAGGCGGGCGGCGCCTCCTTCGCCCGGGTGGAGGGGCTGGCCGGCGCGCCGCGCGCCACGGTGGACGAGTCGGCGGTGCCGGCGGACGACCGTATGGACGTGTCCGGGGTGCGGTACGCCTACGAGCGGGGCGGCGAGGTGCTGCGCGGGGTGGACCTGACCGTACGGCCGGGCGAGCGGCTGGCGGTGGTGGGGCCGTCCGGCGCGGGCAAGACCACGCTGAGCCGGCTGCTGGCGGGGGTGGACGCGCCGACGGAGGGCTCGGTGACGGTGGGCGGGGTACCCGTGGTCGCCCTCGGCCCGGAGCGGCTGCGCCGCCAGGTCGTGCTGGTGACGCAGGAGCACCACGTGTTCCTGGGCACGGTCCGCGACAATCTCCTGATCGCCGAACCGGACGCGGGCGACGAGGAGTTGTGGGCGGCGCTGGACGCGGTCGGCGCCGCCGCGTGGGTACGGGAGCTGCCCGAGGGCCTCGGCACCGCACTGGGCGGCGACGGGCACCGTACGGACGGGTCGCAGGCCCAGCAACTCGCCCTGGCCCGCGTGGCTCTGGCCGACCCGCACACCCTGATCCTGGACGAGGCCACCGCCCTGCTGGACCCGGCCACGGCCCGGCACACCGAGCGGGCGCTCGCCGCCGTCCTGAAGGGGCGTACGGTCATCGCCATCGCGCACCGCCTGCACACCGCGCACGACGCGGACCGGGTGGCGGTGATGGAGAACGGCCTGCTGACCGAACTGGGCACACACGACGAGCTGGTGGCGGCCGGCGGCGCGTACGCGGCCCTGTGGACCTCCTGGCGCGAACCGCACAGCGACCCGCACGGCGATTCGCACGGCGACCCTCACAGTGAACCGCAGGGCGGCCATTCCGTTTATCGAACGTGAACGCCCGGTCAACGAACCATTTCCGGCCAACTTGCTGACGCGCCCCTGACAAAGAGCACGTACCCCTGTCACTCTTCCGTCGGCCCCTTCACAGCACCCCCACGAGCACGGTGCCGGGGCCGGCTCACCCGCACGTGGTTTCTGCGTACCACACCGTTCCGCCCGGCCGGCCACCCGCCGACCGGTCTCCCCGGCCGCGCGACCCGCGGCCACGCAGAAGGAGTCAGTGTTGAGCAGCAACACTCCGCACAGACGCACCTCCCACACCACCGAGCACGGCACCGAGCACACCCCCACCCCCCGGGCCCCGCGCCGGACCCCGCACCGGCGCGCCGCCGCCCTCGCCCTGGCCGGTGTCGCCGCGCTGATCGCCACGGCGGTCCAGTCCGGCGCCGCCACCGCGGCCCCGGCCTCCGCACCGGCCGCCGCCCCCGGCGCCGAGTCCGTCAAGCTGACCCCGGCCCAACGCGCCGAACTGCTCCGCGACGCCGACGCCGCCAAGGCGCGCACCGCCGGTGAACTCGGCCTCGGCGCCAAGGAGAAGCTGGTCGTCCGGGACGTCCTCAAGGACCGGGACGGCACCGTGCACACCCGCTACGAGCGCACCTACGACGGCCTGCCCGTCCTCGGCGGCGACCTCGTCGTCACCCAGGACGCCGGGACGACGGAGCGGGTCGTGAAGGCCACGCAGAAACCGATCGCCCCGCCCACCGTCTCCCCGAGGATCACCGCCGCCAAGGCCGAGCAGCAGGCGGTGTCCGCCGCGAAGGCCGCCGGCGCCGGGCAGCCGGAAGCCGACCGCGCCCCGCGCAAGGTGATCTGGGCGGCGAGCGGCACCCCGGTGCTGGCGTACGAGACGGTGGTGGGCGGCCTCCAGGAGGACGGCACCCCCAACGAGTTGCACGTCGTCACCGACGCGGCGACGGGCGCCGAACTGTACGAGTACCAGGCCGTCGAGAACGGCACCGGCAACACCCTCTACAGCGGCACCGTGACGCTGGGCACCGCGCAGTCCGGGTCGTCGTACACGCTGACCGACACCGCGCGCGGCAGTCACAGGACGTACAACCTCAACCGGGGCACCTCCGGCACCGGGACGCTGTTCTCCGGCCCGGACGACGTGTGGGGCAACGGCAGCGCCTCCAACGCCGAGACGGCCGCCGCCGACGCCCACTTCGGGGCCGCGCTGACCTGGGACTACTACAAGAACGTCCAGGGCCGCACCGGTATCCGCGGCGACGGTGCGGGCGCCTACTCCCGGGTCCACTACGGCAACAACTACGTCAACGCCTTCTGGCAGGACAGCTGCTTCTGCATGACCTACGGCGACGGCTCGGGCAACGCCAACCCGCTGACGTCCATCGACGTGGCCGCGCACGAGATGACCCACGGCGTCACCGCCAACACCGCGGGCCTCAACTACAGCGGCGAGTCCGGCGGGCTGAACGAGGCGACCAGCGACATCTTCGGCGCGGCCGTCGAGTTCTACGCCGGCAACTCCTCCGACGTCGGTGACTACCTCATCGGCGAGGAGATCGACATCAACGGCGACGGCACGCCGCTGCGTTACATGGACAGGCCGAGCAAGGACGGCTCGTCCAGGGACGCCTGGTACTCGGGGATCGGCAGCATCGACGTCCACTACTCGTCGGGGCCGGCCAACCACTTCTTCTACCTGCTGAGCGAGGGCAGCGGCACCAAGACCGTCAACGGGGTCACGTACGACTCGCCGACCTCGGACGGCCTGCCGGTCGCCGGCATCGGCCGCGCGAAGGCGGAGACGATCTGGTTCCGCGCGCTCACCACCAAGTTCACGTCGACCACGAACTACGCGGGCGCCCGCACCGGCACCCTCGCGGCCGCCGGTGAGCTGTACGGCACCGACAGCGCCGAGTACAAGGCGGTGCAGGACGCGTGGGCCGGCATCAACGTCGGCGCGCGCTCCGGTGGCGGTGGGGGCGGCGGCACCTCGTTCGAGAACGCGGCCGACGTGGCCATCCCGGACAACGGGGCGGCGGTCACCTCCTCGGTCACCGTGACGGGGCGGACGGGCAACGCGCCGGCGGGCCTCCAGGTCGCGGTCGACATCGTGCACACCTACCGCGGTGACCTCGTGATCGACCTGCTGGCCCCGGACGGGACCGCCTACCGCCTGAAGAACTCCAGTTCCTCGGACTCGGCGGACGACGTGAACGAGACGTACACGGTGGACGCCTCCTCAGAGACGGCCAACGGCACCTGGAGGCTCCGCGTCCAGGACGTGGCGGCCCGCGACACCGGCTACGTCAACTCCTTCAAGCTCACCTTCCCGTAAGTCCCCCAGTCCCCCTGCGGGTTCCAGGGTCAGGGCGCCGTCCCGGAGGTTCGACCCCTCCGGGACGGCGCCCGCTCCATGTCGCCGGTTGCCGCCGACCCCCCGCCGGTCGCCCGCCCGTTTTTGCCGAGCCCTTACACCCCCCGGGTTGCGGCTTTGCCGAGGTCACGCGGTTTCACATCGCCGCAACATTCACCCGGACGTCGACTTTCGGCCAACATCAAAGCGCCCTCCTGACATGTACGCATCCTAGGTGTCAGTCTTCCGTCACCCGCCGCACAACTCGCAGTCACCTCCGGCCGCAGACCCCGACTCCGGCCGGACTCCCCCACGAAGGAGTCTGTGTGTCCCCGTTCTACGCGCGCCACAAGCGCACCACGCTGGCCGTCGCCACCGCTGTCGCCGCCGGCGCCCTGCTCACCACCGGCCTGACCGCCGGCAGCGCCACCGCCGACACCGGCACGCTCGCGGGCGCCCCCGTCCTGCTGTCGGACACCGCCCGCACCGCCCTCATCCAGGAGCAGCAGGCCGACGCGGCCGGCACGGCGCGGGAGATAGGTCTCGGCGCCCGCGAGAAGCTGGTCGTCAAGGACGTCGTCAAGGACCACGACGGCACCGTGCACACCCGCTACGAGCGCACCTACCAGGGCCTGCCCGTCCTGGGCGGCGACCTGATCGTGCACCGGTCCGGGTCCGGCGCCACCGAGGGCGTCACCAGAGCCACCAGCGCCGCGATCGAGGTCGCCTCCGTGACGCCGAAGGTCGCCGCGGCCAAGGCCGAGCAGCAGGCACTGTCGGCCGCGAAGGACGCCGGGTCCTCGAAGACCGCGGCCGACTCCGCGCCCCGCAAGGTGGTCTGGGCGGCCGGCGGCAAGCCGGTCCTCGCCTACGAGACCGTCGTCGGCGGCCTCCAGGACGACGGCACGCCCAACGAGCTGCACGTCATCACCGACGCGGCGACCGGCGCCGAGCTGCACGAGTACCAGGGCATCGAGACCGGCTCCGGCAAGAGCCTGTACTCGGGCACGGTCCCCCTCGGCACCACCCTGTCCGGTTCGACGTACCAGCTGTACGACACGGGGCGCGGCGGTCACAGGACGTACAACCTGGCCCGCAGGACCTCCGGCACCGGCACCCTGTTCACCGACGCCGACGACGCCTGGGGCACCGGGGCCGCCTCCAGCTCCTCCACCGACCAGACGGCCGCCGTCGACGCCGCCTACGGAGCCCAGGTCACCTGGGACTTCTACAGGAACACCTTCGGGCGCAGCGGCATCAGGAACGACGGCCAGGCGGCGTACTCCCGCGTCCACTACGGCAACGGCTACGTCAACGCGTTCTGGGACGACAGCTGCTTCTGCATGACCTACGGCGACGGCTCGGGCAACACGCACCCGCTGACCTCGCTGGACGTGGCCGGGCACGAGATGAGCCACGGCGTCACCTCCCACACCGCCGGTCTCAACTACAGCGGCGAGTCCGGCGGCCTCAACGAGGCGACCAGCGACATCTTCGGCACCGGCGTGGAGTACTTCGCGAACAACGCCTCCGACAAGGGCGACTACCTCATCGGCGAGAAGATCGACATCAACGGGAACGGCACCCCGCTGCGCTACATGGACAAGCCGAGCAAGGACGGCGCGTCCAGGGACTACTGGTCCTCCAGCCTGGGCAGCGTGGACGTGCACTACTCGTCCGGTCCGGCCAACCACTTCTTCTTCCTGCTGGCCGAGGGCAGCGGGGCGCGGACGGTGGACGGCGTGAGCTACGACTCCCCGACCTACGACGGCTCCACCGTCACCGGCATCGGCCGGGCCAAGGCGCTCCAGATCTGGTACAAGGCGCTGACCACGTACATGACGTCGACGACGAACTACGCGGCCGCCCGCACGGCGACCCTGAACGCGGCGACCGCCCTGTACGGCTCCACCAGCACCGAGTACAACACGGTGGCCGCGGCCTGGAAGGCGATCAACGTGAGCTGACCGCCCCGCACGACGGCGCGGCAACACGGCGGGCGGCACCCGGAACCGAGCGTTCCCGGGTGCCGCCCTACCCTTGGTACCCATGTCCTTCACGTACGACGACGTCGGCGCCACCCGCGAGCAGGGCCACTGCCCGCCCGGCTTCCGGTCCCTGCACGTACGCACCCGCCTCGGGGAGGGCGAGCCGGTGTTCCGGCGGGCGGCCGAGGCGCTGCTGACCTGGGAGATGCACCGGGAGATGGGCGTGGGCATCGACGCCGGCGCGGAGCGTGCCGCGCCGGGTGTCGACGTCACCGTCACCCTCGCCGGGATGATCAAGGCGCCGTGCCGGGTGGTGTGGACGCTGGAGGAGAACCGCCGGGCCGGCTGGGCCTACGGCACGCTGCCGGGGCATCCGGAGTCCGGCGAGGAGGCCTTCGTGGTGGACCGCACGGGCGACGGCACGGTCTGGCTGACGGTGAGCGCCTTCAGCCGCCCCGCCAAGTGGTACGCGAAGGCCGGCGGACCGGCCGCCCGCGCCTTCCAGCACGCCTACGCCCGCCGCTGCGGCACGGTCCTGCGGCGGCTGAGCGGCGGCGGCGAGGAGGACTGAGCCCCCGCGCCGCCGCCCGCTGAGCCGCCGCTCACCTCACCGCATGAGCAGGCCCGCCGCCTGAGCGAGGTCGTCGGAGGGCACCGCGACCAGGCCGGCCTCCGCGGCGGAGGCCAGCAGCCGGTGCGCGGGCAGTACACGGACCGTGTAGCCGAAGGGCCCGGTGCGGTCGAGGGAGAGCGGGCCCTCGTACACCCAGCGGCCCTCCAGGTCGGGGCCGTCGGCCGGTTTCAGCGGGACGGCCGCGGCGTCGGTGATCCGGTCCTCGGAGTCCACCCGGCCGGAGACCGCCTGCACCTCGACGTCGTCCGGTGCCAGCTCGCCGAGGTCGACCCGTACCCGCAGCCCGAGGGTCGAGCCCAGTTCCGCGTGGGCGGTCGCGGCGGTCGTCTCCACATGGCCGACGCTCACGCCGGGCCAGGCGGCCCGCACCCGGGCCTTCCACTCGGCGAGCGAGCGGGCGGAGTCCGGGTCCATCGCACGGTGCGCCTCGGCGGCGGGGGCGTAGAGCCGCTCGACGTACTCGCGGACCATGCGGCCGGCCAGCACCTTCGGGCCGAGCAGGCTGAGGGTCCTGCGGACCATCTCGATCCACCGGTCGGGCAGCCCGCTGGCGGCCCGCTCGTAGAAGCGGGGGGTCACCCGCTGCTCCAGCAGGTCGTAGAGGGCGGCGGCCTCTATGGCGTCGCGCCGGTCGGCGTCGGTACCGGCCCCGTCGGCGGTGGGGATCGCCCAGCCGAAGTCGGGCTGGAACCACTCGTCCCACCAGCCGTCCAGCACCGACAGGTTGAGGCAGCCGTTGAGCGCCGCCTTCATGCCGGAGGTGCCGCACGCCTCCAGGGGCCGCAGGGGGTTGTTCAGCCAGATGTCACAGCCCGGATAGAGCTTCTGCGCCATCGCCATGCCGTAGTCCGGCAGGAACACGATGCGGTGCCGCACCCGCGGGTCGTCCGCGAACCGCACCAGCTCCTGCACCAGCCGTTTGCCTCCGTCGTCCGCCGGGTGCGCCTTGCCCGCGACGACGATCTGGATCGGCCGCTCGGGATGCAGCAGCAGGTCCGTCAGCCGTTCCCGGTCCCGCAGCATCAGCGTGAGCCGCTTGTACGAGGGGACGCGCCGGGCGAAGCCGATGGTCAGGACGTCCGGGTCGAGGACGTCGTCGATCCAGCCCAGCTCGGCCGTGCCCGCGCCGCGCTGCCGCCAGGAGGCCCGCAGCCGCTCGCGGACCTCCTCGACGAGCTGCCCGCGCAGGGTGCGGCGCAGGTCCCAGATGTCCTGGTCGGGGATCTCGGTGAGGGAGTCCCAGCGCTCCGAGCCGCCCACCGTCATGGCGTCCTCGGCCCGCTGGACGCCGATCTTCCGGGCGCCGAGCCGGAACACCTCGGGCGCCACCCAGGTCGGGGCGTGCACGCCGTTGGTGACGGAGGTGATCGGCACCTCCTCGGCGTCGAAGCCCGGCCACAGTCCGGAGAACATCTCGCGGCTGACCCCGCCGTGCAGCAGGGAGACGCCGTTGGCGCGCTGGGCCAGGCGCAGGCCCATCACGGCCATGTTGAACAGGCCCGGCTCGCCTCCGGGGTAGCTCTCCATGCCCAGCCTGAGCACCCGCTCCACGTCGATGCGGGGCAGCTCGGAGTCGGGGCCGAAGTGGCGGGCGACGAGGTCTCGGTCGAAGCGGTCGATGCCGGCCGGGACGGGGGTGTGGGTGGTGAACACGGTCCCGGCCCGGACCGCCTCCAGCGCGGACCCGAACTCCAGCCCCTGGTCGCAGAGCTCGGCGATGCGCTCCAGGCCGAGGAAGCCGGCGTGGCCCTCGTTGGTGTGGAACACCTCCGGCGCCGCGTGGCCGGTGAGCCGGCAGTACGCGCGGACCGCCCTGACCCCTCCTATGCCGAGGAGCATCTCCTGGAGCAGCCGGTGCTCGCTGCCGCCGCCGTAGAGGCGGTCGGTGACGCCGCGCTCGCCGGGGCCGTTCTCCTCGACGTCCGAGTCGAGGAGGAGCAGCGGGACCCGGCCGACCTGGGCCAGCCAGATCCGGGCCCGCAGCTCCCGGCTGCCGGGCAGGGCGAGGGCCACGTGCGCGGGCGTGCCGTCGGACTCCTCCAGGAGTGCGAGGGGCAGCTCGTGGGGGTCGAGGACGGGGTAGTGCTCCTGCTGCCAGCCGTCGCGGGAGAGGGTCTGGCGGAAGTAGCCGTGCCGGTAGAGCAGGCCCACGCCGATCAGCGGCACGCCGAGGTCGCTGGCCGACTTCAGGTGGTCGCCGGCCAGGATGCCGAGGCCCCCGGAGTACTGGGGCAGGGCGGCGGTGATGCCGAACTCGGGTGAGAAGTAGGCGACGGCGGCCGGGAGCCGGCCGGGCTGGGTCTGGTACCAGCGGTCGCCGGTCATGTAGTGGTCGAGGTCGTCGGCCACCGCGGTCAGCCGGCGCAGGAAGCGCCGGTCCTCGGCCAGCTCCGCGAGACGCGCGGAGGGCACGGTGCCGAGCAGCCGTACGGGGTCGCGGCCGGAGGCGGTCCAGCACGCGGGGTCGACGGACTGGAAGAGGTCGCGGGTCTCCGGATGCCAGGACCAGCGCAGGTTCCGGGCCAGATCACTGAGCGGCCGGAGGGGGTCGGGGAGAACGGGACGGACGGTCAGTCGACGAATCGCCTTCACCCTCACGACGTTACCGGCGTGCCGCATCCCATGCCGGGGGCTTCGTCACGGGAGGGCCTGATCGGCCTGATCGGGTCCGTCCCGGCTCGCCGGACGGGCCAAGGCCGGGTGCGTGCCCCTCGGCGTGCCGATATGGCCGGATCTTTCCCCACCGGACTTCTTGTCGCCACTTCGGCGGACAGGAAAAGCTGCACATGTCGCGAAGGCTCTGATTGCGCGAGCGGCATGCGGGAAGGCGTCCGTTCAGGTGTCGTCGCGCATGTCGACATACGCGCGAGTAGTTAACAAAGTGCCGGATTGCCCACCAGAAGAGTGGGGGAAGGCTCCTGCCGTACAGCCCCGCACGTACCCCGCAGGACCCCTCTCCCCAGAGTCATCCGCCCACCCCTCGTTGACGCGGACAGGAGCGGTCATGCCCGCCACGCACCACTCGTCAGCAGCCCCGGGAGCGTCCCCCGGAAACTTCCCCGGACCGGGGTCGCCGCCTGCGGACGCCACGTCCGTCGGGCGCATCCCGGTCCTGGACGTCCGCCCGGTCGTCCGGCAGGGGCGCAGGCCCGCCAAGGCCGTCACGGGCGAGTCGTTCGAGGTCTCCGCCACCGTGTTCCGCGAGGGGCACGACGCGGTGGCCGCCAACGTCGTGCTGAGAGATCCCGAGGGCCGGCCGGGGCCGTGGACGCCGATGCGGGAGCTGGCGCCGGGCACCGACCGCTGGGGGGCCGCCGTCGTCGCGGACGCACCCGGGCTGTGGTCGTTCACCGTGGAGGCCTGGGGCGATCCGGTCACCACCTGGCGCCATCACGCCCGGATCAAGGTCCCGGCGGGGATCGACACCGAGCTGGTGCTGGAGGAGGGCGCGCGGCTCTACGAGCGGGCGGCGGCGGACGTGCCGGACGCGGGTGGCCGGCGGGAGCTGCTGGCCGCCGTGGCGGCGCTGCGGGACGAGGGCCGTCCGGCGGCGTCCCGCCTGGCGGCGGCGTTGACGCCGGAGGTGGACGCGGTCCTGGCCCGGCACCCTCTGCGGGAGCTGGTCACCACCTCCGACCCCCTGCCCCTGCTCGTGGAGCGGGAGCGGGCCCTGTACGGCGCCTGGTACGAGTTCTTCCCCCGCTCCGAGGGCACCCCCGAACGCCCCCACGGCACTTTCCGCACCGCCGCCCGCCGCCTGCCCGCCATCGCGGACATGGGCTTCGACGTCGTCTACCTCCCCCCGATCCACCCGATCGGCACCACCCACCGCAAGGGCCGCAACAACACCCTCTCCGCCGGCC
>JAEBFB010000010.1:0-296999 GCA_049998335.1 Streptomyces sp. cmx-10-19
GGCCGGCGGAGAGGGTGTTGTTGCGGCCCTTGCGGTGGGTGGTGCCGATCGGGTGGATCGGGGGGAGGTAGACGACGTCGAAGCCCATGTCCGCGATGGCGGGCAGGCGGCGGGCGGCGGTGCGGAAGGTGCCGTGGGGGCGTTCGGGTGTGCCCTCGGAGCGGGGGAAGAACTCGTACCAGGCGCCGTACAGGGCCCGCTCCCGCTCCACGAGCAGGGGCAGCGGGTCGGAGGTGGTGACCAGCTCCCGCAGCGGGTGCCGGGCCAGGACCGCGTCCACCTCCGGCGTCAACGCCGCCGCCAAGCGGGTGGCGACGGGCAGCGAGTCGTCCAGCAGGGTCGCCGCGGCGGCCAGCACCACCGCCCGCCCCGCGTCCTCCGGCACCCCCGCGGCGGCCCGCCGGTACAGCTCGGCGCCCTCCTCCAGGACCAGCCCGGTGTCGATCCCGGCCGGCACCTTGATCCGGGCGTGGTGCTTCCAGGTGGCGACGGGGTCGCTCCACGCCTCCACCCGGTAGGTCCAGCGCCCCGGCGCGCCCGGCGTGACCTCGGCGCCCCACCGGTCGCTGCCCGGAGCCAGCTCCCGCATCGGCGTCCACGGACCCGGCCGGCCCTCGGGGTCCTTCAGCACGACGTTGGCGGCCACCGCGTCATGTCCCTCACGGAACACGGTGGCGGTGACCGGGAACGTCTCTCCCGCCACCGCCTTCGCCGGGCGCCTGCCGTACTCCACCACCGGGTGGACGTCCCGGACCGGGATACGCCCGATCCCCACGGCCGTACTCATCCGTCCCACCTCCGCCGTGCTCGGGGCCGGGCTCGCGCCCGGCCGATCGGGTCAAGCCGCGCCGGAGGGGGTCTTCCGCCCCGACGGGGAGAACCGGTCCACCTGCTCCTGCGCGCGGGCGACCGGCGTGTTGGTGCGCAGATACCGCTCGGCGGCCTCCGCGGCCTCACGTGCGCACCGCTTTCCCATCAGCACGCAGAGGGTGTACCCGGAGTCCTCGAAGGTGGCCCGCACGGCCACGTCCGCGGGGGACGCGAGCATCGAACGTTCCCAGGCGCGGTAGAGCCGCAGCTGCCGGGCCACTTCGGTCTTCGCGGGAAGCAGCATGGCCGGTCACCTTCCGGAGGGTCCGTACGGACACATGGGTTCTCGACACATGGTGCACGGACGGTGACTCCCCGTCTTGTTGGATCTTCAACTTCTCTTCCGGGCCGGTCTCCCGGGACGTCTTCGCCGGTCACCGCACCCGCCGGCCGCTCGTGTTGCACGAATGGGCTACCGCTCTCACTCTGGAGTGACTCAGAAGCGATCAGCGCTCACGCTTCGTGATCGGGGAGCCCGTCCCCCAAGGGACGAGGAGGAGCGAGAGCCTTCGCGGTGAGGAGCCACGACGATGAAGACCGCAGTGCCCCGCTACTACCACCTCGACGTGGAAGTGAGCCCGGAACGGGTCGGACAGGTCAGGCGCATCCTGGCCGCCCACCTCCGGTTCTGGAAGCTGGAGGACCTCGTCGAACCCGTCTGCTCGGGCGCCGAGATGCTGCTCCGGGCCATCGACGAGCACGCGAGCGACAAGAACACGTCGATCGAGATGTGGTGGAACCGCCAGCACCTCATCACGGCCGTAGGGGGCAACGACCACGCGCTCCGCCCCGACCAGGACCTGCGCACCTGTCTCCAGCACCTCGCCGCCCACAGCGACGGCTGGGGGTGCTGCGCCACCGACACCGGGTCCAAGGTCATCTGGTTCTCGCGGCGCGCCCGCGCCGGCGAACGCGTCCCGCTGGTCGCGACGGCGCCCGAACCGATCACCCAGGAGGGGCTCGACGTGCCACGCGAGATCATGCCGGTCGCCCGGCTGGCCCGGCCGTCCGCCGACGTCCACGGCGTGCTGGAGGAGGCCCGGTGACCCGCGCCCGGCCGAACTGGAAGGGGTCGCCCGTGTGGAGCGGGCACCCTTGTCCCCTGGGCGCCTCGTACGACGGGCAGGGCACCAACTTCGCCCTGTTCAGCGAGGTCGCCGAACGCGTCGACCTCGTCCTCGTCGACGAGGACGGCACCCACCACGACATCCCGCTGCCCGACGTGGACGGCTTCGTCTGGCACTGCTACCTGCCCGGCGTCGGCCCCGGCCAGCGCTACGGCTACCGGGTGCACGGCCCGTGGGCCCCTTCGGTGGGCCACCGGTGCAACCCGGCGAAGCTGCTCCTCGACCCGTACACCCGGGCCGTGGACGGGATGGCGGACAACCACGCCAGCCTCTTCGAACGCGCCCCCGGCAAGGCCGACCCCGGCGACAGCGCCGGGCACACCATGCTCGGCGTCGTCACCGACCCGTTCTTCGACTGGGGCGACGACCGCCCGCCCCGGCACGCGTACTCGGAGTCCGTGATCTACGAGGCCCATGTGCGCGGCCTCAGCCGCACCCACCCCGACGTGCCCGAGGAACTGCGCGGCACCTACGCCGGGTTGGCGCACCCCGCGATCGTGGAGCACCTCACCTCCCTCGGCGTGAGTGCCGTGGAGCTGATGCCGGTGCACCAGTTCGTTCACGACGGCGTGCTCCAGGACAAGGGCCTGTCCAACTACTGGGGCTACAACACCATCGGCTTCTTCGCGCCCCACAACGGCTACGCCGCCCTCGGCACCCGCGGCCAGCAGGTCACCGAGTTCAAGGCGATGGTCAAGACCCTCCACGCGGCCGGCCTCGAAGTCATCCTCGACGTGGTCTACAACCACACCGCCGAGGGCAACGAGAAGGGCCCCACCCTCTCTTTCCGGGGCATCGACAACGCCTCCTACTACCGGCTGGTGGACGGCGACTGGCAGCACTACTACGACACCACCGGCACCGGCAACAGCCTGCTGATGCGCCACCCCTACGTCCTCCAGCTCATCATGGACTCGCTGCGGTACTGGGTCACCGAGATGCACGTGGACGGTTTCCGCTTCGACCTCGCGGCCACCCTGGCCCGGCAGTTCCACGAGGTGGACCGGCTCTCCGCGTTCTTCGACCTCATCCAGCAGGACCCGGTCATCAGCCGCGTCAAGCTGATCGCCGAGCCCTGGGACGTGGGCGAGGGCGGCTACCAGGTCGGCAACTTCCCGCAGCTGTGGTCGGAGTGGAACGGCAAGTACCGCGACGCCGTACGGGACTTCTGGCGCGGCGAGGACCACACCCTCGGCGAGTTCGCGTCCCGGCTCACCGGCTCCTCCGACCTCTACCAGCACAGCAGGCGCCGCCCCCGCGCCAGCGTCAACTTCGTCACCGCGCACGACGGCTTCACCCTGCGCGACCTGGTCTCGTACAACGACAAGCACAACGAGGCCAACGGCGAGGACAACCGGGACGGCGAGAGCCACAACCGGTCCTGGAACTGCGGCGCCGAAGGCCCCACCAAGGACCCGGCGGTGCGCGAGCTGCGCGGCCGCCAGCAGCGCAACCTGCTGGCCACCCTGCTGCTCTCGCAGGGCATCCCGATGCTCTGCCACGGCGACGAACTCGGCCGCACCCAGCGCGGCAACAACAACGCCTACTGCCAGGACAACGAGATCTCCTGGATCGACTGGCGGCTGAACACCGAGCAGCGCACGCTCCTGGACTTCGCCCGCCGCCTCATCGCCCTGCGCTCCGACCACCCCGTGCTGCGCCGGCGCCGCTACTTCCGCGGCCAGACCGTCACCCACGCGGGTCAGCCGCTGCCCGACCTGCTCTGGCTGCGGCCCGACGCGCGGGAGATGACCGACGACGACTGGCAGCGCTCCGACGCGCACACCGTGGGCGTCTTCCTCAACGGCGACGCCATCGCCGAACCCGACCCGTGCGGGCGGCCGGTCGTCGACGACTCCTTCCTGCTGCTGCTCAACAGCCACTGGGAGCACGCCGACTTCAAGCTGCCCGGCGCCGCCTACGGCGAACGCTGGACGGCGCTGATCGACACCGCCGACCCCGAGGGCGTCCCCGACGAGGCCGAGCACAAGGCCGGCACGGTGGTGACCGTCGAGCAGCGCAGTCTGGTGCTGCTCTCCCGGCCCTCCCGCACCGGCCGGTGAGCCGGTGAGATCAGCCGTCGAGACGGCGCGCGGTCACCGTGAACTGCGCGCCGTCCGCGTCCCGCAGCACCGCCTCGTCGCCGCCGAGCGAGAGCACGCTGCCCCCGTGCCGCTCGGCGGTGCGGGCGCACTCCTCGATGTCCGCGACGGCGAAGTGGATCTGCCAGTGCGGCCGGATCGCCGGATCGGGGGCGGCCCCCAGGGCGCCCGACTCGATCCGGGCCACGACATCGCCCCGATTGCGCAGCACCACCTCGTCGCCCTCGTACCGGACCTCGCAGCCCTGGCTCGAACCCCAGTCGAAGATCTCGCCGTAGAAGATCGCGGCGTCGAAGGCGTCCCGCGTGTGCAGCCGGATGAAGGCCGGCCGCGAGGTGCGCCAGGTGTCCCAGTCGGTGAACAGCTCGCCCTCCCAGATCCCGAAGGTCGCGCCGTCCCGGTCGGCGAGCAGCGCCGCCCGGCCCGGCGGCAGGGAGATCGGCCCCACCGCGGCGGTCCCGCCGCGCTCCTGCGCCCGCGAGACGGCCTCGTCCGCGCTGCGCACCGCGAAGTACGGCGTCCAGGCCACCGCCATCTGCCACATCGCGGCCACGGCGGCGATCCCGGCGACCGGCACACCGCCGGCCAGGGCGATCCGGAAGGGCTCGCCCAGCTTGGCGGGCCGCCACTGCCAGCCCAGCACGGCGGAGTAGAACTCCTCGGTGGCCTTCAGATCACGGCTGGTCAGACTCACCCAGCAGGGGGCCCCGTACACGGAGTCCGTGGACAGCAGCCTCTCCCGGCCGGTGGGGAAGGTCATGTCGTGGTTCATGTCAGTCGTGTCCTGGTCTCGTCCACCGGCAGCCACCGGCTCGACACCAGTGTCCGGCCGGGAGTGCGGCGGGCGCCTGCCGAGTACCCCCGCGGCGGCGCCGAAACGGTGGCGGACGGGCCCCGGACGGTCCAGTGGCGCGCGGCGGCGCGCCTGGCGACGATGGAGATCCGGAGGTGACCATGTCCACGGACCTGGAGTCGGGCTCGGACCAGCTCTTCCAGCTGCAGGAACAGGTGCGGCAGCTGAAGGAGGCGGTGGTCTCGCACGCCGTCGTGGACCAGGCGATCGGGATGATCGTCGTCCTGGGCCGGGTGGCGCCCGACGAGGGATGGATCGTCCTGAAGGAAGTTTCCCAGCATACGAACATCAAACTCCGCAATGTGGCAGAAGCGCTCCTCATCTGGGGGCGCACCGGAGTGATGCCGCCGGAGATACGGGCGGCCCTGGAGGACCGCCTCGACCAGCACGGCCCCACGCGGACCCCCGGCACCCCCGACGCCCCCGGCACCCCCGACGCCGGCTGAGGCCGGCAGGGCCGGCCGGGGCACGACGGGCGGCCCGGATCAGCCCGCCTCGGCCAGGATCTCCTCGCGGATCCGGTCGAAGCAGCCCGTCAGCAGCCGGGAGACGTGCATCTGGGAGATGCCGAGCTGCTGCGCTATGCGGCTCTGCGTCATCCCGCCGAAGAACCGCAGGTACAGGATGGTCCGCTCGCGCTCGGGCAGCGCCTCCAGACAGGGCCGTACGGCCACCCGGTCCACCACCGCGTCGAAGGCGGGGTCCGGGCCGCCCAGCGCGTCCCCGAGGGCGTACCCGTCGGTGCCGGGCAGCTCCGCCTCCAGCGACAGCGCGGAGAAGCACTCCAGGGCCTCCATGCCCGTCCGCACCTCCGCCACGCTCAGCTGCGCGTGCTCCGCGATCTCCTCGACCGTCGGGGCCCGCCCGGGGGTGGTCTGCGCCAGCTCCTTGGCGGACTTACGGACCCGGTTGCGCAGGTCCTGGACGCGGCGCGGCACGTGCAACGTCCACATGTGGTCGCGGAAGTGCCGTTTGATCTCGCCGGTCACGGTCGGCACGGCGTACGCCTCGAAGGCGTGGCCGCGCGCCGGGTCGTAGTGGTCGACGGCCTTGACCAGGCCGAGGGCCGCCACCTGGTAGAGGTCCTCCAGGTTCTCGCCGCGGCCACGGAAGCGGACCGCGATCCGCTCCGACATGGGCAGCCACACGCGGATCAGCTCGTCCCGCAGCGCCTGGCGCTCCGGTCCGTCGCAGAGCCCGGCGAGGCGGTCGAACGCCGCGGCCGTCTCCGGGGCGTCGTCGTGCGAGTGGGGCTTGGTCCGTCCGGCGACACGCATCGCGCGCACCTCCCTCGGCAGGGATGCCGGCAACTCCTCGTACATATGGATACTGAGCGCGAAACGGCCGGACGGCCACTCGAACGGCCTCGGGCCGGGGAACACCGCGGTGGGCGCGCGGACGTGATGTGCGGCACTCGGCGGGGGTCGTGCGGAGCGGGCGGCGGCGGATCGTTCCTGGGCAGCGCTTGATCGGCGATCAGAAGGGGCGAAGGCCCTGGCCACAGCGCATTCCGCGCATTTGACAGTGCGCTGAGCGCCCGGATAGGAAGCAGCGTCGAGAGGTCGAGAGGGGCGCCGTGTACGAGCCGAACGTGGTGGGGGACTGGCAGGAGTACGACGAGCACGCCGGTCTGCGGGTCCGGGTGCACCGTCTCGAGCCGGCCGAGCCGCCGCGCGGGCGTGACGACGCCGCCGAGGGGCTGACGTACTTCTGTGTCCGGGTGACCGTGGAGAACCGGGGCACCCGGCACCTCGGCATCCACCTGGAGGACGGGCAGGTCGACGTCCGGATCGGGCCCGAGGGGGAGAGCGCGTTCCTCGACTGGCGCAACTCGCAGTTCGTCGAGGGCTTCGACGTCTACCCGCTGCGCCGGGTCACCGCCGTGCTCTACGGCGCCGGGCCCGAGGCGAGCCTCACCCAGGTGGACGTGCAGGTGCAGCTGCGGGTGGACGAGGAGTGGGCCGACCGCCGGCTGTGGACCGGCGGGCTCGGACTGCCCGACGGGAGCGTGGGGGCCGCCTGCGGGGCGGTGCGGGAGGAGGGGCTGGCGCACCAGGTCAGCGCCTTCCTGCGGGATCAGGCGGAAGAAGGGTCCGCCTGATCCGTCAGGGCCGGGGGTGCCGCCCGGGTGGCCGGGCTAGTGGGCGATGCCGTCGATGAGCTCGCGGGCGCCCTGGCGGAGCAGGGCCACGGCGACCGAGGTGCCGAGGGCCGCCGGGTCGAGCGGGCCCGCCCACTCGTGGGCGTTGAGCCGGGTCTTGCCGTCCGGGGTGAAGACGCACGCCCGCAGGGAGAGTTCCCCGCTGCGGTCCACCCGGGCACAGCCCGCGATCGGGCTGTTGCAGTGGCCCTGGAGGACGTGCAGGAACATGCGCTCCGCCGTCGCCTCCCGGTGGGTGCCGGGGTGGCCGAGGCCGCTGACCGCGTCGATGACCTCGGTGTCGCCCTCGCGGCACTGGAGGGCCAGGATGCCCGCGCCGATCGGCGGCATCATCGTCTCGGGGGAGAGCACCTCGCTGATCACGTCGGCGCGGCCGATGCGCTCCAGCCCCGAGACCGCGAGCAGCAGGGCGTCCGCCTCGCCCGCGGCCAGCTTCGCCAGCCGCCGGTTGGCGTTGCCGCGGAACGGTACGCAGGTCAGGTGCGGGTGGGTGGCGGCCAGCTGGGCGACGCGGCGCACCGAGGAGGTGCCGATCCGGGTGCCGGGCGGCAGCTCGTCCAGGGTGAGGCCGGCCGGGTGGACGAGGGCGTCGCGGATGTCGTCGCGCTCCAGGAACGCGGCGAACACCGTGCCGGCGGGCAGCGGACGGTCGGCCGGCACGTCCTTGACGCAGTGCACCGCGAGGTCCGCCTCGCCGGAGAGCAGCGCGGCGTCGACCTCCTTGGTGAACGCGCCCTTGCCCTCCACCTGCGCGAGGTCACCGAGCCACTTGTCGCCGGTGGTCCTCACCGGCACGACCTCGGTGCGCACTTCGGGGTGGAGGGCCGCCAACCCGGCCCGGACGCGCTCGACCTGAGCGAGGGCCATGGGGGAGTCGCGGGAGACGATACGGATCAGTTCGGGGGCGGACATGCGCACACGATAGTCCGCGCCGGGACGCCCCGGTCGCAGGGTTCGCCCGACTGGCCCGTAGTCGCCTTCCCGCTCTCCGGCGTTCGGACTCAGGCGTTCGGGTCGAAGGGGATGCCGGCGGGCTCGGCGGAGGCCAGGTGGGAGGCGAAGCTCGCGTCCTTGAGGCCGAAGGTGGCGCTGCCGAAGTTGTAGGCGGTCAACTTGTCGCGCACCCCGGCCGGATAGCCGTTCCAGCCCACCAGCGTCGGGTACTGCCAGCTGCCCTTGTGGTTCTCCGGCGGCTCGTCGTTCGAGGTCGCCAGGCGGAAGCAGTGGGTGCTGATGCCGTCCTTGTGGTAGACGACCTTGGCGTGCGTGCCCTCGAAGCGGACCGCCGACTTCGCGTGCACGGTGAACGAGCCGTGGTTGGAGGTCGAGACGTACTCGACGGAACCGTCCCGCACCCACACCACGACGTGCTCCCAGTCGTGCCGGTGCCCGCCGAGGCTGCTGCCGGGCAGCGCCTGGTCCTTCTCGAAGTAGAGCCCGTACATGTACGCGCACCAGCCGTTGTTGCACTTGGCGCGCGAGTAGCCGTTGGTGTTGTCCAGGTCGACCGCGTCCCGGCAGCTGCCGTTGAGCGCGCCGGTCGGGTTGAGGCCGGGGTTGACCGTGCCGTCGGGGCCGATGGCCGGGGTGGGATAGCAGCCGTCGGTGTCGTAGTCGAAGGCGGGCTGGTAGGCCCGCTCCTGGCTGTCGGCGTTGCCGGGCAGCCCCGGCGGCGGGGCGGCGAAGGCGGAGGTGGAGAGGGTGAGGACGAGGGTGACGGCACCGAGCGGTGCGAGGAGCCATCTCCTGCGGCGGGTTCCGGCGGTACGCGAGGGCATCGCGCGTTCTCCTCTGATTCCGGGATCAGCCCAACGGCTGTGGGGGGAAAGGCAGTTCAGAATCCCGCCGCTTCCCCTACGTGCCAAGGGCCCCGGTGGTCACAGGGGTGAAGCGCAAGCCAATACTTGCCGCCGCCGTCACACCAGGTCGTCCGGGATGTCCGCCGCCGACTCCTGCGGCGTCAGGTCCGGCCGCAGCCGCAGCCAGGACGGCTGCCGCAGCATCCCCTCCCGGGTCCGCGTGCTGTACTGCACCTCGCCGACCCACCGCGGCACCACCCACCGCGCCCCCGCCACCCCCGGCACCGGCGAGAACGGGCAGACGTCCGCCGCCGCGTCCCGCAGCAACTCCGCCAGCTCCGCCCGCTCACCCGCGCTCCACCCCGTACCGACCCCGCCCACGTACCGCAGCCGCCCGCCCGACCGCTGGCCGACCAGCACCGCGCCCGGCAGCCCCGACAGCCGCCCCTTGCCGGGCAGCCACCCCCCGATCACGACGTCCTCGCTGCGCATGTTGCGGATCTTGATCCAGGCCCGCGACCGCACCCCCGGCTCGTACACCGAGTCCAGCCGCTTGCACACCAGCCCCTCCAGACCGTGCTCGCGGGTGGCCCGCAGGGCCTGCTCGCCGTGGCCGACCAGGGCCGCCGGCGTCGACCAGGACGGCCCGTCCAGGCCGAGGTCTGTCAGCCGCTCGCGGCGGCCGGTAAAGGGCAGGCGCAGCAGGGAGCGGCCCGCCAGGTGCAGGGCGTCGAACAGGACCAGATGGACGGGCACCTTCGCCGCCCGGTGCGCCGCCAGGCCGGGATCGTGGGCCAGGCCCATCCGGGACTGGAGCAACTGGAAGTCGGCCCGGCCCCGCGCGTCCAGCGCGAGCACCTCCCCGTCCAGTACGGCGGAGACGCCGCCCAGCGCGGCGGCGAGCGGCGCCAGCTCGGGGTAGGCGGCGGTGATGTCGAGGCCCGAGCGGGCCCGCAGCAGCACGGTGCCGTCGCCGGGCAGGTAGACCACCACCCGCTGGCCGTCCTGCTTGGTCTCGTACGCCCAGCGCGCGTCCTGCGAGGCGGACGGCAGGGCGCCCGGGGCGGCGAGCATGGGAGGGATCAGCGGCAGCGTCACGGGTCAGTACTCGACGCGCCCGTACGCCCTCACGCGCGCTGCCCAAGAGGTTCGCCTGAACGGCGCCGGTCCCGGGCACGGTGGTCCGGGACCGGCGCCGGTCAGGGGCGTCAGCGTGTCGGAGGCGTCAGTGGGCGGTGGAGGGGGCCGGTGCCCCGACCCCGCCGCTCGCGGCCGGCTGCGCCGCCCCGGCGCCGGGCTGGTGCCGGGGGAGGAAGGACGCGATCACGAAGGCGACCAGGGCCGCGCCACCGCCGATGGCCATGACCACCCGGAACGCGTTCTCGGACGGTACGGCGAAGCCGCCGAGGCTGATCGTCAGCTGGGCCAGGATGACACCGGCGATCGCGCTCGCCACCGATGTGCCGACGGACCGCATGAGGGTGTTGAGGCTGTTCGCGGCGGCCGTCTCGCCGGCCGGCACCGCGCCCATGATCAGGGCCGGCATCGCGCCGTACGCGAAGCCGATGCCCGCGCCGATGACACAGGAGACGATCACCGCGATCGCGCAGCGTCACTCCGAGCGTGTGGAGCGGCTCAGGCTCCGGCGGCTCGCCGCGGTCGGCGACTCCACCGACCTGCGGGACTGGGTGGGCTGCCTGGTCCGGCCGCAGTTCGACCATCCGGCGGCGCTGGGCAGCCCCACCTGGTACGCCCGGTTCTGCGCCCAGGTCATGACCGACCGGCGCTGCGGCGGATCATGCTGGAGGAGGCCCGCGGCTCGGTGTCCCTGCTGAAGATCGTGGAGGGACGCGACCGGTGCATGGCCGCCCTGCCGGACGAGGTCCGCGCCGAGCGGGGCGACATGGCCGCCATCTGATCGTGCACGTGGCGGAGGAGCGGGAGCGGGCGCTGGCGGAGCACCGGCCCACGCCGCGCGCCAGTTGGGAGGACGCGGCCGACGGCCTCGTCGACGCGATAGTGGGCCTGTGGCTCGCGCCCGTCACGCCCCGGGGCGGCGGGGCGTGACGGGCGCGGGTGACCGTGGCGGCGGTCAGCGGGCCAGGCGATCCGGGACAGGGCGCCTGAGCCGGCTCTTCCGCAGCGAGTCCGGCATCGCCTTCCCCCAGCGGCGCACCCGGTCACGTCTCTGCCACGCCCTGCGCATGCTCGCCGACGGCCTGCCCGTCACCACCGTCGCCCACCGCTGCGGCGGTCCTCCGCCCGTGCCTTCATCGAGGTCTTCCGCCGCGCCTTCGGGCACACCCCTGGCGCCCGTCACCGCCGCGCCCGTACCGGTCCCGCTCCCCTTCTTACCGTCGAGTAATATCGCGCGCCAGCCCCCCGGAGGAGGAACCGTTGTCCCGGTCCGAACGTTCACCCCTGCTGCTCGCCGGCCTGCTGGCCACCGCGGGCGTCGCCCATCTCGCCCGGCCGCGCACCTTCGACGCGATCGTGCCGTGCTCCCTGCTCGGTTCGCCCCGGGCGTGGACGTACGCCGGCGGGGTCGCCGAACTCGCGCTGGCCGCGGGGCTCGCGGTGCCCCGTACCCGCAAGGCGGCCGCGCGGGCCACGGCCGCCTTCTTCGTCGGGGTGTACCCCGCCAACGTCAAGATGGCCTGGGACTGGCGGCACCGACCGACTCCGCAGAAGGCCGCCGCCTTCGGCCGCCTGCCCGTCCAGGTACCGCTCGTGCTGTGGGCCCGCGGGGTCGCGAAGGGGAGTCCGGGCCGGTCCTGACCGGACCCGGGCCCCGGCGGCGGCCGCGCCGAGGGCGGGCCCTCGGCTGCGGACGCTTCGCGCCGCCGCGCGCTTCGTGCCAGGGTGGCGCAGTCTTTTGACATGCCTGGATCTGACAGTCCTGGAGCGGACCACGGGCGTCGAGGCCCGGCGTCCGGCCGATGCGAGGGGAACGGGGAGTGACGATGGCGTATCCGCATCCCACGGCCACCGGCGCGCCGGACACGCCGGCCGGTACGGCGAGCGCGCCCGGCGAGACCGGCGCCACGACGCCTCCTCCGGCGGGGCTGTCGTCGGCGCGACCGTCGCCGGGGGTGCGGCGCGTGACGCTGACCGCCGGGTCCGTCCCCGTGACGGGGCTGCTCGGCGAGCCGGAGCACGGCCCGTCGCGGGCTCTCGTCGTGGCGCTGCACGGCGGCGGCATGAGCGCCGGCTACTTCGACGGGCAGGCCCACCCCGACGTGTCCTTGCTGGCCCTCGGAGCCCGGCTCGGCTACACCGTGCTCGCCCTGGACCGGCCCGGATACGGCCCGCACGCCGGGCGCCGGGCCGACGGCCTGACCGTGACCGAGCAGGTCGGCCCCGTGGCGGACGCCGTGGAGGAGTTCACCGCCGGGCGCCCCGGCACCGGCGGCGTCCTGCTGCTGGGGCACTCCTTCGGCGGCAAGCTGGCGCTCGCCGTCGCCGCCCACCGGCCGCCCGCCGCCCTGCTCGGCGTGGAGGTCTCCGGAGTGGGCGGCCGCCTCGCCGTCCCGCCCGAACAGGCGGGGCAGGGGGCCGGGATCGCGCTGCGACGGCTGAACTGGGGGCCCCTCGGCCTCTATCCGCCGGGCACCTTCCGCGCCAGCGAGTCCGTCGTGGCCCCGATGCCGCGCCGGGAGGCGGACTCGGTCGGCGACTGGGAGGCGGCCGTGTGCGCGGACGTGCTGCCCCGGGTACGCGTCCCCGTCCGGTTCACGTTCGCCGAGCACGAGGCGTGGTGGCGGCACGGCCCGGACGACGTGGCCGACCTGGCCGGGGCGCTGACGGCGGCGCCCAGGGTCGTCGTCGACCGGCTGCCCCGGGCCGGGCACAACGTCAGCCTCGGCTGCGCGGCACGCGCCTACCACCTGCGGGTACTCGCCTTCCTGGAGGAGTGCCGGGAATCGGCCGCCGCCCTCGGCGACGGGCCTGCCTGACCGCGCCGGCCACGGCGACCGCCCTCCTGGGGCGTACCGCTGCGGCCGAGCCCGTGACGGCGCGCGGCTCCTCGACGCGGCGTGCCCCGGGCCCGCTCACAACTCCTCGTGCACGTCCGGGTCGCCGCCGAGCCGCCGGTGGGCGCGGTCCCCGATCGCCCGCAGCTGCTCCGCGTCCAGCTCGAAACCGAAGACGTCGAGGTTGGCCCGCTGCCGCTCCGGGTCGGCGGACTTCGGGATGGGCACCGCGCCCAGCTGGGTGTGCCAGCGCAGGATCGCCTGCGCTGGCGTCACCCCGTGCGCCTCGGCGACCGCCGCCACGGCGGGGTCGTCCAGCAGGTCGCTGCCCCGGCCCAGCGGGCTCCAGCTCTCGGTGCGGATGCCCTTGCGCTCGTGGAAGGCGCGCAGCTCGTCCTGGGGGAGCAGCGGGTGCAGCTCGATCTGGTTGACGGACGGCAGGACGCCGGTCTCCTTCTCCAGCCGCTCGATGTGCTCCACCGTGAAGTTGGAGACGCCCACCGACCGCACGAGCCCGTCCTCGCGCAGCTTGATCATGGCCTTCCACGAGTCGACGTACTTGTCCACGCGCGGCAGCGGCCAGTGGATCAGGTACAGGTCGACGTAGTCCAGGCCGAGCCGGGCGCGGGACTCCTCGAAGGAGGCGAGCGTCTCCTCGTAACCGTGGTGGCGGCCGGGCAGCTTGGTCGTCACCACGATCTCCTCGCGGGGCACGCCGCTGTGGGCGACGCCCCGGCCGACGACCGTCTCGTTGCGGTAGTTCGTCGCCGTGTCGACCAGGCGGTAGCCCGTCCCCAGCGCCGCGACGACCGCCCGCTCGGCCTCGTCGTCCTTCATCGGCCAGGTGCCCAGGCCCAGGGCGGGGAGCGTGGTGCCGTCGTTGAGCGTGTACGCCGGGATGCTGATCACCGTGGGACCTTCGCTCGACTGTGCGCGGCGGGGTGCCGCCCCTCCAGCCTCGCCCACGCGGGGAGCGGTGATCAACCGGACGCGGCGCGAAGAGGTCTGACACGATCGGCGTATGACGACGGACAGGGCGAAGCGGACGGCGGCGGACACGGGGACAGAGGACGTGGCGACCGGGGACACGGCGTCGGCGGAGGACACGGACGCGGCGGCGAGCGCGGCGGCACGGGCGGCCGGCGTCGAGGTGAGGCCCGTCGCCGGGCACATCGGCGCCGAGATCCACGGCGTCGACCTCGCGGCCGGACCCGACGCGGCGCAGGTCGCGGCGATCAGGGCGGCGGTGCTGCGCTGGAAGGTGGTGTTCTTCCGCGACCAGCGCCTCGACCACGCCGGCCACGTCGCCTTCGCCCGCCGCTTCGGCGAGCCGGTCGTCCTGCCCCGGCGCGGCAAGGCCTCCCCGACCGGCTTCCCCGAGATCGAGACCACCGCCGACCGGCTGGAGCTGGGCGGACGGTTCGGCATGGAGCACGACGAGTGGCTGCGCCGCCGACGCCACACCCTGCTGCGCGGCTGGCACTGCGACCACGGCGCCCGCGTGGACCCGCCCGCCGCCACGATCCTGCGCGCCGAGACCGTCCCGCCGTACGGCGGCGACACCACCTGGGCCAACCTCGCCGCCGCCTACGCCGGGCTCTCCGCCCCGATGCGCGCCTTCGTCGACGGGCTGCGCGCCGAGCACCGCCTCGGCGTCGGCTACCAGCCCCGCCCCGGCGACGACGCCTACGTCCGCCACCTCCTGGACCACCAGGTCGCCACCGTGCACCCGCTGGTCCGCGTCCACCCGGAGACGGGGGAGCGGGTGCTGTTCGTCAACGGCTACTACGTCGAGCAGATCGCCGGGCTCTCCCGCCCCGAGAGCGCGGCGGTCCTGGAACTGCTGGTGGAGCAGGCGACCCGGCCCGAGTACACGGTCCGCTTCCGCTGGGAGCCGGGCAGCGTCGCCTTCTGGGACAACCGGGCCACCATCCACCTCGCCCCGAGCGACAACGCCCACCTCGGCCACCCGCGGACCATGCACCGTGTGATGCTCACCGGCGACGTCCCCGCCGGCCCCGACGGCACTCTGTCCGAGCCGCTCACCGGGAGTGCGCCGGGCCGCTGGTGAACGCCGGTCCCGGCAGCGGCGTCACCGGAGCGGGATCGTCACCTCGTCCTCGACCGGCGGGTCCAGCTCCTGCGCCCGGTTGCCGGTCGCGGCGTGGCAGCGCAGCCGCACCGCGTCCGGCGACACGTCCAGCCGCAGGAAGCACTTGAAGAAGGGCGGGCTGTACGTCGCCGAACCCGGCGAGAAGAGCTGCGTGTAGATCTTCCGCACGGGCAGCCGCAACCGCTTCTTCCGCTCGGGCCGCGCTCCGGTGCCCAGCAGCCCGGCGACCAGCCGCACCCGCCGGGTGACCCGCGCGCTCGCGCCCGGCGCGCGGGCCGGGCGGATGCCGAGACGCTCGGCGATCACGGTCGTCGCCTCGGCCTCCGTGAGCGTGAAGAACCGGCGCAGCCGCAGCCGCCGCCCGTACAGGCCGCTGTAGAAGGCGAGGGAGTCGCCGCGCAGCGGATAGCAGCGGAAGTCCTCCTCGGTCACCCCGGCCACCGAGACCCGGGGGATGGTGTGGGTGGCGTGCATGAACGCCCCGCCGCCGCCCGCGACCACGTACTGGATCGTGCGGCCGTCCACGTCGACCGGATAGCGCTGGTAGTTGTGGATGTCGCCGCCGATCGCGGCGACGTAGTGGTGGGCGGGGTCGCGTACGAGGACGTCGACCGTGCCGCCGCCCTCGATCGGGCACGGGTGGTGCTCGCCGTCGACGTACAGGGGCGAGCCGGTGACCAGGATCTTGGGGCGCGGGCCCCGGGACACCTCGCGCAGCCAGGCGCCCTGCTCGGCGTCGACCGTGCCCAGCAGCCCCGTGTCGATGCCGATGATCCGGACCGGGCCCGCGTCGATCGCCCAGTACGGCCCCGGCTGTTCGGACCGCTGGCCGGGCGCCGGGCGCAGCTTGCGCGCCTCGTCCAGGTGCCGTCCGTCGTCCGGGCGCGGCCGGTGCCACAGCAGCGAGCGCAGCCGGGCCCGGGAGAAGAGGCGCGGCGCGGGCTCCGGCGGCAGCGGCGGGGCGTCGTCGCAGAAGACGCGCATGAAGGCGCCGAGGTCCTCGTACCAGTCGTGGTTGCCCGGTATCGCGTAGACCGGCGCCGGATAGTCCCGGTAGGGGCGGAAGAACTTGTCGCGGTAGTCGTCGGCGCTGCCCACCGGGTAGATGACGTCGCTGGCCAGCACCGCGAACCGGGTGTCCCCGCCGGCCTTCAGCAGGCCGGGCACGACGGCGTACTGCGGGTCGTCGCCCTCCCCGGTGTCGCCGATGACCAGGAACGAGAACCGGTCGGGGTCGTCGCGCCGGATCACCTTGTCGTCCGGCGCCCCGGCCGCCGCCCGCTGCGCCACCCAGCGGGCGCGGGTACGGCCCGTGGGGTCCCCGAACCAGGAGGCCAGCACGCCGTTGCGGGCGGCCCACAGTGTGCTCGGGTTCAGCCAGGACACCTTCTCGGTGCGCTCGGGCATCAGCTCTGGGTAGGCGCCGCGCTCGGAGGAGCCCCAGCCGGCGCCCTCGGCGGTATCGCGTGAGGAGTCAGACACCCGGGCACGGTAACAACGCCCGGCCCGGCGGCCGGAGGAGGGGATACCCGTCAACTCCGGTCCCGGGCAGGCGTTTTCGGTGTTACCGGGTCAGAACGTCCGCTTCAGCAGGTCGAGCAGGGCCGTCCAGTGCCGCTCGGTCGCCGCCTCGTCGTACGCCGCGGTGTCGGCCTGCGTGTAGCCGTGACGGGCGCCCTCGTACACCTCGCAGCGGTGCCCTACCCCGGCCCCGGTGAGCGCCGCCTCCAGCCGCTCCTGCTGCTCGGCGGGCATGCCAGGGTCCTGGTCGGCGTGGGCGAGGTAGACCTCGGCGGTGATGTCCCGCGCCGCCAGGTGCGGGCTGTCCGGCGCCTCGGTCGCCAGGTTCCCGCCGTGGAAGCCGGCCACCGCGGCCACCCGGTCCGGGTACGCGCCGGCGGTGCGCAGGGCGAGCGCCGAGCCCATGCAGTACCCGGTGAGCGCCACCGGCCCGTCGGCCGCCGCCGGGCAGTCGGCGAGCCAGGCCAGATAGGCGCCGGCGTCCCGGACCGTCCGCTCGGGCGTGAGGTCCCGCATGATCGGCCCGAGGGTCTGGAAGATCTCCGGGCGCTCGCGCGGGTCGATGAAGTCGGGGAGGTCCACGACGGGCGCCCGCCCGGCGCGGTAGAAGACGTTCGGCACCAGCACGGTGTAACCGGCGCCGGCCAGCCGGTCGGCCATGCCCCGCAGCTGCGGACGCAGCCCGAAGGCGTCCATGTAGAGCAGGACCGCGGGGTGCGGGCCCCCGTCGGCGGGATGCGTCAGATAGGCGTCGGCGGTGCCGTCCTCGGTGGCTATGTCGACGGCGGTGCCTCGTACGGCGGTCATCTGGGGGCCTTTCTCGTCCGGTGCTCCGGGGCGGCTCCCGGGCCGCCCCGGTCGATCATGCTCCTCGCCGCACGCTACTCGAACCGCGAGGGGTCGCCCGCGCCGTACCGCACGATCTCCGCCTCGCCGCCGGAGAAGTCGACGACCGTGGTCGGCTCGGTGCCGCAGTCCCCGGAGTCGATCACCGCGTCCACCACGTGGTCGAGCCGGTCCTTGATCTCCCAGCCCTGCGTCATCGGCTCCTCCTCGCCCGGCAGCAGCAGGGTGCTGGACAGCAGCGGCTCACCCAGCTCCGTCAGCAGCGCCTGGGTGACCACGTGGTCGGGGATGCGTACGCCCACCGTCTTCTTCTTGGGGTGCTGGAGCATGCGCGGCACCTCCCGCGTCGCCGGGAGGATGAAGGTGTAGCTGCCCGGGGTCGACGCCTTGATCGCCCGGAACACGTCGTTGTCGATCTGTACGAACTGGCCTAGCTGCGCGAAGTCCTGGCACACCAAGGTGAAGTGGTGGCGGTGGTCCAGTTGCCGGATCGAGCGGATCCGGTCGATGCCGTCGCGGCTGCCCAGCCGGCAGCCCAGCGCGTAGCAGGAGTCCGTCGGGTACGCGATCAGCGCATCGGCGCGGACGCTGTCGGCGACCTGCGCGATGCTGCGCGGCTGGGGGTTCTCGGGGTGCACGTCGAAGTACTTCGCCATCCGCCGAGCTTATGCCCGCTCGCCCGCCCCGGCCGACAGACCCGGTCCGTACCTTTCGCCCCGCTGTGCGCCCACCGCGCGCGAGGCCATGCGGTAACGTCCGCGGCCTGGGCCGGGAACGAGGCGGGATCGGGGCGAGGACGAGGAGAAGACCGACGTGGCGGGCCGAGACGACGGGACACGGTGGAACACGGCCGGGACCGGCGCCGGTGGGCACCCCGGGTGGGCCGAGGAACTCCTCGACCACCTGCGGCCCGCCGGACGCGACCTGCACCGGGTCGTGGCCTGGCTCGCGGGGACCGTCGCCGCCGCCGTCTCCCTCCAGGACGGCACCGGTCACCCGCTGGCCGGCGACCGCGTACCGCTCGACGCGCGGCTCGTCGCCGACCTCACCTCCGGCCGCCTCGCCTCCGCCGCGCTGGAGGACCGCGGCCGCCATCTGCGCCTCGTCCGCGTCGAACGCCCGCGCCCGGCACCCGCCGCCGTCCTCGCGGTCGCCCGGGAGACCCCCTTCGACCGGCGCGCCTTCGACATCGTCACGCACACCGCCCAGGTGGTGGAGGTGCTGCTGGCCGGCCACGAGTCGGTGGTCGCCGGCCACCGGCTGCGCCGGGCCACCTCCGACCTGCGCCTGGCCATCCTCCAACTGCTCATGGTCGAGGACACCGTCTCCGCCCGCCGCGTCGCCGCCGGCCTCTGGCCCGGCCTCCTCGACACCGACACCGCCTGCGTGTACGTCGTCGAGGGCACCCCCGCCGAACGCGACCGCCTCGCCGAGGAGTGCCTGTCGGCCACCGGGGAACGGGCCCTGGTCGTGCGCTGCCCCGCGATGGACGGCCACGTCATCGTCCTCGCGCCCCGCGAACCGGCCGGCCCCGAACTGCGCTCGCTCGTCGGCCGCTTCCCCGGCGTCTTCCTCGGCGGCAGCACCCGCCAGAGCCTCGCCCGCACCGCCACCGCCTACGGCCAGGCCGTCAGCGCCCTGGCCGTCGCCCGCTTCCGCCCCGAGAAGGCGGCCGTCTACGCCGAGCGGACCCGCCCCGAACGCCTGATGGACCCGGTGGCGCTGCACGACTGGACGTCCCGGGTGCTCAGCCCCCTCGACACCCTGCCGCACCACACCCGCGCCGAACTCCTCGCCACCACCCGGCTCGGCCTGGAGTTCACCGCAGTCAACGCGGCCAAGATCCTCGGCGTCAGCCGCAACACCGTGCGCGCCCGCATGGACCGGGTGGAGACAATGCTGCGCACCGACTTCGCCGACCTCACCGTCCGCGCCGCCGTCCACCTCGCCCTCAACGCCCAGATCGGCCTCGCCGAGCACCCGGCCCGCACCCGTACCGGCGCCGCCGTCCTCGGCGACCTGCTGTCCGGGCCCGCGCTGCGCACCTGGGCCGGGGACCTGCTCGGCCGGCTGGAACCGGACGGCCGGGACCTGCGGCGCACGCTGCGCACCTGGATCGCGGCCGGCGGCAACGCAGAACGCGCCGCCCAGAGACTCGGCATGCACGCCCAGACCGTCCGCGAGCACGTCCGCAGCGCGGAACCCGTCCTGGAACGCCAGCTCCTCGCCGCCGGCAGCGACCTGTACGAGGTCGTGCTCGCCCACCTCGCGGCGGGAGACCTCGGCCGACCGCCCCTGGAGGGGACGAAACCGGGCCATCCGGACTCACCTGTGCACGGTTGAGCCCCTACGGCCCGGTAACGGGCATCGGCACGATTCACAACGGCCGAGCCGTCCACGTAGGTTCGACGCACCGCGAGGGGCACGACCGGAACGGGGGACCGGTCGCGCCCCTGCGGCCGTCGGGCCGCCGTACGGGTCAGCCGTTCGGCAGGATCACCGCGCGGCCGTCGACCCTGCCCTCGTGCAGCCGCTCGTGCGCGAGCGGCGCGTCGTCCAGCGAGTACGTCTCGGTGTGCACCGAGACCGCGCCCGCGCGGGCCAGCTCCAGCGCCTCGAAGTGCCGGCTGAACGTGCGCCGCGTGACGTCCGCGCGCTCGGCGATGACCTCCACCGTGGCCGCCGCCGGGCCGACCTCCAGGATCAGATCGCCGGCGGCGGCCGGCGCGTCGCGCGTCTGCCGCGCCTTGCGCTGCCGCCGGTCCTCGGTGGCCGGGGGCTCCGCGGTGGGGGAGGGCCCGTCCCGTCCTGTCGGCCCCGTGCGGCCCCGTGCGGCCCGGGGTGACCCGGGCGTCCGGCCCGCGCCTCGCGTCCGCCGCCACCTGGCGGAGCCGGAGCGGAGTCTGGGTGCGCGCGGAGTGGGCGCATGAGGAAATAGCCGCACATCGGTACGTGCCGGGCGCCGCGTCCGACGGCGGCCACGAGTCGAGGGAGCCCACGATCATGACGGACGTATCCAGCCAGGGACCCGCTCCCGGCGACGACCGCGAGGTGCTCACCAACCGCCAGGGGCACCCCGTCCACGACAACCAGAACCAGCGCACGGTCGGCGCGCGCGGCCCCGCCACGCTGGAGAACTACCAGTTCCTGGAGAAGATCAGCCACTTCGACCGCGAGCGCATCCCCGAGCGCGTCGTCCACGCCCGCGGGGTCACCGCCTACGGCTACTTCGAGGCGTACGGCGCCTGGGGCGACGAGCCGATCGACCGCTACACGCGGGCCAGGCTGTTCCAGGAGCGCGGCAAACGCACCGACCTCGCGGTCCGCTTCTCCACCGTCATCGGCGGCCGCGACTCCGCCGAGACCGCCCGCGACCCCCGCGGCTTCGCCGTGAAGTTCTACACCGAGGACGGCAACTGGGACCTCGTCGGCAACAACCTGGGCGTCTTCTTCATCCGCGACGCCGTCAAGTTCCCGGACGTCATCCACGCGCTCAAGCCCGACCCGGTGACCTTCGAGCAGCAGCCCCGCCGGATCTTCGACTTCATGTCGCAGACCCCGGAGTCCATGCACATGCTGGTCAACCTGTTCAGTCCGCGCGGCATCCCGGCGGACTACCGTCACCAGCAGGGCTTCGGCGTCAACACCTACAAGTGGGTCAACGCCGCCGGCGAGACGAAGCTCGTCAAGTACCACTGGATGCCCAAGCAGGGCGTACGCAGCATGACCGAGGAGGACGCCGCCAACGTGCAGGCGCAGGACCTCGGCCACGCGACCAAGGACCTGTACGACGCGGTCACCCGCGGCGACCACCCCGAGTGGGAACTGCTCGTCCAGATGATGGACGACACCGACCGCCCCGAGCTGGACTTCGACCCGCTGGACGACACCAAGACCTGGCCCGAGCAGGACTTCCCGCCGAAGCCGGTCGGCAGGATGGTGCTGAACCGGATGCCGGAGAACTACTTCGCCGAGAACGAGCAGATCTCTTTCGGCACCGGCGTCCTGGTCGACGGGCTCGACTTCTCCGACGACAAGATGCTCGTCGGCCGGACCTTCTCCTACAGCGACACCCAGCGCCACCGGGTCGGCCCCAACTACCTCCAGCTGCCCGTCAACCAGCCCAAGCACGCCACGGTGCGCACCAACCAGCGCGACGGCCAGATGACGTACCACGTGGACGGCGGGGGCGTGAACCCGATCGTCAACTACGAACCGTCGATCACGGGCGGCCTGCGCGAGGACGACTACCCCACGCACGACGAGCAGGGCCCGGAGATCCGCGGCCGGGTCACCCGCAAGCGCATCCCGCGCACCAACGACTACCAGCAGGCCGGGCAGCGGTACCAGCTGATGGAGCAGTGGGAGCGCGACGACCTCGTCGCCAACTTCGTCACCCTGCTCTCCCGGTGCGACCGGCCGGTGCAGGAGCGGATGGTCTGGCACTTCCTGCTCGTCGAGAACGACCTCGGCCTGCGGGTCGGCGAGGGCATCGGCATCAGCCCCCAGGACGTCGCGCACCTGAAGCCGCTGGCGAGCCAGGACCTCACCGACGAGGACCGCGAACGGCTGGCCAACCTCGGCAAGAACCCGCCGCGCGACGTCTCGGGTCTGACGATGACGCACTGTGTGCCGAACGAGCGGCACGTCGTGACGCGGTGACGCTCACTCGGGCTGACGCTCACTCGGGCTGACGCTCACTCGGGCTGACGCTCACGCGGGCTGACGCTCACGCGGGATCGACGCTCACGCGGGGCCGCCGCGCAGCGTCTCGCGGGCGGCCGTGAGGGCCTGCTCGGCGTAGCTCCGGCCGAAGAGCACGGCGTGCACCAGCAGCGGGAAGAGCTGGTGCACGCCGACGCGGGCCCGCCAGCCGTCGGCCAGCGGTGCCGCCTCCTCGTAGCCCGCCGTCACCCGGTCCAGATAGGGGCAGCCGAACAGGCGCAGCATCGCCAGATCGGTCTCCCGGTGCCCGCCGTGCGCCGCCGGGTCGATGAGGTGGACGTGTCCGTCGGCGCCCCACAGCACGTTGCCGTTCCACAGGTCCCCGTGCAGCCGGGTCGGCGGCTCGCCGGCCGACGGTCCGGCGAGGCCGGGCAGCCGCTCGCAGACCCGCTCGACGTCGGCCGCCTCGGCGGGCAGCACCGTCCCGCCGTCGACGGCTCGGCGCAGATACGGCAGGACGCGGTGCTCGGCGTACCAGCGCGGCCAGTCGTCGCCGATGACGTTGCGCATGGGGGCGAGCCCGATGTACGCCTCCACGGGACCGCCGGGCGGGGCGGCGCCGAACGCCGGGGCGCCTGCGGCGTGGAGGGCGGCGAGGTCGCGGCCGAAGCGGTGGGCCGCCCGCGGGCTGGGCGGGCCCTGTGCGACGCGGTCGGTGACCAGGACGTGGTCGTCGGCGCCGTACACGGTCGGGATGCGTACGGCGCGGGCGTCGGCCAGCCAGCGCAGGCCCGCAGCCTCGGCCCGCGCCGCGCGGGGGCCGTCGCCGGTCTTGACCATCACCGTGCGGCCGTCGTCGAGGGTGACCTCGGCGAGGGAGGCGGAGAGGGCGCGTTCTGCGGTGGCCCGGCCGCCGGTGAAATGGGCGGCGGCGCTCGCCGCGGGGGTGGGAGACACGGTCCCACGGTAGGGCCGCCGGGGCGGAGCGGTGACGATGCCGCCGACTCGGTGAAAAACGCCGCGCGGGGCGATCGGGGCGCCGGGGCGCGGGGGACCAGTGGGACTATGACCAGTTCAGCGTTTCATCGCACCATCACCCTGCCCGCCCCCATCTGCGAACAGGCCGCCCAGCACCTCGAACACGCGGTGCAGAAGGCGATCGACGGTGCCGCGACGCCCTGGCGCGCGTTCCGCGGGGCCGGCGGGGACGACTTCGCGTTCTCGGTGCCGGTGGTCGAGCAGGCGGCCGGCTGTCTGCTGGTGCTGGCCGCGGAGAGCGCGCAGAGCCTGCGCCCCTCCGCCCTGCGCGCGCTCATCTCCGTCGCCCTGCATCTGCGGGACGCGGCCGAGGCGGTGCGCCGGCCGGTGATCCCCACCGGGGCCTGGTGACGCCTCCTTCCAGCGGGGGGTCACCCGCCGATGACGTGCAGGGCCGCCCAGAGGGCCGTGGTCGCGGCGGCCACCGTGGTCGGGACCGTGAGCAGGCCCAGCAGCGTGAACCGGGCCAGCTCCACCTCGATGCCGTGGCGGTGCAGGATGCGCCGCCACAGCAGGGTGGCGAGTGATCCGGCGTAGGTGAGGTTCGGGCCCAGGTTCACGCCGATCAGGACCGCGAGGACCTGGGCCGGACCGGCCGGCGCGGCCAGGGGGAGCAGGGCGAGGACCGCCGGCAGGTTGTTCACCACGTTGGCCAGTACGGCGGCGATCGCGGCGATCGCGAGCAGGGCCGGGAGGGAGTCCCCGTCGGGGAGCAGCCGCCCCAGCTCCTTTGCCGGGCCGCCGGTCACGACGCCCTCCACGACGATGCCGAGGGCCAGCACGAAGAGGCAGAACAGCGGCGCCGACGCCTCCGCGAGCTCCCGGGGGGTGACGTGGCGGCGGGCGAGGGCCCGCAGGCCGAGGACGACGACCCCGCCGAGCGCGGCCCAGGCCGGCTCCAGGCCGAGCGGCGAGGCCACGGCGAAGCCCGCGAGGGTGAGGGCCACGACGACGAGGGTGAACCGGGGCACGGGCGGCGGCGGTGGCGAGGGGGCGGGGGGCGCGTCGGGCGCCGCACCGTCGAGGTCCTCGCGGAAGAAGCGGCGGAAGACCGCGTACTCGACGGCGATCGCCGCCAGCCACGGAAGCGCCATCAGTGCGGCGAAGCGGGTGAAGGAAAGGCCCGAGGCCGTGAAGGCCAGCAGGTTGGTCAGGTTCGAGACCGGCAGCAGGAGCGACGCCGAGTTGGCGAGATGGGCCGTGGCGTACACGTGCGGGCGTCCCCGGGCGCCGGCCCGGGAGGCGGTGGCCAGGACGACGGGGGTGAGCAGGACCGCGGTGGCGTCCAGGCTCAGCACGGCCGTCACGGCGCAGGCCACGGCGAACACGCCGGTGAGCAGACGGCGGGGGTTCCCGCCGCAGCGCCGTGCCACGGCGGCACCGACGGCCTCGAAGAGGCCCTCCTTCGCGCACAGGTACGCCAGCATCAGCACGAGCGCGAGGAAGACGACGACCGGCAGCAGCGTACGGGTCTGCTCCCACGCCTGGTGCGGGGTGACCGCGCCGAGCGCCACGGCCAGCGCGGCGGCGGGGACAGCGGCGACCGCCTCCGGCAGGCCGCGCGGGCGCAGTACGGCGAAGACCAGGACGCCCAGCAGCAGGACGGCGGCGACGACGGTGGTACTCAGGGTTGCTCCTCCACACCGGTGGGCCCGGGGCGCGGCCGAGACCACGCGGGCGGCGAGAACCGGGCCGTACCCCGACACGCGCGCCGGGGAGCTGCGGTCCTCACGGTCCCGCGTTCCCCGCGACGAGCGGCTGGGACGGCCCGACAGTGCAAGCAGATCTTTCCTCAGCGATCACGGCGACGGCACAGGGGCCCACCCGAGCCCGTCCGGTGACCGGCGGCACACCGGCCCCGGCGGCGTTCCCGCCCGACGCCGCACCATCCCGGATCCGCCGCCTCCGCCCGGCAGATGCCGGCGAGCGAGCCCCCGCCGCTCAGGCCGCCAGCACCGCCGGTGCCGGCACGTCGGCCACCACCGGCACGGCACGACGCCGTCCCCGCACCACCGCGCCCGACCCGATCGCCCCCGCGATGACCAGCCCCCCGACGACCAGCGCCCCCCGCGCCCCCGCGAGCTCCGTCAGCAACCTCAGGGCCGGCGGCCCGCCCAGGCGCCACACCGTGCCGACGCTGCCCCACACGCCCAGCACCCGCCCCGCAGGTGCTCCGGCGGATCCGTCTGGAGTACGGCCGTCCCCGCCGTGTCCGACACCGACTCGACCGCGGCCATCGGCAGCACCATTCACCAGCAGCACCGCCATCGACGGCGCCACCCCCGCCACCACCTGGAGCAGCCCGCCCGCCGCCGCCAGCGCCCCCACCACCCGCACGGACGGGCGCAGCCGCGCCCCGAGCACCGCGCCGACGATCCCGCCCACGGCCAGCACCGTGGAGACCGCCCCGAAGGACCCCGCGCCACCCGCCAGCGGCCCGGTGACCAGCACCGCCAGGGCCAGCTGGTAGTTGCGCCCGAACACCGCGCCTTTCCCCGTGATCCCGGCCGGCGCCATCAGCCGCGGCCGCCGCACGAAGAAGGCCAGCCCTTCCCGCACGCTCAGGGACCCCGACGCGAAGTCCCCCACCGCGCCCCCGCGCCCCACCGCGCCGCGCACCGGCCGCAGGAAGGGGATCACCGAGGCCACGAACAGGAACGACACCCCGTTGGCCGCGTACGCCGCCGCCGTACCGAGGAACCCCACCGTCACTCCGGCCAGCGCGGCACCCGTGAGGCGCCCCGCCTGGTGGACCAGCTCGCCCACCCTGATCGCCGACGGCACGTCCTCCACCGGGACCAGGTCGTTGCCCAGCAGCGAGCACGCAGGACCGTCGGCGGTGGCGATGACCCCGGTGACGGCGGCCAGCACCATGAGGGAGGTCATGCCGATACGGTCCAGCGCCACCATGAGCGCCACCGCCCCCAGCAGCGCCTGACTCGCCGCGGCGGTCAGCTTGCGCGGCCAGCGGTCGACGGCCGCCCGTCTGCCACGACGGTCGGCGCCGTCATCCGGCTCAGTGGAGTGGCCGCGCAGCGCAGCCGGCCGTATCGCCCCCTTCCCTTCCCCTCCGGGTCCCAGGACTCGTCCTCGAGTGGCGCACCGTGTCTAGATGCCCCAGTCGGATCCGGTACCCGCTGACGTGTCCCGAGGGGGTGGGTCAAGTGGCGTCAAAGGATGCGGTACTTGTCGGCGGGAGTGGGTCTGATCACAGCATGGATCACAAGACGGATCACAGCCCGCGTCCGGAGACGGGGCCTCGGCCGTCCCTCTCAGTGGCCGAGCTTGGCCCGGACGCCGGCCGCGGCCGCCGCGGGGCGGGCCGTGGCGCGGACCGAACGGCGCACCAGGTGGGCGTCGTGCCGCAGTCCCCGGGCCGCGTGCCGGCCGCGCCACAGCACCGAGGGCGCGCCGCCCGTGTCGTCGGCCGCGATCAGCAGACCGCCCAGCATGGACAGGTTCTTGAGGAAGTGGATGCGCTGCTGGGCGCGCTCGGCCGGATCCTCCGCCTCCCAGTAGCGGTGCCCCGCCAGCGTGGTGGGGACCAGCGTCGTCGCGACGGCCAGTGCGGCCAGCCGGGGGAAGCGGCCGAGCCCGAGCATGATCCCGCCGACCACCTGCACGGCGCCGTTGATCCGTACCAGTTGCTCGGTGCGGTCCGGCAGGACGGCGACGCGGTCGGTCACCGGGCGGACGATCGGCTCGGCCGCCGGGGCCACGTCCTGGGGCCTGCGCAGCGAGTGCAGACCGCCCGCGACGAACATCGAGGCGAGCATCGGGCGGCCGGCCAGACGCAGAAGACTCATGGCGCTCTCTCCCATTTCTCCAAGGGGTCCCGGTACCGAAAGGTGACCGAGGGGGGTGTCGAGGGTGTGCTGCCTACTCTGATGCCTACTGGGATCATCGGGTGCCCGCGCGGGTCGGCGCCATTCGGCGTCCGGCGCGGCGGGGGAGCGCAGACCGGTGTCAGAGGCTGGTCAGGAGCTGCGGGGCCGCCTTCTTGAGATCTTCCGGGCCGAGCCGGTCCCGGTCGACCCGGCCCACGGACCGGCCGCGCGCACCCACCATCCGGCCGTCCGCCACCGCGATGTCCATCGCGTCGCCGTCCGGGTGCGGGATCGACGCCGACCGGACCCACCGCCGCACGTCCCCGGGTTCCACCCCGTCCGCGAGGAACGTGTCCGCCCGGTCCGGCCAGGTCCCGTGCCGCCCGTACGGCGTCCGCGCACCCCACGGCCGCGCGATCCCATCCGCCCCGTCCGCCCTGCTCGTCCCGTCCGCCCTGCTCGTCCCGTCCGTCATCGTCCGGCCTCCCGCCCACCGCGTCGCCTCGCGCGCCGCCGGGTACCCGAGGGCCCCGGATCGAGGCCGGAACCACTTGTGGGAGCGCTCCCAGGCGGGCAGGATGCCGAGGTGACCCCGAATGCGGGCGTACGCCCGTACCGCCCCGCCGACGCCCCGGCCCTCGACGACATCTGCATCCGCACCGCGCACAACGGCCGCGACAGCCGGCCCGTGTACGCCGACCCCTCCGTCCTGCCCGTCATCTTCGCCTCCCCCTACACCCACTTCGACCCCGGTCTCACCTTCGTCCTGGACGACGGACACGGCCGGGCGGTCGGCTACATCCTCGGTACGGCGGACACACCGCGTTTCGTCTGGGAGTTCCGCACCCGGTGGCTGCCGAAGGCCGCCGAGCGGTACCCGGCGCCCGAGGGCCCGCCCGGCACCCCGGACGAGGTCATGGCCGGGCTGCTGCACGACCCGGAGCGGATGATCGTCCCGGAGCTGGCCGCGTACCCGGCCCATCTGCACATCGACCTGCTGCCCGAGTGGCAGGGCGGCGGACACGGGCGGGCCCTGATGCGGACGTTCTGGCGGGCGCTGCGGGAGCGCGGCGTCCCGGCCGTCCACCTGGTGATGTCCACCGCCAACACACCGGCCCGGGCCTTCTACGACCGGCTCGGCTTCCACGAGATCCGGGCGGCGGGACTGGACCCCGCCGACGTCACCTGCCTGGGACGCTCGACGGAGGACACCGCGAACGGCGATGAGGGCCGGCGCGTGACGGGCGCCGGTGACGACCGGAGGTGACGGACGGGGCGGCGGTCAGG
This sequence comes from Streptomyces sp. cmx-10-19, assembly GCA_049998335.1. Taxonomy (GTDB): domain Bacteria; phylum Actinomycetota; class Actinomycetes; order Streptomycetales; family Streptomycetaceae; genus Streptomyces. The sequence goes on from JAEBFB010000010.1 coordinate 28,184, forward strand.
CGGCCGTGAGCTGGTAGACGTTGAAGGCCCGGCGGATCACCGGCTGGGCCACGTTGCGCACCCGCACCCCGCCCGCCGTCATCCCGTGCTCCGAGCCCAGGTGGGCATGGCCGTGCACGGCGAGGTCGGCACCGGCCGTGTCGATCGCCTCGGCCAGCAGATAGCTGCCGAGGAAGGGGTAGATCTCCGGCGGCTCCCCGGCGAGCGTGTCCGCGACGGGGGAGAAGTGGGTGAGCGCCACCCGCACCGCGCAGTCCTGCCCGGCCAGGTCGTCCAGGGCGGTGCGCAGGCTGTCGGCCGAGCGCCGGGTGGTGCGGACGAACTCCTTCATCAGCGGCTCGCCGAACTCCCCGGCGCTGCGGCCGACGAACCCGCCGCCGAAGCCCTTGGTCCCGGCGATCCCGACCCGGGCCCCCGCGCACTCCACGACCGTCCCCTCGCCCTCCAGGACGGTCACGTCGGCGTCCCGCAGGAGCGCGGCGACCTTCTCGGGCTGCTCGTCGTGGTGGTCGTGGTTGCCGAGGACCGCCACCACCGGCACCGGCAGGTCCCGCACCTCCCGCGCGACCACCCGCGCCTCCTCCGGCGTGCCGTGCCGGGTCAGGTCACCGGCGAGCAGCAGCAGGTCGGCGCAGTCGGGCAGCGTCTCGAAGGCGGGCCGCAGCAGCCCCTGGCTGTCGGGCCCCATGTGGATGTCCCCGACGGCGGCGACGCGGATCATCACAGCTCCTCGGCGTGATCGGGACCGGTGGTCTCCGCCACCACCACGTCGGTGTGCACGGTCAGTCCGGCCAGCTCCTCACGGGCGATCCGCAGCAGCGTCTCGCGGCACTGCGCGGACGGCACCGTACCGGTCAGCGCCACGGCACCGGCCCGGATCTCGGCCCGCACCCCCAGTTCGCCCAGTTCCTCCGCGGCCAGCCGGTCGTGCAGGTGGGCGACGCGGTACTCGACGTTCTCGTCGCTCATCGCCGCTCCTCCTCTTCCTTGTGCTCGCCGGCGGCCGGATCCTTCTCGGGTGCGCCGGTGGCCGGCGGGATGATCTCCAGGCGTTCGAGGACGAGGAAGAAGGCGGCGGGCATCGGGTCGTCGCCGCAGTCCCGGCGCAACCCCTCCCAGTCGATCTTCTCGCGCAGGGTACGGGCGATCGGCAGCACGGCACCGAAGTCGCAGTGGTGCTCCGAGAAGGCCGCCAGCAGGCCGTGCAGCAGGTCGGTCGGCGACAGCACCGGCATCAGCACCGAGTCGACGGACCGTTCCTCGGCCCGGGCCAGCAGCTGAGCCGAGACCGGCTCATGGGCCAGCTCGAAGATGAGGTCGACCTGCTGCCCCAGGCAGTCCGCCTTGAGCAGCCAGTCCTCCGGCGGCGTGTACACCGAGAGGCCCGCCTCCCGCAGGGACGCGGCGACGGCCTCCGCGTCGTCGGGCCGGACGACGAAGTCGACGTCGTGCTGGAGGTTCGCGGCACCGCCGTGCGCGTACACGGCGACGCTGCCGGCCAGCGCGAACGGATGGCGCTCCTTCTTCAGGATCGAGCCCACCTGCTTGGCCGCCTGGAGGATCGCCTGGTTGCGGTCGAGCGGAAGATCCTCGTGGCGGGCCTCGTTCTGGGAGACCACACCCGGGTCCCCCGCTGCCGGACGAAGCTCGGACACGCCGGCGCGCTGGTTCAGAGCGTGATCGTCGGCGGGCTGCGTCATCTTCTTGTCCCCTTCCGGACGGTCGCCGTCGGCGGACCGGAACGGACCGGCCCTCCCCTGGAGCGCGGGTACCCGCAGCGACTCCGGCGACACGGAGGCGGCCGTGCGGCGGGGGTGGCCGCCGGATCGTGGGCACCCGGGAGACATGAACGACAAGCACACGCGGCGCACCGCCGCCGAGGAGCGCGAGACCGTGGAACGGCTGGTCGCGGCCTGGCTGGCCGAGACCGAACGGCACGACGCCGGCGCGGCCCGCGAGGCCCGCGCCGGCTGGGAACGGGGCGCCCTCACCGACCGGGCCGCCCAGGATCTCGCCACCTGGGTCACCGCCCGGATCACCGACACCGGCTTCAGCGAGGACGAGGGCCCCTATGTCGAGGGACCGGTGCGGATCACGCCGTCGGACAAGGACACGGTGCACGCCTTGCTGCGGGGACAGGGGTACGCGGTCTGACACCCGGCGTGTCTGGCACCCGGCGGGTCTGGCACCGGTCTCACACCCGGGCGCTCCCGCGTCAGCCGGCCGGCGGGCGCCATTCGAACATCAGCAGCGTCGCGTCGTCCCGCAGCCGGCCCTCCTGCATGGCGAGGATCGAGTGGATCAGGCGGCGCGGGGACTCCGGGGCCAGTTCGCCGCCGGCGGTGGCCCGGATGACGTAGTCGGCGAACCGCTCCAGGCCCAGCAGCCTGGCCTCCCGGGTCCGCGCCTCGACCACCCCGTCGGTGTACATCAGCACCCGGTCGCCGGGTTCGAGGGAGATCTCGTGCGTACGGCGCGGCTGCGGGGCGAGCAGGGACGGGACGCCCATCGGCGGGTCGGCGTCGCGCGCCCTCGCGTCGATGATCAGTCGCTGGTCGCGGATCAGGATGGGCGCCGGATGGCCGCAGTTGTTCCAGCGCAGCAGCCCGGTGGCCAGGTCCGGCTGGGCGATGACCGCCGTGCAGAACTTGTCGGGGAGCCAGCGGGAGAGCGCCTCGTCCACGGAGCGCACGAGTTCGGGCAGGTCGGCGTCGGTGCGGCGGGCGTTGCGGCAGGCGGCCAGGGAGACGGCACTGGTGAGGCCGGAGGCGAGGTCGTGGCCCATCGCGTCCAGGACGGCGACGTGCAGGGTCGTCTCGGTCAGCGAGTGGTCGAAGGCGTCGCCGCCGATCTCGTAGGCGGGCTCCAGCACGGCCGTCGACACGACCCGGTCGTTGCCGATGGTGCGCGGCGGCAGGAAGGCGCGGAGCATCTCGGCCGGCAACTGCATCCGCTCGGTGCGGGTACGCCGGACGAACGAGTCCTCGTACGCCCGCTTCGAGGCGATCATCATGGCCAGCAGCGAGGCCAGGGCCCGCCCCCGGGTCAGCGAGGCCGAGGTCAGCGCGGTCTCGTGCACGGCCAGCACGCCGAGCCGCTCGGCGCCGTCCAGCAGCGGGAACCAGGCCGTGATGCCGCCCGCGCCCGACTCCTCCACCCGCAGCGCCTGCGTCCGGTACGCCCAGCCCGCCAGCGAGCCGTCGACCGGGAGCGCCGAGGCCACGTCGGTCTGCGGCACCAGATGGCGCTGTTGCAGGTCGACGAGGTAGACGATGACGTGCTGGAGACCGAGCGCCTTCGAGCAGCGGGCCACGGCGGTGGGCAGGTCCAGGGTGAGGTGGCCGGGATCGGCGAGGAACTCCAGGAGCATCGCGTCGCCCGGCTCCGGCATGAGCACCCCGTCTCCCTTCCGGGAAGCCCGCCGCTGCGGGGACGTTCCGCAGCAGTCTGGCACCGGGCGGCCCGCCCCGCCCGGCGGGGCCCCGCGGGGCGCTTCGGTTCCGGCGGAGGGGGCACGCGGTCAGCCCGGACCGTCCCGAGCGCCGAGGAGTGGTGCCCCATGACCGAGTACGAGCGTTCCCGCACCCTGCCCGCCGGGCCCGAGCAGGTCTTCGACCAGGCCGCCGATCTCGGGAAGCTGGACACCTGGCTGCCCCGGGACCTGCACGTGGAGCCCGAGGAGCCGCCCGCCGTCACCGTCCACGAGGACCGCACCGGCCAGGACACCGCCGCGCTCCTCAGCGCCCGGCCCGAGCAGCTGCGGCTCGAATGGGGCACCCGCGAACAGGGCGGCTACGCCGGGTGGCTCCAGGTCGCCGGACTCGACAGCGGCTCCAGCGAGGTGACGGTGCACCTGTCCTTCTTCGACGACAGCCACGACCCGGGCCGGCCGGCGGTCGAGGACGCCCTCGACACCAGCCTGCGGCGGCTGGCGGAGCAGGTGGACACCCACGGCGGTGACACGTTCGGGTGACGAGGGCAACCGGGGACGGTTCTCGCGGGTCGTACATGTCGCACACGTCGCGGTGGCCGAGCGGGCGAAGCGCGCGGAGGCCGCGCACCGACGCACCGACATGGGGGAAACATGTACGTCCGTGCCCGAGGGTTCCGTACCGCCGTGACCGCGCTGGCCGCCGGAACCGCGCTCGCCGCCGCCGCCCTCCCGGCGACCGCCGCGCCGCGTCCGGCCGGTCCGCCCGCCTTCCTGGACCCGACCGAACTGCCGCCGCACCCCGCCTCCGCCTGGTACGCCGGGGCCGTCACCGCCGGGCAGCCCGACCCGCTACCGGTGTGCGTCGGCGAGGCGCTGCCGTCCACCGCCTCCCACCGCCGCTACTGGACCGAGTACGACACCGGCGCCCTCCAGGTCACGGTCGTCGAACGCAGCACCCGGCGGGCCAAGGAGTTCGCGGCCCTGCTGCGCGAGGATCTGGCGGGCTGCGCGCGCGAGGTGATGGAGCGGGACCCGGACATCACCGCCACCCAGAAGTACTACGGCCGCCTCGACGTGGAGGAGGGCGCCCACGTGTACGGCGTCCACACGGTCGCCACCTGGGGCGCCTCCGACATCGGCCTGTTCTCGGTCGGCCGGGACGGCAGGACCGTCACCGTCGTGCAGTGGGGGCGGATGGGCACCTTCGCGGACGCATCGGTGGCCGCCTTCCGGGACACCACGGTCACGGCCGTCGAGAAGCTGAACTGAACGCGCGGGGCGGGCCGGTGGACCGGCCCGCCCCTGTCGTGGTTCCCGGAGTCCGTCAGCAGTCGGGAACGCCCGCGATCTTCTCGCCGCCCCGCAGATACAGGTTGTTGACCCAGGCGATGTCGCTGCCCGAGAACTCCTGCACGGCCGTCCACCAGCTGTTGCCGCCGACGGCCGGGTCCTCGACGTACTGCCCCTTCTTCTGGCAGACCGCGTCCAGCCAGTAGGTCGAGCGGACCGCGAGGACGTTGGAGTCGGTCGTGGGCTCCTGGCGCAGATTGACGTGCGTGGCCCAGATGTAGACGTCGGTCAGCGTCGGGTCGCCCCCGCTCGGCGAGGCCGGCGCGGCCTGCGCCGTGGCGGCGAGCGCGCCGACGCCGAGGACGGCGGCGGCCAGCGCGCTGGCGGAGAGACGCGTGAGCCCGCTGAGTCGCTTCAGATGTGCCCTGTGTGCGTGGTGTGCCATGTTTGGTTCCCCCATGCCTTGTCGGTAGTACGTGTGGTCTCAGCAGGTCGCCGAGGCGGGCAGGTCGCCGTACTGGTCACCCTTGAGGTAGACCGCGCTCACATAGCCCTCGACGAGCTTCACCCACACGTCGTTGGTGTAGCCGTGGTCGCTGATGGTCTCGCCGCGGGTCCAGCAGTAGGCCCCGCGGGGCTGGCCGGCCGCGACGGAGCCGACCTTGTCGTAGGAACGGGCCGGTCCGGAGCGGACGTTGACGGTCTCGTACGGCTCCACCGCGTACGGCGCGGCCAGCGCGCGGCCGGCATCCCGGGTGTCGTCGGAGACCGCGGCGGCGGTCGTCGCGGTGAGCGGGCCGAGCAGCGCGAGCGCCCCGGCCCCGACCAGCGCGACCCTCGTGAACGGGCGAACGGTCATGTGGTGATTCCCCCTTGCACTGACGTGGAGCCGGGCGGCACCCGGCTCGCACTCAGCACTGTAGGGACGCCCGGCCCATCGGTGTCCCTGTCACATCTCAGGGCGGCCCCGCCACCGGGGCGCGACGGCCCGGGTGTTCGTACGGAGCCACCCCGGGCACCCACCGGGCACGGACGCACCACGCCGGCCCCTGACGGACCGCACCCCGACCCGCCTCCGCAGCGGCTTCGCCGTCACCGGCGTATCCGCACCCTGACGGGACGTCAGCACGCGGGCGCCGGTGCGTGACCGTCAGGACGTACGGTCGCCCTTGTGGCCGCCGTCGCCGCCGGGCTCCAGGGCGTCGCGCCGCCCGGTCAGCTCCGCCTGGTCGAGGCGGACGAGCTCGGGGTGGTGCAGGTCGAAGGCCGGGGACTCGGAACGCACCCGGGGCAGCGCGTGGAAGTTGTGGCGCGGCGGGGGACAGGACGTGGCCCACTCCAGTGAGCGTCCGTAGCCCCACGGGTCCTCGACCCCGACCGGGCGGCCGTACCGGGCGGTCTTCCAGACGTTGTACAGGAACGGCAGCGTCGACAGCCCCAGCAGAAAGGCGCCGATGGAGGAGACGGTGTTCAGGAAGGTGAAGCCGTCGGCGGCCAGGTAGTCGGCGTACCGGCGCGGCATGCCCTCCACGCCCAGCCAGTGCTGCACCAGGAACGTGGTGTGGAAGCCCACGAACAGCGTCCAGAAATGCACCTTCTCCAGCCGGTGGTCCAGCATCCGGCCCGTCATCTTCGGCCACCAGAAGCTGAATCCGCCGAACATCGCGAACACGATCGTGCCGAACAGCACGTAGTGGAAGTGCGCCACGACGAAGTACGAGTCGGTCACGTGCCAGTCCAGCGGCGGCGACCCGAGGATCACCCCGGTCAGCCCCCCGAACAGGAACGTCACCAGGAACCCGGCCGCCCACAGCATCGGCGGCTCGAACGACAGCGAGCCCCGCCACATCGTCCCGATCCAGTTGAAGAACTTCACCCCCGTCGGCACCGCGATCAGATACGTCAGGAACGAGAAGAACGGCAGCAGCACGGCCCCGGTCGCGAACATGTGGTGCGCCCATACGGTCGCCGACAGTCCCGCGATGGCGATCGTGGCACCGACCAGCCCCATGTACCCGAAGACCGGCTTGCGGGAGAAGACCGGGATGATCTCGGTGACCACCCCGAAGAACGGCAGCGCCAGGATGTACACCTCGGGATGGCCGAAGAACCAGAACAGGTGCTGCCACAGGATCGCCCCGCCGTACTGCGCGTCGAACACGTGTGAGCCGAAGTGCCGGTCCGCCTCCAGCATCAGCAGCGCCGCCGCCAGCACCGGGAACGCCAGCAGCACCAGCACCGAGGTCAGCAGCACGTTCCACACGAAGACCGGCATCCGGAAGATGGTCAGCCCGGGCGCGCGCATGCAGATGATCGTGGCGATGAAGTTGACCGAACTCAGGATCGTGCCGAACCCGGACAGCGCCAGCCCCATGATCCACAGGTCCCCGCCGAGATAGGGGGCGCGCAGCGGGCCGCTCAGCGGCGTGTACGCGGTCCAGCCGAAGTCCGCCGCGCCCTGCGGGGTGAGGAAGGAACCGAGCACGATCAGCCCGCCGAACAGGAACAGCCAGAACGACAGCATGTTCAGCCGGGGGAACGCCACGTCCGGCGCGCCGATCTGCAAGGGCATCACCGCGTTCGCGAACCCCGCGAAGGTCGGGGTGGCGAACAGCAGCAGCATGATCGTGCCGTGCATGGTGAACGCCTGGTTGTACTGCTCGCTGGAGAGCACCTGGAGGCCCGGCCGGGCCAACTCCGCCCGGATCAGCATCGCCATCACCCCGGCGATCAGGAAGAACCCGAACGACGTGGTGAGGTAGAGGTGCCCGATCTGCTTGTGGTCGGTCGTGGTCAGCCAGGAGATGACCGCCCGCCCCTTGCCGTGGCGTGGTGCCGCCGGGACCGGAGCGATCGGTTCGGTCTGAGTCGCCATCCGACCAGGGCATCGGACCCCCGCCCGCCGGTGCCGACGCCACGTCAGAACCCCACCGGGATGCGGCCGATTGGCTGATCGTTTCTATCCGTCCGGGTGCCCGGACCACCCCGGAGGGAGGAAGCGGCCGTCACCCGAATGGACCCCGCACGCTACTGGTGGCGGCCGAACCGGTGTCTCCTTGAGGGTGTCAGCGGCGTCCAGGCTGGGAGGCCGATCATGTACGAAATGTGCGTGGGACCGGAGAAGACGGGTGGAGCTTTGGTGTGGCACGTGATGGCCAAACAGGCCGCGGCCACCCTGTGCGGACAGCGGCTCCGAACACGGGTCGAGGCATCCGACGGTGAGCGGGCACGTCACTGTCCGGACTGCATGGCCTCGTTCGAGGAGCTGATGGCGTCCACGCCGTGCTGACGGACCGTCCGCGTCGTCGCCCGCCCCGCCGCAGCCCGCGGCGGGGCGGACGCCGTTCGGCCCGGTGGTCACCCGCTCGGCGCAGTCTGGAGTGGCGGACCCGGGGAAGTCGCAGGTCGTGCCCGTGCGCGCAGTCCTCCCGCGCCGGGTGTGAGGGCGTGTCGCGGCCGGTATCCCCGAGTCGGCCGCGACACACCCTTCTGCCGGGTCTCCGAGGTCCTCGGCGCCGTCGACGCCGTCGGTGCCTTCATGGCCGGCCTGATCCTCGCCGGCACCCCGGCCGGGCCCCGCATCCGCGAACTCGTGCATCCGCTGCGCGGGGCCTTCGCGGCCGTCTTCTTCTTCGCCTTCGGGCTCGCCATCGACCCCGGGGACATCGCCTCCGTCGCCGGCCCGGTCGCCGTCGCCGCCGTGCTGACCCTCGTCATGAACGTCGCCGCCGGGCTCTGCGTCGCCCGGGTGCACCGCTACGGCTGCGAACCCGCCGTCGAGATCGCCACCACGCTGGTCGCGCGCGGGGAGTTCGCGCTGGTCCTGGCCGCCATGTCGGCGGGCGCCGGGCTCGACCCGCGGCTCGCCCTCCTTCACCGTCGGCTACGTCCTGGTCCTCGCCGTCCTCGGCCCGGTCGTCGCGCAACGGTCGTCCGTCCTCGCCGCCGGCCTGCGGGGCGCGGGCCGGCGGCCGCCCGGCAGGAGCGCGCCCGCCCCGGCACGGGACGACGACGCGGAGCCCCAGGGCGTGACCGTGCCGGCCGGCGACCCGGCAGCGTCCCGCGAGCACGACGAGGCCGAGCGGGGCGGACGGTAGGCGGGGCCGGGGGGTGGCGGAATACGGCGGGATACGGCACCCGGGCGGCGTGCCTCGCGGTGGGACAATCTGCCAGGACCGGTCGTCCGACGCCGTGGTCGGAGCCGTCCGGGAGCGGAAGGAGCCGTCGGCATGATCGAGTGGGTGCGCCTGGGCAGCGGTGCCAGGCCCGTCCCCCGTCCGATCGCGGCTCCGCTGGTGTGGGCGGGAGCCTTCGGCGGCGCCCTCGCGCTGGTGGCGGTCCTCAACGGCGTCGTCGGCTCCGGCCGTCCGGGGCTCGCTCTCGTCGCGCTCTCCCTGCTGGCCGGCGTCCTCGGACTCTGCGCCCCGTTCGCCGCCGCCCCCGGTACGGCCGTCCTGTGCTGGCTCTCCCTCAACGGCTTCGCCGTCCCGCCCGCCGGCACCCTCACCTGGGCCGGGCGGCGGGACGCCCTCTGGCTCGCCTGCCTGCTCGGCGCCACCCTGGTCGGCACGGTGCTGGCCCGCGTGGTCCACGCGCGGGCCGCCTACCGCCGGCTCACCACGGGGACGAGCCCCGAGGCGCCCCAACGGGGCGCGGGCCCCGGCGACAGCTGAGGAGCCGGGACGAAGGAGGGCCGCGCCGGACGTCCGGCGCGGCCCTCCTTCGTCTCCCGGGTCAGGCCGTGTGCAGGGTCAGCCCGTAGCGGTTCAGGATCTCGTTGATGGGCTGGAACCAGGTCTCGCCACCGCTCGAGCAGTTGCCCCAGCCGCCCGAGGTGACGCCCTGCGCCTGGTCACCGCTGATGAAGGAGCCGCCCGAGTCGCCGCCCTCGGCGCACACGCTCGTCTTCGTCATCTGGTGCACCGCGCCCTGCGCGTAGTTGACCGTCTCGTTCTTGGCGAGCACGGTGCCGCAGTGCCAGTGGGTGGTCGAACCGGAACGGCAGACCGAGGCTCCGACGGGAGCCTCGTTCGAGCCGCGCACCAGCTGGTCGGAGACCGTGCCCCAGCCGAGCACCACCGGCACCGTCCACCAGCCGCTGCCCACGTTCACCCAGGCGTAGTCGTTGTCGGGGAACGACGAGCCCTGGAAGGTGCCGATGTACGAGCGGTCCCAGCCGCTGACGCCCTGTCCGGCCCCGCCGCAGTGCCCGGCGGTGACGAACCCGCCGTGCACCGAGAAGCCGATGGAACAGCGGACGTTGCCCGTGTAGTACGGGTCGCCGCCGACCGTGCCAGCGGCGAAGGTCTGCGGCGCCGAGGGCACCGACCGTTCCGTGACCGGTCCGGCCTCGCGGGCCCGGTCCACGAAGCGGCGGACATCGTTGTCAGCCTGCTTGTCCTCGACCACGTCGACGACGACCTTGTTGGCGACCGGGTCGACGCGCCAACTGCTCACGCCCGCGGGGGCGTCGAGGCGGTCGACGCGTGCCTTGGCCGCGTCGAGCTGCTGGGCGGTGTGCGCGACGGTGCGGACCTCGGCGCCGGTGGCGCGGACGGCGCGGAGGGTCGCGGGGGCCGCGTCCTCGGTGACGGCCACGGTCAGGCGTTCGGCCTCCGCGTCGTACCAGGAGCCGCCGAAGGCGCTGCCGGCGGCCTTGCGGACCGTGGGGGCGAGGCCGGTGGCGTGGCGTTCGGCGGCGAGGCGGTGTTCGGCCTGGGCCCTGGTGAGGCCGAAGTCGCGTTGCATGGCGTCCAGGAGGCCGGCGGACGCGGAGGCCTTGGCGGCGGTCGCGGTGTCGGGGGCGTCGGCGGCCGAGGCGGGGAGGGTGCCTATGGCGGTGAGGCTGCCGAGCACGAGGAGGCCGGCCAGGCCGAGGTGCCTGATTCTGCTGCGTCTCACGGGGGGTGCCCTTCGTCGTTCCAGCAAGGTGGGGGTGGAACAACCGCAGTCTGAGAGCGCTCTCATCGGGTTGGGCCGAGCTTAAGGGGAGACGCATTATCAGGTCCATGCCAATGCGGGGGTTTTCGGGGTGGGTTCTGTTGCCGGGGGCATCGGGGTGGGGCGGGGGTGGGCGCTGATCGGCGCTTGCCGGTGCCGCTGCGCCCACCCGTGCCGCCTGGGGCCCCTCCCAGGCCGTTCAGCACGGGGGGAGGCGCGCTCGTCCGCAGTCAAGCGAGTGTCAGTACCAAGGCGTCTGGGCCCAGATGTGGCCGTCGCAGGTGAGGAGGGCTCGGGAGACTCGGCCGGAGAGGTTGTTGCCGATCTTGGTGTAGGCGTAGGTGAGGCCGGGGTCGACGGTCTCCGAGACCCAGCCGTCGGCGCGGCCGGTGCCGGAGTCCGAGCGCTCCAGGACGGCGGCGCAGTTGGCGCGGGAGTTCTCGACGCGGGCGAAGGAGCCGCAGCTCCCGGAGTAGTAGTACTTGAGGGCCATCCCCTCCGCGTGCTGCGTGGCGCCCACCTGCCGGAAGGTCCCCGCGCAGCCGGAGACGGTCGGGTACCGGCCCTCCCTGGCGTAGGCGCCGTAGTTGCCGCCCGAGTACGGTGCGGCCGGAGCCGGTACGGCGGCCAGCGCCAGCGCGACGGCGGCACCTCCGGCGGCCAGCAGTGTCGTGAGCGTTCGGCGGCTCATGTGCCCTCTCTTCCCGGGGCGTCGACCGCGCCCCTGTGCCGGACGTTAGGCGGGCCCCCGCGTGCCCGGTACCTGAGAGATGTGAGGGATGCCGCGTCCGCCCGGTTGGCCGTCCACGGACGGGGCACTCAGTGCTGCGTCCCGGCAAGGACGGCACAGACGGCACAGACGCACATGACGGTTACTGGACGTGGGAGGCACCCGTGGCGGTTCGGCATAGGTTGATCCAGGCGACCCCGCAGGCGGTGTGGGACGTCCTCGCGGACGGCGACCGGTACGCGGACTGGGTGGTGGGCACGTCCGACGTCACCCCGAAGTCCGGGCAGTGGCCGCAGGTCGGCGCGACCCTCGCCTACGAGGTGCGGCTCGGGCCGGTCCGGCTGCACAACGAGTCGGTCGTCCGGCACTGCGTGGACGGCTCCGAACTGGAGCTGGAAGCCAAGGCGGGCCCGCTCGGCACGGCCCGGATCGCCATCGAACTGCGGCCCTGGGGTGAGCAGTGCCTCGTCATCGTGGACGAACACCCCCTGCGCGGCCCCGGCGGACTGCTCCACAACGTCGGTGTCGAGGCGATGATCCAGCTCCGGCACCGCGCCATGCTGGCCAGGCTCGCCGAGCTGTGCGAGTCCGTGGCCGGCGAGCGGCGCCGCCCGGACGCCGGGGACGTGACCGGATCGGCGGCCGGATCGGTGACGTACGAGCCGGGGACCGGTCGTGCCTGACGCCGTCGTGATCGGGGCCGGGCCCAACGGGCTGGTGGCCGCCAACCTCCTCGTGGATGCCGGCTGGAGCGTGACGGTCCTGGAGGAGCAGCCCGAGCCGGGCGGGGCGGTGCGCCATGACAGCGGGGTCGCACCCGGCTTCGTCAACGACCTGTTCAGCTCCTTCTACCCGCTCGCCGCCGCCTCCCCGGTCCTCGCCGGACTACGCCTCCAGGACCACGGACTGCGCTGGTCCCACGCGCCCCACGTGGTGGCCCACCCCCTGACCGACGGCACGTGCGCCGTCCTCGACCGCGACGTCGCCACCACCGCCGCCTCCCTGGACGCCTTCGCGCCCGGGGACGGCGCCGCCTGGGAGCGGCTGCACGCGGTGTGGGACCGCTACCGCGCCGACATCCTGGACGCCCTGTTCACCCCGTTCCCGCCGGTCCGCGCCACCGCCAGGCTGGCCCTGCGGCTGCGCGGCGCGGGCGGACTGCGCCTCGCCCGCACGCTGGTGCTGCCGGTGCGCCGCATGGGGGAGGAGGAGTTCCGCGGCCAGGGCGGCGGGCTGCTCCTGGCCGGCAACGCCCTGCACGCCGACCTCGCCCCGGAGGCGGCCGGCAGCGGCGGCTTCGGCTGGCTGATGTCGATGCTCGGCCAGACGTACGGCTTCCCCGTGCCGGTCGGCGGTGCCGGCGCGCTCACCGAGGCCCTGGTCCACCGGCTGCGCGCCCTCGGCGGGACCCTGCGCTGCGGGCGGCGCGTCGAGCGGATCCTGGTCCGCGACCGGCGCGCGACCGGCGTACGCACGGCCGACGGGGAGACCATCGCCGCCCGGCGCGCCGTCCTCGCCGACGTGTCCGTGCCGGCCCTGTACGGCGGGCTCGTCGCCCCCGACGACGTACCGGACCAGGTCCTCGCCGACCTGCGGCGCTTCCAGTGGGACTTCGCCACCTTCAAGGTCGACTGGGCGCTGGACGGGCCCGTGCCCTGGCGGTGCGAGCAGGCGGCCGGGGCCGGGACCGTGCACCTGGCCGACGGGCTGGACGAACTGACCCGGTTCGCCGCCCAGATCGCCATGCGCGAGGTCCCCGACCGGCCCTTCTCGCTGTTCGGCCAGATGACCACCTCCGACCCGACCCGCTCCCCGCGCGGCACCGAGTCCGCCTGGGCGTACACCCACGTCCCCCACGACATCCGGAACGACGCCGGTGACGAGGGCATCACCGGGAGCTGGGACGCGAAGGAGCAGGACCTCATGGCGGACCGCGTCGAACGCCAGGTGGAGCGCTTCGCACCCGGCTTCCGCGCGCTGATCCGCGCCCGCCGCGTCCTCGCCCCGCCGACGCTCCAGTCGATGGACGCCAACCTGGAGGGCGGCGCCATCAACGGCGGCACCACCGCCATGCACCAGCAGCTCTTCTTCCGTCCCGTGCCCGGCACCGGGCGCCCGGAGACCGCGGTGGCGGGCCTCTACCTCGCCTCCGCCGGGGCCCACCCGGGCGGCGGCGTCCACGGCGCGCCCGGCGCGAACGCCGCCCGTGCGGCGCTGCGCGCCCACCGCTTCGCCGGGCTCACGCGCCTGCAGCGGAGCCTGACCCGCCGCGACCGCACCGGCGACAGGAGATGACCCTGTCCGTCACGCACTCCGAGAAACCCGAGGAAAGGGCAGACCGGTGACCCACAGCCCCCTGCACAACCGCACCGTCGTGGTGACCGGCGCCGCCCGCGGACTCGGTGCCGCGCTGGCCCACGCCTGCGCCGGACGCGGCGCACGCATCGCCCTCCTCGGCCGCGAGCGGTCCCGCCTGGAGGCCGTCGCGGCGGACCTGCCGACCCCCTCGCTCGCCGTCGAGGCCGACGTCACCGACCCCGACGCGCTGTCCCGCGCCGCCGGCGAGGTACGCACCGGCCTGGGCCCGCCGTCCGTCGTGATCGCCAACGCCGGCATCGCCGAGGGCGGCCCCTTCGCCACGTCGGACCCCGCGCTGTGGCGCCGGGTGGTGGACGTCAACCTGACCGGCAGCGCCCATACGGCCCGCGCCTTCCTGCCGGACCTGATCCGCACCGCCGGCTACCACCTCCAGATCGCCTCGCTGGCCTCGCTCGGCGCCGCCCCCATGATGAGCGCGTACTGCGCCTCCAAGGCCGGCGTGGAGGCCTTCGGCCACTCCCTGCGCGCCGAGGTGGCCCACCAAGGGGTCGCGGTCGGCATCGCCTACCTCAACTGGGTCGACACCGACATGATCCGCGACGCCGACCGGTACCCGGTGCTGCGCGAGCTGCGTGGGCACATGCCCTCGCCGGCCCGCCGCGTCTACCCGGCCGACCAGGTCGCCGCCCGCCTCGTACGCGCCGTGGAGCACCGCCGCACCGCCGTGTACGTCCCCGGCTGGCTCCGCCTGGCCCAGCTCGGCCGCACCACCCTCCCCCCGATCGTCCTCCGCCTGTCCCGCCGCGAACTGCCCCGCCTGGAGGCGGAGACCCCCCTGACCGCCACGGGCCCCCTCGGCGCGGGCGGCCTGGCGGACCAGCCGACGGGGGAGCAGGGGGCGTAGGCCGGAAGTGCCCCCGGCGGGACAGGTGGCGGGCACTCACCTGTCGGTGTGCTCCGGCAGCGCGAGCCAGTCCGACCAGGAGACCTCACGGCCGAGGAAGCGCGGCCGCTCGAACGGCCAGTCGGCGGCGATCCACTGCGGCACCAGCGCGTCGAGGTCCTGCTCGACCGTGCTGCCCACCAGCTGGTCCACCACCCACCAGGAGATCTCGGCGTCCGCGCCGGCCCTCTCGGGCGGGTCGATGTAGACACAGCCGAGCAGGGCTGTCTCCGCCGCGTCGAACAGCGCGTAGTTGAAGGACTGGTGCGCGGCGATCTCCTTCTCGTGCCGCAGGAGGTCGGCCCGGTCGGCCTCGTAGGTCATGGTGGCCGCGGGCCAGCCCCAGGCCGGGCCGAACATGGTCCACAGCCGCTCGCGCGAACCCATCACGGCCGGGTAGTCGAGCGGGGTGTCCGCCTCCCGGATCGGCCGCAGGTGATGACCACCGCCCGGCAGCGGTACCAGCACAGGGTGGACGAAGTCATCGGGAAGCCAGCTCATGGCGCCCGACCGTAGCAGCGCGCGGCCGTCCGCTCCCCCGGATTTTTCCCCGCACCCCGCCAGGCCCTGCCCGGACTCCCTGTCATGGCCCCAGTCGTCGCGCCACCGCCCGCAGCAAGGCCGACCGCCCCCGGTCCGGGACCGTCCAGAGGTGCTCGCCCCGCACCCCCCATTGCTCCAGCAGGGCGTTCGCGGCCAGAAAACCGGAGGTGGCGGCGCGTTCCATCAGGGCCACCGGCAGGCCCGTGCGGACCAGGTCGCCGGCGACGACCACGGACGGGTCGGCGGTGCGGACGGTGGGGCGGTCGCGGTAGCCGCCGACGGTGAACAGGGGGCAGTCCGCGCGCCATTCGTGGTGCGCGGCGACCACCCGGGCCGCCCGTGTCTCCGGGTACACCCGGTACAACTGTTCCACCAGGCGCTTCTCCTCGACCTCCCGCACGGCCGTCGACGGCACGGCGTAGGCGTGGAGTTCGACGACCGACCCGCCCGTGCGCGCCGCCCACCGCGCGGCCTCGCCCTCGTACCGGGAGAGCACGCTGACGTTGTCCAGCGGGCCGTAGCCGCTCGTGCCGAGGAAGCCCGGCCGGCCGGACGCGACCGGGCGGTCCAGCCACAGCCGGGTGACCAGGAACGGCGGGGCGTTGCGCAGCCGCCCCACCCGCGCGCGCCACTCGGCGTCGCCCAGGTCCGGCGAGCGGGCGACCAGCCCCCGCAGGCCGCCGGTGTCGAGGGCGAGCACGACGGCGTCGTACGGCAGGGTCCCGGAGCCGTCGGCGACGAGGTGGCCGCCGGACGGTCCGGGGCGGACGGCCTCCACGGACGTGCCGGTGCGCAGCTCGACGCCGTGCCGGGTCAGATGCCCGGCCAGCGGGTCCCACAGGGCCTGCGGGAAGGGTTCGCGGGGCACGTCGAACAGCAGGCCCTCGCTGGAGCCGAGGAAGTAGATGTGGAACATCAGCGCCATCTCGGCGGCCGACAGCTCCCGCGGGTCCGCGAAGAAGCTGCGCGAGAACACCTCGAAGGCCAGATGCCGGGCCGCCGCCGGGAAGCGCAGCCGGTCGAGGAAGTCGTGGGCGCTGACGTCGTCGAGGAGTTCGTGCACGCGCCGGGTGCTGACGTCGAGGAGCGGCAGGGCCGCCGCCGGCCGCATGCCCAGCAGGTCGCGCACCCCGAAGCTCGGGCTCAGCGCGACGAAGCCGAGGGCGCTGAGGGGCGGCGTGCGCGGCACCCGGCGGAAGCTGTCGCGCAGCCCGCCGCTGTGCCGCAGCGGATAGTCGGGGAGGCCCGTCAGCATGCCCAGCGCGGGATCGCTGCGGCGCAACAGGCTCCGCAGGTTGTAGTACTGGCGGAAGAAGGCGTGGAAGCCCCGGCTCATCGTCACGGACGTCCCGGCGGCGGACGTACCGGCCGCCGACCTGCCCTCGGGCACCGTGACCGGCCAGCCGGCGACCCGGCCGCCGAGCACCGGCTCCCGTTCGTGGAGCACCACCCGTACGCCCCGCTCGGCCAGGGCCGTCGCCGCCGCCAGCCCCGCGATCCCGCCGCCGATCACCGCGACCGAGGGCGGATCGTCACCCTCCACGCGTGGACGCCCCGGCGCGGGCGGGACGGCCCGCGCACGCCGGTCGCGCCCCGGCGGACGCGTCCGGTGGAGGTCGGGGTCGGTGGTACGCGGCGAGGGCATCGGGAACTCCCGGTGGGGGAAGGGGCTTCAGTGGACGGGCGGCAGGTCGCGGCGGCGCAGCCACGGCAGTTCGGCCGCCGTACGGAGCATCGGCAGGACGGGCGTGCGGACGCCGACCGCGAGGTCCTCGTACAGCCGGGACCGGCCGTCCAGGAAGCGCAGCAGCCGGCCGGCGGGGACGTCGGCGAAGAGCCGGAAGAAGAGGTCGGGGCCGTTCACCCGGCCGGTGTCCAGGGCGCGCAGCAGCACCGCGTCCATCAGCCGGGCCCGCGCCGGGTGCGGGGCCGGCGGCACCGGCGGCCGGCCCGCGCGCACGGCCCGGGCGACGGCCTCGGACTGCCGCTGCACCGCCGCGAACGCGTACCCCGTGGACGCCCGCGTCGCCCCGCCCGCCACCCCGATCCGGAAGACCCGGTCACAACCGCCGGCCCGCCGCTCGAAGACGGCGTCGGTCATCGGGATCACCCCCTGCTCCGTCGACAGCACCTCGACGGCACCGGTGCGCAGCACCCGGTGCGCGTAGTCCTCCAGCGCCGCGTCGTACTCCTCCGTCGTGAGCGGCTCCGGCCCGAACTCCGTGTACTCCACCAGCGCCGTGTGCCGCCCGGTCGGGAGGACGTAGCCGAACGAGAGGCCCCGCGCGGGCTGTCCGGTGCGGAAGTCCATCAGGTCGGCCACCGCCGGGTCGAACACCGGCCGCTCGGTGCGCACGAACCAGCCGCGGAAGTGCTGGAGCAGGCGGGTGCGGGCGGGCGGCAGGCGGTCCGGCGGACGGGAGTCGAAGACCCAGCGGGCGCGTACGTCGGTCCGGCCGCCGCCGGCGTCCGTGGCGGCCACCTGTACGGTCCCGTCCGGCCGGGGGGTGAGCGTGCCGACGGTGGCCTCTAGGCGGCGCAGCCCCGGACGGTCCTTCAGGTCGCGGTCCACCAGCGCCTCGAAGTCGTCCGAGCGGATCATCTTGTAGCGTGCGGGAGCGGTGTGCCGCCAAAGGGGCGTGCCGTCGCGGCCGTGCACCCTCAGCCACTCCCACGAGGCCGTCGCCGCCGTGTCGAAGCGGCCCGGTCCCGTCTCCCAGGAGCACCAGGTGCGCGGCGGCGGCCGCAGCGGGCCCGGCGGCGGCTCGATCAGGACCACGGAGGGCGCGGCGCCGTGCGGCACGTCCGACGGGAGCCGGTGCACCAGGGAGAGCCCCGCCGCCCCGGCACCGACGACGACGATGTCCGCCTCGACCACGGTCGCCTCCTCCACGCCGTTCTCCGCGCCCCCGACCGGCCTCGGCTGCCATGCCTCCGCCGGGCCCAGGGCATCTCGGTTTCCGGCGGAGTATTCCGGCCCCGGCCCGTCCACGGATGCACGGCGCGCGGGACGGGCCGGCGCGGGTGACCGCCGGGCGGGTGACTGCCGGGCCCGAAAGGGGGCGGACGGCGTCCTGCCGCGCCCGGAGCGGGAAGGCATGACGCGCCGAGTCACCCGACCGGCCCCCGGCGCAGCGCCGAACGGTGCATCCGTCGCCCGCCGCCGGGCGGAAGTAGCCGCGAAGACCGAGCACCGAGCACCGCATGCCGAGTACCGAAGACGTCGTACGGCCCGGCCCGGCACCGCAGCCGACCGTCGTACCGGCCGGCCGGCCCGGTGCCGCTGCCGACGAGGAGAGGAACCGGGATGCGCCCCAGCACGGCCGACGACGGCCGGGACCACCCGCAGGACCGGCCGCGCACGCCGCGCATGTCGCACACGCCGCGGGCCCCGCGATGACGCGCACCGTGACCGGCCGCACCGATCACGTCGTGGTCGTCGGCGCGGGCCTCGCGGGCCTGTCCGCCGCCCTGCACCTGCTGGGCGCCGGACGGAAGGTGACGGTCGTCGAGCGCGACCCGCTGCCCGGCGGCCGGGCCGGGCGGCGCGAACTCGGCGGCTACCACCTCGACACCGGCCCCACCGTGCTGACCATGCCCGACCTCGCCGACGAGGCGTTCGCCGCCGTCGGCGACCGGCTGGCCGACCGCGTCGACCTCCTGCCCCTGCACCCCGCCTACCGGGCGTGCTTCGCGGACGGCACCGCCCTCGACGTGCACACCGACGCCGACGCGATGGAGGCCGAGGTCGAACGGTTCGCCGGCGCCCGGGAGGCGGCCGGATACCGGCGGCTGCGGGCCTGGCTCGGGAAGCTGTACGCCGTGCAGATGCGCCGGTTCATCGACGCCAACTTCGACTCGCCGCTCGGCCTGCTCACCCCCGACCTGGCCCGGCTCGCCGCCCTCGGCGGATTCGGCCGCCTGGAGACCCGTATCGGCCGCTTCCTGACGGATGAGCGGCTGCAACGGGTGTTCTCCTTCCAGTCCCTGTACGCCGGGGTCGCCCCCGCCCGCGCGCTGGCCGCGTACGCCGTCATCGCCTACATGGACACCGTGGCCGGCGTGTACTTCCCGCGCGGCGGACTGCACGCCCTGCCGCGCGGCATGGCGGCCGCCGCCGTCGACGCCGGGGCCGACCTGCGCCTCGGGCACGACGTCACCCGCCTGGAGCGGTCCGGCACCCGCGTCACCGCCGTCGTCACCGACCAGGGGCGCATCCCCTGCGACGCCGTCGTCCTCACCCCCGACCTGCCCGTGGTCCACCGGCTGCTGGGCCGCCGCCCGCGCCGCCCACTGCGTCTGCGGCACGCGCCCTCGGCCGTCGTCCTGCACGCCGGCACCACCCGGACCTGGCCGCACCTCGCCCACCACACGCTGTCCTTCGGCGCCGCCTGGCGGGGGACCTTCGAGGAACTCACCCGCACCGGCGCCCTGATGAGCGACCCCTCCCTGCTCATCACCCGCCCCACCGCCGGCGACCCCTCCCTCGCCCCCGAAGGCCGCCACCTCCACTACGTCCTCGCCCCCTGCCCCAACACCGACATCGGACCCGGCGCCCACGCCTGGGCCGATCTCGGCCCCCGCTACCGCGACCGGCTGCTCGCCACCCTGGAACGCCGGGGACTGACCGGTATCGCCGCCGCCATCGAGGAGGAGTGCCTGGTGACACCCGCCGACTGGACCGCACAGGGGCATGCCGCCGGCACGCCCTTCTCGGTCGCCCACACCTTCGCCCAGACCGGCCCCTTCCGGCCCCGCAACCTGGTGCGCGGCACCGACAACGCGGTCCTCGCCGGCTGCGGCACCACCCCGGGCGTCGGCGTCCCCACCGTGCTGATCTCCGGGAAACTCGCCGCCGCCCGCATCACCGGCGGGCCCGTCGCGGCGAGGGGCGGGCGCCGATGACCCGGCACGAACTGGACGCCGCCGGCATCACCGACCCGGACCTGCGCGCCGCCTACACCCGCTGCCGGCACCTCAACGCCCGCCACGGCCGCACCTACTTCCTCGCCACCCGCCTGCTGCCCGCCGACCGCCGGCCCGCCGTGCACGCCCTCTACGGCTTCGCCCGCTGGGCGGACGACATCGTCGACGACCTGGGCACCGAGGCCGCCCCCGCCGAGCGCGCCGCCGCCCTCACCCGCCTCGACGCAGAACTGAACCGGGCCCTGACCGGCGGCCCCGCCGGTGACGAGCCCGTGGTGCGCGCCCTCGCCGACACCGCCGCCCGGTACGCCATCGAACCCGCGCACTTCACCGACTTCATGGCCTCGATGCGCAGCGACCTCACGGTCACCGACTATCCGACCTACGCCGACCTGCGCGCCTACATGCACGGCTCGGCCGCCGTCATCGGCCTCCAGATGCTGCCCGTCCTCGGCACCGTCACCGACCGCGCCCTGGCCGCGCCGCACGCCGCCGCGCTCGGCGTCGCCTTCCAGCTGACCAACTTCCTGCGGGACGTCGGCGAGGACCTCGACCGCGGCCGGGTCTACCTCCCGGCCGACCTGCTCGCCGCGCACGGCGCGCACCGGGACCTGCTGCTGTGGAGCCGCCGCACCGGCCGCCGCGACCCGCGCATCACCGCCGCGCTCCGGGCCGCCGAGGACCTCACCCGCACCGTCTACCGCGAGGCCGAGCCGGGACTCGCGATGCTGGACCCCGTCGCCCGGCCCTGCATCCGCACCGCGTTCGTGCTCTACCGCGCCATCCTCGACGCCGTCGCGGAGAGCGGGTACGCGGTCCTGCACCGGCGCGCGGTGGTGTCCCGGCGGCGGCGCGCGGCCGTCGCCGCCGACGGGCTCGTACGGGTGCTGTCCGCCCGGCTCGCCGCCCGCACCGCGCCGGTGCCCTGCGGCAGCACCGCCCGAGACGTGAAGGAGACCGGATGAGCAGCGCCCCCCGCCCGCGACCCCGACCACGGCAGGGCCGCTTCCCGCTGCGGCTGCGGCGCCGGCCCGTCGCCTGGCAGGACCAGCGGCCGACCTGGCGCGAGGCCCGCCCCGCCGTCATCGCCGGGTCCCTCGAACGCGCCCTGGCCCGGCCCTCCGGCAACTGGTACGTCCTCGGCGCCTCCACCGACGTACGGCCCGCGCGCCCGCTGTCCGGCACCGTCGAGGGCGTCGAGGTCGTCGTCTGGCGGGACGGGCGCGGCCGGCTGGTCGGCGGGCCCGGTATCTGCCCGCACCTCGGCGCACCGCTGGCCGACAGCCCCGTGCGCTGCGGCACGCTGGTCTGCCACTGGCACGGGCTCGCCCTGGACGGCACCGCGTCGGCCGGCTGGGAGCCCCTGCCGGTCCACGACGACGGCGTCCTGATCTGGGTGCGCCTGGACAGCGTGGGGGAGGAGCCGCCGACCCCGGCGCCCGTCGTCCCCGCCCGGCCGCCCACGGACACGGCGCTGACGTCCGTCTGGCGCGGGGTGGGGAGCTGCGAACCCGAGGACGTGGTCGCCAACCGGCTCGACCCGTGGCACGGGGCCTGGTTCCACCCGTACTCCTTCGTCGACCTCACCGTCGTCGGGGCGCCCGGCGGTGCACCGGACGCCCCCGACGACGAGGACCGCTTCGTGGTCGACGTCTCCTTCAGACTGACGCGGCGTCTGGTCGTGCCCGTGCGCGCCGAGTTCACCGCGCCCGAGCCCCGTACCGTCGTCATGCACATCACCGGCGGGGAAGGCGTCGGGTCGGTCGTGGAGAGCCACGCCACGCCGCTCGGCCCCGACGCGTCCGGCCGGCCCCGCACCGCGGTCGTCGAGGCGGTCGTCGCCGCCTCCGAGCGGCCCGGCTTCCCCGTCGCCCGCCGTCTCGCCCCCGTCCTGCGGCCCCTGATCCGGGCCGCCGCGGGCCGCCTGTGGCGCGACGACCTCGCCTACGCCGAACGCCGCAGACACCTGCGCGCCACCGGCCGCTTCCCCGGCTGAGGGAAGGGAAGGACACCATGCAGACCTTCCTGCCGTACGCCGATTTCCGCGAGTCGGCGCTCGCCCTGGACCGCCGCAGACTCGGCAAGCAGCGCGTCGAGGCGCTCCAGGTGCTGCGCGGCCTCACCGTGCCCGGCTACGGCTGGCGCCGGCATCCCGCGGTGCGGATGTGGACGGGGTACGAGGAGGCTCTCGTCCGCTACGGCCTGGAGGTCTGCCGGGTCTGGCGCGAGCAGGGCCACCAGGACAGCTGCGCGGCCTCACTCGTCGCCGGGCTCGCCGTGAGCCGTCCGGGCGAGCCGGTACGGGACCAGGAGGCGCTGGCCGATGCCGGGGAACTGCCGCCCTGGCTGGGCGACGCGGCCTTCCACCGCAGTCACCGCTCGGCGCTGGTGCGCAAGGAACCCGACGTGTACGCCGGGCTGTTCCCCGGGGTGCCGGACGACCTGCCGTACGTGTGGCCGGACTCGGACCGGGAGCGCGGGGATGCGGAAGGCGGCGGATAGGGAGAACCGGGTCAGGCCCGCTGGCCGCCGCCCAGTTCCTTCAGGTCCACCGTCTGGTCGGCGGGCGGCTGCTCGGGGCTCACCGGCTTGTTGTAGTCGGCGAAGTCGACGGTGCCGGGGTTCTTGCCGCCCTCGGTGGTCGAGCGCAGGATGTACGGCTCGCCCTCCGTCGCCACGTACAGCGCGAGCGTCTCGCCGGACGCCTGCTCCTTCGTGAGCTTCAGCGCCTCCTTGCCGTCGATCTCCGTGGTGTCGCCGCGCTTCATGCCCCGGCGCTGGGACTTGTCCTCGTCCATCGCCGCGATGAAGCCCTGCTTGTCGCAGACCCCGGCGGTCGTGGCGTCGTTGGCCGGCATCTTCACCCACCTGCCGCTCAGCTTCGGCACCATCTCCCGGGCCGCGTCCGGCTGCTGCTTCAGGGCGGTCTGCCAGTACTGCTCGTCGCCGCGCAGGAACAGCGTCGCCTCGGTGTGCCGCACGTCGGCGCGGGTCTCGCCGGCGCCGATGGTGCCCTGGCAGTTCTTCTCCTGGTCGACCGCGACGTCGATACTGACGGTGCTGCCGTCCTCCGACCGCGTGTCCCCCTTCACATGCATGGACTTCGCCTGCCGGGTGGCCTCGACCGCCTTCGCGGCGACGGCGTCGGCGCTCTGTCCCTCGAACGGCTTGCCCTCGTCGCCGGAGTCGCCGCCGCAGCCGGCCAGCAGGGCGGCGGAGAGGCTCGCGGTCGCCACGGCGATGGTCACATCACGGGTGCGCACTGGCAGTTCCTTCCAAGTCGTCGGGCCTGATCAAGACATCAATTCCCTTGCGATCCCGGCCCGTTGGTGCCGAGGCGGTCCGAATACCCCGATTCCTGTGACATGCACGTGATGGAGATTCCGTGACGGACGGGTGACGCCGCCGCCCGCCCGGCCCGGTGCCCCCGGTCTCGGATTGGTCCCCGATGAAGGCCCCGAAATGGACCCCGTACCGGGCCGCCCCGCTCTCTAGCGTCGTAGTCATGAATGCCACCACCACGCGCGGATCGCTGCTCGCCGCGTTCGCGTGCGTCCTCGTCGGAGCGTCCTTCACCGCCAACAGCCTCCTCGGCGACTACCCCTACGCGGGCGGCCAGTTCCTGCGCTACGGGCTCGCCTTCCTGCTGCTCCTCCCGCTCGCCGGGCGCGGCGCCCTCGCCCGCCTGCGCACCCTCGAACCCGTCCGGTGGGTGCGCCTCGCGCTGCTCGCCGCCGTCGGCATGCTCGGCTTCAACCTCGCCGTCCTCGCCGCCGAACGCACGGCGGAACCCGCGGTCCCCGGCGTCTTCGTGGGCTGCGCGCCCGTCGTGGTCGCCGTCCTCGTGCCCCTCCTCGACGGCCGCAAGGTCCAGCGCATCGTCCTGTACGGCGCCCTGCTCGTGGCCGTGGGCGCCTTCACCGTCCAGGGCTGGGGGCGCACCGACGCCGTCGGCATCGCCTTCTCCGTGTGCGCGCTGGCCGGCGAGGTCGGGTTCGCCGTGCTGGCGGTGCCCGTCCTGCGGCCCCTGGGCCCGCTGCTGCTGTCCACCGTGGTCTGCGGCATCGCGGCCGTGGAGTCGGCGCTGGCCGGCATCGTGGCCGACGGCGGCGGATGGCTCAGGATGCCGGACGCGGTCGAGACGGGCGCGCTGGTGTGGCAGGCCGTGGTGGTCACCGTCATCGGCTTCGTCTGCTGGTACGCGGGCATGCAGCGCATCGGCGCCGAGCGCGCCACCCTCTTCTCCGGTCTGATCCCGGTCGCCGCCGCCTGCACCGCCCCCCTCGTCGGCACCGGCTCCTACGGCCTCGCCCAGGCCGCGGGCAGCGCCCTGGTGTGCGCCGGGGTCGCCGTCGGCTCCGCAGCCGTGCCGCTGCTCAGGCGCGGGAAACCGCGTCCGGCGGCGCCGGTGCCTCAGCGGGCGTCGGTGCGCTCCTTGGAGAAGCTGTAGGGCTCCTCCGAGGTGGTGATCAGCTCCCGCTGCTCCTGCCGCGAGCCGACCATGGGCCGCGAACCGGCCAACGGCACCTGGGCGCTCTCCGGCAGGAACCGCACGGGCACCAGCCCGACGGCACCGGCCGCCATCAGGTGGTAGGCGGACGACGTTCAGCAGGCCGAGCCGGCCCCCGTCGGGGGAGCGGAGGAGACCGCCACCCGGTTCTCGCACCGGTACGGGTGCTAGCGGCGGCTCCGGATCAGCAGGTACAGGAAGTACGGCGTGCCGATGACCGCCGTCATCAGGCCCGCGCCGAGCTGGGCCGGCGCGATGACCGTGCGGCCGAGCAGGTCGGCGGCGCAGACCAGGGCGGCGCCGAGCAGCAGGGACACCGGGACGACCCGGACGTGCCGCCGGCCCACCAGGGCGCGGGCCGCGTGCGGGGCGACGAGGCCGACGAAGCCGATGGTGCCGGCGCAGGCCACGGCGGTGGCGCTGAGGACGACGCTCAGCACCAGGAACCCGAGCCGGGCCGGGGCCACCCGCAGGCCGAGCAGGCGCGGGGTGTCCTCGTCCACCGAGAGCAGGTCCAGCCCGGTGCGCCGGGCGACCGCCACGCCGATGCCGACGACCAGCGCCAGCGCCACCGGCAGGATGTCCGGCATGGTCCGCCCGTAGGTGGAACCGGACAGCCAGGTCAGCGCCTTCGTCGCGTTGAAGGGGTCGGTGAGCACGATCAGCAGGCTGATCAGCGCCGCCGTCCCGGACGCCACGCCGATACCGACCAGGACCAGCCGGTTCTGCTGGAAACCGCCCCGTGCGGCGAGCCCGAAGACCAGCACGGCGGCGAGGGCCGAGCCCGCGAACGCGGCGCCCGCCACCCCCCACGTGCCGGCCACCGGCGCGGTGGTCACCAGGACGACCGCGCCGAGCGCGCCACCGCCGGTGACGCCCAGGACGTTGGGTTCGGCGAGCGGGTTGCGGGTGACGGCCTGCACCAGCGTGCCCGAGAGGGCGAGCGCCGCGCCCGCGCACACGGCGGCGACCACCCGGGGCACCCGCGTGTCCAGCACGAAGGAGACGCCCCGGCCGGCCCTGCCCTGTGCCCAGTTGACGACGTCACCGAGCAGCAGCTTGCTGTCGCCTACCAGGACGCCGGCGATGACCAGGCCCACCAGGACCGCCACCAGCACGACGACCGTGACCGCGAACACCGCGCGGCTCGGGACGCGCGGCCGGTCCGGCGCGGCCGCCCCGCCGGTGTCCCGCACCCGCATCGCCATGACGACGAGGAACACGGCACCGACCAGGCTGGTGACCACGCCGGTCGGCACGGACACCGCGCGGTCGCCGGAGACAAGGGCGCGCAGCAGCACGTCCGAACCCAGCACCAGGGCCGCGCCGGTGAGCGCCGCCGCCGGCATCGCCATACGGGAGCGGGCGTGGCCGCGGAAGCGGCGGGCCAGCGGGCGGATCAGGGCCGGGGCGCACAGGCCGACGAAGCCGATCGGTCCGGCGAGCGTGACGGCGGCGGCCGACAGCAGCGCCGCGAGCACCACGACCGTGACGCGGGTGGCCCGGACCGGGACGCCCAGCCCGCGCGCCGCGTCGTCGCCGAGGGCGAGGGCGTCCACCCGGCGGGCCGTCAGCATCAGGCCGGCCAGGCCCACCAGGGCGACCGGCAGCATCTGGAGGACGCCGTCGAAGCCGTTCTGGGCGATGCCGCCCTGGTTCCACTGGTAGAGGCCCTCCGTCTGCTCGGGGAAGAGCAGCAGCAGACCCTCCGTCATGGAGTTCAGGCCCAGCGTCAGCGCGGTGCCGGCCAGCACCAGCCGCACCGTGCCGGAGCCGAGGCCGGACAGACCCAGCACGACGGCCGCCGCCGCCAGGCCGCCCGCGAAGGCGACACCGGAGGAGGCGATCATCGGCAGCGACACGCCGGTGGCGCCGACCAGGCCGAGCGCCAGGTAGGAACCCGCGTTCACCGCGAGGGTGTCGGGGGAGGCGAGCACATTGCGGCTGACGGCCTGGAGCACGGACCCGGCCATGCCGAGGACGGCGCCGACCAGCAGGCCGGCGACCATCCGGGGCAGCCGGGAGGCGACCACGACGGACGCGTCGTCCGGGTCGGCCCGGCCGGTGAGGGCCTTGAGGACCTCGGGGGGTCCGACGGCGGCGGTGCCCTGCGTGATGTCGACGACGGCGAGGACGGCGACCAGCAGGACGAGCCCGGCCGTCACCGCGGCCGCGCCCGGCCGGGAGGTGGGGACCGTCGGCGGACGGGCCGCGGGTTTCGTGGCGGTGACGGCCATGACCTCGCTACTTCGTCAGGGTGCCGACGAGGGCGTCGACGTACGCCTCCATCGACCCGGGACCGCCGAACATCCAGATGCCGTCGTCCAGCCGGTGCACCTGGCCGGACTTCACGAACGGCAGCGACTTCCACACCGAGTTCTCGGCGAGCACGCCGGTGAACGGGGTGGCGGTCGGGTCGTCGTCGTTGCCGATGTACACGAACCGCGAGTCCGCGGGCAGCGCGGTCAGGCCCTCGACGTCGGTGGAGCCGAGACCGTACGCCTCGTCGCCCTCGACCTTCCAGGCGTTGTTCAGGCCGAGCGCCTCGTTGACCTCACCGAGCAGCGAGGTCGCGGTGTAGGGGCGGATGGAGACCTGGTTGGAGGCGGCGTAGCCGTCGGCGAAGGCGATGTCCTGGCCGGCCAGCCCGGCGTCGGTGAGGGCCTTCCTGCCCTCGGCGATCTTCGCCTCGAAGCCGTCCCGCAGCGACTCGGCCCTGTCCTCGGTGCCGGTGGCCTTGCCGATGAGGTCCACGTTCTCCAGCATCTGGTCGATCTGGCCGGTGCCGTCGGCGGAGGTCACCTCCAGCACCGGGGCGATCTCGCGCAACTGCTTCACGGCGGCCGGCGGCAGGTCCGTGGTGGCGACGACGAGGTCGGGCGCGAGCGCGGCGACGGCGTCCATGCTCGGCTCGCCGCGCGTGCCGATGTCCTTGGGGTCGTTCTTCAGCGGGACCGCGCTGTCCCAGGTCCTGTAGCCCTTGACGTCCGCGACGCCGACCGGGTCCACACCGAGCGAGACGAGGCTCTCGACGACGTTCCACTCGGTGGCGACGACCTTGGTGGCCGGGCCGTCGAGCTTCACCTCGGTGCCCTTGCCGTCCTTGAGCGTGATCGCCTCGGAGGACTTCTTCGCCGCCGGCCGGTCGTCGGCGGACTCGGTGGTGCCGCAGGCGGCGAGGGTGAGCGCCGCGGCGGTGGTGGCGGCCGCGGTGAGCAGGAGGCGTCTCATGAGGTGGTGCCGAGCCTTTCGGTTCGTATGTGGTGGCGGCCGATCGGGCGGGTGCGCGGTCGGCCGGTGAGGGGGTCGGTGCCGACGTCGATCCGGATGCCGTACACGGCGGTGAGCCGCTCCGGCGTCAGGACGTCCTCGGGGAGGCCCTCGGCGACGATCCGGCCCGCTTCGAGGAGCGTGATCCGGTCGGCGACGGCCGCCGCCTGGTCGAGGTCGTGCAGGACGACGCCGACCGCGATCCCGTGGTCGTCCGCCAGGTCGCGGATGAGGTCGAGGAGTTCGATCTGGTAGCGCAGGTCCAGGTAGGTCGTCGGCTCGTCCAGCAGCAGGACGCCGGTCTCCTGGGCGAGGCAGCTCGCGAGCCACACCCGCTGCAACTGCCCGCCCGAGAGGTGGTCGGCGCCGCGGTCGGCGAGCGTGTCGACACCGGTCAGCGCGAGCGCCCGGTCCACGGCGGCGGTGCCGTCCGGATCGGGGCGCTCCCAACGCCCCCGGTACGGATAGCGGCCGAACTCCACGACGTCCCGGACCGTCAGCCCGCCCGGCGTCGGGCGGCCCTGGGTCAGCAGGGCTACGTACCGCGAGAACTCACGGGACGTCAGCGCCAGGCCGTCGGTGCCGCCGTCGATGCTGAGCGTGGCCCTGCGGGCGCGCTGGAGGCGGGCGACGGTCCGCAGGAGCGTCGACTTGCCGCTGCCGTTGGGCCCCACCAGCACGGTCACTTCGCCGGGCCGGAGCCGGACCGCCGCGTCGTGCACGACGTCGACACCGTCGTACGACACGGTCACGTCCGATGCCGACAGCTCATGGCCGCGCAGGCGCGGGCTTCCGGCTGCGTCTTCACCTGATCTCACCTGATGAAGGTTAGCCTAACCTAATAAATGCTGGTAGAGGCGGGGGTCACACTCCGCCGAGGGGCTTGCGCACCCCTCCGGGGAGGTGGTCTCAACTCGCCTTCGGCGTGCGGCACTTCCACCGGACCGCCCGGTTCGGGGAAGCAGGGCAGTGGAGATGGAGCTCGTCGATCTCCAGGTGCAGCAGCCCCGCGTGCGGGTTGTCGAGGATGGCGTGGAAGCTGTTTCCGCGCCGGTTGCCCGGCCGGTCCGGCAGGGCGAGCGTCCCGGCGTCCAGGACGTGCGTCGAGCCCGCCGTGCCGCCGCGCGGGCCAGGATGCCCCGGTCGCCGTCGGTGAGCCGGTCGTGGACCTCGTCGATGGCGATCGGCCAGGGCTCGCCCAGCAGGGCGCGGAAGCCGAGCGCGATCCAGCCGTCCTCGCGGGCGGCACCGGTCCGCTCTCCGGTCGTGTCGGTCGTGTCGGTTGTGTGATCCGATGCGGCGAGCTTGCGGAGCCGTCAGAACGCGTACCGGATCCCCAGCCAGGGCGCGTGCGCCGCGATCAGCTCCCGCAGCCGCTCGACCGCCCGCGCCTTGGCGTCCACGCGGTAGCGGACGTTGAGCGCGCCGTTCTCGGACCGCTTGGCCTGCTGGAGCTCGGGCCGCCACAGCACCTCCTCGGCGCGCGGATGCCAGCCCAGGTTGACCTCGTGCAGCTCCCGGTTGTGCGTCAGCAAGATCACCTCGGCGGCCGCCTGCCGCTTGACCCGCTGCGGCAGTACGTCGTCGAGGCGGGTCAGCAGCTGTGCCCAGGCCGCCTCCCAGCCGGGTCGCACCACCACGGGGGAGAGGTTGAAGTGCACCTCGTACCCGGCGTCCAGGAAGTCAGCGGCCGCCGCGATCCGTTCGGAGACCGGCGAGGTGCGCACGTCCAGCAGCCGGGAGTCGTCCGGCGGCATCAGGGAGAACCGGACGCGGGTGCGGCCGCGCGGGTCCAGGGCCAGCAGGTCGGGGTTGACGAACTTGGTGGCGAAGGACGCCTTGGCGGTGGGCCACTGCCGGAAGGCGTGTACCAGATCGGCGGTGTTGTCGCAGATCAGCGCGTCGACCGAGCAGTCGCCGTTCTCCCCGATGTCGTACACCCACGCCGTCGGGTCGCACTGGTTGGGCTCCCGCTTGGGGCCCTGCCGGGCGATGTGCCGGCCGAGGTGGGCGAGGAGCCGGCCGATGTTGGTGAAGACGGTGACCGGGTTGGCGTAGCCCTTGCGGCGCGGCACGTAGCAGTAGGCGCAGGCCATCGCACAGCCGTTGGAGGCGCCCGGCGCGATCCAGTCGGCGGAGCGGCCGTTGGGGCGGGTGGTGAACGTCTTGCGTTCGCCGAGGACGAGGGTCTCGCCCTTGACCCGGACCCAGCGCTCGACGTTGCCCTCGTTGCCGTGCAGGCCGGGGATGCCCCAGTGCGAGTCCACCTCCACCACGCGGGCGCCGGGGAACCGGGCGAGGACCTGCCGGCCGCGCGGGGAGGCGGCCGCGGCGGGCTCGGCGTAGATCTCCCGCACCGGCAGGAGCCGCCGCGCGGCGGGGGAGTCACGGTAGGACGGCCGCGGGACGGCCGCGGCGGACGGTGCCCCGCCGGGCGTCAGGGCGTCGAGGCCGAAGAGGGCGTCGGAACCGTCGTCCGGTGCGCGGGAAGGATGGTGCATGGCTGCTCCGGGCGAGAGAACGACGTACCCGTCCACTGTACGAAGTCCGTGGCGGTCCCCGCCGTGTCACGCACCTCGTCGGGGGCATACGCGTGACACGGCACCGCCCCGGTGCCCCCGATCCGAAGGGATGTACACCGTGCTCGCCATCATCGCGGCGGTCCTGTTCCTCATATCCTGGCTGATCAACGCGGCGGAGATCTCGACGAACGACGTCTTCACCTCGACCAACGTCATGCTCATCGGCCTCGCCCTGCTGGCCCTGCACGTCGCCGGCATCGGCAGCGGCTGGGCGGCGCGCGGGCGCAGCCGCTGAGCGCCCGCACCGCCGCCCCGGTCAGCCCGGGTCAGCCCGGGTCAGGGGATGCGGGCCACCGCCGCGTAGATGCCGCTCTCCTCGGGCTCCGGCGGCTCCTGGCCCTCGCCGTGCCACTCGGTGGCCGTGACCAGGCCGGGCGGCAGCAGCTCCAGTCCGTCGAAGAAGCGGGCCACCTCCGCCCGGGTGCGGAAACCGAGGCGGATGCCGCCCTTCGCGTACTGCGCCAGCACCTGCTCCGCCAGCTCCGGGAAGATGTCGATCGACGCGTGCGACAGGATCAGGTGGCTGCCGGAAGGAAGCGTCTCGACCAGCCCGCGCACGATCCCGTGCGGGTCCTGCTCGTCCGGGATGAAGTGCATCAGGGCGATCAGCGACAGCGCCACGGGCCGGTCGAAGTCCAGCACCTCGCGCGCGTGCCGGATGATCGCCTCCGGCTCGCGGACGTCGGCCTGGATGTAGTCCGTGGCCCCTTCGGGGCTGCTGACCAGCAGCGCCTGCGCGTGCCGCAGGACGATCGGGTCGTTGTCGGCGTACACGACCCGCGCCCGCGGCACCGTCCGCTGCACGATCTGGTGCAGGTTCGGCTCGGTCGGTATGCCCGTGCCGATGTCCAGGAACTGGTCCACGCCCCGCGCGGCCAGATGGGCCACCGCGCGGTTCATGAAGGCGCGGTTCTGCCGCGCCCCGGCCGCCGCCTCGGCCGGCAGCTTCTCGCCCACCGCCTCGTCGACGGGATAGTTGTCCTTGCCGCCCAGCAGCCAGTCGTAGACCCGCGCCGGATGGGCCCGGCTCGTGTCGATCCGGGGAGGCTGGGAATGGTCCGTCGTCATGGCAGGCTCCGTGGTCCGGGAGGTGACGCTCCGCCGCAATTTTCGATCATCGTACTGCCCGGTGGACGGTGCCATGTGCGGGGCGGGCGAGGGAAGTTGACGATCATCGGTGCGGGGCGCCGGGCGGCGGCCTTCCGGCCGCCCGCCGGCCGGGCTCAGTCCGGCTCGCGGTCGATGGTCCGGGTCCACCAGTGGTGCTCGCAGAACCAGTTCCCGACCATCGCGCCGCCGAAGACCACGAACCCCACCCCGATCAGCCAGGACTCCACCACCAGCACGATGCCGACCGTGCCGTAACTGATCGCGTTGTCGAGGATGAGCGGTGTGAACACCAGGAACGAGAAGCCGCGCAGGCCGATCAGCCCCACCATCGTCGCGAGCGCCCCCGGCACCAGGTCCCGCCAGCGGACCTGGCCGCCCAGCAGGAAGTACTGGCCCCACCAGAAGAACAGCATCCCGGTCGCCGTCGACAGCGCGATCCGCGCCGACCCGTGCAGCGCGGTCCGCGTCTGCACCTCCTGGTAGAGGTACGCGGTCAGCACGATCACCCACGTCATCTGGCGCCAGACCCGGTGCCAGGGGCCGGAGGGGAGGCCCCAGATGCGCTCGTAGCCGTTCTGGACGGCCGCCGCGAAGGAGACGCCGAACACGGCGAGGGCGATACCGCCCCACACGCTCGTGGTGTTCACGACCTTGGGCGGCGGACTGAAGATGTCGGTCAGCACCCGGGCGGAGCGCCCGGACAGCCCCATCCCGTCCGCCAGCCACGCGGCGAAACCCCCGCGCCCCAGCGGGTCGGCGGCGGCCACCACGATCAGCAGCGGCGCCAGGGTGACCAGGGCGAGCGTGGCGAAGCCCATCGCCCGGTGCATCAGCTCCAGCTCCCGGCCGCGCCGGACGAGCGCGGACGCGGCCAGCCGGTCCCACGCGTGGAGGAACGGCCGCCACAACCGGTTCACGGGATGCTCCTCGGGCGTCCTCTCGATGGCTCGCCGACGGGGAACTGAGTGACCCGGCCGGCGCCCCGGCAAACCCGCCGCCACCCGGACGGCCCGCGCGGGCCGTCCGGGTGGCGGCGGTCCGGTCAGAGGCGTAGGGACGCAGGGGCCCAGAGGCTGAGGGCGCCCCCAGAGGCCCAGGGGCCCAGGAGCTCAGGGATCCATGCGCTGCTGTTCGCGCAGGCGCTCGTTGTGCCAGGCCACGGCGGCCCGGATCTGGGGTTCCCGGAGGCCGGTGCGGCGGCCGAGCTGCTCCATCGACAGCGCGGGCGGGCCCGAGCCCAGGGCCCGGGAGAGTTTCGCGGCCCACAGCTCCTCTTCGACGTAGGGCCGGTGCGCGTAGCCGTCCTTGATCACGTCGAAGTGCTCGTCGGAGCAGGTGACGACGTACCGCAGTCCGTCGAACCGCTCGTTGGTGGCGTGCGCCGCGGAGGAGTCCGGCACATAGCCGGTCACGGACTCGGCCTCGGGGAAGACCCTGGCGCACAGGTCGCACAGCTCCACGGGGACCGGGGGCGGGGTCCGGCGGCTCTTTCTGCCCTTGCGCTTCCACATGGCGACTCCCGGGATCACACGGGGTGTCGACGCCGGTGTGCGGCATCGGGATCGGCGTCCGGAATGCCGGAGTTACCCGCGGGGCGGGAGTCAAACGCCCCGCGGGCCGAACGGCCGTTACGCCAGCTCGACCGGGAGTTCGAACAGGTCGTTCTGCGTGACCACCGGCTTGTTGCGCAGCTCGGAGGCCGGCACCGCCAGATCCAGGCGCGGGAAACGCGCGTAGAGCGCGGGGAGCGCCACTTTGGCCTCCATCCGGGACAAGGCCGCGCCGGGGCACACGTGCGGGCCGTGGCCGAAGGAGATGTGCCGGTTCTGGGAGGTCCGCGTGATGTCGAACGAGCCCGCCGTCGGCCCGTGCGCCGCCTCGTCGCGGCCCAGCGCGCCGTACGACACGATCAGCGCGTCGCCCGCCGGGATCACCTTGTCGCCGACCGGGACGTCCTCGGTGGCGAAACGGATCAGGACGTGCGAGGTGGGTGTCGACCAGCGCAGCGTCTCCTCGATCACCGCCGACCAGTCCGCCTGCCCGGACAGGACCAGCTCCCGCTGCTCGGGGTGCGTGGACAGGTTCACCACCGCGTTCACGATCAGCGAGATCGTCGTCTCGTGCCCGGCGGCCACCATCAGCTGCAGGGTGGAGACGATCTCCTCGTCGCTGAGGTGGTCGCCGTTCTCCGATGCCTGGATCAGCGCGCTGGTCAGGTCGTCGCCCGGCTCGGCCCGCTTCGCGGCGACCGTGTCCGCCATGATCCCGGCCAGCTCGGTGAGGGTCGCGAGGACCTCCTCCGGCGGGGTCTGCGTCGAGAAGAACTTCTCGAACAGCACCTTCAGGCGCGGCAGCCGCACCTCCTCGATGCCCATCAGGTCGGCGATGACGTACATCGGCAGCGGGTAGGCGAGGGCCGCCTTGAGGTCCACCACGCCGCCGTCCGCGGGCAGCTCGTCGAGCAGCCGGTCGGTCAGCTCGGTGATCCGCTTGCGCATGTGCTCC
This sequence comes from Streptomyces sp. cmx-10-19, assembly GCA_049998335.1. Lineage (GTDB taxonomy): Bacteria > Actinomycetota > Actinomycetes > Streptomycetales > Streptomycetaceae > Streptomyces. Next base: position 62,285 of record JAEBFB010000010.1, read on the forward strand.
ACCCGGCGCACCGTGAGCGCCTGCGCCACCAGGCCGCGCAGCCGCCGGTGCTCGGCGCCGTCCACGGTGAGCATCGAGCGGCCGGGGTTGGCCAGCCCGATCAGCGGCCAGTCCGCGGGGATCTCGCCGCGCTGCCAGGCCCCCCACACGTTGATGTCCTTGACCAGCCGCGGGTCCGTGAGCAGGGCCTTGGCCTCGGCGTGGTGGGTGACGGCCCACACGGGCACGCCGCCCGGCAGTTCCACGGCGGCGAGCGGTCCGGCCGCGCGCAGCCGCTCGCCCTCGCCCTCCAGGTCGGCGACGAACGGGTCCAGCTGAATCCGGGGTTCTTCCATGCCGGTCGTCATACAGACGCGCCTCCCAGGGCAGTGGTCGGAGTGAACCGCACGGGTAGTTCGGTCAGCCCCCGCAGCCAGGGCGAGGGGCGACGGGTGAGCGACGAGGCGGGCACCGCCAGGTCGATGTCCGGCAGCCGGTCGAGGACCACCTCGATGCCCGTCCGCGCGATCACCTCGGCGACCTCCTGCGCGGGGAACGGGCAGCGGTGCTCGCCGTGGCCGAAGGAGAAGTGCGCGTTGTTGCCGCCGGTGAGCGCGGAGCCGTGGGTGCGGACCTGCGGGTCGGAGTTGGCCCCCTGGAGGCCCAGCAGCACCAGGTCGCCGGCCCGGATCCGGCGCCCGCCGAGCTGGGTGTCGCGCGCGGCCCAGCGGCCGGCCACGTTCTGGCTCGGCGTGTCCTCCCACAGCACCTCGTTCATGGCCTCCGCGACGCTGTTGCGGCCCCCGAAGAGCGAGGCGGCGAAGCGCTCGTCCATCAGCATCAGGCGCAGCGAGTTGCCGATCCAGTCCGCCGTCGGCTGGTGGCCCGCGGCCAGCATCACCATCAGGTCCTGGGCGACCTCCTCCTCGGTGAAGCCGCCGGGGTCGGCCAGCATCCGGGAGGCGACGTCGTCGGCGGGCGCCGCCTTCCGGTCGGCGAGCAGCCGCGCCATCGAGGTCGCGAGGTGCGTCTGGCCGGCGATGGCCCGCTCCCGGCCGTCGATCATGTCGTTGAGGGCGGTCACCAGCGCGGGACCCTCCTCGTCGGAGAAGCCGTACAGGCGGGCCAGCACCCGTACCGGCAGCAGCATCGCGTAGTCCCCGACAAGGTCCGCCTCGCCCTTGGCGCACAGCCGGTCCACGAGTTCGTCGGCGAAGCGCTCGGAGTGCCCGCGCAGGAGGTGCGGGTCGACGGCCTCCAGCGCGTTGCTGAGCATCGCGGCCCGCTCCCGGTGCCGCTCGCCGACCGTGTAGAGGATCGACGGCTGCTTGCGGCCGATCATCGGCAGCAGCGGCCAGTCGTCGGGGATGTTGTCCCACTGGTTCCACAGGTCCGAGTCCCGGCTGAACAGCACCGGGTCGCCGGTCACCTGGTGCAGCTCGCGGTAGCCGAGCACCAGCCAGGCCGGTACGTCCCCGTCCAGGACGACCGGGGTGACGGACCCGTGCTCGCGCCGCATCTGCCGGTACAGCTCGGCCGGGTCGGTCTGGAAGCGGGGGCCGCTGAGCGGGACCGCGTCGGTGGCGTCGGTGCTCACACGTACTCCTGTCGGGGCGGGGCGGCCGGCTCGGCGTAAAGCGACCGGAGATGCTCGACCAGCGCGATCAGCACCTGCTTGCTGGACTCGCGGGACCGCGCGTCGCAGGAGACCAGCGGCACCCGCGGGTCCAGGTCGAGGGCCTCGCGGACCGCCTCGGGCGGATGGTGGGGGCCGCCGAAGTCGTTGCAGGCCACGATGAACGGCGTGCCGTGGTGCTCCAGGCGGTCGATGGCGTACCAGGAGTCGTCGATGCGCCGGGTGTCGACCAGGACCACCGCGCCGAGCGTGCCGGAGAACAGCCGGTCCCACAGGAACCAGAACCGCTCCTGACCGGGGGCGCCGAACAGGTACAGCACGTTGCGCGCGTCGAGGCTGATGCGGCCGAAGTCGAAGGCGACGGTCGTCGCGGTCTTGCCGCGCACCTCGCTGATGTCGTCGACCGCCTCGCCGGCCTGCGTCATCGTCTCCTCGGTGTTGAGGGGACGTATCTCGCTGACCGAACGGACCAGGGTCGTCTTGCCGACGCCGAACCCGCCCACCACGACGATCTTGAGGCCGTTGGCGGCGGTCGCACCCAGCGGGGTGCGGGCGTCAGAGATTGCGGAGTCCAACGAGCACCTGCTCCAGGATGTCGGGATCGGGGACGGCGGCTGTCTGCGGGTGGCGTGCGCTCACCCGGCCGGCGGCGTGGAGGTCGGCGAGCAGGATCTTGGTGATGCTCACCGGGAGCCGCAGTTCCGCGGCGATCTCCACCACGGCCGTGGGCGCCTCGGTCATCTTCAGGATCGCCTTGTGCTCCGACTGCATGCCGGGCGTCGGCTCGCACTCGGCGACCACGAGGGTGACCAGGTCGAAGGGGTTGCCGGGACCGGAACTGCTGCGGCCCTGGGTGACGGTGTACAGACGGTCGGGAGCGTCGTCCCTGCCGGGCCGGCTCATGAGTTCCGGGGCTGCGCGGTCAGATGGTCGCCGAGCTGCTCGATCAGCTCGCTCATGTTGTGGCCGACGAGTCCCGCGTCCGCGTCCTCCGAGGTGACCACGGCGAGGTGCGCGCCCTCGCCGGCCTCCACGATGAACAGGATGCCGCCGTAGAACTCGGTCATGGCGGAGCGCACCCCGCCGCTGCCGTCGCCGAACTCCACGGACGCGCCGTGGGACAGCGACTGGATGCCGGCGGCGATCGCGGCCAGCTGGTCGGCCTGGTCGACGGACAGCTCCGGCGTCCGGCACAGCTTCAGTCCGTCACGGGAGAGGACGAGTGCGTGCCGTGCGCCCGGCGTGCGCTCCAGGAGGCCTTCGATGAGCCAGGTGAGCTTCTCGTCGGCGGTGGTCGAGCCGGTCATGGGGTGGTGTCGCCTTCCGGGTGCGCGGGGGAGGGAGAGGAGGAGGGAGAGGGGTGGTCGGTGGCCGCCTGGGCCGGTGCGGCCGCGGCGGAGTCCTCGGCCGGGACACCGTCCCGGGGGGCGGGGACCTCGCCGGCGTCGGAGGAGCCGGTGCGGACGGCCTGGCGGAAGCTGCCGAAGCGGGCGGCGCGGACCTTCGCGTCCTCGGCGGTGGGCGTGGCGCGGGGCTCGGCGGCCCGGGCGCCGGACCGGGCCCGTTCGGCCGCGGCGAGGGTACGGCCGCGACGCCGCTTGGGCAGCCCGGGCGGCTCGTCCGCCGCCGGGTCCGTCCGGTCCGCCAGGTCGTGGACGGGCTGCGGTTCGGCGTCGGAGGGGGCCGGCGCCGGGCCGGTGGCGGAGGGGGCCGGCGCGTGGGTGTAAGGCCGGGTGTCCGGCTCGGCGTCCGGCCGGGCGTACGGCGACTCGGGCGCGGGGGCCGAGGGGGCGGCCGTCGCGGACGCCGCCGGGGCGGCCGACGGGCCGTCGGTGCCCACGGGGCCGCTCAGGATGTCCTGGGGGACGAGCATCAGCACGCCCGTGCCGCCGCGCGCGGAGGGCCGGAAGGACACCTTGAGACCGTACTTGGCCGACAGCCGCCCGACCACGGGCAGCCCCAGCCGGGTGCCGGTCAGGCCGCCGAGCCCCGCCATACGGCCGGACACCGCCTCCTCGGCCCGGCGCAGCTGCACCTCGCCCATGACCAGGCCGCTGTCCTCCACGGACACGATGACCCCGGCCGGCACCTCCTCCACGTACACGTGGACCTCGGCGGTCGGCGGGGAGAAGTTCGCGGCGTTGTCGAGGATCTCGGCCAGCGCGTGCATGACGCCCTCGGCGGCGTGCCCGGCGACCGCGGCGTCGCTGACGGAGTGCACCCGTACCCGCTGGTACCCGGCGATCCGGCCCATGGCGCCGCGCAGGATCGACTCCATGCCGATCGGGCGGGCCCAACGGCGCCCGGAGCGGGCACCGGTGAGGACGGCGACGGAGTCGGCGAGGCGGCCCGCCTGCGCGGTGCGGTGGTCGAGGTGGAGCAGGTCCGCGAGGACGTCCTCGTCGCTGTGCCGCTCCTCCATCGCGCGCAGGTCGGCGAGCATACCGGTGGACAGCGCCTGCATCCGGCCGGCCGCGTTGGCGGTCGCGGAGATGGCGGCGGCGCGCTCGCTGCTGGCCTGGGCGAGCCGGGCCCGCAGCCGGGCGGCCTCCTCGGCGACCCGGGCGACCTCCGCGGCCCGCTCCTCGGCCAGCCGTACCCGCTCCTGCTCGAAGCGGTCCGCGAGTTCCTCCCGCTCCCGGGTGAACTCGGCGATCAGCGCCGCCCGTTCCCGGTCGGCCTCGGCCAGCAGGTGGGACCGCTCCAGGTCGGCCTCGGAGCGCAGACGGTGCTGCTCCTGGCGGGCCTGCTCGGCCAGCCGCATCCGTTCCTGGGCGAGCCCGCCCGCGTCCGTGCGGGCCGCGTCCAGCAGCCGGCGCGTGGCGCGTTCACGGCGGACGGCCCCCACGGCCACGGTCACCGCGACGCAGAGCAGGATCGCCGCGGCGCTCGCGCCGAGGCCGAGCGGCACGCGGACCGAGGCGGGCGCCGCGGCGACGGCGCCCGCGACGACGAGCGCCGACACCACGGCGCACGGCAGGGTCACGGCTACCAGGGCGCGTGAAGCGGGTCGGTCGCCGGGGCGGGCGGGCGCGGTCATCAATCGGGTCCTCGCCAGGCCGCCGCAGCGGCCCTCGTGTCGTCCAACGGGGCACATGTGAGCAAGAGGCTTTCACACGGCATTCAACGGACGATCACTATACGAGAGTTTGTGATCGGAACGGGAGGAAGTCATGCAATCCTTACCCGTTCTCTCCCCGCCCCGCTCGTTCCCCCGCGGCCCGGTCAGGGCAGTCCGCCCCGTTCGCACACCTGACGGGCGACTTCGCGCAGTTTGACGTTCCGGTCCTGGGAGTAGCGGCGCAACGTGGCGAACGCCTGGTCCTCGCTGATGCGGTGGCTGCCCATCAGGATGCCCATCGCCTCACCGATGAGGTGCCGGGTGCCGATGGCCTCCTGCAACTGCGCGTGCGTGCGGGAGCTGGAGAAGGCGACCGCGGCATGGGAGGCGAGCAGCCAGCCGGCCGTCTCGTCGGCCTCGGTGAACGCGCCCGGCCGGTAGGAGTAGAGGTTCAGGGCCCCCAGGTCCTCGTCCTCGGTGAACAGCAGGAAACCCATCATGCTCCCGAGCTTGAGCTTGCGGGCCTCGGGCACGTACGCGGGCCAGCGCTCCGCCTCGTCGGTGAAGTCGGGGATCCGGTACTGCCGCTGTCCTTCGACGCCGCGTGCCGCGTCGAAGCACGGCCCCTCGCCGACCCGCTCCTGGAGCGCGTCGCTCTCGACGACCACCTGGTCGGTGGGGGCGAGCGACTGCACCCGGCCCCCGCGCAGGATGAGGATGCCGGCGGCGTCGCAGTCGTCGATCAGCTCCGTGGCGGAAGCGGTGATCCGTTCCAGGGTGTCGTTCACCGACTCCTGGGCCAGCAGATCCCGCGCCAGCGACGCCATCTGTTCCGCGAACCCGCGCCAGTCCATGCCGTCACCTCCTCTGCGTCCTCGCTCTGGGCAAGGGTTCGGCACGAGTGCCCGAAGTCGCGCGGAAGGCACCTTGTTTCACGCTACATGTAAATGCATAATGCGCTTATGGACAGGCCCCTGGACCCACCCCCGGACCAGCCTCTGGAGCAGCCTCCGGACCCGCCCCGGGACTCGTTCCCGGACCAGCTTCCGGCCCCGGTGACCTCGCCGGACGAGCTGATACTCGCGGTGGAGCAGATGATCCGGTACGTGCGCCACAGCGCCCGGACCGGCGGACTGAGCACCGCCGCCTCCCAGACGCTGGCCCGGCTGAGCCGCGAGGGCCCGCAGCGGCTGACGGAGCTGGCCAGGGCCGAGAGCGTCTCCCAGCCGAACATGACCCAGCTCGTCACCCGCCTGGAGCGGGCCGGGCTGGTCCGGCGCACCGCCGACGCCCGAGACGGCCGCGCGGTGCTCGTGGGGATCACCGCCGAGGGACTGGAGGTCGTCGCCGGCCGGCGGGCCGAGCGCGCCCGGGCCCTCCAGGAACTGATGGACGACATGACCGGCCCGGAGCAGCGGGCCACCAGGACGGCGCTGCTGGCCCTGGCCCGGGTCATCGGGAACCGGCAGGACACCGCGCAGGACACCTCGGAGGAGCACCGCACATGAGCGCAACGCAAGGACAGACCGGAGCGCGGGGCGGGGCCGGTACGCCGGCCCCGGGCGGCGGGACCGGAGCCGGGGCGCCGGGCAGGGCTGGCGGGCCGTTCCGGCAGCCCAAGGCCGTCTGGGCCGTCGCCTTCGCCTGTGTCATCTCGTTCATGGGCATCGGCCTGGTCGACCCGATCCTGCCCGCGCTGGCCGAGAGCCTCGACGCCACCCCGAGCCAGGTCAGCCTGCTGTTCAGCAGCTACCTGATCGTCACCGCCGTCGCCATGCTCTTCGTCGGCTGGGTCTCCAGCCGCATCGGCGCCAAGCGCACCCTGGTCACCGGCCTCGCCGTCATCGTCGTCTTCGCCGCCCTCGCGGGCACCACCGACTCCATCAACGGCATAGTCGGCTTCCGCGCCGGCTGGGGCCTCGGCAACGCCCTGTTCATCGCCACGTCCCTCGCGGTCATCGTGGCCTCGGCGAGCGGCGGCTTCGGCGGCGCGATCATCCTGTACGAGACCGCCCTCGGCCTCGGCATCGCCGTCGGGCCGCTGCTCGGCGGCGAACTCGGCGCGATCAGCTGGCGCGGGCCCTTCTTCGGCGTCGCCGTCCTCATGGCGATCGCGCTGGTCGCGACCCTGCTCCTGGTCCCCGACCTCCCGAGGCCCGAGCGGCGTACGTCGGCGCTGGCCCCGCTGAAGGCGCTGCGCCACCGCGGTCTGCTCACGATGGGCATCATGGCCCTGCTGTACAACTGGGGCTTCTTCACCATGCTGGGCTACGCCCCGTACCCGATGGAGCTGAACGCCCACCGGCTCGGCCTGGTCTTCACCGGCTGGGGCCTGCTCGTCGCCGCCTTCAGCGTCTTCTTCGCCCCGCGCCTCCAGGCCCGCTTCGGCACCGCGCCGGTCCTGTACGCCAACCTGCTCGGCCTCGGCATCGTGATGGCCGTCATCGCCGCCGGGGTCTCCACCCCCGCCACGGTCGTCGTCGCGGTGATCGTCAGCGGCGCCTTCATCGGCATCAACAACACCCTCACCACCCAGGCCGTCATGCTGGTCTCTCCGGTCGAGCGCCCCGTGGCGTCCTCCGCGTACGGCTTCCTGCGCTTCATCGGCGGCGGCCTGGCGCCCTACGTCGCGGGCAAGCTCGCCGACGCCACCGACCTGAGCGTCCCCTTCTACCTCGGTGCGGCGACCTTCCTGCTGGCCATCCCGGTGCTGGCGACCGGCCACGGGCTGCTGCGCAAGGCCGAGCGGAGCGAGAGCGGGGGCGAGCCGGTCGCCCCGTCCCTCACACCGGTCGGCGATCCACCGGCGGCCGGCGGGCAGCCCGTCATCGTCGCCGTCGGCGCCCACGGGGCGGCGGCCGCCGTGGTCGACAGCGCGGCCCGGCTGGCCCGCGACACCGGCAGCCCGCTGGAGGTCGTCCATGTACGGCAGACCGCCGTCGTAGAGGAACAGGCCGTCGACACCGAGTCGGACGCCGAGGCCCGTGCGGCCGTCACCGCCCACCTCGACCGGCTGCGGGGCCTGGGCGTCGCCGCCACCGGCCAGATCCTCACCGGGGTCGGCGACCACGCCGCCGCGGGCCGCGCCCTGGCCCGCCACGCCACCGAGGCCGGCGCCCGCACCGTCGCCGTCGGCCGCTCACCGCGCGGCCCCCTGGCCCAGTTCGCCGACGGCAGTTTCACCAGCGCCCTCACCCACGCCGCCACCTGCACGGTCGTCCTCGTCGACCCGTCGGAGGAACCCCGGCCTCTGACGGCCGCCTCCCTGACGGAACTCCGCACGGAGGCCCGCTGAGCCCACCCGCGCCCAAGGGGCCGCCCGTGCCGACCCGGCCGTGACCGGGGGGCACCTGCAACGCCCCCTTCCGGTTCGCGGCGGACCAGGTCCCGGGCCTCCTCCGCATCACCGGTACGCCCCCTACGAGCGCCCCCGGCGTCTCACCCCCGCTCACCCCGGCCTCAGCCGGTCCGCCCCCGGCCTCAGCCGGTCCGCCGCCTCCGGTGGCTGTACTCGTAGGCCCGGGCGGCGCCGGTGGACGGTCAGGTAGGTGGCGCCGCCCGGGCCGGCGGTGATCGCGCGGGTGGAGCCGTGAGGGAGCCAGGTCAGTACGCCCGGGTGGACCCTCCCTACGCCGCCGCGGTGAACGCCGTCGTGATCGCCGTGTCCACGCGGGCGTGTACGACCAGACGGGGGCCGGACGTGTCGGCGTTGTCCTCCAGCAGCCGCCGGACCGGCGCGCTGTGGGTGACCACGGACATCAGGACTCCCAGCCGTCCGCACCACTGATGGGCCCGGAGCACGGCGCTCACCGCGGCGTGGCCGGTGGACGGCTCGGTGAGCACGATGACGACGGGGGTCGGCTGATGGGCGTCGACCAGGTTGGTGATGTGCGTGGTCAGCGTGGCCCGCCCGGCGATTCCCGGGTCCTGGTCGACCGTGATGACCAGGACCCCATGCTCCAGGGTGTGGGACAGCATCGTGGCCTCCGATCCGACGCCTGGCGGCGATGTCGTGTTCAGTGAAGGTGCCCAGGACCGGTTCCGCAACGCGCGCGTCCGGTACCGGAGAACCCGACCTCTCCCACGGACGGCCGCCGCGAGGCCGGCGCCGACGGCCTGAGTACGATCGTCCGGTCCACCCCCTACCCCGGACCCGGACCCGGATCCCGTACCCCGCACCGGGCCTCCTGTCCCGCCCAAGGCCCCGCCCGCCATCCGTATCCCGCCCCCGCCCCGCAAGGAGCCCCCGCCCCGTGCCCGCCCTCCTGCCCCCGCCCCGCACCGGGACCGCCCTCCTGACGCCCGAGCACCTGACGCGCGTGGAGGACGGCGAGCGGCTGCACGCCCTGCTGTGGCGGCCGGGACCGGGCTGGCGGACGGTCAGCAGCGCCGTGCTGGGCGGCGGGATCGGCGACCGCGCCTGGGTGCTCAACGCCCAGGTCGCCCACGGCTACCGGCGCACCGACCCCGCCCGGCACCTGGCGGACCTGGCCCGCGCCGCCGGCGCCCGGGGACCCGGTGTGGGGCTGATGACGGCCGCCGACGTGTCCGCCCACGGCACCGCCAACGACGGCGGCGCGGAGGCCGTGGTCACCGCCGGCATCTCCGTGCGCGGGTGGGCCGCCTCGCCCGAGGAGGGCGCCGCCGCGGCCGCCGTGCCCGGCACCATCAACATCGTCGTCGCCCTGCCCGTCGCGCTGAGCGACGCCGCCCTGGTCAACGCCGTGGCGACGGCCACCGAGGCCAAGGTGCAGGCGCTGCTGGACGCCGGACTCGACTGCTCCGGCACTCCCACGGACGCGGTCTGCGTCGCCGCCCGTAGCCCTCGGGACGACGCGGAGACGCACGCCTTCGCGGGCTCCCGCTCGGAGTGGGGCGCCCGTCTCGCGCGCGCCGTCCACCAGGCCGTACGCGCCGCGCTCCCCGCCGTTCACCGGCCCTGAACGCCCGCGTCAGGACGGAAGCGTAAGCCTCGCCACTGACGACACCCCCGTGTCCCGGCGCCGTTGTGCCCCGGTGCGGCCCGTTGTCGGTGGCTGTTGGTAGAACTGCTGCCGCACGGCAATCACAGCCCTCCACCTGTCCCGTCTCACGTCAGGACCGCTCCGCATGGCCTTCAGCCACCATCTCGACGAGCTGTACCGCCTGCCCGCCTTCGACTTCGGCGACGCCGGCCGGCAGGAGGACCTCCCGGCCGCCGACGCGGTCGCCTGGCGGATCACCGGCCGCGGTCTCTACCAGGGAGGGGAGCGCTGGGGAGATCTGTTCGCCCGCTTCTGCTCCACCGTGGACACCCGGCGGGTGCGCGCGCTGATCGTCGGCGACTGGGACGACGCCGCGAACGACACCCCCGACGACGTCGTCGGGGAACTGCTCGCCGCCCGCGGCCGTTTCCCCGCCCTGCGCGCCCTCTTCCTCGGCGACCTCGTCTTCGAGGAGTGCGAACTCTCCTGGATCCAGCAGACCGACGTGACCGCGCTGCTCACCGGGTTCCCCGAGCTGGAGGAGTTCGGCGTCCGAGGCGGCGAGGGACTGGACTGGCGGCTGCCGCGCCACGACCGGCTGCGCACCCTGGTGATCCAGACCGGCGGCCTGCCCGCCCGCGTGGTCCGGGGCGTCGGCGCCTGCGACCTGCCCGCCCTGGAACACCTCGACGTCTGGCTGGGCACCTCCGACTACGGTGCCGACAGCAAGCCGGCCGACCTGGCGGGCATCCTGTCCGGCACCCGCCTGCCCCGGCTGCGCCACCTGGCCCTGCGCAACAGCGACATGCAGGACGACATCGCGGCGGCCGTCGCCGCCTCGCCCCTCCTCGACCGCCTCGACGTGCTCGACCTGTCGATGGGCACCCTGGGCGACGAAGGTGCCGCCGCGCTGCTGGACGGCCGGCCGCTGACCCACCTGAGGAAGCTCGACCTGCACCACCACTACATCGGCGAGGAACTGCAGGAGCGCATCCGCCGGACCGTCGCCGCCGCGGGCGTCGAGGTCGACCTGGACGAAGACGACAGGGAGGACGAGGACGTGGACGACGACGGCACCGTCTACCGCTACGTCGCCGCGGGCGAGTGACGGTGGGCGGCATGGGCTGCTACCCGGTCCACCTGACCACCTTCCACGGCCTGCCCGTCCACTACTTCCCCACCTCGCCCCCGGACGCCGGGGACGGCGCCCGCGCCCTGGACCTCGACCACCACTACATGAGCGAACCGGTGACCGACCGCCTGCGCGAGACCCTCGCCCCGCACGGCGTCCGCCTCTCCCTCGCCCCCGCCCACCGCCGCCGACCGGACGAGGACCGCCATGTCGCCGTCGGCGAATGAACCGGCGCCGCGCTTCGCGGTCGTCGGCAATCCGGACAACCGCCGCGTCACCCTGTTCGGCGCCGCGGCCACCGGGGCGGGCCTGCCCGCACCGCGCGTCGTGCCCTGGACGGAGGTGCTGCGCGCGGGCGGCGCCGCCTTCGCCCCGCACGAGGTCGTACGCCTCGAGTCACCCGGCGAACACCCCGGCGTCGACCGCCGGTTGCGCGGCGTCGACGACCCCACCCGGGTCGAGGGCTCGGCCCGCTGGTACACCGCCTTCCTGGCCGCCGTACGCACCCTGGAGGGCGGCGTCCGCCTGGACGACCCGGACGAGCTGGCCGTGCTCTTCGACAAGCGGCGCTGCCACGCGGCCCTCGACGCGGCGGGCGTACCGGTGCCGTTCTCCCCGACCTCCGGGCCGGACGCGGCGCCGGTACACGGCTGGGACGACGTACGGCGGCTGATGCGCGAGCACCGGATGCCCCGGCTGTTCGTGAAGCCCGCGCACGGCTCCTCCGCCTCCGGGGTGCTCGCCGTCGAGGCCGGGGGAGCGGGCCGCGTCCGCGCCACCACCTCCGTCGAACTCGCCCCGGACGGAAGGCTGTTCAACTCCCTGCGGGTACGGCGCCACGAAGCGGAACGCGACATCGCGGCCGTCGTCGACACCCTGGCCCCCGACGGACTCCACCTGGAACGGTGGCTGCCGAAGGCCACCCAGGCGGGCCGCGCCGCCGACCTGCGGGTCGTCGTGGTAGCCGGACGCGCCACCCACGCCGTGGTGCGCACCAGCGCCTCGCCGATGACCAACCTCCACCTCGGCGGCGCCCGCGGCGACCTCGACGCCGTACGCCGGGCCGTCCACGCGGCGGGCGGCAGCTGGGCCGACGCCCTCGACGTCTGCGAGCGCGCGGCGGCCCGCTTCCCCGGCACCCTGAGCGTCGGCGTCGACCTGCTGCCGGCCACCGGCTGGCGCCGCTTCTCCGTCGGCGAGGTCAACGCCTTCGGCGACCTGCTGCCCGGACTCACCGGCCTGCCCGGCAGCGGCGCCGAGGATCGCGACACCTACGCGGCCCAGGTCGCCGCCGTTCTGCGCGGCGACCACCGACGGCGACCGGTGCCCGCCGCCCGTGACCAGTACAGAACGGACGACCACCATGCCCGCGCCTGACCCGACACCCCCCGTGCCCCCGGAGATCCCGGCGTACGACGAGGCCCGCGACCCCGACATGAACGCCGTCGTCGGCACCCACGACCTCCTCCTCGTCACCCTCGACACCCTGCGCCACGACGTCGCCGCCGAACTCGCCGCCGAGGGCCGCATCCCCCACCTGGCCCGGCATCTGCCCGGCGGACGCTGGGAGAAACGGCACGCCCCGGGCAGCTTCACCTACGCCTCCCACCAGGCGATCTTCGCCGGCTTCCTGCCGACCCCCGCCACCCCCGGCCCGCACCCGCGCCTGTTCGCCGCGAGCTTCGCCGGCAGCGAGACCACCGCCGCCCGCACCTGGGTCTACGACACCCCCGACCTGGTCTCCGGTCTCGCGCGGGCCGGCTACCACACCGCCTGCGTCGGCGGCGTCGGCTTCTTCAACAAGCAGGGCGCCCTCGGCTCGGTACTGCCCGGCCTCTTCCGCGAGTCGCACTGGCGACCGGAGTTCGGCGTCACCTCGCCGACCTCCTTCGAGCAGCAGATCACGTGCGCCGAGGACCTGATCCGCCGACTGCCCGCAGAACGGAAACTGTTCCTCTTCGTCAACGTCTCCGCCCTGCACCAGCCCAACTGGTTCCACCTCCCCGGCGCGACCCGCGAGACCGGCGACACCCGCGCGACGCACGCCGCCGCCCTGGAGTACGTGGACCGGCACATCGGCCGCCTCTTCGCCGCCGCGAGCAGCCGCCGCCCCTGCTTCGCCGTCGTCTGCTCCGACCACGGCACGGCGTACGGCGACGACGGCTTCACCGGACACCGCCTGGGCCACGAGTCCGTGTGGACCGTCCCCTACGCCCACTTCACCCTCGACACCGCGCCGACCCCCGCCGGAGCCGCCCGATGACCACCGAGACCGGCCCCACACCCACCCGCGAGGCCACGACCCCGTACGAGAGCTACGTCTACGCCTACCCCCACAAGACCGCCTACCGCCGGCTGCCCGACCGTCCGCTCCTGCGCTCCCTGTGGGCGGCGGAGGCCAAAGACGCGCTCTCCCTCTACCTGCACATCCCTTTCTGCGAGGTGCGCTGCGGCTTCTGCAACCTCTTCACCCGCATCGGCGCCCCCGACGGCCTGACCGGCGCCTACCTCGACGCGCTGGACCGGCAGGCGGCCACCGTCCGGGAGGCGCTCGGCGACGACGCACCGGTCCGCTTCGCCACCGCGGCCTTCGGCGGCGGCACCCCCACCTTCCTCACCGCCGCCGAACTCGACCGGCTCTGCGACATCGCCGAACACCGCATGGGCGCCGACCTGACGGCAGTCCCCCTGTCCGTGGAGGCGTCACCTGCCACGGCCACCGCCGACCGGCTGCAGGTGCTGGCCGCCCGCGGCACCACCCGGCTCAGCCTCGGCGTGCAGAGCTTCGACGACACCGAGGCCCGCGCCGCCGTACGCCCCCAGCGCCGCGCCGACGTCGAGGCGGCTCTCGCCCGCATACGCGACACGCGCGTCCCCGTCCTCAACATCGACCTCATCTACGGCATCGACGGCCAGACCGGCACCTCCTGGCTGCGCTCCCTGGACGCGGCCCTCGCCTGGCGGCCCGAGGAGCTGTACCTCTACCCCCTCTACGTCCGCCCCCTCACCGGCCTCGGCCGCCGCGCCGGCGACCCCGACCCCGCCTGGGACGCGCAACGCCTGCGGCTGTACCGCCTCGGCCGCGACCACCTCCTCGCGCGCGGCTACGAACAGCGGTCGATGCGCATGTTCCGCCGCGCCGACGCCCCGCCCGAGGGCGCCGACGACCACGCCTGCCAGAGCGACGGCATGATCGGCCTCGGCTGCGGCGCCCGCTCCTACACCGCCGCCCTCCACCACTCCTTCGACTACGCCGTCGGCATGCACGAGATCCGCGGCATCATCGACGACTACGTGGCCCGCCCCGCCGCCGACTTCGCGCACGCCGAGTACGGCCGCCGCATGGACCCCGGCGAGTCCCGCCGACGCCATCTGCTCCAGTCCCTCCTCCAGGCCGAGGGCCTCGACCCGGCCGGCTACCGGGACCGCTTCGGCACCCGCCCCGAGGACGACTTCCCCGCCGAACTGGAACGCTTCGCCGACCGGGGCTGGCTCACGCACGGCACCGGACCCGCGGGGCACGCCACGCTCCGGCTCACCCCGGAGGGCCTCGCCCACTCCGACGCCGTCGGACCCGCGCTGTTCTCACCCGAGGTCCGCACCGACATGGCCGCCTACGAGAGGAAGTGAGCCCGCGCCATGGACCTGACCCTCCTCTACCGCGGCCCGCTCGCCTCCTGCGACTACGACTGCCCGTACTGCCCCTTCGCCAAGCGGCGCGACAGCCGCGAGCAGCTCCGCGCCGACCGCGCCGCCCTCGAACGGTTCGCCGCCTGGGCCGCCGCGCAGTCCGGCGACCGCCTGTCCCTGCTCTTCACACCCTGGGGCGAGGGGCTGGTGCGCTCCTGGTACCGGCGCACCCTGGCCGAGCTGTCCCACCTGCCGCACATCCGCCGGGTCGCGATCCAGACCAACCTCAGCTGCCGCACCGACTGGCTCGCCGACGCCGACCCGGACACCCTCGCCCTGTGGTGCACGTACCACCCCGGGCAGACGCCCTACGACCGGTTCCTCGCCAAGTGCCGGGACCTGACCGCCCGGGGCGTGCGCCACAGCGTCGGTGTCGTCGGCCTCCCCGAGCACCTCGACGCGGCCCGGCGCCTGCGTGCCGACCTGCCCCAAGAGGTGTACCTGTGGATCAACGCGGCCGAGGGGCACACCTACGACGACGCGGAGGCCGCCCGCTGGACGGCCCTCGACCCGCTGTTCCCGTACAGCCGCCACCCGCACGCCAGTTCCGGACTGCCCTGCCGCACCGGTTATTTCCGTCGTCTCCGTCGACGGCGACGGCACCGTCCGCCGCTGCCACTTCGTCCGCGCCGCACTCGGCAACCTCTACGACGGCACCTACCGCGCGGCCCTGCGCCCCCGCCCCTGCCCCCGCGCCGTCTGCGACTGCCACATCGGCTACGTCCACCTGGAGACCCTGCCCCTGTACGACGTGTTCGCGGGCGGCGTCCTGGAGCGGATACCGGCACGGATACCGGCACACGCCGGCGGGGGCGGCCCGGCCGGACCGCCCCCGCCTGTGTTCGTGCCGCTCGGTCAGCGCTGACCGGACTTGGCGAGCGCCTTGTCGAGGGCGGCCTGGAAGCCGTTCGCCCACAGCTGGTTGACCCGGCTGCGCTCGGCGGAGTTCGGGTAGGCGTTGGTGCAGGACGTGCCCGGCCCGCCGCCCGACATCAGCTCGCTGCACGGCCCGGAGTAGTGGTCCGGCAGACCGAGCACGTGCCCGGTCTCGTGGGCCGTCACGCGGGTCGAGTCGTACTGCTGGTTCTGCCGGTAGTCGAGGAAGATGTACCCGCTGCCGTGCCCGTTCGTCGACGCGTACGAGCCGCGCGAGTCGTTGCCCTCGCGGTACGAGAAGTCCGCGCCCGAACTCGACTCCGCGAGGCGGACGTTGGCTACCGAGCTGTTCCAGATCTGCGCCGAGCGGGATATCTGCGAGCGGAAGCTCGGCGCGTTCGCGGTGCTGTAGTAGACGGTGACGGCGGCCGCCGCCGTCGGGTGGGCGGCGCGCTTCTCGGCGACGGACCTGACGACCGCCTCGAAGAACGCCTTGTTGGCCGCCGCGTCCTCGCCCGAGCCGGCCACGGGCGTGTAGCCGGACTGGACGGCCCGGTCCTGGGCCTCGGGCGCGGCGGCCGCCGCGGCGGGGCCGGTGCCGAGCGCGGCCACCGTCAGACCGAGACCGACGGCGGTGGACAGCAGGGGCAGGCTGATACGCATCGATGACTCCTTGTGTGGGGGAGTGGGGAGAAGTCGTCACCGGTGAGTGTGGGGTGCCTGCGCGCCCGCTGTGATGATGGCAACCGGGGATAGGACCGGGCTATCACCCACCCCCGAGCCAGCTCTCGGTCGGCGCCCCGGAGTGCGGAACTCGCCCTGATCCGCCGCCTTTTGTTCACCTGGCGCCCGCACCTGTCCCCCCTTACGCTCCCTGCATGGAGCTAGAGGTGAGGCATCTACGCGTGCTGTGCGCCATCGCCGACGCGGGCAGCCTGCACCGGGCGGCACGCCGACTCGGCGTCGCCCAGCCCACCTTGAGCACCCAGCTCAGCCGCATCGAACAGGCCCTGGGCGGACCGCTGTTCATCCGTGAACGCACCGGCTGCCGCCCCACCCCGCTCGGCCGCACCGTCCTCGGCCGGGCCCGTCCGCTCCTCGCCGACATGCACACCCTGGTCCGCGAGGCCCGCTCCGCCGCGGCCGGCGCCGACAGCCGGCTGCGCATCGGCTCAACCGCCAGCCGCGCCCTCGCCGGCTGGCTGCGCCGGCTCAGACAGCCGGGCCGGGAGCCCACCCTCCAGATGGACGTGTCCGCCAATGCCCTGCTGCGCAGGGTCGCCGACGGACAGCTCGACGTCGCCTTCGTGCACGAGGTCGAGGGCAGCCCGCTGCACGTCCCCGAGGGGCTGCGGCTGGCCGTACTGGTCGAGCGCGAACCGCAGTTCGTCATGCTGCCCGCCGACCACCCCGCCGCCGCCCGTCCCGTCGTCCGCCTCGCCGACCTGGCCGACGACCGCTGGATGGTCGACCCCACCGTCGACGGCGAGTGGGACGGCGTCCACCGCATGCTGCGCGCCGTCGGCCTCGACCCACGGGTCCTGCACGGCGACTACCACACGGCCGCCTCCCTCGTCGCCACCGGCGAGGCGGTCACCGTCTGCCAGCCCAGCTCCCAGTCCCGCCCCGACACGGCGGTCCGCCGCCTGTACGGCGACCCCCTCGGCGTACGCCTGCTGCTCGCCGCGCGGACCCGGGCCGAGCTGGACGCCGTCCTCCCGGCGCTGGAGGAGGCGTACTGGGAGGCGGCCCGGCAGTCCACCGCGTACCGGGAGTGGCTGGAGGGCGCCGGGGTCCGGACCGTGCCGCGGTGCCCGGTGCCGGGTCAGGAGCCGGACCCGGTGGAGTTCGTCCAGGCCCGCTGAAAGGGTGATTGTCACACCGGGTCGGTGTGTCTCCGTGACGAAGAGGTTACGGAATGCAGCATGAGCTCTGCACGACGACTTTCCCCTGCGCGTTCGCTTGCCGTGGTCGCCGCCCTGGGCGCCTCCGCCCTCGCGATGACGGCCTGCACGAACGCCGATACCACCCGTTCCAGCGTCGCGGAGGCGGCGGCTCAGACCGAGTCCCCCTCGCCCACCTCCTCCGCCACCGATACCCAGTCCGCGTCCCCCTCCGGCTCCGCGTCTCCGTCGGCCTCGATGAACACGGACCGGACCGAGCGCAAGGACCTCGTCTCGGCGACCAAGGTCACCTGGGACAAGGCCGCCGACACCGCCGTGAAGGAGGTCCCCGAGGGCAAGCTCGTGGACCTCGAACTCAAGCGCGTGGACGCCACCGCCACCGCCTCGCCGACCGGTTCGCCGAGCCCCAGCATGCCGAACCCGGCCCCCAGCCAGGGCGCCCCGGAGTGGGAGGCCAAGGTCGCCCAGACCGACGGCACCCTGCACTGGGTTCACGTCGACGCGGTCTCCGGCAAGGTCTTCCGCACCCAGGTCGACCCCGACCAGGACGCCGACGGCAAGACCGAGGTCGCCGACCGCCTGAAGCAGGCCAAGCAGACGCCGCAGCAGGCCGTCAAGGCGGCCATGAACGAGGCCCAGGGCACCGTCACCCACGTCGAACTCGGCGACAACGACCAGCAGCAGGTCGTCTGGGCCGTCGACGTCGTCTCGAAGGACAACTGGAACAAGACCACGGTCGACGTGGACGCCGCCAACGGCAAGGTCCTCACCGAGAACGTCGACAACGACTGACCCCACCCCCCACGGGAGCAGCGGACCCTCCGGTCCCTGCTCCCGTTCCGCGTCCCGTGCCTGGTACGACTGTCCTCCGAGACGGAGTCGATCAAGTCGCTGGGAGCATCCGCATGACCGCACCGGAACCGACCATCCTCGCCACCTCCGGCGGACACCGCGCGGGCGGCCGCACGATGGTGGCGTTCGACGCCCTGGTGCACCACGCGGTGGATCTCTCGGGTGCCCACGGCCGGCGCCCCCGCGTCCTGTACGTCGGCACGGCCATAGGCGACGCCGAGCACTTCACCGCCCGCATTATGGAGGCCGCCCGCGTCGCCGGCTTCGACCTCACGCCGCTGCACCTGTTCCCCATGCCCAATGTCGAGGACATCGAGGAAACGGTGCTCGCCCAGGACGTCGTGTGGGTCATGGGCGGCTCGGTGGCCAACCTCCTCGCCGTCTGGCGCGTGCACGCCCTGGACCGGATCCTGCGCCGCGCCTGGGACGCGGGGGTCGTGCTCAGCGGGGTCAGCGCGGGGTCCCTGTGCTGGTTCCGGGGCGGCGCGACCGACTCCTTCGGCCCCGAACTGCGCCCGCTCACCGACGCGTTGGGTTTTCTGCCCTACGGCAACGGCGTCCACTACGACGTCGACCCGGGCCGCCGCCCCCTGATCCACCGGCTCGTCGCCGACGGCACGCTGCCGACCGCGCACTGCACCGACGACGGCGCCGGCCTCGTCTACCGGGGCACCGAGCTGGTCGAGGCCGTGGCGGAGGTCCCGGGAAAGGGCGCCTACGTCGTCGTACGCGACGGCGACACGGCGGTGGAGGAGCGCGTCGAGCCGCGTCGGCTGCCGCCCCCGGCATGACGGGAGGCGGCGTGTGGGACGTACACCGAACGGCCGCTCCAAGCCCGGGTGTTTGGCGGCGCGGTGCGGGGCAAGGCGGTGTCCATGAGCGATCCGAACAAGGACACGAACCAGAAGCCCACCAGCACCCGGACGGCCGAGACCAAGGCCCGCGGTGCCGCCGAGAAGGCGACCGAGCCCGCCTCGCGGGCCTCGAAGGCCGCCGCGGGCAGGGCCGGTGACGCCGCGTCGGCGGCCAAGGCCGGTGCCCAGCGTTCGGCCGAGGTCGCGAACGGCGCCGTGCAGACGGCGGCCAAGGGTGTCGAGGCCGGCCGTCAGGCGGTCATCACCACCTCCGGCCATGTCGCGGCCACCGCGAAGACGGCGTGGACGGTCATCGCCCACCGCAAGCTCGTCGCCGCGGGTGTCGGCGCCGGCATCACCGCGCTCAGCGCCGCGTCCTACGCCGTGGGCCGCCGCGCGGGCCGTCACACCCACGGCCCCCTGACCCGCCTGACCGGCGGCAGGATCTGACCCGGGCGCCCGTGATGGCGTCCACCCGCCGGCCGGTCCGGGCGAGAACCCCTCCGTGGGGCGCCCGGACCGGCCGGCGTTTCGGCGTGAGCGGTGGTCACGGCGGACCGTGCGTCGGCGTCGGACCCCGGACAGGGGAAGATGGGACCGCGAGGTAAGTCCCGACCGATGCGGAGGAGTGGGCGGATGGAGCACGAGCGAGCCGGGAAGCCGGCCGGCCCCGAGGACCTGATCGACGTGGCCCGGCTGGTGACGGCGTACTACGCCCTGCACCCGGACCCGGCCGAACCCGCCCAGCGCGTCGCCTTCGGCACGTCCGGGCACCGGGGCTCCTCACTGGCCGCGGCGTTCAACGAGGACCACATCGCGGCGACCAGCCAGGCCATCTGCGAGTACCGCGCGGCCCAGGGCACCGACGGGCCGCTCTTCCTGGGCGCCGACACCCACGCCCTGTCCGAACCCGCCCGGGTGACGGCGCTGGAGGTGTTGGCCGCCAACGAGGTGAGCGTCCTCCTCGACACCGCCGACGGCTACACCCCCACCCCGGCCGTCTCGCACGCGATCCTCACCCACAACCGGGGCCGCACCTCGGGCCTCGCCGACGGCGTGGTCGTCACCCCGTCGCACAACCCGCCGGCCGACGGCGGCTTCAAGTACAACCCCCCGAACGGCGGCCCGGCCGGCTCGGACGCCACCTCCTGGATCCAGGACCGCGCCAACGAGATCATCGCCGCCGGCCTGAAGGACGTACGGCGCGTCCCGTACGCCCGCGCCCTCGCCGCCCCCGGCACCGGCCGCTACGACTTCCTCGGCACCTACGTCTCCGACCTGCCGGCCGTCCTCGACCTCGACGCGATCCGGTCGGCGGGCGTGCGGATCGGCGCCGACCCGCTCGGCGGCGCCTCCGTCGCGTACTGGGGCCGGATCGCCGAACAGCACCGCCTCGACCTGACCGTGGTGAATCCGCTGGCCGACCCGACCTGGCGGTTCATGACGCTGGACTGGGACGGCAAGATCCGCATGGACTGCTCGTCGCCGTACGCGATGGCGTCCCTCATCGAGCGCCGCGACCGCTTCGACATCTCCACGGGCAACGACGCCGACGCCGACCGCCACGGCATCGTCACCCCCGACGGCGGCCTGATGAACCCCAACCACTACCTCGCCGCCGCCATCGCCTACCTGTACGCCCACCGCACCGACTGGCCGTCCGCCGCGGGCGTCGGCAAGACCCTGGTCTCCTCCGGCATGATCGACCGTGTCGCCGCCGACCTCGGCCGCCGGCTCGTCGAGGTGCCCGTCGGCTTCAAGTGGTTCGTGGACGGACTGGTCGACGGCTCCCTCGGCTTCGGCGGCGAGGAGTCCGCCGGGGCGTCGTTCCTGCGCCGGGACGGTTCGGTGTGGACCACCGACAAGGACGGCATCATCCTCGCCCTGCTCGCCTCCGAGATCACCGCGGTCACCGGAAAGACCCCGTCCCAGCACTACGCCGCCCTCACCGCCCGCTTCGGCGAGCCCGCCTACGCCCGCATCGACGCCCCCGCGACCCGCGAGGAGAAGGCCCGCCTCGCCAAGCTGTCCCCGGCCGAGGTCACCGCCGACACCCTCGCCGGCGAGCCCGTCACCGCGATCCTCACCGAGGCACCGGGCAACGGCGCGTCCATCGGCGGCATCAAGGTGAGCACCGAGAACGCCTGGTTCGCGGCCCGCCCCTCCGGCACCGAGGACGTCTACAAGATCTACGGCGAGTCGTTCCTCGGCGCCGACCACCTCAAGCAGGTGCAGGACGAGGCCAAGCTCGTCGTCCTCGGCGCGCTCGGCGGCTGAGCCGTACCCGAGACCTCCCCCGGGCCGGTCAGGGACGCCCGGCCCGGGGGAGCCGTACCGTCAGCCCGCGGATCTCGTACCCGTCGATCGCCTCCTGGAAGGCGACCCGCGGCTCGCCGTCCAGCCGCACCCCGTCGAGGGCGAACAGCCGGCTCAGGAAGACATCGGTCTCCAGCAGCGCGATGTGCGCCCCGGGACACCGGTGCGGCCCGTCGCCGAAGGAGAACCCCGCGCCCACGTCCCCGGCCCGCTCCGGCCGGACCCGCAGCGGCGCCTCGCCCACGGCCGCCGGGTCGGCGTTGGCCTCGTCCAGCCGCACCTCGACGTACTCACCCGGACACACCGTCACCGGCCCGTCGGGGCCCGGCAGTGCCACGGCAGCGACGGCCCGGCGGCGCAGCCGCCCGATCACCGGCTCCAGCCGCAGCAGCTCCTGGAGGATCCCGAGGCGCCCCGCCTCGTCCGCCGCCCGGTAGCGGGCGAGCAGCCCGGCGTCGGAGAACAGGTGCCAGGCGGCCAGGCAGACGAACTCCCGCGTCGTGACCATGCCGGCCGCGGCGAACGTCAGGCACTCCCCGAGGATCTCCCACTGCGAGCACCCCTCCGCGAGCAGGTGCGCGATCAGGTCGTCGTGCTCGCCCCGCCGGTGCGCACGCACGGCGGGGCGTACGTCGGCCAGGTGGATGCGGAGCCAGTTGGTGTTCTGCCGCACGAACCAGTACAGGCCCCGCACACTGGTCAGCCCCGGCTCGCCGAACTCCTCCGGGAAGAACCGCTCCAGCCGGCGCCGGATGCCCGGCCTGCTGTACCGCAGCCCCACCACCTCGCTCACCACACCGACGGCCAGCGAGAACGCGAGATCCGACAGCTGCGCCTCGCCCCGCGCCCGCAGCACCGCGAGCTGCTCGTCGGCGATGCGGACCATCAGCTCCCGGTAGTGCTCGTCCACCCGGCGCGGCGTGAAGAACCGCGCCGTCTGCCGCCGGTGCTCCCGGTGCTCGGGCCCGTCCCGGTACAGCACGGGCCGCCGCACCCGCGCCGGCAGCTTCTCCACCGTCTCGATGCCGAGCCCGGCCTGCACGGTGCCGGGATCCCGCAGCAGCACCCGAGCCGCGGCGAAGTCATGCACCCGCCAGGTCCCGTCCTCCGCCCGATCGACCGGACATCCCGGCCGCCCCCCGTCCCGCCCGGCCTTCCGCCCAGATCCGTCCACGCAGCCCCCTCAACTCGCCGGCACCCTGAAGAATGGCCCCTCCCCCCACCCGCGGGCAATCGTGCCTCCCCCCCCAGTGCACCCGCCGCACTTCTCTCACGCCCGTCCCGATGTTTCCCATTTTTCGGGGTAGACGGCCCCACGTAACGGTCAAGGCTCAGGAAGAGGGCGGATCGCATGGACGGGGCTGCCCAGGGCGGGGACCGGCTCAAGAACGCACCGGTCAAGGTTTCGGCACAGTACGAGGGCATCCCCGGCGACGTCGCCCGTGGCCGGGAACTCGCCCGCGCGTTCCTCGCCCGGGTGCGGTCCGACCGGGACCGCACGGTGTCCGACCGCGCGGTCGACCTGGTGCAACTGGTGGTCAGCGAGCTGCTGACGAACGCCTGCAAATACGCCCCCGGCCCCTCCCTGGTCGACCTGGAACTGGCCGAGGACCGCGTCGAGGTGACCGTATGGGACAGCGAGCCGGTCCTCCCCGTCGCCGCGACCCCCGATCCCGGCCGCATCGGCCGCCACGGCCTGGAGATCGTCATGGCGGTCTGCCAGAGCTTCGAGGTACACCGCGAACCGGTCGGCAAACGCATGAGGGCGGCCGTCCAGCTCTCGACCCCCTGATCGCCGTCCTCCGACGCCCTCACTCCTGCGCCCCCACCCGGTACAGCACGCTCCGCCGCAGCGGTCCCTCCGGCACCTCCGGGTCGTCGAAGTCGTCCGCCGGGTCGTAGGTCATGCCGAGACGGCTCATCACGGCCCGCGAGCGCACATTCGTCTTCGCCGTCACCGCGAGTACCTCGGCCAGCCCCAGTTCCCCGAAGCCGTACGCGAGCACGGCGCGTGCCGCCTCAGTGGCGTATCCGCGGCCCCAGGCGGGGCGGGCCAGCCGCCAGCCTGTCTCGACGCCCGTGAACGGCAGGCCCTCCTCCACCGGGTCGAGGCCGGCGAAGCCGAGGAACCGGCCGGTGGCGGTCGCCTCCACCGCCCACCACCCCCAGCCCCGCCGGTCGAGATCGGCCTGGAAGCGGGCCACGGAGGCGTCGCTCTGCTCCCGGGTGAGCACCCCGGGGAAGTACTCGCGGACGATCGGGTCGGCGTTCAGGGCCGCCCACGGCGCCAGGTCGGCATCCCGCCAGGGTCGCAGCAGCAGACGTTCGGTACGAAGTTCGGGCATCACGCCAACCTAGAGCGCCCCGGAGCTGCGCGGCGAGCGGATAAGCCCCGGTGCCCGCCTCCCCCCTTCGGCCCATCCGGAGCGGTTCAGCCCCGCCCGGCGAGGGAACCTGGCGGAACGGACGGCATCGGAAGGCTGTGAGGGTCGTGACGTCACGCTGGGCGGGCCACCCGGAGGGCGACGGGCCGGGACCGGAGGGGCCGGAGGGCGCCCCGGAGGCCGACTTCGCCCGCACCGTCCTGCGCGCCCTCGGCGCCGGCGTCCTCACCCTCGGCCCCACCGCCCGCATCACCTCCGTCAACCCCTGGGCCGAACAGATGCTGGGCCGCCGGGAGCGCGACATGCTCGGCCACGACGCCCACGACCTGCTGCACCGGCACGCCGACGGCAGCCCCGTACCCCGCGACCGCTGCGCGCTGCGCAACCCCCTGCACGGCGTGCCCGCCGAGGCGGGCGGCGACGAGTACTTCCAGCGGGCCGACGGCACCACCGTCCCGATCATCTGGGCGGCCACCCCCCTCGTCCGCGAGGGCCGCCAGGCGGGCCTGGTACTCGTCATCCACGACTTCAGCCTGCACCGCAGCGCCGCCGAGGAGACCGAGGCCCGCACCGCCGCCCTGGAGGCCCTCACCACCCAGCTGCACCTCGTCGCCGAGATCTCCACCGTGCTAACCCCCACCGAGCGCACCTCCACCACCCTGCGCCGCCTCCTGCGCCTCCTGGTGCCGGAACTCGGCCAATGGGCCGCGGTCGACGTCTACCCGGGCCAGTCGGACGTCCTGGAGCGCGCCGCCGTCCGCAGCAGTACGCACCCGGAACGGGCCCGGCGCCTGCGCGGCCCGATGACCTCGCTGCCGGACACCGCCCGTACCGCCCTGACCCTGCTCATCAACGGCGAGCGGCCCGTCCCGCTGAACGTCGAAGAGGTACTGCGGGACCCGGACAGCCCGCTCGCCGCCACCCACCGCGTGCTCTTCGAACGGCTCGGCGGACACGCGGCCGTCGCCGTCCCGCTGCGCACCCGCCAGCGCTCCTACGGCCTGCTGACCGTCGCCCGCTCCGGGCACCACCCCGCCCCCACCGAGGCCGAGGTCGCCCTGCTCGCCGACATCGGCCGCCGCGTCGGACTGGTCCTGGACAACGCCCGCCTCTACCACGAGCAGCAGAACGTCGCCGAGACCATGCAGCGCCAGCTCCTCACCCCCCTCCCGCAGGTCGACCACCTGCGCATGGCCGCCCGCTACTGGGCCGCCGAGAGCGCGATGGAGGTCGGCGGCGACTGGTACGACGCCTTCCTGCTCGGCGACGGCGTGATGGCCCTGGTCATCGGGGACGTGGTCGGGCACGACCTCCGGGCCGCCGCCCACATGGCCGAGGTCCGCAACATGCTCCGCGCGCTGGCCTGGGACCACCAGGAGCCGCCCAGCGTGGTGATGCGCCGCCTCGACGAGGCCGTGACCAACACCAGCGACGCGCCGATGGCCACCCTCGTCTTCGCCCGGGTCGAGGGCCCCGAGGGCGGCCCCTGGCGCCTGCACTGGGTCAACGCCGGCCACCCGCCGCCCCTGCTGATCACCCGGGACGGCGGGACCCGCTTCCTGGAGGGCGGCCACGGCCCGCTCATCGGCATGAGCGCCACCCTGCGCCTCGGCCTGGACTGGCCCGACACCCGCGAGGAGCTGCCCCCGGAGAGCATCCTGCTGCTCTACACCGACGGCCTCGTGGAGAGCCGGGACCGCCCCATCGACCTGGGCATGGAGCAGCTCCGCCACCACGCCGGCACCCTGGTCCGCCGTTCGGGGGAGTGGACCGTCGACGACTTCTGCGACGAACTGCTCGCCCGGATCGCGCCCCGCGGCGACGACGTCGCCCTGCTCGCCCTGCGCCTGCCCTGCCGCGGCGCCGGCGCCCCCGGCGACACCGCGCCGCCCCCGCCCGCGCAGTCCCCGCACAGCGAGGCCACCCCGGACCGGGCCGCCCCCGGCTCCCTCCGCCAGGATCCCGAAGTGGGGGACCCGACCCACGTCGACCCGGTGGAGCGGCGAACCGGGTGACTGGGCGATACGGGTGACAGTGTTCACGCGAGCCGACGACAACGTCCCGTCGCAGCAAGGTCGTTCGCCGACAACCCGAGCCGGCCGGAGGTCGGGGGGAGGCAGGCTCGTTCA
Source organism: Streptomyces sp. cmx-10-19 (assembly GCA_049998335.1). Classification (GTDB taxonomy): domain Bacteria; phylum Actinomycetota; class Actinomycetes; order Streptomycetales; family Streptomycetaceae; genus Streptomyces. Next base: position 88,062 of record JAEBFB010000010.1, read on the forward strand.
CCCGCCTGAGCGCCTTGAGTGGTGCGAGGACGACGGCTGGCTGACGGTGATTCATGTCGGGGCCGGGTCACCTCAGCTGACGAAGCACCAGCTGCCCGGTCGTGACGGAAGGAACCTCAGATGCGTTCTGCTCGCATGATCCTGTCCACGGCGGCGGCCTCCGCCGTCCTCGTCCTCGGCGCACCCGGCGCCTACGCGGCGGCCGGCGGGGACTGGGACCACGACGATTCTTCCTACAGCAAGGAGCACGACAGCGGGAGCAAGCACGACGAGCCGCGCGGCGGGGTGCACACGGGCGGCGGCGCGCTGTCCGCGGTGAACGAGGGCGGCTGGGACGGCGGCGAGTCCAAGCAGGGCGGCGACGGCTCCCGGCAGGGCGGCCAGGAGTCCCGGGAGGGCGGCCAGGAGTCCCGGGAGGGCGGCTCCGAGACGTACCGCCAGGACGAGGGTGAGAAGTCCTGGGGCGGCGGCGAGGAGCACGAGAAGCCGCACGGCGGCATGCACACCGGTGGCGGCGCCCTCGACGCGCCCGCCACGACGGCGGGCGGCCTGGCCGTCCTGGCCGTCGCGGCGACCGGCCTGTACGCCGTCCGGCGCAAGAAGTCGGCTCACGGAGTGGCGTAAGCCGTGCCGGGCGCGATAGCAGCCGGGCCGCCACCCAGGAACCACGGGGCGGCCCGGCTCGCTTCCGCCCCCGGCGTGTCCACCCTGCCGCTGCCGTGCCCTAGTGAGGTGTCCCTCGATGGCAGTCCCCCCTTCCCCTCCCGCCGACGACGAGACGGCGGCCGGCCGGGGCTCGCACTCCGGCCTGACCCTGCTGTGCGCCGTCGCCCTGCTGGTCCTCGCGGTGAGCCTGGTCGGCGGCAACGACACGTCGGCCGACAACTCCCGCCCGCCGCTCGCCGCCCGCCCCGGAGCGTCGGCCCCTGCGGCCACCGGCTCCACCGCCACCGCCTCGGCGCCGCCCGGCCCCGCCCTGCCGCACGCGAGGCCCGAGCGCCTGGTGATCCCGGACATCAACGTCGACGCCCCCTTCACCGACCTCGCGCTCGCCGCGGACGGCAAGCTCCAGCCCCCGCCGGCCGCCGACACCAACCTCGTCGGCTGGTACGCCAAGGGCGTCTCCCCCGGGGAGCGGGGCACCTCGATCATCGCCGGACACGTCGACACCAAGACGTCCGCCGCCGTCTTCGCCCGCCTCGGCGAACTGGACGAGGGCGACACCTTCCAGGTCCGGCGGGCCGACGGCCGCACGGCCGCCTTCGTCGTCGACGACCTGGAGACCTTCGCCAAGGACGCCTTCCCCAGCGAGCGCGTCTACGGCGACACCGACCGGGCCGAGGTGCGGCTCATCACCTGCGCGGGCGACTACGACCGCAAGGTCAAGGACTACACGGACAACCTGGTCGTCTTCGCCCACCTGAAGTGAGCGTGAAGTGAGCGTAAGTGAGCGCGGCCGCCGCGCAGGCCGCCCGCGCAGGTCACCCGCCCAACGCACACAGGTCGCGCGCCGTCGGGGCCCGGCACAGGATCGAGGCACGCTGGCGGCGCATCACCGCGGCCGACGTTCCGTTCCGCCCCCGCGAAGGAGATGTGCGCAGGATGACCACGTCCACCCCTGCTTCCGAACCGCTGACGCGACAGCTGTCGCACCAGGTCTCCCAGTCCGTGTTCGACGGCTCCCGGCTCAGGGTCGTCCTGCTGGTGGAGGTCTACGACGGAGCCCAGCAGCGGTTCCTCGAGACCTACGAGAACCTGCGCAGCCACGTCGAGTCCGTCCCCGGGCACATCGGTGAGCAGTTGTGCCAGTCCATCGAGAACCCCTCGCAGTGGCTCATCACCAGTGAGTGGGAGAGCGCCCCGCCCTTCCTCGACTGGGTCAGCAGCGAGGAGCACGTGCGGATGGTCAAGCCGCTGCACCAGTGCGTCCGCGACACCCGGTCGCTGCGCTTCCACGTCGTCCGCGAGACCGGCCGCCCCGCCGACGACGCCGAGCGCGGCCGGGGCGGGCTCCAGGCGGCCCCCCGGATCGGCGACGGAATCATCCGGCACGCGCTCACCTTCACGGTGCGGCCGGGCAGCGAGGAGGCGGTCGGCGAGCTCCTCGCCGACTACGCCTCGCCCGAACCCCGCGTCGACGACACCACCCGGCTGTGCCGCACCTCCCTGTTCCTGCACGGCAACCGCGTGGTGCGGGCCATCGAGGTGCGCGGCGACCTGCTCGCCGCCCTGCGCCACGTGGCCGAGCAGCCCGAGGTACGCGCCGTCGAGGAGGCCCTCAACCCGTACCTGGAGCAGGACCGGGACCTCGGCGACCCGGAGTCCGCGCGGGTGTTCTACACGCGGGCCGCGCTGCCCGCCGTCCACCACGTCACCGCGGGGGAGCGGGGCCCGGAGGCCCGGCGGCACGCGCTGTCGTACCCGGCCCGGCCGGGGCACGGCATGCGGCTGGCGCAGCTCCTCGCCGAGCACGACGAGGCGGCGGCCGAGGACCCGCGCGGCGCGGTCCTCAGCAGCACGATCTTCCAGCGGGACGACGTCGTCGTGCGGCTGCTCGACGTACGAGGCGACCTGCTCGACGGTGACCCGGCCGTGTTCCTCGGGCTGCCGGACCCCGGCCGGGTGGCCGAGCTGACGACCCTGCTGGACGGCACCGACGCCGCCGACCCGGCCGAAGGCGGACTGGCCCGCGCCCTGGAGGGTGCCCGCATGGATCTCGTCACCGACCGCCGCGCGCCCGACGCCTGACCCGGGCCGCGCGACCGCGTACACACCTCGGCCGCCGGACCGCGCACTGCGCGGTCCGGCGGCCGAGGTGTGTTGGTGGCCCGGTCCGCTCACTCGGGCACGGTGCAGTCGAAGGCGTGGAGGTACGGGTTGACCGGGCGGATGTCGTCGATGACCAGGCCCGCCTCGGTCAGCCGGCCGACCATGCTGTCGGTGGTGTGCTTGGCACCGCCGACGTTCAGGAGCAGCAGCAGGTCCATGGCGGTGCTGAACCGCATCGAGGGGGTGTCGTCGACGAGGTTCTCGATGACGACGACCCGCGCTCCCGGCCCGCCGGCCTCCTTGACGTTGCGCAGGGCGCGAGCGGTGCTCTCGTCGTCCCACTCCAGGATGTTCTTGATGACGTACACGTCGGCCCGCACGGGGATGGCCTCGCGGCAGTCGCCCGGCACGATCCGCACCCGGTCCGCGAGCGGGCCGCCGTCGCGCAGCCGCAGGTCGGCGTTCTCCACCACCCGCGGCAGGTCGAGCAGGGTGCCCCGCATCGACGGGTACTTCTCCAGCAGGCTCGCCACCACGTGGCCCTGGCCGCCGCCGATGTCCGCGACGGACGCGGCACCCGACAGGTCGAGGAGGGCGGCGACGTCCTGGGCCGACTGGCGGCTGGACGTCGTCATGGCGCGGTTGAAGATCTCGGCCGAGGCGGGGGCGTCCTCGTTGAGGTAGGTGAAGAACTCCTTGCCGTACAGGCCCTCGACGACGTTGGAGCCGGTGCGGACCGCCTCGTCGAGCAGCGGCCAGGCGTCCCAGGTCCACGGCTCGGTGCACCACAGGGTGATGTTGCGCAGGCTGTGCGGGTCGTCCTCGCGCAGCAGCCGGGACATGTCGGTGTGCGAGAACGTCCCGTCACGGTGCTCGGTGAAGACGCCGTAGCAGGTCAGGGCCCGCAGCAGTCGGCGCAGCGGGCGGGGTTCGGTCTTGACCGCGGCGGCGAGGTCCTCCGCGGTCATCGGGGTGTCGTCGAGGGCGTCGGCGACACCGAGGCGGGCGGCCGCGCGGAGGGCGGCGGCACAGGCCGCCCCGAACACGAGCTCCCTCAGCCGCATCGGCGGGGGCGGGGCAGTCGCAGTCTGAGTGGTCGTCATGCGCCGCATTCCTTCCTGGTCAGGTCCAAGGGGGAGGGGGTCCGGCCGGTCAGCACAGGCCCGCGGGCTTGGAGGCGCCGCAGGTGTTGCCGGTGAAGGTGTTGTTCTTGCCGCTCGCGGCGGTCTCGGTGTTGACCAGGTCGGCGGGGGAGTTGTCCCGCAGCCGGTTGCCGTCGATCCGGTTCTGCTCGCTGGTGACGCCCACGAAGCTCTTGAACAGCACGATGCCGCCCGACAGCGGGGAGGTGCCGGAGTGGCCCTCGACCGTGTTGTCCGCGACCAGGACCTTCTCGGTGCCGGTCAGGACGATGCCGGAGCCCTGGAGCGCGTCCAGCCGCTCGGTCTTCGGACAGGACTTGTTGTTGCGCACGATGTGGTTGTCGCGCACGACCAGGTCGCCGGCCTTGGGCTTGTTCTCGTCGCCGACCACGAACACCCCGGCGCAGTTGCCGCTGATGTGGTTGGCCGCGACGGCCAGGTTGCGCAGGCGCCGGACGGTGACGCCGATCCGGTTGCCCTCGACGCTGTTGTGCGCGACGACCGTGCCCTCGGTGTCGGCCGCGCCCTCCTCGGCGGTGATGGCGTTGGCGAGGAAGATGCCCGCGTCGCCGTTGTCGCGGGCGATGTTGTGGCGGACGTTGCTGTGCACGGAACGCTCCTGGGCGATGCCCCAGACGCCGTTCTTCACCGCGGTCACGTTGCGCACGGTCAGTCCGTCGGTGTACGCCGCGGAGAGTCCGGCGCGGGTGAAGCCGGTGACCGTCAGGTCGGCGACGGTGACGCCCTTGACGGTCTTGTCCTTCGTGCCGGTCACGCAGACGCCGTTGCCGCCGGCGGCACACGTGTTCGCGGCGGCCTTCTCGGTGCTCGGGCTGATGACCGTGTCCCGGCCCGTGCCGCGCAGGGTGAGGCCGGGGGTGCTCACCTGGACGCTCTCGCGGTAGGTGCCGGGGGCGACGAGGACGGTGTCGCCGGACTTGGCGCCGTCGACGGCCTTCTGGATCGACTCGCCGGGGTGGACCACGTGGGTCAGGGAGACGGAGGACGCGGGCGCCGCACCGAGCCCCGCGCCGATCATCGCTGCGGTGCACACCAGGTACACGACATGGCATTTCTTCATATTGCGCACGTTATGCCGGACGTATTCGCGCACCGGCGGGATGCGCCATCCGACGGCGTGTCACGAACGGCCGTTGAACGGGGGGTTCGTGGGCAGACGGCGTAAGTGATCTTCATGTCGGCCGTCCGGGGAGGAACCGCCATCGTGACCGTGCCTGAACGCCGTGCCCGCCCCAGTCGTGCCGGGCGCCGTTTCGACCTCCGGGCGACGGCCGTCGCCTTCGCGCTCGCCGCCGTCGGCCTGATCGTCGCTGGATGGGCCGTACGCATGGCTCTGGACGTGGCCGAACGTCGTCCCGCCTGGGCCGGGGTCCTGGTGCTCGCGGCGGTGGCGGCCGGCCTCCTGTGGCGGCGCGGCAGGGTCCGGTTCTCCGCGGCCCGGCTGGCGCGCCGTACCTCGGCCGCCCTGGAGGAGGCCACGGAGACGGCCCTGGAGGCGCTGGAGGCGGAGCGGACACGGGAGGCGCCGGGGCGCGTCGAGGAGACGTGCGCCGACGAGATACGCGCGGAGGGGAGGGGAGCCGAGGAGATGCGCGTCGCGGGGGAGGAGCCCACCGTGGTGCTGCCTCTCGACTGCCAGGCGCTCACCCCGGACGAGTTCGAGCAGGCCATAGCCGGGCTCTGCGTCCGGGACGGCTGCGCCGAGGTGGAGGTCGTGGGCGGGGCGGGCGACCTCGGCGCCGACGTGCTGGCGGTGGCCCCGGACGGCCGGCGCCTGGTCATCCAGTGCAAGCGCTACAGCGAGGAGAACAAGGTCGGATCCCAGGACCTCCAGCGCTTCGGCGGCACCTGCTTCACCGTCCACGGGGCCGACGTCGCGATCCTCGTCACCAGCGCCGACTTCACCGCACCGGCCCTCGACTACGCCGAACAGTGCGGAATACTCTGCGTCGGCGACGAGCGGCTGCGCGCCTGGAGCCAGGGCCTGGCACCGGCTCCCTGGCTGTCCGAGCCCGGCCTGCCCGGCCCGCCGACCGACGGCGAAGAGGGGTTTTCCCCCTCCACAGTGGCACCCTGAGCCACATGGGCAAGACCGCGCTGATCGTCATCGACATGATCAACACCTACGACCACCCGGACGCCGACGCGCTGATCCCGGCCGTGGAGTCGGTACTGCCGCAGGTGACCGGCCTGCTGGAACGGGCCCGGCACCAGGGCGTCCCCGTGATCTACGTGAACGACAACTTCGGGGAGTGGCGCTCGCACCACGGCGAACTCCTCGACCAGGCCCTCTCCGGGCCGCACGCGAAGCTGGTCGAGCCGGTACGGCCCGACGACTCCTCGCTCTTCGTGATCAAGGCACGGCACTCGATCTTCTTCGAGACCCCGCTGACCTATCTGCTCCACCAGCAGGGGATCGACCGGCTGGTGATGTGCGGGCAGGTCACCGAGCAGTGCGTGCTCTACTCGGCGCTCGACGCGCACATCCGCCATCTGGGGGTCGTCGTGCCGCGCGACGCGGTCGCCCACATCCACGCCGACCTGGCGGACGCCGCGCTGCGCATGATGCAGCGGAACATGGGCGCCACGGTGTGCGACAGCCAGGAGCTGTGGTCGTGAGGCGACCCGTCGCGGGGTCGCGCGAGGCGTCCGGCGTCAGCCGCGCAGGCTGCGCACCGGCAGGACGAGCTGCGCCGACGTCCTGAGCGTCTCGGGGTCGTTGGCGAAGGCGGCGACCGCCTCGGCGTCACCGGGCTCGCCGCCGGTCCAGGGGCGGCTCGCGAAGATGAAGCAGGCGTATCCGCGCGCGTCGACCGCCGCCCGCCACTGCGGGGTGGGCACGAACTGGGCGTTGACGCCCGGCATGGTGAGGGACGCCGCGCCCGGCACGACGAGCAGGCCGACCGGCAGCGCGGTGAGGCCGGTCGCGTTGAGGACGCCGTCGCCGACGGCGAGCCCGGAGCGGCTCAGCAGCCCCTCGACGGCGGCCGGGGTCGCCTCGGGGCCGCCCTCGCCGTCGCCGAGGGAGCAGGCCAGGAGGAAGGGGACGTCGCCCTCGGGCGTCTCACGGCTCCAGCACATGATGACGAGGGTGCCGAGGTCGGCGGGGCGCAGCGGGCGGGGGGCGGTGGAGATCGAGGTCATCGCGAAACCGTAAGCGCGCACCGGGGCCCGGCCGCCCGGCCGTCACCCGACTGGAGGACACCATCGCGTTTCTTCACACGAACGAGGGGCCCGCCCGGTGATGCGCGTGCGCGGCTCCAGCAAGCTGTCCCGCGTCCCCGCGTCCCCGCGTCCCCGCGTCCCCGCGTCCCTGCGTCCCTGCGTCCCTGCGTCCCTGCGTCCCCGCGCCCCTACGTCCTCCGGTTCCGCCCGGGACGTACACGGCACGAGCTGGAGTGATCGCATGCCCCTCCCCACGCCGCTGCGAGGCGTCGTCCCCCCGGTCATCACCCCCCTCACCCCGACGGGGGAGGTGGACACCGCCTCCCTCCGCCGGCTCGTCGCACACCTGATCGGGGCCGGTGTGCACGGACTGTTCCTGCTCGGGTCCAGCGGCGAGGCCGCCTACCTCACCGACGCGCAGCGGCGGACCGCGCTGGAGACCGCCGTGGACGCCACCGCGGGGAGGATGCCGGTCCTGGCCGGGGTCATCGAGACCACCACCGCCCGGGTCCTGGAGCGGGCCGCCGACGCCGTCTCGGCCGGTGCCGACGCGCTCGTGGCCACCACGCCCTTCTACGCCCGCACCCACCCTGTGGAGATCGCCGACCACTTCCGGCGGGTGCGCGACGGCGCCGGGCTGCCGCTGTTCGCCTACGACATCCCGGTCGCCGTCCACACCAGGCTGCCCCGCGACACCGTCCTCGACCTGGCCGCCGACGGCACCCTCACCGGCCTCAAGGACTCCAGCGGCGACGAGGGCTCCCTGCGCCGCCTGCTGCTCGGACTGCGCCGCCGCGCCGCCGGCTTCACCGTCCTCACCGGCTCCGAGCTCACCGTCGACGGCGCGCTGCTCGCGGGCGCCGACGGTGTGGTGCCGGGCCTCGGCAACGTCGACGCCGCCGGATACGTACGCCTCTACGACGCCGCCCGCGCCGGGGACTGGGCCGGCGCGCGGGCCGAACAGGACCGGCTCGCCGCCCTGTTCGCCCTCACCGAGGCGGGTGACCCGGCCCTGATGGGCGCCGGCTCCAGCGCGCTCGGCGCCTTCAAGGCCGCCGCCCGACTGCTCGGCCTGATCGACTGCGCGGCCACCGCGGCCCCGCAGGTACCGCTCGACGAGGCGGCCGTGGACCGCGTCCGCGCCCGGCTCACCGAGGCCGGACTCCTCTGACTTCCCCGCCCCCGCGGCCCACGCCCCCGTCCCCCCACGCGCGTCTGCCCACCGCATTGGATTCGTCATGTCGTCTGCGCGCACCACCCCGCCCGACACGCCCTGGTACCGGGAGATCACCCGGCAGAAGTGGAAGGCGTTCTTCGCCGCCTGGATCGGCTACCTCCTCGACGGCTTCGACTTCGTCCTCATCACCCTCGTCCTGACCGAGATCGCCGAGGACTTCGGCCTGTCCACCGTCGAGTCCGCGAGCCTGGTCTCCGGTGCCTTCATCACCCGCTGGCTCGGCGGCGCGGTGCTCGGCGCGCTCGGGGACCGCTTCGGCCGCAAGAGCGCGATGGTGGCCAGCATCCTGCTGTACTCGGTCGGCACCTTCGCCTGCGGGTTCGCCTGGGACTACACCAGCCTGTTCACCGCCCGCCTGCTCATCGGCATGGGTATGGCCGGCGAGTACAGCGCCAGCGCCACCTACGTCCTGGAGAGCTGGCCCGCCCGGCTGCGCAACCGCGCCTCCGGCTTCCTCATCTCCGGCTTCTCGCTCGGCGGCGTGCTCGCGGCCGAGGTGTACGAGCACGTGGTGCCGGAGCACGGCTGGCGCTGGCTGTTCTACCTCGGCCTGTTCCCCGTGGTCGTCGCCCTGTGGGTGCGGCGGGCGCTGCCCGAGGCCGACGACTGGGAGGCGCGGGTGGGCGCCACCGGCGAACGGCCCAACCCCTTCCGGCCCCTGTTCGCGGGCCGCCGCCGGGCCACGGTCAACGCGGTCCTCGTGGTCGTCGCCACCGGCTCGCTCTTCGCCGTGTTCACCCCGCTCGGCGCCGGCGCGGTGCCCGTGCTCTGCGTCACGGCGACGGCGTGCATGCTGGCGTTCGCCGTCCAACTGGGCGGACACAAGCGGTGGTTGCTGTTCGTGGCGCTGTGCGTCACCGTCTTCTGCGCCTTCCTCTACAGCTGGCCGGTGCAGGCCCTGCTGCCCACCTATCTCAAGACCGAGCTGGGCTTCACCCCCGCCGAGGTCAGCGACGCGCTGTACTACGCCGGGTTCGGCACGATGGCCGGCTGTGTCGCCGCCGGCTTCCTCGGCGACCGCTTCGGCACCCGTACGGCGTACGCCTGCACCCTGCTGGTCGGGATCGCCTTCGTCCTCCCCGTCTTCGCAGTCCGGGACAGCCGGCTCCGACTGGGCATCCTGCTCTTCCTGATGCTCGCCTGCCTGCAGGGCGTCTCGGGGCTGCTGCCCAAGTACATCGCCGGGCACTTCCCGACCGGGACCCGGGCCGCGTCCCTGGGCTTCACCTACAACGTCGGCGCGCTGGGCGGCGCCGTCGCCCCGGTGCTCGGCGCGCGGCTGGCGTCGACGACGTCCCTCGGCCAGTCGCTCGCGGTGCTGACCGTCTCCCTGACCCTCGTGGTCGTGCTGCTGATCGGCTTCGACGCCCCCGCCCGCCTCAACCGGCTCGTCGACCCGGAGGCCGTCCCGGACCACTTCGCCGCCGAGGCGGCGGTGCCGGACGACCCGGCGCGGGTCCGGTCGGCGACCTGAGGGACGTGGGGCGGGTGGTCCCTGTGCTCCGAGTGGCTCAAGAGGGCTCCGACGGAGCGACGGACCGCCGTTCCGTGCGGTAGCAGTCTTCGTATGATCAGTAGACGAGATGCTCATCGGCGTGACATGCGCGGGCCCCAGGGCCGCCGGCTCCGGACCGCCGTGGTCGCCCTGCTGGCCGCGACCGCGCTCGGCACGGCGACCGACGCGGCCGCCTCGCCGTCCTCCGCGCGCACCGACTGGGACGCCATCGCCGCCTGCGAGTCCAGCGGCAACTGGCGGGCGAACACCGGCAACGGCTACTACGGCGGGCTCCAGTTCGCGCACTCCAGCTGGATCGCCGCCGGGGGCCTCAGGTACGCCCCGCGCGCGGACCTCGCCACCCGCGCCGAGCAGATCGCCGTCGCCGAACGGCTCGCCCGGCTCCAGGGAATGTCCGCCTGGGGCTGCGCCTGACGCCGGGCCGGGTGTCGCCCCGCGTTGACCGGCGTAACCCGCGGGTGTGCACCTGCCCCGGGCCTTCGCCCCGGCCGTTTTCCCCGCCCGGCGGATGGGCAGTGACCTCGGCGGGGGAGCCGAGGGGCGGTCCCGGACGTTGCGTACGCCGATACGTCCGGGGCCGCCCGCCGCACCTGCGTGGCCGTGCCGGGCCGTGCAGTCAGGCTTCGGTGCGCCGGCCCGAGTACGCCGACCAGCGGCCGTCGCGGCGGGCCACCGTGATGTCGCGGCCGAAGCAGGCGGTCAGTTCGGCGTCGGTCAGGACGTCGTCCACCGCGCCCCGCGCCAGGATCCGGCCCTCACGGAGCAGCAGCGCGTGGCTGACCGCCGGGGACAGCTCCTCCAGATGGTGGGTGACCGTCACCGTGGCCAGGTGCGGGCGCCCCTCGGCCAGTTGGTGCATCGCCTCGACCAGGTCCTCGCGGGAGGGCAGGTCCAGCGCGTTGAACGGCTCGTCCAGGAGCAGCAGGGCCGGGTCCGCCATCAGCGCCCGCGCGATCAGGACGCGCGCCCGCTGACCGCCCGAGCAGACCCCGTACGGTCGCTCGGCCAGGTCCTTGATGCCGAGTTCCAGCAGCAGGTCGTGGGCGCGCTCGCGGACCCCGTCGTCGTACGTCCGCCACAGGGGCTGCACGGTGCCGCTGTGGCCGGTGAGGACGACCGCGTGGACGGTGAGGTCCTGCGGGACCCGCTGGGCGGAGTTGACGTGGCCGATGCGCGCCCGCAGCTCGCGGACGTCGACCCGGCCGAGCCGGCTGCCGAGGACCTCGACCGTGCCGGTCGTGGGGTGCGTCTGCGCGCCGGCCAGCCGCAGCAGGGAGGTCTTGCCGGCGCCGTTGGCCCCGAGCAGCGCCCAGTGCTCGCCCGGGCGGACCGTCCAGTCGATGGCGTCGAGGATGAGCTGGTCCGTCGTGTAGCGGCGCACGCTCACGTCCTGGAGGCGGAGGACGGCGGCCTCGTGCTCGTCGGCCTCGAGGTTCGCTGACTGACCGGCCATGCCGTGACTCCTTCACGCGGGACGCCATCGTTTCCGCCGAACATTAGATGCAATCACCACATGCCCGCCGAACCGTCCGGTTCCTGGACGCCGGACGTGCGGCACCCAGGGCGCGGATGCGTTCCTGTACTCGTCCGCGGGGGCCCGGGGCGCTCCGCACGTCACGGCGTCACGGGGGCGTCCGCTCCCCGCGTCGGCGCACGGTCATCAGCAGGGCGAACGACTCGCGGGGTGGGGGCGGTCGGCCGGCATGGAACAAGGAAGCGGTGGGCAGCCTTCCGCTTCCTCGCCGTGCCGTGCCGTGCCGTGCCTCGTCTTGTGCCGTCCCGCCGGGACCGGTCCTAGCGCAGTACGAGCTGGACCAGCGCCACCGTGCCCACCGCCACCACCACCATGCGCAGCGCCACCGGGCTGATGCGGCGGCCCACCTTGGCGCCGACGTAGCCGCCGAGCGCCGAGCCGACCGCGATGAGGCCGACGGCGGTCCAGTCGAAGTCCGCGGCGAAGAGGAAGAAGAGCGCGGCGACGCTGTTGACGATGGCGGCGAGGACGTTCTTGACGGCGTTGAGGCGTTGCAGCGGCTCGTCGAGGAGCATGCCCATCAGGGAGAGGTAGATGATCCCCTGGGCGGCCGTGAAGTAGCCCCCGTAGACGCTGGCCAGGGTCAGGCCGGCGAAGAGCAGCGGACCGCCGTCCCGGCGCGGGGAGGCGCCGGTGCGGGCGCGGCGGCGCTGCACCAGCTTGCCCACCTGCGGCTGGAACGCCACCAGCAGCAGCGCGAGCCCCACCAGGACCGGCACGATCGTCTCGAACGCGTCGGCCGGCAGCGACAGCAGCAGCGTCGCCCCGGTGAGGCCGCCCAGCAGCGCGCCGAGGCCCAGCTTCAGCACCCGCCGGCGCTGCCCCTTCAGCTCCGCGCGGTAGCCGATGGCCCCGCTGACCGAGCCGGGGATGAGCCCGAGCGCGTTGGAGACGGTGGCGGTGACCGGCGGCAGCCCCGTGGCCAGCAGCACCGGGAAGGTGATCAGGGTGCCGGAGCCCACGACGCTGTTGATCGCGCCCGCGCCGACGCCCGCCGCGAAGACCGCGGCCATCGCCTCGGGCGTCATCCCGCGCCGTCCCGCCCCGGCGCGGTACTCGGACCTGTACTCGGACCTTTACTCGGCCGGAAGGTGTCTTGTGCATCTTTCACGCGACCGACTGTACCCACCTTCGCCGCAGGTCCTGCGGCCGGTCCCAGGTGATCTCAACCGGTCCTGAACGGGATTACGGAACGTCCGTGCGGTCCGCCCAGGAATGGGCCGAGGACGAGACGAAGACCGTCCTGAAGTCCGCCATGCGCACCCTCCAGGGCCTCGCGGCGGAGCAGCAGCTGGTGCTCTCCCGGCTCCAGGAGAAGTACGGCGACTCGGCGCTCCTCCAGGACCTGCTGGAGATCGACCACACCAACTCGCAGTTCGGCCGGCGCGCCCAGTCCATCGCCGTGCTCTGCGACGGCTGGCTCGGCGGGCGCCGCGACACCGCCTCGGTGTACGACGTGGTCCGCAGCGCCCAGGGCCGCATCCGGCACTTCCGCCGGTGGAGATCCTCTCCCAGGTCGACTTCGGCATCACCAGCCGGGCCGTCGACCCCGTCGCCCTGGCCGAGCTGCTGGACCACGCCACCGGCTACTCCAGCCCGGACACGGTCGTCGAGATCAATATCCGGACGGTGCCCAAGGGCATCTGCGTCGTCGACGACGCCCGTGTCGGCATGAGCGACGAGGAACGTGCCCGCGCCGACCGGCTGCTCGCCACCGAGCGCGCCTCCGGCGTCGCCGGTCTCGGCAACCCGCCGCAGTTCGGCTTCGCGGTCATCGGCCTGCTGTGCGAGCGCTTCGGCTTCGAGGTGTCGGTGGACTCCTCCTCCCCCTACGGAGGTGTACGGGCGGTGGTCCTGCTGCCGCACGAACCGCTCACCGCGATGCCCGAGAGAAGGCGCCCGCGCCCGCCGGCCGCGGCACGGCCCGCCCGGTTCCGGACGACGCCGGCCCGGAGTCCTCGCCCGCCCCGTCCCGGACCGACGACGGCCTGCCCCGCCGCCGGCGCAAGCGCCCGAGGGCCATCATGCCCGGCAGCGCGTCCGCCGCGCGCCCGGCGAGCCGCTCCGACTCCGAGCAGGCCCGCGTGATGGGCGCCTTCCAGCGCGGAACGCAGTCCGGCCGGGTCACCGAGCCCCAGACCCCGGAGAGCGGTACGCCCGCGAGGGCGGTCTGATCGACGAGGCCCTCGACGACACGCTGTGGGAGAACCCGCCCATGGCCAACTACGCCCCGCACTACCCGGCCGTAGACACCGGACTCGCCGGGACGCACCTCCAGGCGGGCGACCTGGTGATGGTCAGCTTCGCCGCCGCCGACACCGGCCCGGCGCTGAAGGCCTTCCGCCAGGCCGGCAGCAACCGCGCCCATCTCGCCTGGAGCGCGGGACCGCACGCCTGCCCGTCCAAGGAACCGGCCCGGCACATCACTCCCGAGGACAGCCTGACGTGGCGTCCGGGCGCTTTGAACCGGGCCCTGGCCACTCTCCCGGCCCGCTTCACCCCGGTGAGCGGGGGCCGCCGTACCGAATCGGGCCGGGCGGCGACGGAGCCCGAACGGCAGCACGGGCCGAGTCCGGCACCGGACCGGTCGGCCGAACGAGGTGGCATGTGGAGCCAGTTCCTCAGCTGGCTCACGCGGTGATCCGCGCGACATCCGCACCACCCACCCCTTCCGCATGAAGGTTGAACGGCACGGGTAGTGAGCAACGCGGCATTCACGTTGCTCACGAGGAAGAGGAGGTGTCGTGGACCACATATCCACGAACGCCGCTGTGCCGCCGCCGCCGACCTTCCCGATACCCGCCCCTCCAGGCGGGTATCGCTCTGTGTGCCCCCGTCCGGGGACGGGCCGGTGACCGCTGTACCCGCGGGGGGCGCGGACCCGCGGACGATTGCCACGCTCGGTTCCCACACGAGCGGGCAGTTGCGAAGACTGGGGACGGTGGCCGGCCTGTCCGAGGCCGACATCGGGACCTACGCCCGTGTCCTGACCGACTACCTGGGCCCGGTGGCCGCACGGCCGCTGAGCCTGCCGCCGCCCAGCCGCACCTTCCTGTCCGACGACCACACCCCCGTGGAGTTCTCGCTCTCCTTCCAGTCCGGCACGGCCCCCTCCCTGCGGGTGCTCCTGGAACCCGGCTGCGGCGCAGACAGCCTGGCCCAGGACGGCCGCGTCGGACTGGAGGCGGTCCGCGAGATGGCCCGGCGCTGGAACTTCGGCACCGGCCCGCTCGACGAGGTCCGGGACCTCTTCCTGCCCCCGGACCCGCACGGCCCGCTGGCCCTGTGGCTCGCCCTGGAGCTGAGGCCCGGCGGGGTGCCCGCGGTCAAGGTGTACCTGAACCCGTCGGCGAACGGGGCGGAACGTTCCGCCGCCACCGTGCGTGAGGCCCTGCACCGGCTCGGCCACCGCCGGGCCTTCGCCCACCTGCCCCCGGGCACCGGATATCCCTTCGTCGCCCTGGACCTCGGGGACTGGGCGGAGCCCCGGCTGAAGGTGTACGTCCGGCACGAGAACCTCACGGCCGGCCAGGCCGGGCGCATGACCCGGATGGAGGCCGGCCCCGGGCCCGCCTCCGTCGAGGGGTTCTTCCGTACGGCCGCCGGCCTCGGCCCCGACGTGCGCGGGCTCGCCAAGCGGCCCGGTCTGACCTGCCACTCCTTCACCGACACCGCGACCGGGCGGCCCAGCGGCTTCACCCTGCACATCCCGGTCAGGGACTACGCCCGGCACGACGGGCAGGTCCTGGAACGGGCCTCGCGCGCCCTGCGCCACCACGGCATGGACGCCTCGGCGCTCGCCCGGGGCCTCGCCGCCGTCACCGAGCGGCGGCCCGAGCACGGGCGGGGCCTGATCGCCTACCTGGCCCTCGCCCACCAGCGCGGCCGCGCCCCGCGGGTGACGGCGTACCTCTCCTCGGAGGCGTACGGGGTCCGGCCGCCGTCCCTGGACGGCCTGCGCATCCCGGTCGGCGTGGGCTGACCCGGACCGCCATACGCTTCAGGGCTCCCGGTGAGATCCACCGGGAGCCCTGAGCATGTGCGCCGGGGGCGGGAGCCCCGGCAGGGGCGGGGCTAGACGGGCAGCGACTCGCGGAACTCCGCCAGGTACGGGCCCACGTCGACCTGGATCGAGGCGCCCTCGGCGCGGCCGTAGCGCTGGACCACGGAGGTGAGGTACGCGCCGATCTCCTCGCGCATCTCCTGGGCCGCCGGCAGCGTGGCCGCGCCGTCGACGAGCTCCGCCACCCACCGCGCCTGCGCCTCCACCAGCCGGGTGATCGCGCCCACGGGCCGGACCAGACCGACGAAGTACAGACCCGGGCGGTCGGCCGGGACGACCCGCCGGTACAGCTCGACCGAGCCGTCCGCCGCCACCGGGCAGCCGACGGGCAGGAACGGGAAGGTCATGCGGAAGCCCGTGCAGTAGACCACCGCGTCCGCCTCCACCGAGGAGCCGTCGGTGAAGACGACCCGGTCGCCGTCGAAGGAGTCGATCGCCGGCTTCGGCAGCACCGCGCCGTGCCGGATGCGGCTGAGGATCTCGTCGGAGAGCGTCACGGCGGAGGAGAACACCGGGTGGTCCGGCTCCGGCAGCCCGTAGTCCGCGAGCCTGCCGCGCGCCACGAGCAGGGCCTGCTCCGCCCACTCGCGGCGCTCGGCGAAGGACATCTCGTTCCACCACGGGGCCTCGGCGATCTCGTCGACCGACATCCCGAACAACTGCTTGGGCACGATGTGCAGCCCCCGGCGCACCGACAGCACCGTCTGCGCCGCCTGCCGGGAGAGGTCCGCCGCGATGTCCACCGCCGACGCGCCCAGCCCCACCACGACCACCCGGCGTCCGGCGAAGTCCCGGCCGTCGTGGTAGTCGAGCGAGTGCAGGATCCTTCCGGTGAACGTCTCGGCGCCCGCGGGCATCGGGTCGGGCAGCGCCGGTTCGTCGTGGTGCCCCGAGGCGACGACCACCCGCTCGAACCGGCGGGTCACCTCCGCGCCGTCCGGACCCCGGCTCACCACGGTCCACAGGCCGTCCGCGTCCTGCCGTACGGAGACCACCTCGGTCCGCAGCTCGATGTGGTCCGGCACGTCCGCCCACTCGGCGAAGGACCGCAGATAGGCGGCCACCTGGCTGTGGTGCGGATAGAGCGGATAGGACGACGGCATCGGGAAGCCGGCGTAACCGGTCAGCTGCTTGGCGGTGTTGAGGTGCAGGCTCCGGTACCCCGGCCCGCGCTCGCCCGCCTGCGGCTGACGCCAGATCCCGCCGACGTCGGGAGCCTTCTCCAGACAGACGAACCCGATGTCGCGCTCCTTGAGCGAGCGGGCCACAGCCAGCCCCGACAGACCTGCACCGATCACACACACGCGCACGGGAAATCCCCCCAAGGACGTCTCGATCTCCCCCGACGTGCCATCACTGCCCATCCGCCCCACCGCGCACACCAGTGCGATCGGGGAACGGGCAGGTCCGTCCTCACGTTTCGGTTTCGCGTTCAACCGTCAGGTGCCGCGCAGGTCCCTGACCCGGCGGAGCTTGCCGAGTGAGCGCTCCAGCGTCTCCGGGTCGACGATCTCCACCTCCACGGTGACGCCGATGCCGTCCTTGACGCCCTGGGCGATCCTCCGGGCGGCGGCCTCGCGCCGCTCGGGGCCGGTCTCGGGGCGGGCCTCGACCCGTACCGTCATGTGGTCCATGCGGCCGCGCTCGGAGAGCTGGATCTGGAAGTGCGGGGCGACACCGGGCGTGCGCAGCACGATCTCCTCGATCTGGGTCGGGAAGACGTTCACCCCGCGCAAGATGATCATGTCGTCGCAGCGGCCCGTGACCTTCTCCATCCGCCGGAAGGCCGGCCGCGCGGTGCCCGGCAGCAGCCGGGAGAGATCACGCGTGCGGTACCGGATCACCGGCAGCGCCTCCTTGGTGAGGGAGGTGAACACGAGTTCCCCCTCCTCGCCCTCGGGCAGCACGGCGTCCGTGAGCGGGTCCACCACCTCCGGCAGAAAGTGGTCCTCCCACACGTGGAGACCGTCCTTGGTCTCCACGCACTCCTGCGCCACGCCGGGGCCGATCACCTCCGACAGCCCGTACATGTCGACGGCGTGGATGCCCACGCGCTCCTCGATCTCGCGGCGCATCTCCTCGGTCCACGGCTCGGCGCCGAAGATGCCGACCTCCAGCGAGGTGGAGCGCGGGTCGACGCCCTGGCGCTCGAACTCGTCGAGCAGGGTGAGCATGTAGGACGGGGTGACCATGATGATCTCGGGCCCAAAGTCCTGGATGATCTGCACCTGGCGGGCCGTCATGCCGCCGGAGGCCGGGATCACCGTGCACCCGGCGCGCTCGGCACCGTAGTGCGCGCCGAGGCCGCCGGTGAACAGGCCGTAGCCGTACGAGATGTGCACCTTGTGGCCAGGGCGGCCACCGGCCGCGCGGATCGAACGGGCGATGAGGTCCGCCCACAGGGAAAGGTCGTTGTCCGTATAGCCGACCACCGTGGCCCGGCCGGTCGTGCCGCTGGAAGCGTGCACCCGCCGCACCTCGGACATGGGGACGGCGAACATGCCGAAGGGGTAGGTGTCGCGCAGGTCGGCCTTGGTGGTGAAGGGGAACCGGGCCAGGTCCGCCAGGTGGCGGCAGTCGTCGGGCCTCACCCCGGCCGCGTCGAACCTCCGCCGGTACAGCTCCACGTTCTCGTAGGCGTGCCGCAGGGTCGCGCGCAGCCGGTCGAGCTGGAGCTCGCGGAGCTGGTCCCGGGTCAGGTGCTCGGCGTCGTCCAGGAGGTCGTGGGGAAGGGGCTCGCCCAGGATCTTACGGGCCGGTCCCGCGGTCGGCTCGCTGCTCATCGCGACTCCTTCGTCGTCGTACCCGCCGTGCCGCCCGACGCGGTGCCGCCCGTTGCCGTCCCGCCCGGTGCCATCTCGCCCGGCGCCGTGTCCCGCACGCTGCGGCTGCGGCCGCGGAACTCCGCGATCAGCTCCTCGCCGCGGCGCACGGTGACGTCGTAGATGCCGCTGCGCCCGAACCGGGACCGCTCCTCGGCCCGCGCCTCCAGGACGTCGCCCTCCCGGGCCGGGGCGACGAAGACGATGTCGGCGCCGGCCGCGACGGTGACGGGGCCGTGGCTGTTGCAGGCACAGGCGAACGCGGTGTCGGCGAGCAGGAAGAGGTAGCCGCCGTGGGCGATCCGGTGCCCGTTCACCATCGCGGGGGTCACGGTCATCCGGACGGCGGCGGTGCCCTCGCCGTGCTCGACCAGCTCGATGCCCAGCCTGCGGGAAGCCTCGTCCGCGGAGAACATCACCTCCGTGGGCGCCGGCCCGGGGGCCCGTTCCGTGGCCCGCCCGGCGGCCTCGTCCGTGGCCTGCGACATCCTGCCCACCACCTCCGCCTTCCGCCCCGACCGACCATTCGGTCAACGCATGGCAAGGCCAAGTAATCCAGCCGTGCGACGGCACTGTCAAGAGTGGGCCAGGGTCTTGCCCGGCGCCCGGAAAACCGTCACACTGATACCGAACGAATGGTCGGTTGGGAAGCTGGTGACGATGACCACGACACACGCCGCCGAGGCGCCGCCCCCGGACGCCCTGCAGGAGCACTTCGACGCGACGATCGCCCGCGACCAGCGGGTGGAGCCGCGTGACTGGATGCCGGACGGGTATCGCAGGACGCTGATCCGGCAGATCGCCCAGCACGCGCACTCCGAGATCATCGGCATGCAGCCCGAGGGCGAGTGGATCACCCGGGCGCCGTCCCTGCGGCGCAAGGCGATCCTCTTCGCCAAGGTGCAGGACGAGGCCGGTCATGGGCTGTACCTGTACTCGGCGGCCGAGACCCTCGGCGCGGACCGCGACGACCTCACGGAGCGGCTGATCGAGGGCCGCCAGAAGTACTCGTCGATCTTCAACTACCCGACGCCGACGTTCGCCGATGTCGGTGTGATCGGCTGGTTCGTGGACGGCGCGGCGATCTGCAACCAGGTCCCGTTGTGCCGCAGCTCGTACGGGCCGTACGCCCGTGCGATGGTCCGCGTCTGCAAGGAGGAGTCCTTCCACCAGCGGCAGGGCTACGAGCTGCTGATGACGATGATGCGCGGCACCGAAGCCCAGCGCGCGATGGTGCAGGACGCGGTGGACCGCTGGTGGTGGCCGTCGTTGATGATGTTCGGCCCGCCCGACGACGCCTCGCCGAACTCGGCGCGGTCGATGGCCTGGAAGATCAAGCGGCACAGCAACGACGAACTGCGCCGCCGCTTCGTCGACATGACCGTCCCGCAGGCCGCCAAGCTGGGTGTCACGCTCCCCGACCCCGAGCTGCGGTGGAACGAGGAGAGCGGGCACCACGACTTCGGCACGCCGGACTGGGACGAGCTGAGGCGGGTCATCAGGGGCGATGGCCCGTGCAACGAGGAGCGGGTGGCGCGGCGGCGCACCGCCCACGAGGAGGGCGCCTGGGTGCGGGAGGCGGCCACCGCGCATGCCGCCAAGCAGGCCGCCCGCGCGGCGAGGGGAGCGGCGGCATGAGCCCGGTAATGCCTGGAGGACAGGAAAGGCGGGGCTGGCCGCTGTACGAGGTGTTCGTGCGCGGCAAGCGGGGCCTCAACCACGTCCACGTCGGCTCGCTGCACGCGGCCGACGACGCGATGGCCCTCACCCACGCCCGCGACCTCTACACCCGGCGCAACGAGGGCGTCTCCCTCTGGGTGGTCCGCTCGGAGCACATCGCCGCCTCCACCCGCGACGAGAAGGACCCCTTCTTCGCGCCGAGCGCCGACAAGGTCTACCGCCACCCGACCTTCTACGACATCCCCGACGACGTCCCCCACATCTAGGAGCAGGGCATGAGCGACGACCATGTCTACCTGTCCCTGGCCGAGGGGCACGAGGACGACACCCGCTGGGCCTACGGCACCGGCTTCGAGGACCCGCTGCACGGCGTCGACACCACGGTGCCCGAGGGCGTCGACGCCGCCGAACTGGCCGCCCAGTGCGTGGCGCTCGCCGACGACGCCCTGGTCAGCGCGCAGCGGCTCGCCGAGTGGGTGACCCGGGCGCCGGAGTTGGAGGAGGAGGTGGCGCTGGCCAACATCGGCCTCGACCTGCTCGGCCAGGCCCGCCTCCTGTACGCCCGCGCCGGGCAGGCGGACGGCACCGGCCGCGACGAGGACGCCTACGCCTACTTCCGCGACGCCGCCGACTTCCGCAACGTACGCCTGGCCGAACTCCCGCGCGGCGACTTCGCGTTCGCCGTCGTACGGCTGCTGGTGCTCGCCAGCTGGCGCCTCGCCCACTTCGAGCTGCTGGCCGCGCACCCCGACCCCGTCCTCGCGGCCGTCGCCGCCAAGGGCGTCAAGGAACTGACGTACCACCGCCAGTACGCCGCCGAGTGGGTCGTCCGCCTCGGCGACGGCACGGAGGAGTCGCAGCGCAGGACGCGCGCCGCGCTGGACGAGGTCGCCCCCTACCTCGGCGAGCTGCACGCGGCGTACGACGTGCGGGACGAGGTCGGCGCGGTGCTGCGCCAGGTCACCGAGGCGGCCGGGCTGCCGCTGCCCGTGTACCGGCCGCTGCCCGGCTCCGGCCGCGCGGGCGAGCACACCGGACATCTGGCGCCGCTCCTCGCCGAATTGCAGAGCGTGGCCCGCGCCCACCCGGAGGCGACATGGTGACCGCGCTCCTGGATCCGCGCAGGGCCGCCCGGTGGATCGCCGAGCAGGTGCCCGACCCCGAGCTGCCCATGCTGACCCTGGCCGACCTCGGCGTCCTGCGCGATGTCGAGGTCAGCGAGGACGGCACCGTGGTCGCGAGCCTCACGCCGACCTACTCGGGCTGCCCGGCGATGGCCGAGATGCGGGCGGACGTGGCCGCGCGGCTGCGCGAGGCGGGCTATGCGCGCGTCGAGATCCGGACCGTGCTGAACCCGCCCTGGACCAGCGACTGGATCACCGAAGCGGGCCGCCGCAAGCTCGCCGAGCACGGCATCGCCCCGCCCGCGGCCGCACCCCGCGGCCCCGTCTCCCTGGTGCTGTCGCCGACCCGGGCCGCGGTGCCCTGCCCGCGCTGCGCTTCGGCCGACACCGAGGAGACCTCCCGCTTCGCCGCCACGTCCTGCAAGGCGCTGTGGCGCTGCCGGGCCTGCCGCGAGCCGTTCGAGTACGTCAAGGAGATCTGATGGCCCCGACCGCCCCCGCCTCGGCCCGGACCGCCGCCGGTGCCCCGCCGGTGCGTACTCGCCGCCGGCCCGCCTTCCACCGACTGCGCGTCGCCGCCGTGGAGCGGCTGTGCGCGGACGCGGCGGCCGTGGGCTTCGAGATCCCGGACGAGCTGGCCGAGGAGTTCGCCTTCGCGCCGGGCCAGTCGCTCACCCTGCGGCGGGAGATCGACGGGCGGGACGAGCGGCGCTCGTACTCGATCTGCGCCCCGGCCGGACAGGTGCCGCGGATCGGGGTGCGGGTGGTGCCGGGCGGTGTGTTCTCGTCCTGGCTGGTGCGGGAGGTGCGTCCCGGGGACACCGTCGAGGTGATGGCGCCCACGGGATCGTTCACGCCCGATCTCACCGTCCCCGGGCACCATGTGCTGATCGCGGCCGGCTCCGGTGTCACGCCGATGCTGTCCATCGCCGAGTCGGTGCTGGCCGCCGACGACCGCTCGACCGTCACCCTGTTCTACGGCAACCGCCGCACCGACACGGTGATGTTCGCGGACGAACTGGCCGACCTGAAGGACCTCCACCCGGCCCGCTTCCACCTGGCGCACGTGCTCTCCCGTGAACCGCGTGAGGCCGAGGTGCTCTCCGGGCGGCTGGACGCGGCCCGGCTCTCGGCGCTGATCGGCTCGCTGGTCGACGTGGCCGCCGCCGACCACTGGTGGCTGTGCGGGCCGCAGGGCATGGTCGCCGACGCCCAGGAGGTGCTGGCCGGCCTCGGCGTCCCGGGGGAGCGGGTGCACCGGGAGCTGTTCTTCGCCGAGGACGAGCCCGTACGGGAGGTCCACCACGAGGAGGCCGGTCCGCAGGGGCCCGTCAGCGAGGTCACCATCACCCTGGACGGCCGTTCCACCACCGCGTCCCTCCCCCGCGAGCGGACGGTTCTGGACGGGGCCCAGCAGAGCCGCCCCGACCTGCCCTTCGCCTGCAAGGGCGGGGTCTGCGGCACCTGCCGGGCCCTGGTCACCGACGGACAGGCCGACATGCGGCGCAACTACGCGCTGGAGACGGCCGAGGTCGACGCCGGTTATGTGCTGACCTGCCAGTCGTACCCGGTCTCCGAGAAGCTGACCGTGGACTACGACAGCTGACGGTTCCGCCGGGGCCGGTCTGCCGGGGGCCCCACAGGTGGAGACCGATGGCCCGTCAAGAGGTCACGTAGAAGCGGGCACTCGACTCGGCACAGCGCACGGAGAAGTCAGATGTGGCTGTCCGTCAGCACCGCGCGGATCACATGACGGGCGTTGCCGGCCATCGCGGGGTTGGTCGTCCGGTAGTACGGCAACGCGATCACGGCCTGGGACAGCGTCCGCCCCCGGCCGCGCCGCCAGGCCGCGTCGTCCACGCCGAGCGCCTCGCGGAAGACCTCCCGCGCACCGGAGGGCAGCAGGTTCCAGGCGGGGAAGAGATCGCAGGCGGGGTCGCCGACTCCCGTGCAGCCGAAGTCGATGACGGAGGCCAGCCGGCCCTCCTCGTCGACCAGCAGATTCCCCGGCATCAGATCGGCGTGCAGCCAGACGGCCTCCGTGCCTTCCTCCGGCGCCCGCAACGCGTCCTCCCACACGGCGAGCAGCCCGTCGCAGTCGACGCCTTCCTCGGGCAGCGCACGCAGCGCGTGGATCGCGCCCCGCGTGGACCCGTCGAGCGAGGCGAGCGGCCCACCGCGATAGGCGGGCGGCGCGTCCGCCAACTCGACCTTCCTCATGGCGGCCACGAACCCGGCCAGACCCTCTGCCAGCGCCACGGGATCACTCAACGCCCCGGCCTCGGGCACCTCCCCGGGCAGCCACCGGTACACGGACCACGGCCACGGAAAGCCCTCGGCCGGCTCGCCGCTCCCCACGACCTCGGGCACGGAAACGGGCACCCTCGGCGCCAGCCGGGGCAGCCACGCCCGCTCCCGCGCCACGTCGTCGACGCCAACCTCGCTCAACGGCAGCCGCACGACGAGGTCGTCCCCGAGCCGGAACATGGCGTTGACGGTCCCCCCGGACGCCACCCGCCCCACGGGCAACCCCGCCCACTGAGGAAACCGCCCCGCGACCAACCGCCGCACCAGCCCCTCGCCGAGACCCACATGCCCCGCCCGTACCTGCTCAGCACCCATGCCCCCCATCCGAGCGCGCGGGACCGACGGGCGTCAAACGCTTTCCTCGCCGCGTTCCCTGGGAGTGCGGGTTCGGCCTCGGACGCCGACCGCCGATGCGACACCCGCCGTGCCGGCCGCTGTCAGCAGGGCGCCCGGGAGGGACCAGGCGGCGACCGGGCCGGTGACGGCCGCGCCCAGGGCGAACGCGGTGATCTTGAGGCTGGCCCCTGTGGTGAAGACCTGCCCGCGCAGACGGTCGGGGGTCTCCCGGTGCCGTACCGCGAAGAGGGCGGTGAGCTGGGGGCCCTCGCCGATGCCGAGGACGACCGCGGCCACCACCAGCGCCCTCGGGCGGCCGGTCGCGGCCAGAGCCAGGGCGAGCGCCTGGACCAGCGCACCGGCCCGGACGATCGTGTCCGGGGCGACCGGGAGCGGCCGGCGCGCGAGGACCGCGTTGGCGACCAGAGCGGCGGCCGCCGCGCAGGAGAACAGCAGCACGCCGCGCCCCGCCGAGCCGAGGGCCCGTGCGCCCAGGAGCGGCGCACAGGCCGCGAACATGCCCTGGGCGCAGCAGCAGACGACCGAGGTCAGGGTCGCCCGGGCCAGCCGAGGGCGCATGGCGACGACCCGGAACCCGGCGACGAGACTCCCGGTGACCGGCACCCGCCCCGTGCCCCGCGCCGGAACGGAAGGCGCGGGCAGCCGCCAGGCGGCGGGCACGGCCACCGCGACCAGAACCACGGAGGCCACCACCGCCGGGGAGGCGCCCAGAACGTCCGTGACACCACCGGCGAGAGCCGGTCCGGCCAGACGCGACAGGCCGAAGGTCATCGCGTCCAGGGCGTTGGCCCGGTCCAGGCGCTCACCCGGCACCACACGGGGGAGCTGCGCCGTCCAGCCGCCCGACAGGGCCGGGCCCAGCAGACCCGTGAGCATCGCGATCAGCACCGTGACGCCGATCGGCAGGCGTCCGAGCCCCACCAGGATCACGGTCAGCCCCGCCGCGTACAGGACCAGCGCCCCGGCCAGGAGGCGGCCCGGCCGGGCCGCCCGGTCGAGGAGCGCCCCGAGGACCGGACCGCCGAGCGCGGCGGAGACCGTGAGGCCCGCGAGCAGCGACGACGCCGTCGACGTCGACCCGGTGAGGGCCAGACCGGCCAGCGACAGTGCCGGGCCTGACATCTCGTCCCCGGCCCGCGCCGCCACCGCCCCGGCGAAATAGGAGCGCAGCGAGTGATCCTTCGGCACCGACAGGACGGTACGGAGGTAACTCAAAACTCCGCAAGATGCGTTACATTCCGCGGGTGCCCGCATCCTCGTTCCCCGCCGACTGGTCCACTCGGCACTCCGTGCTGACCACGGCGCGTCGCACCGCCGCGCTCGTCAACGCCCTCGCCGCTGACACGCCCGACCCCGGCGCGGTCGCCGAGGTGCTGCGCGCCTACGGCGAGACGGGTCCCCTCGCTCTCACCTCCCGCGATGTCGAAGGGATGCGCGCGGGCGCGGCCCTGCTGCGGGAGGTGTTCGCGGCGGACACCGTCGACGTCGCCGCCGCTGTCCTCAACGGTCTCCTCGGCGCGCACACGGGACGGCTCCGCCTGACGTCCCACGAGGGCGGCACCCCCTGGCACCCACACCTCGACCCTGACGACGACGCGCCCTGGCCCGCATGGTTCCTGGCCTCATCTTGCATGGCGCTGGCTGTACTCGTCTGGGACCGTCAGCGGCCGCCCGGCAGGTGCTGTTCCTCCGCCGGGTGCCGGAACGTGTTCATCGCACAGGGGAGCGGCCCGGAACGCCGCTACTGCTCGCGGCGGTGCGCGACCCGGGAGCGGGTCGCCGCGCACCGGCGCCGCCGCTGAGCGCGGCTCAGACCCCGAACTCCGACGGGGACAGGCCCGCTGCCGTGCAGGCCTCGCGGATCGCGTGCTGTTCGGCGGGGGCGAAGACTCCGTCGGCGCCTGCGACGAGCATGCCGGTCTGGATGACCGCGCGGGCCTCGGTGGGCTTCTTGGCGGTCTTGGCGATGACCTGGAGGGCCTCGGTCCTGCCGAGGTCGACGTGGGCGAGGAGGCGGTCGACGTGCTGGTTGAAGCGCTGGCGGAGCTGGTCGGCGGGGAAGTTCTGCAGGACCTCGTTGGAGACGATCAGCTCCTCCACGCGCCGGCGCTCGACCGGGTCGACGCGGCCGTCGGCTGCCGCGACCAGGGCGCACATGGCCATGCTGGCGTCCCGGTAGGCGCCGCTCTTGAGTTCGGTCTTGACCGAGGTGAGCTGGGACTTGAACAGTCCGATCAGCTGGGCCTTGGAGCCACCGCCGCCGGACGAGGAGCGGGGGCGGTCCGTCGTCCCACGGGAGCCCTGGGACTGCTGGAGGGTCCTGGCCTGGTCCTTGATCTTGTCCCACATCGCCACGCGTGCCACCTCGGCTTCTGTCGTACAGATGTCGTTCCGGGCCGCGGCCGTGACGGCCGCGGTCATCAAGGGAACGTGCCGGGGGAGGGCCGGGTTCCCCGTCGGCAAAGAAAACGCAAAGTTGCTGGTGGGGGCCTAGTAGGGTGCGTTGGGACAGGTGTTCTCGGGGTGGTCGGCGGCGGGGTGGGGTCAGGTGTGGTCGCGGCAGGTGGGGTGGTTCGTCGTGATCGGCGTGCTGTCGACGGCAGTGCAGGCCGTGCTCTATTGGGGGCTGCGGGTGTGGTGGCCGCCCGCCGTCGCCAACCTCGTGTCCCTGATCGTGCTGACCGTGCTCAACACCGAGGCCAACCGGCGGCTGACCTTCCGGCACGCCGGTGCCGGAGCGGCGCGGGCCCATCTCGGGGCCGGGGGGCTCTTTCTCCTCGGGTACCTCGTCACGTCCGGGGCCGTGCTGTGGTTCCGGCACGTCGAGCCCGGTGCCTCGGCCGCCGCCGAGACCGCGGTGCTCGCCGTGACGTCGGTCGGCGTCACCGTCGTGCGGTTCGTCGTCCTGCGGCTCGCCGTCTTCCGTGGGCCGCGCCCGGAGCCGGGGCGGCGTACGGCCGCCTAGCAGGGTTCAGGTCTACGTGATGCCGTCGATGAGGGTCTGGAGGTACAGGCCGCGTCGGGCGTCGACGGGTGTGGACGTGCCGGTGCGGACCGCCGTCGCGAAGTCGTGGCGGAGGACGGGCCAGCACTCCTCGTGGTCGATGCCCGCCGTGTCGTAGGTCAAGGGCTGGGCCGGGCCGAAGAGTTCCACTCGGGTCAGGGCGTGGGGGACGGCGACCGAGCCGGAGAGGGACGCCTGGCTCACCGCGCCGTTCCCGTGCTCGCAGGTCAGTTCCAGCCGGCGGCGCGGGTCGCCGGTGGCGCGGATCGCGGTGATCGGGGCGACGGCCGCGTCCAGGAGGTCCAGGAGGTGGGGGCCCAGGTCGAGCAGGGGGCCGTGCTCCAGGCGCCAGCCGGTGGCGAACTCGCCGCCGAGGAAGGCGCCGTGGAGGTAGTGCGAGCGGGCGCCGACCGTCTCGAAGGTGCGGGCGGCGGCGAGGAAGGCCCGGGTCGTGGGGTGGTAGCGCTTCGTCAGGACCAGTTGGGAGACGACTCCGGCCTCCGCCACCGCCTCCGCCACGCGCCGCGCCGCCGGCAGGTCCGGGCCCAGCGGCTTCTCCAGCAGCAGCGCCTTCCCCCGCTTCGCCGCCGGCGGTGCCAGCTCCGCCTGCACGGCGGGGGGCACCGCGAACGCCACCGCCTCGCAGTGGTCCAGCAACTCCTCGATACCGGCCGCGACATGGGCGCCGTACGGAGCGGCGGCCTCACGGGCGGCCTCGGCGCGGCGGGCCCAGACCGCGGTCAGCCGGGTCTCGGGGCCGGCGGCGAGCACCCGGGCGTGCATGGCGCGCGCCCAGGGGCCGGCGCCCACGAGCCCGACCTCGACGGGACGGTCGGTCCAGGGGGCGGGCGGGGTGGCGGGGGTGCCAGCGGTGTTCGGGGCGGCGGGGTGGCGGGGGTGCCGGCGGTGTTCGGGGCGGCGGGGTCGGCGGTCACGGGTCCTCCTGTTCTCGGAGCGCCTCCGGCGAGCGGGGCGTCACGGTGCGGTGTGGCTCGGGCTGGCGGGGCGTCGCCATGTGATGCGGCCCGGGCGAGCGGGGGTCACGGCGCGATGCGGTTCACGGGGTGGGCGTCACGGCGCGACGCGCATCACGCGAGCGGGCGTCACGGTGCGACGCGGTTCAGGCGGGCGTCCGCGCCCGCCGGGGAGTAGAGGTGCTCCACGACCATCGCGGCGGCCCCCACGAGCCCCGCGTGGTCGCCGAGCCGGGAGGTGACGACCTGGAGGTTGGCCGTCGCGCGGGGCATCGCCCGCTGGTAGACCAACTCCCGTACTCCCGTGAGGAACGGCACCCCGGACAGCTCGCCGGCGATCATGAGCACCCCCTCCGGTCCGGGCACCGAGTCCGGCGCGGAGAGCCGGCGCAGCAGGCGGGTGACGGCTCGCTCGCCCATCGGCGCGAAGGGCCGGGCCACCGTGGTCAGGGGCGGGGCGCAGTACTCCGCCGGCTCGACGTCGTCCGCGCCGGCCACGGAGACGTCCTGCACGGGCCCGAGCCGGGGCCGCCGGAGGAGTACGTCGAGACCTTCGGCTGACGGACGTCTACCCGCGAGGCCCGGTCGCGGCCCGGCCGGCGCCCTACCGCGAGGTCCGGCGGGCCCCGCCCTGCCGTCCGGTGCCGACCTGCCGGCGGCAGTCCTCCTCGTGCCGGGCGCCCAGGGACGTCCACCACAGCTCGCAGCAGTCGTGGGGGAGGGGGTAGCGGGCGGCGGCCGGGCGGGTGCAGTCCGGGCCGTGCACGGCGCCGTCGGAGTGGCGCCAGAAGGCGCAGCACGGGGCGAGGCCGGGGGAGAGCGGCTCCTCGGCGCGGGGCCGGGCCAGCCGCTCGGCGCGCAGGGCTCGGACCGTCCGCCGCCGGTGCCCGGTGCGGGCGCGCGCGGCGCAGCAGCCGAACATGCCGGCGGCGTACAGGCCGGGCAGGGCCAGCACCGGGTGGTGGGCGCCCGCGTACCCGGCGGCGGCGAGGAGGAGGACGGCGGCGGCACCACACACACCCGCGCTGCGCAGGCTCGGCGTCACTGGGGCTCCCGTGGGTCGGCGACGGAGAGGACGGTCGGGGAGGGCGGACGGAGAAGGCGTTCGTCCCCGGAACGTCCGTATGCCCGCTGCTCGCCGACGTACGTCTCGGCGACCCTGACCGGGACAGGGCCCCGGGGCACCGCCCCTCCGCGCCGAAAACCCGTTGCGCCCGCCCACCGCCACCCCCGACGCTGCACCCATGTCCCCTGCCCATCTGCGGCCCGCCACTCTCGCCGACGTGCCCACCGTCACCGACCTCCGCAACGAGATCGACCGGATCGAGATCGGCGCCCCCGAGACCGACCCGCACATCGTCGAGGCCGAGCTGAGGCAACCCGGCACCGACCTGGTCCGGGACTCGTGGCTCGCCTTCGACGACGGGCGGCCGGTGGCGTACGGGCTGCTGTGGGACGAGTCCGGCGGGGAGCGCGTCGACATCGACCACTACGTCCTGCCCGACCACCAGCACACCGGTCTGCGGGTCCTCGCGGAGATGGAGAACCGCGCCCTGACCAAGGCCCTTGCCAACGGAGCCGCGCGGGCCGTCGTCCACCTGCGCCTCAACAGCCGCCCCACGACCGACACCAGCCTGCTGACCGGCCGTGGCTGGAGCGTCGTGCGACGCCATCACGTGCTGCGCCGCGGCGTGGACCCGGCGACGGACCTCCCGCCCGAGGCGCCGGCCGGCGTGCGGATACGGGCCTGCGCCACGGAGGCGGACCGGGCGCGGGTGCACGAGCTGCACCAACGGTCGTTCGCGGCCCACTTCGGCTTCCGGCCGCGCGGCTACCGGAGCTGGCTCGGCGACATCGGCGCCGCAGGGCTCGACTGGTCCCTGGTGTGGATCGCCGCCACCGACGACCTCGGGGACGCCGGGTTCCTGCTGGCCCGCGACGACCGGGCGGCGACGGGCTGGATCCGCGCCCTCGGCGTGCTGCCCGAGGCACGCGGCCGGGGCCTGGGCGGACACCTCCTGCGCCACGCCTTCGCGCACTTCGCGGCCCGCGGCCGGGGCGCGGTGGGGCTCGGCGTCGACACGGCGAACGCGACCGGCGCGCCGCGGCTGTACGGCCGTAACGGCATGAGCGTGCATCACGCCGTCGACACCTGGGAGAGCGTGCTCGCCTGACACCGGCTGGGGCACGCGAGGAAGCCGCAGGCGGCCGAGGAGCCGCCGTGCCACGACTGTTGACAGCCGACCGGGCCGTCCCTAGCCTGACGCACCGTCATTACATCGTTGTAAGAGACGCCGTGGAAAGGGACCTCGTGCTTCCCAGCCCCCCACCAGGCCGCATCCGCACACGCATCGGCCTGCTCCTCGCCGCCCTCCTCGGGTTCGTCGGGCTCGTCCTGGGCCTGCTGCCCGCGTCCGCCGCACCGGCCGCCGCGGCGGCCGGACCGGACCCCCGGGCCGCGGCAGCCGCCGCCGGCACCTTCCGGAACCCGCTCAACTCCGGGCCCGACCCCTTCATGACCCACTGGAACGGGAACTACTACCTGACCACCACCCAGGGCGACAGCATCCGCATGTGGCGCTCCCCGTCCCTGGGCACCCTCGCGACCGCCGACCCGGTCACGGTGTGGACGGACTCCGACTCCTCCCGCAACCGCAACATCTGGGCCCCGGAGTTCTACCGCTTCGGCGACCGCTGGTACCTGTACTACACGGCCGACGACGGCGTCGACGACCACCACCGGCTCTACGTCCTGGAGTCCGACCGCGACGACCCGGCCGGCCCCTACCACTTCAAGGCGAGACTCACCCCGCCCAACCACGCGAACGACTTCGCCATCGACGCGGGCATCCTCCAGGTCGGCGGGCGGCTCTACCTCGCCTACAGCGGCATCAACCAGTACCAGCACAACGGGCTCAACATCGCCCCGATGTCCGACCCGTACACCGTCTCCGGCAACGCGGTCGCGATCAACGCGGCCGGCGGCTGCCCCGAGGTGCGCGAGGGGCCGGAGTTCCTCTACCGGAACGGCCGGGTCTGGATGACGTACTCCGCCTGCGACACCGGCAAGCCGGACTACCAGGTCTGGATGATGTCGATGCCGCAGAACGCCGACCCGCTGGTGCCCGGCAACTGGCAGCAGCACCAGGGCGCGGTCTTCTCCCGCGCCGACGACCGGGGCGTGTTCGGGCCCGGCCACCACGCCTTCTTCCGCTCCCCGGACGGCACGGAGGACTGGATCGTCTACCACGCCAAGACCACGTCCGTGAACACCTACAGCAACCGCACCACGCGGGCGCAGAAGTTCACCTGGCGGGCCGACGGCAGCCCCGACCTCGGCCGCCCGCTCGCGATGGGCGCCACCCAGGACCTGCCCTCCGGCGACCCGGGCTCGGGCAACTACTGGATCAACGACGACGGCCGCGCGAGCGGTCCGGGCGGTGTCACGTACACCGGCGCCTGGAACTCCGGGACGGGCTGCGCCACGCAGTGCTTCTGGAGCGACGACCACTGGAGCGACCGCGCCGGTGCCACGGCCGTGTTCTCCTTCACCGGCACCCGCATCGCCCTGCTCTCCGTCAAGGACACCGGCAACGGCTACGCGGCCATCAGCGTCGACGGCGGCCCCGAGCAGCGGGTCGACCTCCACAACGCGATCCGCGTCGGGGAGGCGGTGCAGTACCTCAGCCCCCGGCTCGGGTACGGCGCCCACACCCTGCGGGTACGGGTCACCGGCGAGCACAACGCCCAGTCCGGGGCGTCGTTCGTGAGCGTCGACCGCGCCGAGGTCTACACGAACTGAACCGAGGTCCGCACCGGCCGACCGGGCAGGTCCCTCAGCGCCACGCGTGGCCCTCCGTGCTCTCCCGCAGGACGAGCCGGTGGGCCACGATGCGGTCCTGGGGGGTCTGCACGGCGGGCTCGGCGGCGCCGTCCGGCTCCGTCGCCTCCTCGATGCGGTGCTGGAGCAGCTGGACGGCGACCTGGGCCACCGCGGCCTTGTCCGGCGCCACCGTGCTCAGCGTCGGGATGCTGAACCGGCCGCCCTCCACGTCGTCGAAGCCGATGACCGCGACGTCCTCGGGCACCTTGATCCCGTGCTCGTGCAGAGCGCGGATCGCGCCCAGGGCGAGCTGGTCGTTGAGGCAGAGCAGCGCGTCGGGCCGCGCGCCCTCGCGCAGCGCCCGCTCGACGGCGCGGGCGCCCTCGGGCATCCGGAAGTTGTCGACCGCCAGCAGTGACGCCGGGTCCCAGGCGAGGCCCGCGTCCGCCAGCGCGGCCCGGAAGCCACGCGTACGGGCCTCGGCGGTGCCCAGACCGGGCGCGTCCTGCCCGCCGACCGCGAGGATGGAGCGGCGCCCGAGGCCGATCAGATGGCGGGTCGCCTCGCGCGCCGCGTTCTCGTTGTCGATCGCCACGTGGTCCGCGCCCTCCTCCAGCAGCTCCCCGAGCAGCACCGTGGGCGGGAAACCCTGGCGGTCGCGCAGGTCGTCGGCGGTCAGCGCGAGCGGGCTGAGGATGATCCCGTCCACGAAGGAGGAGCCGAATCCGGCGAGCGCCGCCAGCTCATGGGCGCGGTCCGCCCCGGACTGGTGGATGAGCACGGTCAGTGAGCGGGCCTCCGCCTCCCGGATGACATGCCGCGCCAGCTCGGCGAAGTACGGAATGTCCAGTTCCGGGATGACCAGGGCGATGATGCCCGTGCGTCCCTTGCGCAGATGCCGGCCGGCCAGGTTCACCCGGTAGCCGAGGTGCTCGATGGCCTCCTGCACCGCCTGTCTGGTCCGGTCGGAGACGTGCGCGTAGTCGTTGATGACGTTGGACACCGTCTTCTCCGACACACCCGCACGACGTGCGACGTCCTTGATCCTGGGCCGTGCCACCGAGACCTCCCCCCTTTTCACGGGACAGCCGAGTCTATGTCCCGGGTCCTCACGGTCCGTAGCCCGGTCGGCATTGCCCAGATCACCGAGTGATCTCCGACGATCACAGGTTCCAGCTCTTTACAGCCAATGTACATCGATGTAAAAACGAGCCACCGCACTGTTTCAGCCAGTGCGTCCATCATCTGCCGTACGCGCTGTGCCGCCCCTCCGCGGGCGGTTCCCCGGCGTGCGGTACTAGCGTCCGGCCGTCGAAAGGTCCGCGATGAGTTCCCGTTTGCCCGCCCGGGGGGTGCCGGCCGATCCGGTACACGGCATCAGCCGCCGTCGGCTGCTGCGCCACACCTTGACCGGAGCCGGTGCTCTGCTGGCCGCGAGCCAGCTGTCCGCCTGCGCCTCACCGGCCTCCGCCTCCGGCTCCTCCGAGCTGAGCGTCTGGGACCTGTTCCAGGGCGGCGACGGCATGCTGATGGACGACATGATCGACGCGGTGTCCAAGGGCTCCGAGGGCTTCGACGTCGACCGCACGATCCTCGACTGGGGCCCGTCCTACTACACCAAGCTCGCCATGTCCGCGGCAGGCGGCCGGGCCCCCGACGTGGCGGTCATGCACCTGTCCCGCCTCGCGGGCTACGCGCCCGGCGGCCTGGTCGATCCCATCGACCTGGACCAGCTGGCCGAGTTCGGCGTCACCGAGAAGGACTTCACGGCCGCA
Source organism: Streptomyces sp. cmx-10-19 (assembly GCA_049998335.1). Taxonomy (GTDB): domain Bacteria; phylum Actinomycetota; class Actinomycetes; order Streptomycetales; family Streptomycetaceae; genus Streptomyces. The sequence continues at coordinate 121,375 of JAEBFB010000010.1, forward strand.
GTCTGGTCGCGCACGCAGGAGAAGGGCACGGTCTACGCGGTCCCGCTCGACGTCCACCCCTTCATCGTCTTCTACGACAAGAAGGCCGCCGACAAGGCCGGGCTCCTGGACTCCTCGGGCCACCTGGTCCACATGGGGTCCCCCGAAGCCCTCCTGGAGGCGGGCAAGGCCCTGGCCGAGGCGACCGGGCAGTCCGGCATCATCTTCGGGCACGTCACCGACACGGCCCAGAACTGGCGCCTGTTCGCCGGCCTGTACGCGCAGACCGGCGCCTCGTTCAGCCTGCCCGACGGCGGCCCCCCGAAGATCGACGTCGACGCGGCCGTACGTGTCGTGACCTTCCTGAAGCAGCTCTTCGACGGCAAGACCAACCCCAACAACCTGGACTACAACGGTGCGCTCGCCGCCTTCACCGGCGGCCGCGGCGGCATGACCATGATGGGCGAGTGGGAGCTGCCGACGCTGAAGAAGTCCGGCATCGAGCTGGGTGCCGCGCCCTTCCCGCAGGTCTTCGAGAAGCCGGCCGTCTACACCGACAGCCACAGCTTCGTGCTGCCGCACCAGAAGAGCCCCGACCCGGACCGGCGCCGCCAGGCCCACCGCTACATCGCGGAGATCCTCAAGCAGTCCCTCACCTGGGCGAGCGCCGGTCACATCCCCGCCTACCAGCCCGTGATCGCCAAGCCCGAGTACGCCAAGCTCGACCCGCAGTCCTCCTACGCCGAGGCGGCGAAGGTGGCGGTGCTCGACCCGCCCAACTGGTTCGTCGGCGCCGGTTCGAACTTCCAGAACCGGATGTGTCAGCCGCTCCAGTCGGCGCTGCTGGGCAACATGTCCGCCGAGAAGGCGGTACGTCAGATGGTCCGCGAGGCGGACACGCTGCTGAAGCAGCCCAACCCGGTGGCCTGACCCAGCTAAAGGAGTGACCGACGTGACCACCACCTCACCTCTCGGCGCCGAGGCGCAGGCCGACCCGCCCGCCGCCGCCCGCGCCGCCGGCCGACCCCGCACGGGGACGCGCAGAACGCGCATCAAGACCGGCAACGGCTTCGTCTTCCTCGTCCCGTTCCTCATCGTCTTCGGCCTCTTCATGGTCTGGCCGATCGTGCACGGTCTGTGGCTCAGCTTCACCGACAGCTCGCTGGCGCTGCGCGACACCACGTTCGTCGGCTTCGACAACTACGCCGAGGCCCTGGGCGACCCGGACGTGTGGAGCAGCCTCGGCAACACCGTCTTCTTCACCGTCATCTCCAGCGTGCCGCTGGTGATCATCGCCCTCGGCATGGCGCTGCTCGTGCACAGCGGGCTCGCCGGCCAGTGGGTGTGGCGCCTGGCGTTCTTCGCGCCGTACCTGCTGCCCGTGACCGTGGTGACCCTCATCTGGACCTGGCTCTACCAGCCGGAACTGGGCCTGGGCAACCAGCTCCTCGACTCGCTCGGCTTCGGACCCGTCGGCTGGCTCTCGGACGAGTCCGTCGCCATGTGGGCGGTGGCCGCCCTCACCGTCTGGTGGACCGTGGGCTTCAACTTCCTGCTCTACCTCTCGGCCCTGCAGTCCCTGCCCGCGACCTTCGACGAGGCCGCGTCCCTCGACGGCGCCGGCGCCTGGCGGCGGCTGTGGTCCATCACCCTGCCCCAGCTGCGCAAGACCACGGGTCTGGTGGCCATGCTCCAGATCCTCGCGTCGCTCAAGGTGTTCGACCAGATCTACATCTTGACCAAGGGCGGTCCCAACGGCTCGACCCGCCCGGTGCTGGAGTACGTCTACGACGTCGGCTTCACCGGCTACCGCCTGGGCTACGCCTCCTCGATCTCCTACCTGTTCTTCGCCGTGATCATCGTCGTCTCGCTCGTGCAGCTGCGCCTCTTCCGCCAGGAGGACTGACCGTGTCCGCAACCATCAACAGTGCCCGCACACGGCGCCGCCGGCCCCGCGAGGAGTCCGGCTCCCCCCTGCTGCTCGGCTACGGCCGCACGCCGAAGATCCTGGCCGCAACGGCCCTGGTCGTCCTGGCGGTCATCTGGCTCATCCCGTTCGTCTGGGCCGTCGCCACCTCGTTCCAGAGCGAGGAGGACGTCGCCACCCCCGGCCTGTCGCCGTTCAAGGGCGCCTTCACGCTGGACGCGTACCAGCAGATCCTGGAGCGCGGCAACGTCGCCCTCTGGGCGTTCAACAGCTTCCTGGTCGCCGGTCTGGTCACCCTGATCACCGTGGTGGTCTCCACCCTCGCCGCGTACGCCTTCTCCCGCGGCACCTTCCGCGGCCGCAAGGCCCTGCTCGGCATCACGGTGGCCGCCATCATGGTCCCGCCGCAGCTGCTCATCGTGCCGCTGTTCAAGCAGATGCAGCTGTTCGACCTGATCGACACCTACGCGGCGGTCATCCTGCCCCAGGTCGTCGCGCCCATCATGGTGTTCATCCTCAAGAAGTTCTTCGACGGCATCCCCCGGGAGCTGGAGGAGGCGGCCCGGATCGACGGCGCCTCGGAGTTCCGGGTGTTCTGGTCGATCGTGCTGCCGCTGTCGCGGCCGATCGTCTCCGCGGTCTCGATCTTCGTCTTCATCGGGGCGTGGAACAACTTCCTGTGGCCGTTCATCGTCACCAACAACCCCCACCTGATGACCCTCCCGGTGGGCCTGGCCACCGTGAAGGACGCCTACGGCATCCAGTACGCGTCGTCCATGGCCTCGGCCCTGCTCGCCGCGCTGCCGCTGATCGTGGTCTTCCTCTTCTTCCAGCGCCGCATCGTGAACTCCGTGGCCACCACCGGCCTCGGCGGTTCGTGAGGCGCCCCTCCTGTCCCACCCGCGAGACACCCGGGTCCGGCGGTCCCACGCCGGCCCACCGATCAACTGGAGCATCTGTGCCCACCAACTCCGTACCGCGCCCGGAGTACCCGCGACCGCAGTTCACGCGCCGCGACTGGCTCAACCTGAACGGCGCCTGGCAGTTCGAGACCGACCGGGGGGACAGCGGCATCGAGCGGGGTCTGCTCGACCGTGAGCTGGCGAAGGAGATCCTCGTCCCCTTCCCGCCCGAGTCGGAGCTGTCCGGCATCGGTGACACCGACTTCCTCGAGGCCGTCTGGTACCGCAAGGCCGTCACCCTCCCGGCCGAGTGGGCGGGACGCCGGGTACTGCTGCACTTCGGTGCCGTCGACTACGACACCACCGTGTGGGCGGACGGCAAGGAGATCGTCCGGCACCGCGGCGGCTTCACCCCCTTCACCGCCGACCTCGGCGACATCGCCGGCTCCGGCGAGGAGGTCGTGATCACCGTCCGGGCCCGCGACCCCAAGTCCGGCCCGCAGGCCCGCGGCAAGCAGGCCGTCAAGTACGCCAACCACGACTGCAACTACACCCGGACCACCGGCATCTGGCAGACCGTGTGGCTTGAGCCGGTGCCGCAGACGCACCTGCGCCGCCCCCGGATCACCCCGGACCTGGCCGGCTCCGCCTTCCACCTCGAACTGCCGCTGTCCGCCAACCGCCCCGGCCACCGGGTGCGCGCGGTCCTCAGCGACGCCGCCGGCGAGGTCGCCACCGCCGATGCCCGCGCCGACCTCGACCTGGCGCCCCGCCTGTACCTGCCGGTGCCCGAGGACCGCCGCCGCGTGTGGAGCACCGAGGACCCGCACCTGTACGGCCTGCGCCTGGAGCTCCTCGACGCGGCCGGCGAGGTCGTCGACACCGCCGAGAGCTACGCCGGTCTGCGCTCCGTAGCCCTGCGCGGCAAGGCCGTCCTCATCAACGGCCGCCCCGTCTTCCAGCGCCTCGTCCTCGACCAGGGCTGGTACCCGGACGGTCTGATGACCGCCCCGACCGACGAGGCCCTGGTCCGCGACATCGAGCTGGGCCTGGCGGCCGGCTTCAACGGCGCCCGGCTGCACCAGAAGGTCTTCGAGGAGCGCTTCCTCTACCACGCGGACCGCCTCGGCTACCTGGTGTGGGGCGAGTTCGGCGACTGGGGCTGCGAGGTCGGCGGCTCCTCGGGCGACAACCAGCGGCCCGACGCCTCCTACGTCTCCCAGTGGATGGAGGCCGTCGAGCGCGACTACTCCCACCCGTCGATCATCGGCTGGTGCCCGCTCAACGAGACGTACCAGAAGCTGCACGACCGGATCACCCAGCTCGACGACGTGACCCGGGCGATGTTCCTGGCCACCAAGGCCGCGGACAGCAGCCGTCCGGTCATCGACGCGTCCGGGTACGCCCACCGCGTCCTGGAGACCGACATCTACGACTCGCACAACTACGAGCAGGACCCGGCGGCCTTCAAGGAGCTGATGTCCGGTCTCGCCGAGAACGAGCCGTTCGTCAACTCCTACGAGAACGGCGCCGCCTACTCGCAGCCGTACGGCGGCCAGCCGTACTTCGTCAGCGAGTTCGGCGGCATCTGGTGGGACCCGGAGGCGGCGGCCGCCAAGTCGGGCGAGGACCGCACCGAGTCCTGGGGCTACGGTGAGCGCGTCCGCAACGAGGACGAGCTGCACGAGCGGTTCGCCGGTCTGACCGGTGTGCTGCTGGACGACCCGGACATGTTCGGCTACTGCTACACGCAGCTGACCGACGTCTTCCAGGAGCAGAACGGCGTCTACCGCTTCGACCGCAGCGAGAAGCTCGACGTCTCCCGCATCCGCGCCGCCCAGCTGCGGCCGGCCGCGTACGAGCAGGACGCCGCGGAGTGAGGTGACGTGACCGTCCGAGGGGCCGGAGGCGCTGTACGCGCTGTACGCCTCCGGCCCCTTCCGCGTTCCCGCGAGGGCTCTCAGGCCGCCCGGACCAGTTCCGCGCGGCCGAAGAGGATCGCGTAACCGGACGGGAGCTGCGCGAGGACGCGGTCGAGCAGGTCCGGTCCGGCGAGCCGGGCGACGACGCCCAGTACGGAACCGACGTCCCAGCGGGTGGTGGCCAGGGTGCCGCCGGTGCGGGCGGCGAGGTCCCTGACGAAGGCCCAGCCGGTCAGGGCGTCGGTCTCGGGGATCTGCGCGGCGAAGACCTCGGCCGCCTGGCGGGGCAGCCGGGCCGCCAGCTCCACCCGCTCCTCGCCGGCCAGGCGGCGGCCGAGGGCGGCCAGGACGGCTCGGACGACCTCCTCGGCCCGCTCACGGGTGGGATACGCGCCCTGGTAGCGGACCTGCTCCAGCATCTGGCCGAACGACGTGTCCGGCGCGGCGGTGAGGGGAGCCGGGGCCGTCTGGGACTGCATCGGTGAAGTACGCCTTTCTCGCTCGTGGTTGCTCGCTCGTGACGGGTCGGGCGGCGCGCGCCTCAGCCGGAGATCTCCCTGCGCCCGGCACCCGAGCCGACGGAGATCTTGCGCGGCTTCGCGCGCTCGGCGATCGGGATGCGCAGGGTGAGCACGCCCGCCTCGTAGTCGGCACTGATGTGCTCGGTGTCGAGGGTGTCGGCCAGCATCACCTGGCGGGAGAAGACACCCAGGGGGCGCTCCGAGAGTTCCATCTGCACCTCGTCGCCCTTGGGCACCGGCCGGCGCTCGGCCCTCACCGTCAGCATGTTCCGCTCGACGTCGATGTCGATCGCGTCCGGGTCGACACCGGGCAGGTCGAGGGCGATCACATAGGCGTCACCCTCGCGGTAGGCGTCCATCGGCATCGCCGAGGGACGTGACCAGGTGCCGGAGGCGCCGCCGAAGAGCTGCTGGGTGAGCCGGTCGAGGTCACGGAAGGGATCGGTGCGCATCAGCATCGTGAAACACCTCCATCTGCGGTTCTCGCTCACGCGCTGCTTCGAGTTCGTTGTAACATGTCATCGCGACGATGACAAGCGAGGCCGTCACCCGAAGGGTGACGTCACCGAGTGGAGGTGAACAGTGGGACATCCGGCGTCCTTCCTCGCCGCACGGGCGGCGCTCACGACGATCGACGAGGCCGTCCGTGCCGCCCAGACCCAGCAGTCCGAGACGGGAGCACCCGTCGGCTCCGAGCAGGCCCTGGCCGCGCTGCTGCTCCTGCGCGAGGTGCGCGACCAGCTCGCCGGATGGGAGACCGGGCTGATCGAGACGGCCCGGGAGGCCGGCGCGAGCTGGGCCGACCTCGCCCAGCCCCTCGGTGTCGCCAGCCGCCAGGCCGCCGAGCGCCGCTATCTCCGGCTGCGCCCCGGCGCCCCCGGCACCACCGGGGACCAGCGCGTCCAGGCCACCCGGGACCGCCGCGCCGCCGACCGCGCCGTCACCGCCTGGGCCCGGGGCAACGCGGCGGACCTGCGCCAGCTCGCCGGGCAGATCGCCGCCCTCGCCGGACTGCCGCCCGAGACCCGCGCCCCCCTCGTCCGCGCCCTGGGCCACGACGACGCCGCCGGCCTCGTCGGCCCCCTGGCCGACACCCGCGACCACCTCGGCGCCCATCACCCCGAGCTGGCGGACCGCGTCGACGGCCTCACCCGCAGCACGGACCGGATCCGCCGACTCAGGCCGCCCGCGGAGTGAACGACAGCATCGCGTCGCCCTCGGGCCGGACGACGCCGTAGCTGTTCTCGGGGACCTTGTTCCAGACACCGGGCAGGTCGCCGAGGGGCTCGGAGACGATGAGGCGGGTCGCGTCGGACGCCTCCCGCAGGAAGGGCAGCGAGGGGTGCAGGGCGCGCAGGGTCTCCACCCGGCTGCTGTAGTAGAGGGAGCGGGAGGCGCCCTGGGTGGAGTACCGGAAGGCCCAGATCCGGTGCCCCTCGGTCACCGCGACGGTCATCTGCAGCGGGTACTCGACGCCGTGCTCGTGCCCGATCTCCTCGATCAGCCCCGCCATCCGGGCCACCGCCCCCGGCGGGTCCTGCTCCAGGCCGAAGGTGAGGGCCAGGAAGAACATCATCTCCGAGTCCGTCGAGCCCTCGATGTCGAGGTAGAGCCGGGGATCGACCGCCAGGGCCAGGTCCCGCCGGACCCGGTGGAACTCGGCGATCGCGCCGTTGTGCATCCACATCCAGCGGCCGTGCCGGAAGGGATGGCAGTTGGTCTGCTGCACCGGGCTGCCCGTCGAGGCCCGGATGTGCGCGAAGAACAGCGACGAGCGCACATGTCCGGCGATCTCCCGCAGATTGCGGTTGTTCCAGGCCGGCCCGGTCTCCCGCACGATCGCGGGCGTGCGCATCTCCGGACCGAACCAGCCCACCCCGAACCCGTCCCCGTTGGTGGTCTCCACGCCCATCCGGGAGTGCAGGCTCTGGTCGATCAGCGAGTGCTCGGGCTCGTACAGGATCGTCTCCAGCAGCACGGGCGTTCCCGAGTAGGCGAGCCATCGGCACATCGTGCGCGTCCTTCCGGTCGGGGACGGGTGACTCGGGGACGGGTGCCACGCGGGCCGGGGCTCAGTCGACCGGCCAGGTGTGGACCGGCGCGTTGAGATGCATGTAGTCCATGTACTGGAGCGTCATCCGCCGCAGCGCCTCGTGTCGGCCCGGGCGGCCGGTGGCGTCGATGTGGCGGAACATCTCCTTCTGCCACACCGCGCCGTTGCGGCCGGTGACGCAGCGCTGCTCGATGATGCCGAGCAGCGGCTCCCGCCAGGCCGCGTCCATCCCGGACAGCTCCAGACCCCGGTGGGCCAGCGGCAGCAGCCGCCGCAGCACCAGTTCGGGCACGGTCACCTCGCCCATGCCCGGCCAGTACAGGTTCGCCTCGATGCCGTGCCGGGCGGCGGTGTGCAGATTGTCCTCGGCGACCGAGAACGACATCCGCGACCACACCGGCCGCTCCTCCTCCACCAGGGCGCGGGTCAGCCCGTAGTAGAAGGCGCCGTTGGCGAGGGTGTCGGCGACGGTGGGCCCGGCGGGCAGCACGCGGTTCTCGACGCGGACGTGCGGCTTGTCGTGGGCGACGGCGTACACGGGCCGGTTCCAGCGGTAGATCGTGCCGTTGTGCAGGGTGAGTTCGCCCAGCTCGGGGATGTCGCCGCCGTCGAGGGTCTCGGCGGGGTCCTGCTCGTCGCACAGGGGGAGCAGCGCGGGGAAGTAGCGCAGGTTCTCCTCGAAGAGGTCGAAGACGCTGTTGATCCACCGCTCCCCGAACCACACCCGGGGCCGCACTCCTTGTGCCTTGATCTCCTGCGGCCGGGTGTCGGTGGCCTGCTCGAACAGGGGGATGCGGCTCTCGTGCCACAGCTCCTTGCCGAGCAGGAACGGGGAGTTGGCGGCGAGCGCCACCTGGACGCCGGCGACGGCCTGGGCCGCGTTCCAGTAGTCGGCGAACTCCTCGGGGGAGACCTGGAGGTGGAACTGGGTGCTGGTGCAGGCAGCCTCCGGTGTGATGGTGTCGGCGTAGGTCCGCAGCCGGTCGACGCCGTCCACCTCGATGTGCAGGTCCTCGCCGCGGGCCGCGAAGACCTGGTCGTTGAGGAGCCGGTAGCGCGGGTTCTCCGACAGGGCGGCCTCGCCGACGTCCGACTGGCGCAGGGTGGGCAGGATGCCGACCATGATCAGATGGGCGCCGACCGAGGTGGCGCGGTCCTCGGCGTGGTTCAGGGCGGCGCGGATCTCGCTCTCCCAGGCGTCGGGGCCGCCCGCCGTCAGCGCCCGGGGCGGGATGTTGATCTCCAGGTTGAAGCGGCCCAGCTCGGTGGACCAGGCGGGGTCGGCGATCGCTTCGAGGGCGTCGCTGTTGCGCATGGCGGGCTCGGCCCGGTCGTCGACCAGGTTCAGCTCGATCTCCAGGCCCACCTGGGGCCGCTCGGTCTCGAACCGCGACTCGCGCAGCATCTGCGCGAAGGCCTCCAGGCACTCCTGCATCTTGATCCGGTACCGGCGGCGGTCCTCACGGGTGAAGACCATCGCCGGGACGTCCCGTCCCATCGGCCCTCCCGGAATCGCCTCTCTCGGACACTCTCACCCACCAGAGTCGCATCAGTGGACGAACCCCACCAGACGGGACGGGCCGGGGCCCCACCGCCTGTGCGGTGGGGCCCCGGCCCTCGGTGTGCCCTGCGGACGGTCAGCCCTGGTCCTTGCCGGCCGGAGCGGTGGAACCCTCGTCCCCGACCTTGCCGGACGCGCGCACCGTGATCTTCGCGGAGGTGCGGCCCGACGGTGAGGAGCCGTAGCCCTCGACCTTGTCCACCACGTCGGTGCCCTCGACGACCTTGCCGAAGACGACGTGCTTGCCGTCCAGCCAGGGGGTGGGGACGGTGGTGATGAAGAACTGCGAGCCGTTGGTGTTCGGGCCCGCGTTCGCCATGGACAGCAGGTAGGGACCGGTGTGCTTCAGCTGGAAGTTCTCGTCGGCGAACTTCTCGCCGTAGATGCTCTTGCCACCGGTGCCGTTGCCCTCGGTGAAGTCACCGCCCTGGAGCATGAACTGCGGGATCACGCGGTGGAACGGGGACCCCGCGTAGCCGAAGCCGTGCTGGCCGGTGGCCAGTTCGATGAAGTTCCGAGCCGTCTTGGGGGTGACGTCCTCGAAGAGCTCGAAGACGATGCGGCCCGCATCCTGGCCGTCGATGTCGATGTCGAAGTAAACCTTGGAATTGCTCATCGCACCATTGTGACGTGCCGGCCCCCGTGATGCCGAACCGGCCGCCCTTTTCAGCTCGGAGCGAGCACGGATCAGCTCGGAGCGAGCACGGATCAGCTCGTGGCGAGCAGGGAGAGGGTGTCGATCACCCGGTTGGAGAAGCCCCACTCGTTGTCGTACCAGGCGACGACCTTGATGTGGCGGCCCTCGACGCGGGTCAGGGCCGAGTCGAAGACGGAGGAAGCCGGGTTGCCGGTGATGTCGGAGGAGACCAGCGGGTCCTCCGAGTACTCCAGTACCCCGGCGAGCGGGCCCTCGGCGGCCGCGCGGTAGGCGGCGAGCACGTCCTCGCGGGTCACGTCGCGGGCCACCGTCGTGTTCAGCTCCACGATCGACCCCACGGGGACCGGTACGCGGATGGAGTCGCCGGACAGCTTGCCGTCCAGGTTCGGCAGCACCAGGCCGATGGCCTTAGCGGCGCCGGTCGTGGTCGGCACGATGTTGACACCGGCTGCGCGGGCGCGGCGGGGGTCGCGGTGCGGGCCGTCCTGGAGGTTCTGCTCCTGGGTGTAGGCGTGCACCGTCGTCATGAACCCGTGCTCGATCCCGGCCAGTTCGTCCAGGACGGCGGCGAGCGGGGCGAGCGCGTTGGTGGTGCAGGACGCGTTGGAGACGATGGTGTGCGCCGCCGGGTCGTACGCCTCGGTGTTGACGCCGTACGCGAGCGTCACGTCGGCGCCGCTCGACGGGGCGCTGACCAGGACCTTCCGCGCGCCCGCGGTGAGGTGGGCGCGGGCGGCGTCGGCGGAGGTGAAGCGGCCGGTCGCCTCCAGCACGATGTCGACGCCCAGCTCGGCCCACGGCAGCCGGGCCGGCTCGCGCTCGGCCAGCACCTTGATGCGGTGCCCGTCCACGACGAGCGTGTCCCCGTCGACCGTCACGGGCCGGCCGAGCCGCCCCGCCGTCGAGTCGAACGCCAGCAGCCGCGCCAGGGCGGCCGGCTCCGTGAGGTCGTTCACGGCGACGACCTCCAGCTTGGTGTCGCGCTCGAGCAGCGCGCGCAGCACGTTGCGCCCGATGCGGCCGAATCCGTTGATACCGATGCGCGTCATGAGTGGGGTCCCTTCCCTCGCGCCAGACCGTTCCCCACCACCCTCGCCCCCACCTCCCCGCGCCGGCACCGGCGAGAGTGCCAGGGTTCGCAAGGATCACGCCAGACCGGTCGTAGCGGTGGGCCGGCGCGGCTAGTCGCCCCGGGCGAACGTGCGGCGGTACTCGGTGGGGGTGGTGCCCAGGATGCGTTGGAAGTGGAGGCGGAGGTTGGCGCCGGTGCCGAGGCCGACGTCTGTGGCGATCTGCTCGACGCCGCGTTCGGAGCGTTCGAGGAGTTCGCGGGCCATGTCGACGCGGGCCCGCATGATCCACTGCATCGGGGTGTAGCCGGTGTCCTCGGCGAAGCGCCGGGAGAAGGTGCGTGCCGAGACGGCCGCGTGGCGGGCCAGCGCCTCCAGGGTGAGGGGTTCGTCGAGGTGGCGCAGCGCCCATTCGCGGGTGGCGGCGAACCGCTCGCCCAGTGGTTCCGGCACGCTGCGCGGTACGTACTGCGCCTGGCCGCCGCTGCGGTAGGGGGCCGCGACCAGGCGCCGGGCCGCGTGGTTGGAGGCGGCGACGCCGAGGTCGCCGCGCAGGATGTGCAGGCACAGGTCGATGCCGGAGGCGGCGCCCGCGGAGGTCAGGACGCTGCCCTCGTCGACGAAGAGCACGTTCTCGTCCACCCGGATCAGGGGGTGCTTCGCCGCGAGGGCGCGGGTGTAGTGCCAGTGGGTCGTCGCGCGGCGGCCGTCCAGCAGGCCGGTGGCGGCGAGCGCGAAGGCGCCGGTCGAGATCGCGGCGAGGCGGGCGCCCCGGTCGTGGGCGGAGGTGAGCGCCTCGACCACCGTGCCCGGCGGGTCCTCCACGTCGGGCGAGCGGTAGCCGGGGAGGAACACCACGTCGGCCCACTCCAGCGTGCCGAGGCCGTGGGCGACGTGGTACGACAGGCCGTCGCCGCCGGTCACGAGGCCGGGCGCCGCGCCGCACACCCGGACCTCGTACGGCATGCTCGCGCGGGTCGTGAACACCTGCGCCGGGATGCCGACGTCGAGCGGTTTCGCCCCTTCGAGCACGAGGACGGCGACGCGGCGCAGGCGGGAGGACGGCACGGGCCCAGCGTACGGCGGCGTCCCGGGTCAGTTCAGGCCGAGGACGTCCATCGTGTGCTCGGCCATGCGCCGCTCGCCCAGGGCGTTGGGGTGGACGGGGACGAGGTTGGTGCCGAACAGGAGCGGCTCGATCCAGCGGGTCCCGGCGCGCTTGCAGGCGTCGTGACCGTCGGAGACGCCCGCGAAGTCGACGTAGGCCGCCCCGGTCTCCTCGGCGGCGCGCCGGACCGCGTCGTTCAGGTGGGCCTGGATGCTCCGCAGATAGGGCACGTCATCGGCCGCGAGCGGCAGCTTCACGAAGCAGGACGGGTCGGCGGTGGCCGGGGTGATCCACGGGTAGCCGAGCGCCGCCACCCGGGCGTGCGGGGCCCGCTCCCGGACGCTGCGGAGCGCCGCCTTCAGCGCCGGGTAGGTGTTCGCCTCGATCTGGTCGTCGAAGGACGTGCCGTGCCGGTCCCTGCACGGGCTGCCCTTCCCGCCGCTGAGGAGGCCCGCCGAGCCGCAGGCGGTGATGGCGCTGACGAAGGTGCTGTTGTCGTTGCCGCCGATGGTGAGAGTGACCAGGTCGGTCTCCGCGCTCAGCGCGTTCACCTGCGGTGCGACCCCCGGGTACTGGGACGTCGTGAAGTGGGCGGTCCGGGCCGCGCCGCACGTGACGTCCTTGAGGCGGGCGCCCGTGGCGGAGGCGATGACGTGGGGGTAGTCGGCCGTCGAGCGCAGACAGAGCAGGTTCGTCGGGTCGACGGGCAGGACGCCCGAACCGGCGCTGTAACTGTCGCCCAGGGCGACGTAGTCGACGGTGGGGGCGGTGGGGGCGGAGTGCGCGGGGGACGCGGTGAGACCGAGGGCGAGCGCGCCGACCGCGGCGACTGTCGCGGTCATGACACGTCGGAGGGCGTGCTTCGGCATGGGCTCTCTCTTCTGGAGTGCGGCCGCGGGGTGCCGGTCGGCGAGGCACCGGCCGACGGGTTACCGGCCGGTTCTACTTTGAAGTAATGTGCACGCGCCCTGACTTCGAGTCAACGCCGCTGACAGAATTTCTCGCAGGCGGCCTCCGGCGGGCCGGACCGGCGGCGCGGGTGTTCCAGGCTGTTCTAGAGTGAATACCGCCCGTGCGCACGACTGACCTGTGAGGTACTCACCCGCCATGACGACCGAAACGTTTGAGTTCCAGGTAGAGGCACGTCAGCTGCTCCAGCTGATGATTCACTCCGTCTACTCGAACAAAGATGTCTTCCTGCGCGAGCTCGTCTCCAACGCCTCCGACGCGCTCGACAAACTGCGCCTCGCCGCCCTGCGCGACGACGCCCCCGACGCCGATGTCAGCGACCTGCACATCGAGTTGGCCGTCGACAAGGACGCCCGCACCCTGACCGTGCGGGACAACGGCATCGGCATGTCGTACGACGAGGTCACGCGGCTCATCGGCACCATCGCCAACTCCGGTACCGCGCAGTTCCTCAAGGAGCTGCGCGAGGAGAAGGACGGCGCCGGGGCGGACGGGCTCATCGGACAGTTCGGCGTCGGCTTCTACTCGGGCTTCATGGTCGCCGACGAGGTCACCCTCGTCACCCGGCGCGCGGGCGAGGGCCACGGCACCCGCTGGTCCTCGCGCGGCGAGGGGACGTACACCCTGGAGCGGACCGACGAGGCGCCGCAGGGCACGTCGGTCGTCCTGCACCTCAAGCCCGCCGACTCCGAGAACCAGCTGCACGACTACACGTCCACCTGGAAGATCAAGGAGATCGTCAAGCGGTACTCCGACTTCATCACCTGGCCGATCCGCCTGCTGCCCGAACCGGCCGAGGACGGCGCCGAGTCGGCCGGGACGCCCGAGCCCGAGACGCTCAACTCGATGAAGGCCCTGTGGGCGCGCCCCCGCGACGAGGTCACCGACGACGAGTACCACGAGCTGTACAAGCACATCGGCCACGACTGGCGCGACCCCCTGGAGACCATCCGGCTCCAGGCGGAGGGCACCTTCGAGTACCAGGCCCTGCTGTTCGTCCCCGCGCACGCCCCGCACGACCTGTTCACCCAGGGCTACCGCCGCGGCGTCCAGCTCTACGTCAAGCGCGTCTTCATCATGGACGACTGCGAGGAACTGCTCCCGCCCTACCTGCGGTTCGTCAAGGGTGTCGTCGACGCGCAGGACCTCACGCTCAACGTCTCCCGCGAGATCCTCCAGCAGGACCGCCACATCCGCATGATCCAGCGCCGGCTGACGAAGAAGGTCCTGGCGACCGTCAAGGACCTGCGGACCTCGGCGCCGGACCGCTACGCCACGTTCTGGCGGGAGTTCGGCGCGGTCCTCAAGGAAGGGCTGGTCACCGACTCGGAGAACCGGGACGCGATCCTCGCCGCCTGCTCCTTCGCCAGCACCCACGACGCCGACGAGCCGACCACGCTCAAGGACTACGTGGAGCGGATGAAGGACGGCCAGGACGACATCTACTACATGACCGGCGAGTCCCGGCAGGCGCTTGAGGACTCCCCGCACATGGAGGCGTTCCGCGCCAAGGGCGTCGAGGTACTGCTGCTCACCGACGCCGTCGACGAGGTCTGGGTCGACGCGGTGGGGGAGTACGAGGGCAAGGCGCTGCGCTCGGTGGCCAAGGGCGAGATCGACCTCGGCGGCGAGCAGGAGGACGAGAGCGACGCCGAGAAGGACCGGCGGAGCGAGGAGTACGCCGGACTGCTCGGCTGGATGACCGAGCACCTCGGCGAGGAGGTCAAGGAGGTCCGCCTCTCCTCCCGGCTGACCGTCTCGCCGGCCTGCGTGGTCTCCGACGCCGGTGAACTCACGCCCGCCCTGGAGAACATGTACCGCGCGATGGGCCAGGAGGTGCCGCACGCCAAGCGCATCCTCGAACTCAACCCGGAGCACCAGCTGGTGAAGACCCTCAACCGCGCCTACACCGACCAGCGGGACCGCGCGGAGCTGACCGAGACCGCCGAGCTGATCCACGCCCTGGCCGTCCTCGCGGAGGGCGGCCGGCCCAAGGAGCCCGCCCGGTTCGTGAAGCTGGTGGCGGAACGGCTGGAGCGCACCGTGTAGGGCCTGTCCCGAGACACCGGCCGACGTGAGGTCCCGCGAGGGCGGAGCCTCACGTCGGCCGGTATGCCGTGCCCTCCGCATGGCGGAACGGCACGGCATCCGGAGCAATCGCAGTCCGTATGTTCGTATGATGTCCGCCTCCGCCCCGCTGCTGTGCCTCGAGCTCTTCGCGACCTCGGCGTGGTGTGTCGACGACGGTCGCGCTGAGCATCGGCACCGGTAACGGGCTGTTCGGCTCCCAGCGCGCTCCGTCCGCCGGACCGGTCGGCGTCGGTCTCTTCGCCGGCTCGGGGCTCCTCGCGACCGGCATGCAGCTCGGTGGCGCCTGCGCCCGGCGACGGCGTCTGCTGAACCCCGTACCGGGGTGATGCCCGTGCGGCACAGGGGTAAGGACTGTGCCGCACGGGCGGTCAGGGGGTGCGCCGGTCCGTGGTGGTGACGCGGGCGACGGCCTCCTGGGCGAGCGCGCGGTCGTGCGGCTCACGGGCCAGGGCGCGGTGCAGCGTGAGGCCCTTGATGAGGGCGTCGAGCTGCCGGGCCGTGTCCGGGTCGAAGTGCTTCTCCAGATGGACCCGGCTGCGGCGCATCCGGGACGGGAATGGCAGGAACAACGACCCGGTTGACACCTGTCATGCCTGTATCCGCCCCGCGCCCCGCGGCCGCCCGCATGCCGCTCGCCGTCTACATCCTCGGCCTGTCCGTGTTCGCGCTCGGTACCAGTGAGTTCATGCTCTCCGGGCTGCTGCCGCCCATCGCCGACGACATGAACGTGTCGATCCCCCGGGCCGGGCTGCTGATATCGGCGTTCGCCATCGGCATGGTGGTCGGCGCGCCCCTGCTCGCCGTCGCCACCCTGCGGCTGCCCCGCAAGATCACACTGATCGCGCTTATCTCCGTCTTCGGCCTCGGCCAGGTCGCGGGCGCCCTCGCCGCCTCGTACGAGATCCTCTTCGTCTCGCGCGTCGTCAGCGCGCTCGCCTGCGCCGGCTTCTGGGCCGTCGGCGCGGCCGTCGCCATCGCGATGGTGCCGGTGACCGCGCGGGCCCGCGCGATGGCCGTGATGATCGGCGGCCTGTCCATCGCCAACGTCCTCGGCGTCCCGGTGGGCGCCTTCCTCGGCGAGCACCTCGGCTGGCGGTCCGCGTTCTGGGCCGTGGCCGCCGCCTCCGCCGTCGCGCTCGTCGGTGTGGTCACCCTCATCCCGCACATCCCGCTGCCCGAGCGCCGCCCCCGGCTGCGTGCCGAACTGACCATCTACGGGGACCGGCAGGTCTGGCTCTCCATCGTGCTGACCGCGCTCGCCGCCGGCGGCGTCTTCTGCGCCTTCTCCTACCTCGCCCCGCTCCTCACCGACGTCGCCGGACTCGCCGACGGCTGGGTGCCGACCGTGCTGGCGCTGTTCGGGGTCGGCGCGCTGATCGGTACCGCCATCGGTGGCCGGGTCGCCGACGCCCACCTCTTCGGCGTGCTGCTCTCCGGCGTCACCGCCTCCACGGTCCTGCTGGCCGCGCTGGCGCTGTTCGCCGCCAGCCCCGCCGTCGTCATCGCCCTCTCGCTGCTGCTCGGCGTGTCCGCCTTCTACACCGCCCCGGCGCTCAACGCACGGATGTTCAACCTCGCCGGCGCCGCCCCGACCCTCGCGGGCGCCACCACGACCGCCGCGTTCAACCTGGGCAACACCGGCGGACCCTGGCTCGGCGGCGCGGTGATCGACGCCGACTTCGGCTACGCCGCCACCGCCTGGGCGGGTGCCGCGATGACCCTGGCCGCCCTCGCCTTCGTCACCGTCTCCCTGCGGCTGCACAGCCGCTCCCGCGTCGTGACGACCGGCGGCCCGGCCGGCGAGCCGGTGGCCGTGGAGCGGGCCGAGCGGGTGTGACACCGGGCCGGGACACGCCTGCGCCGTGAGCGCGTGTGGAGTACATCCACCGCGGATGATCTACACCCGGGGGAGAGGAGCACGGGGGCGCACTACACCCGACGCAGTACTCCGGTCCAGACCCAGGGTCGGATCAATCTCCCCGGATGCCGGGTGAGCATGGAGGAGTACCCCGGTCAGCGTCTCCGCCCTCCCCCCATGTGCCGGGTCCTCGTCCTGCCCGTAACCCGACGGATTGGTCCCAGGTGGCTACGTTCCTCTATCGACTCGGCCGGAAGGCGTTCCGGCGCCGCGGCCTCGTCGCCCTGCTGTGGGTGGCCATACTCGTGGGCGCCGGCGTGGCCGCGTCCGCCGCGCCCGCCCCGCCCGAAGACTCCTTCTCCATGCCCGGCACCGAGTCCCAGAAGGCCTTCGACCTCCTGGAGAAGCAGTTCCCGGCCGCCGGTGCCGAAGGCGCCACGGCCCGCGTCGTGATCCGGGCCCCCGAGGGCGCCAAGATCTCCGACCCGGCCGGCAAGGCCCAGGTCGAGGAACTGGTGGCCGCCCTCGGCAAGGGCCCGCAGGTCTCCTCGGTCGACGACCCGTTCAAGGCCGACGCCGTCAGCAAGGACGGCACCACCGCGTACTCCTCGGTGACCTACAAGGTCAACGCGATGGAGCTGACCGACGAGGCCCGCGACGCGCTCACCGCCGCCACCGACCAGGCCCGCACCGACGGCTTCACCGTCGAGACCGGCGGCGACGCGGTCGTCGCCGAGCAGGAGATGGGCGGCGCCGCCGAACTGGTCGGCATCGGCGTCGCCGCCGTGGTCCTCCTGCTGACCTTCGGCTCGCTCGTCGCGGCCGGCATGCCGCTGCTGTCGGCGATCATCGGCGTCGCCATCGGCATCTCCGCCATCACGGCGCTCGGCAGCACGCTGGAGCTGTCCGCCACGACCTCCACCCTCGCCACGATGATCGGCCTCGCGGTCGCCATCGACTACGCCCTGTTCATCGTCTCCCGCTACCGCGCCGAGATAGCCGAGGGCCGCACCCCCGAAGAGGCCGCCGGACGCGCGGTCGGCACCGCGGGATCCGCCGTCGTCTTCGCCGGCCTCACCGTCGTCGTGGCCCTGTCCGGCCTCGCCGTCGTCAACATCCCGATCCTCACCAAGATGGGCCTGGCCGCCGCCGGCACCGTCGTCGTCGCCGTGCTGATCGCGCTCACCCTCACCCCGGCGCTCCTCGCCTTCGCCGGCAAGCAGGCCCTCAGCCGCAAGGCCCGCAAGGCGCCCGCCGGGCCCCGGGACGCGGCCGCCAAGCCGCGGCTCGGCACCCGCTGGGCCCGCTTCGTCCTGCGCCGCCCGGTCACCGTGCTCCTGACCGCCGTCCTCGGTCTCGGCGTGATCGCCATACCGGCCGCCGGCATGGAACTGGGCCTGCCGGACGAGGGCAGCTCGGCCCCCGACAGCACACAGCGCAAGGCCTACGACATGCTGTCGGAGTCCTTCGGCGCCGGGTTCAACGGCCCGCTGATGGTCACCGTCGACGCGAGCGGCGCCGACAACCCGAAGGCGGCCGCCGACACCGTCCGCGACGAGATCAGCGGCCTGGGCGAGGCCGAGGCCGTCACCCCGGCCAACTTCAACGACAAGGGCGACATCGCGGTCCTCACCGTGGTGCCCAAGACCGGTCCGAGCGACTCCGCCACCGAGTCCCTGGTGCACGACATCCGCTCGCTGTCCGGCGGCATCCGGGCCGACACCGGCGCGACGATGCTGGTCACCGGCGCGACCGCGATGACGATCGACTTCTCGCAGACCCTCGACGACGCGCTGATCCCCTACCTCGGGCTGGTCGTCGGGCTCGCCTTCCTGCTGCTGATGCTGGTGTTCCGCTCGGTCCTCGTCCCGCTCAAGGCGGCGCTGGGCTTCCTGCTCTCGGTGGCCGCGGCGCTCGGCGCGGTGGTCGCGGTCTTCCAGTGGGGCTGGCTCTCCGGCGTCTTCGGCGTGGACCAGCCGGGCCCCATCATGTCGATGATGCCGATCTTCATGATCGGCGTGGTCTTCGGCCTCGCGATGGACTACGAGGTCTTCCTCGTGACCCGCATGCGCGAGGCGTACGTCCACGGTTCGTCCGCCGCCGACTCCGTCACCACCGGCTTCACCCACGGCGGCCGGGTGGTCGCGGCGGCCGCGATCATCATGATCAGCGTCTTCTCCGGCTTCATCATGGAGAACGACGACATGATCAAGATGATGGGCTTCGGCCTCGCGATCGCGGTCCTCTTCGACGCCTTCGTGGTCCGCATGGCCATCGTGCCCGCGGTCCTCGCCCTGCTCGGCAACAAGGCGTGGTGGCTGCCGAAGTGGCTTGACCGCGTCCTGCCGAACGTCGACGTCGAGGGCGAGGAGCTGCACAAGCAGCTCGGCGACACCGGCCCGGCCGAGCCCGCCCGCGAACCGGAGCCGGCCGGGGTCTGACCCCGGCCGCCCCTCCCGCACGGGCCTGCCGCACCACGGCCCTCCCGCACCGCCCTTCGCCTACGGCCCCGGTGACCCGCACCTCCCGGTCACCGGGGCCCTCGCACGCCCCGGCAGCACGCGGGAGCCCGGTCAGCGGCCCCCGGCGACCTGCTCCCCGGCCGGCCGGAACTCCACAGCCACGACGCCGTCCACGCGCCGGCAGTGCTCCTCCAACGCCGGCACCGACACCTCGTCCGGCAGCCGCCCGCTGAGCACCACATGCCCGTGCGTCACATCCACCTGCACCGACGACGGCGCCAGCCCGAGCGCCCCCACCAGGGCCTCCTCGATGATCTCGGTGCGGATGGCCCGGTCCGTGCGCAGGAAGACCCGCAGCAGGTCACTGTCGGAGCGGTCGACGCCCTGGGAGGGGAGGGAGTCGACGATGGCGGCCACGGCGCGTTGCGCGTCCGCGACGATGCCCACCTCGGCGGGGTAGTTCTTGCCGATCTCGTGCGGGTCGATGTCGATGTGGATGAGCTTCGCGGGCGGGATGGAGAAGCTGATGCCCTTGGCGTAGCTGGAGGCGGACCAGTCGGTGAAGCGGCAGCCGACGGAGATCACGACGTCGGCGGAGCTCGCGATCGCGTTGCCGGTCATCGTGCCGGTCTAACAGCGGTCCGGTCACGGAACATGCACGCAATGGGTAATGAGCGCCGCCCGGGTTGCTCACTTCGTGCATGGGCCGCGCATGCGGACGTCCCTAACCTATCCAGGAGCCACAATGCGCCGATCAGGCGACCGGAGTCCACGGAGGCGAAATAGACAGGGAATCGTACGACTACGTCGTCGTCGGGGCCGGATCGGCAGACTGTGCGGTGGCTGCACCCACACACATGGAGAAGATCCGCATCCCGAAACTGGGGCAGAGCAGGCCCCCGCAAGAAGCGCGACAGCGTCGCCGCCGATAAGGCATACAGCAACGGGCCCGTCCGGAGCTGCTTGCAGCGCCGAGGCATCCGGCACGCGATCCCGGAGAAACTCGATAGCCAGGCCGCCGCCTGCGTAAGGGCTCACGTGGCGGGCGGCCGCCCGGTTTTGCCGAAGGGCGGTACAAGAAGCGCAACACCGTCGAGCGCGCCACCAACAGGCGCAAGCAGCACCGGGCGGTGGCTACCCGCCACGACAAGCGCGGCTACGTCTACCCGGGCACCGCCACCGCCGCAGCCCTCACCATCTGGCTCCGCACATGATCGGTCGGACAAGTCCTAGCCCCACCTCCCCCGCGCAGAACCCCGTCGGCGCCGCCTAGGCGACCCGCGCCGTCGTCCAGGACTTCCTGGCCGCCCGTGCGGCCGGCGACACCGCCCGGCTCATCGCGCTCTTCGCGGACGAGGTCGACTGGCTGCTCGCGGAGATCCCCGCCGTCCCGTGGATCCGGCCGCGCTGGGCACCTCTCGGGGACCGTACGCGCGACCGGCAAGCACTTCGAGGGCCCCTTCGCGCTGCGGCTCACCGTCGAGCACGGCCGGATCACGCGGCACCACCTCTACGAGAACAGCCTGTCCATCGCCGCCGCCTGCACCCCGTGAGGCGGGCCGGTCACGCACCTCCGCGCGGCCACACGAACATCGCGGTACCCGGCTGGCGTTCGGAGAACCGGCCCGACGGCGAGGCGTCCCGCAGCACTCGGCGCAGGTCCGCCTCGAAGGCGTCACGCCGGGCGCCGAAGAGGTGGGGCGCCGAGTACGACAGGGAGAACACCCCGGCGACCACGTCGTCCTCCGTGCGCTCCAGCACCAGGCCGCCGGGGACGACATGGCGGTGCGGACCGGCGAATCCGGCCCCGGTCAGCACCGCCGCCTCCCCGCCGGGCGTCCCGTTCGGCAGCACGCCCCGGCCGGCCCGGCGGACCGGGCCCAGGTAGTGCTTGACCAACTCGTCGATCGCCGCGAGGGGTGCCGTCGGATACGGCCGACCGTCCAGGCGCCGCGCCTCGCCCTTGAGATCCGACACGTGCACCAGAGCCCCGCCGGGCAGCAGCATCTCCCGGACCGTCCGGGCGACCAGGGGCCGGTCCATCCAGTGGAAGGACTGCGCGAAGAGCGCGACGTCGAACGCCCCCAGGCCGGCGGGCAGTTCCTCCGCGCGGAGCCGCACCCACCGCGTCTTCCCGGCGCCTCCCCGCCGGTCCGCCTCCCGCGCCCCCTCCGCGAGCATCCCCGCGTCCGGGTCCACGCCGACGACCTCGGCGAACAGCGGGGCCAGGTCCAGGGCGAGCGTGCCGGGCCCGCACCCCACGTCGATCAGCCGCCCCCGCCCGTCGAGCCCCAGCACCTCACCGAGCAGCTCCACCAGCCCGGGGGCGTACGGCAGCCTCCCGCGCCGGTAGTAGGGGGCCGCCCCCGAGAACAACGACGCGTCCCACTCCCAGCCACCGTCCACACCCACGCCCTTCCCCGTCGCACCGGGCGACCGATGATTCCACTGACCGGTCGCAGGCCGTGCTTTCGGGGCACTAGGGTGGCCCCTGCATTGATATGTGGGGGGATTCGTGTACGAAATGGTCAAGGGCGCCAATGTCGGCCTGTCCGCGCTGAGCGAGAACGTCGACTCGGTGGTCGTCAGCCTGGGGTGGACGAGCCAGACGGGCGAGGGCGACGCGGACGTGTCCGTCCTGCTCCTCGGCACGCACGGCAAGGTGCGCAGCGACGCCGACTTCTACTTCTACAACCACCCGGAGGCCGCCGACGGCAGCGTCCAGCTGCTCGGCAAGCAGCCGACCGGCGAGGGCAGCGAGGACCGGATCGTCTTCGACCTGACGGCCGTGCCGCAGGACGTCGAACGGATCGTCGTCGCCGCCAGCCGGTACGAGGGCCTGCGCTTCGACGAACTGGACGCGCTCCAGGTCACCCTGGCCGACGCGGCCGGCGACGGGCTGCTCCGCTTCACCGTCGCGGAGTCGGGGTCGGTGAGCGCCTTCATCTTCGGCGAGCTGTACCGGCGCGAGGGGGAGTGGAAGTTCCGGGCCGTCGGCCAGGGCTACGCCACGGGACTCGCCGGACTGGCCACGGACTTCGGCGTCGACGTCGACGACGACGCGGCCGAGCAGGCGCCGGACGGGGCCGACACCGCTGATCCCGCCGACACCGCTGATCCCGTCGACATCGCTGACACCGCCGAGACCGCCGGCGCGGCTGAGGTCCATGCGGCAGGCCCCGGGCCGGGTGCGGCGAGCGCGGCCGAGTCATCGGCGGCGGCCACGGAGAAGACGGCCGACGGCGAGGCAGCGCAGGGCGCCCTCGCCGCCATTCCGGCGCCGCGGCAGCCCGGGGCCGAGCCCGCCGGTGCGCAGGGCGCGGATGCGGAGGGCGCCGCGCCGCCCGCCAAGAAGCCGGCCCGGCCCCGTACCGCCAAGAAGAAGGTCACGCTGCCCAAGGCGGCCAGGAAGACCCTCGCGGAGAACGAGTCCTGGAAGGAGGCCCGGCTCTTCCCCGTCTCCCTCCTCAAGAGCGACCGCGACCGCGAGACGCGCGCCACCTCCGTCCTGCTGTCCGTGATGGCGCAGGTCCCCGAGCTGGGCCGCCGGCTCACCGCGGCCTTCGGCGCACCGGCCGGACGCATGGAGACCTTCACCGAGGTGACCCTGCCGCACGGCGACGCCCCGCGCCGCCCCGACGCCGTGATCCGCGTCGAGCGCGCCGGGAAGCTCTGGACGGCCCTGGTGGAGACCAAGACCAACGGCAACGCCCTCAAGTCCGAGCAGGTCCAGTCCTACATGGACATAGCGGCCCGCCGGGGCTACGAGGCCGTCATCACCCTCTCCAACGACGTCGCCCTGGAGGGCAGCCCCCTGGTCGACGTCAAGATCGACCGGCGCCGCAAGCACAAGGTGGCCCTGTGGCACCTGTCCTGGGCCGAGGTCGCCCACCAGGCGCAGCTGCTCATCCGCCACGAGGGCGTCGGCAACAGCGCCCACGCCTGGCTGCTCCAGGAACTGCTGCACTACCTCCAGCACGACAACTCCGGCTGCCACGGCTTCCAGAACATGGGCGCCTCCTGGGTCCCCGTCCGCAAGGGCATCGACGACGAGACCCTCTGCCACGGCGACCCCCGCGCGCTGCACGTGGTCGAGAACTGGGAGCGGCTCATCCGGCAGGTCTGCCTCGGACTCGGCGGCGACCTCGGCCAGAAGGTCCTCCCCGTCAGCCGCGCCCGCAGGGGCGCCGACCCCGGCGAACGCCGCGCCCTCATGGCCGACCGGCTCTGCGCCGAGGGCCGCCTGGAGGCCGCGGTGCGCATCGAGGGCACCCCCGGCGTCCTCGCCGTCGGCGCCGACCTGCGCACCGGCAAGCTCCGCACGTCCATCGAGATCCCGGCGCCGGACCAGGGCTACCCCCTGACCTGGGCCAAGCGCCTCGTCCGGCGGCTCGCGGACGCCCCCGCCGACCTGCACATCGAGACCCTCGTGGACAGCGGGGCGGGCGGCCCCCGGGGCACCCTGGAACGGCTGCGCCCCGAGCCGGGCGACCTGGTGCCCAAGAACGGCACCCAGATCACCGGCTTCCGCCTCTCCCTCTTCAAGGGCATGGGCAGCACCCGCGGCAACGCCGAGTCCGGCTTCATCCGCAGTCTGGACGAGGCGGTCAACCGCTTCGTCTCCACAGTCGTCGTCCACCTCGACGGGCCCCCGCCCCGCCGCACGGAACCGGCCCCGGTGTAGCCCTGGCCCTCGACGCCCCGCTCCGGGCCACCACCACACCACCGGCGGTGGCCCGGAGGCTCCCGGGTACCGGGCTCATGACCATAGGCCGTGACCGAGGGCCGTGTCCCCGCCGACCGATCTCTGATGGACTGGCGTCATGACGACGCCGCGGCTCCGCATCCTCCGAGCACTCGAACAGTTCCACGCCGCCCGTCCCTGGGACCACAACGCCCACTACCACCGGTGGATCCTGCGCCGACTCCCGAGGACCTTCGACAGCGCCCTGGACATCGGATGCGGCAGCGGCGACCTCGCCCGACTGCTGGCCTCCCGTGGCGCGACGGTCCACGGCATCGACGCCGACCCCACCCTCGTCACCCGCGCACGGGAACGCACGGCCCCCACGGTCCCCGTGACCTTCGCGATCGCAGACGCGCTGAACGAGATGCCGCCCGGGCCCCACGACGTCATCACCTGTGTAGCCGTCCTGCAGCACCTGCCGTTCACGGAGGCCCTCACCCGCTTCCGCCAGCACCTGGCACCCCGTGGGACCCTGGTCGTCGTCGGTCTCTACCGCCCGCACTCCCGCAGCGACCACCTGATCGAAGCGGTCGCCGTTCCGTCGAACGTCGTCATGGCGTGGATCAAGAACAGGGGCCGCAGGCCACCCCGCCCGACATCGATGACGGCCCCGACCCGTCCGGCGTACATGACCTTCGCGGACATCGCGCGCGACGCCCGCCGCACACTGCCCGGCGCGCGGCTGCGCCGACGACTGTTCTGGCGCTACACGCTGGTCTGGCACCGGCGCTGAACGGCCCGCGCGCCACGGTCCGGCCGTGCGACCGGAGCAAAGTCCCCACTCCCAGGCCCGGCACGTAAGTGCTCCGTTGCGCCCGCCCTGCGCCCTACCCCGGCCCGACGCCTCGGCGGACGCTCGCATCATGGGGGACACTCACGAACCGAACCTCTACCCGGTGCCCGGATCCGACAGTCACCGGCAGCCCTCCGCCGACGCGCCGCGGCCGTGGGAGAGTGCCGACCGCAGGCAGGCCGCTCGGGACGGCGCCGCAGGACCTGAACCGCCCGCCCGCCCCGTCTGCCCGCACTGCGGACTGACCGGCGAACGCCGCCCCACCTACACCGGCCAGCACGTCCTGCTGGAACCCCTCCTCGTCGTCCCCGCCCACCTCGTCCCCGGCGGCCACCGCTGGCACATCGACCCCGGGGGACAGGCGTGGAACGGCGGCATGGACGAACCCCCGCCCGGCGCCACCTGCCGCGTCCCCCACCAGCTCACCTGCCCGGGCCGCACCCTGGACGAGATCAGACCGTGGCGTTGGCTGGACGCGGTGCGCCAGGAGAACGCCCGCCGGGCACAGCGGCAGGCCGACGAGGACGGCTACCCCGGGGCACTGCCCGACGCGGGCTGACCAGGCCGGCCGCAGAGGGGGCGCCGCCCGTGCGAGGGGGCGTTGTCAGTGGCGGGTGGCAGGGTCGGCGGCATGACACCTTTGCTCCTCACCGACATCGAGCAGGCCCTCCGCAGCAGTTGGAGCGCGGAGACGGCCCCGCCCGAGACGCGGGCGCGGTGGCACCCGGGCAACCCGGCCAGGGACCAGTGCGGCGTGACCGCCCTCGTCCTCAACGACCTGCTGGGCGGCGAGCTGATCATGGGCGAGGTCCACGTCGACGGGAAGTGGGTGGACTACCACTGGTGGAACCGCCTCGGCCTCGGCCTGGAGACAGACCTCACCCGCGAGCAGTTCGCCCCGGAGGAGATCGTCGTCGGCGGCACGATCATCCCCCGGCCCGCCGAGATACGCAGGCTGCGCGCCGAGTACGAGCTGCTGCGCGCACGTGTGCTGGAGCAACTGGAGCAGGTGCGGCGGCGGGGCAGTGGCGTCGTAGGACGGACCGGCGGCTGACGCGAAGCGTCCCTGCCGCCCCGCCCGTCACGACGACTCCCGCACCACCAGCTCCGTCGGCAGCGTCCGCTGCTGCCGGGGCGCTCCGTCGCGCGTGATGCCGGTGAGGATGCGGGCCATCGTGCGGCCCAGCTCCTCCACCGGCTGACGCACCGTCGTCAGCGGCGGATCGGTGTGGCGGGCCAGGATGGAGTCCTCGAACCCGACGACCGCGACATCGTCCGGCACCCGCCGCCCCCGGCGCCGCAGTTCGGCCAGCGCGCCCACCGCCATGAGGTCGGAGGCGGCGAAGACGGCGTCCAGATCCGGGGCACGTTCAAGAAGCAGACGCATGGCGCGCGCGCCGCCCTCCTCGGTGAAGCCGCCCGGCTCCACCAGGAGTTCCGCCGCCGGCACCCCCGCCTCCTCGTGCGCGGCGCGCCAGCCGGCGAGGCGGCTGCGGCCGACGTCCATGTCCTGCGGACCGGTGATCGTGGCGACGCGCCGCCGGCCGCCGCCCAGCAAGGGCTGACCTCCCCGCCCCCCTCCCCGCGCCGACAACCCGAAAACACCCGAAAGGACTCACGTGGTCACCGCAGCACAGCAGACCGCCGCCGCCCGCACCTTCCCCGAGGGCTTCCTCTGGGGCTCGGCGACCGCCTCCTACCAGATCGAGGGGGCCGCCGCGGAGGACGGACGCACGCCGTCCATCTGGGACGCCTACGCCCGCACCCCCGGCCGGGTGCGGGCGGCGACACCGGTGACATCGCCACCGACCACTACCACCGCTGGCGCGAGGACGTCGCCCTCATGGCCGAACTGGGCCTGGGCGCCTACCGGTTCTCCCTCGCCTGGCCCCGCGTCCGGCCCACCGGCCGCGGTCCCGCCGTACAGAAGGGCCTCGACTTCTACCGGCGCCTCGTCGACGGCCTGCTGGAGGAGGGCATCCAGCCCGTCGCCACCCTCTACCACTGGGACCTGCCGCAGGAACTGGAGGACGCGGGCGGCTGGCCCGAGCGCGCCACCGCCGAGCGGTTCGCCGAGTACGCGGCCCTCGCCGCCGACGCCCTGGGCGACCGGGTGAAGACCTGGACCACCCTCAACGAACCCTGGTGCAGCTCCTTCCTCGGCTACGGCTCCGGCGTCCACGCCCCCGGCCGCACCGACCCGGTCGCCGCCCTGCGCGCCGCCCACCACCTCAACCTGGGCCACGGCCTCGCCGTCCAGGCCCTGCGCGACCGCCTGCGCTCCGACGCCCAGTGCTCGGTCACCCTCAACATCCACCACGTCCGCCCGCTCACCGGCAGCGAGGGCGACGCCGACGCGGTGCGCCGGATCGACGCGCTCGCCAACCGGGTCTTCACCGGCCCCATGCTCCAG
Organism: Streptomyces sp. cmx-10-19; assembly: GCA_049998335.1. Lineage (GTDB taxonomy): Bacteria > Actinomycetota > Actinomycetes > Streptomycetales > Streptomycetaceae > Streptomyces. Next base: position 148,409 of record JAEBFB010000010.1, read on the forward strand.
GGCGCCTACCCGGAGGACCTCCTCGCGGACACCGCCGCGCTCACCGACTGGTCCTTCGTCCTGGACGGCGACCTGCGCGGCATCCACCAGCCGCTGGACTTCCTCGGTGTCAACTACTACACCCCGACCGTCGTCTCCCAGACCGACGGCGGCGGCACCCACGCCTCCGACGGCCACGGCCGCAGCGCGCACACCCCCTGGCCGGGGGCCGACGGGGTCGCCTTCCACCAGCCGCCCGGTGACACCACCGCGATGGGCCTGGGCCGTCGACCCCACCGGCCTGTACGACCTGCTACGCAGGCTCGACGCCGACTTCCCGGGCCTGCCGCTGGTCATCACCGAGAACGGCGCCGCCTTCGACGACTACGCCGACCCCTCGGGCCAGGTCAACGACCCCGCCCGGATCGCGTACGTCCGCGACCACCTGGCCGCCGTCCACCGGGCGATCCAGGACGGCGCGGACGTCCGGGGCTACTTCCTGTGGTCGCTGCTCGACAACTTCGAGTGGGCGCACGGCTACAGCAAGCGCTTCGGAGCCGTCTACGTCGACTACCCGACCGGCACCCGCATCCCCAAGGCCAGCGCCCGCTGGTACGCGGAGATCGCCCGCACCGGAGTCCTGCCCGGCGCCTGAGCCCACCCGACCGCCCCCGCCCCGCGCTCGTGAGGACGCGGGAGGGGGCGGCCCGTGCCCGGGCTCAGCTGAACGGGTCGAGCGTGAGCCGGGCCCCGGCCGGGTTGCCGTCGTGCACCAGCGACTCGTGGGCCCCGACGTCGTCGAAGGCGAAGGCGTACGCCTTGCCGTCGGCCATCCGGTCGTGGATGACCCGGGCGTAGTGGTTGGTCACCGCGTCCCGGTAGAAGTTCGCCGCCGAGGCGTCGGGCTGGTTCGGGTTGGACAGCAGCGTCGACCGGTTGAAACCGGCGCACAGCGTACGCGAGATCGGGCCGCGCACCAGGTCGTTGGGGGCGTCCAGCAGGCGGTGGCAGCCGAAGACGCTGGAGGCGTCCGGCTTCTGGAAGCTGGTGACGACCGCGCCCGAACCGTTGGTGAAGTTCATGACGTTGCCCGACACCCGCCCGTAGTACTTGGTGTTCGGCTGGTCCCCGAACGGCGTGACGGTGAGTGTGGTCGTCGCGTACCTCTGCCAGACCCGGTTGATGTAGTCGTCCAGGACGTTCGCCGGCAACGCCCCCGTCTCCAGGCCGTACAGCGGCGACAGCGCCCGCAGGACGGTGCCGTCGGAGCGGGTCTGCACCAGCCCGCCCCAGCCGGGCTGCGCCCGCAGCCCGTCGAACACCCCGCGCCAGCCACCGGGCTTGAGCCGGCCGGCGCTGAGCACAGCGCCGTCGGAACGCTGCACGCCGACCGTGTAGGGCGCGGAGAACATGTCGACCTGCGAGCTGTTGAGCCACAGCCCCGCGTCGTTGAGCGTGTACTCCGACCAGTGGAAGAGGATGTCGCGATTGGGGTCGCTCGGGTTCTGCACGGCGGGCTGCACCAGACCGCCCGGGGCGAGCCGGAAGTCGAGCTTGCGGCCGTACGAGAAGTAGATGCGGCCCGACAGCTTGGGGATCCGGATCGTCTTGGTCTGCCCGGCGGCCGGCCCGGGGATGGACGCGTCCGGCGCCGGGGTGGGCGGGTTGCCGCCCGCGGGCCAGGCGTGGAAGGTGCCGGACGCGTCGGCCCAGCCCTGCTGACCGGTCGTCAGCGAGGTGCCCAGGGTGTAGATGTGAACGGCCTCGCCGCGGCCGGAGTTGTTGGTGATCGTCAGGGGGATGGTGGCGGGCACCGCCGCCTGCGCGGGCGCCTCGGCGCCGGTCGCGGACGGTGCGGCACCCATCGTGAGCAGCGCCCCGGTGAGCCCTGCGGCCGAGGCCACGGCGAGCAGCCGGTGTCTGAGTCGTGCGAGCACTCTCCACCTCCGTGCGGGTGTGGGGGGTTCGGACCGGTGGGGGATCGGTCCGGTGGGAATGGTCCGTACCGGTACTGAGAGCGCTCTCAGAGTCGCGCTGGGGCGCGTCCATGTCAATGCGCGCGGCGCGGAAATCACGGACGGTCAGGGGGCGGCGTCGCCCCGGACCTCGTAGTGGCGTACCCCGGCGGCACCACGCCGTTCCGCCTCGGGCCACAGGCGGTCCAGGACGGAGGCTGAGGCCGGGAAGAGCGCGGCGGGCACCTCGGGCCGGGCGAACCACTCCCAGCGCACGATCTTGTCGGGCTCGGTGACCCGGGGCGAGCCCGCGGCCCGGCCGGTGACGGCGGCGGCCGTGACGCGGGTCAGCCCGCCGGTGGTGTCGACCAGGACCGCGAGGACCCGTACGTCCGTCGCGGCGACCGTGAGCCCGGTCTCCTCGGCCAGCTCCCGGGCGGCGGCCGTCTCGAAGTCCTCGCCCGCGTCGACCTTGCCGCCGGGCAGCTCCCAGCGCCCGTCGTGACCGAGGCCGAGCAGCACCCGGCCCTCGGGGTCGAGGACGGCCAGGCCGACACCGGTGAGGCTCTGCGGGGCGGGGCGGGCGCGTTCGGGGCGCTCGGCGCCGGGAGCGGGAGAGTGCATCCGCCCATTCCACCCCGTCGGAGCCGGCGGTGCTGCTACCGGGGCCGCCGTAGCGAGAACTCGTTGCCGTCGGGGTCGAACAGGAGGGCCCGACCGCCGCCGCCCCGGCCGTCCACGTCGCCGGGTGTCGCGCCCAGCGAGACCAGGCGCGTCACCTCCGCCTCCCAGTCGCCGTCGGCGGGGAGGGTCAGTTCAAGGCGCAGCCGGTTCGGGCCGGTCTTCGGCGCCACCGGCGGGCCGCCCCACGTGATCTTCGTACCGCCGTGCGGGGACTGGATCGCGGTCTCCTCGTCCTGGTCCCAGACCAGCGGCCACCCGAGCGCCGCGCTCCAGAAGTACCCCACCTCCCGTGTCCCGTCGCAGGCCAGCGCGCCGAGGGCACCGGTGCCGGCGAGGAACGCGTTGCCCGCCGCGATGACGCAGAGCTCGTTGCCGTCCGGGTCGGCGAGCACCACGTGCCCCTCTTCCGGGAGTTGGCCCACGTCGATGTGTGCTCCGCCCAGCCCCAGCGCCCTCGCCACCGTCCGCCGCTGCTCCTCCGGGGAGGCGCTCGTCAGGTCGAAGTGGGCCCGGTTCTGCCCGGACTTGGGCACCTCGCCCGGCACGAAGCGCAGACGGAACCCGGCCGTGTCCGGGGGCAGTACGGCGATCCCGTCGCCCGGTCCGACGGCCGGCTCCCAGCCGAGGAGCCCGGACCAGAACCGCGCGAGATCCGCGGGCCGGGCGCTGTGGAAGCAGACGGCGAAGAGTCGACTGGTCATGCCCGGTGGTTCTCCGATCCCCTCACGACGGGCACGACCGCGCCCGTACCGTGGGCGCAGCCTAGGGCGGCGGCGCGTGCGCCGGCATCCCGGTTTTCCCGTCCCCGGGCAACGTCCAGGCCGCCGTCGACCGTCTGCGCCGGCCTCAGCAGGCTCAGCGCGATCGGCAGCACCGTCACCAGGCCACCGGAGCGGGCCGGTTCCACCTGCCGGTCGGCGAGCACCCGCAGCGACCGGGCGTCCCACACGCCCGCGCCGCCCGCGAGGCGAACCGCATCCAGTGCACCCCGAGCGCGTCCGGCGCCTGCTCCAGGAACGCGCGCAGCGCCCGGCGCAAGGTGTCCGGCGCCGCCTCCTGCCCCTTGGCGGCGAGCGCGCCTGACCGCGCCAGACCAGGTCCCGGGCGCTGTCGGATTCCTCGGCGGCGGTCGCCTCCGGGATCGCGTTCGACACGACGGCCACCTGCTCGGCGTCCGCGAGCCGGCCCCCGTAGAACGCGGCCGGCAGAGCCTCGATGTACGGGGGCCGCGCGAGGTCCGGGTCCAGTCCCTCCAGACCCTGCGCCGCCGCGAGGAGCTGCCGCGGGCCGTCGCTGTCGCGGCGCAGCGCGTAACCGGACCGGGCGCGCAGCCGGGAGACGAGCGCGTCCTGCGAGGAGGTGAGCGGCAGGCCCCGGATCGGGTCGAGCAGCCGCAGCGCCGCCTCGGGGGCGCCCGCGTCGGGTGTCGCCTCGGCCGCCGAGATCAGCCGCTGCCCGCGCCGTACGGGGTCCGGCGTCACCCCCGACGCGGCCGCCGCCGCACTGGCCCGGCTGCCTTGGTCGACCGAAGCCTCCGGCACCGACTGGACACTGGGCGTCCGGGCGCGCTGCCGTGCCCTGCTCGCCGAGGGCGCGGCGGCCGAGGGCCTCTACCGCGAGGCGGTCGAACGCCTCGGCCGCGTCCGCGTCGGGAGGGAGCCGGCCCGGACGCACCTGCTGTACGGGGAGCGGCTGCGGCGCGAGAACCGCCGGGGCGCGCCGCCCGCGACCGCCTCCCGTCGGCGCACACGCTGCTCACGCGCTTCGGCGCGGGCACCTACACCGAGCGCACGGTCCGCGAGCTGAGGGCCACGGTCCGCGAGCTGAGGGCCACGGTCCGCGAGCTGAGGGCCACGGGGAGACGGCGGCCTGCCGCGCCGGCGTCCCGCCGACCGGGCTCACCGCCCAGCAGTCGCCGATCGTCGGCGTGGCCCGCGACGGCCTCCCCAGCGCCGAGATCGGCACCCGGCTCTCCCTGGGCCCGCACACGGTGGAACGGCACCTGCCCGAGGTCTTCGCCGAGCTGGACATCACGTCCCGCCGCCGGCTCCGCCACACTGTGCTGCTCGTCCCGTGGCCGGGACGCCCCGCACCACCGGCCTCCGCCTCCCCACCGTGCGCGTTCCGCCGTTCGGCCGCATCCTGGGAGCGGGCCACGAAGCCCACAGACCGACCTACCGGGAGGTCCTGTGATCCTGCTCGCGCTGCTTGTCCCGCTTGCGATGATGGCCTTCCTCTTCGCCGCCGACGCGCTGGAAGACCTGATCTTCCCGCCCGCGGCACCCCAGGACGAGGATCCGCAGCCCGCCGACATCGCCGGGACGACCACCCCCTGAACGGTGGCGCCCCGGCGATGTCGGGGCGGGCGTCAGCCGTCGCTCGTGGTCACCTTCACCTCGTCGACCACCAGCTGCTGCGGGAAGCCGGTCGAGCCGTCGGGGTCGCCGGGCCAGTAGCCGCCGACCGCGAGGTTGAGGATGAGGAAGAACGGCTTGTCGAAGACCCACTGGTTGCCGCCCAGGTCGGCCGGCGTCCGGGTCTGGAACACGTTGCCGTCCACCGACCAGCTGATCCGGTCCGGCGCCCAGTCCACGGCGAAGGTGTGGAAGGCGTCCGCGAACGCCTCGCCGTTCGGCAGTGTGTAGCCCGCGCCGATGCCGCCCGAGCCGGAGTAGCCGGGGCCGTGGATGGTGCCGTGGACGGTCGAGGGCTCGAAGCCGACGTTCTCCATGATGTCGATCTCGCCCGAGCCGGGCCAGCCGACCTCGCCGATGTCCTGCCCGAGCATCCAGAACGCGGGCCAGATGCCCTGCCCGCGCGGGATCTTCATCCGGGCCTCGACGTGCCCGTAGGTCGCGGTGAACCTGCCGGAGGTGTTCAGCCGTGCGGACGTGTACGCGCACGTCCCGTACCAGCACTGGTAGGTGCCCGGGTTCTCGCGCCGGGCCTCGATGACCAGGTTGCCCTGTCCGTCGAGCTTCGCGTTGGCGGTGCCGGACGTGTAGTACTGCCGCTCGTGGTTGTCGACGTTGTCGCCGGACTCCAGCTGCCACTTGGAGGTGTCGACGCCCGAGCCGGCCGGTCCGTCGAAGGTGTCGGAGAACGTCACCGCCGCCACGGTCCGCGTCTCGGTCTCCGCCGGACGGACCGCGTGGGCGGGCACGGCGACGGCCGTCGCGAGCAGTCCGGCCGACAGGGTGGTGACGAGGCAACTGCGCAGCAGTCGTGGGGATTTCACGGGGCTCCCTTTCGTGGGCCCGCTCCCGCAGGGTGCGGGCCCGGGGTGGGGGGAAGGGAAGGTGCCGCGGTGACCGCGACGGCCGTCCGGGGTACGGGTGGGGCCGTCCCGGTCAGCCTCGGCGTCAGCCGGAGGACTCGAGGGTGATCGCCGCGTCCCTGGGGTCGCCGTCGTGGATCAGCGACTCGTGATGGCCGACGTCGTCGAAGGCGAAGGCGTACGCCTGGCCGTCCACCATCTGGTCGTGGATCAGCCGGGCGTAGTGGTTGGTGACGCCGTCCTGGTAGAAGCCGGAGGCGTCGGCGTCGGGCTGCTCGGGGTCGGTGAGCAGCGTCGACCGGTTGTACGCGGCGCACAGCGTGCGCGAAATGGGGCCGCGCACCGGGTCGTTGGGTGCGTCCAGCTTGTTGTAGCAGCCGAAGACCGAGTCGGAGTCGGGCTTCTCGAAGGAGGTCACCACGGCGCCGGTGCCGTCGGTGAACTCCATCCGGTCGCCGTTGACCCGGCCCTCGAACTTGGTGTCCGGCTGGTCCTTGAACGGTGTGACCGTCAGGGTCTCGGCGGCGTACTTGCTCCAGACCCGGTCGATGTAGTCGTCCATCACCCCGGCCGGTATCGCGCCGGCGGCGATGCCGTGCCCGGGCGCCAGGACCCGCAGCGGGGTGCCGTCGCCCCGGGACTGGACGAGTCCCTCCCAGCCGCCGCCCTGCTGCCGCAGCCCGTCGATCACGGCCTGGTAGCCGCCCGGCTTCAGCGAACCGGTCCGCCGGGCGGAGCCGTCACCGGCGGTGAGGCCGACGGAGTAGGGGGCGGAGAACATGTCCACCTGGGTGGAGTTGAGCCACAGACCGGAGTCGTTGAGCGTGTACTCGGTCCAGTTGAACAGGATGTCATGGTTGGGGTCGGTGGGGTTCTGGACGGCCGGCTGGACCAGGCCGCCCTCGGCGAGGCGGAAGTCCAGTTTCTGGCCGTAGGAGAAGTAGACCCGGCCCGAGAACTTCGGAAGCCGAACGGTCTTCGAGCCGCCGTCCGCCGGTCCGGCGAAGGAGGCGTCGGGCGCCGGGACCGGCGGGGCGCCACCGGCCGGCCAGGCGTGGAAGGTGCCGCTCTCGTCGGCGTAACCCTGGCGCCCGGAGGCGAGTTCGGTGCCGATCACGTACACGTAGACCTGTTCCCCGCTGCCCGAGTCGTTCTTCAGGGTCAGCGGGATGGTGTCCGGTACGGCCTGGGCCGCCGGGGACGGCCCGACGACGACGGCGACGGCGCCGATGGACGCCGCGACGGCCAGGGACGCCGTCAGCTTGCGTGGGGAAAGCACACGGTCCTCCTTGGTGTGGGGGACTTGCAGGGTTGTAGTTCTGCCTTGCACATGTCAATAAGGTGAACGAGAGCAATCGGAAGACGACCCTCCAGGTTCGGGAAGTGAAGGGGCATTCGAGACACTCCGAGTCGGCGCCGTGCCCCCTGTGAGGGGTTCGGATCACACGCCAGAGGCCGGTCGGCGGCGGTGTGGCGTCGGTGGAGCCGCTCGGCGGTGTCCTGGGGGCCGGGGAGGCGGGGGACCCCGCCCCCGCCTCAGCGTGTCCGGCCCGAGGCGGTGGTCGGCCAGGTGCGCAGCAGGACGTCCAGGGCGTCGAGGATCTCGGTCCAGCTCTCCTGCGCGCCGGGGGCGCTGAGGCTGAAACCGCCCGCCGTCTCCAGGCTGACGAAGCCGGTGAAGACGCTGCCCAACAGCCGTACGGCGTGGGTCTGGTGGGGCTCGTCCAGGTGGTAGCCCCGCAGGATCGCCCGGGACATCCGGGCGTGCCGTACGCCGGCACTCGCCGCCGCCGTCCCGGCGTCGAGCGGGAAGCGGGCGGCGGCGAAGCGGCCCGGGTGGGCGAGGGCGTAGTCGCGGTAGACGTCCGCGAAGGCGGTCAGCGCGTCCTTGCCGGCCCGCCCGGCCACCGCCTCGGAGACGAGGTCGGCCAGCTCCTCCAGGGCGAACAGGGCGATCCTGGTCCTGAGGTCGTGGGCGTTGCTCACGTGCGAGTACAGGCTCGCGGTCCGGACGCCGAACCGGCGGGCCAGCTCCGTCGGCGTGGTCCGCTCGAAGCCGATCTCGTCGGCCAGCTCGGCCCCGGCCCTGACCAGCCCCTCCGTCGTCAGCCCTACCCGACCCACGCGCGTCCTCCACCTCACGCCAGCAGCCACCGCCACCGGGCGGCCGTAGGTGATTATGGGCGTGCCTAAGAGCATCAGCCAACTGTGGCGGGGCTCGCGGACAGCCGACCCATGCGGGGAGCGGGACCGCCCGACGCTGCGCACGTACGGACGGGCCCCTGCCCTGGGCCCGCCCCGCGCGCCGGCATCCGGCCGCCCTCCCCAGGCGGCGTTGACCTTGTCGCCGGCGGCAGGGTTGCACGATGACCGGCATGAACAGCACCGCACCGCAGAACAGCAGGGTCGTCGCCGTCGCCGGAGCCGGTACCGGCATCGGCCGGGCCACCGCCCGCGCCTTCGCCACCGAGGGCGCCCACGTGGTCGCGATCGGACGGCGCAGCGCACCGCTCGAGGAGACGGCGGCCGGGCACGACCGGATCATGCCGCTGCCCGCCGACATCACCGCCGAGGGCGAGCCCGAGCGAATCGTCCAGGCCGTCGTGGAGGCACACGGCCGATTGGACGTGCTGGTCAACAACGCCGGCATCGTGCGCAGCGGCGCCCTCGGCACGCTCACGCCGGAGATGATCACCAGTCAGCTCGCCACCAACCTCGTCGCCCCCATCCTGCTGGCCCAGGTCGCGCTGCCGTTCCTGGCGGCGTCGAGCGGAGTGGTCGTCAACGTCAGCACTTCGGTGGGGCAGCGGGCCTGGCCCGGCAGCTCGGTCTACGCGGCGACCAAGACCGCCCTGGAAATGCTGACCCGCAGTTGGGCGGTCGAGCTGGCGCCCCGCGGGGTCCGGGTGGTGGCGGTCGCCCCGGGAGCGATCGACACCCCCATCGGCGAGCACCAGGGCCTGACGCGGGAGCGGAGGGCCGCGGTGCGCAAGTGGCAGCTGGCGCACACCCCGCTGTCCCGTATCGGCCGCCCCGAGGAGGTGGCCTGGGCGATCACCCAGCTTGCCGCACCGGCCGCCTCCTTCGTCACCGGAGTCGTCCTCCCGGTCGACGGCGGAGCGGTCGTGGCGTGATAGGAGTGGTCCGGGAGGTGGCACGGGTGCGGATCGGTGAGCTGGCCAGGGCGACCGGAACGACCGCTCGTGCGCTGCGGCACTACGAGCAGGCCGGGCTGCTCTTCTCCGAACGGGCCTCCAACGGCTACCGCGTCTACGACGAGCGGGCCGTGGTGCGGGTCCGCAACATCCGCCACCTGCTGGCCGCCGGACTCACCCTGGAGGACGTACGGGTGTTCCTGCCGTGCCTGGACGGTGACGTCGCCGCCGCCGAGCCCTCGGACACGGGCCTGCGAGTCGCGCTGGAACGACTGGCGGTGCTCGACGAACGGATCGCCGCCCAGACCGAGGCCCGCGACCGGCTGGAAACCGCGCTGCGGGAGAAGATGCGCGCCCTGATCCCTCCGGTTGGCGGAGAAGGCTGAGACAGCCGCGATCGGACACGTCTCGTGCGCGGCTGTCGGGCGCAGCCAGATGCCACGGCTGTGGTCCGGTCGCCCGCCGTCCGGATCCGAACGACGGCAGGCGCATGGCGCTGTCCGTGACCGACGCCGGTCCGCGGGCGCTGAAGGACAGACGCAGCGGGCGGGCCGAGTTCGTCGCCCGGGCCCTGACCAGCGGTGCGTTCACCTCTGCCGAACTGGAACAGCTCGCGTCGGCCGCGCCGCTGCTGGAGCGCCTGGCCCGGCACATCCGACCTCGACGGACCAGGGAAGCGCACCGATGACGGCTCCTTCCGAGACGTGCGCCCCGCGCCGCCCGGTCGGCGAGCGGTACAAGTGGACGGCGCTGGCGAAGACGACCGCCGCGGTCTTCGTGCCACCGACGCCATGAGCGATCCCGATGCCGATGCCCACCGCCACAGCGCCGAACGCGTCTTCCCGGACCTCGGCGAGACCGCCACCGCCGCTGACCTCCTCGACATGATCGAGGCAGCGCGATGACCGGCACCCTGGAATGCCGACCTCGATCGGGGCAGCGTCAGGAACGGCCGCCCGTGAGACACGGGGCGGCCCCCTTCATCGCGTTGCCGGTGGTCCGCGTCGACGATCAGGCGTCCGCGATCGGACCCGTGCCGATCCGGACGTTGTCGATCGCCCAGAACCAGTTGTTGCCCGCGTCGAAGATCCGGAAGGCCGCCTTCGCCGAGCCGGCTCCCGCCGGGACCGGGCAGGAGAGCCGGACGAGCCGGTTCTGCTGGTCCTGGCCCAGGTTGGTGTTCCCGGACCCGGCGCTGCTGTAGTGGAGCAGCCGTACCGTCTCACCGGTGTCGAACGTGACCGTGACCTCGGCCTCCTGCGGGCTCTCCTGCCGGTAGTGGGAGTCGAAGCCCAGGTGCAGGGTGGCCGTCCCCTCGGGAAGGGGCACCGCGGGAGTGGTCAGCGTCGAGTCGAACCGCCCCCGGCCGGAGGGCGCGCCGGTGTCGTCCCAGTCGTCGGGGTCCGCGACGGCGACGACGCCGAGGGACCGGGTGAAGCCCTGCCGGTCCTGCCCGGCGGGGAACCAGAACGGCCGAGCCAGGAATGTCCATCCCTGCAACTCCCGCGTGCCCTGCGGCATACCGGACGCGTTGGCGACCGTCCAGCCCTCGGGCGCGGTCCGGGTCCAGCCGAGCAGTCCGGGCCGGCTCAGATCGGCGGCGGGGCCGAGCGCGCCGGCGACGGACTCGAAGTCCTCCGCGAGCAGGTACCCCGACATCACGGGCCCCGTCCGGACGGCCAGGGACGCGGACGCCTCCGTACGGGCGCCGTTCAGCGTGCCGGTCACCCTCGCCTCCACGGCGGCCGAGACCCGCGCCGCCGAGTCGGGCGCGACGACCTCCCACGCCAGGATCACCGACGAGCGCGCCGGGACCGACGAGGGGACGGCCCCCTTGGGCGTCGCCTTCCAGCCCGCCGGAAGGCCGGGTGCGAGCGCCAGCCCGGTGAGGGCGGCACCGCCCGCGTTGGTGACGGTCGCCGTCACGGTCGCCGGTCTGCCCGGCGAGAGCGCGACACCATCGGCTCCGGCTGTACCGGCCGTACCGCCGCTCAGCGCGACACTCAGCACCGGCACCACCGCGACACGCACCCGCGCCTCGGCGACCCTGAGCAGCCCGTCCCCCTCACCGTGCGCGGCGACGACCAGCCGGCCGGCCGTGGCGTCCCGGGCGGGCGTGACCGTGAAGCGTACGTCCGCCGTACTCCCGGCCCGGAGCGACTCCGGTGCCGGGCCGGACCGCTTCACCGTCCAGCCGGACGGCGCGAGCAGCGCGGCGGAGAGCCCCGTGAGCCGGTCCCGGCCCTGGTTGCGGACGGTGACGACGACCTCGGCGGGGCTGCCCTGCGCGAACGCCGTGCCCAGGGCGGGCAGCGGCTCGGGCAGGGCGAGCGACGCGGTCAGCGCCGGGGGCGTACCGGTCGCCGGGTCGGTGACACCGCGCTCGCCGTCGGCCAGGTGCCCGATCGTCCGGCGCAGGAAGGCCGGGTCGTCCCGGTCCAGGACCGCGACGTCGTACCAGCCGTGGTCCGGGATCCGCAGCCGCACCGTGCGCGAGGCGCCGGGCCGCAGGGTGACCGTCTGGACCCGGTCACCGCGCCCGGGAGACCCGGGGGAGTGGACCGACTCGCCGACCAGGAGCGTACGGGTCGTACGGGACGGGTTGGCGCACACCACCCGCACCTGTCCGGCCGACGCGTCCTCGACGAGGTACGCCTCCGCGCCCGTGCCGGTGCCGCGCAGCTCCCACACGGACCAGCCGGGGCCGTGCACCTGCACGTCGTAGCCGTCGGCGCCGTACGCGACCGTGCCGTCGGCCCTGCCGCGCGCGGGCACCGTCCAGGCGCTCGGGGCGCCGCCGTCGCCGGGGTAGGCGGTGAACACGGCCGCGGTGGCGCCCTCGTTGCCGAGGCGGAGCCGCACCTCGGAGCCGGTGACCCCGGGGCGCAGCGACAGCCGGTACGGGGACGGGCGCGTCGGACGGGTGCCGGCCTCCTGCGCGGGCAGGGCCTGGTCCTTCGGCGGTACGGGGTTCCAGCGGCCGACCGCCGGCGGGACGGCGCCGGGCTGCTCGACCTGGGGCTGCGGGTGGGCGCGCCGGAAGTCGAACGCGGACGTCAGGTCGCCGAAGACACCGCGGCGCCACGCGCTGATGTTGGGCTCGCGGACGCCGGTCCACTTCTCCAGGAACCGGACGACCGAGGTGTGGTCGAACGCCTCCGAGCTGACGAAACCGCCCACCGTCCACGGCGACACGACCGTCATCGGCACGCGCGGCCCCGGCCCGACCGGACGCCCGCCGAACCAGTCGTCGCCGTCGCCCGAGTCCGGCTTCGGCGCGACCGGCGCCGGCACATGGTCGAAGTAGCCGTCGTTCTCGTCGAAGTTGAGGAACAGCACCGTCTTCGACCAGGTCTTCGGATCGCTCGCGACGGCGTCCAGGAGATCGTGGACGAGGTTCGCGCTGCCGACCGGCGTGGAACTGCCCGGGTGCTCGGAGAGCGCGGCGGGCGGCACGATCCAGCTGACCTTCGGCAGCGTGCCGTTCGCGATGTCGGACCGGACGCGCTCCACCAGGGTGCCCGGCTCGGAACGGTGGGCGCCCCGCAGGAACAGCCGCCGCTCCGTCTCGCTCAGCGCGTCCACACCCCGCTGGAACTCGGCCAGCGCCGCCTCGCGCTGCGCCGGGGTCCGCGCCCACAGGCTGTCGTAGAACTGCTCGGTGGTGACCAGGCAGCCGCCGACCTCGGAGAGGATCTTGCGGCCGATCTCCTTCCAGGGCCGGAAGTACTCCACCGCGTTGTCGGTGAAGTTGTCCCACTCCTGGTAGATCTGCCATGAGACCCCGGCGGCCTCCAGACGCTCGGGATACGTCGTCCAGGAGTAGCCGGCGTGGTGCGTGTCGTACGCGGCGTTGGTGACGGCCCGGTCGACGCCGTTCGGCTCGTAGCCGGTCGTGCCGGTCCACAGGTAGTTGCGGTTGGGGTTGGTCGAGCCGTACACCGAGCAGAAGTAGGAGTCGCAGAGGGTGAAGCGGTCGGCCAGCTCGTACTGGAGGGGGATGTCGGCCCGGTCGTAGAAGGCCATCGTGCTCTGCGTCTTCGCGGCGACCCAGTCGTTCCACCAGCCGTTCGCCCGGGCCTGCACGGCGTCCGGGAAGCCGTGCGGGAGCGAGCCGAGGTACTGGATGTCGCCTTCCGGGCGGCCCGCGTCGAGCGCCGCGTGCCGGGCCGAGAACGGCAGCACCGACCCGCCCCCGGAGCGCGGCTGTCCGAAGACCGTCCCGCCGGTGGGCAGGCGCAGCGGCGTGCGGTCGCCGAAGCCGCGCACCCCCTTGAGGGTGCCGAAATAGCTGTCGAAGGACCGGTTCTCCTGCATCAGTACGATCACGTGCTCGACGGCGCGCAGACCGCCGCGCGGCATCGGCGCGGCCATCGCCCGGTGCAGGGAGGCGGGCAGCAGGGAGAGCGCGGATCCACCGGCGAGAGCGCCGAGTACCTTGCGGCGGGAAACGTCAGACATGCCGGGGAGGCTAAGGCGCCGCTCACGGGCGCCGTAACCCCGCGCAACCGATCTTCGCCTACCGTTCACCCGCCGTCGCCGCCCGCCCAGGCCGCGGTGACCTGCCCGGACCACCCACAGGGTGCCGTTAGCATGTTCGAACTCGTGACGATGGCCACGAGTGTGCCATCGTCCGACATCTAGCCAACGGGCCAGACAAGTGAAAACCACACCCACCCGAATATCCCCGCGCGCGAGCAGCGGATCCGAGCCCGCCCCGTGGCGCCGGCCACGGGTCCTGCTGGGGACCGCGGCGGCCGTGGTGACCCTCGGGTTCCTCGTCGCGCTGGAGGTCGCCGCGCGCCACTACGGCGTGCCGGGGCCGATCACCCAGCAGGCCCGCGAGGTGGTCTTCGCCCCCGAGTCGGGGCCCCTGCTGTACGCCGGTCTCGCCCTGACGATGGTGGTGCTCACCTGGCGCCAGCGGCTGTTCGCGGCCGGTGCCGCGATCGCCGTCGACCTCGTGTTCCTGCTGGTGCGCCGGGCGGTGGGCGCCGACATGGACTTCGGCAACGGCGCGCTGTGGGTGATGCTGGCCTGCGCGGTCGTCGCCCTCACCCGACGCACCGGCCGGGAGCGGTCGCTGCTGCTCAAGGGCGTCGGACTGGGGCTGCTCCTGGTCGCCGGGCACAAGACCGGCGACACCTGGCTGCTGATCACCTCAAAGACCCGGCCGACGGTCCTCGACGCGTACGTCGCCACCGCCGACCACGCGCTGGGCAACCCGTCCTGGCTGGTCGGGCAGTTCGTCCAGGCCACCGAACCGGTGGGGAACAACGTCCTGCACCTGGTGTACGGCCAACTCCCGCTGGCCGCCGCCCTCGTCGGGCTCTACCAGCTGCGGCACGTGGCGTCCGAGCGGCGCTTCCCGCGCCACCACCTGGTGCGCACCTTCCTGGTGATCGGCCTGCTCGGCCCCGGCATCTACATGATCTTCCCGGTCGTCGGACCGGTCTTCGCCTACGGCGCCGACGGCGGGGCCTGGGCGGTGGGCCACCTGTGGCCGGACGTCCTGCCGCCCGGCGGCGTCCCGGGCCCGATCGTCTTCGACGAGGTCACCCCGCGCAACTGCATGCCCAGCCTGCACACCGCCTGGGCCACCACGCTCTTCATCCACTCCCGGCGGGGATCCAGGGCCATGCGCTGGGCGGGCGCCTTCTGGCTGGCCGCCACCCTCACCGCGACCCTCGGCTTCGGCTACCACTACGGCTGCGACCTCATCGCGGGCGTGGTCTTCGCGCTCACCGTCGAGGCGGCCATGCGCGCCTGCGCGCGGGGCTGGGACCGCTCCGCCGTCCGGCTCGTCGCCCACGGCACGACGGTGTTCGCGGCGCTTCTGGTCTCGTGCCGCTTCGCACCGGGCGAGCTGGCCGACCACCCCTGGCTCGCCGGACCGCTGCTCGTCCTGGCGATGGCCTCGGTGATCGTCGGTTACATCCGCACCACCGGGCGCTGGGAGCCGCGCACCACCGTGCCGGTGACCCGGTCCGGACCGCCGAAGCCGACGGCCGCGCAGCCCGGACTCGTCTGAACCCGTCCGAAGCCGGCCCCTGGCACGCGAACCGCGCCGCGCCCCGAGTCCCGGAGCGCGGCGCGGTGGAGCGTCAATCCGATGGATCGGTGGGGTCGGTTCAGGACGTGAGGCCGTCCTTCGACTTCTCCTTGGCGGCCCGGCCCTTGCCCCGGGTCTCCAGGGCGGCTCCCTTCGCCGCGGTGGTCTCGTCGCCCACCGAGTGGGCCACCTTCCGCACGGCCTTGCCGACCGCCTGCTCGGCCTTCGCCTTGGCCTTCTCTCCGGCACTCATGTCGGTCCTTTCGTAGGGAACTCGCCCTCCGCATGCCCCCGCCGGCCCGCCGGAAACCGGCCGCCGGAGCGGGCCGGTGCCGAGCGGCCGTGCGGGCCGCGCCAAGCGGTCAGTTCCGGAGAAGCGCCCAGGCCGGTGCCACGCCTACGTTCGTGGCATGACCTTCATCGACTCCGTCACCCTCGGCGTGGACGACCCCGACGCCGCGAACCACTTCTACGAGGGCGCCTTCGGCCTCGGCGACCGGCTGCGCGTCCGGGCGGCGGACCCGCGGCCGGCCACCGGCTTCCGCGGCTTCACCCTGTCCCTCACCGTCTCCCGGCCGGGCACCGTCGACGCCCGCATGGCCAGGGCGCTCGACGCCGGCGCGACATCGGTGAAGCCGGCCGCCAAGTCCTTCTGGGGCTACGGCGGTGTCGTACGGGCCCCCGACGGGGCGCTCTGGAAGATCGCCACGTCGGCCAGGAAGAACACCGGCCCGGCCACCCGGCGGATCGACCGCTTCGTCCTCCTCCTCGGCGTCGGGGACGTCCTCGCCACCAAGAGGTTCTACGCCGCCCACGGCCTCCCGTCGGCAAGAGCCTCGGCCGGCGGCGTCACCTCGTGCCCGTGCCGCCGCAGCCGGTCGTCCAGGTGGCGCAGCAGGCGGGCGGTACGGTGGGGGAGGGGCTTCCGGAGACGGCCAGGATGGCGGCCACGTGGGCACCCTTTCGCGGTCGGGGCCGGTCGGAAGCGGCCGTCCGGAGGAGCGGGACGGCCCGGGGGCTACCAGGCGCTCGTCTCCACGGCGATCAGCGGCACCAGGTCGTTGCGCAGCGTCTCCAGGAAGGTGACGACCTCGGCGGCCACCGAGCGGTGCTGCACGTCGTTGAGGACGTCGTGATGGGCGTCCCGGACGACCGAGAGCCGGGCCCGGGACAGGGACTTCGCCGTGTGGACGAGGGCGTCGCGGTCGGCGAGCGGGTCCGCGTCGCCGACCAGGAACAGCGCGGGGACGGCGAGTTCGGCCTCGTAGGCGGCGGTGAGCAGCGCCTCGGGGAGCGGCTCGCCCAGCGATCCCCGCCGCACCTCCGCGTCGGCGGTGAGCGTGCCCCGGTGCGTCGGGCACGAGGTGCGGACGTCGAGCTCCTCGTCCCAGGTGCCGACGGCGGCGGTCGTACGGCCCGGCAGCCCGGCGAGGACGACGGCGTCGGGCCGCAGCCCGCCGGGGAGCCGCCCCGTCCGCCCGAGGTACGCGGCGACGGCGACGGCCCCCGCGTCGGCGCCCAGCAGGACGACGGGCTCCGTCACCCCGTCGGGACCGGCGGTGCCGTCGACGGCCTCGGTGAGCCGGGCGCCGAACCGGGTGAGCGCGGCGTCCCCGTCGGCCTCGGGCCCGGGGAGGCCAGGGGCGTCGATGACGCGGACGCGGTAGGCGTCGGCGGCCAGGCGGGCCGCGAGCCGTACGTAGGTGGCGCGGGTCTCGCCCCGGCCGGGCACCACGACGAGCGTGCCGCGGGTGCGCAGGCCCTCGGGGGCGTGGTGGTCGGTGTGGTCGGTCATCTCAGACTCCTGCGGGTGCGGGTTCGTGCCGGGCGGCGGGGCTCCAGCCCAGGGCGGGGGCGACCTCGGTCGCGATGAGTTCCAGCGCGCGGACGGTGGCGTCGTGGTCGGGTACGGCCGGGTCGAACTGGGTGATCAGATCGGTGGCGAGGGGCAGCACCTGCTCCTGCCGGAACGCCGTGACGATCTCCTCGGGCGAGCCGTGGAAGGCGTGGAAGCGGAGCAGCGCCTCGTCACGGCTCAGGCCCTTCGGGAACGCCCCGTGCTCTGCCGTCCGCAGGGCCGCGCGGTGCACGTCCTCCCCGATGTGCGCCAGCGCCGTACGCCGGTCCTTCGCCGGGAACACCAGGCGGGAGAGCCCGATGCGCGGCCGGTGCGGCTGCCGCCAGGCGGCGAGGAAGGCGTCCGCCCACGGGCGCTGCACCTCGTCGGTGGCGGCGTCGTACCCGTAGGCGGCCCGGTTGAGGAGGAGGTTCGAGCCGTTGGACGCGGCGTGGGCGGCCCCGCCGTCGCTGAAGACGCCCAGCCAGAGCCGGTCGGTGAAGTCGCCGGGCGCCGGCTGGACGCGGAAGCCGGGGGCGCCCACCTCCTCGCCCCGCAGGGCGCGGCGCAGCACGTCCAGGTGCCCGCTGGTCAGCTCGCGTCTGCGGGCCGCGTCCCGGCCGAAGGCCGCGAACTCCAGGGCGTGGGAACCGCTGCCGACGCCCAGTTCGACGTGGCCGCCGCTGAGTGTGTCGACGGTCGCGACGTCCTCGGCGAGGCGGACCGGGTCCTCCTGCGGGAGCACCGTGATGGCGGTGCCGAGCCGGATACAGGTGGTGCGCGCGGCGGCGTTTGCGAGGAACGTCCACGGCGAGGAGAGCCCGCCCCCGCCGAGCGGTACGTGGTGCTGGGCCAACCAGCCGGCGTCGAAGCCGAGTTCGTCGGCCACGACGAAGAGTTCCTGGGCGTTGCGGTAGGTCCGGGCGAGGTCGGCGTCCCGGCCCCGGACATGGGTGAGGAAGCCCAGCCGGAAACGCGGTCGGTCACTGGTCACGGCGGTCGCCTCAGCCGTTCGCGTTCTGGCGCCGGACGGTGTGCCGGTTGGCCGGCACCGGCAGGCCGAGGTTGCCGCGCAGGGTGTCGGCCTCGTACTCGGTGCGGAACAGGTCCCGCTTCTGGAGGATCGGCACCACGCCGTCGACGAAGAGGTCCAGTTCGTCCTGGGTGCGGAAGGCCAGGTTGATGCCGTCGAAGGTACCGGCCTCGAACCAGCGCTCGATCGTGTCGGCGACGGTCTCCGGCGACCCGACGAACGGCGACTGCCGGAACTCCGCCACCGACTGCGCTACCTGGCGCAGCGTCAGTCCTTCCGCCTCGGCCCGCTCGATGATCCGCGCGGCCCCGGTACGGCCGCCCTTCTCGGCGAGGTGGGCGACGTCCGGGAACGGCGCGTCCAGGTCGTGCACGCTGAAGTCGTAGGCGCCGAACGAGCGGCCCAGCAGGGCGAGATGGCGGTCGAAGTCGTTGTCCTCCTCGAAGATCTCCCGCTCCCGGCGCCGGGCCGCCTCGTCCGTCGCGGCGACCACGGGACCGCCGTGGATGAAGATCTTGATGTGGTCGGGGTCGCGGCCGTAGGCGGCGGTGCGCTTCTTGATGTCGGCGTAGTAGTCCCGCGCCTGCTCCAGCGAACCGCCCGGCGCGTAGATGCCCTCGGCGACCCGGGCCGCGAGGTCCCGGCCCTCCTCGGAGACACCGGCCTGGAAGATGACCGGCTGGCCCTGCGCCGAGCGCGAGATGTTCAGTGGGCCCGCGACCTTGAAGTGCTCGCCCTCGTGGTCGAGTTCGTGCAGCCTCGACGGGTCCAGGAAGACATTGCGCTCCACGTCGGCGGGGAACGCGTCGTCCTCGTAGGAGTCCCACAGCCCGCGCGCCACCTCGACGAACTCCAGGGCGCGGCCGTACCGCGTGCCTTGGGGAACGGCTGGTCGGTGACCTCGCCGTAGCCGAAGGTCAGTTTGTCGACGAACTCCTGGCGGTCGACCGCGTGGCGCACGGCGTCGACGACCTTGTCGTTGTCGAAGGGCGCCTTGTTGATGTTCAGGCTGAGGTTGGAGGCGTTGAACCCGGGCTGGACGAAGACGTCGAGTCCGGCCTTCTTCGCCGCGTCGGCCTGACTGGGGTCGATGTCGGCGAAGTTGTAGACGCCGGTCCGGAGACCGGAGACGACCGTGGAGGCGTCCGGCGCCGAGGTCAGCTCGACGTCGTCGATGTGGATGTTCTTCGCGTCCCAGTAGTCCGGGTTCTTCTTCAGGACCGCCTTGGTGCCCGGGATCAGCTGGGTGACGGTGAAGGGACCGGCGCCGACCGGGCTCTGGTCCAGCTTCTCCGGCGACGCGGCCGCCTTGGGACTGGCGATCTGGAGGACGCGCTGACCGAGCAACTGCGGTATCTGGTAGTCGACCTGGTTGAGGTGCACCACCGCGTCCAGACCGTTCGCGTCCACCGACTCGATCGACGTGAAGTCGCCGAAGAGCGCCGAGTTCTTCTGCTTCTGGGCGCGCTCGATCGCGGCCTTCACGGCGGTCCCGTTCACCGGCTCGCCGTCGCTGGACTTCAGGCCGGGGCGCAGGTGGAAGGTGATCCGGTCGCCCTTGTCGTTGTACTCCCAGCTCCTGGCCAGGTCGGGCACGGCCTTGCCGGTGGCGTCGGTGCGGGTCAACGAGGCGTAGACGAGGGAGAGTTCGCGGAACTGGGCGCCGCTGCCGCCGACCACCGGGTCCCAGTGGGTGGGGAAGTAGGTGGACGTCCACTTCAGGGCGGCGTCGCCGCTCGCGCCGGCCGCGTCACCGCCGCACGCGCTGAGGGCGGGGACGAGCGCGGTGGCGAGGGCGGCGCCGAGTGCGGTGCTGCGCAGGCGGCCGGAGCGGCGGAGCGGTCCGGGGCGGCGGGGCGTGAGTCGTCCGGGCATCTCGTACTTTCTGTGACGGTCCCCGCTCCCGGTGCCGGCGGGCGGGCACGGGGAACGGGGCAAGGGGTGGCAGCCCGGCCGTGCCTGACGCCGTCTCGGACATGCCGGGGCGTGCCGGACCGCGCACACTCCGTGCCCGTCATCGGGCGCGTCGGTACGGGGTACGGGGCGGTCGGTGGCCGCGCGCGGGCGGGCCGGGTGGTGAAGACAGGAGAAGAGGGGAGCGAGCGGAACGCGCGTGGGGCGAGGGAGGCGCGAACGGCGGGCGCGGCTCGGGCGAGCGGCGTGCGGCCGGTGCCGACCGGAAGGGCCGGGCCGTCGACCGGAAAGGGCGGATGCCTTACCGGAGGGGCCGGGTGCCGGCGGGCCGTGGGCGGCGTCGGGTCAGCGACAGAGAGCGCTACAGGTGCGCCGCAGATCCACGTAGCGGCACTCCACCGCGGGGTGCGTCGTGAGCATGCTGCACATCCTGGGGGCTGCCACGAGCGCCTGCCAATGGACACCAATTGGTGTCTCATTGCGCGGGACGGGCCCCGACCGCAGCTCAGAGCCCTGTCACCGCGCGGCGGAGCCCCATGCGCGGGCCGCGGCCTCGTCCGGGTGCAGCCACAGCGGGCCGTTCCCCGTCTCCACCCGCACCGCCTCCGGAGGGAGTGGCGCCCCGTCCGTCAGCAGCGCCAACTCGGGCCCGGTCAGGCTCCGGTGGCGCGACAGCGCCTCCCGCGCCGACAGCCGTACGGGCCTCAGCGCCGCCCCCGGGCACACCTCGCGCACCGCCGCCGCGTACGCCTCGTACGGGCGCCACCCCGGTACCACCCGGTAGCCGCCCGGCCCCCGGACCAGCACGGTCGGCAGCGCGTACCGGTATCCGCCGTCCGCGGCCTCCTTCACGCCCCCGGGATGCGGCGAGCCGCCCGGCACCGACCACGCCTCGGGCACCGGCCGCCGCGCCTCGTCCCGGTCCGCCCGCACCCGCTCGCGTACGGCGTCCGACCGCGCGTCGGCCGACAGCCGCGCCGAATCCAGGCCCGGCACGCCGCATACGGCCTCCAGCGCCGACTCGTGCGTGTCGGCGGGCTCGCCGAGCACGAAGACCGTCTCCCGCAGCCGCCGCAGCACCCGGTCGGCGACCTCGCCGCCCTGGAGTTCGGCGGCCGCGGCGTCCAGTGAGGCGGGCCATGAACCGGCCGCCACCCGGCTCAGCCGCACCGCACGCGGGGCGCCGGTGTGGCCGGTGATGTCCTCGACGTACCGCGCGTACCAGGCGGTCTCGGCGGCCGGGTCGGGCGGCGGATCGTCGTCCTCGTCGAAGAGGATGCCGAACACCCGGCGCGGCCGGACCCCCTCGGGCAGCGCCGCGCGCAGCAGCCGGAACACGGGCTCGGAACCCCAGGCCCAGGGGCACAGCGGATCGGTGTACTCCACCACCTCGACCGGGCCGTCCTGCGCCGGACGCCGGTCCGCCGCGCTCACGCGGCACCCTGGTGGGCCGGCCCCTCGCCCACCGGCACCGGCACCGGCAGCAGGGCGGCCACGGTCACGCCGCCCAGCACGGCCGCCGCGTCCGCCTCGATCCGGCGCCACACGTCGGGCAGGCCGCGCGCGGCGCCCGGGTAGTCCAGCGCGTCCACGGTCTCGCCGCGCAGGGTCAGCAACTCGCCGTCGACCACCCGGGACACGTCCAGCAGGGTGATCTCCTCTGCGGGCCGGCCGAGCCAGTAGCCGCCCTCGCAGCCGCGCTGGCTGCGGACCAGCCCCGCCTTGCGCAACTCGCTCACGACGGACTTCAGGAAACGGAACGGAATCTGCTGCGAGGAGGCGATGGCCTCGCAGGTCAGCGGACGGGAAGGTTCACGGGCGAGCTCCAGGAGGGCCCGCGTGGCGTAGTCCGCCTTCGCGGAGATATGCATGCGCCCATGATGCCCGAACCGGCCCGCCCGACGAGGACTTCCACCGGCTTTCCCCTTCCATTGCGGGAACATTGCCGCAGGTGAACCGCAAAGGACACCTCTTGACATCCTTTCCTGCGCCCTCCTAGCGTCCCGGCCATGAGCGAGCCGCTGACAGCCCCCGGGGAAGGCTTCCACCCCCACCTGCACGACGCGCCGGAACACCCCGTCGCCCCCCTGCGCGCCCGGCTGCACCACATCCGCGCCGACGCCCTGGACGGGGACACGGCGCAGACCGGCGGCATGCGCAGGTTCGCCGCCGTCAGCGGGCGGACGACGGGCTCCGAGAAGCTATGGATGGGCCAGACCCACGTCGCCCCCGCGACCTCCTCCTCGGACCACCACCACGGCGCCTCCGAGACCGCCATCTACGTGGTCAGCGGCCACCCCGAGTTCGTCTTCGTCGACGACTCGGGCGACCGCCCCGAGGAGGTGCGGCTGCGCACCTCGCCCGGCGACTACATCTTCGTCCCGCCGTACGTCCCGCACCGCGAGGAGAACCCCGACCCCGCCGACGAGGCGGTCGTCGTCATCGCCCGCAGCACCCAGGAGGCCATCGTGGTGAACCTGCCGGGTCTGTACGCCCTCGGGGCCGAGGAGTCCTGACCGGCGCGGGCACCGTCCTGCCGCACGGCGGTCAGCCCCGTACGTTCGCGAGGTTGCTGCGCTCCCGGGTCGACCCGGCCGGCGTCGGCATCCCCGCCGACCGGCGCCGCCGGGTCCGGGGGCTGCGCCGCGAAGAGGTCGCGCACCTCTCCGGAGTCAGCGTCGACTACTACGTCCGCCTGGAGCAGGGCCGTGCGACCCAGCCCTCCGAGCAGGTCCTCGACGCGCTCGCCCGCGTCCTCGGCCTCGACGACACCGGACGCGGGCACCTGCACCGGCTCGCCCGCCAGCGCCGCCCCCGGGCGAAGGCACCCGGCGGGCGGCTCAGGCCGGAGGTGCTGCGCGTCCTCGACCTGGTCCCCGACGCACCCGCGCTGATCATGGACCACCGCCTGGACGTCCTCGCCGGCAACCGCCTCGCCCGGCTCCTCTTCGGCCGGCCGCTGCCGGGCCTGAACACCGCCCGGCACATCCTCCTGGAGGAGGCCGAGCGCGGCTTCTACGCGGACTGGGAGACCTGCACCCTCGACGCCGTCGGACACCTGCGCCTGGCCGCCGGACAGTATCCCGAGGACCCCTAACGCGCCTCGCGGATCGGCGAGTTGGCGATGGGCAGCGAGCGCTTCCGGCGCCTGTGGGCCCGCGCGGACGTCCGCGCCCGCACCCACGGCCGCAAGGCGTACCGGCATCCGTTGGTCGGACTGCTGGAACTGCACCAGGAGAACTTCGCCCTGGCGGACGCGGCGGGCCCCGAGCTGCTGGTGCTGTCCGCACCGCCCGGCAGCGCCACCGAGGACGGACTGTGACTGCTCGCCAGCCTGGACGAGGACGCCGCCGACACGGCACGCCCGGTCCCGGAGAAGCGGCCCCGGCGGTGACCCGCCCTCACGAGGACGGCGTCGGCTCGTCCCCGTGCGCCCGGCGGACGGGCAGCATGGTCTGCACCGGGTCCTTGGTGAGGTGGTCGAGGATCAGGCGGTTGACCAGCTCGGGTTTCTCCAGCGGCGCCAGGTGCGAGGCCCCGGGCACCACGGCCAGCTCGGAGCCGGGGACCGCGTGGTACAGGGCGAGGGTGTGCTCGAACGTCATCAGGTCGTCGTCCCCGACGAGCACCAGCGTCGGCGCGGTGACGGCCGCCAACTCCTCGGCGGTGAGGGCCGGTTCCGTACGCCACATCTCGACCACCTTGCGCGCCACCACCGGCCAGTGCGCGGTGCCGTCCGGCGTCACGGCCTCGTACAGCTCGCGGAAGAAGGCGAGATCGGGGCTCTCCGGTGTCATCCGGTCGAGCATGCCCGGCTCGACGAAGCACTCGGAGGAGGGGCGGAAGGTGGCGCCGATGACCACCAGCCTCCGGACCAGGTCCGGACGGGCCAGGGCGACGAGCAGGGCGACGATGCCGCCGTCGCTCCACCCGACGAGATGGGCCGGACCGCCGACGACCGCCTCCAGGAACGCCACGGTGTCGTCGGCCATGTCCCGGTAGGACAGCGGTCCTTCGCGGTCCGGTGTGTGCCCGTGCGCCCGCCGCTCGGGCAGGAACACCCGGTGCCCCGCCGCGAGATCGGCCCGCTGGGCTCCCCAGGTGTCGTTGGTGCAGAAACCGCCGTGCAGCAGGAGCAGCGGATCACCGGCGCCCTCGGCCTCGAACCACGTCCTGCCGGTGGGAAGCTCCACGTACTCGCCCATGCGTCCAGGCCCTCCGGAGTGCCGTCGTCCTCCCCAGTCTCCGCCCCCGGCCCGAGCCCGCAAGCGGAGACGGGACGGGGGCAGGACACCCGCGCCGGGACGGCTGTGGCGGAACGGGCGACCATCCCGCGACATCACCGGACAATGATCGTCATGACCTCCTTGCACACCAACCCGCTCTTCACCCGGCTCGCCGACGCCGAACACATCCTCGTCGCCGGCGCGGGCGGCGGTTTCGACATCTACTCCGGGCTGCCGCTGGCCCTCTCCCTCCTGCACCAGGGCAGGGAGGTCCACCTCGCGAACCTCTCCTTCAGCGCCCTCGCCGGGCTGCCGCTCGCGGTCTGGGCCGCGCCCGACCTGGCCGTGATCACCCCCGACTCCGCGCCGCACCTGGCGTACTTCCCGGAACGCACCCTCGCCCAGTGGCTGCACCGGCACGGCTACCCCTCCACCGTCCACGCCTTCCCGCAGACCGGTGTCCAGCCCCTGCGCGCCGCCTACGCGGCCCTGATCGACCTCCACCGGATCGACGCCGTCGTACTGGTCGACGGCGGTACGGACATCCTGATGCGCGGCGACGAGGACGGGCTCGGCACACCGGAGGAGGACCTCGCCAGCGTGGCGGCGCTGGCCGCGCTGGACTCGGTGCCGACCCGGCTGGTGGCCTCGGTCGGGTTCGGCGTCGACGCGTACCACGGGGTGAACCACGCGCAAGTCCTGGAGAACATCGCCGCGTTGGAGCGCGACGGCGCCTACCTCGGCGCGTTCTCGCTGCCCCGGACCACCCGGGAGGGCGCACTGTACCTCGACGCGGTGGCCCACGCGCAGGAGCACACCCCGGACCACCCCAGCATCGTGAACGGCTCCATAGCGGCGGCCGTGCGCGGCGCGTTCGGGGATGTCCAGTTCACCGACCGCACCCGGGGCAGCGAACTGTTCGTGAACCCGCTGATGTCCCTGTACTTCGCCTTCGACCTGCCGGGACTCGCCGCCCGCTGCCTCTACCTGGACCGCATCGAGGACACCCAACTGATGCGGCAGGTGCACACGCGGATCGCCGAGTTCCGCGAGACGGTCGTCACCCGGCCGCCTCGCGCGTTCCCGCACTGACACGCGCCGCGCGGCGCCCGGTGCCGGATCAGGTGGGCACAGCTCTGGTGACCTCCGCGTCCCGGCCCGTCCGGGCCGCGACGCCGGCACGCCAGGGCCGCGGCGCCTTCGCGGGCAGGCCCAGAGGAAGCTGTCGTCCTCGAACTCCACCTCGTCGGCACCAACCGGCGTCGTGGGGGCGGCGCTGACGCGCGGGTCGGCGAGCAGGGTCCGCACAGGGTCGTGCCGGGTGATCAGCCACGGGCGGGTGCCGTCCCGGATGCGTACCGGGGAGACGGCTGCTCGGCCTGCCGGTGGGCCCGTCGGCCTCGACCTCGAACGGCAGTGACATGGTGAGGGTCGCCATCCCGTGCAGCGGCGACCACAGCGGCATCGCGTCCTGCTCCTCGTCGACCTGCGCGTATCCCGCCTCACGGCAGGCGGTGAGCGCGTCCCGCCAGGTGCGCAGCACCAACGGCACCGGGTGCCGGGGCGACTCCTCCCGGGGCGCCGACGTCCGCTCGACGGCGGACATCAGCCGGTAGCGGCGGGCGTTCTCCCACGCGAACGAGCAGTGGCGCCGGGCCATCGCGCGCAGCGCGCCCCGCGGGCCCTCGCCCGCCGCCTCCGCCCTGGCCCGGTCCAGCTCGCCGACCAGCTCCTCGTACGCCCGCCGGGTGACGGCGGCGACGAGCGACGAACGGTTCTCGTAGTGCAGGTAGATGCTAGGGGCCGAGATCCCGGCATCCCGGGCGACCGCCCGCAGCGACAGCCGCTCCTCACGGCCGGCCTCCGTCAGCAGGCGCGCGGCGGCCGCCAGGATCTCGTCCTCGAGAGCGGCCCCCTCACCCCACTGGCTCGGCGTACGGCGCTCGGACGTGTCGGCCACCTCCGGCTCCCTCCGGTCTCCCCGGGACGCATGGTCGGAGATGGCCGGAACCGGGCACCGCCCCGCCGCTCACCCCGTCCCCGGGCCCGCCGTACGGTAGATCCGCAGCAGCCGCGGCGCCCGTACGGCGGGCTCCGGCAGCCGCAAGGGCTCCCGGCCCGGCGTGAGCGTGCCGAGCAGCGCCGCCCGGCGCGCGCCCGTGCCGGACGGGACCGCCCCCGGCAGGCCGTTGACGGTGAGTAAGCCGAGGAGGGCGAAGGCCAGCGCCTCCTTGGCGTCGGAC
Source organism: Streptomyces sp. cmx-10-19 (assembly GCA_049998335.1). Lineage (GTDB taxonomy): Bacteria > Actinomycetota > Actinomycetes > Streptomycetales > Streptomycetaceae > Streptomyces. The sequence continues at coordinate 174,764 of JAEBFB010000010.1, forward strand.
GGCAGCCCCAGCGCGTCGCTGGCCCGCAGCGGCACCCCGGGCAGCTCCTCGCCGAGCAGACCCACCAGCACCGGGTTGCGCGCACCGCCGCCCGAGACGACCAGCTCCGTGACCCCGTGCGCCCGGCAGGCGTCTGCCACCGTGACGGCGGTGAGCGCGGCCAGCGTCGCCAGGACGTCGTCCGGCTCGGAAACGGGTGCCGCGTCCAACTTCCGCAGCAGGTACGGCAGATGGTACTGCTCCTTGCCGGTGCTCTTCGGCGCCGGCCTGCGGTAGTACGGGTCGTCCAGCAGCAGCCGCAGCAGTGCCGGATCGACCCGGCCCGCGGCGGCCCGGCGCCCGCCCTCGTCGTACGCCGACGCACCCGCGGTGAAGTGCCGTACGGCCGCGTCCATCAGCGCGTTGGCGGGCCCCGTGTCGAAGGCCAGCGGATCCGCGTCCGGGGCGACGACGGTGATGTTGGCGATGCCGCCCAGGTTCAGGGCCGCCGGTGTGCCGGGCAGCGCGCCCAGGGCGAGGACGTCGGTCATGGCGACCAGCGGCGCCCCCTGACCGCCGGCCGCGACGTCCCGGCTGCGCAGGTCGGAGACGACGGGCAGGCCGGTGGCCTCCGCGATCCAGGCGGGCTGGCCGAGTTGGAGGGTGCCGCGCACGGTGCCGTCCTCGACCCAGTGGTACAGGGTCTGCCCGTGGGAGACCACCAGGTCGGCGGCCCCGTCGCACAGTTCGCGCAGCGCCCGCACGGCCACGTCCGCGAAGGCCCGCCCGATACCGGTGTCGAGCACGGCGATGTCCCGGGCCGAGGTCGCCGCCGGCGGCAGCGCGGCCTCGATCAGGGCGCGCAGCTCGTCCGGGTAGGGGGCGGACAGATGGCCCAGAGGGCGCATCACCAGCGCCTCGCCCTGGAGTTCGAGGTCGGCGGCGGCCGCTTCCACGGCGTCGTGGGAGGTGCCTGACATCAGGCCGATCACACGCACGGGGACTCCCGCGGAGAGCTGGACGAGGGGAAGGGCGGGGCTCCCCGGGGAGCCCCGCCTCACATGGACGGGGGCACTCGCGGCCGGCCGTCGCGGTGACTGGGGTCACTTGCTGCCGGCCGGCGCGGTGAGCGGGCTCACTTGCTGCCGGCCGGCGCGGTGAGCGAGTCCTCCGGGCCCGTCCCCGGTTCCGCGCTGTCCGTCACGGCCTCACCGGCCGCGGGCGCGCGGTGGAACAGGCTCAGCACGCCGCCGACCAGCAGCGTGACCAGGACGCCGATCGGCACCAGCCACTGCGCCGCGATCGCCTGGGAGGTCGTCGTCCCGCCCGTGGTGACGTCGATCTTCACCCCGCGCACGATGTACGTCATCACCCCGATGGTGACCAGGAACGCCACCACCGAGTCCACCTCGTCGGCCCGCCGCACCAGCCGCCCCAGCAGGAACGCGCCCAGCAGCGCGCCGTAGGTGTACCCGGCGATGGTCAGACCCGTCAGATACACGTTGCCCGTGCTCGCGCTGAACGCGCAGGCGAAGACGGCCATCAGCGTCGCCCACACCAGCGTCATCCAGCGCGCGAGCCGCAGCAGGCCCTCCTCGGAGGGGGTGCTGCGGAAGAAGCTGTGGATGATGTCGGCGACCGTCGAGTTGGACATGGAGTTCAGCGCCGAGGACAGCGACCCCATCGCCGCGCCCAGGATGCCGGCCACCAGCAGCCCCGAGATCACGACCGGCAGCCCGTGCAGGATGAACTCCGGATACAGGTTGTCCGAGCTGGAGAGCCCCAGCTCCGCGAAGGACCTGCCCTCGTTGTACGACCACAGCAGCGCACCGACCAGCGAGAAGGCGGCGAACTGGACGGTGACGAAGATGCCCGAGGCGATCATGGCCTTCTGGCCCTCGCGCAGCGTCCGGGTCGCCAGCACGCGCTGCACGATGAGCTGGTCCGAACCGTGGCTGGCCATCGCGAAGATCGCACCGCCGACGATCGCCGTGGGCAGGGCGAACGGGCTGGTCAGCACGTGCGCGAGGGTGAAATCGGTGTCGAACAGCGTGAACCGGCCGGCGTGCAGGGCGCGCGCGTAGCCGCCGGCGCCGACATGGGCGGAGAGCACGGCGACGGCGAGGATCGCGCCGCCGAGGTAGAGGCCCATCTGGATGGCGTCGGTCCAGATGACCGCCTTGATGCCGCCCAGGTAGGTGTAGACGACGGTGATCAGCGTGAGCACGATGATGATCACGCGGTAGCTCGCGTGCACGCCGAACTCGTCCAGCAGCAGCTTGATCGGGATGGCGGAGGCGAACAGCCGCACGCCCTCGGCGAGGAGCCGGGTGAAGACGAACGTCACCGAGGCGAGCCCCTGGAGCTTCGGCCCGAACCGGTCGCCCAGGTACTGGTAGGCGCTGACGAAGCCGCCGCGCTTGTAGAGCGGGATGAGCACGGTGGCCACGACGACGCGTCCGATGACATATCCGAGGGCGAGTTCGACGTTGCCGAAGCCCTGGCCGCTGTAGGCGCCGCCGGGAACGCTGATCACGGTCAGCACGCTGGTCTCGGTGGCGACGACGGAGAAGGAGACCGTCCACCACGGCATGTGGCCCTCGCCGACGAAGTAGTCCTTCGCCGACTTCTGCTTACCGGCCTTCCGCAGTCCGATCCAGGCGATCCCGAATAGATAGACCACGATCACCACGAGGTCGAGTTGGCGCACACTTGCTCCTAGACACTGGCCGGCGGTGTCTCCGGCGTGGGGAGTGGGGGGAAGGGCGTCGTCCGAGGGACGCGGACGACGTGGGGTTCGTGCGGTGCGGTACGGTCCCCGGCCAGCAGCAGGGCGCCGTCCAGGGGATCGCCGAGCGGGGCAGTGAGGATCAACGGGATTCCGCAGTCGGTGAGTTGAACGGTCAGCGGGTCCATCAGCACCGGTCCGAGTCCGGCCAGGCCGCCGGTGACGGTCACGGGGAGCGCGTCGGCCCCCGGGTCCGGGGCGGCCGCGAGCGGCCGGGCCGCCGCGAGCGCGGTCTCGGCCAGGGCGGCCGCCGCGTCCCGGACGATCACCGAGGCGACCGGGTCCCCCGCACCGGCGGCACGGGCCACCTCCGGGGCGAACGAGGCCGCAGTACGGGCGGGGTTGCCGTCCCGCCCGAGCGCCGCCGGCCACCGGTCCGGGTCGCCGAACAGACCCCGGGCGGCGTCCAGCAGAGCGGTGTCCGGGCCGCGTCCGTCGTGCGCCCGCAGCGCCGCGCGCAGACCGGCCGTACCGATCCAGGCGCCGCCCCCGTCGTCACCGAGGAGCGGGCCCCAGCCGTCGACACGGACGTACGCCCCGTCGGCGCCGATGCCGACCGCGACCGCGCCCGTGCCGATCGCCAGCACCACACCGGCCCGGCCGCCGAGGGCGCCCGCGTGGGCGGTGACGGCGTCACTGGTGACGGCGACCTCACCGGCGGGCAGCTCCGCCAGCAGGACGCCGGCCAGGGAACGCGCCGCTTCGGGCGCCGAGGCCGCGCCCGCCGCACCCACCAGGAGCATGTCCGGGCGGAGGCCACCGGCCTCGCGGAGCAGAGGGACGACGGCGGCGCGTACGGCCGCGCGGGCCGCCGCCACTCCGTCCGGCGCGGCCAGTCCGGGGGCCCCGGGCACGGAGCGGACGGCCCGGGAGGAGTCCGCGCCGTGCCACAGCACCGCGCGGCAACCGGTCTTCCCCAGATCCACCGCCACAGCCGAAGTCATACGGTCGCCCTTTGCCCGAGGGATCCGGCACCTCGGGGCCACCGGGTCGTCGGTGACCGGAGCGGATCGCCGTCCGAGTATGGGAACGCCGACATCCGGATGTCAATTAGTGACGTCGCGCTGTTCGATACGTAAATTTTTGACCACCCCGAGGGTGCGCTTTACCCTGTGTCCACCACACCCAGGAGGGCACATGGTCCGCCAGTCCTCGTCCCGCGCGCCGGCCCCGTCCGCACCGGACGCCGCGCACGCCGACATCCTCACCCGCGTCCGCGCTGCCCGGCCCTCCCTGGCGCCCTCCGAACGCCGGGTGGCCGACGCCGTCCTGGCCGACCCGGGGCAGGTCGCGGAGCTGTCCATCAACGCGCTGGGGGAGCGGGCGAACACCTCGGCCGCCACGGTGATGCGGTTCTGCCGCACCGTCGGCACGGGCAACTACCCGCAACTGCGGCTGGCGCTGGCGGCGGCCGCCGCGCGCGAACACGCCCTGGGCGGCGAACGCGCGCTCCGGGGCGGCGGCACGGACATCAGCCCGACGGACACCCTGGACCAGATCGTCAGCAAGATCGTCTACAACGAGGTGCGGGCCCTGGAGGACTCCGGCGCGGGCCTCGACATGGACGCGCTCGGCCGCGCCGTCGACGCGGTCGCGAAGGCCCGGCGGATCGACATCTTCGGCGTGGGCGCCAGCGCCTTCGTCGGCCAGGACCTCCACCAGAAGCTGCACCGGATAGGCCACATGGCCTTCATCTGGAGCGACCGGCACGCGGCGCTCACCGCGACCGCCCTGCTCGGCCCCGGCGACGTGGCCCTCGCCGTCTCCCACTCGGGGGAGACGGAGGACACCACCGAGCCCCTCCAGGCGGCGGCGGAACGCGGCGCCACCACCATCGCCCTCACCAACGACCCGGCCTCCACCCTCGCCGCCGGCGCCGACCTCGTCCTGACCACCTGCGTCCGCGAGACCCCCTTCCGCTCCGGCGCCACGGTCAGCCGCATCGCCCAACTCGCCCTCGTCGACTGCCTCTTCGTCGGCGTCGCCCAACGCTCCTACGACGCCGCGACCACGGCCCTGGAGAAGACCTACGGCGCGGTCCAGCGCCGTCGCCGGCCCGCGCGCCGCAGGGCCACCTGACCGCGGCTCAGACCGGCGCGGGCTCCCGCTCCGGTTTCCGCCACACCGACACATGCGACCGGCTGGCGGACGTGAACGGCGTCTCGTCCCAGTCGGCCCACCGTTCCGCCGGCTCCAGCCCCGCCAGCCGGGCCATCAGGTCGAGTTCGGCGGGCCAGACATAGCGGTGGGGCGAGCGGAACGTACCGCCCCGACCGTCCACGACCGTGTAGTGGTGCGACACCAGCCGCTGGTTCAGCAGGTCGTACGTGTCGAAGCCGACATGCCGCTCGCCCACATGGAACGGCCGCACCGTCTCGCCGGGCGGCAGCCGCTGGAGGTCCGGCACGAACACCTCGACCACGAAACGGCCCCCGGGCCCCAGATGACCGGCCGCGTTCCGGAAGCAGGCGACCTGCTCCTCCTGCGTGAGCAGGCAGGTGAGGGCGTTGTAGACGACATAAACCAGGCTGAACGTGCCCGGGACCCGCGTGGTCGTCATGTCCCCGATGGCCACGGCCACGGCGTCGCTCCCGGGTTTCGCCCCCAGCTCCCGGGCCATCGGCTCCGACCGCTCGATCCCGGCCACCCGCACACCTGCCGCGCTGAGCGGCAGCGCGACCCGCCCCGTGCCCACCGCGAACTCCAGCACCGGACCGGATCCCGCACGGCGCCGGAGGAAGGAGACCGTGGCGCCGAGCACCTCCGGCGTGTACATGTGCGCGCAGGACGCGTCGTACTCCGCCGCCACCTGTTCGTTCCACACGTCGTCGTCCATGCCGCCGAAGGCTGCCACGCCGGGGACCGGCGAACCACCGGATATCCGGGGCCACCGGTTGTCGCGGGGCGCGGGACCCCCTCCGCGCTAGCCGTCGGACGCCCGCGGGCGCAGGGCGTCGATGACCAGGTCCAGGAGGCGGGCGGTGCGTTCCGGGTCCTCGCCGCCCGCGGTGGAGAAGAACACGCTCAGCAGGAGCGCGGTGACGTCCTCGGCCGGCACGTCGGCGCGGAGCTCACCCGTGCGCGCGCCCTGCGCGAGGATCGTGCCGATGGCGTCCGTGATGCGCTCGCGGGTGACCGGCGTCGCGATGCGGCCGGAGGCCCAGCCGGCGTGGAGGCTGTTGATCATCGCGCGCTTCGTCGCGACGAACGCCGCGTAGCGCTCCATCCAGGCCCGCAGGGCACGGGCGGGCGGCAGGCCGGCCACCAGCTCCGAGGCGCTCGCGGTGACGTCGTCCAGTTCGGCGGCGTAGACGGCCTCGACGAGCGCCTCACGGGTGGGGAAGTGGCGGTAGAGCGTGCCGATGCCGACACCGGCGTCACGGGCGATGCCCTCCAGGGGGACGGTGTCGTCGGCGGCGGTGAAGGCGGTCCGAGCGGCGGCGATGAGGCTCTCACGGTTGCGCCGCGCGTGCGCGCGCAGCGGGCGCTCGGCGTGCTCGGCCCGGTCCGGCCGCGCGAGCCGGTCGCCGGACGGTCGAGGCATACGTTCCGGGCTCAAAGCGGAGGTCCCTCCGGTAGTGCTACAGTCATTAAAGCGGAGGGTCCTCCGCTTATGCTATTTTCTCACGAGGACGGAGTTCCCCTGATGTCTCCCGGTCCCTCTTCCGATGCCGGCACCGGCGCCGGCGCCACGGCCGGCCGCACACCCCGCCCCGGCGGTCCCGGACGGCTCGGCGGCCACACCGTCGCGCGCGTCGGCTACGGCGCGATGCAGCTGGAGCGCCTGCACACCGACCGCGCCGCCGCCGTCGCCCTGCTGCGCCGGGCGGTGGAACTCGGCGTCGACCACGTCGACACCGCCCAGTTCTACGGCGACGGGTTCGTCAACGGGGTCATCCGCGAGGCCCTGGGCTCGGGGAACGCCGATGTCGTCGTCGTGAGCAAGGTCGGCGCCGACCCGGACTCCGGGCCCGTCCCGCTGCGCCCCGCCCAGCGGCCGGAGGAGCTGCGGGCCAGTGTCGAGGACAACCTCGCAAGCCTCGGCACCGACCGTATCCCGGTCGTGAACCTGCGCCGCCTGGACACCGGTCCCGGCCTCCGTGCCGAGGGCGACCAGGCCGTCGACCTCGACGACCAGCTCGCCGTGATGACGGCACTGCGCGACGAGGGCAAGATCGGCGCCATCGGCCTGAGCAGCGTGACCCTGGACGGACTGCGCCGCGCCCTGCCCGCCGGCATCGTGTGCGTCCAGAACGCCTACAGCCTGGTCAGCCGCGACGACGAGGAGATGCTCCGCCTGTGCGCGGACGAGGGCATCGCCTGGGTCCCCTACTTCCCCCTCGGCGGCGCCTTCCCCGCCATGCCCAAGGTCGCCGACGAGCCCGCGGTGCGCACCGCCGCCGAGTCCCTGGGCGCCACCCCGGCACAGGTGGGCCTCGCCTGGCTGCTCCACCACGCCCCGAACGTCCTCCTCATCCCCGGCACCGCCGACACCGCCCACCTGGAGGCGAACCTCGCCGTCGGCGACCTCGCCCTCGACGCGGCGACGCTGGCCGCGCTCGACGCGGTCGAGAGCCGCTCCGGGGACGTCCGGCTCGGCTGAGTACGTACGGGACCGCTCGGCGGGGCCTCACGCCGGCCCCGCCACCGAGGCACCGAGACGCGCCGCCAACGCCGCGACGGCGGACCGCAGTTCGGCCCCGCCCTCGACCCGGAAGGCGTGCGGCACCCGCGTCAGCCACTCCTGTGCGTACATGTCCGGGTTACGGGTGCTGCCCACCAGCACGCACCCCTCACCCAGGGGCTCCAGCCGCCCCATCGGCGGCCGCACCCACGGCGCCACCTCGCTCGGCGGGACGTCGAACACCACCCGGGTCGGGAGCGCCCACCCCAGCCCGAGATGCTCCTCCAGCACCGCCACCGGGTCGAGGCCCTCGGGCGGCCGGAACCCCTCCCCGGTCGCCCGGACCGCGCGCACCCGGTCCAGCCGGTACGTACGCACCGCGTGCGCGCGATGCGAGTGGCACAGCAGATACCAGCGCCCGTGGCGCACGACGAGCGACCACGGGTCGACCTCCGCCTCCCATTCGTCGCCCGCCTCGCTCCGATACGCCACCGCCACCCGCCGCCGGTCCGCCACCGCGTCCACGAGCGCGCTGACGACGGCCGGGTCCGGACGGACGGCGTACGGATCGAGCGCGGCCGCGGCGTACTCCCGCAGCAGCGCCGCCTGCCGGCCGACGCTCTCCGGCAGCGCCTTGACGACCTTGCCGAGGGCGGTGCCGAGCGGGTCGCCGGCGTCGGCCGCGGCCGGCTGTCCGCCCAGCACCGCCATCACCAGACCGAGTGCCTCCGCCTGCGTGAACTGCACGGGCGGCAACCGCGTCCCGCGCCCCAGCCGGTAGCCGCCGTGCGGTCCCCGCGCCGACTCGACGGGGATGCCCGCCTCGCGCAGGATGCCGATGTACCGGCGCGCCGCCCGCTCCGTCACCCCCAGCCGCACCGCCAGCTCGTCGGCCGTCGTACCGGGCCGGGCCCGGAGGATGTCCAGGGCCCGCAGTGCCCGCGCGGTGGGACTCAGATCGTTCGGCACGGGAGCAGGCTAGTGCGCGGCGCCGGACCATGAGTACGGAACGGCTCCCGGTGATCCGGCAGCCGAACGTCCGGATCTCCTCCTACGGTGGGACACATCGACCGTGAGAAGGGGAACGATCATGGACATCCTGCTCGTCGGCGGCCTGTGGCTCGACGGCTCCGCATGGGACCGCGTCGCGTCCGCGCTGGAACCGCTCGGACACCGCCCCGTGCCGCTGACCCTCCCGGGCCAGGGCGACGGAGCCGCCGACGCCACGCTCGACGACCAGGTGGCGGCGGTGCTCGCCGCCGTGGACGCGGCCGCCGGACCGTGCGTCGTGGCGGGTCACTCCGCCGCCTGCGCACTGGCCTGGATCGCCGCCGACCGGCGCCCGGAGAAGGTGGCCGAGATCGTGCTGATCGGCGGCATCCCGGCCGAGGACGGCCGGCCGTACGCCGACTTCTTCGAGGTGGCGGACGGCGTCATGCCCTTCCCCGGCTGGGCCCCCTTCGAGGGCCCGGACGCCGCCGACCTCGACGACGAGGCCAGGCGCCGGTTCGCGGCCGCCGCGATCCCCGTGCCGGAGGCGGTCGCCCGGGGTGTGGTGCGGCTGACGGACGAGCGGCGCTTCGACATCCCCGTCGTCCTCGTGTGTCCCGAGTTCACGCCCGCCCAGGCGAAGGAGTGGATCGGTGCGGGCGACGTCCCGGAGCTGGCCAGGGCCGCCCGCCTCGACTTCACGGACATCGACTCCGGCCACTGGCCCATGCTCACCCGGCCGGCCGAACTGGCCCGACTCCTGGCGCAGGCGGCGGAGTCGAGCTGACGGGTGAACACGTCCGGAGCGGGGGCATACTGCGGTGCGGCCGCATGCCCAGGATCTCGTGAAAAGAACGCGTCTTTTATGTGTTTGTAGGGGCGAGTTAAGAGCAGACGGTGGCCAGGAGGTTGATAACTATGGTTCCCCTGCTTCTGGTTCTGCTGCTGGCCCTGGTCCTCTTCGGTGCGGGCTTCGCCCTCAAGGCCCTCTGGTGGGTCGCGGTGATCGTCCTGGTGGTGTGGCTGCTGGGCTTCCTCGTCCGCCCGGCCGCGAGTGGTGGCCGTAGGGGCCGCTGGTACCGGTGGTGACGGGCACCGCGTGCTTGGGCGCCGTGACGGATGCGGCACCCGCGTGACGTGGTGAAGCCGAGGGGAGTGGGTCCGGCCCGACAGGGTCAGGACCCACTCCCCTGTGGTCATGGTCGGGCCGACCCGGGGCATCAGCAGCGCACGGGCACGATGACGACACGGCGCTGCCGGGCCTCATCCTCGCGGCGGCCACGCTTCCTCTCCTCACCGCGTGCCGCGGTGACCGCGCCGATCAGCCGCACGAGACGGACGGCCCCGCTTCGGGACGTCGGCGGACCACCTCGTCATCACCACTGACAGCGAAGTCCGGCTCCGCGCCACCGACGCAGACCGCGTCACCGTCGACGACCGCCCCGCCGACGGCGACCGCGTCACCGCCGACCACGACCGCGCCGACCGCGCCTGGTCCCACCACGGCGACACCTGGACCCTCGACCTCACCTGCGACGCCGACCACCAGGACGGCGACGGCTCCTGCCTCCGGATGCCCCGGGTGAGGATCCCCGACGGCCCGACGTCACCGTGCGGGCCCGCAACGCCGGGATCGACGCCGCCGGCGTCGAGGCCGCCCTGGACCTGACGACCGTCGACGGCGATGTGCCGGCGACCCGTTTGGGACGGGACGACACCCCCGTACGCCTCGCCATCCGCAACGGCTCGGTGCGCGCCACCGCCCTCCACGCGGGCCTGCTGACCGCCACGACCACCGACGGCGACGTCATCCTCGCCCGCGCGACCGCCCCTTCGGGCGTCACCGGCGCGACCACCAGCGGCTCCGTCGGCGTGAGCGTCCCGCACGACAGCCCCGCCCACCGGGTCGGCGCCGGCACCGACAACGGCCGCGCCCGCGTCGATCGGCCCTCACAGGACACCGGCGACGGCCCCGCCCTGACGCTGACCACGGTCAACGGCTACGGCGAAGCGCACACCGACTGAGCCCCGGCCGACTCCGCCGGCACCCGCCCGGCACCCGCCTCCCGGTAGGGTCCCGAGGCCGTCCACGGGCGGCCTCGTCCATCACCTTGTCACCGTGACGACACGGATGTATAACGTTGTAAAAACCAGCGCAGAGGGCTCGACACACGGCTTCCGGTGACCCCACCGGACCCGCACCGACCATCTGGGTCGGGCCACTGAGGAAGGGATCGACGTGCGGGTCAGCCTCAAGGACGTCGCCGCGCACGCGGGGGTCTCGATCAAGACCGTCTCGAACGTGGTGAACAACTACCAGTACGTCACTCCGGCCATGCGCGAGCGCGTGCAGCGCTCCATCGACACGCTCGGCTACCGGCCCAACCTGGCCGCCCGGCACCTGCGCAAGGGCCGCACCGGCATCATCGCGCTCGCCCTGCCCGAGCTGGGCAACCCGTACTTCGCCGAACTCGCCGCCGCCGTCATAGACAGTGCCGCCGAGCAGGACTACATCGTGCTCCTCGACCACACCGGCGGGCGCCGCGAACAGGAGATGCTCGTCAGCAGCGGGTTCCGCGCCCGCGTCATCGACGGACTGATCCTCAGCCCGATCGAGCTGGAGACCGAGGACCTGCGCGACCGCACCGAGAACGTACCGCTGGTCCTGCTCGGCGAGCGGGACTACGACCTGCCCTACGACCACATCGCCATCGACAACGTCGCCGCCGCCCGCGCCGCCGTCGCCCACCTGGTCGGCCTCGGCTGCCGCGAGGTCGCCTTCATCGGCGCCCGGCGCGGACGCAGCGAACCCGCCCAACTCCGCGTACGCGGCTGGCGCGAGGAGCTGACGGCGGCCGGTCTGGCCGCCGACGACGGACTGGTGGCCGCCACCGACGGCTGGGGACACGCGGACGGCGAGGCGGCCATGACCCGCATCCTGGACTCCGGACGGCGGCCCGACGCGGTTTTCGCCTACAACGACCCGATGGCCATCGGCGCCATGCGCGCCCTGCACGCACGCGGGCTGCGGATCCCCGAGGACATCGCCGTCGTCGGCTTCGACGACGTGGTCGAGGGCCGCTTCAGCGCGGTGACCCTCACCTCCGTATCCCCGGACAAGGAGGCCATCGGCCGGCTCGCCGTCGAGTCCGTGCTCGCCCGCCTCGGCGGCGAGGCCCCCGCACCCCGCCGGATCTGGGCGGAGCACCGCCTGGTGGAGCGGGAGAGCACCCTGGGCCGCCGGGCGGCGCGGGACAGCGGCTAGAGCGCCTGAGACGTACGCCGGCCCGGCCCCCCCGCGATCCGCGAGGGCCGGGCCGTACCGTGCTTCAGGTGGCTCAGCCGCGCCCGCGGTGCGATACGCCGGACGTGCCGTACCCCTGCGCCGTCACCTCCAGGTCGCCCCGGTGCCTGCCGTCGGCCGGGCAGGAGACCGTGACCTCGCGCTCCTCACCGGGCAGCAGCCACAGGTAGTTGTCCGAGTAGAGCGCGGGCAGCACCCGGTCGCCCGAACGGTGCTCGCGCAGCGCCAGCCGGACCATCGGCGCGACCACGCGTCCCTTGTTGCGGACCGTCACGGCGAAACCGATCCGGCCGTCACGCTGCGAGGTGCGGCCACCGGACAACTCCAGTCCGGCGCCCTTGAGTTCGTTGAGAGCGCGCAGGTCGTCCGGCTTCTCGTAGCGCCAGTACGTGTTCTCCGACAGCGTCCTGCCGTCCGGCCCCGTCAGCCGCAGCCGCACCAGGTGCAGCGGGTGGCCGTCGGGCTTCGTGACGGTGAACGCCGGTGCCGTCGAGGACGCCGCGAGGTCGAGCCGCCGCTCCTGCGGGCCGGCCGGCCGGCGCCCCGCCAGGTCGAACACCTCGGCGCGGACCCGGACCCCGCGCAGCGCGCCGGCCGTGTGGTTGACCGCGACGACCTTCCAGTCCACCGGGTCGGCCTGCACATGCAGCGCCTCGCTGCCCGAACGGGCGCCATAGTAACTGCCGTTGACGTCCAGGTCGTAGTCGTAGGTCTGCCACACGGTGCTGTGCCAGGCCGGGTTGGACATCCACAGCAGCAGGCCGCTCGCGTCGCTCCACAGGTTCGCGTTCCACGCCTCGAAGACGGCCCGCATCGACTCGAAGTTGACGAACTGGGCCTTGGCGCAGAACTCCTCCAGCGAGGCGGACTCGCCGAGGCGCTCGTCGATGGCCGCCTTGTAGCCCTGCGGGTTCTGCGCGCCCCTGGTCAGCCAGTCGTGGTGGTTCCACACCAGGCCGATGGGCCACGCCTTCTCGTCGCCCGCCAGATTGCGCATGCTCTCCGCGACCGAGACCGTCGGGAAGCCGATCTCGGTGTGGAAGCCGAAGGTGCCGTGCGCGTAGAGGTCCGGGTCGTAGTACCGCTTCGGATCCAGCCAGCCGTACGGCCCGCCGCCGCTGACGACCCCGGCCGCCGAGTTGCTGAGATAGGTCACCCCCGGGTGCTCCTCGGCGACCGCCGTACAGGCGCCCGCGTCGATCTCGGCGGACGGGGTGCCCTCGTTGGCGCCGCACCACACCACGATCGACGGGTGCGAGCGGTAGCGGCGGACCGTGTCGCGCACGTGCTCCAGGTAGAGGGCGTGGTTCGGCGGGTCCAGGAACCAGGCGTTCCAGAAGTCGTTCCACACCAGCAGCCCGTTCTCGTCGCACCGGGCGTGGAACTCCTCCCGGTTGCTGCTGCCGAGCCAGTTGCGGATCATCGTGAAGTTCATGTCGCGGTGCATGCCGACGGCCGCCTCCATACGGCCCCCGCCCACGCGGCGCAGCAGCTCGTCCCAGCCCCAGTTGCCGCCCCGGCACATGACGCGGACGCCGTTGACGCTGATCTGGAGCTGGTTCGGCCGGTTGTCGACGGCCTTGACGTCCGTCCACTCCTCCCCGTCGTCGGAGACCTGCACCGTGAAGGTGAGGGCGTACGCCGACTCCCACAGCAGGGTGAGCCGGTCGAAGTCCCTCGCCGCGCCGAGGTCCACCCGTATCCACTGGTCGTCCGAATAGGCCGACGACCAGCGGGTGTTGTCGTCGCCGTCGACGGCCGCCGCGGCGGTGTTGGCCGCGTTGTCGGTGGAGGAGGCCGACGCGGGGGCGTGCAGCGCGAGGTCGGTGGCGGGGGCGGCGCTGTCGGTGACCGAAAGCCGCCACAGCGAGGCGCCGTAACCGGTGGCTCGGCGACCGGCCAGGACGCGCACCCAGCGGGCGTGCTGCCGGCCGAACTCGACGGTCTGCTCGAAGCGGTTGGCGCCGGGCCCGAAGACGACCGGGTTGCTGGAGGCGTAACCGTACTGCCGCAGCCCCACCCGCACGGTGCGCGCGTCGCTGCGCTCCCGGCCGACGGTGGCCGTGATCTCCAGGTCGTGCAGGGCCGGTTCGCCGTAGCCGTTGGGCCACCACAGCTTCGGGTTCCTCAGGCGCAGGGCCGCGAAGTCCTCCGGCGCGAACTCCACCTCGGTGCTCGCGCCGCCCTCGACCCGGACGTCCTTGGCGACCACGGCCCCGGCGAGCCGCGCGCCGACCGTCACCGTGCGGGCGTCGGCGGAGGCGTTGCGCACCGGGACGGTGATCGTGACCTCGGCGCGGGAGCGGTCCGGCAGGGCGGGCAGGACCGTGTCGACCACCGGGTCGGCGACGACGGCGTCACCGGTCGCGCGCAGCCGGACGTGGTTCCAGATGCCCATGACCCGGTCCCGCACGGCCGGCATCCAGTCCCAGCCCGTCACCGCCAGATACGTCGGACCGTTGCGCATCATCGAGTCCGAACCGGCGTCGGCGTAGGAGAAGCCGTCGGCACCCCGGTCGCCGGGACTGCCCGGGAAGGGCATGGGGTCGATCCGGACGGCCAGCACATGCTCCCGGCCCTCCGAGAGCTGCTCGGTGACGTCGAACGCGCCCCGGTCGGTGGGGTGGTCGAGCACACCGACCCTGGTGCCGTCCAGCCAGATCTCGGCCTTGTGCTGGATGCCGTCCAACTCCAGCCACACCCGGTCGCGTCCCCGTCCGCCGAAGTCACGCGGTACGGAGAAGGCGCGCCGGTACCACCAGACCGACCGGCCCAGCGCCTCCGGCACCTGGAGGTTGTCCATGCCCTTCACCGGGTCGGGCAGATGCCCCTCGGCGACCAGGGAGGCGAGGATCGTGCCGGGCACCTGGGCGCGCAGCCAGCGGTCCGTGTCGACACCGGGGCCGGAGAGCCGCGCCCCGTCACCCGGGCCGGCGAACTCGTCCAGGGTCAGGTTCCAGCCCGACTCGATCGGCACGGTGCCGTCGGCGGCGGTCCGCAGCGCGGGCACCGGACGGGCGCCGCTGGTCCACTCCGTCCACCCCGTGGCCTCGGGGCGCCGGCCGAGCGCGGTGCCGAGCACCCGGAGGGAGTTGAGGCCGAGCGGATGGGCGCCCGACAGTCCGGTGCCGGTCATCCGCACCCAGCGCGTGGTCACCGGCTTCTCCAGGGCCACCTCGACGGTGCCGCCCCGGTCGGTGGACCCCTCGTACACCCGCTGCCACGCCTCGCCGTCCGGGGAGACCTCGATCCGGAAGGCGGTGGCGTAGCTGGACAGCACCTCCCAACCGGACGTACCCGCTCGGGGATTGTCGCCACTGTGCGGCGCGTACACCGTGTCGCCCTCGGTGGCCTCGAAGACCAGGACGACCGAGGTGACCCGGCAGACGCCCTGGAGGTCGACCGCTACCCACTGCGGCCCGTCGGTGTCCGCCGCCCGCCAGCCGCTGCCCGTGACCCCGGCCCGGCCCATGCGGTCGGTGACGAAATGCGCGGGCGTCGGCGCGTAGGCGGTCGAGGAGACCTGCACGGGACGGTGGAGCGCCAGATCGGCCCCGGCCGAGGAGCCGTGGGCGGCGCGGGCGCCGCCTCGGCGCGGCCGGGCAGCGCCCCGGCCATGCTCACGCTCGCCAGCACGGTGGCCGACGCGGTGAGGAACGTGCGGCGCGAGTGGTCCGCTCTCGGGGTGGCGGCGCCTGATGGGTCGTCGCGCATGAGTACTCCTCGGAAGTTCCGGTGCGGGTAAGGAGTGGGGGGTGGGAGACGGCTTCCGCCTGACAACGTTGTCAAAGATCGACTCCCCAGTCTTGACGCTGTTTCCGCGACGCGTCAAGAGGGATGACGAGGCGAATGGCGTGCTGCGGCGACCGTCGCGGCATTCGCCCGGGGAGGGTAAGCGGCCTTAAGCGGAGGCCGGTTGGAAGAGTGCCGCTCCATTCGCCACTCCCGGCACGGGCGCGGGTCCGCCAAGAGGTATTGCCGTGATGTGGAGAGGAGATCACAGGTCGGTCACGCGCGCGTGCCGTCCGGGGCGGCGCCGTACGCCGGCGAGGGGTTCGCGGCACGCGTTCCGGAACGCGCGTGAACCAGAGAATCCCCAGACCAATGGCGTCGTGCCCACGACAACGCGTGCGGTTGCGACGGCCGCCGGGCCGGACGCGGCCGTCACCCCACGCGCCACCCGGTGCGCACGCTCCAACACCGCGTCGTGCACAAGGGGTTTACAGCGTTCTTGCAACGATGTAAAACCTCCTTGCGGCGGACAGGACAACGTCTCGCGCCGGGGGAGAAGCGTCAAATCTGCTCGTCCTTCAGCTCCCCAGTTCCCTTTCAGCGTCACCCGGATCGGGGTCACCATGCAGCGCACCACTCACCGTTCTCACCACATCGCCCGGCCCGTGGTCGTGGCCCTGGCCGCCGCGGTGGCCCTGACCGCCACCGCGTGCGCCAAGTCGGAGGACGACGCGTCGGACAACAAGCAGTCCTCGTCCGCGGCCGCGGGCTCCGAGCAGAAGGCGGTCACGCCCAAGCCCGGCGGCAAGGGCTGCACGATCGACGCCTACGGCGCCGAGAAGCTGGACCTGGGGGGCGCGACCGTCGGCTTCTCGCAGTCGGAGAAGGAGGCCAACCCCTTCCGTATCGCCGAGACGCAGTCCATCAAGGACGAGGCCAAGAAGCGCGGCGTCAAGCTGCTCACGGCCAACGCCCAGTCGCAGTTCTCCAAGCAGATCAGCGACGTGCAGGACCTGCTCGCCAAGGGCGCCGACGTGCTCATCATCGCGCCGCTCAACTCCGACGGCTGGGACCCGGTGCTCCAGGCCGCCGCCGCCAAGAAGGTCCCGATCATCACGATCGACCGCAAGATCAACGCCACGGCCTGCAAGGACTACGTCTCCTTCATCGCCTCGGACTTCGTCGAGCAGGGCAAGCGCGCCGCCGACCAGATGATCGCGGAGACGGGCGGCAAGGGCGAGGTCGCCATCCTGCTCGGCTCGGCCGGCAACAACGTCACCACCGAGCGCACCAAGGGCTTCAAGGACCAGCTCGCCGCCAAGGCCCCCGACCTGAAGGTGGTGTTCGAGCAGACCGGTGACTTCGCCCGCGAGAAGGGCCAGCAGGTCACCGAGCAGCTCATCCAGTCCAAGCCCGGCATCAAGGGCATCTACGCCGAGAACGACGAGATGGGCCTCGGCGCGGTCGCCGCGCTCAAGGGCGCCGGCAAGAAGGCCGGAGCCGTCAAGATCGTGACCGTCGACGGCACCCGCAACGCCGTCCAGGGCATCGTGGACGGCTGGATCAGCGGCGTCATCGAGTCCAACCCGCGGTTCGGGCCGCTGGCGTTCCAGACGCTGGACACCTTCACCAAGGGCGAGGAAGTCCCGCAGGACATCATCATCGAGGACGGCGCCTACAACGCGGACAACGCGAAGCAGGACATCGGCAAGGCCTTCTGAGTTCCCGGGGGCCCGGACACGCTCCGGGCCCCCGCGGCACATCCGCACCACGTCCTTCCGCACCACTTCTCTTGGAGGCACAGGTGGCACCCCCCGCCGAAGTCCTCGCCGTCCGCGGTCTGAGCAAGACCTTCCCGGGTGTCCGCGCCCTGGACGATGTGGACCTCACCCTGCATCCCGGCGAGGTCCACGCGTTGATCGGCGAGAACGGCGCCGGCAAGTCGACCCTCATCAAGCTCCTCACCGGCGTCTACCGGCCCGACGCCGGCCAGATCACCTTCCAGGGCCGCGAGGTCTCCTTCGGTACACCGCTGGAGGCGCAGAAGGCGGGCATCTCGACCATCTACCAAGAGGTCAACCTCATCCCGCTGCTCAGCGTCGCCCGCAACCTCTTCCTCGGGCGGGAACCGCGCACCCGGCTCGGCCTGCTGGACTTCGCCCGGATGAACCGCGAGGCCGACGAGACGCTGCGCACCTACGGCGTCCGGGTCGACGTGCGCCAGTCGCTGCGCACCCTCGGCGTCGGTGCCCAGCAGATGGTCGCGCTGGCCCGCGCGGTCGCGACCGACGCCCGCATCGTCATCATGGACGAGCCGACCTCCTCGCTCGAACCGCGCGAGGTGGAGACCCTGTTCTCGGTGATCCGGCGGCTGCGCGACGACGGCATCGCGGTCGTCTACGTCAGCCACCGCCTGGACGAGCTGTACGCCGTCTGCGACACCGTCACCGTGCTGCGCGACGGCCGCCGGGTCCACCACGGCAACCTCGCCGAACTGGACCGCCTCTCCCTGGTCTCGACCATGCTCGGCCGGGAACTGGGTGAGGTCCGCAAGCAGGGCCAGACCAAGTTCACCGGCGACCACCATGCCCGCGACACCGAACCGGTGCTCAAGGCCGAGGCGTTGACCGTCCCGCACAAGCTGCACGGCGTCTCGGTCAGCATCCGGCCCGGCGAGGTCGTCGGGCTCGGCGGACTGCTCGGCTCGGGCCGGACCGAGACGGCGAAGGCCATCTCCGGTGCTCTGGCCCTGCGTTCGGGCAACGTCACGGTGGCCGGCACCGCGCTGCGCGGCAGCTCCACACCGGCCGCGATCCGGGCGGGCGTCAGCCTGCTGCCCGAGGACCGCAAGAGCGAGGGCATCGTGCCCGGACTGTCGGTGCGCGAGAACATCGCGCTGGCCGTCCTGCCCCGGCTCTCCCGGTTCGGCCTGGTCTCCGAGAGCCGCGTCGACGCCATCGTGGACACCTTCATCGAGCGGCTGCGCATCAAGGCGTCCAGCCCCCTGCAGAAGGTGGGCGAACTGTCCGGCGGCAACCAGCAGAAGGTGCTCCTGGCCCGCTGGCTGGCGATGAACCCGAAGGTGCTGCTCCTGGACGAGCCCACCCGCGGCATCGATGTCGGTGCCAAGGCCGAGGTGCAGAAACTCGTGGACGAGCTGGCCGCCGACGGCCTGGGCGTCCTGCTCATCTCCTCCGACCTGGAGGAACTGATCGAAGGGTCCGACCGCGTGGTCGTACTGAAGGACGGCGCGATCGTCGGCGAACTGACCGGCGACGACGTCACCGAGGACAAGCTGATGCGGACCATCGCCGGGGACGTCCCGGCCACGCACGCGGTCAAGGAGGCGGCCACCGATGGCTGAAGCCGCCCTGCGCACCGCGCCCTTCGACAGGACCCGCGTCCTCCAGTGGCTCCAGACCTACGGCGTCTACGCCGGCGTGGCCCTGCTGCTGGTCGTCAACATCGTCATCACCCCGCACTTCCTGTCCGCGGAGAACTTCCGCACCCAGGCCGTCCAGGTCGCCCCCGTCATCATCGTCGCGCTGGGCATGGCCCTGGTCATCGGCACCGAGGGCGTCGACCTGTCGGTCGGCGCGGTGATGGCCCTGGCGGCCTCCGTCACGGCCCTCTACCTCGGCTACGGCCTCGTACCCGCCCTGCTGGCGGTGGCCCTGTTCGCCGCCGGGGTGGGGCTCGTCAACGGAGCGCTGATCGCCTTCGTGGGCGTCCAGCCCATCGTGGCCACCCTCGCGCTCATGGTCGGCGGCCGGGGCATCGCCCTGGTGCTGCTGCCCCAGCTGGAGGATCTGCACAACCCCGGGCTCGCCTCGCTCGGCTCCGACGACGTCCTCGGCATCCCGTACCTCATCCTGATCGCCGCCGTCCTCGCGCTCCTGGTGGCGTTCGTGGTCCGGCGCACGACCTTCGGACGCCAGCTGCTCGCCATCGGCGACAGCCGCCCGGCGGCCCAGCTCGCCGGTCTGCCGGTGCGCCGCGTGCTGATCCTCGTGTACATCACCTGCGCGCTGCTCGCGGCGGTCGCGGGCGTGCTGTCCACGGCTCGGCTCCAGGCCAGCGACCCGACCTCGCTGGGCAACCTGATGGAGCTGTCCGCCATCACCGCCGTCGTCGTGGGCGGCACGCCGCTGACCGGAGGCCGGGTCAACATCGCCGGCACCCTGGCGGGCGCGGTCCTCATCCAGCTGCTCACCGCCACCCTCATCAAGCACGACCTGCCGCCCTCGTGGACGCAGATCGCGCAGGCCATAGTGATCGTGTGCGCGGTCTACGCGGCACGGGGACGGGGGAAGCGATGACCGCCATGAAGACGGACACACCCGTGACCGCGAGCAACGAGCCGACATCGGCCACCGAACCGGTGGGCTCCGCCCGCTCGGAGCGGCTGAGCGCCCTCGTCCAGCAGCACGGCGCGCTGGCCGTGCTGGTGCTGGTCTCGATCGTGGCCTCGTTCAGCTTCGACACGTTCGCCACCGGCGACAACCTCTCCAACATGGCGACCAGTTCGGCGTTCCTCGCGATCGTCGCGCTCGGCATGACCTTCGTGATCATCACCGGCGGCATCGACCTCTCGGTGGGCTCCCTGTTCGCGCTCGGCGGCGTCCTGGCCGCCTGGGGGTCCCGCCACGGCACCCTGTTCGCCCTCCTGCTGCCGCTCGTGGTGTGCGGACTGATCGGTGTGGTCAACGGACTGCTCGTGGCCCGCTCCCGGCTCGCCCCCTTCATCGTCACCCTGGCGTCGATGCTGGGCGCGCGCGGACTGATGCTGTCCCTCACCGACGAGGGCGCCGACACCTACCTGATCGGCAAGGGCTCCTTCCTCGCCGAACTCGGCCAGGGCAGCACCCTCGGCGTCGGCAACCCGGTGTGGATCACGCTGGCGCTCTTCGTCGCGGGCGCCCTCGTGCTGCGCCGCACCCGCTTCGGCCAGCACGTGTACGCGGTCGGCGGCAACGAGGACGCGGCGGCGCTGATGGGTGCCCCGGTGGCCCGCACCAAGATCCTCGTCTACACGCTGTCCGGGCTGCTGGCCGGCCTGGCCGGCGCGCTCAACGCCGCCTGGCTCGCCTCCGGCGTGACCATCCTCGGCAACGGGATGGAGCTGGAGGCCATCTCCGCCGTCGTCATCGGCGGCACCCTGCTCACCGGCGGGCTCGGCTTCGTCAGCGGTTCCCTCGTCGGTGTGCTGCTGCTCAAGGTGATCCAGAACGTCATCAACCAGATCGGCTCCCTGGACTCCTCCTACCAGCAGGTCGTCAGCGGCGCCTTCCTCGCCGTCGTGGTCGTCGCCCAGACCTGGCTGGGCCGCAGACGGCAGTTGGCGTGACCGACCCGGACGCGGCGCCCGTGCCTCCACCACGGGCGCCGCGTCCGGGCCGCAGCCCGTCCGTCTTCGTAGCTCAGTACGGCGCACACTCCTCGACCCCCACTCCCAGGAGCCTGCCAGCCATGACTGCCGGAACGACCGGACGCGTCCCCCCGGACCTGTGCCGCCCTGCTCGTCGGGGGCATGGTCGCCCTGCTCACCCCGTCCAGCGCCGCCGCCGCGCCCGACTACGCGACCTCGGAGGCGGGCGACCCCTTCGTCGACGGCTGGGACGCCGACCCCGACACCGTGGTCTACGGCGACCGCTACTGGGTCTATCCCACCGCCTCCAAGCCCTACGCCGAGCAGACCCACCTCGACGCCTTCTCCTCGACCGACCTGGTCCACTGGACCAAGCACCCGAACGTGCTGCGGACCGCGGACGTGTCCTGGGCCTGGTACGCGGTGCGGGCGCCGGCGCCCGTCCAGCGGAACGGCGAGTACTACCTGTACTTCGCCGCCAACGACATCCAGAACAACTCCCCGCTCGGCGGCATCGGCGTGGCCGTCGCCGACCGCCCCGAGGGCCCGTACAAGGACGCCATCGGCCGGCCGCTGATCTCTCCGCGTGACGGCCGTGGGAACATCCATCAAGGTCTTCGTGGATGACATGAGCACCCCAAAGATCTCCGTCACGGACGCCACCCACCCCACCGGTGCGACCGGCGTCCGAGTCTTCGACACCGACGCCTCCTTCGACAACGTGGTGGTCGGCCCGCCGCGGTGAGGCCGCCGACCGGTGACGGTCCCGCTCCTGCGGCGCCCGTTGCCGCACGGGCGCCGTCCCCCCTCCACGCCTGCGGGAGCAGCCGTGCGTGCCAGACATCCCCTCACCCTGGACCTGATGCCATGAAACCGACCCGACGTCTCTCCGTCCTGGCCGCCTGCGCCCTCTCCGGGGTACTCGCCGCCGTGTTCTCCCTGTCGTCTGCCGAGCCCGCCCAGGCGGAGCAGACCGGCCTGCGGGCCGCCGACCCCAGCGTCCTGCGGGTCGGCGCCACCTACGTCTCCGTCCAGTCGGCCGGCGGGGGGATCGCCGTACGGCAGGCGTCCTCGACCACCGGTCTGGCCGCCGCACCCGCCCGGCAGGTCTGGTCGGACAGCGCGAACCGCGGGGAGGTGTGGGCGCCCGAGATCGTACGCGAGGGCGGGCGGTACTACATCTACTTCTCCGCCGGCCGCGGCGCCGCGCACCGTATGTACGTCATCAGCTCCGCCAGCCCCGACAGCGGCTACTCCCGCGAGACCCAACTGGCGCTGCCGGACGACAAGTGGGCCATCGACGGCAGCCTGTTCACCTTCAACGGGCAGCGCTGGTTCGTCTGGTCGGGCTGGGCCGGGGACACCAACGTCGAGCAGAACCTGTACATCGCCCGCATGAGCGGCCCGACCACCCCGACCGGCGGCCGGTACGTCATCTCGCAGCCGCGCGAGAGCTGGGAGCGGGTGGTCGGCAACCCGTTCATCAACGAGGGGCCCGAGCCCGTCAAGGACCCCAGCGGACAGCTCCACATCGCCTACTCCGCCAACGGCAGCTGGAGCGACCAGTACTGCGTCGCCGACCTGCGGCTGCGGGCCGGCGGCGACCCGACGTACGTGTGGGACTGGTACAAGTCCAACGGCTGCCTCTTCGGCTCCAACCGGGCCACCATGATGACCGGCTGGGACCCGACGCTGTACGTCAACGGACCCGGGCACCACACGTTCGTGCTGGAGAACGGCGACATCGACACCAGCCCGCCCGCCGGACCCCGGTTCCCGCTCATGTTCCACGCCGTGCCCAAGGGGACGCCGTACGCCTGGGAGAACCGCTACTGGTACACCGGCTCCTTCGCCTGGTGGGGCGACACCACCTACCGCCGCGCCAACGTCCCCGGCCCCACCTCGGACACCGGCTGGAGCCTGAAGTACTTCGAGTAGGGGCCGGGGGCGCCGCTCACGCGGGCGGCGGGGCCGTGCTGTCGCGGACCACCAGGCTGGTGGCGAGTGCGACGCGGGGCAGGTTGACGTCCTGACCGTCGATCAGGCGCGGCAGGGTGCCCGCCGACATGGCGGCCACCTCCTGGAGCGGCTGGCGCACCGTCATGAGCGCCGGGTCGCTCCAGCGGGCCACCGGTACGTCGTCGAGACCGACCACGCTGATGTCGTCCGGGACCCGCAGCCCCGCTCGCGCAGCACCGTGTACGCGCCGAACGCCTGGAGGTCGCCGGCCGCGAACACGGCGGTCGGCCGGGGGCGGCCCGCCCGGTCGGCGTCGTCGAGCAGCGCGGCCATCTCGGTGTGGCCGGACGGGCCGTTGAACTCCCCGTGCCGCGCCGTCCCGTCGGGCACGGGCAGCCCCGCCGCCTCCGTCGCCGCGTGGAACCCGTCCGCGCGGGCCCGGCTGCACAGCAGCCGGCGCGGGCCGGCCAGGTGGGCGATGTCGCGGTGCCCGAGCCCGATCAGGTGCTCGGTGGCGGCGATGGCACCGGCCCAGTCGGTGGCCCCGATCGTCGGCACCGTCGGGCCGACGGTGCCGACCGGGTCGACCAGGACGTAGCGGATGCCGAGCGCGGCCGGCTTGGCGCGCCGGCGCGGGGCGAGGTCGGAGGCGACGAGGATCGCCCCGTCGGAGCGCCGGGTGGCGAGCTGGTCGAGCCAGGCGTCGGTGCCGGCTGTGCCACCGTGCACGGCGGAGCGCGTCATGCTGGCGCCCTCGTCGCGCAGGGCCTCCTCGGCGCCGCGGCCCCGGGGCTGGTGGTAGGGCTCGGCGAAGAGCTGGAGGCCGCCGATGGCGGAGATGACGACGGTGAACGGCAGCGTGGGCCGGATCGCCGGCAGCGTGATGAGCCGGCAGGTCAGGAAGCGGCCCGCGCCGTCGGCCCTCGCCGACTGTTCAGCTCGCGCGGCACCGCCCGCACGGCGGCGAGGTGGATCAGCGCGCTGTAGCCGGTCCGGCGCCACCTCACGGCGTTCTGCCAGGGGCCTGGCCCAGCGCGGTCTCACCACCGGATGCCGGTCCTGACCCGCACCACGGACGGCGGCCCCGGCGGAAGGCTCCTCGCCTCCCGCCGGGGCCGCCCGGTCCTGCCGGTGCCCTCGATGCCGTGGGGCCGGTTACGGCTGCTCGGCCTCGTGCAGGGCGCTCACCTCCGCGTCGGTGAGGGCCTTGTCGTAGGCGTGGACCTCGTCGACGGAGCCGTTCCAGAAGTCGGCGTCCGTACCCTGCCACTGGGCGCGGCCCACGGCCAGGCCCCCGGTGCTCTGGTAGGCCGGGCCGGCCGTCGCGGTCGACGCCAGGTCGCCGTCGACGTACAGCCGGATCTGGTTGCTCGCCGCGTCCTTCACGCCGACCAGGTGGTACCAGCGGCCCGTCTCCGGCGTGGTCACCAGCCGCGCCCGGTTCTCACCGGGGGTGCTGAAGGCGAACGCGCCCTGCCCGTACTGGAGATAGAACGGGCTGGCCTGGCGCCGGGTGTCCTGGCTGACCGCCGTCGCGTAGTTGCCGGGCAGCTGGTCCAGCTTCACCCACGCGGAGACCGAGTAGCTGCCGGTGGTGTCGAGCACCGGTCCGGCGGTCTCGGCGGACTGCCCCTGGCCGTCGAACTTCAACGCGCTGCCGCTGACGCCCTCGGTCCAGGTGGTGCCGCCGGTGAGCGTCAGGGGCCTGGCGTTCGGCCCCGAGTCCTTCGCGGTGGTGCCGGAGCCCTCGTCGAGGGACCAGGAGCCACCGCCCTTCAGGTCACCCTTCTGGCCGGCCGCGGCACCGGCCGCGATGACCCTGCGGTTGATCTCACGGACGGGTGCCGGGTCGACCTTGATCTCCCGACGGTCGTACGTGTAGAGGCCGTTGAGCTCGTTCTCCAGGTCGGTGATCTGCGTGTACACCGATCCGGACAGCTCGGCGCCGGCCTGCTCCAGGTAGAACTGCTCGGTGTTCTCGACGTACTTGCGGGTGAGCGCGGCCTTGTCGGCGACACCGCTGTAGATGACGGTCGGCGCGCCCGGCCACATGTGACCCGGGGTGCGCAGCGTGAAGCCGCCGTGCTCGCCGTCCATCGCCGCCCGCTTCTCGTCCGGCCAGGCGGGGTCGTTGTTGCCGTAGTCGTGGTGGTCGACGATGTCGCCCTTGCCGGAGTCGCCCTTGGAGTTGCAGCAGTTCACACCGCTGTGGGCGTTGACCACGCGGGACGGGTCGGCGGCCTTGACCGACTCGGTGATCCTGCCGGTCTCCTCACGGTTCCACTCGCCCCAGCCCTCGTTGAAGACGATCCAGCCGATCACCGAGGGGGAGTTGTGGTGCTGGCGCACCGTCTCCATCCCCTGGTCGACGAACGCCTTCTGACCGGTGGTGTTGGTGATGTTGCCGGAGACGAAGTCCTGCCAGACCAGCAGACCGAGCTGGTCCGCGTGGTAGAACCAGCGGGCGGGCTCGACCTTGATGTGCTTGCGCACCGCGTTGAAGCCCAGCTCCTTGTGCGCCTTCAGGTCGAAGGCGAGGGCGTCGTCGCTCGGCGCGGTGTACAGACCGTCCGGCCAGAAGCCCTGGTCGAGCGTGGCCAGCGAGAAGATCGGCTTCCCGTTCAGCACCAGCTTCTGGTAGCCGCCGACGTTCTCGACGGCTATCTTCCGCATGCCGAAGTAGCTGCCGACCTTGTCCGTGGAGCGGCCGTCGGTGAGCTTGACGTCCAGGTCGTACAGGTAGGGGTCGTCCGGGCTCCACAGGTGCTGCTTCGCCACCGGCAGCCGCAGTTCCCTGTTGGCCGGGCCGCTGACCCTGCCGACGACCTGGCCGTGCTTGTCGCGGGCGACGGCCTCGACGCGCGCCCCGGCGGACGCCTTGCCGGACTGCACGTTCACAGCGAGGGTCGAGGTGTCGATGTCCGGCGTGGTGACCACGTTGTCGATGGCCGCCTCGGCGACGGGCTCCATCCACACGGTCTGCCAGATGCCCGACGACTGCGTGTAGAAGATGCCGCCCGGGTTGGTGGACTGCTTGCCCATCGGCTGGTCCGCGCCACCGGTGTCGGTGACCGCGACCACGACCTCCTGCCGGCCCTTGCTCTTCAGCGCGTCCGTGATGTCGGCGCTGAACGCGTTGTACCCGCCGGTGTGTTCGGCGACCTTGGTGCCGTTGACGTACACCGTGGCCTGGTAGTCGACCGCGCCGAAGTTGAGCTTCAGCCGGTTGTCCCGGTCGCTCTTGCCGACCTTCCAGTTCTTGGGCACGTCGATGAGCTTGCGGTAGAACATGTGGTCCTCGTGGCGCTCCAGACCGGAGAGCTGCGACTCCACCGGGAACGGCACGATGATCTTCTCGTCCAGGTTCTTGCCGAAGACCGGCTTCTCACCCGCGTCGGCGCCGCTGAACTGCCAGGGACCGTTGAGGTTCTGCCACTGCGAGCGGACCTGCTGCGGGCGCGGGTACTCCGGCAGCGGGTGCTCCTCGTCCAGCTTGTCGCCCCACTCGGTGGTGAGGCGGTGCGTGGAGTCGTTCTGCGCCCAGCGGACCAGCTTCGGAACGGTCTCGCCGCCGGAGGTCAGGCTGCCGGCGCCGTCGTAGGTGAGCTTGACCTGCTGGTCCCTCTGGATCGGCTCCGAGAGCGTGATCAGCAGGGAGTTCTGGTCGCCCGGCGCGGTGGTGACCGACGTGATCGGCATCGGCGTCGTGTCCGACTCGACCACCACATGCTGGGCCAGTGCCTTCAGGTCACCGCCCACCCGGCCCTCGAAGCGGGCCCGCACCTGCTTGCCGTCCTGGCCGACCGACGGCTCCACCGGGTAGACCTCGAAGCCGTCCGGCGGGGTGAACGCCGACTGCGGCACGATCTGCTTCGCCAGCGTCGGCGTCGACCAGCGCAGGAACATGTTGGCGCCGCCGACGTCCTGGAACATCTCCAGGCGGAAGTCGTGCTGCTCACCGGCGGTCAGGTGGACGGGCGCGCTCTTCTGCTCGTTGTCCCAGTCCCCCTCCCAGTGGTCGATGACCGCTTCGCCGTCGATGAAGAGGCGGAAGCCGTTGTCGCCGGAGGCGTAGAACGTGTAGTCACCGGTGGCGGGAGCCTCGATCCTCCCCGTCCAGCGGGCCGTCGTGTGCTCCGTCTTGCCCGTCAACTCCTGGAAGGTGCTGGTGAGTCCGGAGAAGTTGATCTGCGGGTCGAGCGAGGTGCCGCCGAGTACGGCGAAGTCCCGCGCGCCCGGCGCGGACATGCTGTAGTACTCGCCCTTCAGACCGTTCACCTTCACGGCGGACTGCCCGGCGGACTGCGCGGACAGCGCGCCGGCGGCCGGTTCCGCGGCCGACGCGGCGGAGGTGAGGGCGGTCGTGGGCAGGACCAGGGCCGCTGCGGTCAGCAGGGCCCACGCTCTGGCTTGGGGGCGGGTGCGTTGTCTTGTCATCGAACCTTCTCGCACAGGGGAACTGGACCGGGACCGTCGGAGGAGGGCGTCGGCCGAACCGCTCCCGCACGAAGGGGAGTCGGACGACTGGTACGCGGACGCCTGGTATACGGAGAAGAGCGCCCCTTCCAACGTTGGAAATCCCGCGACAAGCGGAATGACAACACGCTCCCGAGTCACTGTCCAGACCTCGCGCACGCCTCGGTCCGTACGACTTTCCGCTCGCACACTGTGTGTCGGGCGTGTGTCGGGCCGTGCGGAGGGGCTGCGCCGGGGGACCGGTCACGGTGAGTCGTGAGCGGACAAGTGGCCCGAAAACGCTGAAGGTTGGGGTTTCCTGAGTGTTTCCGTTGGAGTCTGTTCCATGTTAGGTTCCCCGCACCTCGGCCGCAGTGCGCACTCCCAGCCGGGGCGCGGGGCGCCCTGCCCGCGTTCGTACCGCTCGTCCGACCGTGTCGGAAGCCCGTACGCCGCATCGCCCCAGCCCGACCGGAAACGGTCGGCGATCAGCTGCGGAACGCCGGCCTCCGCGCGCCGTCCCGCCCTGGAGGACCCTGATGCGACGCATCATCGCCTGCCTGGCGGCCCTGTTGGCGATGGCCGGAGGCCTGCTGGTCACCGGAAGCACCACCGCCGCGGCCGCCGTCACCCCCAAGCCACCACCGCTCACCACGCCCTGGACCGGCCAGGTCTCCACCACCAACCCGCTGCCCGAGTACCCGCGCCCGCAGATGACGCGGCCCGACTGGCAGTCCCTCAACGGTGAGTGGGAGTTCCTCAACCCGCCCGCCGACGGCGCCGGCAACGTCAACCGCAACGCCGCGCCGCCCGTCGGCCAGACGCTGCCCGAGCGCATCCTGGTGCCGTACCCCGTGGAGTCGGCGCTCTCCGGCGTCATGCGCAACGACAACCGCGACCTGATGTTCTACAAGCGGTCCTTCACCGTCCCGCAGAACTGGAACGGCAGACGGGTGCAACTGCACTTCGGCGCCGTCGACTACGAGGCCACGGTCTGGGTCAACGGCACCCAGGTCACCACCCACAAGGGCGGCTACGACCGCTTCGAGGTCGACATCACGCCGCAGCTGAGGAGCGGCGCCAACGAGCTGATCGTGCGCGTCTACGACCCGACCGACGGCCGGGGCGAGAAGCAGCCGGTGGGCAAGCAGACCAACAACCCGAGCGGCATCTTCTACACGCCGACCTCCGGCATCTGGCAGACCGTGTGGCTGGAGCCCACGCCGGCCTCCTCGATCTACTCCGTCGACATCCGGCCCAGCCTCTCCGACAACACCGCCCGGGTCCGCGTCTTCACCCGCGGCAACGTCGACGGCCACACCGTCCTGGCCGAGGCGCTGAACGGCTCCACCGTCGTGGGCCGCTCCACCGGCGGCTTCACCGAGTTCTCCGTGCCCGTCCCGGACGCCCGCCGCTGGTCACCCGACGACCCGTTCCTGTACGACCTGCGGGTCACCCTGCGCAACGCCTCCGGAACCGCGGTCGACACCGTCACCAGCTACTTCGGCATGCGCGAGATCGGCAAGAAGATGCTGAACGGGGTCATGCGCCCCACCCTGAACGGTGAGTTCGTCTTCCAGATCGGCACCCTCGACCAGGGCTTCTGGCCGGACGGCCTCTACACCGCCCCCACCGACGCCGCGCTCGCCTCGGACCTGGAGAAGCACAAGGACCTGGGCTTCAACATGGTGCGCAAGCACATCAAGGTCGAACCGGCCCGCTGGTACTACCATGCCGACCGGCTGGGACTGCTGGTGTGGCAGGACATCCCGTCCACCGTCCCGTTCGACCACAACCGCACCGCCGCGCAGACCGCGCAGTTCGAGACCGAGGCCCGCGAGATCATCGACGAGCACCGGTTCTCCCCGGCGGTCGTCACCTACGTGCCCTTCAACGAGGGCTGGGGCGAGTGGGACCTCGCGGCCACCCGGCGCGTCACCACCGACCTGGAGAACTACGACCCGGGCCGCCTGATGAACCCGCACAGCGGCTACAACTGCTGCGACTCGCGGGGTGACCCGGGTACCGGCGACATCATCGACTGGCACGTCTACACCGGCCCCGACGCGCCACGCCCCTCGGACACCCGCGTCTCCGTCCTCGGTGAGTTCGGCGGCATCGGTCTGCGCAATCCCGGCCACGAGTACAGCCCCAACGGCCAGTTCTTCGCCTACGAGCAGGTCTCCAGCCAGGCACAGCTGGGCGACCGCTACACGGGTATGGTCCGCGACGTCCAGCAGCTCATGACCACCAAGGGCCTGTCCGCGTACGTCTACACGGAGATCACCGACGTCGAGGGCGAGTACAACGGCCTCTACACCTACGACCGGCGCGTGCAGAAGGTCGACACCAACCAGCTGCGCCAGGCGCACGGCGCGCTGATCGCGGCCTCCCGCAACCTGAACGCCTCGCCGGCCCTCACCCTCGGCCACGTCCGGTCCTTCAAGGTGACCTCGCCCGGGTTCACGGACCGCTACCTGCGGCACTCCAACTCCCTGGCCCGCACCGACGTCCTGACCGGCGCCTCCGCCGACGGCGCCCGACAGGACGCCTCCTTCCGCACCGTCACCGGCCTCGCCGACCCGCGCTGCTACTCGTTCGAGTCGGTCAACTTCCCCGGCCGCTACCTGCGCCACTCCGACAACCGGGTGCGGGTCGACGCCGACACCGGCGGCTCGTTCGCCGCGGACGCGACCTGGTGCAGCCGGCCCGGTCTGGCCGCGGGCGGCACCTCCTTCGAGTCCAAGAACGTCCCCGGCCGCTATCTGCGGCACTACGCCGACAACGTGTACCTCGCCCGCAGCGGCGGCCCCAACGCCTGGGACACCGCCGCCTCCTTCGCCGCCGACGCCACCTGGAACCTCGGCGAGCCGGCGCTGTGGCGCAGCTCCGTCCAACTGGCCACCGACGTCCGCAAGTCGCTCCGGGTCACCTCCTGGGGCTTCACCAACCGGTACCTGCGGCACGCCGACAGCCTGGCCAACACCGAGGTCGTCGACGCGGGCAGCAGCGCCCAGCTCAAGCAGGACGCCACGTACACGATCCGGCGCGGGCTCGCCGACTCCTCCTGCTACTCCTTCGAGTCGGTGAACTACCCCGGCCAGTTCCTGCGCCATGCCGACAGCCGGGTGCGCAACGTCCCGAACGACGGCTCGGCCCTGTTCCGCCAGGACGCCACGTTCTGCGCCCGGCCCGGCCTCGGCGGTACGGGCGTCACCTTCGAGTCGCTCAACATCCCCGGTTCCTACCTGCGGCACTACGCGTCCCAGGTCTTCATCGCCTCGGGCACCGGCACCGGCGACGTCTACAACCGCCCCCAGGCCCTGTCGGCCGACGCCGGCTGGTCGGTGGACGCACCGTGGGCGCCCTGACCGTGCCCGCCCCCCAGCGGGGGAGGGTCCCGACCTCGCAGCCGACGGCGTAGCGCATCACACCGCCGTCGCGGCTGCCGGCGGAGCCGACGCGATCGCCACGACGCTGCGATCGCGTCGGCTCCGCGTCACGATGAAGCGTCCTACGGCGTGTCCCGGCCCGCGGTCACGACTGCCTCGATGAGCCCGGGGAACCGGTGGTCCAGGTCGTCCTTCCGGAGCCGGATGTACAGCCGGTTCCCGGCGTCGCGCTGGTACGCCAGGCCGGCTTCGCGCGGCACCCGCCAGTGCTGGGTGCGGCTCGACTTGCCGACCGGCGGGTCGAAGGAAGCGCAGAGCCGCTCCTCGTCCGGCCGGGCGGCGAGTTCGGTGAAGACACGGCGCCGGTTCTCGTCGGCGAGCGCGAGCGGCACCTGCCCCACCTCCAGTTCGTACACGCGGGGATGCGGTGGACCGCTCGACGTCATCACTCGACCCCTCTCGACAAGGCTTTCCGAGTCCCCAGGGCCGTCAGGATTCCCCGGATTCCCATGAGAGGCACACCCATGAGTGAACAGCGCATGGGCTTGCAGGCAGCTCTGCCTGGTCGAGATGACGATGATCACCCCGGCCGAGGACCCGCTGTCCGTCCTCGGTCCCCTTCCCGACGAGCACCTGGCGTGGCGGCGGAACGCGAGAACAACGGTTCCCTCTTCCTCGGCGACGCCCGCGTGGTCATGGGCCGATTGCAGTTGCTGCGATCATTCCTGCGAGGTTCCAGGACCTGTCACCGCCCGACGAGTGATCGGAAGGAAAACACCCATGACCACCCAGCACGACGACGAGACCCAGGCCCGCGAGGAGCGCTTCGCGCACGGCATGGGGGTCCTCACCCGGATCGACGGGGAGGCGGGGCAGCGGGTCATCGACTCGCTCGCGGACATCAGCCCCGAACTCGGCCACCAGGTGGCCGCCTGGGCCTTCGGCGAGATGTACGACCGCCCGGGCCTGGCCCCGAGGGACCGGCAGCTGGTCACCCTCGGCATCCTCACCGCCCTCGGCGGCTGCGAACCCCAGCTCGACGTGCACGTCAACGCCGCCCTCAACGTCGGCCTCACCCCCGAGGAGATCGTCGAGGCGCTGCTGCATTCCGCGGTCTACTGCGGCATGCCCAAGGCGCTGAACGCCACCTTCGCCGCGAAGAAGGTCTTCGCCGAGCGCGGGCTACTCCCGCTGGCCGCCGACGACGGCAAGGAGCGGTGAGAGGACGGCGTCACCGGGCCGGGCGGGGGCGCTCGCCCGGCTCCGACCGCCCGCTCAGTCCTGTCGGCCGGCCCCGGCCCTCTCAGTCCTCCCCGTTCTCCACGATCGCCTGGATCGCGCGGCCGTAGTGGCGTACCACGTCCTCCGTGTCCGCCGAGGCCAGCGGTTCGAGCAGCGCGATGTACCGCATCAGGGCCAGCCCGATGAGCTGCGTGGCGACCATGCTCGACCGCAGCGCCGCGTCCTCGCCCGTGACCGCCTCGCTGAGCGCGCTCGCCAGGACGGTGGTCGCCGTCTCGCGCAGCCGGGCGGCGGCCGCCCGGTGGATGGCGGCCGAGCGCACCATCGTCATCAGCGCCGGCCGTGACGACATGTCGTCCCACACGGAGAGGTGCGCGCGCACCAGCCGCTCGCCGACCCCCTCGCGCCCGCCCGCCGCCGCGGCGGCGATGGCCTCCTGGATCCTGCCCGGCAGCTCCAGCGCCTGGAGGAACAGGCTCTCCTTCGTGCCGTAGAAGTGGTGCACCAGGGACTGGTCCACCCCGGCCGCCTCCGCGATCCGCCGCAGACTCGTCCCGTCGAACCCGCGCTCGGCGAAGCAGACCCGCGCCGCGCTCAGGATCGCCTCCCGGGTACGGGTCTCCCCGGGCCGCCGCCCGCCGGCGTGCTTCCCGGCCGCACCGGCCGCCTCCGCCGCATCGGCCCCACGCACATCCCTGACGCTCTCCATACCCCCATGATGCCCGCACCGGCGGTGCGCCCGTCCCGGCCCCGGTGCGCACCGGTGTGCTGGAAATAACTC
The DNA here is from genome assembly GCA_049998335.1 of Streptomyces sp. cmx-10-19. GTDB lineage: Bacteria > Actinomycetota > Actinomycetes > Streptomycetales > Streptomycetaceae > Streptomyces. Next base: position 207,378 of record JAEBFB010000010.1, read on the forward strand.
ATCAAGTGCTGAACTCACTGCTCGCTGAGTTATACGCTGGAGTCATGTCCACGAACCTCGCTCCCACCGATGTGTCGGAACCGGGCGGCACCGCCGCGCACGCCGCGCCGCAGCCGGGCGGCCGGAAGCTCGCGCTCCGGCTCGTCGCCGTCGTCGTCGGCCTGACCGCCGCGATCACCCTGATGCTGTGCGCCTTCGGCCTGCCCTCCGCCAACGGCGGGCCCCACCACGCCCCGCTGGGCGTCACCGGTCCCGCGACCGCCGTACAGGAACGGCTCGACGGCGACCAGTGGGAGGTCACGGCGTACGACGACCCCCAGGACCTCACCCGCGCCATCGAGGACCGCGACGTCGTGGGCGGCCTCGCCTTCGGCGGCGACGGCGTCACCGTCTACACCGCGACGGCGGGCGGACCGCAGATCACCGCCGCGATCAGCGGTCTCGGCACCACGCTCGCCGCCCAGCAGCACGTCGACGTCACCACGCACGACGTGGCGCCCTTCCCCGAGGACGACCCGCGCGGCACCGGGCTGGCCTCGGCGGCGCTGCCGATGGTCTTCGGCGGCATGCTGCCCGCGATCACCCTGATCCAGCTCTTCCCCGGGCGAGCCCGGCTGCGGACCCGGCTCGTCGGCGTGGCCGCCTTCGCCCTCGCGGCGGGCGCCGCCGTCACCGCCGTCCTCCAGTTCGGCATCGGCACGCTCGACGGGAACTTCTGGCTCACGTCCCTCGGCGTGGGTCTCGGCATGGCCGCCCTCGCCGTACCGTTCCTCGGCCTGGAGTCCCTCTTCGGATACGCCGGATTCGGTGTCGCCTCCGTGGTGATGATGTTCCTCGGCAACCCGCTCTCCGGGCTCGCCACCGGCCCGTACTGGCTCCCCGACGGCTGGTCCACCCTCGGCCAGCTCCTGCCGCCCGGCGCCTCGGGCAGCCTGCTGCGCGCCAACGCCTTCTTCGACGGAACCGGCGCCGGCGGACCGGTCCTGGTGCTGGCGGTGTGGGTCGTCGCGGGCCTGGCCCTGATGCTCGTCGCGAACCGCCGCGGTGCGAGGAAGCCGGCGGCCGCGGCGACGGCGTGACCCACACCTGACGAAGTCACTACGGATTTCTTATCCACTCAGAAATGCGTAGGATAAGTCCGTCATCGCGTAGGAAAGGCAGTCGTTGAGCATGAGCAAGTTGGAAATCATCGTCGCGAGCACCCGCCCCGGACGCCTCGGCCCGAGCGTCGCCCGGTGGATCGAGGACGAGGCCGCGAAGCACGGAGGCTTCGACGAGATCGAGATCGTGGACCTCGCGGAGGTGAACCTGCCGTTCATGAACGAGCCGAACCACCCGAGGCTCGCCCAGTACACCCACCAGCACACCCGTGACTGGAGCGCCAAGGTCGCCGAGGCGGACGCCTTCGTGTTCGTCATGCCGGAGTACAACTACGGCTACAACGCCGAGCTGAAGAACGCGATCGACTACCTCCACGGCGAGTGGCAGTACAAGGCGGTCGGCATGGTCAGCTACGGCGGGGTGTCAGCCGGCACGCGCGCGGTGCAGATGATCAAGCAGGTGGTCACCACGCTGAAGATGACGCCGGTCCCCGAGGCCGTGTCGATCCCCTTCGTCCAGCAGTTCCTCGACGAGGACCGGCGCGTGGTCCCCAACGACGTCATGACCGACTCCGCGAACGCGATGCTGGACGAGCTGGTACGCGTCACCGGCGCCCTGCGCGCGCTGCGCGCCCCCGCCGCACCGTGACCGCCGCCCCGGCGCCCGGCGGCGACGCGTCCCACCCGGTCTGTTCGCGCTTCCACACGGCGATCGAGCTGATCGGCGCCCGCTGGACCGGGGCGATCCTGCGCGCGCTGTTCACGGACCAGTGCCGGTACGCGCAGATCAAGGCCGCCGTGCCCGGGGTCAGCGACACCATGCTGGCGCAGCGCCTGCGCGCCCTCCAGCGCGACGGCCTGATCGAACGCCACGTCGTACCGGCCACCCCGGTCCAGGTGGAGTACCGCCTCACCCCCAAGGGCCGCGCCCTGGAGCCGGTCCTCGAAGCGATCGTCACCTGGTCCCACACCTGGATCCCCCTGCCGGACTCGGCACACACACCCTGAGACACACCGACGCGGCCCGTACCCCGGCAGGGGTGCGGGCCACGTCCGTGCCCGACCGCGAGGTCTGCCGTACGAGGACCGGGGTGGCCGCGCAGAGTGGTTCCTATGAGTACATCCCCCGTGGAGTCCACCCGGTCCCTTGCCCGTGCGCGTGCCTCGCTCGGCGGGGAGGAGGTGACGTACTGGTGGAGCGGTGACGTGTACGCCTGGACGCCCGACGATCCCTACCGGCATCTGTTCGGGTTCGAAGGGCTGAACGTCGCCCGGCTCGTCCAGGACGCCGACGACGGTCCGGACGCGGACCGGCTGCTCACCCGGGAGGCCGCCTTCCACCTGGACCCCGCGACCCGCGACATCGTGGAGAGCTGGGAGGACCTCCCGGTCGTGCACATCTGGAACGACCCGGCCCACCAGAAGTGGCACCCCTTCCCGGTGCCGACGACCGACCTCGGCGACCAGGTCTGCCTCAGTCTGGAGATCCCGCTCGCCTACCCCTCCCCGCTGCCGGTGGCCCAGTACCCCGTCCACTCCTCCGGCGACACCTGCAAGGCCCTGGAGCTCTTCCAGTTCTTCGCCCACCGCGCCGACCTGGCCGTCCCGGCACCCAGCGTCCCGGCGACCGTGTCCTGGACCCGGATGTCCCCGTGGGCCCCGTGGATGGCGCGCGGTCAGCGGCCCGGCGGGCTCACCTACCACTGCCGGGGCCGCAAACTCCGCTCCTACACGGAAGTGCCGGAACGCACCCGTGCCTACATCGCGGCCCACCACCCGGAGTACGCCCGCGCCCCCGACCGCTGGACCGAGCCGAACGAGACCAGCTGGACGCACTTCCGCAAGCTGCATCCGCCGAAGTAGGGCAGGGCCTCACGCCGGCCGGGGGTGGCTCGACTCGTTCTGGTAGGTGCCGAAGAGGGGGTCCCATTCGGTGATCGTCAGTTCGGTGACGAGGCCGTGGGCGACGAACGGGTCCTTCTCGACGACCGCGCGGACCTGGTCGTGGCCGTCGCCGGTCAGGATGAGGAGCGCCGACTTCTCGGGGTGCCGAGGAAGGGGCCGGAGGCGCGCAGGGTGCTCTCGGCCAGGAGCTTCTCGAGGTACTCGAGGTGCGCGGCGAGGTGGCGGTTCCAGCCGTCCTCGTCGGGGTGGACGTAGGTGACGAGGAAGAAGGACATGGGGGCGCTCGCTCCCTGTTCCGTTCGCTGCGGGTGAGGTTCGTTCGCTGGGGATCGGGAGGTCGTCAGGCCGCCGCTACGGCGGCGAGGGTGTCGTGGATCCGCCGGGGGACGTCGATGACGCCCTCCGCCAGACGCCGGGTGCGTTCCGCGGCGGAGCGGTCGAAGGGGACGCGGACCGGGTTCCCCGGGGTGAGGGGGCGGGTGGACCGGACCGACTCCGCGAAGTCGGACACCCGGCGCCGGTAGTCCTCCCCGGACGTCAGCACCTCCGGGTCCGCCACGAGCAGGAAGAAGCCGCAGTCGGCCAGGCCCTCCGGCGCGGCGGCCTGACCCGTGAGCATGCCGAGGAGCTGGACGACCATCGCGAGCCCCGAACCCTTGTGGCCGCCCCACACCGTGAACGCCCCGGCGAGGGCGGCACCCGGGTCCCGTGTGGGCGCCCCGTCCGGGTCGAAGGCGAGCCCTTCCGGGAGGGGCTCGCCGAGCCGCTCGGCGAGCATCACCTCGCCCAGCATCACCGAGGACGTCCCGATGTCCCAGATCACCGATCACCGGGTGGGGCGACGCGGGGAACCCGAACGCGACGGGGTTGGTCGAGAAGCGCGCCTCGGTCCCGCCGTACGGGGCGGCCTTCGGGCCGCCGCTGCCCGCGATCATCCCCACGTACCCGGCCCTGGTCACCAGCTCCAGGTAGTACGAGAACATCCCCGTGTACCAGGTCCGGTGCGCGCCGACGACGGCCAGACCGGTGTGCGACGCCTTGTCGAGGGCGAGGTCTGTGGCCCGGCGGGCGACGAGGTATCCGACCTGGTCGCCCCCGTCGAGCGTGGCCGACACCGGGGTCTCCCGTACGACCGTGATCGGACTCCGCGCCGTCGCCGTGTCACCTCGGCCGGCGGCTCGCGCCGGGCGAGGTCGGGGAGATGGTCTACCGGCCGAAGCTGGCGAACATCATGTTCAAGGGCTACTACCGCGACCCCGAGGCCACCCTCGCCACCATGAGCGACCTCTGGTTCCACACCGGAGACCTCGGCTACGTCGACCACGACGGCTTCTTCTGCTTCGTCGACCGCAAGAAGGACGCGCTGCGCCGGCGCGGGGAGAACGTCTCCTCGCAGGAGGTCGAGTCCGCGCTCCTGCTCCACCCCGAGGTGCACGAGGCGGCCGCCGTCGCCGTGCGCTCGGAACTCGGCGAGGACGAGGTCATGGCCGTACTCGAGGTCGCCGACGCCGCCGCCTTCGACTTCGAGACCCTCTTCCGGCACTGCGACGCGACCATGCCCCACTTCATGGTGCATCGCCACCCCGATGACCGCCGCCACGGCCGACCGCGTCGGCACCGGCCCCGCCGAGCACCAGGCTGCCGCCGGGCGCACCCCGCTGCGCCGCGTCGGCCGGCCCGACGAGGTGGCCTCCGTCATCGCCTTCCTCGTCAGCGACGACGCCTCGTACGTCAGCGGCCAGACCCTCTACGTCAACGGCGGAGCGCGCTGAGCCACTTGCGCCGCGGGCGGCGTTCACAGGAGATCATTACGCTCCGTTGACGCGCTCACCCCTAGCCTTGTGCGGGACGACATGTGGTGTCACCCGGAGGAGGCGTCGGTGATCGGAAGGGGCACGCGGTGGTGCGCGGGCGCCATAGCCCTGGCCTGCCTGGCGCTCCTCGGCCCCAGCGCGCCCATCGGCGCCCTCGTCGCCAAGCCGCTGCCCGTCGGCGCCGTCCGCGACGTCGTACCGAACCGGGTCATGACGTGGAACCTCTGCAACCCCTGCGACGAGAGCAACCTCGACCGGGCCGCCGAGATCGCCACGTACGCGCCGCAGGTCATCGGCATGCAGGAGTCGTGCGTGCGGGACGTCGAGCGGATCCGGGACTACCTGGAGAGCCTGTACGGGCTCGTCTACCACGTCGAGTACGGCATGGTCCTGGAGAACTGGCGCCGCTGCGGAGGAGCGCCGTGGAACCAGGGCACCTTCGGGCAGGCGCTCCTCTCGGCGGCACCGATGACGGACCGCGTCGCCGTGGAGTACCCCGAGGGCGGCTCCGAGGACCGCGGGTACCTGGCGGTCACCACCGAGGTCGACGGCCGCCCCGTCCGCCTCTTCGACACCCACCTCGCGCAGCGCCGCCAGGAAGAGGTCCGGGCCGGCCAGACCGCCGTACTGGCCAAGGAGATCGCCCGGTACGACCGTGCCATAGTGATCGGCGACTTCAACGCCGTGCCCGACGCTCGTGAACTCGCACCGATATGGGCGCTGGCCTCGGACGCCGACCCGCAGTGCGGCCCCTCGTCCGCCGGCGGCGACTGCGAGCCGACCACCGACTGGAACCTCAAGTTCGACTACGTCTTCCTGCGCGGCGTCACCCCGGTCGCCCAACGCGTCCACCCCACCGCCTACTCGGACCACCACCTGGTCCAGGCCGACCTGGACCTGTCCAGCCAGCTCCCCCGTACGCAAAGGGCCGCCCGGCCCTCCCGGAACGCCGTCCCGGGCCAGTCGGCCCCCTCCGGCCGCCCCGCGACGGACCCGGAAGGTGCCGGGACACCCGCCACACGCGGGAGGACATCATGGACGGCCGCGTCTGCACCGTGAGCGACGTGACGACCCGCAGGGTCGTCGCCCCGGCCGCGCAGGCGACCTTCTAGGAGATCGTGCGGATCATGGAGACCCGGCGGACCGGTGCCCTCCCCGTGGTCGACGAGGAGAACCGCGTGATCGGCGCGGTCTCCGAGGCGGACCTGCTGCGCAAGGCGGGGTACCGCGACAGCGGCCGGCACCGCGGCCCACGGTCCCGCAACCCGGCAGGGCTGCTCAAGGCCCGCGCCGTCATCGCGGCCGACCTGATGACCGCGCCCGCGACCACCGTCCACCCGGTCCTCGCCCGGGCCGCCCGCCTCATGGCGCGGCGGGGGGACAAAGCGGCTGCCGGTCGTGGACGGCCACGGCGTGCTGAAGGGCATCGCCAGCAGCGCCGACCTGGCGCCGGCCGGCGTGCGACGGCGCCGAGCGCGGTGTCCGGCGAGGACCCCGGGAACCAGCCCGAGACGGCCGCGTCCGAGCTGCTGGACCGGCTCGTCACCGAGGCCGCGAAGGAGCACCCGGACGTGCCGCTGCGCACCGCGACGGTCGAGGGGCCGGCCCGCAAGGTCCTGGTGGACCGCACGGCCGCCGCCGACCTCGTGGTCCTCGGCGCGCGGCGCAGGACGGGCCACTTCGGCCTCCAGCTCGGCCGTGTGGCATACTTCCTGCCGCACCACGCGGACTGCCCGGTGGCCGTCGTACCGCAGAAGGTGTGACGTCCCCCGAGGGGGGCGGGGCCGTCCGGATCAGTGGAGTGCGGGCCGGTAGACCAGCTCCTGGACGCGGCCGTCGAGCGTCCGGCTCTCGAGCAGTTCCAGGTCGAAGTCGGCCGCGTCCCGGAACACCGGGTCCGCGCCGGTCTGCCCGGTGATCACGGGGAAGACCGTCACCTGCACGCGGTCGACCAGGCCGGCGGCCATCAGCGCGCGGTTCATCGACAGGCTGCCGTGCGAGCGCAGCGGCACGTCGGACTCCTTCTTGAGCCGGCCGACGACATCGACGGCGTCCCCGTCGGCGACGGTCGCGTCCGGCCAGTCGAGGGGGCCCTCCAGAGTCGTCGAGACCACCGTCGCCGGCAGGCTCCTCATCCGGGTCACCCACGGGTCGAGCACGTCGGGATACCCGTCGGCCGACGCCAGCATCCGCGCGAACAGCCGGTAGGTCCGGGCACCGAGGACCATTCGCTGCTCGGTGCCGTAGAGGGCGAGGCGGTGGTCGAGCAGCTCGGGGCCCTGCTTGCCCCAGTAGCCGGTCCAGTCGCCCCCGGCGGCGCCGTAGCCGTCCAGACTGGAGAAGACGTCGAAGGTGTATGTCGCGGTCATGTCCGTACTCCTCGCGTGCGGGGGGTCCGCGTCGGCGCGGTCCTCGCTCTCTTGGACCTTCTTCGCCCCCGGAACTCATCTCCGTCGCCAAACCCATCGCGAACGATCGCGGGTGGCCGATAAACGATCGTTGTGCGTCGGGAGCGGTCTGCGTAGGCTGCCGTGCGCACAGGGGAGAGCCGGACCGGACCCGGGGGGAGTGCCGCGGTGGAGCCGTACGTCTTACTGCCCCGGACGCTGCGGCGCCTGGAGCGGGCCGCCGACGCGCGGGGCCTGGACCGGACGGACTTCCTCGACCCGGCCCTCCTCGCGGCGAGGACGGCGCTGCCCGAGAGCACCGTCCGCGACCTGCCCGACGGCCGCACCCCGCGGCAGGGCACGGTCGACGAGCGCGACTGCGGGCGGCTGAAGGCGCTCAGCGACGCCTACCTGCGGCGCCACGGCTAGCTCATGAAGGACCTGGCCGCCGACGTCTCCCGCAGCACCGGGGTCTCCGACGTATGGGCCCGCAGCACCGGGGTCTCCGACGTATGGGCCCGCAGCACCGGGGTCTCCGACGTATGGGCCCGCGCGGTCTGCGACGGGAAGAAGACGCCGAACGTCGAACTCCCGCACCACCTCGTCGGGTTCTTCGGCGTGGACGGCGGCGAGTCCTTCTTCACCGCCCCGGCCGACGAGGCGCTCGACCGGGTCCTGCTGTCCGTCGTGCGGAAGCTGGAGGACCCGGGCCTGGACCCCGGGGCGGCCGTCGCGGAGGTCGACCCCGTCGCCGCCCTGCCGGACCGGTACGGCGTGGTGAGCGCGGACCTCCGGCTGCAGGGGTCGGTCCCGCGCGCCCAGCTGGAGCGCCTGCCGGAGGGGGTCCTGCGGTCGGTGCTGCCCCAGGAGCCCGACCGTGACAGCACCCAGGAGCCGCCGCGCAGGACCCGGGAGCGGCAGAAGGGAGACGCCCGGCGATGAGCACCAAGGCGATGAGGTCACTGCTGAGCGCCCTCGGCAAGGAGGCGTCCCGGACGCTCAGCCGGCCGGCCGATCCCCGGGAGGTCATGGAGGGGTTCTGCCGCGCCATGAGCGTGCGCAAGGGGCGCCCGATCGACCTCAGATTCAGCACCTTCCCCAAGGACATCGCCGATGTGTCGGGCGCCCGGCTGGACCTCGGCGACCGGTCCATCATCGTGGTCGAGGAAGGCACCGCACCCCTGGCCCAACTGGTCATTCTCGGCCACGAGCTGTGGCACGAGGAGGAGGAGCACCGCGGCCACCACATAGCGGGGCTGCACGGCGCCGCCCGCGCCGTCACCGCCGACCAGCCCCCCGAGGCCGTACGCCGGGCCGTCGAGCAGATACTGGACCTGCCCGAAGTGCCGCGCGAGGCGATCCTCACCGTGGCCGCCCGCGCCGAGTCGGCGTCCCGGCACGAGGTGGACGCCGAGACCTTCGGCCTGCTCTTCGGCCGCGAGGTCCGCTCCTGGATGAAGGGCCGCTACGCCGAGGGCCCGGTCAGCGCGGCGACCGTCGAGGGACGGATCCGCCTCTCCCTCCTCAACCGCGGCGGCCGCATCCTGTGAACCCCGCCTTCCACATCCCCTACGCCCTCCCCACCACCCTGCTGCTCCTCGCCCTCGCTCTGAAGTTCCCCACCTTCCTGAGGGCCTGGCGCGACCCCGACGTCCGCGCGACGACCCTCCTGCTGGCCTTCGCCACCGCCGTGCTCGTCGTCATCACGCCCGTCAACATCGAACGCCTCAACGAGCTGACCGGCGTCCCGAACATCGCCTCGCCCTGGGCCTACAGCTTCCTCACCGCCTTCTGCGCCACCGGCCTCACCATGATCATGCGCTGGCGGGAGGCGCCCTCGGAGCGCCGCCGCCGGCGGATGCGCCGCGTCTACTGGATCTACGCCGGTGTCGTCGTCGCGCTCTGGGCGACCTTCCTGCCGGCCGACGTGCCCGAACCGCGCATCTACGACCTCGACACCCACTACGCCGGTACGCCCTGGATGCGCGAGCACATCCTGCTCTACCTCTCGGCGCACATGGTGTCGTCCCTGGTCGCCGCGTCCATGCTGTGGCGGTGGTTCCCCAGGATCGGGAACCGCTGGCTGCGCTCGGGCGTCGTCTGCCTCCAGCTCGGCTTCGCCTCCGGCCTCGTCTTCGACGCGGCGAAGCTGTGCGCCCTCGGCGCCCGCTGGACCGGGCACGACTGGGACGCCCTCAGCACCACGGCCGCCCCGCCCTTCGCCCTGCTGGAGGCCGTCCTCGTGGCCGTCGGCTTCATCGTGCCCCAGGTCGGCCCCGCCCTGGAGAATCGCCTCCACGAGCGGCGCGAGTACGCCCAGTTGCGGCCCCTGTGGTCGGCGGTGCGCGAGGTGACGCCCTCCGCCGCCACGCCCCGGCTCGGCCGCCGGATGCCGCTGGGCCTGCGCCTGGTCCAGCGCCAGCAGCGCATCCTCGACGCCCTGCGCCTGCTCACCCCGCACCTCGACGAGGACCTCCACCGCAGGGCGCGGGGCGCGGTGCCGGCCGGGGTCACGGAGGAGACGGCGCGCGGCCTCGCCGGTGCCGTCACCCTCCGCGCGGCCGTCGACGCCCACCGCGGCGGCAGGCCCGCCCGGGTCAGCGCCGAGCGGCAGCGACTGGGCGCGGAGTTCGGCGAACACCTCGACACGATCGCGCATGCCCTGCGCCAACCCCGCATGGTCGACTCCGTCCGCCGGCGGATGACCCGCACAGAAAGCGTTGACACCCATGCCCCCTAGCGCCACCACCGGCCGGCCCACTGCCGTCGTCGTCGGAGCCAGTGCGTCCGGCCTGTTCGCCGCCGCCGCGCTCACCGAGTTCGCCGACGTCGTCCTGGTCGAGCGCGACGTCCTCCCCGACGGCCCCACGCCCCGCCGCGGCGTCCCCCAGGCCCGGCACGCGCACCTCGTCTGGAGCGGCGGCGTACGGGCCCTGGACGAACTGCTCCCCGGCAGCGTCGAGGACATCGTCGCCCGGGGCGGGCGCCTGGTCCACATCATGGGGGAGATGGTCTCCCGGGCCCCCAACGAGGTGTGGTTCCGCCGGTTCCTGGCGAACCATCACCGCAACCTCGTCTGCTCCCGCGACCTGCTCGACGCGGTCCTGCGCGACCGCACCCTGGCGGACGAGCGCATCACCCTGCGCCAGGACACCGCCGTCCTGGGCCTCGAAGGCGACGCCGGCCGGGTCACCGGCGTCCGCGTCCGGGGCGGCGACGGCGCGGAAAAGGTCCTGCCGGCCGATCTCGTCGTGGACGCCTCCGGGCGCGGCTCACGCACCCCGCAGTGGTTCGAGCAGCTGGGCCTCCCCAAGCCCGCCGAACGCCGCGTGGACGCCGGGGTCGCCTACGCCACCCGCCTCTTCCGCGCCCCGCGCTCCGCCGCCGACACCGCCTTCCCCCTCGTCAACGTCCAGGCCAACCCGGCGAAGGCGCCCGGGCGGGGCGGCATCCTTCTGCCCGTCGAGGGCGGGCGGTGGATCGTCACCCTCTCCGGCACCCGGGGCGGCGAACCCGGCGGCGACCCGGACGCCTTCCTCGACTCCGCCCTCTCCCTCGGCGACCCCGTCATCGGCGAGCTCCTGAAGGACGCCGAACCCGTCGGCGACGTCGTCACCACCCGCTCCACCGCCAACCACCGCCGCTACTACGAGAAGGCCGGACACTGGCCCGCCGGCTTCGTCGTCCTCGGCGACGCCATAGCCGGCTACAACCCGGTCTACGGCCACGGCCTCACCGTCGCCGCCCAGTGCGCCCTCGCCGTACGCGCCGTCCTGCGCACCACGGATCTCACCGCCCCCGGCACCGCCCGGCGCCTCCAGCGTGCCGCCGCCCGCCCCGTCGGCGCCGCCTGGGGCCTCGCGGTGGGACAGGACGCCTTCTACCCCGGCGCCGCCGGCACCCCGCCCACCGCGACGGAACGGCTCCTCGCCCGCTACGTCGACCGCGCGGTCGCGACCGGCGCCGCCAACCCCCGGGCGATGGGCGCCCTGCTCGACGTGATGAGCCTGGAGAAGCCGCCGACCCGGCTGTTCTCGCCCGACATGCTCGTCCCCATGCTCTTCGGCCCGAGGAAGCCGCCCCTGGAAGGACCGCCCCTGCGCGACGCCGAACGCAAGTCCGCCACGTCCTGAGCCCCGCGCCCGCTCAGCGGTCGCCCGTCCGGTCCGCGAGCTGCTGCACGCGGGCCGTGTCCGCGTCCAGCACGCTCTGGGCGTGGTTCAGGGCGGCCGAGCTGTACGTGCCCGTCGTCCGGGCCTGCTGGAGCCGGTCGGCCTGCTCCGCCAGGACCCGCAGACGCAGCCGCGGATACTGGTCGCGCTGCTCGGACAGCTCCTCCGCCGAGGCGTCGGCGGACCGCCGGGGAGCCCGCGCCCGCGCCTCCCCGCGTACGCCCTCCACCACCTGCCCGCCGTACGGCGCGCCGTCGCGGTCGGTGAGAGCGGGTCGTCCAGGACGGAGTCCGCGGCGTAGGCGAGTTCGGTCGCGAACCGCCCGCGCTCCTCGCGCAGCCGTTCCGGGTCGTCCCCCGGCACCTGTACCGTCCGGATGACCAACGGCAGGGTCAGCCCTGGAGGAGCAGGGTCACCGTGGCCACCACATGGGCGATCAGCACCAGTTGGGCGCGGTCGGGGGTGTCCTCCGGGAGGGTCTGCGCGGCGGCCACCGTGATGGCGCCGCGCATGCAGGCCCACGCGAGGACCACGCCGCCCCGCCAGCCCAGCGCCTGACCGAGCCGGAACTCGACGTCGGCGGACGCGCGCTCCACCCGGCGCCGGAACCGCTCCAGCCGCTTCGGATGCAGATCACGCAGCCGCTCCTCGACCGCCGCGTCCGGCGCGTCGCCCCGCAGCGTCCCCCGCACGGACGCGAGGCGCGGCTTGAACCGCTCCGCCCTCTGCCGCTCCCGCCGCAGCCCCGCACGACCGGCGCGACGCACACCATGCGCCTCACGATGACCGGGCCCGTGGCCGCCAGGCCGAGGAGACGATCACGCCGACGGTGTCCCGGGCCGCTCCAGCCCGGGACGAGACCCGTGGGGAACGGCTCGTGGTTCTTGTACGCGTTCACGTACGCCCTCATCCCCTGGCCGTAGGTGTCACCGTGGCCGCCGGGCTGGTTCGGGTCCACCGGTTCGGTGTCGCGGCTGTACGGCTCGTCGTAGTCGTCCACGAACCGGGTGTTCCCCGCCTCGTCCTCGAAGCGCTGGGCGATCCACTCGTTCCACCAGGTGAGCGTCGCGACCCTCGGCCGCACGTCGAAGGCCCGGCTCCACCGGTCGCGGAACGTCCGCCCGCCCTCGCGGCCCACCGCGTCCGGCGCCGCCCTGAAGCCGTGCTGGAGCGCGGTGCACGCGGCGACCTGCTCGGGCGCGCCGCCGGACGTCGCCACGTGCTGGGGACAGTCCTGGAGGAAGCTCCACTCCTGCTCCGGGACAGCCCCCTGGAGCCCCCGCATCTCGCGGAGCGTGTACGGCCCGCGCAGCCCGTCCGGGAGCAGGTCGGTGGTCAGCGGCAGCGGCCTGACCGTCACTGTGCGGGACACGAGATATGCGGCAGCCCGGTGTCAGGCGCGATAGCGCGGTGCGTTGACAGTCGACAGGACCGGACTCTAACGTGCAGTCCGGGAGAATATGAATCGTTTCATTGCATGAGAGGCCCCACCATGTCCGAGACCGCACCCGACGAGGCCGGAACGGCCGACGCGGACCGGGAGGCGGCCGTCGAGGCCGCGTTGCGCAGGCTCGACCTCGACACGAAGACGCGGCTGCTCGCCGGACAGGACCTGTGGTCACTGCCGGCGGTCGACCATGTCGGACTCGGGTCCGTGGTCATGTCCGACGGTCCGATCGGGGTGCGGGGCGCCCGCTGGACCCCGAACGACACCTCGATCGCCCTGCCGTCCCCCACCGCGCTCGCCGCCACCTGGGACCCCGGCCTCGCCCGCCGCGCCGGCGTGCTGCTGGCCCAGGAGGCCCGCCGCAAGGGCGTCCACGTGCTGCTCGCCCCCACCGTCAACCTGCACCGCTCCCCGCTGGGCGGCCGGCACTTCGAGGCGTACAGCGAGGACCCGTACCTGACCGGGCGGATCGGCGCCGGTTATGTCACCGGTGTGCAGTCCGGCGGCGTCGGCACCACCGTGAAGCACTTCGTCGCCAACGACGCGGAGACCGACCGCTTCACGGTGGACAACCTGGTTCCCGCGCGGGCCCTGCGCGAGCTGTACCTGGCCCCCTTCGAGTACATCGTCCGGTGCGCCCGGCCCTGGGGCGTCATGACGGCCTACAACGCGGTCAACGGCCACACCATGTCCGAGCACCGGTACCTGGTCGGCGAAGTCCTGCGCGGTGAATGGGGCTTCGACGGCTGCAACGTCTCCGACTGGCTGGCCGCCCGCTCCACCGTCGGGTGCATCACCGGGGGCCTCGACCTCGCCATGCCCGGCCCGGAGACGGTCTACGGCGACGCCCTCGCCGCGGCCGTCCGCTCGGGCGAGGTGCCCGAGACCGCCGTCGACTCCGCCGTACGCAACGTGCTGCGGCTCGCCGCCCGCGTCGGCGTCCTCGACGGCGCCGACCCCGTGGTGTCCCCGGCGGACCTCCCGGCCGAGGTCGACGGCGCGGACCTGGCCCGCGAGATCGCCCGCCGCTCCTTCGTCCTCCTGCGCAACGAGGGCGGCGCGCTGCCCCTGGCGGACCCGGCCCGGGTCGCCGTCGTCGGCGCCGCCGCCCGCGACGCCCGCGCCCTCGGCGGCGGCTCCGCGACCGTCTTCCCGCCCCGCGTCGTCGCCCCGCTCGACGGCCTCACCGCAGCGTTGCCCGACGGCAGCGTGACGTACGCGGTCGGCGCCGACCCGAACGACGAACTGGCACCCGCCGGGAAGGACTTCCGGCTGCGTGCCGTCTGCCGTGATGCCGAGGGCCGGGTCCTCGCCGACGTGCCACTGCCCGGCGGCCATGTGCAGTGGCCCGCCGAGGACCTGCCCGACGGGGTCACGCCCGAACTGCTGCACAGCGTCGAGATCACCGGCACCTTCACCCCCCGCGAGAGCGGTGACCACCCCTTCGGGACCCGCGGTTGCGGCGGGTTCACGCTCACGGTGGCGGGACACGTCCTCTTCGACGGGGAGCAGCCGCCCGCCTGGGGCGTCGACGCCTTCGGCGCGATCTTCGGCCCGCCCACCGAACGCGGGACCGTCGCCCTCGTCCAGGGCGAGCGGGTCGACGTGTCGCTGCGGTACACCCTGCCCGAGCGGACCGCCTCACCGCTGTTCGGCGTGATCTTCTCGCTGGTGCATCTGGAACCCCGCCGGGACCCCGACGAACTGATCGCCGAGGCCGTCGCGGTCGCCCGCGAGGCCGAGACCGCCGTCGTGGTGGTCGCCACCACGGAACGGGTCGAGTCCGAGGGCTTCGACCGCCGGGACCTGCTGCTCCCCGGGCGGCAGAACGACCTCGTCCACGCGGTCGCCGCCGCGAACCCGCGCACCGTCGTGGTCGTCAACTCCGGCTCCCCGGTGGAACTTCCGTGGCGCGACGAGGTGGCCGCCGTCCTCGTGAGCTGGTTCCCGGGCCAGGAAGGCGGCGCCGCCCTCGCCGATGTCCTCCTCGGCGCCGGGGAACCGGGCGGACGGCTCCCCACCACCTGGGGTGGCCTCGACCGCGCCCCGGTCACCGAGGTGACCCCGACCGACGGACAACTGCGGTACGACGAGGGCGTGTTCATCGGCTACCGGGCCTGGGACAAGGCGGGCGCCGTCCCCTCGTACCCCTTCGGGCACGGCCTCGGCTACACCGACTGGACGTACGAGTCGATCGAGGCCGGCGAGGACTCCGTCACGGTCCACGTCCGCAACTCCGGCCGCCGCAGCGGCCGGGAGGTCGTCCAGGTGTACGTGGCGCCGGTCGACCCCGGCCCCGGCCAGGAGCGGCCGGCCAGGTGGCTCGCGGGCTTCGGGAGTGTGACGGCGGCGCCCGGCGAGAGCGCGTCCGTGACGGTCGACCTCCCGGCCCGCGCCTTCGAGATCTGGGACGAGGACCGTGGGAACTGGCGCCGCGTGGCCGGCGCCTACGAGGTCCGGGCCGGACGCTCCCTCACCGACACCCGGCTGACCGTCCCGCTCACCGTAGGGAGCTGAATCCATTCATGAAGCAGCGCGCTCCGGGCCCCCATACCATTCAGGTACGGGGGCCCGGAGCGCGCTCAGGTGCGGTCGGCACGCGGCGGCGCACGCGCGGGAAGCGGCCGACGTCAGCGCCGCGTCCGGGTGGACTCCCGGACCACCAGCTCGGGTTGCAGCACCACCGACCGGTGCACGTGCTCCTCCCCGGCCGGCTCTATCTCGTCCAGCAGGAGTTCGGCCGCCATCCGGCCCATCGTCGCCGCCGGCTGACGGACCGACGTGAGCGGGACCGCCGCGGCGGCCGCGAACTCGATGTCGTCGTACCCGATGATGGCCAGGTCGTCCGGCACCCGGATGCCCGCCGAGAACAGCACCTGCAGCAGCCCCAGCGCGAGCAGGTCGTTGGCGCAGAACACGGCCGTGGGGCGGGGTTCGAGGCCGAGCAGCCTGGCCCCCGCGTCGCGCCCGGCCGCCACGTTCAGATGCTCGGTGGGCAGCTCCACCATGGTCTCGGGCGGCAGCCCCGCCTCCGCCAGCGCCATCAGCAGCCCCGCCCGCCGGTCGCGGACCTGCTGCAGCTGGGGCGGTCCGCTGATGAACGCGATCGAGCGGTGCCCGGTGGCGATCAGATGCCGGCCCGCGAGCGCCCCGCCGGTGGTGTCGTCGACCGAGACCGAGCACACCTCGCTCTCGTTGCCCACCCGGTCCACCAGGACGTACGGGATGCCCTGCCGGCGCAGCTCGGCGAGGTCGGTCCAGGAGGCGTCGGCGGGCGTCAACAGGACGCCCCGCACCCGGTGCTGGGCGAAGAGCGAGAGGTACCTGGCCTCCTCCTCGGGGCTCTGCGCGCTGTTGCAGACCATCGCGCCGAGCCCCGCCTCGCGGGCCACCGAGTCGGCGCCGCGCACGATGCCGGCGAAGAACGGGTTGCCCGCGTCCAGGACGAGCAGGGCCATGATGCGGCTTCGGCCGGCCCGCAGTTGCCGGGCCGACTCGCTGCGCACATAGCCGAGGCGCTTGATGACCGCACGGACCCGTTCCTTGGTCTCCGGCGACACGGAGTCGGGACGGTTGATCACATTGGAGACAGTGCCCACCGAAACGCCGGCCTCTCGGGCCACATCCTTGATTCCCGGCATCCGTCCTACGCTCTTCTCACAGGGGCAGCCACGCCCCCTATTGAATCAGTTCATCGGCGAGAACCGCGCCGCCGTCGCACCCGGGCCCCGGCCGGCGGCCCGCCTTCCCGAGCGGCGACGGCGGCCCGTCCTACTCCACTCCCGTGCCGACCACGCCCTTGATGTACCAGCGCTGGAAGAGCACGAAGATCACGAGCACCGGCAACATGCTGATCACCGCGGCGGCCATCCCCACGCTCGGCGAGACCAGGGTGTACTGGCCGCGGGCGAGCGGCGCGAGTGCCACCGTCATCACCTGGTGCTCCCGGTCCGGCGCGATGACCTGCGGCCAGATGTAGGTGTTCCATGCGGTGAGGAAGCTGATCGAGCAGTAGGCGGCCAGCGCGGGCTTCGCCAGCGGCAGGGCGATCTGCACCAGCACCCGGCCCCATCCGGCGCCGTCCAGCTTGGCGGCCTCGATCAGCCCCGGCGGAAGGGTGCTGAAGAACTGACGGAACAGCAGCATCGCGAACGCCGTCTGGCCCACCACGGGCAGGATCATGCCGGCGTACGTGCCCACCAGACCGAGCTGGTTGGTGATGATGTACAGCGGGATCAGCGTCATGTTGGTCGGCACGAACATCGGAATGACGATCACCGCCATGAGGACGCCCACCCAGCGGAACGGGATCTTGGCGAGGGCGAAGCCCGCGGGGACCGCGATGGCCAGCTGGACGACCACGATGCCGATGCTGAAGACGAACGAGTTGACGATGACCCGGGCCGAGAGGAAGTCGTAGGCCTCGGCGTAGTTGTGCCAGACCACGTTCGGCGGCACGAGGTGCGGCGGGTAGGCGCGGATGTCCTGGGCGGACATCAGCGACGCGGACACCAGGTAGAAGAGCGGCAGGGCCATGATGAGGCCACCCGCGATGATCAAGGCGTAGCGGCCGATCGTCGACCACGTGCTTCTGGTCATGACGACCTCCTGAAAAGACGGGTCCCGACGCGGAACGCCAGCACGGCGAAACCGATGATCGCCAGCTGGAACAGGCACAGGGCGCTCGCGTAGCCCATGTCCGAGTTGCCGAAGGCGGTCTTGTACGCGTACAGGGCGAGCGTCTGGGTGTGGTCGAGCGGACCTCCATCGGTCATGATCAAGGAGACCTCGAAGGAGTTGCTCATGAAGTTGATCACCTGAAGGGTGGCCACGAGCACGGTCGTCGACCGGACGTTGGGCCAGGTGATGCTCCACAACTGGCGCCAGCGGCCGGCCCCGTCCAGCGCGGCCGCGGAGTAGATGTCGTCCGGGATCCGTTGCAGACCGGCCAGATAGAGGATCATCACGAGCGGGATCGCCAGCCAGATCATCATCGCCGACATGGCCGGCAGCGCCCATGTGGTGCTGGACAGCCAGGCCGGGCCGTCGACGCCGAACCAGCCGAGCATCCGGTTGGCCACACCGGCCCGCGGGTCGTACATGTAGGACCACAGCACCGCGGCGACCGCGGACGACGCGACCATCGGCGCGAAGTACAGCATCCGGATCGCGCCGACGCCCCGCAGGCGGCTGTTGATCAGCACGGCGAGCACGAAGCCGACGAGGACCGTCGGGATCACGCCGAGCACGACGAACTCCACGGTGGTCCACAGGGAGGACCACATCACCGGGTCCTGGAACAACCGGGTGAAGTTGTCGAGGCCGGTCCAGCGGGGTGTGCCGAACAGGTCCCACTCGAAGAAGCTGAGCCCCAGTCCGGCGAGCGCCGGGAGGATCACGAAGAGGCCGAACCCGACCATGCTGGGCGTCAGGAACAACGCCGCGGCCAGGGCGTCACGGCGTGCCTGCCGGTTGCGCGGGCGGGTGCTGCCCGCCGCGGTCGGCGGAACGGTCCGCACCGTCGGCTCCTTGTCCAATGCCGAAACCATTACTGCACCATTCTGTTCACGCCGGGCGGCCTCGCCCCGGGGCCGCCCGACTCGCGGCCCCGGGGCGAGAAGCCGCGGCTGCTCACCTCGACTGGAGGGCCTGGTTGACGGTCTTCTCGGCGTCCTTGAACGCCGCGTCCACGGGCCGGTTCTCGAGTTCGACCTGCTGGACCGCCTTCTTCACACTGTCGGTCAGCGCCTTCTGCGCGGTGGCCGGCAGGGCCGGAAGCAGGTACGCGTCCTCGGCCGCGGTGGCGAAGACCTGCTCGTTCTGCGGCGGGGCAGGCAGCTCGCGCCAGGTGCCCTTGTCGAGTCCCTGCTGGGTCGGCGGAACGACCTGACCCGTGGCCTGGGCCAGCTTCATACCGCCGTCGTTCTTGTAGAACCAGGCCAGGAACGCCCAGGCGGCCTCCTTGTTCTTGCTGGTCTTGCCGATCGACAGACCGTACGAGCCGCCACCGGAGGTGGGCTTCCCGTTGATCTTCGGCATGCTCTGGGCGTCCCAGTCGTCCTTGAGGCCCTGCTTCATGTTCGGCACCGTGGCTCGGACGGAGAAGGCCATCGCCGTCTGCCGGTTCTCGAACTTCGGCAGGCTGCCCGGGTCCGCCGCGTACCTGGGCGAGGCCTTCCCGTACGCGTCGAGGAGCTTGGTCCACGCCTTGATCGCCTCGGGCTGACCGATGCCGGACTTCTTGGTCTTCGGGTCGTAGACGTAACCGCCGTAGGCGTGGATCACCGGGTTGTAGACCGCGCCCTGGTCCCCGACGCCCAGCGGCTGCGAGAGCCCCGCGAACTTGCCGCCGGAGGCCTTCTGGATCTTCTCCGCGACCCGGTACAGGTCGTCCCAGGTCCAGTCCGCCTTCGGGTACTCGGTGACGCCGGCCTCCTTGAACAGCGCCTTGTTGTAGAAGAGCGTCGTGGAGTCGGCGCTCACCGGCAGACCCGTGATCTGCTCGGGGTGCTCGACCGGCCGGTACTGGCCGACGAACTGGGGCAGGAAGTCGTCGCCCTTGAGGCCGCCCTTGCCCTCCTTGAGCCAGGAGGCCATGTCCATCGTGACGTTGCCGTTGGCCAGCTGGTTTGCGGCGTAGTCGACGTTCATCAGGACGTCGGGCACCTTGCCGCCCAGCCGCTGGGTGACCAGCTGCTGGATGTACTGGGTGGCGTCGTCCGGCAGCGACTGCACCGAGACCTTGCGGTCGGGGTACGCCTTCTCATAGGCGGCCGCGTACTTCTTGAACTGGGGCACGAGGGAGTTCTGCACCGACAGGACGATCTTGCTGTCCTCGACGCTGCCGCCCCCGCCCGACGAGCTGCCGCAGGCGCTCGCCGTCGCGACCAGCGTCGCGCAGGCGAGCGCCGTCAGCGACTGCCGTCCTCGGCGTCCCAATGTCACGGCCATCTCGGTGTTCCTCTCTCTGTCCACGGCTACGGTCCCGCGAGGAGCGGGGCCTGGAGAGCAGGGCGTCATGATTCGACGGTCCGCTCGCCGCATTCGGTGCGTGCGGAGGCTCGTCGGGCGGCCGGCTCCGCGCCTGTGGGGGCGGTTCGGAGGGCTGCGAACCCTGAGTGAAAGCTTTCATCGAACGATGGGGCATTGTTTCGCGGCTGTCAACAGTTTCCGCCCTGAAACCCTGATTCAACGTCCCGATCATCGATACCCCAGCTCAGAAAGGGCGGGAAGGTTGCCTGGTGAGGGACCACATGGGGCGAATCCCGGGCGAGGCGGGGGAGGAGCGTCCGCTCTGTCAACGCTTTCGGCGCCCAGTGATTGAATTGTTTCATTTCGTGGGCGGCTGAGTGTCGCAGTCGTCGGAGCGCGGCACCTGATGCCGGGCACCGGCCTGTGTGAGGGCCACGGCCGGGATGCGCCGGGCCAGCAGCGCCGCGACGACGGCGAGCGCCGCCCCGACCGGCAGGGCCACGCCCACCTGCTCCACCACCGCGCCGGACCGCTCGGCGGGCGACGTCGCCCCCGCGGTCGCCGTCAGCGCCGCCGCGAAACCCGTCAGGGCGGCCAGCCCGATCGACGAGCCGCTCTGCCCCGAGGCCGTGATCAGCCCGCCCGCCAGCCCCGCCTGATGAGGCGGCAGCGACCGGCTCGCGGACGAGGTCAGCGTGATGACGGCGATACTGGTGCCGACCGCGTAGAGCACCAGCAGCGGTATCAGCGCGGGGAACGAGACCCGCCCGGCCATGCACAGGGCGAGCCCGCCCTGCGCCGCGGCGGCGATCAACGGCCCGAGCGTCCGGCAGTTCCGTTCTCCCGTCCGCGTGATCAGCCACGGCACCCGCCGGGCGACGAGGACTCCGGCCACCGTGGCGGGCAGCATGCACAGGGCCGTCGTCAGCGGGCTGAGCCCGGTGACGTCCTGCGCGTACAGCGTCGTGTAGAACCCCGTCGCCGCGGTACCGGCCAGCAGGGCGGCCGCCGCGCCGTTCGTGTACGCCACCCGCGGCTGCCGCAGCAGGCGCATCGGCAGCAGCGGATGCCGCGCCCGCCGCTCGACCAGCACGAACCCGGCGAGCGCGACGACGGCCACCGCCCCCGCCGACACGCTGCGTACCAGTTGCGAACCGCCGTCGCCGACCGTCGCCGCGAGGTTGAGACTCGCGAACGCCACGAGGAACAGCAGGACACCGGGCACGTCCAGTCCGCCGCGCCGGGCAGGGGCGGGCGAGGAGGGCGACCGGGAGACGGACGGAGCCGGGTGCCTGCGCGCGCCGACGCCCCGCCGGGCGAGCCCCCGGGCGGCGAGGAACAGGGGAGGGGCGATCAGTACGTTGATCAGCAGGACCCAGCGCCAGCCCAGCGTCTGCGTGAGCACCCCGCCGAACAGCGACGACGCCGACGCCCCCACGGATGCGGCGATGCTCCACACCGCGATGGCCCGCTCCCGTTCCACCCCGGGCGGCGTGGCGTCGCTGAGCAGGGACAGCCCCGCCGGGGAGAGCAGCGCGCCGCCCAGGCCCTGGAGCGCCCGGCAGAGCAGCAGCACCTCCACCGACGGCGCGAGACCCGCCCCGAGACTGGCCGCGGCGAACACCACCAGACCGGTCCGCAGGGCGGCCACCGGACCCACCAGGTCCGCGATCCGGCCGCCGAGGAGCAGGAAGCCGGCGAACGGCAGCGCGTAGGAGTTCATCACCCAGGGCAGGGTGCCCGCGCTGATGTGCAGGTCGGAGGCCATGCGCGGCAGCGCGATCGCGAGTACCGCCGTGTCGAGCACCACCATCGTCTGCGTGGCCGCCGCGACCACCACGGCCCGGGTCGGCCGTGCGGAACCGCGCCTCGCCGCGCGCCGGCTCATGACCCACCCCCGGCCGTCGCCACGCCCCTTCCCGGGGCGGTCGCAGGGGGCGGTGGCCCGGGCGGGCGGCGCCGCGGCACCCCCGGGGCATACGCGGGGGCGGCTTCCGGACGGGGAGTGCGGTGCACGGTCACGACCTCTGTTGTCCTCGGTGGACCACCGTGAAGGGCGGGCTGCCCGTCGGCGATCGCGCAGGCGGAGGAGGACCGTGGCCGGGCGGCGGACGCCGGCGTCGGGGTCGCAGCCCGTGGCGGGGGGTGGTCGGCCCCCGCCCGATGGAAAGCGTTCACATCATGGGAGCGGGGCGCGGAGGCAGTCAACCGCCGTCGTGCTCCGCGCCCGGTATCGACCGGGCGGGTCAGCCCGGCGGCGGGGAGTCGAACACGACGCGGGCACGGTAGGGGGCCGCGTCGGCGGGCCGGGTGAAGACGTCCCGGACGGGGGCGAGCGCGGTGCCGGAACGGCGGTACAGGGCGCGCGCGGGGTCCACCGGCTCCACGGGTTCCGCCGCGGTCCGCCGCTCCGGTCCGGGAGCCTCCTCGGCACCCAGCAGCAGCGCCCCGTGCCGCAACGTCACGGGCCCGCCCCCCGGCTCCCCGCCCTCCGCCGCCCGCACCCGCAGCCCGACCGGGAACTCCACGGTGTACCGGTCACCGGCGGCCGGTACGAGGACCAGCTCACCGGGCGCCGCCGGGCGGGGAACCTGATTCCGCGCGGTCCACGAGACGGTCGTGCGGGCCGGGTCGGTCCAGCCCGGCAGCGTGAAGGCGATGCGCAGGGGGCGTGCCAGGCCCGACTCCACGACCTCCAGCACCGTCCGCCCACCGGTCGGGTACGAGGTCCGCTGGCGCAGGACCAACGGCCCGCCGGGGAGGTCGAGGCGGGTCGTGCCGTCGCGGTACAGGTCGACCCGCAGGGTGTCCGGGCCGGCCACCGCGGGGCCGTCCTCTCCCGCGCCGACCAGGCTGTACCCGCGCTCGCGGAGTTCGGCCAGACCCACCGCGCCCCGCATGGAACAGCACCACGCGGCGTCCGGATGGACCCCGGTGAGCCACGGCCGGCCGGGACCCGTGACGGAGTCGAGGCCGAAACCGCCGTGCGGTTTCTGGGCATGCCCGAGCCCGTTGTGCTCGATGGCGTGGGCGTCGTCCAGATACCGGCGCAGCCCCGTCGTGCGCCACAGGCCGAGGGCGAGGACCAGCGAGTCGGTCACCGCACAGGGCTCGGTCCACGAATCGGCGCGGCCGAACCAGTTCCAGGTGGCGTGGTTGGCCGTGCGGCCGTGCGCGGCATAGAGGTCGTAGAGCCCGCGGGCGGCGGCCAGGGCCGGTGCGGAGCCGGTCAGCTCGTGGAACGCGTGCAGGCAGCGGGCGGCCGTGAGCGTGGCGTGCAGCTGAGCGCGGGCGGCCGGCAGATCGTCCCGGACGACCAGCCGCGCCATCGCCTCCACCGCGTCCGCGAACACCCGGTCGCGGCTCTGCGCGTACGCCGCGACCAGGCCCTCCAGCGCGATGAAGACGCAGTACGTGTCGGAGGAGAGCAGCCAGCGGCCGGCGCGCCCCACGACGCTCCCCGACGCGCCGCCCCCGCCGTCGTCCCCGGGACGCCGGCGCGGATAGTCCGCCGCGTGGGTCGCGGCCGGGACGAGGAGGCGGTGCGCGATGTCCAGGGCGAGCGTCCGGGAGCGGTCGTCGCCGGTGAGCCCGTGGTGGGCGAGCAGCCCGGAGACGAGCCAGCCGTGCCCGGCGAGCTGCTGTTCGTCGGCGGCGTCGCGGTGGACGGGGCCGAGGTAGCCGCGCTCGTTGAACCGGCCGGGCAGCCCGGCCACCAGCTCCGCCAGTTGTCGGGGTTCCGATCCGGTGACCCCCGCGACGCGGGACAGCGCCAGGATCAGCCGCCCCGGGTAGTCGCCCGGCCAGGCCCCCGACACGCCGTCCTCCAGCACCGGTGCCGCGTCGTAGTCGGGGGCCTGGAGGCGGCGCGCGGAGGCCGCGAGGCGCGGATCGCCGCGGTCGTCGGGCAGGACCGTGGCGATCCGGGCGGGGGACCAGCGGGTCATGAGGTACTCCTGTGGGTAGACGACCGGGCGGCCACGGCACGGTCCGCACGCCGCCGCCCCGCCCGGGTCGGTGCGCCCAGTGGTGCGCCGCCGCCACTCGGAGCCGCGTCGGGGGTTTACACACGCAGCCGGCCGTGATGGCATGAGCGCGAGAATGAATCGATTCACTGCGATGACCTCGGATCGTGCCAGAACCGTCCACGGAGGACAACCACCTCGATGTCCGTGAACCATGCCCCCCGCCCGACCGAGCCGGACCACTCGCCGGCCCCCGTCGACCCGCGCGCCGAGGACCAGGCACCCGCCGCCTTCCCGCCCGACCGCTTCGTGCCCGTGCTGACCTCCGGGACCCCCGCCCTCAGCTGGGTCGTCCCCCTGGTCCGCCGAGGGCAGCGGCAGCGGGCGTACCAGGTGCGCGCCTGGCCCGCCGGGGGCGATCCCGACCACGGCCTGCTGTGGGACTCGGGGCGTGTCGAAAGCCCCGACAGCGTCTACGTGCCCTGGGGCGGCGCCCCGCTGCGGCCCCTGTCCGCGGCCCGCTGGGCGGTGCGGGTGTGGGACGAGCACGACCGGCCCTCCGCCTGGTCGGAGCCCGCGGACCTGGAGACCGGCCCGCTCGGCGACGACGACTGGGCGGCCGGGTGGATCGAGGTGCCGGCCCGCCACGCCGCCCGTCACCGCTTCACCCTGCCCGCCCCGCCCGTCCGCGCCCGGCTCCACCTCACGGCCCAGGGCCTGGTGCGCGCGCACCTCAATGGGCGGCCCGTGAACCCGGACTCCAGCGACCCGTCCCGCACCGAGCGGCACGTGGCGCTGTACCGCACC
The DNA here is from genome assembly GCA_049998335.1 of Streptomyces sp. cmx-10-19. Taxonomy (GTDB): domain Bacteria; phylum Actinomycetota; class Actinomycetes; order Streptomycetales; family Streptomycetaceae; genus Streptomyces. The sequence goes on from JAEBFB010000010.1 coordinate 231,947, forward strand.
TACGACGTAACGGACCTGCTCACCGCCGGCGACAACGCGATCGCCCTCGTCACCGGCACCGGCAAGCGGCGCGACAAGGAAGCGGCACCGCGCGTGTTCGCGATGCTGGTGGCCGAACAGCCCGACGGCAGCCGCATCACCGTCGGCACCGGCGCCGGATGGCGCCACGGCCCGACCTCCGTCGTCGCCGAGGAGAACCACTACCTGGAGCACCACGACGGCACCCGGCCCGACGACTGGGACCGCGCCGACTTCGACGACACACCGTGGCCCGACTGCACCGTCGCCGGCCCGGCCGACCGGCTGCCGCGCGTCCTGCCCGACCCCGGCCCCGCCCTGCGCGTCGTACGGGAACGCACGGCCGTCGAGATCGGCCGCCCCGGCCCCGGCGTGCGCGTCTTCGACGTCGGCGAGAACCTGGCCGGCCGCAGCGTGCTGTCCCTCGCCGGCGTTCCGGCCGGGACCGTCCTGGAAGCCGTGCACGGCGAACTCCTCGACGCCGACGGCCGGGTCTGCACCACCAACATCCGGCTCCCGCACGACGTCGAACGCGAACGCCAGGTCCTGCGCCACACCGCCCGAGGCACCGACGGCGAGCGGGCAGGCGTCTGGTTCGCCTACCACGGCTTCCGCTACGTCGAGGTGCGCGGCGTCCCCGACGGCGCCCGCCTCGACGTCACCGCCCGCGCCCTGCACACCGACGCCCCCCGCACCGGCACCGTGACCTCCGACGACCCCCTCATCGAGCGGCTCGTCGACGCCGCCGCCCGCACCCAGTGGAACAACCTCCACGCCCTGCCCGAGGACTGCCCCACCCGCGAGCAGCAGGGCTGGACCGGCGACGCGTCGATCTCGGCGGCCGCGGCCACCGCCCACCTGGACATGGCCGGCGCCTACCGCAAATGGCTGCGCGACCTGCGCGACGGCCAGCGCGCGGACGGCGCCGTCCCCGCGATCGTGCCGCAGCTGGAGGACGAGGCCGCGGCACCCGACCCGGTCTGGGGCTCCGCCTACAACGTCCTCGTCCGGGAGCACTACCTGCGCTACGGCGACCTCGCGGTCGTCCGCGAGCACATCGGGCCCCTGCGCCGCTGGGCCGACCACCAGCTCTCCCTCGTCGGCCCGGACGGCCTGGTCACCGAGGTCGAGCTGTCGTACGGCTTCGACTGGCTGGCCCTGCGCCAGACCCCGGCGGTGCTCCTCCAGACCGGTGCCGTCATCGCCTCGCTGCGCGACCTGGCCGACCTGGAGGACGCCCTCGGCGAGAAGACCGAGGCGGCGACGCGCCGGGCAGCCGCCGACAGGCTTGCCGAGGCCGCCCGCACCCTGCTGCGCGACCCGGTGACCGGCCGGTGGGCCAACGGCACCCAGGGCTCCGCCGCCGTCGCCCTCGCCACCGGACTCGCCTCCGGCCCCGACGAGGAGGCCGCGCTGCTCGCGGAACTGGCCGCAGCGGTCCACGACGGCGGCGACCGCGTCACGACGGGCTTCTCCGCCACCCAGTCCCTCGTCCGCGCCCTCGGCGGCGGCCCGGTCCGCCCGGGAGCCGCCGCCGACCACTGGCGTCCCGGAGCCGGACAGGCCCTGCTGGCCGCCCTGCACCAGCCCGAGCAGCCGGGCATCGGCGCGATGCTCGCGCAGGGCCCCGGCACCCTCTGGGAGTGCTGGTGGATCGACGCCGAGAACACGGGCACCGGCTCCCTCGACCACATCGGCATGGGCGCGCCGTTCGCCGAGTGGGTGTGGCGCCGGCTGGCCGGCATCGAACCCGACCTCGCGGGCCCCGGCTACGCCCGCTTCACCGCCGCCCCGCAGCCCGTGCCCGGCCCGGACCGGGTGCGCGGCGAGGTCCGCACCGTACGCGGCACGGTCGCCGTCGGCTGGGAACGCGGCACCCCGGACGGCACCCCCGGCATCACCCTGTCCGTGACGGTCCCCGTGGGCTCCGAGGCGGTGATCCGCGTCCCCGGCGGCGCCTCGGCACCCGTCCGCGCCGACGGAGTGACCCTCGGCCCCGGCGAGGAACCGCACCCCCACCTGGCCGTGACGGGACGCGACGGCGACGACCTCCTCCTCCTGGCCCCGCCCGGCGCGTACGAGATCACCTGCGCCGCGCTCCCCGACCCGCCGCACCCCCTGCTCGGCGCGGCCCCCTCCGCCCGACCGGGCGTACCGGTGCGCGTACCCCTGGCGCCGGGCGTACGGGCGGCCTCGCTGCGGGCGGACATCACGGGGGAGTGGACGGCCGAACCGGTCGGGGGAGCGGGTGACGCGGCGGCGGTCCGGGTCACCGCGCCCTCCGGTGCGGCGCCCGGCACCACGGCACGGCTGACCGTCGGCGACGGGGCACGGGCGGTGGAGCGCACCGTGCGCGTCGGCACCGGCGCGAGTTGGCTGTCCGACGGCACGGGCGCCGGCGGCTGGCGGGCCGCCTCGGACGGGGCCTCGGTGGAGGCGCTGGAGGACATGGTGTGCCGCCCCGTGTTCCACGAGCCGATGCCCGGCACGGTGCTGCGCGTCGCCGGTGATCCGCGCGATCCCCGGGAGTGGCGCACCGTACGCCTGGAGCTGCCCGAGCCCGCCGACCTGACGGCGGCACGGTTCGCGTACGCCCACGTCGACCAGTGCGTCCCGGCACCGCCGGGCAGCCTGCTGGGCCGGGCCGTGCTGCGGCTGATCGCGGCCGACGGCTCGGTGCGCGAAGGACGCCTGGACCGGCCGCTGCCGGCCGGCTGGAACCGGGTGGCGGCCGACCTCGCCGACGGCCCGGACGGGACCGGTGCGTGGCCGGGGCGGTCCGCGGTGGTCGCGGTCGAGGTGGCCGTACACCACCCCGAGGCCGCCGGGACACCGTTCCCGGTCAGCTTCCACCTCGGCCGGGTGGGCTGGACGTCGGCTCCGCGTACCTGGTGAGAAGGAGCCCCACGTAGCTGGTCAGAAGCAGCGGGAGGGTGCCGACCGGTTCGGTCGGCACCCTCCGCCGGTTCAGCGCCGGCCCGGCGCGAGGGGACCGGCCTCCCGGAACAGCGCGGTGGCGCCGCCCGCCCCTGCGGCGACCACGGCGAAGCGCGCGCCGGTGAAGCCCTGGGTGACCTCGGCGGCGAGCAGCCGTGCGAGCCCGCGCCCGACGGGAACGGTGACTCCGCCGGCCGTCGTGGCCCGGAACACGTAGTGCGTGCCGTCGGCCTCGATCTCCAGGCGCACGGGCCCGTCGCCCGGCAGCTCGACCGCCTCGCTCACGGCGAGGTCGTCCACCACACGGTGCAGGACCGCCTCCCGGCCCCCTTCACACGTCCGTACGACGAGCCGGTAGTGGTGAGTGGCGTCGGCGTAGACACCCACGCCCGCCTCCGCCCCTTCGGCCAGGGTCGCGCCGAAGGCGTCCACGAACTCCCGCTGGCGCCAGAAGAGGGCGCCCGACGGCCAGACCGCGCCGCCGCCCGCACCGGTCGCGGCGGCGGGCAACTCCACCCGCTCCAGCAGGCCCGGAGCGGAGTCCTGGTCGGCGGTGAGTACCGCCACCAGCCCGTCCGGTGGCGGGCCCCCGACGGTGGACCAGCCCGCCGTCCACGGCGTGTCCCGGCGCGGCTGGGCCGGCGGGGCGGCCTCGTCCCCGCCCGGCAGCGGTCGGGGCAGCGGCATGTCGAGTTCCACCGTGCCGTCCGCGCCGATGACCGGCCAGCCGTCGTCCGTCCACTCCACCGTGGCCAGGAACGTCTCCCGGCCCAGCTGGTGGTGGACGGCGAAACCGTCGTGCCGGGTACCGAGGAACAGCGCCCACCAGGAGCCGTCGGGCGCGTCGACCAGTTCGGCGTGGCCCGTCGACTGGACGGGGTGCCCCACGCGGTGGCGGTGGGTCAGTACGGGATTGCGCGGGGCCGGTTCGAAGGGGCCCCAGGGGGAGCGGGACCGCGCGCAGGTCTGCATGTGGCCGCGCCAGGTGCCGCCCTCGGCGCTGAACAGGTAGTACCAGTCACCGATCTTGTAGAGGTGCGGTCCCTCGATGTCGTTGGAGCAGAAGCCGGACCACTCCGTGGTGAGTTCCCGCAGCGGACCGGTCAGCGCACCCGTCGCCAGGTCGATCTCGCTCTGCACGACGGGACCCAGCCGCCCGTCGGGGAGCGGGTCGAGCGTCCGCCGCGTGTAGTAGCACGTGCCGTCGGCGAAGGTCAGGGACGGGTCGAAGGCCACTCGGTCCACCCACACGGGCTCGGACCACTCACCGGCCGGGTCCTCGGCGCTGACCACGAAGTTGCCCTGCTCGTCGGCGACGTTGGTGACGGTGAGGTGGAAGCGGCCGGCGTGGTGCCGCAGGGTGGGCGCGTACAGCGTCAGCGGGCCCGGGCGGCCGTCCCGGCGGTACTGGGAGGGCCGGGTGACCGCGTGGCCGATGATCCGCCAGTCGACCAGGTTCGTCGAGTGCCGGATGGGGATGCCGGGCCAGAAGTCCATCGTGGACGTCGCCAGGTAGTAGTCGCCGCCGACCCGGCACACGGAAGGGTCGGGGGCGATGCCGCGCACCACTGGGTTCCTCAGCCGCCCCTTCTCGTGGGACACGGCGGGCGCAGACGGCTCGGGGGAGGACACATCGGCTCCTGACTGGGGTGGAGGGGAGAAACGCGGAAGGGGGTGGAGGCGGGCTCAGGCCAGCGTGAAGCGGTAGCTCCCCGACGTGATCTCCGCGACCGCCGCACACTCCGGCAGCGGCTCCAGCACCCGCACCCCCGCCGCCTCGGCCGCCGGAAGCCCGGACTCCGTCAACGTGCCCCGTAGCCCGGGCAGCTCCGGGAGCCGGACCTCGGCGGTCACCCCCGGCGGCAGGTCGACGTCGAGGCTCCAGCCGGGCGCGCCCTCGTCGGCGCGCCGCCAGTCGACGGTGATCGTCCCGGCGTCGGTGCGCAGCGAGGTCCTGGCCCAGGTGACCGCCTCGGGCGGGCGGGGCGCGACGAGCACCCGGCGGTACCCGTCCGCCGCCGGCGCCAGACCGCCGACCGTGCGGTGCACCCAGTCGCCGACCGCCCCGTACGCGTAGTGGTTGAAGGACGTCATCGAGGCGTCCGCGAACCCGGTCGAGTCGGACCAGGAGTTCCAGCGCTCCCAGACGGTGGTGGCGCCGGTGGAGACGGGATACAGCCACGACGGGCAGGTGTCCTGGAGCAGGAGCCGGTGGGCGACGTCGAGCCGCCCGGCGTCGGTGAGCGCGTCGAGCAGCCACGGGGTGCCGAGGAAACCGGTCGTCAGATGGTGCCCGCGGGAGGCGACCTCGTCGGCGAGCCGGTCCGCGGCGGGCGCGACCTCGTGCGGGTCCAGGAGACCGAGGTGCAGGGCGAGGACGTAGGCGGTCTGGGTGGCAGGACGCAGCACCCCGCCCCCGCCCACCCAGCGTTCCCGGAACGCGGCACGCACCGTCGCGTACACCCCGGACCACCGCCGCTCCCGCTCCGGCAGGCCGAGCGTGGCCGCCAGCCGGGCCGCCGTACGGGCGGCGTGCGCGTAGTAGGCGGTCGCCACCAGATCCTTCGGGGTGTCGGCGAAGGCCAGCCAGTCCCCCCACGCGTCGGCGGGACGCAGCCCGTCCTCGCTGTGGTCGGCGAGGTAGCGCAGCCACGCCTCGACGGACTCCAGCGACTCCGCCACCACGCGCCGGTCGTCGTACCGGCCCAGCAGCGCGGCCGGCACGGTGACCGCCGCGTCGCCCCACCCCGCCGCACCGGCGGCGCCCGCCCGGTCCGCCTCCAGGGCGACGCGCCGGAACATGTCGGGCACGGTGTGCGGGACGCCGCCGTCGGGGTGCTGGGCGCCCCGCAGTTCCCGCAGCCAGCTCCGCAGGAAGGCGCGGATGTCGTAGTGGAAGGCGGCCGTGGGGGCGAACACCTGGATGTCACCGGTCCAGCCCATGCGTTCGTCGCGCTGCGGGCAGTCCGTGGGCACGGACAGGAAGTTGCCCTCCAGCGAGCGCCGGATGTTCTCGTGGAGCGTGGTCAGCCCGTCGTGCGAGCAGGCGAAGGTGCCCGTGGCGGGCATGTCGGCCCACAGCGCCACCGCCGTCAGCGAGGTCACCCGGGCCTCGCCGCCGCCCTCGGGAGGCAGCACGGTGACGCCGCAGTAGCGGAAGCCGTGCGTGGTGAAGCGCGGCTCCCACACCTCACCCGCCGCGTCACCGCGCAGGACGTACTCGTCGGTGGCGCGGGCGGTGCGGAGGTTGTCGGTGTAGAGCGCGCCGTCGTGGCGCAGTGCCTCGGCGTGGCGCAGCAGCACCCGGGTGCCCGCCGGGCCCCGGACGCCGATCCGGACCCGCCCGGAGACGTTCTCGCCGAAGTCGGCCACCGTGGTCCCGTCGACGGTCTCCTCCCGCACCGCGCTCAGCTCCCGCCGCGCACGCACCGCAGGCGCGAGCGCGGCGGTGACGGTGAGGCCCGGGGGAGCGGGCGCCGTGACGGCCGGCCGCCAGGCACCGTCGTCGAAGCCGGCCGTGTCCCAGCCGGGGACGTCCAGCCGGGCGTCGAACACCTCGCCGTTCTGGAGGTCCGCGTAGCGCACGGCGCCGTGTGCCGTGCGCCAGCTCCCGTCGGCCGCCGTCCGGACCGTCGTCGTGGTCCCGTCGGTGTGCTCCACGACGAGCAGGGCGCGCAGCGCCCGGACCCGCCCGTAGTGCAGGCCGCCGAAGATGCAGATGTTCCCCGCGTACCAGCCGTCCGCCAGCACCGCGCCCAGGGCGTTGGGACCGGCCGCCAGCAGCCCGGTGACGTCGTGGGTGCGGTACGTCACCCGGTGGTCGTAGTCGGTCCAGCCCGGGGCGAGTTCCTCGTCGCCGACGCGCCCGCCGTTGATGCGCAGTTCGTGGATGCCCAGCGACGTGGCGTACAGCCGGGCGCGCCGCACCGGGGCGGGCAGTTGGAAGACGCGCCGCAGAAGGGGACTGGGACGGTACGACTGCGGGGCGCGGCCGTACGGGGCGTCGCCGTTGCGCCCGTCCGCCGCCGCGCGCGGCCACCGGGTGTCGTCCCGGTCGTCCAGGCGCGGGTCGGCCCAGTCTGCCGGGACGTCCGCGTCGTCGAAGTAGCCGCGCGCCCGCCAGGAGTCGTCGGTCGCGACGGCGTGCGGCACGGCGGGGCCGGGGCGGGTGCGCGGCGTGCCGTCGTCCAGCGCGGCGAGCAGGTGCGGCTCGCGACCGTCCTCGGTGCGCACCCGTACGGCGAGGACGTGACCGTCCCCGTCCCCCGTGCCGAGGGCGGCGGCGAGGGCGGGGGAGGGCGTGCCGTCGTGCGGCACCACGACGCCGTCGACCGCGGCCACCACCGTGCCGGGCGCCGCCACCAGCAGACGGGCGGCCTCCGGCACCGCTCCAGGCCGGGCCGGGAAACGCGCCCGGAAGACGGTGACCCGGCAGCCGCCGTCCGCGCCGTTCGCACCGGCCCCCGGCACCGCGCGGACGCGGTACAGGTCGTGTTCACCGTCGACGGTGTCCAGCCCGGGCAGCCGCGCCCCGCGCTCCTCGTCGGGCGCGGTGATCCACTCGGCGTCGAACGCCGGCGTGGCGTCGGGGGAGCCCGGCGCGAGACCGGTCTCGAAGGACGCCGGGTCACTCCATCCGGAACGCGCCCCCGACTCGTCGGCGACGCACACCCGCCAGGTGTAGCGGGTGCGGGCGGTGAGGGCCGGGCCCGCGTACGGCACGTCGGACGTCCGCCCGTCCTGCCGCCACCCGCTGTCCCACACGACCCCCGACACGTCCTCCACCCGGACGCGGTAGGCGCTTTGGGCCCGTCCCCGGCCGTCGCCGGCCACCCGCCATCCGAACAGGGGCGTCGCCTCGTCGAGGCCGATCGGCTCGGCCTGCCGTTCGGTGGTGAGCGCGAGCGGACGCAGCGGCCCGCGGGCAGCGGCCGGGTCGTTGGGCGGCTGGTTCACGTGCAGGCTCCTGTAGGGCTGGTCCCATTGGATTGAATCTATTCAATTTTCCGGAGACCCTAGGATGAGCGTATACGGCGGGTCAAGGGCATCCTAATCCGCCTGCGTCATTAAAACCTTTCAATGACCGCCCCGATCCGGAGGGCCACCCCATGACCGACCACGACGACGGCGGCCGGCGCTGGCGCACGCTGGACGAGCAGATCCGGCGCTGGTGGGACGAGGACCTCGTCACCGCCGACGAGACCGAGGTCCGGGCCGATCCCAACGCCCTCTACCTGCCGGAACCGTACGCCTCGGGCGGCGGCCGGGTCGGCCCGGCGTGGTACCGGTCGATGTTCGCGTGGGACACCTGGTTCAGCAACCTCGCCCTGCTCGTGCACGACCGCACCGACCTGGTGCGGGGACACGTCGTCAACTACGTGTCGATGGTGGAACGCCTGGGCTTCATGCCCAACGCCAACCAGGCCGCCCTGCGCACCCGCTCCCAGACCCCGGTATTCCCCGACGGGATCCTCCGCCACCTGCGGGCCACCGGCGACACCCCGTTGCTGCACCGCGCCTACGCCGCCCTGGTCACCGAGTACACCGGCTACTGGTGCGCCGACCACCACAGCACCCCCTCGGGCCTGGCCACCAACGCCGACCTCGGCGACCCCGCCCTCGACCCGCGACTCGCCGCCGAGGCGGAGACCGGCCTCGACTGGACCCCCATCTACGACGGCGACGTACGCCGCGTCGCCCCCCTGATCACCAACTGCGCCCTCGTCCGCTACGCCGAGGTGCTCGCCGAACTCGCCGCCCTGCTGGGCGAGGACGAGGAGGCCGCGCGGTGGCGTACCGAGGCCGGCACCAGGGCTGCCCTCGTGCGCGAGCTGTGCTGGGACGAGGAGGCGGGCTTCTTCTTCGACTACGACCATGTGTCCGGGCGCCGCCTGCCGCACTGGAGCCTGTGCGGGTTCTGGCCGCTGTGGGCGGGTGTCGCCACGCCGGAGCAGGCCCGCCGGACGGCCGGCGCCCTGGAGCGGTTCCGGCATCCGCACGGCCTCACCACCACGGACCGGGCGATCGCCAGTCCGCACCCGGGCATGGGCGACGGCGACGTGCAGTGGATGTACCCGGCGGGCTGGGCCCCGCTCATCGTCGTCACCGTCTGGGGCCTGGACCGCTACGGCCTGCGCCAGGAGGCGTACGCGGCGGCGGAGGGCTTCGTGGAGCTGATGACCCGGCACTTCCATGAGACCGGCGAACTCTACGAGAAGTACAACGTCGTCTCCGGCGGCCTCGCACTGCCCAACGAACGGTACGGAACCATCCGTCTGCACGGCTGGACGTCGGCCGCGGCGGTCCTGCTCGGGCGGCGCGTCCACGAGGGGACCGGCCTGGACGAGCTGCTCGGTGACGCGGTCGACCGGCTGCGTTCCGCCGCCGGACGCTGAGCGGGGGCCGGTGCGACGCGCGCCGGGCCCGAAACCGAGCGAGTCGGCTTCGGGCCCGGTCCCGACGGGGTCGGATGCGAGGTCCGGATCAGGGGTAGCGGACGTCCAGCCTGACGTCGGGGAACTCCGCGCCCGCCCGGTACTGGTCGATCAGGTCGCGCGTCAGGTCCAGGTAGTAGTAGCCCCAGCCGTCGGACTCCTTCCCCTTCAGCCGGGTGACCACGGTCGGCTCGATGTCGTTGCTGCCGGAGACACTGAACTGGTCCGGCGCGCCGAACTCGTTCCAGGCGCAGATCTGCACGAACTCGGGCTCCCAGTCGAAGGCACCCGTGAACTGGGAGACGTACGTGGCTCCGTGCTCGCGCAGATCGGCGTCCCAGGTGTCGTAACTGCCCGGACCGTGGTTGCCCGCGCTGGCCGGCACCACGGCGACCTGCTCGGCGCGCTGCTGGAAGATCCGGTCCACGCCGGTCCAGCCGAGGTTCGAGGGGAAGGCGTGGTTGTTCACGATCTCGAACCGCACCCTGCGCCCGACGAGGTCGCGCACGTTCCACTGACGGACGTGGAACTGGCCGGGGTTGCCCGGCGGGGAGGAGTGCCGCAGCACCTCGCCGGTGGCCGCGTCCGTGAGCAGGAACGCGTTGCGGCCCTCCAGGCTCGGCAGCTTGGCGTACGCGGACATGTCGGTGCCGATCGCGTTGAACGAGAGCACCGGCTCCGTGAGCGTGAAGGGCGGGCTGGTGAGTCTGCCCTTGGCCTGGGCCGCGCCGCCCACGGGCCGGATGGTCACGGAGCGGACCTCGACCTGCCGGTCGAACGCGGGGCCGGTGGGCACCATGTCGATGCGCCAGGGGCCCTCCGCCTGCCAGCCGTCCAGACCGGCGTCGCCGAACCGGAAGTCGGCGACGACCTTCTCCGGACCGTTGGCGAACGGGACGCGGTCCTTCCAGCTCCACTGCCCGCCCGGGTTGAGGACGATCTCCCGGAAGGCACCCTGCCAGCGCAGCGTGAAGAAGTCGTCGTTCCAGTCCGGCGGCAGATTGAGGCTGGCCCCGGTGTAGATGTTGAGGAGGGGCTTTCCCTCGTGCCGCAGCCACAGGTCGGGGTACTGGGCGATGCGCTTCTTGACCTCCTCGATCTGCGCGAGGAAGTGCTCGGTGCCGGCCTTGCCGCCGTCCATGCCGAGCAGCAGCGTCACCTGCGGGCGCCTGCGCAGCTTCGCGTAGACGGCGAGCAGGGCGTCGGTGCCCTTGATGATCTGGGCGGCGGTGTTGTTCGTCCAGTTGCCGCCGAGGTTGTTGGACCAGTCCAGGAGCAGGTAGTCGACGCCGGCCCAGGTCAGCCACTCGGCGTGCTTCTCGATGACCTTCTCGTCCAGCGAGTTGTAGGTACCGAGCAGCGGCTTCGCCTCGGGCGTGCCCCACTGGCTCACCCCGGGCATGAACCAGGTCTGGTAGCCGATGCCCACCTTGGTGTGCCGTCGCGCGCGGACCGCGCGGTCCGGCGTGCGGGCCGCCGTTCTCGCCGTACGGTCCCGGCCGTTCGCCCCGGGCACGGCGGACGCGGCCTGCGCGGGTGCGGCCCCGGCCAGGGCGGCGGTGGCGGCCACGGCGGCGGCCGCACCACCCCCGGCCAGCAGACCACGCCGGCTCACGCCGCCGGTGGCGTCGGGCACGGGGGACGGGGAAGAGTCGTGCGTGGACAAGGAGTCCTCCTGGGTTCAGGGCACTGCGATCGCCGGCGCCGGCACAGAAGCCTGACCCGCCGGATTGTTGAAAGGATTCAGCGCACTATGGCGCGGCCCGTCACACGGGTCAAGGGGTCGGTACGTCAATTGGTTTGCCTAGGAAAGGGCCTTGACGGCGTGGCGGGGGAGGGCCCCCCTGTCAAAGGGGTTGACCGCCGTCGGCGGGCTGGATAGCTTGCGGACACCGTCGATTGAATGCTTTCACCCAAGAGTCTCGCCTCGGTTGGCATGAGTGCGCACACGCCCCCGCCGATCCCTCCTGGGAATGTCCCCCGCTCACCCGTGGCTCGCGCCCTTCCGGGCCGGCCGCCCCGCGTGCATGGAGATCCGCATGTCCGGTGACTCACCGAATCCCTCCCCCGTCAGCCGACGCGGTCTGCTGGCAGGCACGGCATCCGCCGCCGGCGCGGTCGTGCTCGGCGTCGGCGCGGCCCCGGCGTCGGCCGCCGGCTCCCGGCCGGTCGTCCCCGACGGGCAGCGGCTGACCGGCCCGCCCGCCAGGAGCCGCAGCGCGGCCCGCGGCAGACGAGGCACCACCCGCTTCGGCATCGGCTACGAGACCTGGTTCGGCAAGGACAACGTCATCAACTGGCAGACCGCCGAGGCCGAACCCCTCCTGGGACGCTACAGCTCCACCGACCCCGCGGTCATCGAGCAGCACGCCCGCTGGATCCTGTGGGCGGGATACGACTTCATCCTCGTCGACTGGTCCAACAACCTCGGCGGCAACTGGACCAACGGGGTCGCCGAGAAGATCATGAAGGGCACCGACGCCCTGCTGGACGTGTACGCCGGCCTCGACGAGCGTCCCGAGGTCGTCCTCCTGCTGGGCCTCGACAACGGCGCGGCGGGGACCGCCCACTGGGACGCCCAGATCGAGCGGATCAAGACCAAATACCTCGCGGACCCCAGGCTGCGGCCGCTGTTCATGGAGTACGACGGCAAGCCGCTGCTCAACGTCTACACCGGAGCCAGGTGGACCGAACCCCCCACCTGGACCGATCCCGCGTTCACCCTCCGCTGGGCGGGCGCCTACCGGGAGATCGTGCTCAGCCCCGGCGGCCAGTGGTCCTGGCTGAACCGCAGCCCCTACGCCGACGGCCAGGCCGAACCCGTCGCCGACTTCGCCGCGGACGGACTGAAGGGGTGGCACGCCGACCCCGCGTGGAAACTCGCCACGATGCCGGTGAACGCCGCCTACCCCGGAGTCCCGGACGTCACCTTCGCCTCCACCCGTCCGGCCGAGGGGGCCGCGCAGGCGAGGGGGACCCTCACCAGTGACCCGTTCACCATCACCCGTGAAGTGCTGTCCTTCAACGCGATCGGCACCGACGCGGGCGCCCACATGAGCAGAGGCGTCCCCGACCCCGGCGGCCGGAACGTCTATCTCCTGAAGGACGCCGCCACCGGCGAGGTGCTGCGCTGGCACGAACCCCCGGGCACCGACACCTACTTCATGGTCCGGCAGTGGAACGTCACCGACCTCAAGGGACGCAAGGTCGTCTTCCAGGCCGTCGGCAACCGCACCGAGGCCCCGCCGCTCGGCTGGATCGGCTTCTTCGGCCTCCAGCAGCAGCGCGCCGAACTCGTGACCGCGGCGGTCGCCCACTCCGGCAACCAGTACTTCGGCGCCTACGGCAACTGGGACGCCCAACTGCGCATGTCGGGAGCCACGTTGGTGCGCCAGGCCCAGGGCATCTACGACTTCGAACCGGAGATCGCCCTGGTGCAGCAGTGGAACGAGTTCGGGGCGCCGGACCAGTTCACCGTGGCCGGCAGCAACGACATCGAGCCCACCAAGATCACCGGTCTCGACGGAGCCGCCTCCGACGGCTGGGGCTTCTACTACCTCTCCCTCGTCCGGGAGGTGATCGACCAGTACCGGGCGGGACGCGACTTCCCCCAGATCATGCTGGACACCCGCTACCCGTGACCGCGCCGGCCCGTCGGCGCAGATACCGCAGCCCCGTCCCGGCGGGCGCGGGAAGCGGGCCGAGGCCCTCGGCGCCGAAGGCCGGGAAGACGTAGGCCGGCAGGCGACGGACGCGGCGAGGGCCGTGTCCGTCGGCTGGCCGGTGAGGCCGTTGTCGGCGAGGAGCAGGAGGGTGATGTCGGAGAGGTCGAAGTCGGAGCGCAACTGGCCGCTCTCCTGCGCGCGTCGGACCAGCCGGGCCAGGGCGCTCTCCGCCCGGTCGCGCTCGCGGTCGTAGTCCAGGACGTCCGGGAACTCGGCGAGGAAGGCGCTGGTGAAGCCGCGCTCGGTGACCTGCATGGTGCACACCCTGTCCAGCAGCCGGTACGGCCCGCGCCCCGGGTCGGGGTCGGCCGTCGCCTCGTCGAGCGCCGCCGCGCACACCGCGAGCTGCTCGGCGAAAGCCGCTGTGACGAGGGCGGCCCGGGTGGGGATGCGCCGGTAGAGGGTGGCGGCGCCGACACCGGCCCGGCGCGCGACGGCACTCATGGGTGCGTCGATCCCCAGGTCCGCGAACGCGTCGCGCGCGGCCCGGAGTCCCCTGGAGTCGGGCGGCGTGCGCGGCAAGCACATCATCCGGGTCACGGCATGAGACACGCCCGGCCCTCCGCCGGGGAGGGGGCGGAGCGGCCGGGCGTGGTGTGCCCCGCTACGGCGTGACGGCGCCGGTCGCGAAGTACGGCTTGCACACGGTGCCGTCGAAGTCCGTGGCGATCTGGAGCAGTCGCGCCCCGTCCGCCGACGGCAGCAGCGGTGAGCTGTAGTTCTGCTTCAGGTGTCTCCCCCAGGCCGCGGAACTCCTCGCCGCGCTCCAGCGGAAGGCCCGCGTACCGGGCCGCCCGCGAGCCGGGGCCTCTCAGGGCGACGGCCTGGCGCAGCCCGGACGCGAACACGCGGGAGAGCAGGGCGTGGTCCTCGGGCGCGTGGAGCGCGCGGGTGGCCGGCAGGGTGAACCGGCGGTGGCCGATGCCGCGTCCGGCCCGGTGAAGCGGGTACTGTCCCCGGTCAGGGCCACGCCGAGCGGGGTCTGGCGCAGGGTCTCCCCGAGTTCGGTAACGACCTCGGCGGGGGTGTCCGCCAGACGGCCGAGGATGCGCGGCAGGCCGGGGCCGACGTGTTCGCCGGCGCTGCCGCGGACGGGCCGGTGGTGTCCGGCCGGCCGGAGGAGGGGGGCGCGCTCGTCGAGGGAGAGGCGCGGGCCCTGCGCGATCGAGGCGGCCATCTGCTCGGGGGGCTGCGGGCCGCGCTGCCGCTCCAGACGCGCGTAGTGGTCCGTCGACATGTGGCACAGCGCGGCGACCTCCTCGCGCCGCAGCCCCGCTGGTCCTGCGCCGCTGCCCCCGGGGCAGCCCGGCGTCCTCCCGCCTGCGCGACGAGGCCGAAGCCCGCCGCGTCCGGGAGCACTCCGAGAACCTGACCGGAATCCGCTGAGGCTGACACCGACGGGAGTGCAACCCCTGCCTGCGCGTCCGCGTGCCGGCGTCGACACCCACCCGCGTCCCCGCGACGCGCGCGCTCCCGCACCTCCCGGCATGATCGGACGAGGAACGCGGACCCGCCCGTACCTTCCGCATCCGACCCCTCGCACCCGTCGGAAGACCAGGCACGTATCCACCGCACAGGAGTGACGCCATGACCGTCGCGGTCGTTCTGTTCACCTCGGATCTCCGGCTGCACGACCATCCGCCGCTGCGTGCGGCGCAGCAGGCGGCCGATGAGGTGGTGCCGCTGTTCGTGCGGGACACCGGTGTGCACGCGGCCGGCTTCGACGTGCCCAACCGCCGTGCCTTCCTCGCCGACTGCCTGGCCGACCTCGACGCCTCGCTGCGCCGGCGCGGCGGCAGGCTCGTCGTACGCGCGGGCGCCGTGGCCGAGGAGGTCGGTGCCGTCGCGGCCGAGTGCGGGGCCGCCGAGGTGCACATGGCCGCCGGGGTCACCGGGTACGCCCAGCGCCGGGAGGAGAGGCTGCGGAAGGAGCTGGGCGGGCGGGGCGTCGCGCTGCGGACGCACGACAGCGTGGTCACCGCCGTCGCCCCGGGGAGGGTCACGCCGACGGGCGCCGATCACTACTCGGTCTTCACCCCGTACTTCCGCCGCTGGTCGGAGGAGAGGCTGCGCGACCCGTGCGCCGCGCCGCGCACGGTCCGCGTGCCCGACGGCGTACGCGGGGAGGCGCTGCCGTCCCGTGCCGAGGTGCCCGACGTGTCGCCGGGGCTCGCGGAGGGCGGCGAGAGCGCCGGGTGGGACCGGTTCGCCCGCTGGGCCCGCGCCGGCCTCGCCCGCTACGGGGACGACAACGACGACCTCGCGGGCGACGCGACCTCGCGCCTCTCCCCGTACCTCCACTTCGGCGCCCTCTCGCCCACCGAACTGATCCACCGCGCCCGCTCCCAGGGCGGACCCGGCGCGGAGGCGTTCGTACGGCAGCTGTGCTGGCGCGACTTCCACCACCAGGTCCTCGCCGCCCGCCCCGACGCCTCCGCGCGCGACTACCGCACCCGGCACGACCACTGGCGCACCGAGGACGAGGCGGCCGACGACATCGCCGCCTGGCGGGACGGCCGTACGGGCTACCCGGTCGTGGACGCCGCCATGCGCCAACTGCGGCACGAGGGCTGGATGCACAACCGGGCGCGCCTGCTGGTGGGCAGCTTCCTGACCAAGACCCTGTACGTCGACTGGCGGATCGGCGCCCGCCACTTCCTGGACCTCCTCGTGGACGGCGACATCGTCAACAACCAGCTCAACTGGCAGTGGATCGCCGGCACCGGCACAGACACCCGCCCGCACCGCGTCCTCAACCCCCTGGTCCAGGCCCGGCGTTTCGACCCCGAGGGCGCCTACGTACGCCGCTGGGTCCCCGAACTGGCGGACGTCGAGGGCAAGGCGGTGCACGAGCCGTGGCGGCTGCCGGAGAAGCGGCGCGGCGCGCTCGACTACCCGGAACCCCTCATCGACCTCGGCGACGGGCTCGCGCGCTTCAAGCACGCCCGCGGCCGGGACTGAGGGGACGTCCACCGTGCACTGGCTCTTCGGCGACCAGCTCGGCCCGCACTTCCTCGGCCCCGGTGACACACCCGGTGACGGGCCCGGCCGGGACACGCCTCTGCTCATGATCGAGGCCCGCTCGGTGTTCCGGCGCCGCCGCTTCCACCGCGCCAAGGCCCACCTGGTGCTGTCCGCGATGCGCCACCACGCGGCGGAACTCGGCGACCGCCTCACCTACCTGCGCGCCGACACCTACCGCGAGGGCCTGGAGAAGGCCACGCGCGGACGCCCGGTCACCGTGCACCACCCCACCTCGTACGCCGCCCTCCGGCTGGTGCGGTCCCTCCCGCAGATGACCGTGACACCCCCGCGGGGCTTCCTCGTCCCCCTGCCCGACTTCGCCGCCTGGGCGGACGGACACGGCGGAAAGCGCCTGCGCCAGGAGGACTTCTACCACTGGACCCGGCGCCGCCACAGCCTCCTCATGGACGGCGACCAGCCCGCCGGCGGCCGGTGGAACCTCGACCACGACAACCGGCAGCCCCCGCCCCGCGACGCCGCCACCCTCCCGGTCGGGCGCCCCTACCGGCCCCGCGAGGACGACATCGACGACGAGGTACGGCACGACCTCGACCGCTGGGAACGCGACGGCGACGTCACCTTCGTCGGCAACGACGGACCCCGCCGCTTCCCCGCCACCCGCACCGAGGCACGCGCCGCGCTGCGCCGCTTCGTGCAGCACCGGCTCGCCACCTTCGGCCCCTACGAGGACGCCATGCTCGCCGCCGACCCCGTCATGAGCCACAGCCTGCTCTCGTCCTCCCTCAACCTCGGCCTGCTCGACCCCGCCGAGTGCGTCCAACGCGCCGAAGCCGCCTGGCGCGCGGGGGAGGCACCGCTGAACAGCGTCGAGGGCTTCGTCCGCCAGATCGCCGGCTGGCGCGAGTACGTGTGGCAGCTCTACTGGTACTTCGGCGAGGACTACCGGTACTCCAACGCCCTGCGGCACACCGCCCCGCTGCCCGACTGGTGGGACGACCTGGACGCGGACCGCGTGACGGCACGCTGCCTGCGCACCGTCCTCGCCCAGGTGCGCGACACCGGCTGGACGCACCACATCCCCCGGCTGATGATCCTCGGCAGCCACGCCCTCCAGCGGGGCTGGGACCCGGCCGCCGTCACCGACTGGTTCCACCGCAGCTTCGTCGACGGCTACGACTGGGTGATGGTGCCCAACGTGATCGGCATGTCCCAGTACGCCGACGGCGGCCGGATGACGACCAAGCCCTACACGTCCGGCGGCGCGTACGTGAACCGCATGAGCGACCTGTGCGGGCCCTGCGTCCACCGTCCGGGCGACCGCACCGGCGAGCACGCCTGCCCCTACACCGCCGGCTACTGGACCTTCCTCGACCGGCACCGGGACCGGCTCGCGGGCAACCACCGCACCGCCCGGCCGGTACGGCAGCTCGACCGGCTGGCCGACCTGGACGAGGTCCGCCGCCAGGAACGCGCACGCGGCGACACACCGCCATGACCCGGGTGCATCCGTACCGGCGCGCACGGCAGAAGCAAGGGTGAGTGGGTGACCGACAGTGAGAAAGGGATGTCATGGTGCGGTGTTGTCATGCTTGACCTGCAACCGGCCGTGACCGGACGGCCCGGACCCGCCGACGCCCCGCTCACCGCTCGTGAGGCCGTCGGCGCCGTCGAGACGCTGCTGAGGAGCCGGCTCGACGCCGTCGTGGGGGAGGCCCGCGCCGTGGACCCGGTGTTCGCCCGGGACATCGCCGAGCGGCTCGGCGCCTTCGTCCTGCGCGGCGGAAAACGGCTGCGTACGGCGTTCACCTGGTGCGGGTGGCGGGCCGCGGGCGGCACGGGTGACGCCGACGCGGTCCTGCACATCGCGGCCGCCCTCGAACTCGTCCAGGCCTGCGCCCTCGTCCACGACGACGTGATGGACGGATCGACGCTGCGCCGGGGCGCACCCGCCCTGCACGTCGACCTCGCCCGCCGGCACTGGGCCGCCCATATGCGCGGCTCCGCCGAGCAGTTCGGGACGTCGGCGGCCGTGCTCGCCGGGGACCTGGCGCTGGCGTGGGCGGACGACCTGCTGACGGAGACCGCGCTGGCGTCGCCGTACGGCACCCGGGTCTACCGCCAGTGGCGGGCCATGCGCGAGGAGATGGTCGCCGGCCAGTACCGCGATCTGCACGCCCAGGCGGCCGGCGCGTCCGGCGTCGACGAGGCGCTGACCGTCGCCACCCTCAAGAGCGCCCTGTACACGGTCGAACGGCCCCTCGCGCTCGGCGCGTCGCTCACCGGCGCGGACGAGGGCACGCTGCGGTCGCTGCGGGCCGCCGGCCGGTGCGCGGGACTGGCGTTCCAGCTCCGCGACGACCTCCTCGGCGCCTTCGGCGACCCCGAGCGGACCGGTAAACCGGCCGACGACGATCTGCGGACGCGCAAGCTCACGTACCTCCTCGCCGTCGCACTCCAGCTCGCCGACGCCACCGCCGACCGGGAGGCGACCGCCGTGCTCTCACCCGGCGGCGAGGACCAGCCGCGGTACCCCGTGGAGCGGATGCGCGCGGTCCTGGAACGCACCGGGGCGCGGAGCGCGGTGGAGGCCAGGATCGAGGAGCTGGCGGCGGCGAGCCTGCGCCACTTCGCCGCCTGCGGGGCGGACCGGGACGTACGACGGGAGTTCGCCGCGCTGGTGGAACGTGCGTCGGGTGTCCCGGCTCACCCCGCCGACGACGCCTGACCCGCCCCGCGTCACCTCGTGGGCAGGTCGGCCAGCACCTCCCGGGCGGCGCGCGTCCCCGACGCCAGCGCGCCCTGGACCGAGCCGGTGGCCCGGTGGTCACCGCACACGTAGCGCCCCGGACCGAAACGGGTGGAGCGGCTGAGGGGCCACGGCGGCACCATCGCCGGCAGCGCTCCCGGGACGGTGTACGTCGCGATCGGCTCCCAGCCGCCGGTGTCGGTGCCGTACAGGTCTGCGAGGCTGCGGAGGACGGCGTCGGGGCGGTCCGCGTCCAGTACCGAGGTGGCGACCAGCGCGGTGCCGGGCGGTGCGTAGGTGGGGGCGACCTCGCTGAGCACGCAGGTGTTCAGCACGGCCAGGCGGCTGTCCACCATGAGCGTCGGTTCCGCCAGGGGCGTGGTCTCGGCCGCGTGGTAGTACGTGGTGACCGTACGGGTGTCCGGCACCGGCAGCCCCGGCAGCAGGCGGGCAGCCGTGGCGGCGTCCGTGGCGACGACGACGGCCGTGGCGGGGACCTCCGTGCCGTCCGCCAGGAGTACGCCGGAGGGCGTGACGCCGGCGACGGGGGAGTCGTACCGCAGGACTCCCCCGGGGAGCCGGGCGGCGAGCTGGGCCGGTACCGCGCCGATGCCGTCGGCGGGCAGGCACAGGGTGCCTCGGGCCATGCTCCGCCACACCAGGTGGAAGAAGCGGGCCGAGGTCTCCAGGCGGTCCTCCAGGAACACGCCCGACAGGAAGGGGCGCAGGATGTGGTCGACCGCCGCGTCGGAGAGCCCCGCCCGGGAGAGGGCCGCCGCCGTGGTGCGCTCCGGGCCGCGTCTGACCAGGCTCGCCGGGAGCAGCGCGTCCCGCGCGGTGAGGGCCCCCAGCGCGGCCAGGTCGGCGGCCGACAGGACGCGCCCGGGCAGCAGGGCGCCCGCCGCGCTCGGCCGCCGCGTGGGATCGGCGAGACGGACCGGCCCGGAGGGGGTGTGCGCCAGGACGCCCGGGGTGAAGGGCCGCAGACGCAGGGCGCGCAGGTCGAGGCGGCGCTTCACCTGGGGGTAGGAGGTGTTGAGCACCTGGAAGCCGCGGTCCAGCAGGAACCCGTCGCGCCGGTCCGTGCGCATCCGGCCCCCCGGCCCGTCGGACGCCTCCAGCAGCGCCGGCCGCCGCCCGGCGCGGCACAGATCCAGGGCACAGGCGAGCCCGGCGAGCCCGGCACCGACGACGACGGTGTCCGGGGTCCGGCGGTGGGGGGAGGCCATGTGGTTCTCCGTACGACGTCTGGCGGCCCACGGGGCCCGGACGTCCAGCGCACCACATCCCGGCGGCTGACGCCCGGCGCCACTCCACCCGCCCGCCCCCGGACGGCACCCCTCGACTTCCGGCACCCCCGGACGCCGCGCCGCTCATCGCCCGACGGCCGACTCCACGGCCGCCACGGCTTCTGCCAGGCCCGTCGGGCGTGGCAGGCCCGCCATCGGCTGCCCCGGTTCTCCGACCCCCGGCGGCCCTCGGATGTCGCGTCGGTCATCGTCCGACGGCCGACGTCACGGCCGCGACGGCTTCCGCGCCCGCCGGGCGCGACAGACCGCTCATCGGCTGTCCCGGTTCTCCGATCCTGGCGACCCCCGGACGCCGCGCCGCTCACCGCCCGACGGCCGACTCCACGGCCGCCACGGCTTCTGCCAGGCCCGTCGGGCGTGGCAGGCCCGCCATCGGCTGTCCGGCCCATCCGGGGCCGAGTGGTAGGACGAGCGCACGTCTGCGGGCGCCGCGTACGCCCCACTCCATCGCCGCCACGTGCTGGGCCAGCGGTCGGCTGGCGGTGGTGCGGGACTGTGACCACAGCCCCACCACCGCCGGCCCGGTCCTGCGTACGGCCGCGACGAGGGACTCGACGGGCAGCGCGCCGCCGAACATCCGCACGGGGAGACCGCGTTCGGCCAGTACCGCGGCCAGGACCTCCAGGGGGAGCGTGTGCAGATCCCCGGGGACACAGGCGAGCACCGTCGCGGCGCCGAGGCGGTCGGCCGCCACCGGGGGCGCGCCCTGCCGCAGGGCGCCCGACACGTGCCAGGACAGGAAGTGCTCGACCTCCACGTACCGCTCGCCCGACCGCTCCCACTTGCGGCCGACGGCCCGCAACGTCGGCACGAACACCTCGGTCCAGGCGGTGACCAGGCCGTGCTCGGCGATCGCCGACCCCAGCAGTGCCTCCAGGCTCGCGGCGTCGAGACGCAGTGCGGCACGCGCGATGCCCTTGCACTCCCGGCGCACGTCCCCGAGCCCCAGACCGCTGCCCACCCGGCTCCGTCCCCCGGCCGGCGGACGCGCGGAGGGTGAATCCCGCGCCGGCACCCGCGCGTCCCCGAGCGCGAGACGCGCCGCCTCGGCGGGGGGTATGCCGGTCGCCGTCAGGGCGCACATCCGCTCCAGCCGCGCCACGTCCGCGGTCGTCCAGCGCCGGTGCCGGCCACGGGTGTGCGCGTCGGGGGCCAGGCCGTAACGGCTGTCCCACGTGCGGATGGTGGTGGGCGCCACGCCGAGCCGCCGGGCCACCTCGCCGGTGGTCAGCGCGCCGGTGCTCGGCGCGCCGTCACCCCGCACGTCCGTGCCGCCGTGGTCGCCCTCGAAGCCCTCGCGCCCGCCCATTCCCTCACCTTACGACGCACAAACGACGCACGTTGCCCGCGTTGTTCGGCCGCCGAAGACTGAGAGCCATGAGCACGCGCACGCGTTCCGGCGCCACCCTCCCCCCGCCCGCGACGGGGACGCCGTACGAAGAGACACGGTGCGAGGAGGACCTGGCGCGGGGCCTGCGCGCGGCCGACGAGGAGGCGTTCGCGGTCATCTACCGGCGGTGGGGGCCGCTCGTCCACACGATGGCCGTCCGCTCCCTCGGCGACACCCACGAGGCGGAGGACGTGACGCAGCAGGTGTTCCTCGGCGCCTGGCGCGGCCGGGACGGCTTCCGTCCGGACCGCGGAGCGCTCGGCGCCTGGCTCGTCGGCATCACCCGCCGCAAGATCGTCGACGCCCTGGCCGCCCGGACCCGGCGCCTCGCGCTGATCGACTCGGCGACCCGCGCCGCCGACGCCCCGCACACCCAGGAGGCGGCACCGGACGACGTACTGGACCGCGTCCTCCTGGTCGACGCGCTGTCCCGCCTGCCGCGCACCCAGCGCCACGTCCTGTGCATGGCCTTCTAC
The DNA here is from genome assembly GCA_049998335.1 of Streptomyces sp. cmx-10-19. GTDB lineage: Bacteria > Actinomycetota > Actinomycetes > Streptomycetales > Streptomycetaceae > Streptomyces. The sequence goes on from JAEBFB010000010.1 coordinate 253,968, forward strand.
GACGACCTGACCCACGTCCAGATCGCGGAGCAGACCGGCATGCCGCTGGGGACCGTCAAGAGCCACGCCCGCCGGGGCCTGCACCGGCTGCGTGGGGTCGTCGAACAGGGCGGCGTCCGGCGCGCCGACGGGTAGACGGGAGACCACGATGGCCCACGTCGAGCCGTCCCGGCTGGTGGAACTGGCCCTGGGGCACATGAGCTTCGGCGAGGAGGACCTCGCCGGACCGCGGCACATCCAGGGGTGCGCCCGCTGCCGGGACGAACTGCGCCTGCTGGCCCGCGTCGTGGCCGCCGCCCGCGGCGCACGGGTGGCGGACCTGCCCGCCGCGCCGCCGGAACGCGTGTGGCGGGACATCGTCCGCGAACTGTCCGGGGAAGGCGCCGGCTGAACGGCACCGACCCGGGGACGCGCCGGCCCGGGGGACGCGGAGCGTCACACCTTTCGCGGCCCGGCGAGCCAGTCGAAGGCCGACTCCTTGATCTCCCGCTCCCGTTCGCTGCCCCTGGTGGCGAAGATCCGCTCCACGGGGAACCCGCTCCGGTCGAGGAGGTACGCCAGCGCCGCGTACTCGCGTGGGTACTTGGCGGCCGCCTCCCGGTCGATCTCCACGAGCCCCGCCGGGAAGGTGAAGGAGCCGAAGTCGTACACGCTCTTGCGGTCGAGGATGCGCCAGACGCCGTCGCGCCGCTCCATTCGGTCGATGAACCGGTTGTGCCCGGCGCAGCCGAGCCCGATCCGGGCGTTCTCGCCGATGATCACGGCGTTGGTCTCGCTCACCGCGTGCGCGCCGTCGGCGGAGAAGGCCACCACGGGGGCGGTGATGAGGTGCTTGGTGCGGAAGTCGGAGGAGCCCATGCGCGCGGAGGCGTCGACGAAGTCGTGGGCCGGGCCCTCGAACCAGGTGATCTCGATCCGGGCCTCCGGGTGGAACAGGTCGCGCAGCCGGTCCCACTCACCGAGGTCGCGATGGATCCAACCGGTCATGAGGTCGGCGATGTCCTGAGGGTCCTGAAGTGCTGCTGACATGGCTCCAGTGTGAATGCCCGGACCTCGTCTACCGGCCCCTGCGGGGCACGGCCGCCGGGATCGACGTGGTGACGATCAGCCGGCCGGACGAACTGTCCGGCCCCGTGCTGGCGTTCCTGGACCGCAGCGCGGGGGTGCCAGGGGGGTGACCGGAGGGGAAGGCCCGGTACGGTCGGACCTGGCGACTACGGTGACTACGGCGACTACGGCGACTACGGCGACTACGGCGACTACGGCGACTACGGCGGCGGAGCGCGGCGCACGGGTACGGAGCATGCCCGGCGGCGTCGCGGTCGGCACCACCCCGGACCGGCTGCTGGCAGCCGACGGCGCCGTCCTCGCGGAGGCCGGCGCCGTCGTCACCGCGGTCGGGGACGGGCCCGACACGGAGTGGCTCGCCGGCAGCGGCACCCCCCTCGACGGCGGCGTCGTCACCGACGCCCACTGCCGCGTAGCGCCCGGTTTCGTCGCGGCCGGGGACGTGGTCGCCGTACGCGGACCGGACGGCAGCTGCCGACGGAGTCCGCACTGGTCGAACACCCCGGCACGAGATCGTCACCCACGGGATCGCCGTCGGCATCACTTCCACGATCCCGAGGGCAACCGCAGCGAGGTCTTCGCCCCGACCGGACTCGACGACGTGCCCCAGCCCCGCAAGAAGCCCGTCGACCTCGACCAGCCGCCGAGGGGCCTCCTCGACGACCTCGACCGCCGGCACCACGCCGACGGCATCCCGTCGTCCCTGACATAGGGGGCCCGACGCCGGGCCACCGCGGATCAGCCGCCGACCGGCCCTCCAGGGTCGGTGTCATGACGACGATCCCCCGTGCCGACAGCGCCTTCGACTCCCGGAGCCTCGACGCCGTGCGCGACCTGGAGGCGCTGCGCCGGGCCTACGCCCTGCCCAGCGACGCGGCCAGGCGCAAGCAGACGACCGAACCCACGGGGCAGACCCGCAGGTTGGTCGGCTGCGCGTCCCTGGTCCTGATCGCCAGCGCGGACGCCGACGGCAACCGCGACGTCTCCCCGCGCGGCGGACCCGCCGGGTTCGTGTCCGTCCTGGACGACCGGACGGTGGCGATACCGGACGCGACCGGCAACAAGCGTCTGGACACCCTGGAGAACGTCATCGCCACCGGCCGGGCCGGGCTCCTGTTCGTGATCCCCGGGCGCACCACCACGCTCCGGGGTGAACGGCCGCCCCCGCGTCTCCACCCGCCCGGACCCGCTGTCCCGGCTGACCGCCGTGGGCAGGCCGCCCGCCGGCGTGCTGGTCCTGGGCATCGAGGAGGTCTACCCGCACTGCCCCGGTCCCTGCCGCGCAGCGGCGCCTGGCAGCCCGGCCAGTGGCTCCCTGCGGACGCCCAGCCGACCCCCGCCGAAGTCACCCCGGCCCCACTGCGGATGCCCGGACTGACGATCGCCGACGCCGAACGGGCGGAGGCGGAGTCGCTGAAGTACCGCTACGGGTCAGGGAGTTCGCAGCGTCCGTCGTCCTCTGTCGCCCACGCCACCGGCTGAACCAGTCCCTCACCGGTCACGCGCCGGCCCCCAGGCGGGCCGTGGTCTGTACGAGCGAGGCCGTGAACGGGTGGCTCGGAGCGGTGAGGACCCGCCGGGCCGGTCCGTGTTCGACGAGTTCACCGGCGTCCAGGACGGCGACGCGGTGTGCCAGGGCGGCGGTGTCCAGGTCGTGGGTGATCAGGACGAGGGACAGGTCGCCGCGGTCGTGGAGCAGGGTGGTGAGGACGTCGAGGATGCCCCGCCGGGTGACCGGGTCGAGCCCGGACGTGATCTCGTCGCAGACGAGGATCCGGGGCCGGGCCAGCAGGGCGCGGGCGAGCGCGGCGCGCTGGAGTTCGCCGCCGGAGAGCTGCCCGGGGCGCCGGCGCGCAAGGTTCTCGGCCAGGCCCAGGCCGGCCAGCGACGCCAGGGCCTCCCGCGTCGCGGCGAAGGACTCGACACCGCGCAGCCGGACCGCGGTGCGGGCGACCTGGTCCAGGACCGGCCGGTGTTCGTCGAAGGCCGAGCGCGCGTCCTGGAACACGTACTGCACGGCCGCCAGTTGTGCGCGGTCCCGGTCGCGCAGGCTGTGCGGCAACGGGGTGCCGTCGAGGAGGATCTCCCCGCCGTGGTCGCGGTGGAGCCCGGCCAGGCAGCGGGCGAGCGTGGTCTTGCCGCTGCCCGAGCGGCCGACCACGGCCAGGCACTCACCGGCGTACAGGTCGAGTCCGGGTACCCGCAGGACCGTGGCCGTGCCGCGGCCGCCGTCGTGGTGGCGGGCGTCCAGGGCCCGTACCCGCAGGGCGGGGCGCCCGGTCGCCACCGCCTCGTTCTCCGCGAACGAGGGCCGCTCGGCGAGCAGTTCGCGGGTCCACTCGTGCCGGGGCGCCGACCACAGGCGGTGGACCGGCCCCGACTCGACGACCCGGCCCGCCCGCATCACGAGCACCTCGTCGGCCAGTGCCCGTACTACGTCCAGGTCATGGCTGAGCAGGACGACGGCGATGCCCCGGGCCGCGACGGCCGCGAGCTGGTCGACGATCCGGCCCTTGGTCAGGGCGTCCTGGCCGGTGGTCGGCTCGTCGGCGACGATCACCCGCGCGTCGAGCAGCAGGGCCTGCGCGAGGACGACGCGTTGCTGCTGGCCCCCCGAGAGCTGGTGCGGATAGCGGCGCGAAAGTGTCGCGGCGTCGGGGAGTTGGGCATCGGCGAGGGCGTGCAGGACGCGTTCGCGGGCGGCGGTCCGACGGCGGCCGCGCGGCAGGTGGCGCACCTGGGCGCGGGCGATGTCCGTCAGGAGGGCGTGGACGCGGCGGGCCGGGTTGAGGACGGCCGCCGGATGCTGGGGGACGTAGCCGACCCGTCCGTCGGCCGTCAGGCGAACCTCGCCGGTGACCCGGGCGCCGGGCGGGTACTCGCCGAGCAGGGCCAGTCCGCTGGTCGTCTTGCCGCTGCCGGAGGCGCCGACCAGAGCGGTGACCCTGCCCGGTACGGCCTTCAGGCTCACGCCGTCGACGATCGCCCTGCCGCCGATCTCGACGCGCAGACCGCGGATCTCGGCCACGGCCTTCCCGGTGGTGTCGTCCGTGTGGTTCACGAGCGTCTCTCGTTCCTGCCGGGCTGCGGACGGTCCCGTCGGCCGCGGCGGTCGCCTGCCAGCGCGGCGTCGAAGAGGAGGTTGGTGCCCGTCGTCAGGGCGACGATCAGCAGGGCGGGGACGACCACCGCCCAGGGCTGCACGAACAGTCCGGTGCGGTTGCGGTCGACCATGACCGCCCAGTCGGCGGCGTCCGGTGCCGTCCCGACCCCCAGGAAGGCGGCCGTGGCGACCAGATACAGCACACCGGTCAGCCGGATGCCGACGTCGGCGGCCAGGGTGCGCGGGATGGACCGGCCGACGTAGCCGACGGCCATGCGCCACCAGCTCTCGCCCTGCATGCGCAGCGCCTCGACGGCCGGGCGGGCGGCCGCCTCCGCGGCGGCGGCACGGACCAGCCGGGCGGCGTCCGGCACGTTGATCAGCGCGACGAGCAGCGCGAGCCCGACGGCGCCGGGCGAGAAGACCGTGGCGGCCAGCAGGACCAGCAGCAGCGACGGCACGGCGAGCAGGACGTCCAGGGGCCGCATCAGCAGCTCCTCCAGCCATCGCCGGTGCGTGAGCGCGGCGGCCAGCCCGACCGGCAGCGCGACGAGATACGACAGCGCGGTGGCGGCCAGCGCGGTCAGCACCACCGGCCGGCCCCCGTGCAGCACCTGCCGCCCTACGTCCCGCCCCACGAAGTCCGTGCCGAGCCAGTGCCCGTCCCCGAGGACGAACGACGCCGACCGCGGCCCCGGCTCACCCGCGAACAGCGGCCCCAGCAGGGCGAGGACGAGAGGTACGGCGATGACGGCGGCGCCGAGGGCGAAACGGCCTGTACGCGGCCCGGTCACGCGGCCACCCCCGCCCGCGGCGCGAGCCGGTGCGCGACCAGGTCCGCCCCCAGGTTCAGTACGACGGTCAGTACCCCGAACACCACGGCGAGCCCCTGTGCCACCGGCACGTCCCGTTCGGCGACGGCGTCGAGCAGGACCGTGCCGAGGCCGGGAATCACGCACAGCGCCTCCACGACGATCACCCCGCACAGCAACCAGTCGACCGTACGGGCCAGGTGCTGCGCGGCCGGAGCGAGGGCGACCGGAAGGGCGTGGCCGTAGCGGACGCGCGCGCCCGGGACGCCGTAGCGGCGGGCCTGGGCGACGTACGGGGAGGCGAGCGCGTCGATCATGCCGGCCCGTACCAGCCGGGACAGCGAGCAGACCGGGCGCGAGAGCAGGACCAGCACGGGCAGCACGAGCGCGGCCGGATGGCCGAGCAGATCGGTGCCGTAGCCGACGGCGGTCGGCGGCAGCCACGCCAGCTTCAGCGCGAGGACGGTCACCAGCAGCACACCGAGGGCGAACTCCGGCACCGCGTACACGGCCAGCGTGACCGAACTGATCACCCGGTCGGCGAGCCGCCCCTCGTGGCGGGCCGCGAACACGCCGAGACCGAAGCCGACCGGGACGAGCGGCACCACGGTGAGCACGGCCAGCAGCAGGGTCGGGCCGACACCGTCGGCGAGGTACCCGCTGACGGGACGGCCGGAGGCCAGCGAGGTGCCCAGGTCGCCGTGGAGCAGCCCCGCCGCCCAGTCGGCCAGCCGTTCGTACGCGGGCCGGTCCAGGTGCATGGCCTCGCGGATCGCGGCGATCCGGGCCGGGTCGGGCTGGTCGCCGGCGAGGGCGACCGCGGCGTCGCCCGGCAGCGCCTCGGTGAGCGCGAAGACCAGCAGCACCACGGCCACGGTCTGCACGACGCCGAGCAGCAGTCGCCGGGCGACGAACGAACGCAGTCCGCTCACGCCAGCCAGACCTTGTCGAACTGCGCCCAGTCCAGCGTGTTGGCGGGAGCCTCGGTCTCGATGCCGCGCACCTTGCGGGCCGTTCCGATGATCCAGTCGGCGAAGCCCCAGACGAGGAAACCGCCCTCGGCGTGCAGCCGACGCTGCATCCGCTCGTACACGGCGGCCCGTCGGGTCTTGTCCCGGGTGGACCGGGCCTGCTGGTACAGGGCGTCGAAGTCCTGGTGCTTCCAGTGGGTGGCGTTGGTGGTGGAGTCGGTGAGCAGGCGCTGGGAGATGTGCGCCTCGATGGGCATCGCGCCGGAGCGGTAGCAGCACAGGGTGCCGCTGTCGAGGATGTCGGCCCAGTACGAGTCCTTGCTGCCCATCCGCACGTCGACGATGACGCCCGCCTTCTTCGCCTGGTCGCGGAAGATGCCGGCGGCCTCCGTGAACCCGGCGGCGACGGCCGAGGTGTCGAGGGTGACCCGCAGTCCCTCGGCACCGGCCTGCTTGAGCAGGGCGCGCGCCCGGTCGAGGTCCTGTTCGCGCTGGGGGAGGGCGTCGGCGTAGTACTCGTAGCCCTTGCCGAAGAGGTCGTTGCCGACGACGCCCGCGCCGGACAGCGCGCCGTCCACGAGTTCCTGCCGGTCGGCGATGAGGAAGAACGCCTCACGCACACGCTTGTCGTCGAAGGGCGGCCGGTCCGTCTTCATCGCGAAGCCCTGCATGGCGCTCTCGCGCAGGCGCACGATCTCGATCTGCCCCTTGCCCTCGTGGGCGCGGGCGGTCGTCGGGTCCAGCTCGTGGGCGTACTCGACCTGGCCGCCGAGGAGGGCGTTGACACGGGCCGACTCCTCGTTGGCGACGAGGAGTTCGAGCTCGGCCAGGTGCGGGGCGCCCTCCCAGTGGTCGTCGTAGCGGCGGAAGAGGGCCGACCGGCCGGGGGTGAAGGAGACGAACCTGAAGGGGCCGGAACCTATCGGCTTCCGGTCGAAGTCCTCCGCTCCGGAGGGGACGATGTAGGCGCCGAACGCGGCGAGCACGTTGGGGAATTCGGCCGTGGGGCCCTTCAGGACGAACTCCACGCTCCGCTCGCCGGTGGCGCGGCTGGCGGCGAGGTCGATGGGGTCCAGGGACGCCTTGGCGCGGAACGCCCGCGCGGGGTCGGCGATCCGCCGGTAGCTGTAGAGGACGTCCTCGGCGGTGACCGGCTTCCCGTCGTGGAAGGCCGCCTCGCGCAGGGTGACCTGCCAGCGGTCCAGGCCCTTGTTGGATTCCCACTTCTCGGCGAGACGGGGCCGGGCGGAGAGGTCGGCGCCGAAGTCGGCGAGCTTGTCGAACAGCGCCTTGGCGCGGGCGGCGTCACCGAACAGGTTGGCCAGGTGCGGGTCGAGGGTCTCGCTGGCGCCGCCACCGGCGAACGCGGCGCGCAGCCGACCGCCGCGCTTCGGCGTGCCGCCGCCCCTGGCGTCGGAGCCCCCGTCACCGGAGCCGCCGCACCCGGCGAGGGCGAGCGCGCCGAGCGAGGCGGCGCCCGTGGCGGCGAGGAAACCGCGCCGGCGCAGGCCGGGGAGACGTTCGTCGTACATATGTGTCCTTGGGTGTGAGTGTTGAGGATGCGGGTGTCTGGGGATCGGCGGGTGTCAACGGGCGGTGCGCAGGCGGGCGACGAGGTGGAGCCGGTCCGCGTCCGTCCGTTCGCCGGGCAACAGGCACGGCCGCCAGGGGGGTTCGGTGCGCGGCCCGGGCCCGTCGTGGAGTTCGAGGACCTCGAAGCCGTGGGTGGCCAGCAGGTGCCGCAGCTCCTGCGGGAACAGCAGCCGCCACGCGGACCGCTGCTCGACCGGCTCCGACGCGCCGTCCGTGGTCCACACCCGGGTCCGGCGCAGGAGCTGGGCGGTACGGTCCACCGTGAGCGTGGTCCGGGACCGGTGGACGGTGCCCTGCCAGGTGACGGAGTGGACCGCGGGGGTGTCCAGGAGGTCGGCGCGGCCGAGGAGGTACGCGCCGTTGCGCATCTCGGCGACGAGCAGGCCGCCGGGGACGAGAGCGCGGCGGCAGGACGCCAGGAAGGCGTCGAGCTGCGCGTTGGTGTGGCAGTACAGCAGGGCGCTGTCCAGGCACACGACGGCGTCGAACACGCCCCCGCCCAGGTCGAAGCCGCGCAGGTCGGCGCGGACGTACACGGGACCGGGATGCCGGGCGCGGGCGTGCGCGAGCATCGCCTCGGAGAGGTCCGCGCCGGTGACCTCCCGCCCGGCGGCGTGCAGGTGCGCGGCGTCGCGGCCGGTGCCGCACCCCATGTCCAGGACGCGCGGGCCCGCCCCGTGCCGGCGGAGGCAGTCCTCGGTCCAGCGCGCCGCCAGCCGCCCGGGATCGGGGAAACGGGCCTCGTACAGCCCGGGGTTGTCGGTGAGCAGGTTGGTCGCTGTCATGACGCCTCCCGCATCAGGCCGTGGCCAAGACGGGCTTCGACGGCGCCGGCAGTGACCCGAGCCGGTGCAGCCAGGCGACGCCCAGCGCGGACACGAGCCCGAACAGGGCGCAGCACACCCACGGCAGCCAGTCGGCGCCGCCCCGCTCGCCGGCGTCCATGGCCCAGCCGACAACGGTGTTGCCGACCGCCGCCGCGACACCGGAGACCATGTAGAAGACGCCGAAGTAGGTACCGGTCAACTCGGGCCGGCCGAAGCCGGGGATCAGCTCCAGCACGAACGGCTGGGCGACCATCACGCCGAGGTACAGCAGCAGGGCACCGGCGAGCACGGGCAGCGCGCCGAGCAGCGGGTTGCCCGAGGAGCCCGCGAACAGGGCGGGCGGCAGGAACGCCGCCGCCATCAGTCCGAGGCCGGTCGCGATCCAGCGCGCCCTCGCCCCGCGCTCCTTGAGCGCCCGCGTGATGCGCAACTGGAGCGCCAGGTTGGCGACCGTGCCGACGAGGAAGACGATCCCCGCCGCACCGTCCCAGCCCGTGGCCCGGCGCGCCCCGTCGGGCAGCAGCAGATACAGCTGGTTCTCCAACGCGAACAAGCCGACCACGGCGAACGCGAAGGCGAGAAACGCGCGGTTGCCCACGACCTCGCGCCAGTCCGCGAGGACCGTGCCTTTGACCGGTTCGACCGTCCGGGCGGGCAGGACCACCGCCTGGGCGACGGTGAGGACCGCGAAGACACCGGCCGCGGTGAGCGCCGAGACACGGAAGTCGACCAGCAGCAGGACGCTGCCCAGCAGCGGGCCGACCAGCGCCCCGGTGGTGGCGAACACGTTGAACAGGGCGAACGCCTCGGCCTTGCGCTCACCGGCCTCCTGGGCGAGATACGTGCGCACGGCCGGGTTGAACAGCGCGCCGGCGAGCCCGCTGAGCACGGACGCGCCGATCAGCACCGCCAGGTCGTCCCCGAGCGCGAACAGCGCGAACCCGACGGTGCGCAGGGCGCATCCGGCGACGATGACGCCGCGCGCGCCGAGCCGGTCGGACGCCGACCCGCCGATGACGAACAGCCCCTGCTGGCTGAGGTTGCGCACCCCGAGGACGACGCCGACGACGGCCGCCGACCGGCCGAGGTCGTCGGTCAGGTGGGTGGCGAGGTACGGGACGAGCAGGTAGAAGCCGGTGTTGACGCCGAGCTGGTTGACCAGCAGGAGCCGGACCGCCACCGGAAAGCGGCGCACCTCATGCCACGTCCTCATGCGGCCCCACCTCCTGGACCCCCAGCCCCGGAAGGCCGCTCGCGCCCACCACACCGTCGGCCCCGCCGATGCCGGTCCAGGGATCGCGGGCGAGCAGCAGATGTCCGTCGAGGTCGGCCCAGCGGGCCCGGTCGGCGAGATGCACGGCGGGCGCCAGGCCCAGGCTGCTGGCGGTCAGGCACCCCAGCATCAGCTCCGTGCCGCTGCCCTCGACCAGCTCCGCGACGCGCAGGGCCGCGTACACCCCGCCGCACTTGGCGAGCTTGACGTTGACGCCCTGGACCCGCCCGGCCAGACGGCGTACGTCCTCCGGGCCGACGGCGTCCTCGTCGGCGATCACCGGCAGCGGCGAACGCTCCGCGAGCGCGGCCAGTACCTCCGGCGTGCCGGGAGCGAGGGGCTGTTCCACGGCCTCGACACCGAGTTCCGCGAACCGGGGCAGCAGCGCCTCGGCCCGCGCCGGGGTCCAGGCGCCGTTGGCGTCCAGCAGCAGCCGGATCCCGGGCGCGGCATCCCGGACGACCCGGACGCGCTCCACGTCGTCCTCCGGATCGGCGGACCCCGCCTTGACCTTGATCACCTCGAAACCGCACCGCACGAGCGAGCGGGCCTGGGCCGCCGCCCGGACCAGGGAGGTGATGCCCACGGTGCGCGCGGTGGCGACGCGCGGCGGCCGCGAGGCGCCCAGGATCCGGTACGCCGGGCGGCCCGCGCGCTTGCCGACCAGGTCGAGCAGCGCGGCCTCGACGGCGGCGGCCACGGCCGGGGGAGCGCCCCGGCCGGCCGGCTCACCCGAGTACAGGGCGCTCTCCGGGTCGGGGAAGCGGGCGAGATCCCGGCCGGCGGCGGTGAGGAGCCGTCCGAGGGTGTCGGTGTCCAGCCCGTAGTAGACGCTGGTGACGGCCTCGCCGTGACCGGCCTCACCGTCGTGCTCGACGGTCAGCCACACGGCGTCGCGCGCGGACATGGTGGAACGGGAGATGCGCAGCGGCTCGGCGAGTTCGAGCCGTACGGTGCGCAGGCTGGCCTTCACGGCGTCCTTCCCGGGTGGGGTACGGCCTTGAGGGGGCGGTCTCTCGACGGGTCGGTCAGCGGGTCGGTCAGCGGATCGGTGACGCGGGTGCAGCGCGCCCAGCCGGTGGCCTCGGCCGCGTGCGGATACGGGAGCTGCACCGGCCGGGTGGCCGCCGTCGCCGGGTCGAGGCCGTGGGCGGCGGTGAACCCGTCGTCGTAGACGGTGCCGAGGTAGCGGTGCGGGCCGTCGGGGAAGACGGTGGCGACGACCGCGCCGGGATGGACCCGGGCGGCCCACGCGGCGACCCGGGCGACGGCGCCCGTGCTCCAGCCGCCGCTGACGAAGCTGCCCCGCGCGAGCCGCCGGCAGCTGTCCACGGCCTCGGCCGGACCGACCCAGTGCACCTCGTCGAAGGCGTCGTAGGCGACGTTGCGCGGGTGGATGCTGCTGCCCAGGCCGCGCATCAGCCTCGGCCGGGCGGGCTGCCCGAAGATGGTGGAGCCGGTCGCGTCGACCCCGATCAGCCGCAGCGCGGGCCAGCGCCGCCGCAGCGGTCCGATGATGCCCGCGCTGTGACCGCCGGTGCCCACGCTGCACACCAGGATGTCCAGATGGTCGAGCCGGGCGACGAGTTCGGCGGCGAGCGAGGCGTAACCGGCCCGGTTGTCCGGGTTGTTGTACTGGTCCGGCCAGTACGCGTCCGGCAGCACCGCCACCAGTTCCCGCAGCCGCTCCAGCCGCGCCGCCTGCCAGCCGCCCTGGACGGCGGGACGGTCCACGATCTCCAGCCGCACACCGTGGGCGCGCAGCGTCTGCCGCATGGACGGCTCCAGTTCACGGTCGCCGACCAGCACGACCGGATGCCCCAGGGCCTGTCCGGCGAAGGCGAGCCCGATGCCGAGCGTGCCCGAGGTGGACTCCACCACCGGCGCGCCGGGCCGCAGTTCACCGCGTTCCCGGGCGCCCAGCAGCATCGACACCGCCGCCCGCGCCTTCATACCGCCCGCCGCGAGCCCTTCGAGCTTGGCCCAGAAACCGGGGTGCGGGCCGGGCAGATCGGTACCGATGCGAACCAGGGGGGTACGGCCGAGCAGGGTGAGCAGTTCCGGACGGGCTGTGGGGCGCACGGCCGTCGTGGTCATCGGACACTTTCCGGACACGCGCCGCCGTAGTGGTGCACGGTGCCCGGACCGCCGTCGAGCCAGAAGAAGGGGTACGGCTCCGCGCACACCGCGCTCACCCCGTGCCCGAGGAAACGGGGCAGGACCGCGCTGCCGGTCTGCGCGAACATCACCAGCGGCTTGCCGTGGTCCAGCGCGTGCCGCCGCAGCGGCTCGAAGGTGCCGTTGCCCAGCGTCATCCCGGACACCAGCAGGGCGTCACAGCGGCCGGCCGCGGCGAGCGCGTCCGTGACGACCTCCTCGCCCCACTCGGTCAGCCCGCCCTTGAGATCACACGGCACGTAGCCGACCCCGCGCGAACGCAACGCCTCCAGCAGCGAGTTGACCACGCCCACCACCAGCACCACCGCGCCCGCCGGAACATCGAGCAGCCCGACGGCCGCCTTCGCCCGAACCCGGGACTTCTCCAGCGAGGTCCCGGCGGGCAGGGGCACGCGCCGCGCCCCGTGCTCCGGGACGTGCGGAGCGACGTGCATCAGATACGCGTCCAGCGCCGCCACCCGCACCGGAAGGAGCGGATGTCCCAGCAGCCGGGCCACGTCGGCGCCCACGCAGTCGTCGACGGCGCCGTCGGGCAGCGCCCCGGGCTCGACGGCGCACGAGCCGACGGCCTCGCCCAGCCGCAGGCTGAGCACCTCGTTGCGGTAGCCGGTGCCACGCCCCGCGTGCCGCACCGCCTGCCGCGTGGCGAAGGCCACCGAGATCCGCAGCGCGGCCGGATCGGGACCGAACTCGCCGGCCCGGACACGCGCCACCAGCACGTCGTACGACGCACACGTAGCGAGCGGGTACGACGCACCCGTACCGGGCGCAGCCTGCCGGCTCACCCGAGTGGGGGCGGTCATCGGATCACCAGCCCGGTCCGCAGCCCACCGAGCAGGGCCTCGACCCGGTCGCGGGCGCCCGGCCCCTCGGCATCCCCCACCATGACGTGACCGAGGTACTCGTTGTTGCTGCCCGCCGCCGTCACCGGCCTGCCGGGCTCGGCGAGCTGCACCTCCAGCACACCCGGTACCTCGATGAGTTCGGCACCGCCGAGCGACGCGAGGGTGCCCGAGGTCTCCGGCACGAGGAAGCCGACGGCCGCGCTGCGCAGCCCGGTGCCGGCGCCCCGCAGATCGGGTCGGCGGCCGAGGGAGACCTCGACGAAGGCCGCGGCCAGGTCGACGCCCGTCACATGGCGGACCAGCTCGGTGATGCGGTTCCCGGCGGGCCGCGGATTGACCTCGACCACCCGGGGACCGGCCGGGGTCAGCTTGATCTCCGTGTGCGCCACCACACCGTCCACCAGCCCGAGGGCCTTGAGCGCGGCCACCGCGGTCTGCTCGGCGGCCTCGGCGTCGGCGCCCGGCAGGGCCGCCGGGAACATGTGCCCGGTCTCGATGAACGCGGGCGCCCCGCCGATGCTCTTGTCGGTCACCCCCACCACGTGCACCACGCCGGCGTGCGACACCGTCTCGACGCTCACCTCGGGCCCCTCCAGCAGCTCCTCCAGCAGGACGGCGGGCTCCCGCCGCTGTCCGCGCGCGTTGACGGCGAACTCCGCCATCTGCCGTACGGCCGCCGCGAGTTGCTCTTCGTCGTCCACGCGGCGCACATACATGCCCGCGCACAGGTCGACCGGCTTGACGACGAGCGGATACCCGATCTCCCGCGCGGCCCAGGCGAGGTCGGCCCACTCCTCGTGCACGGCGAACCGCGGCCCGGGCACATCCGCCTCCGCGAGGACCCGGCGGGCGGTGTCCTTGCGGCAGGCGGCCTCGACCGCCTCCGGCGCCGGACCGGGCAGCCCCAGCCGCCCGGCGACGCGGGCCGCCGTCGGCAGATAGTAGTCGCAGGAGGTGAGCACACCGTCGAAGCGCAGCGCGGCGTGCAGCCGCTCGGCCTGCGGCAGCAGGGCGCCGACGTCGTTGGTGTCGGCGGTGACGACATGGCGCGCGCCGAGCAGCGGATGCGCCGCCCCCTCGGGCGCCGAGCGCAGGTAGTGGTGCAGGTCGCGGGTGAGGAACGTGAACTCGTGCCCGCTCTCGCGGATCGCCCGTGGCAGCAGCCTGCTCATCGACCCGACCCAGCTCTCGACCATCAGCAGATGAGCCACAACTCCCCTTTTCGCGCGACTGGTCAGACATCAGGGCAGCCCGGAGAGCCCTCGGACGGGAGGGCCGGGCCCCGCACACGCACACGCTAGCGACAATCATTTTCATTTGCCAGTCCCTTCGCTTCCGTCGGATCTCCCGAAGTGGCCGGTCGACCGGTGCCGGGGGTTCGGTAGCCGGCCGGGAAGGGGCAACGGCGCGAGGGGAGTCGGGTATGGCTGAATCGGTGGGGAAGGTGTGCGTCGGAGCGATCGCCGGCTTACTCGCCGACTGGTGACAGTGGCGCCGGCAGGCTTCTTGACGGGAGGTGCCGTCGGGAAGGACGGGGTGGACGCCTCGCGGGGCATGCGATGCGCGGCCGCCTTCGTCCTGCCGGCCCTGACGGCGGCCGCCGTCGCGTGGTGGTCGGCCCGACGCCGGGCGGCGAGGTTCGGACTGAGCGCGAGCCGGTTTTCGCGGGTCGCCCGGCAGACCCAGCGCGGCGAGGTGCCGGCGGACCCGGCCGAGCGGCAGGCCCCGATCGACGTGGCCACCCGCCAACGCCGGACGCTGAACGTCCAGGAGCACCGGTGGGTGTGGTGGATGACGGGAGGCATCGCGCTGCCGTGGCTCCGGACCGCCGTGCTCCAGGTCCCCGTCCACAACTGCCTTTACGCCGGCGTCAGCGTCCTGCTGATCGGCGTCTTCCTGATCAACCCCCTCGCGACGCGTCGGCAGCGGCGCCGCCTCGAAGCCGTCGAGCGGGCCCTGGACCTCCCCCCGGCCCTCCCGGGGCACGTCCGACGCCTCGCGAACCCCTCTCCGTTGATTGAGACGGGGGCGCCCGGGCACATGCACCTCACATGACGGGACCCCCGCCGCTCGGACGGTGGCGGGCGGCAGGGGAGAGGTGAGTGAGGGTGGCCGAGTGGCCGACGGCGGTACCGGAACGACGGAGCGGAGTGCCGGACCCCGACAGGGCCCCGACACCACCGCTGCGTCCGGCGGACTACGACCCCGCCGACTACGCCTCCTCCGTGGTGCGCAGCGCCCGGGAGGCCGGGGTCTCACCCCAGCTCCTCATGACCGTGCTGCACAACGAGGCGTACAAGCCGCACCATCCGCTGCTGGAACGGCTGTGGCAGTGGTGGAAACCCGGCGCCTCGCTGGGCGTCGCCAACATGCACCGCGCCGCGTTCGAACGCGTCCGGCGGACACACGGCCTGGCGGGGGAGTGGGAGGACCTGCGCCGCGACCCCGCCTTCGCCGTCCACGCGGCGGCGCTGCACCTCAAGGACCTCGACCGGTGCCTTCCCCGGCAGCGGGTACGCCGCTACACCCGGGACGAACTCCTCGCCCTCGGCTACAACACGGGCGAACGCAACATGCGCGCGTTCGCGCGGGGCGTCCCGCCGGGACCGATGGCGCGCTCGTACCTGCGCCGCTTCCGCGCCGCCCGCGGCCGGGCGGCCGAGGCACTGGAGGGAGCCCGGCCGGACGGGGCGAGCTGAGCGACGGTACGGCGGGTCGACCGGCCGCGGTCACCGACGGGCGTCCCCGCCGGGGAGACGTGGCGTCCCGCCTGTGCGGGGGAGACGTGGCGCCCGGTCTGTGCGGGGGAGACGTGGCGCCCCGCCCCGTCATCGCACCCCGCCGCCTCGGCGTGGGGACGACGCCACCCGCGGGTCCGCGCACGCCGCCGCCCGCGCGCCTGTGCCGGCGCGACCGCCGCTCGAACCGCTAACGCAGCCGCCCGAGTGCCTCCCGCACCCGCCGAGCGTCCCGGAGCCGTTGCTCGTACGTCGCCCCCGCCGCCAGGAGCAGGAGCCCGGCCAGCGCCGGGGCCACCCAGCGCGGCAGCGCGCCGACGACCTGGGCGAGGTACGGCGCGAGTTCGTGCAGCGCCACCAGGGCGAGTACGCCCCCGCCCAGGAGCAGCGGCGCCCGCAGCCGGCTGCGGGCGCCCACCAACGTGACCGCGAGCGCCGCGAGCCCCAGCAGCAAGGGCCGCAGCCAGTGCGGGTCGGCCCAGGCGGCGAGCAGGCTCGGCACCATGGGGACGGCCAGCCCGGCACCGTACGCGGTCCAGGAGGAGACCGCCGGGTCGCGGCGCCGGCGCAGATACCCGACGACCAGCGCGGGCACGGCCACCGGCACGGTGTAGGCCTCGGGAGCCGTCACCTCCCAGGCCACCAGGCGCACCCAAGTGGCCAGCAGCAAAAGGCACGTTGCCACATACCCGACCCACCGCCGCGAGGGCCGCAGCGCGGTGCCGGCCGTGATGACACCGCCGAGCGAGAGCACCAGCGCCAGCATCGGCAGGTCCGTCACCGTGAGCGCCGACGCCAGCAGCCCGGCGCCCGCGCCCGCGCACTCGACCGGCACCGTGGCGGGCGAGTCACCAAGACGTGCCGCGACCAGGGCCGCGACGGACGGCACCACGAGGACCAGCAGGGCGGTGTGCGACAGCGGCCAACCGGCCGACGCGCCGACCGCACACGCCAGGGCGGCGGCGTACGCGAGCGAGGCGGGCGCCGCGAGGCGGGCGGACCCCGGCCGCAGGCTCACGGCGCCGAAGAGAACGGCCAGCCCCGCGAGCACGGCGAGCGTCGCGGACTCGGCGGCCAGCGAGAGGAGCGCGAGCCCGACCGAGGTGACGAAAGCTAGCAGGACCGCAGTGAGCGCCAGGTGGGAGGAGCCGGGAGCGCTGCTCCGGTTCATCCTGTCGGCGACGGCGAGCGCGCAGGCCACCAGCACCCCCTGCACCACCAGACCGGCCGGGTACGGAAGGTGCAGCACGACAGGACCGGCGAGGACGGCGACCCCGCCGAGGACGAGCGCCCCCACGGCACTCGCCGGCCCCCACAGCGCGCGACGCGCGGCCACCGCCAGCACCCCGGCCACACCGGCGAGCACGAGCGGCACGGTGTCCGCGTACGCGGGCCAGGGGACGTCCGCGAACACGGCGTCCCGCATGTCCCGCGGTGCCCCGGACCAGACGCGCTCCACCACCGTGAGCGGGCCGAGAAGCAGCCCCGCGGCCAGCGGGAGCGCCCACAGGACCGTCACGCCCTGGACCGTCAGCGAAGCCCCGATGAGCCCCTTGCGCACCGGCTCCGGCCACCCCGTACGGATGACGGCCACCAGCAGGGCGATCGCGCAGGCGAGACACCCCGGAGCCGTCCACTCGCCCGGAGCCGAGGCCCGCAGGACGCCACCCGCGCCGCCGATCAGCGACAGACCGGCGACCAGCGCCCCGCCCGTGGCGACGTCCGCGCGCGGCGTCCACCGGGCGACGGCCAGCGCGAGGGCCGCGGCGACCACGAGGAGCAGGGCCGCCCGCCCGGCGGTGCCCGGCCCGGCCGCGCTCCAGCAGAGCCATCCGGCCGCCAGGACCCCCACGGCACCTGTACCGCAGCCACCGACGACGGCGACGACCCGCACCGGCACGAGCGTCGCCCGCAGGGCGAGTACGGCGTCGGCCGCGGCGGTGGCGAGCAGCACGGCCGAGACCGTGTACGGGCCCGCGCCCGCCGACACGACCCACAGCAGGAGGGGCAGTTGACCGGCCACCACGGCGAGGGGCAGCGGCAGCCGGAGAGCGGAACCCCCACCCTTCCGCGCCGGGCCCCGCTCCACCCCCGCACCGTACGCCGCCCACGCCCCGGCCAGCACGGCGCAGGCCGCGGCCGTGTACGCCAGCGCGTCCGCCCCGGCGAAGGCCACCGTGTACAGCGCGTACGCGTCGAGCACCGTCAGGGCCATGCCCAGCCCCGCCACCGCCTCGGCGGTCGACCGCAGGCCGCGCCGCAGCAGCGCCACGGGCGCCGCCAGCGCTCCCGCGGTCACCGCGCCGAGTACCGCCGCACGTCCGCCGATACCCAGCTGACCCCAGCTGACCAGAGTGAAGGCGGTCGCGGCGACCGTCAGCAGGATGCCGCCGAGGACCAGCAGCACGTTCTGCACACCGGGCGCCGTGGCCTCCGGCCGGTCCTCCACGCGCCCGGCGCCCACCGGCCGGGCGGGGGCGGACCCGGGCTGCGACGCGGCACCCGTCCGCAGCAGGTGCACGAGCCACTCGCGACGCCGCAGCAGCACGGCACGGCGGGCGTCGAGCACGCGCAGCTCGGCGTCGAGCCGGCGCAGTTCCTCGGCCGGGGGAGGCGGAAAGTTCGTCATGTCCCGGAGTGTGGCCCGTGCCACCCCGCCGGACATGGGCGCACGTACTCAGTCCGTACTCATCCCGGACGCGCCGACAGGGCCTCTCCCGGAGGGAGCGGAGCAGCCGGCGCCCGCGGTCGCCCCCGCGGATCGCCTACTCTGCGGGCACTGCGGCGAAGAAGTCGGTGAGCGAGGACGCGAGCGCCTCCGGGGCCTGCTCGGCCACATGGTGACCGGCGTCGATGCCGTGACCGCGTACGTCCGGGGCCCACTGCCGCCAGATCCGCAACGGGTCGCCGTACAGGTCCTCCAGATCGTCCCGGAGCGACCAGAGGATCAACGCAGGGCACTGGATCCGCCTCCCGGCCGCACGGTCGGCCTCCTCGTGCCGCCGGTCGACGGTGAGGCCGGCCCGGTAGTCCTCCAGCATCGCCCGCACCACGTCCGGGTTTCTCGTGGCCGCACGCCACTCGTCGTGGTTCTCCCGCCCCATGATCTCGGGATCGCCGTGGTACCAGCGGTCCGGATCGCCGTTGATGACCCGCTCGGGAATCTCCGGCTGGGCGAAGAAGAACCAGTGCCACCACTGCGTGGCGAACTCGGCCGTGATGCGGGAGAGATGCTCGCTGAGGGGCAGGCAGTCGAGCAGCGCCACCTTCGAGACCGCGTCCGGATGATCGAGCACGAGACGCAGGGCGACGGCGCCTCCGCGGTCGTGCCCGGCCAGTGCGAACCGGGTATGGCCGAGGGCACGCATCACCTCGACGACGTCACCGGCGACCGCCCGCTTGGAGTGCCCCGCGTGGTCCGCGGTGGGCGCCGGACCGGTGGACCGGCCGTACCCCCGAAGGTCGGGGCAGACCACGGTGAACCCCTGCCGGACGAGGAGCGGGGCGACGCGATGCCAGGTCGCCGACGTCCGGGGATGACCGTGCAGCAGCACCACCGGCGGCCCTTCCCCACCGTGCCGGACGAAGATCGACGCCCCGTCGACCTGAACCCGCCTGGTCTCAAAACCCTCGAACACGCCTGTTCCCTCCACCCGGGCCGACGAATACCGCCCCGCCACGGCTACCCTCATGCCGCCCACGGAACCAGGAGCAGACCGTGAGCGACGGCATCACCTGGCCCGGCCAGGCCCCCGCCGGACGGCGACCAGCGCCGCCGGAGGATTCGGGGGTTGACGGGCGGGACACGAGCCACCGCCGGCCCAGACACCCGCACCGTCGTCGTCAGGGCAGGCAGGGCCGCCACCGCTCGCCGACTCCGCCGGTCATGGTGGACACTGGGCCACAGGGCGGAGGCGACAGTGTTGACGGAGCTGCGAGGACATCTCGGCAAGGCCCTGTTCGAGCGGGTCGCGGGCCCGGACGGCCCGGCCACCCGGGCCCGGATCCATGACACACCGGGCCCGCGCTGGTTCGATCCCGACCGCCCCGTACGCCGTGTGCACGGCGACGCCTCGATGTTCATCGGCGGAATCAGCGCCCTGCTGCTGCAGTCGCTGCACCCCCTGGCCATGGCGGCTGTCGCCGCGCACTCCGGCTACCGCGGCGACCCGTGGGGCCGGCTGCAACGCACCAGCACGTTCCTCGCGGTCACGACCTTCGGTACCGAGGAGGACGCCCAGCGGGCCGTCGACCACGTCCGCGGCATCCACGCGAGCATCCGGGGGAGGACGGCGGAGGGGCTGCCCTACCATGCCTCCGACCCGCACCTGCTCGGCTGGGTCCACGCGGCCGAGACCGACAGTTTCCTCCGCGCCCACCAGCGGTACGGCGCCCGCCCGCTCGACGCCGCCGGCTGCGACGCCTACGTCGCCGACACCGCCCGGGTCGCCGAGGCCCTGGGCGTGATCGACCCTCCCCTCGACCGGCGCGCGCTGTCCCGGCGCCTGTCCGCCTACCGGCCCGAACTGCGCGCCACCGCCGAGGCCAGGGCCGCCGCACGCTTCCTCCTGCTCCAGCCGCCGATCCCCCTCGCGGCCCGCCCCTTCTACGCCGGACTCGCCGCGAACGGCGTGACCCTGCTCCCGCCGTGGGCCCGCAGCCTGCTCCGGCTGCCACGCCTGCCGGCCGTCGAGGACATCGCGGTGACACCGGCCGGCCGCGCACTGACCCGGACCATCCGCTGGGCCATGTCCCCACCGGACTGAGACGGTGAGGCCATGTCCCCACCGGACCGAAACGGTGCGGCGCCGGGACCGAAACGGCGGACCGTCCGCCTACCGGCCGGTGTCAGCACCGTCGGCCCCGGCGGCCGGCTCCCGCCTCCGCCGTACGGCGGCCAGCGCGGCGAGCACCGTGCCGACCGCCACGACCAGCAGCCCCCGCAGCCACACCTCGGCCCCGATCTGCGTGGCGAGCAGCACGCAGGAGGCGGCGCCCAGCACAGGGAGCACGGTGGGGGCCCGGAAATGATCCGCCTCGCCCGGCTCGCGGCGCAGCACCAGCACCGCCGTGTTGACCATGAGGAAGACCACGAGCAGCAGCAGGACCAGCGTGGACGCCAGGGTGGCGACACTGCCGGTCGACGCGAGGACCATCGCCAGCGAAGTCGTGACCGCGATCGCGACCCACGGCGTACGCCGGCCCGGCAGCACCCTGGTCAGCACGGCGGGCAGCAGCCCGTCCCGGGCCATGCCGTAGGTCAGGCGTGAGCACATGATGCCGGTGAGTAGCGCGCCGTTCGCCACGGCGACCAGCGCGATCGCGCTGAACAGGCGCGTCGGCACACCGCCGGCCGCCTCGACGACCTCCAGCAGCGGCCCGCTCGACCCCGCCAGCCGGGCCGTCGGCACCGCCGCCGACGCGGCCAGCCCGACCAGCACGTACACCGCCCCCGCGGTGGCGAGGGCGCCGAAGAGGGCGCGCGGGTAGGAGCGCCGGGGGTCACGGGTCTCCTCGGCGACGTTCACGGAGGTCTCGAAGCCGACGAAGGAGTAGTAGGCCAGTACGGAACCGCTCAGTACGGCCGCCGCGGCCCCCTTCTCCGGAGTGCCGAGCTGGGTGAGTCTGCCCATGTCCCCGTCGCCGCGCAGCAGCAGCCGGATGCCGAGGGCGACGATGACGAGGAGGCCGCCGACCTCCACGACGGTGGCGACGACGTTGGCCCGGGTCGACTCCTTGATGCCGCGCGCGTTGACCAGTGCGAGCAGGGCGAGGAACACCACCGCCACGAGCCCGACCGGCAGCGTGACGAACTCCGCCAGATAGTCGCCCCCGAAGCCCCGGGCCAGCGCGGCGACGGAGACGATCCCGGCGGCGAGCATGCAGAACCCGGCGACGAACCCCGCGAACGGCCCGTAGGCGCGGGTGGCGTAGTGGGAGGCGCCGCCCGCCCGCGGGTACTTCGTGGCCAGCTCCGCGTAGGAGGCGGCGGTCAGCATCGCCAGCAGCAGGGCGACGGTCAGCGGCACCCACACCGCCCCTCCGGCGTCGGCCGCCACCTGGCCCACCAGGACGTAGACGCCCGCGCCGAGCACGTCACCCAGGATGAAGAAGTACAGCAGCGGGGTGGTCAGGGCCCGCTTGAGCGGCGCCTGCGTCCCTCCCGGACCCCCCGCCGCCGCCTCTTGCCTCTTGATCGGTCTCTCCATAGCCCGCCGTGTCCCCCGTACAACGGGAAGCACGCCCGTCGCAACGGCTGGTGAGCCGCCGATCACCCTTTGCCGTCCGGCCCGTTGACGCCCTCCCGGCGGGGTGACAACGTTATCGGGCACTCCGCATCCAGGTCGTACCTCGAACAGGAGAGCCAATCATGCGCTGGTCCCCCTCCCGCCGCCAGATCCTCGGCGCCTCTCTGGCCGCTCTGGCCGCCGCGCCCGCGACCACCACCGCCGCATCCGCCGCATCCGCCGCATCGGCGCCGGTCCCGGCCGCCGGCGGTGGCCCGTCCTCTTCCCGCTCCCTCTATCGCGCGCGCACCACGTACGACGCCCTCAAGAAGTACTTCGACACGGCCGACGGCACCGGGCTCGTACGCGAGCAGTATCCGTCCGCCGCCGAGGACCGTCCGTACTCCTACGAATGGCCGCTCTCCCAGGTGCATGTCGCGGCCCTCGACCTGGCCGCCGCGGACCGCCGCTACGCGCCCGCCCTGGCAATCCGAGCACGCGCGCAGGAGCTGTTCTGGAACGCCGGGGGCGGCACCACCGGCCTGCCCGGCTACGACTCGTACCCGGTCGCACCGCACGGCGGTGGCGGCGACATGTTCTACGACGACAACGAGTGGGTGGGCCTCGCCAAGTGCCAGCTCCACCTGCAGACCGGCGACCGGTCGGCGCTCCGCCGCGCGCAGGAGATCTTCGCGCTGGTCGAGTCGGGCTGGGACACCGACCCGGACCATCCCGCCCCCGGCGGGGTCTTCTGGACGCAGGCCGACTGGAGCCGCGACCGCAACACCGTCTCCAACATGCCCGGCGCCCAGCTCGGCGCGCGCCTGTACCAGATCACCGGCAGATCCCGTTATCTGGAGTCCTCCCTGCGCTTCTACGACTGGACCAACACCCACCTGCGGACCCCCGAGGGCCTGTACTGGGACAACGTCGACCTGACCGGCGAGATCGACCGGACCGTCTGGTCCTACAACCAGGGCGTCCCGGTAGGCGTCGGTGTCCTGCTGTACGAGGCGACCCGCGACCGGAGGTACCTGAGCCAGGCCAGGCGCACGGCCGAAGCCGCGTACAGGCGCTACGTGACCGACGGCAGGCTGCTGACCCAGCCCGTGTTCTTCAACTCGATCTTCTTCAAGAACCTGCTGCTGCTGGAGTCGGTGACCGGCGGGTCCGTCTACCGGCGGGCGATGGCCGACTACGCGGACCAGATCTGGTCCGAGCAGCGCGACGCCACCACCGGCCTCATGCACTTCGACGACAGCGGCACCACCCAGGCCATCGAACAGGCCGCCGCCGTCCAGATCTTCGCGGTACTCGCCTGGCCCCGCGCCCTCTGGCACACCCTCTACTGAGCAGTCATGCCCTGGTGACGCCAAGTCGGCGCCCTCGTAGGGTGGTTGCCGACAGCGCATACGGGGGGCGGCGATGGCGCAACCGGGCGCGAGGGGCGCGCGGTGTCCTGTGGTGGCCGGGCTGGCTGGTGCCGGTGACCGCCGCGCACCGCCTGTGCTCACCGACCCGCGCCGGCTGTGACGCGGCCCGCTCCTCGCCTACGTCCCTACGTGCGCGTCCGCGATCGTCTTCGTGCAGTCCGACTTCTCCGGCTGGCCGCCGGCCTCGTCCGTGTCGGGCCGCCTGCGGCCTGTGGCTGGACCTCTTCGGCCAGTACGGCATGCTGCTGCTCGTTCTCGACGGCGCCCGTGCCGCCGGCGCCGACGAGTGCCCGCCGGAGCTGCTGCCGACGGTGTTCATGCTCTTCCTGACCCTCCCCACGCCCGGAGTCCCGGTCCTCCCGTGCCGCCGGCAACTCCGGCGCCTGCGCGTCCTGCACGGCGTACGCCTGTCGGACATAGGGCACCGGGGCTGACCGGCGGGACGTGAACGTGCCGTTCGGGGGCGACGGGCGGGCCCGAGGAAGACGCCTGCAACCGACGACGGACGGATCCGGACGCAGCGACCTGGACCGACCCCCCGGCGCCCTCGACAGGCGCCGTCGGCGCGGCGATCGGCTGCGTCCAGCCGTACGTCTGCCTCCAGCGCACCTACGTCCGTGGGCTGACGGAGGGAGCCTCGAAGGCGTGAGGGCTGTCCTTCGGCGCCGCCGGCCGGGGAAGCCAGCGCAGCGCGAGGACACCGAGCACGAGGTGCAGGAGCGCGGCCACGACGGCGGCCGCGTGCAGGCCGGTGACGAACGCGGACTCGGCGTCCTCGACGACGGAGGCTGCCAGGCCGGGGAGTTGGAGCGTCTCGTCCAAGGTCGGCGCGAGACCGGGCCCCTGCACACGGAAGATCAGCGCGGCGAGCGAGCCGAGGAGCGCGATGCCGAGCGCGTTGCCGATCTCGTTGCTGGTCTCGGCGATCGCCCCGGCGGAACCGGCCCGTTCCGCCGGGACGGCGCCGACGGCGGTGTCGGCGACGACGGCGAAGGAGATGCCGTAGCCGACGCCCGCGACGACCGTGGAGGCGATGTACCAGCCGACCCCACCGGTGGTCACCGTGGGCAGCAGGAGCAACAGACCGGCCGCGATCGAGAAGTGACAGGTAATCAGGGCGGTTCGCTTGCCGACGCGGTCGACCACCATCGGCGTGACGATGCACGTGGCGGTGAGCACGACGGCACCGGGCAGCGCGAGGAGAGCGGCGTGCAGGACCTCCAGCCCGAGCACGGACTGGAGGTAGACGCCGGCCAGGTAGGCGCTCGCCGACCACGCGGCCAGCGGCAGCAGGCCGGTGATGATCGCGATGGTGAAGACGCGGTCGCGGAAGAGCGAGAAGTCCATCAGCGGGTACTCCAGGCTCCGTTGGCGCAGCGCGAACCACGTCAGCAGCGCCGCGCCCGCCACCACGGCCACCACGGGCACGGCGGAGACACCCTCGGCCGCGGCGTGCTTGAGGCCGTAGACGGCCAGCAGCAGGCCGGCCGCGGAGGTCACCACACTGAGCGCGTCGACATGCCCCGGCCGGGTCGCGCGGACCTCGCCGAGCAGGACCGGCGCGAAGACCAGGAACAGGGCGATGACGGGAAGGTTGGCCAGGAAGACGGAGCCCCACCAGAACTGCTCCAGCAGGACGCCGCCGACGACCGGACCGATGGCGAACCCGGCGGCGAAGGCCGCGGCGAAGATCCCGATGGCCTGAGCGCGTCGCCTCGGATCGACGAACAGTTCGCTCAGCACGGCCAGGGCCGACGGCAGGAGCGTCGATCCCGCCACCCCCATGAGCGCGCGGGCGGCGATCAGCAGCTCCGGGTTGGGCGCGAAGGCCGCCGCCGCGGACCCGATGCCGAAGACCGTCGCGCCGATCATGAGCAGTCGCAGCCTGCCGTACCGGTCCCCGATACTGCCGAACGCGATGAGCAGGGAGCCGACGGCGAAACCGTAGACGTCCAGCATCCACAGCGCCTGGTCCGCGGTGGGGGTGAGGGCCTGGCTGACCCGGGGCATCGCCAGGAACAGGATCGACCCGTCCATGGCCACCAGGAGCACGGGCCCGAGGATCACCAGCAGTCCCAGCCAGGCGCGTCGGCCGGGCGCGTTGTGCGTGAGCTGTTCAGACATGCCGACCACGCTCCGGCACGGTGCGGCCGGCAGCCATCCCCATGCTCTGGGTACACACAGCAGGTGTACCCACGGGGGCGGCCGGGCGGCCTACCCTCGCATCGTGGAGAACCTCGGAACGTTCCTGAAGAGCCGCCGCGACCGGGTCAAGCCCGCCGCGATCGGGCTGCGCACCCACGGGGCCGCCCGCCGGGTCCCGGGCCTGCGGCGCGAAGAACTCGCCCAGCTCGCGGGAGTGAGCGCCGGGTACTACACCCGCCTGGAACAGGGCCAGGTCGAGACCGCCTCCGACCAGGTCCTCAACGCCCTCGCCCGCGTGCTGCAACTCGACGAGATCGAGCGCGTCCACCTGCACAACCTCGCCCGCCAGCCCGCCAACCCCGGCCTGTCCGCACCGGACCGGGAAGCACCCCACCCCCGCGTCCTCACCCTCCTGGAGTCCCTCGACGAAGCGACGCCCGCCATCGTGCTGGGCCGGCGCGGCGACGTGCTCGCGTGGAACCGCACCGGCCACGCGCTCGTCGCCGAACACGTCGACTTCGACGCGCCGCAGGACCCGGCGTACCGCCCCTCCGTCCCGCGCATGTTCTTCCTCAACCCGCTCACCCGCGACCTGTACCGCAACTGGGACGAGCTCGCCCACGTCCACGTCGCCTACCTCCGGCTCACCGCAGGCCGGTTCCCCACCGACGCGCGCCTCGCCGAACTCATCGGCGAACTGACCATGCGCAGCGACGACTTCGCCATGATGTGGGCGGCCGGGGAGGTCGCCGACTGCACCGTCGGCGCCATGCAGCTCCAGCACCCCACGATCGGCGCCGCGAGCGTCACCTACCAGGTCTGGCTCCAGCCCGACAGCCCCGACCACCGGCTGGAGATCTACACCCCGAACGACCCCAGCTCCGCCGACGCCCTGCGCGTGCTGACCCACCAGGTCCGCGCGGACAGCGACGCCGGCTGACCCCGGAGCGGGCCGGCCAGGAGCCCCCGTGCTGCAGCCGGCCTGGTCCAACGACACCCTCTAGGCGCTCGCGTCGGCCGCCGGGCCGAGGAGGCGTTCCGCGCGGTACGGGGAGGTGTCCAGCTTGGCGAGGACGCCGATGCTCGCGACATTGGGGAGGACCAGCTGGTAGAGCCGGACGATCTCCTCGGACAGGCCGAGCCCGTCCCCCAGCGCCTCGGTCACCAGCTGGACGCCGGTCCAGGCGCCCACGGTCAGCCGGGCGATCTCGGCGGGGACGGCGTGCGGCAGCAGCTCCCCGCGCTCCTTGGCCTTGACGAGCAGGTCCTCGCCCACGTCGATCCAGTCGGGCCAGCGGGTGCCGAACAGACCGCGCGCCCGGGGATCGACGGACAGCTGGAGCGCCGCCCGCAGCATCGGCTCGCGGGGGAGCCGGTGGGCGAGGAGGAGGCCGAGATCGACCCACTCCTGGAGCTTGTGCGCCTGGGGCAGGATGCCCTCGCGCGTCACCGCCCCCGACAGCACGCCCCGCGCCATCGCCTCCTTGGTCGGGAAGTGGAAGTACAGGGCCCCACGGGTCAGTCCGGTGCGCTCGACGAGCGCCGCGATGGTGGCCGCCTCGTAACCGACCTCGATGAAGAGGCTCGCCATGGCCTCCAGGATCGACTCACGCGTGCGGATCGCCCGCTCCTGTCGCGCCACCCGGCCGCCCCCGTCCTCACCCGTTCGTCCCACCCGTCGCATGCCGTCGGTCCGGTACGTTACCAACCCCGCGAACAGCGGGGACGCGGGGCCGGAGCCGGGGGACTCCTGTGGCCCCGCGCCGCTGGCGGGGGACGTCACTGGTTGACGAAACCGCCGTCCACGGGAACCACCGCCCCCGTCAGGAACGGGCAGCGGTCGCTGAGCAGCCAGGCCGCGGCGGCCGCCACCTCCTCCGGGGCGGCCGTCCGGCCCTGCGGGGTCATCGCGTCGATCTTCCGCTCCAGGCCGGGGTTGCGCCGGAACCAGTCCTCGGTGATCTCGCTGCGCGTGGTGCCCGGGGCCACCGCGTTGACCCGGATGCCCTGCGGGGCGTACTCGTCCGCCGCCGCCCTGGTCAGCCCGACCACCGCGTGCTTCGCCGCGACGTACGGCGCGGCGGCGGGTATCGCCACCAGCCCGGCGACGCTGCTGTTGTTGACGATCGCACCGCCGCCGTGCCGCAGCATGGCGGCGATCTCGGGCCGCAGACAGTTCCAGACCCCACGGGCGTTGACGTCCATCACGCGCTCGTAGACGTCGTCGGACATCAGGTGCAGCGGCGTGCGGTCGCCGCCGACGCCGGCGTTGTTGAACGCGCCGTCCAGCCGCCCGTACACCGTCTCCGCGAAGCGCACGGCGCGCGCCGCGTCGTCGGCGTCGGTGACGTCGCACACCACGTATGCCGCCTCGGCGCCCTTCGCCCGCAGCCGCTCGGTCAGTTCGGCCAGGCGGTCCGCCCGGCGCGCGGCGAGCACCACCGTGGCGCCCTCCTGGCAGAACACCCCGGCCGCGGCGGCGCCGATGCCGCTGCTCGCTCCGGTGATCAGGACGACTTTCCCGGCGAGGAGATCACTCATCATGCCCGTGTGCCTACCACAGGTGACATCAGCGCACCCAGGTCCCGCGCGTACTTCTCGACCAGGCCGCGGGTCAGACCCGGGACGTCCGCGTACCCGTCGACGGCACCGGCGCGGACGGCCGCGCGGAACCGTTCGGACGGGACGGGGGAACCCGGTACCGGCTCCTCGGGCTCCTTGAAGCCGTGCAGGATGGGCAGCGCCGCGTACCGCCGCAGGTCCTCGGGGAGCGCGCGCATCGCCGCCTCGAACCGCAGGTACCAGTCGGCGTGGTCGTCGACCCGCTCGACGCGGTGCCCCGCCGCCACCAGCCAGTCGACGAAGGTGTCCAGGGACACCCCGTCGTCGTTCGGGTTGACCAGGCTGAACGTCCGGTACCCGGCGGCGGTGCCGCCGAGGCCGCCCAGCCCCACCACGGCCGCGGCCGTGAAGTCGACGGGCAGACCGTCGTAGTGGGCCCGCGCCGCGTCGGCCCGGTAGAAGCTGCGCGGTGCGACACCGGTCGCGAGGACGCTGAACAGCAGGCGGCTGAACATGTCGGGCACGTTCAGCTGACCGCCGTACCGGCTGTGCGCGAGGATCATGTTGGAGCGGAACGTGGTGACCGGCAGTCCGCACAGGTCATGGGCCTCGCGCAGCAGCACCTCGCCGGCCCACTTGCTGGTCGCGTACCCCCCGGCGTAGCCGCCGTCCACATGCTGCACCGGCATCGCCGTACGGACGTCGGAGTCCTCGTCGAGGGCGGACCGCCCCGGGAGGGCGTTGGCGACCGCGACGCTGGAGATGTACGTGAACGGCTTGACGCGGCGGGTCAGGGCGAGCCGGACCAGCTCGGCGGTGCCGACGACGTTGGCCTCGAACAGGTGGGGATAGGGCAGCACGTGGTTCACCAGCGCGCCGGCGTGCACGATCAGGTCGACCTCGCCGGTCAGCCGGTCCCAGGTCCCCTCGTCCAGCCCGAGGCGCGGCTCGGCCAGGTCGCCCGGCACCACCTCCAGACGGCCCGCGGCCAGTCGCTCGTACTCCCGCACCAGCTCCGGGTCGCCGCTGTCGAAGGCCGCGTCCAGCCGGCGGGCGGCCGCGGCGGCGTCCTTGCCGCGCACCAGCGCGATCAGCCGGCCGCCCGACGGAGCCAGCCGGCGCAGCCACTCCAGGGCGAGGAAACGGCCGAGGTAGCCGCCGGCGCCGGTGAGCAGCACGGTCCGCGGCTCCCCCTCGGCCCGGGGCAGCGCCCGCGCCTCGGTGAGGGTACGGGCGTCGACGAACCGGTCCAGGGTGAGGTCCTTGGCGTGCACCTCGGTGGCGCCCGCGCCGTGCACGGAGGCGAAGGAGGGCCGCTCCTGGGCCGTCCCGCGCCGGCCCTCGATGTGCGCCGCCACATGCGCGAGGTCGTAGGCGGGACTGATGACCACGTCCACGGGGACCCGCACGCCGAAGGTGTCGTGGAGCAGATCGGAGAAGGCCACCGCGGACAGCGAGTCGCCGCCCAGGTCCCGGAAGCGTGCCTTGGGGGAGACGTCGGCCGTCGCGCCCGCCAGCAGCGCCCGCGCGGCCCGCTGCACCGTCTCCAGCACCGGGCGGTCGGCGCCCGCGCGGCGGATGGCGGCCAGCTCCTCCTTCTCACGGGCGGCGGTGTCGGCGTAGAGCCGCTCCAGACGCTCGCCGTAACGTTCCACCAGCTTCGGTCGGAGCAGCTTGCGGTGGTCCGAGAGGAGGCCGTTGGCCTGGCTGAACGGCTCGGCAGCCAGCAGGACGTCGCGAGGGATCTCGTAGGAGGCGAGTCCGACCTCCCCGGCCAGCTGCTGGAAGGCCCCGGTCAGCCGCCGCCGCAGCAGCGCCTCGTCCCCGGCGGACTCGTCCAGCGCGTCGGGCGTGGGCACGACCACGGCGAGCAGGTACGACCGCTCGCTGTTGCCGTACACGAAGATCTGCCGGACCAGCGGGCTCGCCGCGAAGACCGCCTCCAGCCGTGAGGTGGCGACGAACTCACCCTGGGATAGCTTCAGTACGTTCTTGCGGCGGTCCACGATCGCGATCCGGTCGGGCCCCAGTTCCGCGGCGATGTCGCCGGTCCGGTAGTAGCCGTCCTCGTCGAACAGCTCCGCCGACAGCTCGGGCTGCCTGTAGTAGCCGGGGATCATCGCCTCGGTCTTCAGCAGGAGTTCACCGCGCGGGTGGGGCGAGTCCGTCCCGAAGTAGCCGAGTTCCGGCACGTCGGCCAGTCTGTAGTCGAGGACCGGCGGGCGCAGCAGCACGCCGTCGACGGAGATGCCGGCGGCCTCGGTGGAGCCGTACACGTTGTGCAGCTCCAGGCCCAGCAGGGACTCCGTGAACGCGGTCAGTTCCGCGGACAGCGGCGCGGAGCTGTTGCTGGCCCAGGTGACCCGGCCGCCGAGCACGTTCTCCCGGAGGTCGGCCCGCACCTCGGCCTCGGCCGTCTCTCGGTCCGCCCCGGCGGCGGTGCGCCGGTCCACCTCGCCGAGGAACCGCTGGTGGAGCATCTCGCACACCCGGGGCACCAGGGACAGCTCGGTGGGCCGCGCCAGCGCGATGTCCTCGAAGAACGTGGACAGGTCGCTGCTGGCGGTGAAGTAGCTGGTGCCGCCGCGCACCATGGTGGCCTTCAGCGAGGAGTGGCCCGCCACATGGCTCATCGGCATGTAGTGGAAGCTGACCGCGTACGTCTCGTCGAACAGCTTCGCCCAGGCACCGCCCCACATCGCGCGGGCCAGCCGCTCGGTGTACATGGCGCCCTTGGGGGTGCCGGTGCTGCCGGAGGTGTAGATCAGCATCGCCAGCGGGTCCTCGCCGTCGGCGGCCGTGAACAGCGGCGCGGCGGGCAGGGCGGCGCCCCGCTCCAGGACCTCCGCCAGGGTGTCCACGACGACGCCGGGCCGGGCCGCGGCCAGCCGCTCGCGGGCCGCCGCCAGCGCCTCCCGGTGGTCGTCGGCCTCGGCGTGGTGGTCGAAGACCACCAGCCGCCGCACCGAGTCCCCGGCGAGGACCAAATCGACCGCGGCCTCCAGGCGTTCGGCGGCCGCGGCCACGGTGAACGGCTCGGTCTCCGCGACGATCGACCGCAACTGCGCGGGCGCCGCGCTGGTCTGCAGGGGGACCGTGACGGCGCCGAGGTGGGTGCAGGCGAACTCGACCGTCGCGTAGTCCCGGCTGGTGAAGCCCAGCAGGGCGACCCGCGCGCCGGGGCTCAGGGGCCGGTCCCGGTGGTGGTGCCAGTCGCTCGCCACCGCGCGGACGCGGTCCCACAGCTCGCGGTAGCTGGTCGTCTCGTAGCGGGGCAGCAGCCGGATCCGGACCCGGCCCGTCTCGGCGTCCCGGACGAACTCCTTCACCCGTTCGCCGATGGCGGGCCGGTCCGCGTGGCGCTCCATGGCGGACGCCATCACGTGCGCAAGTCGCATTCTGGGTCTCCGCGTCGCATGAGTGGCCGACATGAGGGATGGGGAGCCGGACGCCCGCGGGGCACGCCGGTGCGCCGACGGGCGACACCGCGTGCCCGGGGGCCGTCGTACGCAGCGGCCCCGGGCCGGTGTCCGGCTCGTCACCCGATGCTAGGCGCGGGCGGACGGGGTCCCGGAGAATCGGGCGACGATCCGTCAGGTCGGTCCGCGCGGACCCGCCGATCAGGGCCGCAGCAGCACCTTCCCGGTCGTGCGCCGGGCGAGCACGTCCGCAAGGGCGCGGCCGGCCTCGGTGAGCGGGTACGGCTCGTGGACCACCGGCCTGAGCGCGCCTCGGGCGGTCAGCGCCAGCAGTTCCCCCAGCGGGCCGGTGAAGGCGCCCTCGGCGGCCAGGGTGGGCCGCAGCCAGAAGCCGACCACGGCGGCGTTCAACCGCCCGAGGCGGGCCGGGTCGACCGGCGTGAAGCCGGTGCGCGCGGAGTTGCCGTAGCTGACCAGGCGACCGCCCGGGGCGAGCGACTCCAGCGCGCTGTCGAACAGCTCCCCGCCGAC
Organism: Streptomyces sp. cmx-10-19; assembly: GCA_049998335.1. Lineage (GTDB taxonomy): Bacteria > Actinomycetota > Actinomycetes > Streptomycetales > Streptomycetaceae > Streptomyces. Next base: position 285,693 of record JAEBFB010000010.1, read on the forward strand.
CGCGTCGAGGATCACGTCGGCCGGCTCCGGCAGCGGGTAGGTGACGGCGGCGTCCGCGCCCAGGCCGAGGGCCAGCCGCCGCTTGGCCGGCGTGGACGCCTGCGCCCAGACCCGCCCGGCGCCGAACTCCCGGGCCAGCTGCACGGCGAGGCTGCCGACGCCGCCCGCCGCCGCGTGCACGACCACGCTCTCGCCGGCGCGCAGCCGGGCCGCGCCGCGCAGCAGGTGCCAGGCGGTCAGCCCCTGCACCAGCAGCGCGAGGGCCGCGCCCGCGTCCAGCTCTTTGGGGATCTCCACCAGCGCGGACTCCTTGGCGACCACCTGCTCGGCGTAGCCGTGCGCCACCCGCGCCAGGACCCGCCGGCCGTCCTCGGCACGGCCCACGACCTCGCTGCCCGGCACATGGGGCAACTGGTCCGCGGCCAGGTAGGAGCCGTCCGTCTGGAGGATGTCGGCGAAGTTCACACCGGCGGCCTCGACGGTGATCAGGATTTCTCCCGGTCCGGGCCGGGGAGGGGGAAGGTCGACGGCGGTGAGCACTTCGGGGCCGCCGAAGCGGTCGAACTTCATGGCGATCACGGAAGGCACGATATCGCGTCAGCATGACCAACGACCCACGCGCACAGCGCTGTTGGCGTGGTATGAGTGGACGGTGCACGGAGATGCGCATCCGCGTGTCCGCCCCGGCCGGACCCCCCGGCGCCCGCTGCTCCCTCGCGTGCGGGTCGCTCCTCGTCCCGTCCCCCCTTTCCTCCCCTCCTTCTTCTGGAGTGCGTATCGTCATGCAGGACCGCGCCGCGAAGACACGTCGTCGACTGATCTCGTCCGCCGCCGAGGTGTTCAACCGGAGCGGCTTCGCCGGATCCTCCATCGGGCAGATCTGCGCCCACGCCGGGACCAGCCACGGCGCGCTGTACTTCCACTTCGGGAACAAGCGCGTTCTCGGCCAGGCGGTGGAGGCGGCCGCCGCCGAGATCCTGCTGTGCGTCACCGGGCCGGTCCCGGCCCGGCATCCCGAACCGCTCCGACTGCTCGTCGACACCTCGCACGTCCTCGCCGAGCGGGTCGCCCGCGACCAGGTGCTCAGGGCGGGGTTCGGCCTGGCACGGGACGCGGCCTGGGACAGCGGGGCCGGCCTGTGGCGGCACTGGCGGGAGTGGGTGGGCGGACTGCTGGCGACGGCCGGACGCCAGGGCGCTCTGGCCCCGGACGTCGACCTCGACGACGCGGTCGCCGCCATCATGGCCGTCATGGCGGGACTGGGAGGGATGCAAGGCACTCCCGGGGCCGACAGGGTGGACGGCGACGCCCGGCCGCTGGCCCCGTTCTGGCGGCTGGTGCTGCCCCAGCTGGCCGCCGAGGCGGTGCGCGGTGGGATCGACGCGGCGGGGAGCCCGCCCGCCCCGACCTTGGAACCGCCGTCCGGGCGGCGTCGGTCGGACGACGGGCCGGCGCCCCACGAGTGCGTCGCGCTCGCCGACGGGCGGCCGTGCCGCGCGCCGCACGGGGACTACAGGAAGATGTGCGGCTCGGCCTCGTAGGCGCGGTGCAGCAGCTCCACGAAGGCCGGCGCCTCGGGCAGCGCCGCCGGGCCGATCCGGCGGACCGCGACACCCGGCGTCCACGAGTTCATGACGGCGGCGCCCGCCAGACCCGGCAGGTCGGCGAGCGTGATCTCGCGGTCCCGCAGGCCGACGCCGAGGCGGTCCAGCTGCCGGCGGACGATGCCCATCGTGACCCCGTCGAGCATGCCGGCCGCCGGCCACACCACATCGGCGCCGTCCCAGAAGACCAGGTTCCAGATGGACGCCTCGCTCAGCCGGCCGCGCCGGTCGGTGAACGCCACGTCGTCGCAGCCCTGTCCGGCCGCCTGCCGCAGGAAGTAGGTCTTGGCGGGTTCACCCACGTGCTTGACCGACGGCAGGAACCGCTCGTGCTCCACGACGCCCAGCGTGAGCGGCCCGGCGGGTCCGGAGGCGGGCGGCGCGGTGCGGACGAGGAGCTCGGGCTCCTCGTCGGGTCCGGCCACCGTGAACTCGCCGGACGGAAGATAGGCGGTGGCCGTCAGGGACAGGTCCGCCGGAGCGTCGGCGAGAGCGGCGCGGAGGCAGGAGAGCACCCGGTCGTCGGGCAGGGCACGCCCGAACAGCTCCAGGGAGGCGTGCCGCAGCCGGGCGAGGTGCAGATCGAGGCCGCGCACCCGGCCGCCGCGGACCTGCATGGCGGTGAAGTGGGCGTACCCGGCGAAGGCGAGCGGCGCCAGGTCCGCCACGCCTGCCTCGCGGTCGTTGCGCCTGGTGTTCATCGAGGGAGTAGTCGTCACGCCGTGTCAAACGACCCGGCCCCCGGGCGGACACCCCCGATGCCGGTCCGTCCGGACATCAGCCGCCCGCACGGAAGTCGACACTGAAGGCGGTCTCGCCCCGCTGGGTCCCGGTGACCCTGACCGAGCCGGGCTCCGCCAGCGGCACGGCCTCGATGTGGCACGGCTGGTCTAACTCGACGTACCGCCGGTAGACCGCCTCGACGCCGGCGGGCCGCAGGAGAACCGGGGCGAGCAGGGCACGTGCGGCCTGGTCGGCGGCGTCGAGCAGCGCAAGGCCCGGTACGTGGTCGACGGGATGGTCGAAGAGCAGGTGGTTGCCGGGGTCGTTGCGCAGCAGCCACCGGTGCGGGCGGTCCCCGGGGGACAGCATCACGTCCGCCGGGGACGGCCGGAAGACGAGCCGGGCGTCCACGGGCGCCGGCACCGCCCACGTTCCCCAGCCGACCTGGCGGCGGGCGCCCCGCACCCGGTCGTAGGCCCGCTCGGAGATCCAGGCGAACTCGGCCTCGGCACGGGCCAGTTCACCGCCGTCGAGCAGCACCGTGAACGACATGCGCAGCGCCCTCGTCGCCCGCCGCCCGCCGCCCTCCGTGACGGTGATCCGCACGTCCGGCGCGGACGCGTGGCCACCGGGTATGCGCAGGCCGGGTGCGAGGGTGAAGGACAGGGTGCTCAGCACGGTCTGGTGGGTGAGCGGCACGTCGTACGCGGCGTGCGCGACGACCAGCCCGGTCTGCCGGACCGTCTGCGCGAGGATCCGCGGGTCGTACGGTAAGGCCCTCGGGACGAGCGGCCATCTGACGGTCAGTGCGAAGTCCTGGTCGCTCAGCCGCTGCCAGCCGGTGACGAGGAGGTTCTCCTCGCGCCTGAGATGGGCGTAGGACCCGAGGAGGGTCGGTGACGGAGTGGACGGACGAGGGTCGAGAGTGACGTCGAACAACGTTCCCCCTGTGATGGATTGGCCGAGCCTTGTCAGCACGCTGTGAAAGTACCGGATCTCCGTTCGGTTTTGGCCATAAGTAAGGATGAACCCAAGGAGAAGCAAAGGTCCTTACCGTGAGACGCCGTGTGAGGATGCCTCGGGGCCGGGCTTCGCGGCTCGGGGCGGGAGTCACCGTCCCGATCCGAACAGGGCGGCTGCCGCTGGCGCGATTGTGCGGTCGGTCCGTGCGCACGCCGTATAAATAAAAAGGACGACAGTCCTCTTTCGACGGCCGAGCGCGCAGGGGAGCGGTGATGCGGGACCCGGAGCCACACGAGGACGCGGTGGGACCGCGGCCGGCGACGCCGGGTTCCTGTCCGGCGCCGGAGCCGTCGACCGCCTCGGACAGCCCCGCCCGGCGGCTGATCACCACCGCCGCCGCACAGCCCCGGGCCGCCGTACGACGCGGCGCGTGTCCAGGGTGACAGCACCCTCCTCCATAACAGGACTACCGTTCGGTAACATGACATTCTCCCCCAGCCGGTGACGACTCACCACGGCCCTTGCCCCTTACAGCCGGGCCGGATCCACCCAGCGTCCCCGTTCGATCACGGTGGATGCGCCACGGCACGGGTTGGGCCACTCGTTTAGGAGATTCATGCGCATCCTCGACCTGCACCCCACGACCGCGCCACGCGGGACCGCACCGGCGCCCTTCCGGTCCAGTTCCCACGACGCGGTCCTCACCGAGATCTCCCCGCTGCTGTTCGCCTCGCTGTCCCGCAGCGACCAGTGCAGAAAGGCCATGCAGTACTTACGGGGCCTGCTCGAGACACCCGGCCGCAAGTCGATACGCAACATCACCGCGCTGCTCGGCGAGCAGGTGTCGGAGCAGAACCTGCACCACTTCATCTCCGCCTCCACCTGGGACTGGGTCCCCGTCCGCCGGGCACTCGCCGGTCACTGGCTCGGCGCAGTCCCGCCGCGGGCCTGGGTGGTGCAGCCGGTCATCATCCCGAAGACCGGACGCCATTCGGTCGGTGTCGACAAGCACTTCTTCCCGACCCTGGGACAGGTGCTGAGCGCCCAGCGCGCCATCGGGGTGTGGGCCGCCTCGGACGCCGTCAGCGCGCCGGTCAACTGGCGGCTCCACCTGCCGCGCGCCTGGCTCAAGGACGACCTCCGGCGCAGCCAGGTGGCGATCCCGGAAGGGGTGCCGGTGGAGACGCTGAGCGAATGCGTGGTGCAGGCGTGCCTGGAGTCGGTCACGCGCTGGCGGCTGCCGGTACGGCCGTTCGTGCTCGACTCCTGCGAGGTGCACGCCGTACCCGTCTTCGAGAAACTGCACGCCGCGGGCATGCCGCTGCTGGTGAGCGTCTGCGAGGACCATCCGCTCGTCGTCGCGGACCCCGCCCTGCCCACCGCCGGACGAGGGCCGCTGACCGCCGAGCAGATCATGATGATGGCCAGGGACCTGCGGCGTCCCGTCGGGACCGCCGAGCACGGGACGGGCGCCGGCCTCCGCACCCGCTGGGCCGCCACCGTACGGGTGGTCGGCCCGTCCCTGTCCGGTCCGGCCCCGGGGCAGGGGGACGTGATGCTCCTCGGGGTCGGCGACGAGGGCGGGCGCTGGCCCGCGAAGCTCTGGCTGACGAACCTCTCCACCACCTCGCAGGCGTCCCTGGTGCGGCTGACCGGCCTGGCCGAGCGGGTCGTCCGGGACTTCACCGAGATCGCCGACCGCGTGGGGGTCCGGGACTACTCCGGCCGCTCCTTCGGCGGCTGGCACCGCCACACGACCCTGGCGTCGGCCGCGCACGCGGTCGTCGCGCTCGCCCGCGACGCCGAGGAGCGGACGGCGCGCCCGGCCTGACCGCAGCCTCCGCCACGGCCGGCGGGCGGACGGATCCCCACCGTCCGCCCGCCGGCCGTCGTCCGGACTGATCCCCACCGTCCGCCCGCCGGCCGTCGTCCGGACGGCGGATGGCACATGTCGCCGGTGCCGGCCCGGCACACCTTTCGGTCAACGGCACGTGTCCCGCGCGCCGACTTGACATATCTCCGGTCACTTGACGGATCGCGCGTCACCTGACGGAGTACCGCACACCTTGTTGGTGGCCGCCCGCCGCCGGACGGACGATGCAGTGCGTCGCGGGGCCGTGCCCCGCCACCCCCCCCTCTTCGCCCCCCTTCCTCCTTTCCGCACCTCGTTTCCCGCGCCGTCGTACGCCCGCCGAGATGGGAGAAACAAGTGGACAACGCTCTGCTCGACCTTCGATACGGACAGGCGTTGCAACAGCCCCCGTGGGAGGACGAGGGGGAGGTGCTACGGGTGCGGAAGGAACTCGCCGCCCGGCCCGCGCTCGTCGACGCCGAGGACGTGGGCACCCTGCGCTCCGTGCTGGCGCGGGTGGCCGCCGGCGAGGCACACGTACTGCAGGCCGGCGACTGCGCGGAGGACCCCGCCGAGTGCACACCCGGCTATGTGGCGCGCAAGGCGGGCCTGCTGAACATGCTCGCCGGCCAGCTGGAGATGGACTCCTGCCTGCCGGTGGTCCGCGTCGGCCGGATGGCCGGCCAGTTCGGCAAGCCCCGCTCCCGGCCCACCGAACGCGTCGGCGACCTGGAACTGCCCGTCTACCGCGGCCACATGGTCAACAGCCCGGAACCCGACCCGGCGCTGCGGCGCCCCGACCCGAAGCGGCTGCTCTCCGGATACCAGGCCGCCCACGCCGTCATGGGCTACCTCGGCTGGCTCGGCACCGCCGCCCGGGCCCGCATCGGCGCTCCCGTCTGGACCAGCCACGAGGCCCTGCTCCTGGACTACGAGGTCCCGATGCTGCGCCGGCAGCCGGACGGCAGGCTCCTGCTCACCTCCACCCACTGGCCGTGGATAGGGGAGCGGACCCGGCAGCTCGACGGTGCCCATGTCGCCCTGCTCGCCGAGGTCGTCAACCCGGTGGCCTGCAAGGTCGGCCCGGGAATGACCGCGGACGAACTGCTCGCCCTGTGCGAACGCCTCGACCCGCGCCGCGAGCCGGGCCGGCTGACCCTCATCGCCCGGATGGGCGCCACCGCCGTCGCCGAGCGGCTGCCCGCGCTGGCGGGGGCCGTACGCGCGGCCGGGCACCCGGTGATCTGGCTGACCGACCCGATGCACGGCAACACCGTCACCACCCCGGACGGGCTGAAGTCCCGCTACGTCGAGACGGTCGTGCGCGAGGTCGACGCGTTCCAGCACGCGGTGAGCACCGCGGACGCGGTCGCGGGCGGCCTGCACCTGGAGACCACGCCCGACGACGTCACCGAGTGCGTCCGCGACGACTCCGAGGCCGGCCTCGTCGGCACCCGCTACACCAGCTTCTGCGACCCGCGGCTCAACCCCGGCCAGGCCATGACCGTGGCCTCGGCCTGGTGGCTCACCGGCCGCCCCGGTCAGCAGGCCGCGGCGTAACCGCCGCCCGGACACCCCCGACGACCCCGATCCGAGAGGACAGTCATGGCGGGCATACCCCCCATCGAGCCCTATCCGCTGCCGTCGGCGGACGACCTGCCGGACAACACCGCCGACTGGTCCGCCGACCCGGACCGCGCGGTGCTGCTCGTCCACGACATGCAGCGCTACTTCCTGCGCCCGTTCCCCGCCCCGCTGCGCGAGCCGCTGGTGCGCAACGCCGCCCGGCTGCGCGAACGGGCCGCCGCGGCGGGCGTACCGGTGGCGTACACGGCACAGCCCGGCGGGATGACCGACGAACAGCGCGGACTCCTCAAGGACTTCTGGGGCCCCGGCATGCGCGTCCACCCCGCCGACCGCGAGGTCGTCGAGCCGCTGGCACCGGCGCCGCAGGACCGCGTGTTCACCAAGTGGCGCTACAGCGCGTTCTTCCGCTCGGGACTCCTGGAGTGGATGCGCGGACAGGGCCGCGACCAACTGGTGGTGTGCGGCGTGTACGCGCACGTCGGGGTGCTGATGACCGCCGTCGAGGCCTTCACCCACGACGTCCGGCCCTTCCTGGTCGCCGACGCGGTCGCGGACTTCTCCGCCGACTACCACCGACTGGCCGTGGAGTACGCCGCCCAGCGCTGCGCCGTCGTCACCACCACGGACGCCGTCGTGGACCAGCTCGGCGCCGCCCGCACGGCCGGAGCGCCCGCATGACCGGGGACGCGCGGCTCCTCGACCGGGTCCTCGGAGCCCGGCCCGGCCCCTTCGCCCTGCTGCACCGCCCGGAGGCCGGCGGTCCGGACACCGTGGACGTCCTGCTCGGCACCGTCTCGACCCCGCCGACCCTCGCGGACCTGCCCCTGCCCGAGCACACCCCGGGGCCCGGCGGCCCGCACCACGAACTGCTCACCCTGATCCCGTACCGGCAGGTCACCGAGCGCGGCTTCGCCGGACCCGACGACGGCGAACCGCTCATCGCGATGACCGTCACCGACCAGGCCGCGCTTCCCCTCGACACGCTCCTGCGCCGGCTGCCGGACGTGCCGATCACGCTCACCGGCGGCCATTTCGACGTACCCGACGAGGACTACGCCGAGACGGTCCGCCGGGTCGTCAAGGAAGAGATCGGCACCGGCGAGGGCGCCAACTTCGTCATCAAGCGCTCCTTCGTCGCCGACATCACCGACCGCACCCCGCACAGCGCGCTGTCGTTCTTCCGCCGGCTGCTGCGCGGCGAGTCGGGCGCCTACTGGACGTTCATCGTCCACACCGGCGAGCGGACCTTCGTCGGCGCCACCCCCGAGCGGCACCTCAGCCTCGCGGACGGCACCGCCGTGATGAACCCCATCAGCGGCACCTACCGCTACCCGCCGACCGGCCCCGACCTCCCCGGCGTGCTGGACTTCCTCGCCGACCGCAAGGAGGCCGACGAGCTGTACATGGTCGTCGACGAAGAGCTGAAGATGATGGCCCGGATCTGCGCGTCGGGCGGCCGGGTGGCGGGCCCGTACCTGAAGGAGATGGCCCGCCTCGCGCACACCGAGTACTTCATCGAGGGCCGCAGCACCCGCGATCCGCGCGACATCCTGCGCGAGGCGATGTTCGCCCCGACGGTCACCGGCAGCCCCCTGGAGAGCGCCTGCCGCGTCGTCGCCCGGTACGAGCCCGAGGGCCGCGGCTACTACAGCGGCGTGGTGGCCCTCATCGGCCGCGACGCCGACGGCGGCCGCGCGATGGACTCGGCCATCCTCATCCGCACCGCCGACATCGACGCCGCCGGCCGGGTGCGGATCGGCGTCGGCGCCACCCTCGTACGCCACTCCGACCCGGACTCCGAGGTCGCCGAGACCCACGCCAAGGCCGCCGGACTGCTCGCGGCGCTCCGGCCCGGCACCCACGCGGACGGGCCGGCCCCCGGCGCGGCCGCCGTGCGCTTCGGCGACCACCCGGACGTACGGGCCGCCCTGGAACGGCGCAACACCACGCTCGCCGGGTTCTGGCTGGCGGACCGCGGCGGGCCCGACCGGGCCGTGCCGGAGCTGGCCGGCCGCAGGGTGCTGGTGGTGGACGCCGAGGACACCTTCACCTCGATGATCGACCACCAACTCCGCTCGCTGGGCCTGCGCGTGACGGTCCGACGCTTCGACGAGCCCCACTCCTTCGACGGCCACGACCTCGTCGTCCTGGGCCCCGGCCCCGGCGACCCGCACGACACCGGACACCCGAAGATCGCCCATCTGAGGTCGGCGGTCGACGCCCTGCTCGCCGAGCGGCGGCCGTTCCTCGCGGTCTGCCTCAGCCACCAGGTGCTCAGCACGCGCCTGGGCTTCCCGCTGGTCCGGCGGGAGGCGCCGAACCAGGGCGTGCAGCAGGAGATCGACTTCTTCGGCACCCGCCAGCGGGTCGGCTTCTACAACACGTTCGCCGCGCGCAGCACCGAGGAGAAGGCCGAGTGCGAGGGCGTGGGCCTCGTGGAGGTCAGCCGCGACGCGGACACCGGTGAGGTGCACGCGCTGCGCGGACCGCACTTCGCCTCCATGCAGTTCCACGCCGAGTCGGTGCTCACCGAGGACGGCGTACGCCTCGTCGGCGCCCTGCTGACCGAGGTCCTGGGCGCCCGGCTGTGACCGCACGGGGGCGGCCGGCGACCGCCCCCGAACCGACCCGGCCCGAGAGGACGACCCGCCGATGTCCCTCCACCCGCCCGAACCGACCGACTCGCCCACCCTGCCCGACCCGCCCACTCCGCCCGACCCGTTCTCGCGTACGGCCCGGGTCCCCGGTTCGAAGAGCATCACCAACCGCGCCCTGCTCCTGGCCGCCGCCGCGACCGGCACCAGCACCCTGACGGCGCCGCTGGTCAGCGAGGACACGCTGGCCTTCCGCGCGGCACTCACCGAACTCGGTGCCACCGTGGTCCCGGGCCCCGACGACTCCCACTGGGCGGTCACCGGCCTGGGCGGCGGCCCCCTGCGAGGCGGCCGTGTCTGGTGCGCCGACGCCGGGACGGCGGCCCGCTTCCTGCCGGCGTTCGCCGCGGCCGGCCGCGGCACCTACCTCTTCGACGGCTCCCGCCAGCTGCGGGCCCGCCCCCTGCGGCTCCTGGCCGACTCCCTGGCACGGCTCGGCGCCACGGTCCGGTCGGCTGACGGCGTCCTGCCGCTGGAGGTGACCGCGGCCGGACTGGACGGCGGCGAACTCACCCTCGACGGCTCGCTCAGCAGCCAGTTCCTGAGCGGCCTGCTGATGGCGGCGCCCCTCATGCGGGCCCCACTCGTGCTGCGCCCCGAGCGCCTCATCAGCCGGCCCTACATCGACATGAGTCTGGCGCTGATGCGCCGCTTCGGCGCCCGTGTCGAGGAGTCCGCGGACCGCGTCACCGTCCGGCCGGGCCGCTACCGCCCGACCGACCTGCTGGTCGAGCCGGACGCCTCCGCGGCCTCGTACCTCTTCGCCGCCGCCGCGGTCACCGGGCGCACGGTCACCGTGCCGGGGCTGGGCGCCGGCAGTCTCCAGGGGGACCTGCGGTTCGTGGACGTGCTCGCCGAGGCGGGCGCCGAGGTGTCCGTCACGGCAGGGACCACCACGGTCACCGGCGGCCGCAGGCTGCGCGGCGGGTTCGACGTCGACATGGGCGGGATCTCCGACACCTTCATGACGCTGGCCGCGATCGCGCCCCTCGCCGACGCTCCCGTGACGATCCGCGGCATCGCACACGCCCGGCTCAAGGAGTCGGACCGGATCGCGGCCGTGGCGGCGAACCTGCGCGCCTGCGGGGTGCGGGTCGAGGAGGGCCGCGACCGGATCACCGTCCATCCGGGCGTTCCGGCACCGGCCCGCATCGCCTGCCACCGGGACCACCGGATCGCCATGTCCTTCTCCGTGCTCGCCCTGGGCTCCGGTGTCCGGCTCGATCTCGACGACCCGGCGTGCGTGGCCAAGACCTTCCCCGGGTTCCACGCCGAACTGCGCAGACTCTTCCCGGACCTCGCCACGAGCACGGCCACGAGCACGGCCACGAGCACCGAGGAGCACCGTTGAGCAGGTTGCGCTGGCTGACCGCGGGGGAGTCCCACGGTCCGGCACTCGTGGCGACGCTGGAGGGGCTGCCCGCGGGTGTGCCGATCACCACGGACATGGTGGCGGACCATCTGGCCAGGCGGCGGCTCGGTTACGGCCGTGGTGCCCGGATGAGGTTCGAGCGCGACGAGGTGACCTTCCTCGGTGGTGTGCGGCACGGTCTGACCCTTGGTTCGCCGGTCGCGGTCATGGTGGGCAACACCGAGTGGCCGAAGTGGGAGCAGGTCATGGCGGCCGATCCGGTCGATCCGGAGATCCTGGCCGGGCTGGCCCGTAACGCGCCGCTGACCCGTCCCCGGCCCGGTCATGCCGACCTGGCGGGTATGCAGAAGTACGGGTTCGAGGAGGCGCGGCCGATCCTGGAGCGTGCTTCCGCGCGGGAGACCGCGGCCCGGGTGGCGCTGGGTGCGGTGGCGCGCTCGTACCTGAAGGAGACGGCCGGTATCGAGATCGTCAGCCATGTGGTGGAGCTGGCGGCCGCCAGGGCGCCCTACGGCGTGTACCCGACGCCGGCCGACGTGGAGAGGCTGGACG
>JAEBFB010000011.1:0-292141 GCA_049998335.1 Streptomyces sp. cmx-10-19
CCCAGATCCGCGATGGTTGTAGGGACTGACCTGGTAGTTTTCCCGCGCGACCAGATACCACTAGAGACAGCCGGTGCGACAGTGACGCGAGAGGAAGACGACATGACGGCAGCGGCCACCGCCCCCGATCAAGGCGCGGCCGAGCCCACTCCTGCGGGGGCGCTCTCCCAGCTCGTCCAGGAAGCCAACGACGCCGGCGTTACGTACCAGGAGATGGAAGACCGCGGCCGCGCGGAGGATGGGAAGACGCTGCCCAGGCAGTGGTATCAGAAGCTGGTCCGGACCCCGCCCGTCAACCCGCCGTCCTACAGCCAGATGGTCGCCATCTCCAACGCCACCGGCCGCCCCCTGCGCCACGTACAGGAAGCCGCCGCCAAGCAGTGGTTCCAGTACGAAGCAACCGAACTGGCCGGCTACGACGAGGAGGTCCGCATCATCGTCGGCCATCTCGCGGGCAAGTCGAAGGCCGAGCTGATGCAGTGGCGGATGATGATCGAGGCGGCGGAGCGCGCCAGGCGCGAGGCGGGCGAGTAACAAACGATCCGCCCGCCGTCCATAAACTGACCGTGATTGTCGCTAAGTAGACATTTCAGTAACTGATTGTCGAGCACTCCCTGTGGACGTACTCTTCACCAACCGTGCACTTCCGGCCGTTTCTGGCTGGGAGTGCACCGTTGCAACGCGGGGAGGGCACATGCTGGACGTCACCTACGAAACCGTCGAAGACCTGCTGCCGGGCCGCCTGGCGAAGATCGACGAAGACAGAGGGAAGATACGAGTCCGTCTCGACGGAACCGCGCCCCTTCCGGACGTAGTCCGGCAGCTCAACATCGAGATCCGCAGCCTCATGTCGTCCGCACACTGGTTCCAGCTCTGGAGAGACGAGATCGTCTCGCGGGACACCCCCGACCAGCCGCTCAGCATCGAGTACATACTCCACGCCAACGTCCCGCCCGACATGGGCGTAGGGCTCGCGGAGGACAAAGGCGCCGTCCGGGTCTACATCTGTCCATCCATCAGCACCCGCGAGTTCGCTACATGGATGAACCCGGCAACCGAGGACTTCCTCGCCGGGGGATGCTGGTTCCAGCTGTACGCCGGGGAGATCATCGACAACTCCCCGGAGCCGAACAGGGTGTGAGCGAACGGGGGGCAGCGTGCCCGGGTACATCGAAGACCGCTGGTGGACGAAGAAGCCCGACCCTGAGACGGGGAAGAAGCGGAAGACCGAACGGTACGGCAAAGGCAAGCGCTGGCGGGTCGCCGGCATCCCCGGCGTCCGGGATCGCTCCTTCGAGCGTGAGGTCGACGCCAAGGCATGGTTGAAGGCTTCTGCCACCGACTCCACGCGCGGCACCTTCTACGACCCCCGGGATGGCGAGATCACCCTGCGGGAGTACGTCGAGGAGCACTGGTGGCCCAACTTGCGGAAGCCGCCGAGCACCAAGCAGTCGATGCGCCCTCGCGTCTTCAACCACATCCTTCCGCACGTCGGCCACCTGTCGCTCAACCGGATCGGGCACGACGAGATCCTCGCCTGGCAGACCAAGGCCGAACGGAACATCGAGGTGTCGACGCTGTCGACGACATGGCGGCACTTCTCGTCGATCATGCAGGCCGCGCACAAGGCGAAGCGCATCCCGGCCAACCCGTTCCGTGACGAGGACCTGAAGGCGCCCGCCGTGCCGAAGTCGAAGGCGAAGGCGTGGTCGCCAGAGACGGTCATCGCCATGCGGCAGGCGCTCCCGGATCGGTATCGCATCCTGTTGGACCTGGGTATCGCGGCCGGACTGCGTCAGGGGGAGGCGTTCGGATTCTCGCCGGACGACATCGACGGCGACGAGATCCACGTGGTGCGGCAGGTCGTCCGCATCAACTCGCGGCTCGGCCTGGCGCCGCCGAAGGGCAACAAGGAACGCATCGCGCCGTGCCCGCCGGCGCTCGCCCGCGCGGTGAAGGAGTATGCGTCCCGGTTCCCGACGGTTGAGGTGACGCTGCCCTGGGTCGATCCCGACCGGCCTAACCTCGACTGGGAAGACAGGCCGCTGCGGACTGTGCGGTTACTGGTGACGACCGTGCGAACCTCCGGCAAGAGCGGCGGGGCGATGAACCGCACCTACTTCGATGACCACGTGTGGAAGCCGTCCTTGGTCCAGGCGGGCGTCCTGCCGGTGCCGGAGGTCGAGGTGGTGCGGCGGCCCGGGAAGGCGACGTTGAAGCGGACGCGGTGGAAGATGCCGCGGGAAGAGGGCTTCCACGTCACCCGGCACACGTTCGCGTCGATCGTGCTGCAGTCAGGCGAGACCATCACGCAGCTCGCTGCGTGGCTGGGGCACTCAGACCCGGCGTTCACCCTGCGGACCTATGTGCACTTCATGCCGAAGTCGGGGAGCAAGGGCCTCGCTGCGCTGGGCGAATGGATCACGCCTGGAGGGGACCGAGCTGGTGAAATCTCCCCAGCTTCTGATTCTCCCCAGATTCTCCCCAGCCCTAGATCATTGGCGCCTGTTGAGAGCGCGACCCCAGGTCAGTGAGGGGAGCGGCAGACGAGTCGGGCTGTACGCCGGGTTCTGTTCCGGCGGGTCCTCGCGGGCCCGCCGGCGACGGCCATCCATCTAGGACCGGCGTTGCCACCGGCCTCCAGCGGTCTACCCGCGGACTCGGGCGGGCAGCCCTCGAACGTCCGCGCAGAGCGCTTTTCACGGCGCTCCTTTTGACCTTGCTCCGGGTGGGGTTTACCTAGCTGCCCAGGTCGCCCTGGGCACTGGTGGTCTCTTACACCACCGTTTCACCCTTACCCGGGACCGGAGTCCCGGGCGGTCTGTTTTCTGTGGCACTGTCCCGCGGGTCACCCCGGGTGGCCGTTAGCCATCACCCTGCCCTGTGGAGCCCGGACGTTCCTCGGGAAGCCCCGTCAAGGGGACTCCACGCGGCCGCCCGCCCGGCTCGTCTGCCGTGTCGACCATGGTAGCGGGCGGCCGCGGCGGCTCGGACCGGCGGCCGCCGTCGCCAGGACCGACCCGGTGAGGATGAGGGCGAAGGCGGCGACGACGCCGGGGGTGAGGCTCTCGTCGAGGAAGAGGGCGCCGGCGGTGACGGCGACCGCCGGGTTGACGTAGGTGATGACGGTGGCGCGGGTCGGGCCGGCCTCCTTGATCAGCTCCAGGAAGGCGACGAAGGCGATCGCCGTGCAGACCACGCCGAGGCCGGCGAGCGCAGCCAGCGCCTCCGGCGGCGGAAGGGTGTCGGGGCGGGTGAGGACGGCGGCGGGGGCGTAGACGAGGGCCGCGAGGGTGAGGCAGACGGCGGTGAGGTGCAGGGACGGTACGTTCCCCAGGTGGCGGGCGGCGATGAGGGGCGCCGTGGCGTAGCCGACGACGGTGATCAGCACCTCGGCGAGGGACCGGGCGTCGCCGCCGGTCAGGTGCGGGACGGTGAGGACGGCCACACCGGCCAGGCCGAGGCCCAGGCCGGTCAGGCGCCGTACGCCGAGGTGCTCGGTGTCGCCGAAGAACCGGGCGAGCAGTACGCCGACGATGGGCACGCCCGCGATGAGCAGGCCGGCGGTGGAGCTGGAGAGGTGGCGTTCGGCGTCGGTCAGGGTCCACCAGGGGCCGATGATCTCGACGACGGCGAAGGCAAGCAGGGGCTTCCAGTGGGCCCGTACGGTCCCGTACAGGCCGCCCTTGCGCAGGGCGAAGGGGAGCAGGAGGGCCGCGCCGAGGGCGCAGCGCGTGAACACGACGGCGGAGGGGGACACGGAGTCCACCGCCACCTTGATCATCAGGTAGGGGATGCCCCAGACCACTCCCATCAGGGAGAACAGGAACCAGCCGCGTGCAGTCATACGGCGAGTCTCGGCCGGGTCAGGCGGTGCCGTCTTGAACGCTGTTGCGCCTCACGCCGCCGCTCCCCGCGCCCCCGCACCACACGCTGCTGCGGTACGCCGCCGGCGTCACCCCGAGGATGCGCCGGAACCAGCGCGTCAGATGCGCCTGGTCGGCGAAGCCCACCAGCGCGGCGGCCTCGGCGGGCCGCACCCCCGCCGCCAGCAGCCCGCGTGCCCGCCCCACCCGGTGCTGGGCGAGCCAGGCGTACGGCGGTATCCCCATCGTCGTGCGGAAGGCGCGCAGGAGCTGGTACCGGGACAGTCCCAGGTCGGTGGCGAGCGCGGCCAGGGACGGCGGGCACAGGAGCTCATCGGCGAGGCGGTCGCGGACGAGGCGGGCGAGCCCGTCGGCCCCCGGAACGAGCACGTCACCGGCCGGGCGGGCCGTGGAATGCCGCCGGGCCAGCGCGGTCAGCAGCAACGGCAGCCGGGACTCGGCCTCCAGCGGGTCGGGGCAGCGGGCCAGCTCGGTGTGCGCGGCGCGCAGGGCGGCGGCGAGTGCGGGGTCCTGGAGTACGGGCTCCCGGAAGTGCGGGGTGCCCCGCAGACCGTCCTCGAACAGCGCCGGTGCGGCGTACAGCGCCCGGTACGAGTACCCGTCGTCGGCGGCGGCCGGCCCGCCGGTGTGGACCTCCCCCGGCTCCAGCACGACGATCGACCCCGGCCCGGACCGGATGTGCCCACCCCGGTAGTCGATGACCTCCAGCCCTCCGACGGTCACCCCGACCGTGAACTCCTCATGGGCGTGCGGGGCGTACACATGCCGGTCGAAGCAAGCGGTCAGCAGGTCGACCGCCGGCCCACACCTCCCCAGCCGAGCCCTGGTCCACCGCGCCTGCTCCCGTGCGTCCACCACGCCCCACCCCCTGCCCCCACGGGATCAGAGGAAGTCGGCGGTGTCCAGTTCGAAGGAGAAGGGGCGGGGAGGGGAAGCGGCTTGCCGAACGGGAGCGTGCTGAGCACCCGGTAGTCGTCCCCCTCCGGGTCGCCGAACAGCGTCACCGACCAGGCGCTGCGGTCGATCAGCAGGTACAGCGGGATGCCGCCGCGGGCGTAGCAGTGCCGCTTGGCGCAGGTCGGCGAGGGCGAACGTAGCGTCCGGAATGACGTGTTCCTTGGGGTCGATCGTGGCACACCGCCCCGCCCCATCGCCGGAAAGCGGAACCCGCCGCGCTTGACCCTGCCGTCGTCCCTGTCGGGGTCATGCGGATCGGAGGACTCACCGAGGAACCCGCCGGTCCCGTACGGGCCGTCGAGCGGGCGCCGGGCGGGCAGGGGGCGGGCACGCCGTACCCTGACCGGGAGCTTTGAGTGAAGGGGTACGTACCTGTGCTTGTCCTGCTGCCGCCGTCCGAGGGGAAGGCCGCGTCCGGCCGGGGTGCCCCCCTGAAGACCGAGTCCCTGTCGCTGCCGGGGCTGACGGCCGCGCGGGAGGCGGTTCTCGGGGAGCTGGTCGAGCTGTGCGCCGGGGACGAGGAGAAGGCCCGGGTGGTGCTCGGGCTGAGCGAGGGGCTGCGCGGCGAGGTCGCGAAGAACGCCGCGCTCGGGACGGCGGGGGCCCGGCCCGCCGGGGAGATCTACACCGGCGTGCTCTACGACGCCCTCGGCCTCGCCTCCCTCGACGCCGCCGCCAAGCGGCGGGCCGCGCGGTCGCTGCTGGTGTTCTCCGGGCTGTGGGGGGCCGTACGGGTCACCGACCGGATTCCGTCGTACCGGTGCTCGATGGGGGTCAGGCTGCCGGGGCTGGGCGCGCTCGGCGCGCACTGGCGGGCGCCGATGGCCGGCGTACTGCCCGAGGCGGCCGGCGGACGGCTGGTGCTGGATCTGCGGTCGGCGGCCTACGCGGCGGCCTGGAAGCCGGCCGGGGAGGTCGCCGACCGGACGGCCACCGTACGGGTGCTGCACGCGCCGACCCGGAAGGTCGTCAGCCACTTCAACAAGGCCACCAAGGGGCGGATTGTACGGAGCCTGCTGACATCCGGGAGCGCGCCCGACGGGCCGGCGGAGCTGGTGGAGGCCCTGCGGGACCTGGGGTACGAGGTGGAGGCGTCGGCGCCCGCGCGGGCGGGGCGGCCGTGGGCGCTGGATGTGCTGGTGAGCGACGTCCACTGATGTGCGTTGCGCGCTCCGCAACGAGCGTTGCGCGCGATGCTTGGGGGCGGCACCATGACCCCATGGGTTCTCCGCTGTCCTCCTCCGTCCTTGATCTCGCGCCCGTCGTGCCCGTCGTGGTCGTCGACGAACTCGCCGACGCCGTGCCGCTCGCCCGTGCGCTGGTCGCCGGGGGGCTGCCCGCGATCGAGGTGACGCTGCGGACGCCGGTCGCGCTCGACGCGATCCGGGCGATCGCCGGTGAGGTGCCGGGCGCGGTGGTCGGCGCGGGGACCGTCATCACGCCGGACCAGGTCCACGACGTGGTCGCGGCCGGGGCGCGGTTCCTGGTCAGTCCCGGGTGGACGGAGACGCTGCTGGAGGCCATGCGGGCGTCCGGGGTGCCGTTCCTGCCGGGGGTGTCGACCACGTCGGAGGTGGTGGCGCTGCTGGAGCGCGGGGTGCGGGAGATGAAGTTCTTCCCGGCCGAGGCCGCGGGCGGCACCGCCTACCTCAAGGCCCTCGCCGCGCCCCTCCCCCAGGCCCGCTTCTGCCCGACCGGCGGCATCGGTCCGGCCTCCGCCCCGGAGTACCTCGCGCTGCCCAACGTCGGCTGTGTCGGCGGCAGTTGGATGCTGCCGAAGGACGCCGTGGCCGACCGGGACTGGGGACGGGTCGAGGCCCTCGCCCGCGAGGCCGCCGCGCTCAGCGCAGGTGGGTCGTCTCGTTGAACAGGCGCACGCTGGCGCCGCCGTCCGCGTAGTACGCCACCGCCGACAGGGACGCCGCCGACAGTTCCATCCGGAACAGGGCTTCGGGCGGGGCGCCCAGGGCGAGCTGCACGAACGTCTTGATCGGCGTCACGTGGGAGACCAGCAGGACGGTGCGGCCCGCGTAGGCGGCGACCAGCTTGTCCCGGGTGGCGGCGATACGGGTGCCGGTGGCCGCGAAGCTCTCGCCGCCGCCGGTGGGTTCGGCGTCCGGCGAGGCGAGCCAGGCGTCCAGGTCGTCGGGGTAGCGCTCACGGACCTCGCCGAAGGTCAGCCCCTCCCAGGCGCCGAAGTCCGTCTCGCGCAGGCCCTCCTCGACGGTGACCTCCAGCCCGAGACGGGCGGCGACGATGCCGGCGGTCTCCCGGGTACGGGCCAGCGGCGAGGCGACGACCGCCTGGATCGTGCCGCGCCGGGCAAGACTCCCGGCGACCCGCTCGGCCTGCTCCCGCCCGATGGCGGACAGGGACGGATCGGTCCCGCCACTCCCGGAGAACCGCTTCTGCGGTGTGAGGGGCGTCTCCCCGTGCCGTAGCAGCACGAAGGTGGCGGGGGCGCCCATGTCGGGGGGTCCCCAGCCGGGCGCGGCCACCGCCTTGGCGGCCCGCACATCGGTCTCCTCGGCGGCGGTACGTGGGCCTGGTGCGGCGACGCCCCCAGCACCGGCCCGCCCGGCCGGCGCGGCGCGTTCGCCCCCGCCGACCCCGGCCCCCGGCGCCTCATCACCGGCAGCCCGCGCCGCTCCATTGACGGTACGACCGCCACGCCCGGCTGCGGCCGCCCCGGCAGCCACGCCCGGGGCAGCCGCGTCCCGCGGTACCGCGCCCGGAGCCGGTGCGGCACCAGCGCCATGCCCGGCCGCGGGCGCCGCAGCCTCGTCGGCGGCCCCGTCGACGGCCGGCGTATCGTCCGGTGCCGGGCTCCCGGCCTCCGGCGCACCCCCCGTGGCGCCGTCGCCCCCGGCGTACCGGACCGTCCGACCGCCGGAGGCCCCCGTGTCCATCGCCTCGTTCGCCAGCCGGTCCGCGTGTTCGTTGTTCGCGCGGGGGATCCACTCGTACGTGACACGCCCCGGCGGGAAGATCCGGGCCGCCTCGGAGGCCAGCGGCCTCATGTCCGGGTGTTTGATCTTCCAGCGGCCCGACATCTGCTCCACGACGAGCTTGGAGTCCATCCGGACGTGGACCACGGCCTCCGGGTCCAGTTCCCGCGCCGCGCGCAGGCCGGCCAGCAGGCCCCGGTACTCGGCGACGTTGTTCGTGACGACCCCGAGGTACTCGGCCGCCTCGACCAGGGTCTCCCCCGTCGCCGCGTCCAGCACCACCGCGCCGTACCCCGCGGGCCCCGGGTTCCCCCGCGACCCGCCGTCGGCCTCGACCACGAACTCCCGCACCCGACCCACCGAACCCGCCGAAACCACCGAACCGGCCCCTTACCTCGTACACAGCCCCGAGGGCCCCTTACAGCCCGGAGGGCCCTTACAGCCCCGAGTCCGCCGTGCGCACCAGGATGCGGCGGCAGTTCTCGCAGCGGACGACCGTGTCCGGCGCCGCCGAGCGGATCTCGCTCAGCTCGGTGATCGCCAGCTCCTGGCGGCAGCCCTGGCAGCTGCGCTGGTACAGCTTGGCCGCGCCGACGCCGCCCTGCTGCTGGCGCAGCTTGTCGTACAGCTTGAGCAGGTCCTCGGGGACGGTGCCCGCGATGACCTCCCGCTCCTTGGTCACCGACGCGGCCTCGCCGTCCAGCTCCTCCACCGCGGCGTCCCGGCGCGCGGCGGCGTCGTCGATCCTGCCCTGGACCGCGCCGACCCGCTCGGTCAGCTCGGCGACCCGCTCCTGCGCGGACTCGCGGCGCTCCATGACCTCCAGGACGATGTCCTCCAGGTCGCCCTGCCGCTTGGCGAGGGAGGCGATCTCGCGCTGGAGGTTCTCCAGGTCCTTCGGCGAGGTGACGGCGCCGGAGTCCAGGCGCTGCTGGTCGCGGCCGGCACGGGTGCGCACCTGGTCCACGTCCTGCTCGGCCTTGGTCTGCTCGCGGGCGCAGTCGCTCTCCTCGGTCTGCGCGGCGACGAGCAGGTCGCGCAGCTGGGTGAGGTCCTTGGTCAGCGACTCGATCTCGGCGTGCTCGGGCAGGGACCGGCGCTTGTGCGCGAGCTGCTGGAGCCGCACGTCGAGTCCCTGGACGTCGAGGAGTCGGATCTGGTCGGCGGACGCGGCTTTCAGTTGGGGGCTCCCAGTGAGTCGGAGGTCGGGGTGGACGCCGCGTGGGCGGTCCAGGGGTCGGTGACCGTCCTGGAGACGTGGACCCGCAGGTCCCAGCCGTTGCGGTCGGAGATCTCGTCGAGCTGGGCCGCGCCCAGCTCGCACCAGGGCCACTCGGTGGCCCAGTGCGCCGCGTCGAGCAGCGCGAGGGGACTGTGGGCGCGGGCCTCGGACGCCGGGTGGTGGCGCAGGTCCGCGGTGAGGAAGGCGTCGACCCCGGCCGCCCGGACGGCGTCGAAGAGGCCGTCGCCCGAGCCGCCGCTGACGGCGACGGTGCGCACGGTCGCGTCCGGGTCGCCGGCGACGCGGATGCCCTGCGCGGTGGCGGGCAGCCGCTCGGCGGCGCGGGCGGCCAGCTCGCGCACGGTCAGCGGATGCTCCGATTCGCACACCCTGCCGAGCCCCCGACGCCCGTCCGGGTCGGCCGCGTCCGGTACGAGGGGCCGTACGACGCGCAGCCCGAGGGCGCCGGCCAGCGCGTCGGAGACGCCCGGGTCGGCGGTGTCGGCGTTGGTGTGGGCGACGTGCAGGGCGATGTCGTTCTTGATCAGGGTGTGCACCACGCGGCCCTTGAAGGTGGCGGCCGCGACCGTCGTCGTCCCGCGCAGATACAGCGGGTGGTGGGTGACGAGCAGATCGGCGCCCAGCTTCACGGCCTCGTCGACGATCTCCTGGACGGGGTCCACGGCGAACAGGACGCGCGAGACCTCCTGGTCGGGGTCGCCGACGACGGTGCCGACCGCGTCCCAGGACTCGGCCCGCTCGGCGGGCCACAGGTTCTCCAGCGCGGCGATGACTTCTGACAGACGGGGCACGGGACAAAGGCTACCTGGCCGTACCGGGCCGCCGTACCCGCGAGCGGGCCCCGGCCCTCCCTCACGACCGACCCCACCACCGACCCACCACCGACCCACTACCGGCCCCGGCACATACCGCGCGTTCCGCCCAGGCGAATCGTTCCTGTGCCACCCGTACGTGTGATGCGGACCCCGGCCGGTCCCCCGGCCGCGCGTGCGAAAACTAGCTTCGTCGCCGGAGGTGACCGAACGATGACGGCCTGTGCGATCGAGCCTTCGGCGGACCGCGGGGACGGCGGCCCGCCGCGGCCGGGCTGCACCATCAGCGCGGCGGGCGCCTATGCCGCGCGCCTCACCGTGCGCGGCGGCGACTGCTGGTACCCGGAGCGCTGGACCCTGGACGGCCCGGAGCCCTACGCGGTGCCGCTGCCCGGCAACCAGCCCGAGGAGCCCGGCACGGAGGTGCAGCCGATGGGCGACGGGCGGGTGCTGGTGCACCGCGTCGCGGCCGGGCGGCACGTCTTCTCGCTGCTGTACCCGACCGGCACCGGCACCGGCGAGCTGCCCCTCGGCGCGATCGAGCACCCCGCCGAGCCCGCCGGCCCCACCGAGCCCCCCGGCGCCCCCGGCACCTCCGGACTGCGGCTGCTGCCGCCCGCCCCGGACGGCGAGCGGGCGTACGCCCTCGCGGCCGGTCCCCGGTCCACGGTGCTCTGGCAGGTCGCGGGCGGCCCCTTCGGACCCGAGCGCCTGGGCGAGATCCCCGGCCGCTGCTCGGGCGGGGTCTGGTTGGACCGGGAGGGCCGGATACTCGCCCTGGACCGGGAGACCGGCGGCCGGGTCAAGGCGGTCGTGGTCGACCTGGAGCGGGGCGCCGAGGTCTCGCCGCTGCTGCAGATCGCCCCGGACAGCGAAGACCGGATACTGCTCGCCGACCCCGACAGCGGCCTGGTGCTGATCCGCTCGGACGCGCCCTCGCCGGGTCAGCCTCGGCTGGGCTGGGGGGTGCTGGGCAGCACGCTGCCGGTGCGCTTCCCGGAGTGCCTGCGGCTGCCGGACTGCGTGGTGACGCCGTTCGCGATCCAGCCGGGGCAGATGCTGACGCCGGAGCGGTGCGCGGTGGCGCTGCGGGTGGACGGGGCGTTCGGCAGCTGGGTGGGGGTGTGGCGGCCGGCGGAGCGCCGGGTACGTCATCTGCCGTCGCCCGAGGGCTGGTTGACCGGCGCCGGGGTGTGGACGGCGGACGGGGAGCTGCGTCTGCCGTGCTCGACGGCCCAGGTGCCGTGCGGGGTGGCGCGGCTGGCGGCGGGAGTGGACCCGGGGCCCGGCGAGGAGGCGCCGGCGGTGACGCCGGCACCGGGAGCGGAAACGGCGGACGGCGCTCCGGAAGCGCCGCCGAACCCGCCGCGCGAGAGCGGCGTACCGGGCGATTCCGCGCCCGCCGCACCGCGCCCCGTACCCCTGCAGCAGGCGCCATTGGCACGGCTTGTAACGAACTAGTGCCGGTTGGCGCGATCGCCTGGATCCGGGTCGAGGGGGGCCGGTTAGACTCGCCCGGTTGTAGGAAGATCATGTTGACGGGGTGAATTCCTTCCGATGAACGACGCCAGCACGACCCAGCCGATGCAGGCCAGCGGTGCCGACGTTCTTGAGTCCCACAACGGCCACGGCAAGCACCGGGGACCGGTCTCGCGCCAGGACGAGGCGGCGACCCCCCAGGGCCGCCACCGCAAGCCGGCCGAGGAGGCCGGTACGGCGGCCTGACGGTACGCCGCCGTAGGAGTAGTCGGGCCCCGCCCGCCGCGTCACGCGGCGGACGGGGCCTTCCTCGTCGCCGGTGACATTCGTCCCGCCGGACTCCGGACAACCGCATCTGCCGCCGGGCCGGACGTGCTCCGTAGCGCCGTCCCCCATGACGACGCGGACCGAGGAGACCGGGCCGGGACCGTCCGTGGATGGGATCGTGGACGCGACGGGCCGACGGGACGGACCGGGACGGACCGGACCGGCGAAGGGAGCCGACGGCCATGGGGGCCCGGAAAGCGGTGGCGCGGGATCTCGTGCCGCCTGGACGCGTGGCGGCTGGCGCGGCAGACCGAGCAGGACGGGTCCGGTGAGCGGTCGGAGCGGGTCGGTCCGCCGCCCACCGGGTTCACGCTGCCGCCGTGGCTGCCGAGGGGGCTCGGCACCGGAGTGCCGGGTGCTGATCCTGACGACGTTCGGCAGGCCCGGGTCAGGCCCGCTTGACGGTCTCCGTCCGCTTCACCGCCGGCAGCCACGCCCACATCAGCACCGCGCCCGCGAGCAGCACCCCCGCTCCCGTGCGGAAGACCAGCGCGTAGCCGTCGGTCAGGGCCACCGGGCCCGCGTGGTCGCCCCCGGCGCGGGACGCGGCGATGGTCGACATCACGGCGAGGCCGAGCGAACCGCCCATCGTGCGGGAGGTGTTGATCAGGCCGGAGACCAGCCCGGCGTCGCCCGGGGCCGCGCCGGAGATGGCCAGCGAGGCCAGCGGCGTACCCGCCAGCCCGGCACCCAGCATCATCAGCACCCCGGGGATCATGATGGTCGTCGGATACGCCCCGTCCGCGGTCATCGTCGACTGCCAGCCGAAGCCCACCGCCGCCACGAGTGTGCCCAGCACGGCCGCGTTCCGCGCGCCGATCACCCGCATGAAACGCGGCGCCGTCTTCGAGCCGAGGACCACCGCGAGGGAGCTGGGCACCAGGGCGAGGCCGGCCTCCAGCGGGGAGTAGCCGAGCACGTTCTGCGCGTACAGGGTCATGAAGAACCACATCGAGAACATCGACGACCCGGACACCAGCATCGCCACGTTCGCCGACGCCACCGACCGCAGCCGCAGCAGCCCGAGCGGCATCAGCGGCGCCGCCGTGCGCGTCTCGACCAGGAGGAACAGCCCGAGGAGGGCGAGCCCGGCGACGAGCGGCACCAGCGTCGCGGCGGCGGCCCAGCCCTCGGACTCGGTCTGCGAGATGCCGTAGGCGAGGGTGGCCAGCCCGGCCGTCACCAGCAGCGCGCCCGGCAGGTCGAGGCGGCGCCGCTCGCCGCCCCGGCTCTCGGTCAGCCACAGCACGGAGCCGCCGAGGACGACCGCGCCGACCGGCACGTTGATCAGCAGCACCCAGCGCCAGGACAGCCCGTCCACCAGGACGCCGCCCACCAGTCCGCCCGCCGCGCCGCCCCCGGCACCGACGGCGGTCCAGGTCGCGATCGCCCGTGCCCGCGCGGCGCCCTCGGGGACGGCGGCGGTCAGCAGCGTCAGCGTCGACGGCGCCAGTACGGCCGCGCCGAGCCCCTGGAGCGCGCGGGCGAGCAGCAGTTGCCAGCCCTCCTGGGCGAAGCCGCCGCCCAGCGACGCCAGCGTGAAGAGCCCGAGCCCGACGAGGAACATCCGCTTGCGCCCGTACAGGTCGCCTGCCCGGCCGCCGAGCAGCATGAAGCCGGCGAAGGCGATGGCATAGGCGTTGACCACCCACTGGAGTCCCTGCGCGCTGAGCCCGAGGTCGGTCCGCATCGAGGGCAGGGCGACGTTGACGACGGACACGTCGAGGACGACCAGGAACTGTCCGGCGCAGGCGAGCGCCACGACGAGCCAGGTCGGTGGGGTGCGGCGGGAGGATGTCCGGGCGCTGGAGGTACCGGTGGCTTCGAGCATGGGTGTCATGGTCTCAACCGCGGCCCGCCCCTTGCATCGGGATTTGGTCCCCCCGCCGTCCTAGGTCTCCGGACGGAGCGGCGACGAGGCAGCGAGGCAGCGAGGCGGCGAGGCGGCGAGGCGGCGAGGCGGCGAGGCGGCGAGGCGGGGCTGCTCCCGGAAGCGGACGTGGTCATGCCCCAAGAGAAGGTCAAGTTTTCGTTAGCTGGCCGAAGCAACGGAATAGTCGCCCAGGCATACGAGGTTCAACCTGCACACACTACCCAGCGCAGTCAGCACCTCCCTCTCCCCCGGCCTGGAGGCCCCACCCCATGTCCCACACGACGACCGACGAACCCGTACGGCGAGTGAGCGGGGCCACCGTCCCGGTGCTCGCCTTCGCGGGCATCGTCGTCGCGGTGATGCAGACCCTGCTCGTCCCGGTCATCAAGGACCTGCCCCAGCTCCTGGACACCACGCCCAGCAACGCCACCTGGGTCCTGACCTCCACCCTCCTCTCGGGCGCCGTGGCCACGCCGATCATGGGCCGGCTCGGCGACCTCTTCGGCAAGCGCCGCATGCTGATCGCCAGCCTCTCGGTGATGGTGGTCGGCGCGCTCGTCAGCGCGTTCACCGACGCCCTGCTCCCGATGATCGTCGGCCGCACGCTCCAGGGCTTCGCGATGGGCGCGATACCCCTCGGCATCGGCCTGATGCGCGACATGCTGCCCCGCGAGCGGCTCGGCTCCTCGATGGCGCTGATGAGTTCCTCGATCGGCGTCGGCGGCGGCCTCGCGCTGCCCGTCGCCGCCCTGGTCGCGCAGAACACGGACTGGCACGCCCTGTTCTACGGCGCCGCCGGCCTCGGCGTCCTCTCCATCGTCCTGACCCTCCTCGTCGTACCGGAGTCCCCGCTGCGCGCGAAGGGCACCTTCGACCTGCCGGGCGCGCTGGGCCTCTCCGCCGGACTGGTCCTCTTCCTCCTGCCGATCACCAAGGGCAGCGACTGGGGCTGGTCGTCCGCGACCACGCTCGGCCTGTTCGCCGCCGCCGTCGTGGTGCTGCTCCTGTGGGGCCTGATGGAGCTGCGCGTCGCCGCCCCGCTGGTCGACCTGCGCACCACCACCCGCCGCGAGGTGCTCCTCACCAACCTCGCCTCGATCATGGTCGGCGTCGCCTTCTACGTCGTCTCCCTGGTCCTGCCACAGCTCCTCCAGCTGCCCTCCGAGACCGGGTACGGCCTCGGGCAGTCGATGGTCGTCGCGGGCCTGTGCGTGGCCCCGCTGGGCCTGACGATGATGTTCACGGCGCCGGTGTACGCCCGGCTGTCGGCCCGTTACGGCCCCCGCACCACCCTGATCATCGGCCTGGTGGTCATCGCGGCGGGGTACGGCGGCGGCCTCGGCCTGATGAGCGCCGCCTGGCAGACCATCGTCACCTCGGTGCTGCTCGGCGCGGGCATCGGCCTCGCGTACTCCTCGCTGCCCGCGCTGATCGTCGGCGCGGTCCCGGCATCGGAGACGGGTGCGGCGAACGGCCTCAACACGCTGATGCGGTCCATCGGTACGTCGGTGTCGAGCGCCGTCATCGGCATGGTGCTCGCCAACACGGCGAACGACGTCGGCGGGGTCGCCGTCCCCACCATGCACGGCTTCCGGGTCTCCTTCCTGATCGCGACCGGCGCCGTCGCCGTCGGCCTGGCGCTGGCCTTCTTCCTCCCGCGCCGCACCGCGCCCGCCGCCGCCCGGCTCCGGGCGAGCAGCGAGGAGGACGCGAACCTGGCCGGCGCGGAGCAGGCCCTCACCGGCGAGGCCCCGCACGGCTTCCACGGCCGCGTCCTGTCCGCCGACGGCACGCCGGTCCCCCGCGCCAAGCTCACCCTGATCGACCGCAACGGCCGCCAGGCGGGCTCGACGATCTCCACCGACGACGGCACCTACACCCTCGTGGTCCCCACGGCGGGCCCCTACGTCCTGGCCGCCCGGGCCCAGGGCCATGCGCCACTGGCCCAAGCGGCCCCCCACCCCGGCACCGACCTCAGCACCCTCGACCTGACTCTCCCGACGGAAACGGTCCCCGCATAGCCCTCCGAACCGCGGGCGATCGTGCCTCCCCCGGTGCCCGAACGGCCTGGGAGGCACCCGCAGGCGGCACGGGTGGGCGCAGCGGCACCCGGCCGGCGCCGTCCCGCGTCACCCGCCCCCGCCCCCGCACCGCCCACCGACGAACCCCCGTACCCCCTGCCGCCCCCGCGCCAGGGGGTACGGCACGATAGGCCGCCGTACCCCGCACGCCCCCCGAGAGGACCCCATGCCCGCGGCCGCCGCACCCCCCACCCCCAGCACCCTGGCCGCCTTCGAGGCCGCGAAGGGCTTCATGCCCACCCACGAGGGCCTCGCCCTCCACGAGGCAGCCGTGGCGGCGGCAGCCCAGCTCACCCTCCCCCTCCTGGAGGTGGGCACCTACTGCGGCCGCAGCACCCTCCTCCTCGCCGACGCCGCCCGCCTGGCGAACGTCACCGCCCTCACCGTCGACCACCACCGCGGCAGCGAGGAGCAGCAGCCCGGCTGGGACTACCACGACCCCGACACGGTCGACCCCGAACTCGGCGTGATGGACACCCTCCCCACCTTCCGCCGCACCCTGCACCGCGCCGGCCTGGAGGACCACGTCGTCGCCCTCGTCGGCCGCTCCCCCCAGATCGCCGCCCTGTGGAACACCCCTCTCTCCCTGGTCTTCATCGACGGCGGCCACACCGACGAGCACGCGTCCGCCGACTACGAGGGCTGGGCCCCGCACGTGGCCGACGGCGGCCTCCTCGTCATCCACGACGTCTTCCCGGACCCGGCCGACGAGTTCACGGGACAGGCCCCGTACCGCGTGTACCTGCGGGCCCTCACGTCCGGCGCGTTCACCGAGGTCTCGGCGACCGACTCGCTGCGTGTCCTGCGGCGAACCGGCGCAGGGATCTGAGGGCGCGGTTAGGCTCGCGGACGTGTCGTACACAGGCCCGGACCTCGAACCTCCCCAGCCCCGCCGCTCCCGGCTGCGCCGCCTTCTGACGGTCGCGGTCGCCGCGCTCGTACCGGGCGCGCTGCTCGGTTGGGGGGTGTACGCGGCGGTGGGCGGGGGCGACGACGACGCGAACCGCACGACGGGCGCACCGACCACCTCGGCGCGCCCGTCGGCCTCGGCCGGCGAGGACGCGAAACCCCCGTCGTCCCCGGCCCCCGCGAAGCCGTCACAGCCGTCCGCGACCTCTACGGACACGGACCCCGCCAAGCCCCCCGCATCCGGCCCCCTCGCCGGGAAGACGGTCGTCATCGACCCCGGCCACAACGCGGGCAACTTCCAGCACGCCACCGAGATCAACCGCCAGGTCGACATCGGCACGCACCGCAAGGAGTGCGACACCACCGGCACCGCCACCGACGCGGGCTGGCCGGAGGCGAAGTTCACCCTGGACGTGGCCCACCGCCTGCGCACCCTGCTGGAGAGGCAGGGCGCCACGGTGAAGCTGACCCAGGACGGCGACCGCCCCTGGGGCCCCTGTGTCGACGAGCGCGCCGAGATCGGCAACAAGGCGCACGCGGACGCCGCGATCTCGATCCACGCCGACGGCTCGGCGGCCGGCAACCGCGGCTTCCACGTGATCCTGCCGGGCGCGGTCCACGAGGGCGCCGCCGACACCCGCCCGATCGTCGCGCCCTCCGCCGAACTCGGCGAGCGCATCGCGGGCAGCTTCGTCCGCGCCACGGGCAGCGCCCCCTCCAACTACCTCGGCGACGGCACCGGTCTCGTCACGCGAACCGACCTGGGCGGTCTCAATCTGTCAACGGTTCCCAAGGTGTTCATCGAGTGCGGCAACATGCGCGACGCCCAGGACGCGGCCCTGCTGACCAGCGGCAGTTGGCGCCAGAAGGCGGCACAGGGGATGTCTGAGGGGATCGTGGGTTTTCTGCGCGGGTGACGATCAGCGCCCCGTTCCCGGCGGACAACGCGAAGGTACGGGCGATAGTGTCCTCCGTACGATGACGGCGACGAGACGACCTGCGAAGGACCTGAAGTGAATATCCGCTCCCTCACTCGAGGCGACGGCGTGGTGATCGGAGCAGCGGTGTTGCTGTTCATCGCGTCGTTCCTCGACATCTACTCGATCGACGGCGCCTCCGACAGCGCGGACATCCCCAGCCTGTGGGGCAGTGGCCCGGTCGTACTGAGTGTCGTGCTGGCGGGCATCATCGGCGCCGCGCTCGTCGTCGCGTCGCACGCCCTGCCGCAGCCCCGGAAGGTCGCGGGCCTAGAGCTGGGCCAGTTCGGCGTCGCGTTCACGGTCTTCGCGGCCTGGTCCGCGCTCGGCAACATCTTCGACCCGGCGGGCGCCTTCGACGGCGACGGCGGCTTCACCAACGGCCTCGGCGCGGGCGTCGGCCTCATCCTGGCGCTCATCGCCACGGTGGTCATGGCCGCCGCGGCCGTCGCGACCCCGCTGGTGCCGGCCCTGAAGGGCTCCCTGGTCCCGGCCGCCCGTCCGGTCGCGCCGCAGCCCTACGGCGGCCAGCCGCAGGGCGGTTACGGCTACCCGGGCGCGGGCGCGCAGCAGCAGCCGTACGGCGGCCAGCCGGGGCAGCCCGGCCAGCCCGGTCAGCCGGGTCCGGCCTTCGGCGGCCAGCCGCAGCCGGGTCAGCAGCAGGCCCCGCAGTCCCAGCCGCAGCAGGCGCAGCCGTCCGGGGGCGGGGACTTCTCGGCGTTCTGGTTCGCCGTGCCGGTGCCGCGTCCGCTGTTCGCGGAGGACGGCAGCCCCACGCCGATCGCCGAACTGGCGCCGGGCACGTGGTACCTGGCGGTCGAGCAGCGCGGTGCGCAGCTGATCGCGCAGACCCAGGACGGGCGTCGCGGCGTCCTCCAGGACACCACGGGCATCCAGCGCGGCTGACCGCACCCGCCCGTACGACGCCAACGGCCCCCCGTTTCCCGGTGCTTCCGGGCGGGGGGCCGTCGCCGTAGCGGTGTGTCACGGCGAAGGTTTCAAACACGTGTCCGGGGCCAGACGGGAGTCATGTCCCCTAGATATCGCAGTGGTTCCACCTCCGCCGGTACGGCCGTGGCGGTCATCGCGGACATCATGGCCTTCATCCTCGGACTGTGGATCCTGATGTACCTGCTGGACGCCAACCGGGCCAACGACCTGGTGCGGTTCGTCCATGACGCCGCCAACTGGCTCGCCGGCTGGTCCCGGGACCTCTTCACCTTCGACGAGGCATGGGCCCGAGTGGTGGCCGGCTACGGCCTGGCGGCGGTCGTCTACCTCTTCATAGGCCACGCCATAGCCAACCGCCTCGGCCGGCGCTGAACCGGAGGCTCCCACCCCGCGCACCACCTCACACGCAGCAGTCCGGATCCAGCCCCCTGGGCAACCGCTCCCCCCCGAACACCTGCCCCGTGGCCTCGTGCCCCCCGAGCGCCGCCACCGCCAGCACCAGCGACCCGGCGGTCCACGTGGTCAGCTCCCGAGGCCACACCACCCCGTCCTCGAACACCAGCCCCGTCCAGTACAGCCCGCTGTCCTCGTCCCGCAGATGCTGGATGGACTGGAGCACCTCCAGCGCCCGGTCCGACTCCCCCACCACCCACAGCGCGAGCGCCAGCTCCGCCGACTCCCCGCCCGTCACCCACGGGTTGGGCACGACGCACCGCACCCCGAGCCCGGGCACGACGAAACGCTCCCAGCTCTCCGCGATCCGCGACCGCGCCTCGGTTCCGGTCAACGCGCCCCCGAGGACCGGGTAGTACCAGTCCATCGAGTACCGCCCCTTGTCGAGGAACCGCTCGGGATGCCGCCGGATGGCATGCCGCAGCGCGCCCGCCGCCAACTCCCAGTCGGGCTGCGGCTCCTCCCGCTGCTCGGCGATGGCCAGCGCGCACCGCAGCGCGTGGTGGATGGACGAACTCCCGGTCAGCAGCGCCTCGTCGGTCGCCGTACCGTCGTCGTCCCGGCGCCAGCCGATCTGCCCGCCCGGCTGCTGGAGGCGCAGCACGAACTCGACGGCGGCGACCACGACCGGCCACATGCGGTCCAGGAACGTGTCGTCGCCGGTGGCGAGGTAGTGGTGCCAGACGCCGACGGCGACGTACGCGACGAAGTTGGTCTCGCGGCCCCGGTCGGTGACGGCGGCGAAGTCGCCGTCGGCGTAGGCGGCGTACCAGGAGCCGTCCTCGTTCTGGTGCCGGGCCAGCCAGTCGTAGGCCCGCTCGGCGGCCTCGTGCTCGTCGGCCGCGTCCAGGGCCATCGCCGCCTCGACGTGGTCCCACGGGTCGAGGTGGTGCCCGCGGAACCAGGGGATCGCGCCGTCCTCCCGCTGGACGGCGAGGATGCCGCGGACGGTCGCGGCGGCCTCCTCGGCGGTCAGGACCCCGGGCAGCACGAGGTGTTCGGTACGGGGGGTGCGGGGGGTGTGGGACGTGGTCACGCGGCGTCCACGGGCGGCAGGTGCGGCTTGGTCGCGTAGGCCACGAAGCTCTTGCCGATCAGCGGGTTGAGCGCCTGCTCGGCGACCCGGGTGGCCAGCGGTTTCTTCATGATGTCCCAGACCAGCAGCTTGTGGTACGCCCGTACCGGCAGCGCCTTGTCGTTGTCGACGCCGAAGGCGCACTTGAGCCACCAGTACGGCGAGTGCAGCGCGTGCGCGTGATGGGTGCCGTACGGCTTGAGTCCCGCCTCGCGGATGCGGGCGAGGAGTTCCTCGGCCCTGTAGATGCGGATGTGGCCGCCCTCGACCTCGTGGTAGGCGTCGGAAAGGGCCCAGCAGACCTTCTCGGGGCCGTAGCGCGGCACGGTGATCGCGATGCGGCCGCCGGGCTTGAGGACGCGGACCATCTCGGCGAGGACGCCCTTGTCGTCGGGGATGTGCTCCATCACCTCGGAGATGATGACGACGTCGAAGGACTCGTCGGGGAAGGGCAGGGCCAGCGCGTCGCCCTCCATCGCGGTGGCGGTGGCGCCGGCCGGGGCCTCGCCCGCCTCCGCCATCGCGGCGAACCACTTGGCGACCTCGCGGATCTCCTCGCCGTTCTGGTCCAGCGCGACGACCCGGGCCCCGCGCCGGTAACACTCGAAGGCGTGCCGTCCGGCGCCGCAGCCGAGGTCCAGGACGCGGTCGCCCGGGGCGAGCGGGAACCGGGAGAAGTCGACGGTCAGCACGTGGCCCTGCTTTCGGGGTAGACGCCGGTGTCACGGGTGGGGGTCGCGGTGGCGGCCCTCGGGGTGGTCGCCGAGGGGCCGATGGCCTCGCGGTAGCGGGCGACGGTGCCCTCGGCGGCGCGGGCCCAGGTGAAGTGGCGCAGGACGCGTGCGCGTCCGGCCGCGCCGAGCCGGGCCCGCAGGTCGCGGTCGCCGAGCAGCCGGTCCAGCCCCGCCGCGAGCGCGCCCGCGTCGCCGGGCGGCACGGCGAGGCAGGTCTCCCCGTCGGGTCCGGCGACCTCGGGGACGGCGCCGCCGGTGGTGGCGAGCAGCGCGGTGCCGGTGGCCAGCGCCTCGGCGGCGGGCAGCGAGAACCCCTCGTACAGCGAGGGCACGCACGCGACCTCCGCCGACCGTACGAGGTCCACGAGTTCGGCGTCGGTGATGCCCTTGACGAACTCGACGGCGCCTTCGAGGCCGTACCGCTCGACAGCCTGGGCGACGGGGCCCTCGGCGGGCCGCTTGCCGACGACGACGAGGTGGGCGCGGGGGTGCTCGACGCGCGCCTTGGCGAGGGCCTCGACGAGGAAGACCAGGCCCTTGAGGGGGACGTCGGCACTGGAGGTGGTGACGATGCGGCCGGGGACCTTCGGCACCGAGGGGTCGGGTGAGAACAGGTCGGTGTCGGCGCCGATGTGGACGACGTGGACGCGGTCGTCCCGTACGCCGAGGTGGTCCACGATCTCCTGGCGTGAGGTGCCGGAGACGGTGAGCACGGACGGCAGGCGGCGCGCGACCCGCTTCTGCATGCGGGTGAAGGCGTACCAGCGGCGCACGGAGTACCGGCGCTTCCAGCCGTTGGCGGCGTCCAGCTCCAACTGCCGGTCGACGGTGATGGGGTGGTGGATGGTGGTGACGAGAGGGGCGCCCACGTCGCCCAGCAGACCGTAGCCGAGGGTCTGGTTGTCGTGGACGACGTCGAAGTCCCCGCGCCGGGCGCGCAGATGGCGGCGGGCGCGCAGGGAGAACGTCAGCGGTTCGGGGAAGCCGCCGGTCCACATGGTGCCGACCTCCAGCGCGTCGACCCAGTCGCGGTACTCGTCGCGACCGGGGGTGCGGAAGGGGTCCGGCTGGCGGTAGAGGTCGAGGCTGGGCAGCTCGGTGAGGGAGAGCCGGTCCTCACGGCCGTCCAGGACGTCCAGTACGGGGTAGGGCTGGGCGCCGATGACCTCGACGCGGTGGCCGAGGCGGGCCAGTTCGCGGGAGAGGTGGCGGACGTAGACGCCCTGGCCGCCGCAGAACGGGTTCCCCTTGTAGGTGAGCAGTGCGATGCGGAGCGGTCGCAAGCCGTCGGATGCTGGCTCCGGACGGGGACTCGTCCGACTGGCCTCGGCGGTCACTGGGCCCCCTTCTTCACTGCGCTGTCCCGCGACAGTACGCCGGGACGTTAATCTAGAACAAGTTTCAGACTTGATCGTCAGAGGCTCCGAATCTACCGGCAGGTAGGGACGCTGTGACGAGTGGATCAGGTGATTCACGCCACGGCACGACGCTCCGTCGGCCGGACCCGGGGAGAAGGTGACCGAGGTGATGACCGAGGTGGACGGACCGGAAGCGGAGGCCCCCGGTCCGTCGCTCCGTCCGGCCGCCCCGCCGCTGACCGAGCGGCAGCGGGCGCGCCGCCGCCGCATCCTGCACGCGACGGCCCGGCTGGCCTGCCGCGGCGGCTTCGAGGCGGTGCAGATGCGGGAGGTCGCGGAGTCCTCGCAGGTCGCCCTCGGCACGCTGTACCGCTACTTCCCGTCCAAGGTCCATCTCCTGGTCGCCACGATGCACGACCAGTTGGAGCGGTTGCACGGCACGCTGCGCAAGTCGCCGCCGGCCGGGGAGACGGCCGCGGACCGGGTGGCGCAGACCCTGATGCGGGCCTTCGGCGCGCTCCAGCGCGAGCCCCGGCTGGCCGAGGCGATGGCCCGCGCCCTGACCTTCGCCGACCGGGGGGTCTCCCCCGAGGTCGACCAGGTCTCCCGGCAGACGACGGCGATCATCCTCGACGCGATGGGCGGCCTGGAGAACCCGACGCCCGAGCAGCTCTCCGCCGTCCGGGTCATCGAGCACACCTGGCTCTCCACCCTCATCACCTGGCTCGCCGGGCGCACCTCCCTGGAGCAGGTGCGGGCGGACATCGAGACGGTGTGCCGCCTGATCGACCTGACGGAGGCGGGGGGGAGCACGGCGGGCCAGTGACGCGGGCCCGCCCTTCAGCGCAGATGAGAACGGACCAGCTCTGCCGCCGTCGGCAGCAGCTCCACCTCGGCGCGGCTCATCGTCGGGTTGGCCGCCCGCCGTCGCAGCGCCTCGGCGAGGCCCGCCCCGGTGAGCGCGGACGGGTCGGCGAGCAGCGCGGCCAGCATCTTTCCGGCAGGGCCGGCCATCGGGCTCCCGCCGGCCGCCACCTGGGCGAGCATCACCGCGGACAGGCCCCAGTCCAGCCCGGGGTCGCCCTCCTCGGAGGTGGACCAGTCGATGACCCGGGCCCGTCGGCGGTGAGGATGACGTCGTCCGGATGCAGGTCGAGGTGGAGGACGCGCACGCGCGGGTCGGCGGAGCGGTACGCGGGTATCGCGTGCAGCCGCCGCAGCAGTCCGGCGAGCACGGCACCCGCCTCCTCCGGCGTGATGGCCCCGTCGAGGCCCGCCCGCAGCATCGTCGGCCCGGACAGCCGCTCCATGACCATCTCCGTACGCGGCGCCCCCGGCCTGCCCACCCGCACCCGGGGCACTGGGAAGCCGTACGCCCGCGCATGCTCCATCACCGCGCCCTCGGCCACCGCGTCCCCGTAGCCCTCCCGGTCGCGCCGCAGCACCCACCCCGCGTCGATCTCGTACACGTCGGCCGTACGCCCCGAGCCGATCAGCCGTCCCGGCCCGCCGATACGTCCCGTCCCACCCATGCGTCCCGCCCCCAGTGCCCCGTTTCCATGCCGGGAACGTACTCCCGCGCCCCTCCCCCCGTCCGGCCGCTCCTCGGCCCGGACCGTGCGCCGGGTAAAGTGGCGGCGTCGTCATCACCCGTACGGGGGGAAGCCGGTGCAATTCCGGCGCTGACCCGCAACCGTGAACCGCCCGCCGATCCCACCGGGAGCCCGTGGCCGGTGAGCCGGACTGCCCCGCGCGGACGTGACCGGCTCACGTGCCCGGCGCCCGCCGGGGCACGGGCACCGTCGAGGCACACGGGGCGAGCCGCCGGGGGTGCCCCCTGCTGCCCGCCCCGCACAGGGAAAGGCACCCGCCGCTCATGAACGTCCGCCGTCGAGGCAGCGCCACGGTCCTGGCCGCCATAGCCGTACTCGGCGCCTCCGTCGCCCCCGCGGCGGCAGCCGACCCGTCGCCGTCCGCCTCCCCCTCGTCGTCGTCCTCCCCCGGGCTGTTCGGCACCACCGACCCGCAGTACGACGGCGTCTGGCGCCAGTCCCTCGCCCTGCTCGCGCAGCGCACGGTGGGCCAGATCCCGTCCTCGACGGCGGTGAAATGGCTCACGGACCAGCAGTGCGACAGCGGCGCCTTCCCCGCCTTCCGCCCCGACCCGGCCAAGGCGTGCGACGCCAAGACGATGGTCGACACCAACAGCACGGCCGCCGCCGTCCAGGCGCTGTGGGCCGTCGGCGGGCACGGCGACGCCGTCGAGAAGGCCCTCGGCTGGCTGAAGTCCGTCCAGAACAAGGACGGCGGCTGGGGTTACAGCCCCGCCACCCCCAGCGACGCCAACTCCACGTCCGTCGTGATCGGCGCCCTCACCGCCACGGAGAGCGACGTCGAGCACGTCGTCAAGGACGGGAAGACGCCGTACGACGCCCTGCTGACGTTCGCGCTGCCCTGCGCCGAGGACCAGGGCGCGGGCGCCTTCGCCTTCCAGCCCGACAAGGACGGCAAGCTGCTCGCCAACGCGGACGCCACGGCGGCCGGTGTCCTCGGCGCGCTCGGCCAGGGCCTGGTGGCCGAGCCCGGGAAGAAGACCGGCACCGCCGCCTGCGCCGACGCGGCGAAGCCGACCCGCGACCAGGCCGCCGCCAACGGTGCCGCGTACCTCTCCGGCGCCCTGGCCAAGGAGGGCCACCTCGTCTCCGCCCTCGGCGGCGCCGGCAACCAGCCCGACTACGGCAACACCGCCGACGCGGTCGTCGCGCTCTCCGCGCGGGGCGGGGCAGAGGCGGCGGCCAAGCCTCTGGCCTGGCTGGAGAAGAACGCCGCGAAGTGGGCCGAGGAGAGCGCTCCCGCCGCCTACGCCCAGCTGATCTTCGCCGCCCACGCCACGGGCACGGACCCGCGCGCCTTCGGCGGTACGGACCTGGTGGACCGCCTGGCGGCGGCGGGCCCGGCCCCGCGGGGCGCGGCGGCCGGCGACTCGGCGACCACGAGTTCCCAGCCCTCGGACGAGAACGACGACGAGAAGGACGACGACTCCCCCTTCGGCGTCTGGTGGTTCGTCGGTGTCTGCCTGGTCTTCGGAGTCGGTATCGGCTTCCTGCTGAGCAACCGGAAGAACCGGCCGTGACCCGCCGCGCCGTCCTCCTCTTCCTGGCCGCGTTCCTGCTCATCGGGAGCGCGGGCCAGGCGCAGGCCGCCGGGTACCGGTACTGGTCGTTCTGGGACCGCGACGGCGGCGCCTGGATCTACGCCACCCTGGGCCCGTCCCTCGCCCGCCCCTCCGACGGCACCGTCCAGGGCTTCCGCTTCGCGGTGAGCGAGGACTCGTCGGACGCGGCCGAGCCCCGGGGCACGGCGGCCTTCGACTCGATCTGCGCGAAGACCCCGCCGAAGGACGGCACGAAGCGGGTGGCCCTGGTCCTGGACTTCGGCACGGCATCCGACGCCCCGTCCGGCGTGACCCCGCCCGCCGCTCGCACGGCCTGCGCCCGCATCGCCCCCGACGGCACCACGGCCGACGCCCTGGCCGCGGTCGCCGGCCCCCTCCGCTACAACACCAGTGCCTTGTTGTGCGCGATCGCCGGCTACCCGAAAGCAGGCTGCGGCGAACAGATCTCCGATCAGAACCAGCCCCCCACACCCCAGAAACCGGCCGCGGAGGACGACAGCGGCGGCCCGTCCGTCGGCCTCATCGCCGGCGTCGCGCTCATCGCGGCCTTGGCCGCAGCAGCGACATGGCAAGCAAGGCGCCGCAAGCATGGCTGACCCCGCCAAAGCTACGGGCAGTCGTGCCGCTGGGGTGGCACGGGTGGGCGGTGGGGGTACCTCCCGCTCATGGGGCTCCCCCCGCGCGAGCGAAGCCGAGCGTGGGGGAGGAGCCGAGAGTGGGGAAGGCACCCGGCAAGCGCCGGCCAGCGCACCCACCCCCGCCCCACGACCACGCCGGGCCCCCCGGAAATCCCGCCCCCCGCGACCCCCCGCCCTACACCCCGGCGCCTGGTGGCTCTGGTCCCTCGCCCTGGCCACCGCCACCACCCGCACCACCAACCCCCTCCTCCTGGCCCTCCTCATCACCGTCACCACGTACGTGGTCGTCACCCGCCGCCCCACCACCCCCTGGTCCCGCTCCTACGGCGCCTTCGTCAAACTCGCCCTGTCCGTCCTCCTCATCCGCCTCGCTTTCACCACCCTCCTCGGCTCCCCCATCCCCGGCACCCACACCCTCGTCACCCTCCCCGAACTACCCCTCCCCGCCTGGGCACAGGGCATCCGCCTCGGCGGCCGGGTCACCGCCGAGGGCCTCACCTTCGCGCTCTACGACGCGCTGAAGCTCGCCACCCTCCTCATCTGCGTAGGCGCCGCGAACGCCCTCGCCAACCCCTCCCGCCTCCTCAAGTCCCTCCCCGGCGCCCTGTACGAGATGGGCGTGGCCGTCGTCGTCGCCCTCACCTTCGCCCCGAACCTCGTCGCCGACGTCCAGCGCCTCCGCGCCGCCCGCCGCCTCCGGGGCCGCCCCGACAAGGGCGTACGGGGTCTGCTCCAGGTGGGCCTCCCCGTCCTGGAGGGCGCCCTGGAGCGCTCCGTCGCCCTCGC
Organism: Streptomyces sp. cmx-10-19; assembly: GCA_049998335.1. GTDB lineage: Bacteria > Actinomycetota > Actinomycetes > Streptomycetales > Streptomycetaceae > Streptomyces. Next base: position 26,664 of record JAEBFB010000011.1, read on the forward strand.
CGCCGCGATGGACGCCCGCGGCTACGGACGTACCGCCCAGGTCCCCGCCGCCGTACGCCGCACCACCGCCGCCCTCACCCTCGGCGGCCTGCTGGGCCTCTGCGCGGGGACGTACGGACTCCTGACGGCGGCCGGCGGCACGTACGGCGCCCCGCTCCTCCTCGCCGGTACGGCCGCCGCCCTCGGCGGCCTGTGGCTCGGCGGCCGCCGCACCGTCCGCACCCGCTACCGCCCCGACCGCTGGGACACCCGCGCCTGGCTGGTCACCGCGTCCGGCGCGGCGGTCGCGGCGGCGCTGTTCGCGGCCGCCGCCCGCGACCCGGCCGCGCTGCACCCGGGCGTGATCCCGCTGACCGCCCCCACTCTCCCCCTGTGGCCGGCGGCGGCCGTACTCCTCGGCCTGCTCCCGGCGTTCGTCACCCCACCCCCCGAGGAGCAGCCGTCGTGATCCGCTTCGAGAACGTGTCGGTCACGTACGACGGCGCCGGCGAACCCACCGTCCAGGGCGTGGACTTCGAGATCCCCGAGGGCGAACTCGTCCTGCTCGCGGGCCCGTCCGGCGTCGGCAAGTCCACGGTCCTGGGCGCCGTCAGCGGCCTGGTCCCGCACTTCACCGGCGGCACCCTGCGGGGCAGGGTCACCGTGGCCGGCCGCGACACCCGCACCCACAAGCCGCGCGAACTGGCCGACGTGGTCGGCACGGTGGGCCAGGACCCGCTGTCCCACTTCGTGACGGACACCGTCGAGGACGAACTCGCCTACGGCATGGAGTCGCTGGGCCTCGCCCCCGACGTGATGCGCCGCCGCGTCGAGGAGACCCTCGACCTGCTCGGGCTCTCCGACCTCCGCTCCCGCCCCATCGCCACCCTCTCCGGCGGCCAGCGGCAGCGCGTCGCGATCGGCTCGGTCCTCACCCCGCACCCGGACGTCCTGGTCCTGGACGAACCGACCTCCGCCCTGGACCCCGCCGCGGCCGAGGAGGTCCTCGCCGTCCTCCAGCGCCTGGTGCACGACCTCGGCACGACGGTCCTGATGGCCGAGCACCGCCTCGAACGCGTCATCCAGTACGCCGACCAGGTCGTCCTGCTCCCGTCCCCCGGCGCCCCGCCGCTCCTGGGCGCCCCGGCGGACGTGATGGCGGTGTCCCCGGTGTACCCGCCGGTGGTGGGACTGGGCCGGCTGGCGGACTGGACCCCGCTCCCGCTGACGGTCCGCGACGCCCGCCGCCGCGCGGCACCCCTGCGCGAGCGCCTGGCCGGCCGGGAGATCCCGCCCCGCACCCCGCCCGCCGCGGCCCTCCCCCCGCTCCCCGCCCTGACCCCGGCCCCCCGCCGCCGGTTCCGCCGCGCGAAGCCCCCGGAGCAGACCGCCGCCACCCCCACCCCCTACGCCGCCGAGGTGCGCGCCCTCGCCGTCCGCCGGGACCGCGTGCAGGCCCTCCGCCATGTGGACCTGACCGTCTCCCCCGGCGAGACGATCGCCCTGATGGGCCGCAACGGCGCCGGAAAGTCGACGCTGCTCTCCGCGCTGGTGGGCCTGGTGGAACCGTCCGCCGGTTCCGTCCGCGCCGGGGACGCCGTACCGCACCGCACGGCACCGCGTGACCTCGTACGCCGGGTCGGCCTGGTCCCGCAGGAGCCGCGCGACCTGCTGTACGCCGACACGGTCGCCGCCGAGTGCGCGGCGGCCGACCGGGACGCGGAGGCGCCGCCCGGCACCTGCCGCGCCCTGCTGTCCGAACTGCTCCCCGGTGTGCCGGACGACACCCACCCCCGCGACCTCTCGGAGGGCCAGCGCCTCACGCTCGCCCTCTCCGTGGTCCTGGCCGCCCGCCCGCCCCTGCTCCTCCTGGACGAGCCGACCCGCGGCCTGGACTACGCGGCGAAGGCCCGCCTGGCGGGCATCCTGCGCGGTCTGACGGCCGAGGGGCACGCGATCGTCCTGGCCACCCACGACGTGGAACTCGCCGCCGAGCTGGCCCACCGGGTCGTCCTGCTCGCCGAGGGCGAGGTGATCGCCGACGGTCCGGCGGCGGACGTGGTGGTGGCGTCCCCGTCCTTCGCCCCGCAGGTCGCGAAGGTACTGGCGCCGGGGAAGTGGCTGACGGTCGCGCAGGTACGGGAGGCCCTGTCATGATCACCGGAAAGCCGCCCGTCCACGACCCCCAGGCACGAGCGGTCCGCCTCGGCCCCCGCTCTACAGCGGCCCTGGTCCTGGTCAGCGCGGTGGGCGTGGCGGGCTTCGGCTGGCCCTTCCTGGCCCCACCCGAGTCCTCGGTGAACGCGCACACGGCGGACGCGCCGTGGCTGTTCGCGGGCATCCTGGTGCTGATGGTGGCCGTGGTGGCGGCGACGATCTCCGAGTCGGGCCTGGGCCCGAAGGCGGTCGCGATGCTGGGCGTCCTGGCGGCGGCGGGCGCGGCCCTGCGCCCGCTCGGCGCGGGGACCGCCGGTCTGGAGCCGATGTTCTTCCTGATGCTGCTCAGCGGCCGGGTCCTGGGCCCCGGTTTCGGCTTCGTCCTGGGCTCGCTCACGCTGTTCGCGTCGGCACTGCTCACGGGCGGGGTGGGGCCGTGGCTGCCGTTCCAGATGCTGTCGATGGGCTGGTTCACGATGGGCGCGGGTCTGCTGCCCGCCCCCGACCGCCTGCGCGGCCGCGCGGAACTGCTGCTGCTGGCGGCGTACGGCTTCCTGGCGGCCTTCGCCTACGGCACGCTCACGAACCTGGCCGGCTGGACCTTCATGAACCAGCTGGCGTCGAACATCGCCTTCGACCCGGACGCGTCGGTCCCGGCGAACCTGGCCCGCTTCCTCGCGTACTGCCTGACCACGTCCCTGGGCTGGGACGGGGGCCGGGCCGCGACGACGGTGGTCCTGACCCTCGCCCTCGGCACCCCGGTCCTCAAGGCCCTGCGCCGCGCCACCCGCAGAGCGGCCTTCGAGGCCCCGGTCGCCTTCGAGAAGCCGATCACCTTCGAGAAGCCGGACGAGGTGAGCCGCCCCACGTGACGGCGCACACCTGCGAAGTCGAATGAGTTCAGCGGTTCAGGTCCAGCACGGGCACCCCGCGCCCCTCGTACGCCTTGGGCGCGACGGTGGCCACGAGGGCGTCCGCGCCCCACTCGGGCAGGTGGCGGGCGGCATGGATCGCCGCACCGATCCCCGGCGGGACACCGCCACGGCCCAGCTGGGCGACCGCGAGCGCCGCCGGGTAGTCGAGGTCGACGGTGTGCATCACGTCCAGCTGCCCGACATGCTCGGCGATCCCGAGCAGCTCACGCTCCGCCTCCAGGACGGACAGGACCGGCACCCACAGACGGGTCTCCGCCTCGAAGTGGGCACGGTGGATCAGTGCCGACACCTGCCGGTTGCCCGACAGCGCCACCAGCGTGGGCGCGTCGAGAACCAAATGGTGGAGGATCACGCCGCCTCGTCCCGCCGCCGCTCGAACGCCTCTCGGAGTCTGCGCCCCATAGCGGCGCTCTCCTCGTCGGCCACCTCGACCCCGAAGTTCTCGGCCAGATAGGCGCGCGCACGTTCCGCACGCTCCCGGCGCTCCTCCTCGGTCAGCGTCGACTCGGCGAATTCCTGCACCAGAGACCGGATCGACGTCCCCCGCGCCTCCGCGATCACCGCCAGCCGGTCCCGAACCTCGGCGGGCACCCGGATCATCGCATCACTCATACCCCGGAGTATACGCATGCGTATACGTCCGAGACCCCAAGTGGATCACACCAGTTGCCTCCAGAGTGCACACCAGTATGTGAAGCTCTCCCCATGACTCATCCCCGTGAAGACGTCCGGGCCAGGCTCGAGACCGATCGCCCGCATTCCGCCCGTGTCTGGAACTACCTGCTCGGCGGCAAGGACAACTACCCGGTCGACAGCGAGGTCGGCGACGTCATCCTGTCGACGTTCCCGGAGTTCGCCGCCGTCGCCCGGCTGCAACGGCGGTTCCTCGCCCGCGCCGTGCGCTTCCTGGCGGGGGAGGCGGGCGTGCGCCAGTTCCTGGACATCGGCACCGGGCTGCCCACGGCGGACAACACGCACGAGCTGGCGCAGCGCATCGCGCCGGAGAGCCGCATCGTCTACGTCGACAACGATCCCCTGGTCCTGGTGCACGCGCAGGCGCTGCTCACCAGCACACCGGAGGGCGCCTGCTCGTACGTCGACGCCGACGTCCGGGACCCGGAGCGGATCCTCACCGAGGCCGCCAAGACGCTGGATTTCAGCCGTCCGGTCGGCCTGACCATGCTGGGCATCATGGGGCAGCTCTCCGACGAGGACCGCCCGGCGGAACTGGTGAACACCCTGCTGGCGGGGCTCCCCGCGGGCAGCTACCTCGCGCTGAGCGACGGCACGAACAGCAACGAGGCGCTCAACACGGCCGTCGAGGCGTACAACCGCCAGTCCGCCCACACCTACCGCCTCCGGTCGCCCGAGGACATCGCCTCCTACTTCGCGGGGCTGGACCTGGTCGAGCCGGGCGTCGTCCTCACGGCGACCTGGCGCCCGGACGCCGGCGAGCCCGCCGAGGCCACGGCCGACGTCTCCGTCTGCGGAGTCGCCCTCAAGCGCTGACCCGTCGCGCTAACGCCGCACGCCGTACCGCAGGTACGCGACCTTCGACGCGAAGGTGCGGCTCTCGATCAGTTCGAGGTCGATCCGGTGCTCGGCGCGGGGGAAGTACGGGATGCCGCCGCCGACGAGTACCGGGTGGACCATCAGCCGGTACTCGTCGATCAGGTCCAGCGCGCTCGCCTGCGCCGCCAGCTCCGCGCCGCCGATCGCGATCTCGCCCTCCCCCGGCTCGGCGCGCCACCGCGCGATCTCCTCGGCCACGCTCCCGGAGGCCAGGCGGGCCGCCTGCCCCTCCACCTGCGACAGGGTGCGCGAGAACACCACCTTCGGCAGCGGGTTCCACAGCGCCGCCCACTCCCGCTCGGCGTTGTCCAGCGCGGAGTCCTCGACGGTCTCCCAGTACAGCATCGTCTCGTACAGCTTCCGCCCCAGCAGGTGCACGTCGACGTTCCGGATCTCGTCGATCCAGAAGCGGAAGACCTCCGCCTCCGGCGCCGACCAGTCGAAACCGCCGTCCGGCCCGACGATGTACCCGTCCAGTGAGACGCCCATCGAATAGGTCACGCTGCGCATCAGACGCCCTCCTCAGTGACGTACGGAGTCCGAAGGTACGACCTCCGTCCGCCCCGGAACTCATCGCGACGCGCGGAACCGGCGCCGGTACTCCGTCGGGGTCGCGCCGCCCAGTTCCGCCCTGACGCCGGCGACCTGCTCAGCCGGTGGGCGGCAGCAGCGGGTCGGCCTGGCCCCTCCACTGGCCGAGCAGGCGGCGCGTGCCTGCGGTCGTCGGATGGTCGGCGCCCAGGGCACGCTTCATATCCGCTGCGACGGACGCCAGTTGGTCCACCGCGTCGGCCTTGTCGGCGGGGGTGCCGCCCGGGCGTTCGTGGCGCAGGATCGCCAGGGAGCTGCGGGCGATGAGGGTGATGTCGCGGTCGCGGCCGACGTGCTCGGTGGCCTTGTCGACGAGTTCGGTGAACGCCGCCTCGGCCTCGTCGGTGCGGCCGTCCTGGGAGAGCCATTCCGCCCGGGTGTACTGGGCGGCGAGGGTGTCGGGGTGGCCTGCGCCGAGGACCTGGGTCACGTCCTTGATCAGGTCTGCCATCTCGGCATGACGGTCGACCAGGTCGCCGTGCTCACCGCGTATCTGCAGTTGCAGGCTCCGTGCGGCGAGGGTGTCGGGGTGCCGCGCACCCTGGACGCGGGTCAGGTCGGGCAGCGCACTCCTCAACCGGTGGACGGCCAGGCCCGGCTGCCCCTGCTGGAGTGCCATCGCGGCTGACATGACCCGGGCGCGCAGCACATCCGGGTGGTCGCCGCCGAGCCGCCACTGGGCGACGGCGACCGGGAAGGGTATGTCGCGGTGCGCCATGCGCAGGAGGCTGACCAGCGCGCCCAGTGCCACGAGGAGATGCAGCCAGAGCAGCCCGCCGACCGGTACGAACAGGGCGCCCACGGCGAAGACCACGAACCCCCAGACGGGCCAGCGCCACGCCGTGGAAAGTCGTCGCACTCGCTTCACGTTCTTCACATCACCCATACAAGCATCATCGCGCCTGGAGTGACCGGGGGGAAGCCGTCAACTGTTCTTGCAGCAAAGCTCGTTGATCGGACAGGACCCTTAAGGGGCGCACTCGAACCACACCGTCTTGCCGCCCCCGGCGCCCGGCACCACCCCCCACCGGTCCGTCACCGCGTCCACCAGGATCAGGCCCCGGCCGCCTTCCGCGTCCGCACGCACCCTCGCCGCCATCACCGGCAGGCGCGGGCAGCCGTCCGACACCTCCACCCGGACACCGGGACCCGCCTCCGCCCGCCGCAGCACCAGCGTGCAGCGGCGGTCGGGGACATGCCGTACGACGTTGGCGAGCAGCTCGGTCGCGGCGAGTTCCACCGCTTCGGCCAGGCCGGTCAGCTCCCACTCGGTCAGGTACGAGCGGACGATGCGCCGGACGTGGCCCGCCGAGTGGGCGCCGGCCGTGAAGCTCATCCGGTACTGGTCCCGGCGGGAGCCCGCGAGGACGGAGGGAAAGTATTCGTTCACAGGACGAGCTTGACGTCGAACGACTACCGTGGGCTACCGAACGGATACAACCGGTCCCGTCGTGGACCGAGTTACGCGAGAGGGGCCTCTGCGTGACCCACATCAACGTCCTGGACCCGGGCGCCTCACCGCTCGACTACTACGGCTTCGAGCTACGCCGGTACCGCGAGGCCGCGGGGCTGACCCAACGCCAACTCGGCGACATCGTGAATTACACGGGGTCGCTCGTCGGCCAGATCGAGACGGCCCGGAAACTGCCTACGCCGGAGTTCAGCGAACGGGTGGACGCGGCGCTGGGGACGGGCGGGTTGCTGTCCCGGCTGGTCGACCTGGTGATGCGCAGTCAGCAACCGGCCTGGTTTCAACAGGTCGCCGAGTTGGAGGTAAGGGCCACCGAGATCTACTCGTTCGAGACGCACATGGTCCACGGCCTGCTCCAGACCAGGGAGTACGCGCAGGCCGTCCTGGGGGTGCTGGACGACAGCAACCTCGACGACCGCACCGCCGTCCGGATGGCCCGCCAGAACATCTTCGAGAAGGAGGAGCCGCCGGTCTTCTGGGCCGTGCTCAGCGAGACCGCGCTCCACCAGAAGATGGGCGATCGCACGATCATGCGCGATCAACTCGCCCACCTGTTGACCTTCGAGAGCAATCCGCGCATCAACGTCCAGATCCTGCCCTTCTCAGCGGGGGCGCACGCGGGACTCACAGGCTCATTCGACATCTACCGCTTCGCGGGCGACCCGCCCATCATCTACACGGAGGGCTACGGCAGCGGGCATCCGACCGCCAACCCGGACACCGTCAAAAGCTGCTCGCTCCGTTACGATCATCTCCAGGCGTCCGCGCTCTCCCTCAGAGAATCGGCGGAGCTGATCCGGTACTTGATGGAGGAACGCTATGGAGAGCAACGCGACTCTGACGGGGAGCCAGTGGCGTAAGTCCAGCTACAGCAGTGACCAGGGCGGGAACTGCATCGAGTGTGCGCCGCTCGGTCAGCTCGCGTGGCGCAAGTCGTCGTACAGCAGCGACCAGGGCGGCCAGTGCCTCGAAGTCGCCGAACTGCCCGCCACCATCGCGGTCCGCGACTCGAAGGTGACGGACGGCGCCGTCCTGGCCCTCACCCCCGCCACCTTCGCCACCTTCGTCGGCTGGGCGGCTGCCACGGCCGTCTGACCCGGCCCGGGTCCGATCAACGTATCTGTTCGATTTATCGTCTTCGCACGTGCCCCACCCGTGCACGCCCGATGACGCCGAACGGAAACCCCGACCGTGGCCCCTGCCGAACTGACCGTCCCCCGCCCCGAACGGCAACGGGAGAGACCCCCCGGAAACCGCCTGCGCACCCTCGCGCACCGGCATCGCGTCCCGTTGCTCGCGACCGTGCCCACCATCCCGCTGTACGCGGTGTGGTGGGCGTTTCTCGCCACCGGCGGCGGCGACCTCGCGGCGCAGGTCGCGTGGGCGGACTTCGTGACCCGGCACGGGGACTCGGCGTACGGACTGTTCTGGTACGGCGGCATGCACACCGCCAACTACAGCGTGATCTCGCCGTACTTGATGGCGGCGTTCGGCGTCCGCACGGTCACCGTGCTGTCGGGGCTGGCCGCCGCCTGGCTCGCGGCCGTGCTGGTCGTACGGACCGGGATACGCCACCCCGTGGGGCCCGCGCTGCTCGCCTCCCTCACCCTGTGGTGCAACGTGGCATCGGGCCGCACCACCTTCGCCCTCGGCATCGCCTTCGCCCTGGCCGCCTGTCTGCCGACCCGGCGCCGGTACCTCACCGCCGCCTACGCGGCCCTGGCGACCCTCGCCTCCCCCGTGGCCGGGCTGTTCCTGGCCGTCGTGGGGGCCGCCTTGCTGCTCGTCCGGGACTGGCGGCGTGCCCTGGTGCTGCTGATACCCCCGGCCGCCGTCGTCGGTCTGATGACCCTGCTGTTCCCCTTCTTCGGGGAGCAGCCGATGGCGGTGGCCCGGATCTGGCCGCCCGCCGCGCTCGGCCTCGCCGTCGCCGTGCTGGCCCCGCCGGCCTGGCGGGTCGCCCGGTGGAGCGGGGCCGTCTACGCGTGCGGGACGGTACTGACGTATCTCATCGCCTCGCCCGTCGGGACGAACGTCGAACGGTTCGCGGAGCTGTTCGCGCCCGCCGTGTTGCTCCCGGCGCTGCTCGCGACGCCCCGGGCGCGCCGGATCACGCGGGGCCTGCTGGTCGTCGCGCTGGTCTTCTCCGTCGGGTGGGTCGGGAAGAAGACCGTGGACGACCTGCGGGTGTCCACCACCGTGCCCGCATGGGCCGCCCACACGGACGGGGTCGTCCGGGCGCTGGAGGGGCTCGGCGCCGACCGCACCCGGGTGGAGGTGGTGCCCGCCCGCGACCACCGGGAGGCCGTCCAGCTCGCCCCGCACATCAACATGGCCCGTGGCTGGAACCGCCAGCTCGACACGGAACGCGCCCGCCTCTTCTACGACGGCACCTTCTCCCCGGCCACCTACCGGGAGTGGCTGGACCACTGGGCGGTCGGTTACGTCGTCCTGCCGCTCGGCAAGCCCGACGGCCCCGCCGAGGCCGAGGCGGCCCTGGTCCGGGACGACGCCCTGCGGCCCGAGTGGCTGGAGCCCGTCTGGCAGGACGCGCACTGGAGGGTCTACCGCGTCCGGGACGCCGTACCGCTCGTCTCCGAGCCCGCCACCGTGGTCGCCTCCGACGGCGCCGAGCTGGTCCTGCGCGTCGACCGCCCCGGCCCGGTGACCGTCCGGCTCGCCTGGTCGCCGTGGCTGCGCGGCGACGGCGGGTGCCTGACGCGGGACGGCGACTTCACGCGGCTGACGGTGGACGCGCCGGGCGAGTACCGACTCAGCTCGCGCTACGGTCCTTCGCCGGCTTCGGGGGGTCACTGCTGACCTGGAGCGCGGGTTCGGGTTCGGCCGGCTGGAGAGTCCGGGCCCGCGGCCCCTGGAAGGCGTACGTCAGCCCGAAGCCCGCCGCGACCACCGCCGCGCCGCCGACCGCGTCGAGGACCCAGTGGTTGCCGGTCGCCACGATCGCCGAGACGGTGAACAGGGGATGGAGCAGGCCCAGCGCCTTCATCCACACCCTCGGCGCGATGATCGCGATCACCACCCCGCACCACAGCGACCAGCCGAAGTGCAGCGACGGCATCGCCGCGTACTGGTTGGTGAGGTGGGTCAGGGTGCCGTAGTCCGGCTTGGTGAAGTCCTGCGCGCCGTGCACCGTGTCGATGATGCCGAGGCCCGGCATCAGCCGGGGCGGCGCCAGCGGGTAGAGCCAGAAGCCGACCAGGGCGAGCAGCGTGGCGAAGCCGAGGGAGGCGCGGGCCCAGCGGTAGTCGACGGGACGGCGCCAGTAGAGCAGGCCGAGGACGGTCAGCGGGACGATGAAGTGGAACGACTCGTAGTAGAAGTCGAAGAAGTCCCGCAGCCAGCCGACCTCGACCACCGCGTGGTTGATCGCGTGCTCGACGTCGAGGTGCAGGAACCGCTCGATGTCGTGGATCTGCGTGCCGTGCTCCTCGGCGCGCGCCCGGCCCGCCGAGTTGCTGCCGCCGGTCGCCGCGAGGCGGACCTGGGAGTAGGCGGCGTAGGTGACGCGGATGAGGAGCAGTTCCAGCAGGAGGTTGGGGCGGGTGAGGACGCGGCGCAGGAACGGCAGCAGCGGGACGTGCTTGAAGCGGGTCGGTACGGGCGGCGCGTAGCTGGTGGGGACCGGCGACTCGAAGTACGGCGAGGTGCGGGGCAGGAAGGGCACGGCGACGGCGGCGGCCAGCGCCGCGAGCAGCACGACGTTGTCCCGCAGCGGGTAGAGCACCGCCATGTTCGGCAGCATCATCTTCGCGGGCAGCGTCATCACCAGGACGACGGCGACCGGCCACACGAAGCGGTCGGACGCCTTCTTGCCGACCCGGCCGACGACAGCGGGCAGCACCCACAGCAGCTGGTGCTGCCAGGTCGCCGGGGAGACGACGACGGCCGCGCAGCCGGTGACGGCGACCGCGAGGAGGAGCTGCCCGTCGCGGGCGTAGCGCACCGCGCGGCGCACGGCGAGGACGGCGACGGCCGCGCCGAGCAGCAGGAACAGGCCGATCTCCAGGGGCCCGGAGAGGCCGAGCCGCAGCAGCGCGCCGTGCAGCGACTGGTTGGCGAGGTCGTCGGCCGCACCGCCCAGGCCCACTCCGGCCATGTGGTGCACCCAGTACGTGTACGAGTCCTGCGCCATAGCCGCCCAGGCGATCGCGGTGCACGCGGCGAACGTGACCGCCGTCGACACGGCCGCCCGTCGGCGGTCGGTGAACCACAGCAGCGGCGCGAAGAGCAGCACGGTCGGCTGGAAGGCGGCGGCCACGCCGATCAGCACCCCGGCGACCTGATCACCCCGGGCCCCGCGTACGGCGAAGCAGCCGAGGAGGACCAGGAGCACCGGCATGATGCTGGTCTGGCCGAGCCAGAGCGCGTTGCGCACCGGCAGCGACAGCATCAGCAGGCTGACGGCCACGGGCGCCGCCAGCAGTGCCGTACGCCGTTCCACGGGCTGGGGCAGGGCGCGGGCGGCGACCAGGCCGAGGGCGACGACCAGCAGCAGCGAGCCGAAGGTCCAGCCCCAGCCGAGGGCCTGCTCGGCGGCGCGGGTGAAGGGCTTGAGGACGAGGCCGACGAAGGGCGTGCCGGTGAACTGCGTCGAGTCGTACAGCGACCCCTCCACGTGCAGCACGCCGTGGTCGCCGACCCAGGTCTCCAGGTCGGTCAGGCGCTCGCCGCGCGGGGTGCTCAGGACGGAGGCCAGCTGTCGTACGGCGAGGACGGCGGCGATCAGCCACAGGCCCAGGCGCGCGACGCGCAGCCGTGCTCTGGTCGCGTCGGCGGCCGTGGCAGCCGTGGCAGCCGTGGCAGCCGTGGCAGCCGTGGCTCCGAAGGTGTCCACCGGTCGCCCACCGTGCTCCGCATTCGCCACGCCTCGTCGGCCTCCGCCCCGTCCGTACGGCTCGCACCGCGCCCGTGTACGCGCTGCGTAGTCCTTGCGAACCCTACGAGGCTCGCACCACCCCCGGAGGTAGACGCAGGCAACCCCCGCTCCACCTGACAGCTGCCCGTTTCCCGGCCCGAGGAGCGAGAAGGATCACAGTCTGCCGGGTGGAGCACGATACGCGGCGCGCACGCGTCCTCTGCGCGGACGCCACTTCGGTGCAGAGTACAACGATAAGCGTATCGGACATAAGCGGGGCATCCGCGCCTATGAAGGCGGGTGCTGGGCAACGGCACCACGGGCGGCATGAAGATGCGGGCGTGCTCGCTGGTTCCCCCAGCTGCGGGCAGTCGCCTGCCGACAGAGGACAGTTCAGCTCCCTCACTTGCCGGCGGTGCCCCAGATCTGGGCCTGATTGACCACCGGAAGCGGTTCGGCGCGCTGGTCGACCTTGCCGTCGGCGGCGTCGACCACCGTGAGCTTTCCGGACCGCTGATCGAGCAGCATCAGGCTCTGCCCCGACCAGGCGGCCGCGAACGTGCGCTCCAGGTCGCCGGCGTCGGGTGCGGCAGGTTCGTCGGGTTCGCGGCAGGTGCCTCGCTCCAGGTCGAGGATGGCGAGGCGGTCGGTGCGCAGATCGCTGACGTAGAAGCGCCCGCCGGGATCGAGTGTGCCCACACCCACGGGGTCGCCGCTCTCGCAGGAGGGGGTGCGGACGCTCTTGCGCCGGTCCAGGTCGTATACGTGGGTGCAACCGTCCGTGCGACACGCGTCGTCACGCCAGATCACATGGTTTCCGGAGGCGGCGACCACGGCGGCGCCGGTGGCGATGGTTTCGGTCGCCGCGTCGGCACGGCTGTTGAGGATCACGACATCGGTCACGGCCCGCACGCCCGCACCGGTGGAACCGGCGTCGCCGGTGGTGCGCTCTGCCAGCAGGCCCCGTGGGGTGTCCGCGATCGGCCTCATGCCACAGGGCAGCGTCAGGGTGGTACGGGACGGGCGGCCGGAGGTCTCGTACTTGCTCACGGTGAAACGGACGGAAACCGACTGCGGTAGCTCTTGCCCGGTGCAACCGGTGTCAGCCGCCTGTTCGTTGACCGCCCACAGTCGTTCGCCGTCACTGCTGGGGAACCACGCCCCGGCTTCTCCGAGGAGAACGGCCCGGCCGGGTTCGCGCGGCTCGATGGCGACGACTCCCCCGTCGCGGATGCCCACGATCTCACCGGAGGAAAGCTGACGGGGACTGGCCAGACGGTAGGCATCGGCATCCTCGGCTCCGGACGGCCGCGGCCCCACGACCCGTGGGCGCGCGTCCAGATCCTCCAGAACGGACACCTCACCCCCGAGGTTGACCACCAGGTCCCGCGGTGGCTGCTGTCCGTCCCCGTCATCGCCCGGTCCGCATGCGGCAGCCAGGGTGACAAGAACGGCCAGGCCCACAAGGACCCTGGATCGCCGCGCAGCAGCGGTGACGGAGATCGGCTTCCGGATCATCGGGCTTCCCCCAGGGGCGTCAGACATGGCACGGAATGCCGGGAGCGGCTGGTCAGCCCGCTCCCGGCACCGGTGTGATTACGGCTTGGGCGTGCAGGCGCTCTTGGCGGTGCACTCCGAGAAGAAGGGATAGGCCGTGATCCCGCTCAGATTGCCCATGGCGCCGAGGTAACGCGCGCCGCAGTTCGCGGTGTCCTGCCACTTCTCCACGGTGAACTTGCGCCGCTCAATCTTCGGCGTGGTGTATCCGTAGCTCTTGCCCGGGACGTTGATGGTGTTCGCCACCGTCTTGCCGCTCGTGGTCGAGCTGGTGATCTCGAACTTCGTCTTGGCTTCCACCTGCCCGATACCCCAGCTCACGCTTCCGCCGAGCTCAGCACCCCAGGTCGTCTGCTTTGACTTGCTGGTGGTCAGGTCGTAACGCAGGATCGACGTGGTGGAACTGGAGTTGTACTTGCCGGCCGTGCTGCCGATCGCCTCGTACGACGCGCCCGACGACACCACCTTGTACCAGACGTCCGGCGGGCAGCTCTGCGCACCGGCCTCGTCCGCGACCGCAGACGGCGCCAGCATCAGTCCCGCCCCTAAGGCCACCGTTCCGGCCGCAGCAAGTCTCCGCATGCCAAAGTGCATGGTGAATCCCCCATTTACTTATAAAAAGTGATCGATCTGGTCAGTGATCGAGTGATCCAGACTTAATCATGTGCAGAACAAACACAGCAACGCCTTGGGTGAAGTTCTGAGGGTCTTCTGAGCTTTATGCGTCACGAACCGCCCCGTCGCACCAGCGCCCCACTATCTTCGTTAGCGCATCTAACGACTTGTATGGGAGACCGCAATGAGCGACACCCCCCTCTGGGACGCCGTAGACGCGTACTTCACCACCCACCTCGCCCAGGACGACGAGGCGCTGGAAGCCGCCCTGCGGGAATCCGAGGCCGCCGGCCTGCCCCCGATCAACGTCACCGCCACCCAGGGCAAACTCCTCCACCTTCTCGCCCAGATCCAGGGCGCCCGCACCATCCTGGAGATCGGCACCCTCGGCGGCTACGGCACCATCTGGCTGGCCAGAGCCCTCCCCACCGACGGCCACCTCACCACCCTGGAGTACGACCCCCGCCACGCCGAGGTCGCCACCCGCAACCTCACCCGAGCCGGCCTGGACACCGTCGTGGACGTCCGCGTGGGCCCCGCCCTGGAGTCCCTCCCGAAGCTCGCCGACGAGAACCCGCCCCCCTTCGACCTCGTCTTCATCGACGCCGACAAGGGCAACAACCCCCACTACCTGGAGTGGGCCCTGAAACTCACCAGCACCGGCAGCCTCATCGTCCTCGACAACGTCGTCCGCGGCGGCCGCGTCGCCGACCCCGACAGCACCGCCGACGACGTCCGCGGCACCCGCGCCGCCATCGAGCTGATCGGCACCCACCCCCGCCTCAGCGGCACGGCGCTCCAGACCGTCGGCGCCAAGGGCTACGACGGCTTCGCACTGGCCCGCGTCCTGGCCTGAGCGGCACCGGCGGCCCCCTACAGCTCGTGATAGAAGCCGACGTTGACGCTCCGCGCCTCCGCCCGGTCCTGGATCACGACCTCACCGCTGCCGCCCCGGGGCAGCACCACCCCACCGCCGTACGCCACCGCCGACACCTGCCCGCCCACGACGAGCCGGACCTCCGACGAGGGGTCCGGCTGCGACCCCCGCAGCCACGTCAGCAGCCACACGCCGTCCGCCCCGCAGCGGAACTCCAGATGCACCCGGGAGACGAACAGCCAGTCGTCCGGCGTCGACAGCCGGCACACGGACCGGTCCCGGCCCACCCGCAGCACCGCTCCCGGCTCGCTGGGCGCCTCGGCCATCTGCATCCCGGCCGTGGCACCCGCGTCCGCCGCGACGACCGCGGCCAAGGTGAGTTCGAGCACGTGCGCTCCTTCGAAGGCCGACTCGTGGGCAACCGTCGTCGCGGGTTGCCCGCCGCCGCATGATAGAGCGGCAGAAGAGGCGCTGAGGCCCGGTCCGGCACAATGGGGGCATGACCGAGCGAAAGCCACCCGGCGTCGACTTCGAGTCCTGGGTCGACAAGCAGATCCGCGACGCGGAGACGCGCGGCGAGTTCGACCGGCTGCCCGGCGCGGGCAAACCCCTCCCGAGCGAGGTGGAGGGGGCCTACGACGAACTGTGGTGGGTCAAGCGGAAGATGGCCCGCGAGGGCTTCTCCGTCCTGCCGCCCACGCTCGCGCTGCGCAAGGAGGCGGAGGACGCCCTGGCGGCCGCGGCGAAGGCCCCGTCCGAACGGGTGGTGCGCCGTATCGTCGAGGAGATCAACGTCAAGATCCGCGACGTCATGTTCAAGCCGCCGCCCGGCCCCCCGCTGGGTCTGAAGCCGTATGACGTCGAAGAGGTCGTACGACGATGGCGGGAGGGCCGGGCGTAAGCCTGACGGTCCGGCTCGGACGGGGCTGCTCAGATACGCATCAGCCGGTCCGCCAGCTCGCGGTAGTCCCGCAGGGCGAGGCGGAGTTGCTCGGTGTCGGTGCTGGTGGCGCGGTGGTCCTCGCCGGTGTCCTCCCAGGAGGTGCGCAGCGTCTCGCGGCGGTGCTTGACGGCGTCCGCGAAACGGGCGGCGATCTCCTCCAGGATGCGGTCGGCCTCCTCGACGGAGGCGCGCGGCGCGTCCACGAACCCGGCCACGGCGTGGTGCAGCCGCTGCCCGAGCTTGTCGCTCTCGTCGTGCGGGAGCAGCGCGCCGACGCCGGAGTTCTCCGTGGCGTGGTCACCGGTCGCGGGCGCGGCGGCCGTACGGCCACCGGTCTCGGTGCCGACGCCGGGCGTCGTCGCAGGCGTACGGCCGCCCGTCTCGGCGCCGATGCCGTCCTCCTGTCGCGGGCGCCCGACCCCGTGGTCGGCGCGGGCGCCGGGGCTCTCCGGGGCGGCGGGGGCGACAGGTGCGCTACGGCGCCCCGCGGTCTCCGCTGCCTGCCGGTCCCGCTCTGCCGTCGTCCCCGCCGTCGTCCCTGCCGTCGTCCGAGCCGGGGCGTCGCCGATCAGGTTGTCGTCGACCGGGTTCTCGCCGGACTGCGGCCGGCGCGTCACGTCGGACATGTGCCTCAACTCTCCTTCGGGTGGCGCTTGCCGAGCGACCACGTGTGGTCCGCGCGGTCGGCCGGGGCGGTTTCCTTGACGTCCGTGCCGGACCGGTGCCGTGCGCCGCCGTGGCGACTGCCGTCATGGCGGCCGCCCTCGTGGCCGGACGGACGGACCAGGTCCTCGAACAGCGCGCGGGCCTCGATCATGGCCTCACGCAGTTCCTCCGTGCCCGAGCCGCTGTCCTGCGCGCCGTCCACGCGGGCGTGCGTGACGCGGTGCACGCGCCGGTAGCCCTCGACGTGGTGCGCGTGGTGCACGGACAGGGCGGCGAGCTGCTCCTCGTACTGGCCGCCGTCCGGGAAGCCCCGGGCGCCGGCGAGATCCGCGAGCAGCCGGTCGGCCTCGCCGACCGCCTCGCGCGGGGAGTCGACGAAGCGCTCCTGCGCGGCGGTCCAGCGCGCCTCGAAGCGCTCGCGCTCGGCCGGTTCCAGCGGGCGGGGCTCCAGCGAGCCGTGCCGCTGGACGCGTTCGCCGAGTTCACGCTCGGCGGCCTTGGTGTCGCCGTCGTGCCGGGCCACGGCCCGGTCGTACTCGGGCCCGAAGCGGCGCTTCAGGTTCCCGCCGTGCTGCGGACCCCGTGCGCGCAGGGCGAGGACGGCCGCGACGACGAGCACGGCCGCCACGATCACGATCAAGAGGATGATCACGCCTGGGGACATGAGTGCCTTCCCGGTATCGACCCGACCGGCGCTCGGAGTGGGCCGGTTCGCCGTTCGGGTTGCCCCGGACCCGCCCCGTAAACGGCGTTTTCCTCGCGCCGTCGGCGCACAAGTGGGAAAATACGCTCGCGCCGGGCGCCGACGCGCTCCCACAATGCCGCTCATGCCCTGGACGATCACCCCCGAGCCGTACGACTCCCCGGCCGCCGCCACCCTGTGGCGCGCGTACTACACCGAGGTCAGCGATCGCTGGTACCTGCTGCACGAGGGCCGGCGCACCGAACCGGCCGAGCTGGAGCGGGAGATCGCGGCGTACCCCGGCGCCGACCTCGTACCGCCGCGCGGGACCCTGCTCGTCGCGCGGTACGCCGGGGAACCCGCCGGCACCTCGGGCGTGCGGCTCCTGGACGCCGCGACCGCCGAGCTGACCCGGGTGTTCCTGTACGCCGGGATGCGCGGCCGGGGCGGTGCGGCGCGGCTGGTGCGGGCGGCGGAGGACGCGGCGCGGGCGCTGGGGGCCGGGCGGATGGTGCTGGACACGCGGGGCGACCTGGTCGAGGCGCGCGCCCTGTACGCGCGCCTGGGCTACACCGAGACCGCACCGCACAACGACAGCCCGTACGCCGAGCACTGGTTCACCAAGGAGCTGCCGCGCGCCGCCCGCGCCTGACGCGGGCGCGGTCGCTCAGGCCGTGCGCGCCGGAGCGCGGCCGTCGTGCGGGCGCTCGCGCTCCGAGCCGCACAGTTCGGCGGTCAGCTCCTTCACGAGCCGCACCAGGTCGGTGGGCCGGTCGGGCCCCCACCAGTCGCCGAGCAGCTCGGCCAGCGACTCCTCGCGGGCCTGCGCGAGGCGTTCGGCGACCTCGCGGCCCTGGTCGGTGAGGACGAGGTCGGGGCCCTCGCGGACGGCGAGGTGCCGTTCCTCGACCTGCCGGGCGGCGGCCATCACGGCGGTCAGTGGCACGGGGCTGCGCTCGGCGAGGGCGGCCGGTTCGACGCGGCCGTACTTCCTGACCCGCAGCAGCATCCAGCTCGCCGCGGGCAGCAGGTCGTACCCGGCGCGGGCGGTGATCCGCTGGTAGATCTCCCGGCGGCCCTCCCGGGTGCCGAGCACCGACAGGGCACGGCAGACCTCGTCGTGCGAGGAGCGTTCCACCGGGTTGCTGGCGAGGGTCTGTGTGCCGTCGGGCGCGGTGACCGAGCCGCGCAGCCGGTCCTCCTTGAGGAACCAGGCCAGCAGGAAGGCGAAGAACGCGACCGGGGCGGCGTACAGGAACACGTCGGTGATGGAGGAGGCGTACGCGTGCACCGCCTCGGGGCGCAGTGCGGGCGGCAGGGCGCCGATGCCGCGCGGGTCGGCCTTGAGGCTGTCGGCGGAGACGCCGGGCGGCAGGTCGGCGCCGCTGAAGGCGCCGGTGAGCCGGTCGCTGAGGCGGCTGGCGAAGAGCGTGCCGAAGACGGCGACGCCGAAGGAGGCGCCGATGGACCGGAAGAAGGTGGCGCCGGAGGTGGCGACGCCGAGGTCCTCGTAGGGGACGGCGTTCTGCACGATGAGGACGAGGACCTGCATCACCAGGCCGAGCCCGAGGCCGAAGACGAAGAAGTAGACGCTCATCGCGGCGTCGCCGCTGTTCTCGTCGAGCTGGTGCAGCAGGAGCAGGCCGAGGGTGGTGACGGCGGTGCCCGCGACGGGGAAGACCTTCCAGCGGCCGGTGCGGCTGACGATCTGCCCGGAGACGGTGGAGGCCAGCAGCAGCCCGAACACCATCGGCAGCATGTGCACACCGGACAGCGTCGGCGTGACGCCCCGCACGACCTGGAGGAAGGTCGGCAGGAACGTCATCGCGCCGAACATCGCGAAGCCGACGACGAAGCTGATGACGGCGGACAGCGTGAAGGTGCGCACCCGGAACAGCTTGAGCGGCAGGACGGGTTCGGCCGCCCGGCGCTCCACGGCCGCGAAGGCGACGGCCAGGACGACGCCGACCACCGTGAGCCCGATGATCTGCGGCGAGCCCCAGCCCCAGGTGGTGCCGCCGAGCGAGGCGACCAGCACCAGGCAGGTGGCGACGGCGGCGATGAGGAAGGTGCCGAGGTAGTCGATGACGTGCCGGGTGGTGCGGCGCGGGATGTGCAGGACGGCGGCGATGACGAGGAGCGCGACGACGCCGATGGGCAGGTTGATGTAGAAGACCCAGCGCCAGCTCAGGTGCTCGGTGAAGACGCCGCCGAGCAGCGGCCCGAGCACGCTGGTCGCGCCGAAGACGGCGCCGAACAGCCCTTGGTAGCGCCCGCGTTCGCGGGGTGTGACGAGGTCTCCGACGATCGCCATCGACAGCACCATCAGCCCGCCGCCGCCCAGGCCCTGGAGGGCGCGGAAGGCGATCAGCTGGGGCATGCTCTGCGCGAGGCCGCACAGCGCTGACCCGACCAGGAAGATCGCGATGGCGGCCTGGAACAGCCGCTTGCGGCCGTACTGGTCGCCGAGCTTGCCCCACAGCGGGGTCGCGGCGGTCGCGGCCAGCAGATACGCGGTGACCACCCAGGACAGGTGCTCCAGGCCGCCGAGGTCGCTGACGATGGTCGGCAGCGCGGTGGAGACGATGGTCTGGTCGAGGGCGGCGAGCAGCATGCCGAGGAGCAGGGCGCCGATCGAGACGAGGACGCTCCCGCTGACCTGCTCACGCCCGGCGTCCTCGCCCGGCGCCTGCCCCTGTTCCGTCGCCTCGCGCGCTTCGTCGGCCATGAAGACCTCCCTGTCTCACCTCTGCGGGCGTCGCCCCGGCACGTCCATCCTGATCGGTGTGACCGGTTATGGCCCGTTCAGTCCTTGAGGAAGCCGGGATTCCGGGGGCGTGTGCGCGGAAGTACGGAGAAGATCTGCATAATCTCTGGAGGTCGCGAAGGGAGTCGCGAGGGGAGGGAACACCGCGTGGAGCAGCAGAAGGAAACGCCCGGGGAACCGCGGGGACTTGAGCCCGCGGCGCCCGCCTGTCCGCAGTGCGGGACGCCCCTGGCGGTGGACGGCACCCCGGCCTGCGCCTGCGGCCCGCGCGCCTCCGAGGCCCTGCGCGACGCGCGTACGGCCCAGGCGGCAGCGGCGGAGGACTTCGACCCGCTGCGGATACGGCCGTACGTGGAACTGGACGACGCGGGAGAGCCGTCGGCGCCGGATACGCCGTCCGGGTCCGGCCCGTCCGACCCCGAGGCCACCATGACCTTCGCGGCGGTCCCGGCCGAGCCCGCGCCGGACGCCCCGATGGCCTTGCGCGCGGTCGGCGCGCAGCCGCAGCCGTCCCTCGACGCGACCACCGCCCTGCCGACCCCCCTCGCCCCCTCGGCCGATGCGCCCCACGCGCACGACCTGCGCATGTTCGACCCCGCGGCACCCGCCGACCCGGGCGAGCCGCCACGGCCCCACCGGCGCCGGCGCAAGGGCGTCCTGCTCAGCGCGGCGGGCGCGGTCGTGGTCATCGTCGGCGTGGCCGGCTTCGCAGGCGGGCTGTTCTCCTACGAGTCCCCGTCCCGGGACGACGCGCTGCCGGACGAGGTCCGCGCGAGCGTGCCGGACCCGTCGCCGTCGGAGGAGACGACCCCGGCCCCGGGTGCGAGCGCCCCGTCCGCGCCCTCGGCGTCGGCGGCCCCGTCGGCCTCCCCCTCGGCGTCCGCTTCCGCCGAGGCGAGCCCCTC
The DNA here is from genome assembly GCA_049998335.1 of Streptomyces sp. cmx-10-19. Classification (GTDB taxonomy): domain Bacteria; phylum Actinomycetota; class Actinomycetes; order Streptomycetales; family Streptomycetaceae; genus Streptomyces. Next base: position 47,257 of record JAEBFB010000011.1, read on the forward strand.
GGCGTCCCCGCCCCCGTCGGCGTCGGGCGCTTCACCCACGCCGTCCGCGTCGACGGACCCGACACCGACCACGTCGACGACGGCCCCGTCCGACGACACCCCGCCGCAGCCCGACCAGGGGGGCATCGCCCCCGCCCCGGACACCACCCTGCACCCCGGCGACCAGGGTCCGGCGGTCGTCGAACTCCAGCAGCGCCTGTCCCAGCTGTACCTCTTCACCCGCACTCCGAACGGCTCCTACGACCAGCACCTGGAGCAGTCGGTCCGCACCTACCAGTGGGCCCGCGGCATCCGCTCCGACGAACTCGGCGTCTACGGCCCGGAGACCCGCCGGAAACTGGAGTCGGAGACGCACCGGCCGTAGGGGCGTGTCAGCCGACGACCACCCGCAGCGCCCCCGCACCGTCCGCCTCCACGCGCACCCGCGTCAGGTCCTCCACCACCACGTCGGGTCCGTGGAGACCGGCGCGCGGCCCGACCCCGACCACCCGCATCCCGGCGGCGCGCGCCGCGGTGATCCCGGCGCCGGAGTCCTCGAAGGCGACGCAGTCGGCGGGGGCGACGCCCAGTTCGGCGGCGCCCTTGAGGAAGCCCTCGGGGTCGGGCTTGCTGGCGCCGACCGACTCGGCGGTGACGCGGATTTCGGGCAGGGCGAGCCCGGCGGCGGCCATGCGGGCGGCGGACAGGGCCACGTCGGCCGAGGTCACCAGGGCGTGCGGCAGGCCGCGCAGAGAGGCGAGGAAGTCCGGGGCGCCGGGGACCGGGACGACGCCCTCGGTGTCGGCGGTCTCCTCGGCGAGCATGCGGGCGTGGTCGGCGTGGTTCTGCTCCATCGGCCGGTCCGGCAGCAGCAGCGCCATCGAGGCGTACCCCTGCCGTCCGTGGACGACCTTCATCACCTCCTCGCCGTGCAGCCCGTTCCGGTCGGCCCAGCGCCGCCAGACGCGCTCGACGGCGGCGTCCGAGTTGACGAGGGTGCCGTCCATGTCGAGCAGCAGGGCACGGGCGGGCAGGACGGTGGGGGCGGTGGTCGTCATCGGCAGACTCCAGGAAGCGGGGCGGGAACAAGGCGGCCCCGCCCGCCGGTCAGGGGAGACGGACGGGAGCCACTTTGTTCACCCACGGTACAAAACAGACAGGGGATCGCGCCACCGCCCGCCACCTCGTTCACGCACCGTTCAACCACCCCCCGGGACGATCCCGCCGCACGCGGCACCGCACACCCCGAACGAAAGCCACACCCAGCCGCCCACCACGGCGCCCAGGCGCCGAGCCCACGCGCAGGCGCCCATCGCCACGCCCGCGCCCCGGCGCCGTCGCGCTTACGACGACCGCCGCCGCACACCCAGCCGGCCACCGCCGCGCAGTCGCCCCCTCCCGAGCCCAGGCGCCGACCGCCGCGCAGGTGGCTGGCGCGGGCGGCCGACCGCCACGCGCCCCTCGGCCACCTCCTCGCGCAGCCGGCCACCGTCCCACTCGGGCAGCCGGCGCCGCGTCCAGCGGCGACCGCCCGCGCTCAGGCGGTCGCCGCCTCCCACAGGCTCCAGACGCCCAGAGCCAGCATCAGCAGCGCCGCGATCCGCGTGATCAGCCGCAGCGGGACCCGCTTCATCAGGGCCTTGCCGCCGACGATGCCGAGGCCGGCGACCGCCCAGAGGGCGAGGACCGCGCCGATGCCGACGGAGAGCGGGTCGTCGTAGCGGGCCGCGAGGTTGGCGGTCATGATCTGGGTGAGGTCGCCGAACTCGGCGACCAGGATGAGCATGAAGCCCGCGCCGGCGACCTTCCAGAAGGACTGGTCCTCCGGCTTGCGGATCTCCTCGTCCTCGTCCTCCTTGTTCCGCAGCAGCACGAACGCGCCGCCGAGGAACAGCACCCCGGTCACCGCGTGCACGATCTGCTGCGGCAGCAGGGTCAGCACACTGCCGGCCGCGACGGCGAGCACGACGTGGAGCAGGAACGCGGCGGCGACACCGGCGAAGACGTACGAGGCCCGGTAGCGGGTGCCGAGGACGAGGCCGGCGAGGGCGGTCTTGTCCGGCAGTTCGGCGAGGAAGACGACACCGAAGACGACGGCCGTCACGGTCAGGCTGATCAAGGTTCCTCAATCGGTCGGGGCCACCCCGCCGAGAGTGCGATCCGGCGGATCGGTCTCCGCCACGCAAGACACCTCGGCACGGCAGCACACGGTCCACCCCTGCCGTACGGCACGGGCGTGCACTGCTTGCCGAAGGTCTCGCTGGCCGGCCCCGCGTACGAGACGTACGGAACCTGCCTCCGGGCGCCGGCTCAGACGAGCTGAGCAGTATGTCGACGGTCCGGCGAAGAGCTACTCCCCTTCTGCGCCGTCCATAGTACGCGAGCCCCCGCGCGGCCCCGAAGGGCCGAAAGTCCCGCCGCGCTTATAGACGTGCCATGCACACGTCACTAACTTCTAACCGGCCGCACACCTGTGCGCCACGCGGCGTCGCGAGCATTCCCTTGCCCGCGTCCCAGCACCCCCACCCTCCAAGGGAGTTCGCATGCCCAGGTTCTACGCGCGTCGACGTCTCGGTTTCCTCGCCGCGTTCACCGGACTCATAGCCTCCGCCGGGCTCCTCAACGGCCCGGCCGCCTCCGCCGCCCTCCCCACCCCGGTCAGCGCCGCCACCGCCCGCACCTACCTCGCCTCCCTCACCGTCGCCGCCGAGAACCGCACCGGCTACGACCGCGACCTCTTCCCGCACTGGATCACCCAGTCCGGCGCCTGCAACACCCGCGAGACCGTCCTCCAGCGCGACGGTTCCGGCGTCGTCACCGACTCCTCCTGCGCCGCCACCAGCGGCAGTTGGTACTCCCCCTACGACGGCGCCACCTGGTCCGCCGCCGCCGACCTGGACATCGACCACCTCGTGCCGCTCGCCGAGGCCTGGGACTCCGGGGCCGGTTCCTGGACCACATCCCGGCGCCAGTCCTTCGCCAACGACCTGACCCGCCCCCAGCTCATCGCGGTCACCGACAACGTCAACCAGGCCAAGGGCGACCAGGACCCCGCCACCTGGATGCCGTCGCGCACGGCGTACCACTGCACGTACGTCCGCGCCTGGGTGCAGGTGAAGTACTACTACGGCCTGTCCGTCGACTCCGCCGAGAAGTCCGCTCTCCAGAGCCGCCTCGCGAGCTGCTGACCCGCGCGCCTCGCTCCGGCCTCCGTCGTTCCGTACCGTACGGAGCGACGGAGGAGGCATTCATCGTGGCCGGACTGCGCCTGGGACCACTGCTGAGGTACACCGACGGGTCGTCGGCGACCGTCTGGGTCGAGACGGACCGCCCCTGCACGGCGGAGGTGCGCTGTGCCGACGGCGCCCGCGGCACCGCCCCCACCTTCCGGGTGGCGGGCCACCACTACGCCCTGGTCCCGGTGACCGGGCTCACGCCGGGCACGTCGACGGCGTACGAGGTCTTCCTCGACGACGCGGCCGTGTGGCCACCGCCGGACTCGCCGTTCCCGCCCTCGGTGATCGCCACGACCACCGACGAGGACGGCCTGCGCGTCGCCTTCGGCTCCTGCCGCTGGGCCGCGCCGCCCGCCGGCGGCAAGGACCCGGTGGGCCCGGACGCGCTGGACACCCTCGCCGCCCGCTTGGCGGCCGACCCGGGCGGCGAGCGGCCCGACGTCCTGCTCCTCCTCGGCGACCAGGTGTACGCCGACGAGGTCTCCGACGCCACGCGCCGCTGGATCTCCGGGCGCCGCGACCTGGACGAGCCGCCGGGCGACCAGGTCGCCGACTACGAGGAGTACACCCACCTCTACGACGAGTCCTGGCGCGATCCCGAGGTGCGCTGGCTGCTGTCGACGGTGCCCAGCTGCATGATCTTCGACGACCACGACGTCATCGACGACTGGAACACCTCCGCCTCCTGGCTGGCGGACATGCGGGCCACGGACTGGTGGCGCGACCGGCTGCTGAGCGGGCTGATGTCGTACTGGGTCTACCAGCAGCTCGGCAACCTCTCCCCCGCCGAGCTGGCCAACGACCCCGTCTACGCCGCCGTCCGCGAGGCCGCCGACGGCACGGACGCGCTGCGCGACTTCGCCGCGAAGGCCGACGCCGACCCGGCCGCCGTCCGCTGGAGCTACCGGCGCGACTTCGGCCGCGTACGGCTGCTGATGGTCGACTCCCGCGCGGCCCGCGTCCTGGAGGAGGACCGGCGCGCGATGCTCGACCCGGGCGAGGAGGCGTGGCTGCGCGAGCAGGCCCTCGACGGGCGGGAGGCGTACGACCACCTCCTGATCGGCACGTCCCTGCCCTGGCTCCTCCCCCACCTGGTGCAGGACGCGGAGGCGTGGAACGCCGCGATGTGCGCCGGTGAGCGGGGCGAGCGCTGGGCCGTGCGGGGCGAGAAGATCCGGCGCGGGGCGGACCTGGAGCACTGGGCGGCCTTCCCGGCCTCCTTCGACGCCCTCGCCGACCTGATCGCCGAGGTGGGGACGGGCCCGGGGGCGCCGGCGACGGTGAGCGTGCTGTCGGGCGACGTCCACCACGCGTACGTCGCCGAGCCGACCTGGCCGGACCGGGCACCGGACGCCCGCGTCGCCCAGCTCACCTGCTCCCCCGTCCACAACTCCGTACCGCTCTCGATCCGCCTCGGCTTCCGCTTCGGCTGGAGCGCGCCGGCGCGGGCCCTGGGACGCCGCATCGCCCGGCACGGCCGCTGCGCGCCCTGGGCGGTGAAGTGGCGCAAGACGGGCGGGCCTTGGTTCGGCAACCAGCTCATGACCCTCACCCTGCGCGGCCGCACCGCACGCCTCCGCCTGGACCAGGCGAGCACGGACCGAGCGGGCACGACGACGTTGCGCACGATCACGGACCGCGAGCTGGCGTAGGAGGCGCTCTGTCGGGGCCCGGCACCCTGCGAACGCTCTGTCACACCCCCGGCGTACGCTGTATGGCTGTCATCGGCCACTGCCGGTCTGGCCCGCGGGGGAGTACGGGGAGTTGTGGTGGTCGAGAGTCTGGGAAGCGTCGGGTCGCTGGTCACCAGCCCGTGGATCTACGCGGTGGTGGCGGTCTCGGTGCTCCTCGACATCTTCCTGCCGGTGCTGCCCAGCGGCGTCCTGGTGATCACGGCGGCCACGGCGGCGGCCGCGGGTCAGATGCCGCACGGCGTCCCGGACATCCTGGTCCTGACCCTGTGCGCGGCGACCGCGTCCGTCCTCGGCGACCTGGCCGTCTACCGCCTCGCCTGGCGCGGCGGACCCCGCCTGGACCGGGCCATCGCCCGCTCGCGCCGGCTGACCTCGGCGCGGGAACGTCTCGGCGGCGCCCTCGCCCGCGGCGGCGGTGCCCTGGTGGTCCTGGCCCGCTTCGCCCCGGCCGGCCGCTCGGTCGTCTCCCTCGTCGCCGGCGCGGCCCACCGCCGCATCCGCGAGTTCCTCCCCTGGTCCGCCCTCGCCGGCCTCGCCTGGACCGCCTACAGCGTCGCCCTCGGCTACCTGGGCGCCCACTGGCTCGGAGCCGGCTGGCTGGCCACGGCGGTGTCCCTGGCAGCCCTCTTCGGCGCGGGCGCGGGCGCGGCCTTCCTGATGCGCAAGCAGCCGCGGGCCGGGGAAGCGTCCTAGCCGTAAGGCCCTGGCCGGAGGAGTGGAGTCGGGGCTTCGGCGTCAGGAAGCCCGGCGGGCGCTCGCGCCTCCCCTGATCTCCAGGTCGGCCAGCAGGGCAGCCGTCGCCTCCGCCACCGCGTCGACCGCCCGGTCGAAGACCTCCTGGTTGTGGGCGGCCGGGGCGCGGAAGCCGGAGACCTTGCGGACGTACTGGAGGGCGGCGGCCCTGATGTCGGCCTCCGTGGCCTCCTCGGGGAGGGCCGGGGGGCGCAGGGTCTTGATGCTGCGGCACATGGTGTCGGTCTCCGTTCGCCGTTCGACTCGCAGTCGCCCTTCCACCGTAGGACGGGGGTCTGACAACCCCCGCCACTCTTTCGCGTGAACCTCTAGGGGAACGCGCGACTCAAAATCGAACAGGCGTATCATTGAGGGGTGGCTACGACCTACGACTTCCCCAGTGACCTCCTCGCCGGTCAGGAGGAACTGCACCAGGTCCGAGCCGAGCTGTCGGCCCTGCTGAAGAGACTTCCCTGGTCGGTCGAGCCGCTCGACGGGTTCAGTGACGACAACGGCTGGCGCAAGATCGAGCGCCCCGCCTCCCCCGGCTGGTCGGCCGACGAGCAGGCCGAGGTCGAGAAGCTCCGCCGGCGCGAGCGCGAGCTGGCCGTGTTCGTGAGCACCCACCGCTACTGGTCCGAGATCACCGGCCCCGACCAGGTGGCCGCCCGATCGGCGCTGAAGCACTCCCAGGAGTCCGAGCCGCCCGAGACGTGAGCGCGCGCACGCGAAAGGCCCCCGGAGATCTCCGGGGGCCCGCGCCGACGGCTAGGCGTCGGTCCTGGTGGGCGCGGACGGTTTCGAACCGCCGACATCCTGCTTGTAAGGCAGGCGCTCTACCCCTGAGCTACGCACCCAGGACGAGTGGACAGCCTACATGGCCCCGGCCGGGGGTTAACCCCACCCCGGGTCCGGTGGCGGTCCGGATTCAGGCCCGGCCCCCCGCTCCCTACGGTCGAGGAGTCGTCGTCACTCCAGGGGGAGACCGCCATGACCGCCACGCACCCGACCCGTACCGGCCCCGCGCCCCGACCCGCCCGCGCCCGCGTCCTCGCCACCGCCGGCGCCGTGGCCCTCCTCGTCGCCGCCCTCGGCGCCTGCGCCTCCGCCGCCGACGACAAGGACCCCGACCACCGCTCCTTCGCGCTCCCCGGCAGGACCCTCACCGTCGACTCCGACGACTCGGCCCTGGAGATCGTCGCCTCCGACGACCAGGCGCCCGGCCAGATCCAGGTCACCCGCTGGTTCTCCGGCTCGGTCACCGTCGGCTCGGACCCCGAGGTGACCTGGACGATGGACGGCGACCGGCTCACCCTGCGGATGCACTGCTCCGGCGTCGTCGCCGACTGCGCGGCCAAGCACCGCGTCGAGGTCCCGCGCGGCGTCGCCGTCAGGGCGGAGACCGACGACGGCAGCGTCCGCGCCCGGGGCTTTGGGGACGCGCTGGACCTCCGTACGCAGGACGGCTCGGTGCGCGTCGAGGACTCCACCGGACCGCTGACCCTGCGCAGCGACGACGGTTCGGTGCGCGCGGAGACCGACTCCCGCCGGGTCGACGCGGCCACCAGGGACGGCTCGATCCACCTGGAACTCGGCACCGTCCCCGACCTGGTCGAGGCCCGCAGCGACGACGGTTCCGTCACCCTCGGCCTGCCCCGCGCCACGTACAAGGTGTCCGCCGACAGCGACGACGGATCGGTCGACGTCTCCGTGCCCCGGGACGACGCGAGCACCCACGAGGTGACCGCGCAGACGAAGGACGGCAAAGTCAGGGTCCGAACCGCGAACTGACCGGCCCGTGTGTTCGTCCCTAACGGGTGGGAGAATGAACCCGGGCAGGACGGACGACACGGGAGAGGGATGTGACGGCGACTCCATCGCAGCCGTACACGCCGTACACGCCGATGGTGCCGCGCGCGCCGCGCCCGCCGCACCGATCCGCCGGCCGCTCCCACCGCCACCGGCCACCCGTCCCGTTCCGCCAGCGGCCGCCCGGCCCCGGCCCCCTCCGCGACCTGCTGGCCCTCACCACCCTCCCGCTGCTCGCCGTCCTCGCGCTGCCCGCCGCGTTCGCCGGCGGCGGCACCCGGCGCTGGTTCGGCGGCCGGGCGGAGAGCCAGCGGGCGGAGGCGCAGGCCGCGAAGGACGACGCGGCGGCCGCGTTCTACGAGCTGGACACCGCCCAGCGGGACCTGCGGATCTCGATAGAGACCATCGCGGCCGTCGACTCCTCCCCCGCCGCCCGCCGCGCGGTCACCGACTTCGAGGCGCTCGGCAACCGCATCGACGAGGTCAGCCACCAGTACATCGGCGCCGTCGACGCCCACGACCTGGACCGGGACGACCTGGAGGCGTCGGCCGCGTCGAGGGCCCGTACCGAACTGACCGCCGCCAAGGACGCGCTGGGCCGGGTCAAGCAGGAGCTGGACCGTTTCGCCGAGGGCCTCGGCCCGCTGCTCGGCAAGGCCGAGACCCGGCTGGCCCGGCTCGCCCCCGCAGTGGAACGCGCCCGGCAGGCCCTGCGCGCCGCCTCCGACGCCCTGGACGCCACCCGGGGGTCCGGGCTCACCGCGGACGACCTCGCCGCCCGGCTGGCCGCCCTCGGCCCGGAGCTGACCCGGCTCAACCAGGGCGCGGGGCAGCACGGCGTGCCCGAGACGCTGGAGCGGGCCGAGCGCGTGACCCGCGAGGCGGAGTCGGTGCGGGCCGAGGCCGAGCGGCTGCCGGAGCGCGCCGCCGAGATCGACCACCGCCTCGTGTCCCTGCGCACCCGCGCCCAGGCCCTGACCACCCGTACCGAGCAGGTCGAGCCGGTGCTGAGCGAGCTGCGCCGCCGCTTCACGGCCGCGTGCTGGCAGGACCTCCAGCACGTGCCCGACCAGGCCGCCGAGTCCGTACGGCAGGCCGAGGGCAAGCTCGCCGAGGCGCGCACCGCCCGTGAGCAGCAGCGCTGGCCGGACGCCACCGCCCTGCTCTCGACGGTGCGGGCGCTGCTCAACTCGACCGACGAGGCCGTCTCGGCGGCCGGGGACCGGCTGCGGCAGCTCAACGCCGTGCAGAAGAACCCGCAGCAGGAGATCGAGCGCACCCGCTTCGCCATCCGCGACGCCCAGCGCCTGGCGATGGCCGGCCGCACCACCCCCGACCCGCGCCACGCGCGCCCCCTGGACGACGCGGTGGCCCGTCTGGAACGGGCGGTCACGGGCCTGGAGGGGCGCCACCCCGACTACTGGCACTTCCTGACGGAGACGGACGCGGTCCGGCAGACGGTGGCTCATGTCGTCGGGCAGATCCGCGAGGAGCGCGGGGCGGGTCACTGACCCGGGCCCAACGCCACGGGACGGCGGTTAACCTGTGCGCATGCCTCGTTACGAGTACCGCTGCCGCAGTTGCGGCGACACGTTCGAACTGAGCCGTCCCATGTCCGAGTCCTCGGCCCCCGCCGCCTGTCCGGCGGGCCACGACGACACGGTGAAGCTGCTGTCGACGGTCGCGGTCGGCGGCTCGGCTTCCGCACCGGCGCCCGCGCCGGGCGGTGGCGGCGGCTGCTGCGGCGGAGGCTGCTGCGGCTGACCCCGCGCATGGGCGGCGCCTCGTGAGGAACCCGTAGGGCATGCCGTACGAGACGCCGCCCCTCCAGGACCCCGCGGGCTTCCTCAGCCTCCCTTCAGGGACGGTTTCCTAGCGTGGCCGCCATGACAGCCATCGCAGCGCAGCCGGCCGCGGACGGCGGTGCGGCACCGCAGTGGATCAACGACCTCATGGACGCGCTCGGCGCGCCGGGCGCGGGCCTCGCCATCGCGCTGGAGAACCTCTTCCCGCCGCTGCCCAGCGAGGTGATACTGCCGCTCGCCGGGTTCGCGGCGAGTTCCGGCCGGATGAACCTGATCGCCGTCCTGCTGTGGACGACCGCGGGCTCGGTGGTCGGCGCGCTCGCCCTGTACGGGATCGGCGCGCTGCTCGGCCGTGACCGCACGGTGGTGATCGCGGGGAAGCTGCCGCTGGTGAAGGTCTCCGACATCGAGAAGTCGGAGGCGTGGTTCCTCAAGCACGGGACCAAGGCGGTGTTCTTCGGCCGGATGATCCCGATCTTCCGCAGCCTGATCTCCGTACCGGCGGGCGTCGAACGGATGCGGCTGCCCGTCTTCCTCGGCCTGACCACGCTGGGCAGCGCGATCTGGAACACGGTGTTCGTGCTGGCCGGCTACGCGCTGGGCGACAACTGGTCCACGGTCTCGGACCTCGCCTCCACCTACTCGAAGGTGATCCTGGCCCTCGCCGCCCTAGCGCTGCTGGTCTTCGTGGTCCTGCGGCTGCGGCGGCCCGGGCCCGGCCGCCGCAGGCGGGGCGGCGACGCGGACGCGGTCGGCGCGGACGCGGTCGGCGCGGACCGGGACGACGGCGTCAGCGAGCCGGGCGGGCCGGGTTCACCGCGTGCAGGAACTCCCGAAGGATCCGCTCCCCGGCCAGCACGCCGCGCTCGGGCAAGGGACTGATCCCGGGCGCCGTCCAGTCCGCGTCGGCCAGCTCGCCGTGGCCGGGCCGCCAGCCCCGGTCGGCGGCGAGCAGCAGGTCGGCGTCGAGGAGGGAGTCCCCGGCGGCCAGGGTGAGGTCGGCGCCGGTGCGGCGGGCGACCTCGCGCACGGCGGCGCTCTTGGTGAGCGGCCCCGGTACGGCGTAGATCTTGCGGCCCTGGAGGGAGACGGTCCAGCCCCGGTTCTCGGCCCAGGCGGCGAGTTCCTTGACCCACTCCTCGGGCAGCAGCTCGCGTTCGACGACGAGGTAGGCGAACAGGTCCTCGGCGATCCGCTGCTTGCGCACCCACACCGGGTCGGCGCTGCTCATCAGGTGTTCGCGGATCTCGGCGAGCGGGGCGCACTCGTCGGCCAGCCGCGCGCTCACCTCGGCGTGCCAGCCGGGGTCGGAGACGCCGTCGACGAGCAGGTGGCCGCCGTTGGCGCAGATCGCGTACTTCGGGGGCGGGCCGGGGAGGTTGACGCGCTGGTACTGCGCGCGGGTGCGGGTGGTGGCCGGTACGAAGACCGCCCGGTCGGCGAGGTCCGTCAGCAGTCCGGCCGCCGTCTCGGTGAGGTAGGACAGCGGCCTGCTCTCGTAGACCTCCACGCAGAGCAGGCGGGGGGCGCGCAGATCGGGCATGGTCAGGCCGAGGGCGGCGGCGGAGTAGATGAGGGTGCGGTCGAGGTCGCTGGCGACGAGTACCGGCATCAGAGGGTCACCGCCTTGCCGTCGGCGCCGGTGGCGCCGCGCGTGTACCGGGGGTGGATGAGCCCGACGCAGGTGTACGGCAGTCCGTCGACCTCCTCGACGGGGACGCCCCGCTGCTCGGCCAGCAGGCGTACGTGGTCCAGGTCGGCGCCGGCGCCGGTGCGGGCCAGCACCTTCCAGGGGACGCGGCGCAGCATCACGCGGGTGGTCTCGCCGACGCCGGGCTTGACGAGGTTCACGTCGTGGATGCCGTACTCCTCGCTGATGCGCTCGACGGCGGCCCAGCCCTCCCAGGTGGGGGTGCGGTCGGCGGCGAGCAGCTCCTTGGCCTGGGCGTCGACGGTGTCGGCGACGTCCGGGAAGCGGGCGGCCACGGCGTCGAGGAAGGCCACGGAGAGGTCGGTGGGGGCGAGTTCGCGGTAGAACTTCGCGCCGTGGAAGTCGTGCGGGCCGACCAGGTCGGCGCGCAGGACGGTGCGTGAGATCAGGCCGGAGACGGTGGAGTTGAGGCAGGCGGACGGGATGAGGAAGTCGTCGCGGGTGCCGTAGGTGCGGACGCAGGAGCCGGGGTCGGCGAGGACGGCGATCTCCGGGTCGAAGCCGGTGACGCCGTCGGTGGCCTCGAACTCCTCCAGGGCGGCGGCGAGTTCGCGGGTGATGGCGCCCTTGCCGGTCCAGCCGTCGACGAAGACGACGTCGGCGGGGTCGTGGTGGGCGGCCAGCCAGCGCAGCGCGTTGGCGTCGATGCCGCGGCCCCGGACGATCGATACGGCGTAGTGCGGCAGGTCGAGGCCGTGCCGGTACTGCGCCCAGCGGCGCATCAGTACGCCGACGGGGGTGCCCGCGCGGGCCAGGGAGACCAGCACGGGGCGGGGCGACCGCTCGGTGAGCACGACCTCGGTGACGGCGCCGACGGCCCGCGCGAGCCGGGCGGCGGAGGTGTCCAGCGCCGCGTGGAACAGCTCCTGGTACTGCTCGGTGGGCTGGTACTCCACGGGCAGCGACTCGGCGTAGTGGGCGCCGCCGCGCTGGATCGCCTCCTCGCGCTCCTCGGTCGGCGCCTCCAGCGTCACGTCGGAGAGGTCCTGGAGCAGCCAGCCGACCTCGTCGGGCGCGTACGAGGAGAAGTCGGGGCCGCGCAGGGGCTCGGGCAGCATGGAGGGCCTTTCGGAGGCGGGCGGGACGTACGAGGGCACGACCGCGAGCAGGACGTGCGGGACATGCGCGGCGAGCCGGGCCGGCAGCCCGTCCGGCGCGTGCAGCGCGGGCGTGTCGGCGGCCGAGTCGACGACGGCGACGACGGCGTCGAACCCGCCGCCCGCGACGTTGTAGGCGTACCGCTCACCGGGCCCGTCGGCCGGTTCGTCATGGGCGGGGAAGACCAGCCGGGTCCGTATCGCATACCCGGGATCGTCCACCGCGAGCACGGGCGAACGGGTCGTGGTGGAGTACCGCACCTCGACCCCGCCGGCCTCTTCCAGCGCGTGCGCGAGCCGCAACGGCGCGTACATCAACTCCTCGAACCCCAGCACAAGCACCCGCCGAGCCCCGGTGGGCAACGCCCCGGCGATCCGCGCCGCCATCCCGGGCAGCGCGTCCTCCAGCCGCGCCCGGTGCGCGGCCGTGAACCCGTGCCGCCCGCCGTCGGGCACCCCCTCGGGCCACCCCAGCTCGACCCGGCCGACACCCCCGGAAGGGGCCTCCCCGGCCCGCACACCCCCGCCCCGACGGGCCGGGGCTTCAGGCCCAGCGGCATCCCCGGCAGCGGGCCCGAGGCCCGCGCTCCCGCCCGTCGCGGCCGGGACCGCAGCCCCGCCGCCGCCCCCGGCCCCGGGGACCGCCTGTGCGGCGGCACTCCCCGGGCCGGGCCCGGAGGCCAGGCCCGGCCCGGCGCCCGCGTCGAGACCCGCGTCCTCCTGTGGGACGGCCGCGCGGGCCGGCCCGGTGCCGCTCTCGGCGGCCGGCCCGGCCGCCTGCGCGGCGGCGCCGGGGCCCGCGCTCCCGCTCGCCGTGTCACCGGCACCGCCGTCCCGGCGCGCCGCCTCCTCCCCCTCGTACCGCGCCACCAGTTCCTGTCCCCTCTCCAGCACCCCTTCCGGCAGGCGGACCGTGCCCGAGGCCGTGGTGATGAGGTCCACGCGGGCGCCGATCTCGTCGGCGAAAGCGGCCAGGCGGCCCGCGTCGGACGGGGAGCGCATGTCGACCAGGGCGACGACGACGTAGCGGGGGCGGGGGTAGCGGTCGTGGAGGGCGCGGATGGTGTTGAGGACCGTGTTGCCGGTGGAGAACTCGTCGTCCACCAGGACCAGCGGGCCGTCGCCGGACAGCAGGGCCGGGTCCTCCGGCAGCAGGAGGTGGGAGGTGGCGTGGGAGTGGGACTCCTCGAAGCCGCCCGCGCGGGCCACGCCGGGGACCGGGCGGCGGGTGGAGTGCAGGTAGGGCGCCGGACCGAGGCCGTCGGCGACCGAGTGGCCGAGGCCGGTGGCGGTCTCCGCGTAGCCGAGGACGACCGCGCGGGCGGCCTCCTCGGCGCCGAGCAGGTCCCGCACGCGCCGCCCGAGGGCGAGCCCGTGGCCGTACACCACGGCGGGCGACTGCGGGACATGCTTGCCGAGGACGTTGGAGACGAGCAGGTGCGCCCGCTTGGGGTTGCGGCGCAGGGCGAGCCCCAGCAGGCCGGTCAGCTCCTCGCCGCCGTCGAGTGCGACGCCCAGCCGTTCCGCGACCCAGCTGCCGGACCACACTCCGCCGTGCTCCTCGGCGCGTGCCCTGTCGGTCATGTACCCAAGCCTCCCGTTGTCCTCGGTCATCGATCGCGCGTCCGTCCTCAGTCGGCCAGGGCCGCGGCGAGCAGTTCCACGAAGCCGATGTCCTCGTTGGCCACCCCGAAGACCTCCGCGCGCAGCAGCGTCCGCTCCGCCCAGGCGCGGTGCGGCTTCACCTCGTTCATCTTGTTGGTGTACGCCGACCGCAGCACACCCCCGCCGCAGCGCTCGGGCCGCAGAATGTCCTGGGCGTCGCTGAACTCCTCGTGGCTGACCACGGACAGCGCGTGCACGGGCAGGACGTGCGAGGGGTGGATGCAGGTCTTGCCGAGCAGGCCGTTGGCGCGGTCGAGGGAGATCTCGCGCAGCAGCCCGTCCATCGAGTGCTCGATGAGCTTCTGGCGCAGTTCGACGGCCTGCCCCTCCAGGAAGGGGCTCTGCCGCAGCTGCGGCTTGAACATCCGCTCCTGGACCCGGAAGTACTCCCACACCGGCCCGGTCACCGTGAACCCGGTGCCGTCGGCGCGGGCCAGCATGTTCACCACGTCGGCGATGACGGAGGCGACGATCTGGACGTCGTACGCCGTCATGTCGGGGCCGCGCCGCAGCCCGTAGGAGGAGCAGAAGTCGGTCACGCCGAGCCGCAGGGCGAGGACGCGGTCGCGGTACTTGTCGACCACGCGGAAGATCCCCTCCAGGGTCTGCACCCGCGACTCGCGGTAGAGCAGGTCCGGCGACTCCAGCACCGGCATGGCGAACAGCCGGTGCCCGGCGGCGGCCTCGGCGACGGCGAGCGCCTCCAGGAAGGGCACGCCGCGTTCCTCGGTGAACTTCGGCAGTACGAATCCGGACAGCAGCCGCACCGCGGGGCCGAGCCGCCGGACGAGGTCGGGGATCTGCTCGGGGGTGCGAACCCGGACGAACAGGAGGGGGACCTCCCCGGCGGAACGTTCCGCCAGATCCGTCAGCTGGCGGACGAGGTTCTCCTCGCCGGCCGGTACGTCCGCGTCGCCGATCGAGTCCTCCAGGCACAGCACCATCGAGACCACCCCGGCCGCGGCCTGCTTGAGGACGTCGTCGGCGAGGCGGGGCCGGGTGGCCGGGCTGTACAGCGTGGCGCCCAGGGCCGCGGACAGCAGCCGCGCCGGGGAGTCCGCCGTGAAGGAGCAGGGCTCCTGGTGGAAGAGACGCCTCCGCACATCAGGGGCAATCTGTCCGAAATGACGCATGTGAACTCCCCCGTGGTGTCTGGGCCACCTGAGAATCGCCGGAAGGTGGCCGGTAATAGTACGTACGTATCCATGTCGGAGGTTCCCACCGGGCATGAATTCCAGGTAACCCGGCCATGTCGGCGGCGGCGACCCGGGGCGAGCGGGACACGTGCCGAGTACCCGCCCCCGCGTTGTCGTGACCAGGACCGAGAGGGCAGGATGACGGCATGACGCACGCGATGCTGAAGGGGTCGAACGTCCCGCTGCGAGCCACCACGGTACGCGCCGTGCTGTGCTGGACGCCCGGCCAGGGGGTCCCCGACGTGGACGCCTCCGCGCTGCTCCTCGGCCCGGACGACCGCGTGCGCTCCGACGAGGACTTCGTCTTCTACAACCAGCCCCGGCACCCCTCGGGCCAGGTCTGGCGGCTCGGCAAGAAGCGGGTCGCCGAGGGGCTGACCGACACGATCCAGACGGACCTCGCGGGCGTCGAGCCCGCGGTGGGCCGCATCCTGCTGGTCGCCTCGGCGGACGGCGTCGCCTTCGACCAGGTCCGCTCCCTGCGCGTCCTGCTGCACGACGCGGCGGCCGGCGACGCGGAACCGCTGGCGTACTTCGACGTCAAGCCGGAGACGGGCAGCGAGACGGCGCTGATCTGCGGCGAGCTGTACCGGCGCGGGGAGGGCTGGAAGTTCCGGGCGCTCGGCGAGGGCTACTCCAACGGGCTCAAGGGCCTGGCGACCGACTTCGGCATCTCGGTGGACGAGTCCGAGGGCGCCGAGGACCCGGTCTCCACCGCCCGTCCCGAGCCGGCCCCGCCGGTCCCGTCCCAGGCCACGACCGACCAGCCCACGCCCGCCCAGTCGATGCCCGCCCCGCCGACGGTCGCCCGGCCCACGGTCGACCCCGAGCAGCCGACGACCGTCCAGCCGCTCCCGATGACCTCGCACCCGCTGCCCCCGGAGCAGCCCCCGCAGTCCGCCGGCGTCCCCGCGCAGCCCGCGTACGGCTACCCCCAGCAGCCGCCGCCCACCGCCCAGTCGACCTACGGCTACCCGCAGCAGGCCGGCGGGCCCGCGTACGGCTACCCGCAGGCGCCCGCAGCGGCGACGGCGGGCGGGGCGCGGTCCGGGTACGGCTATCCGCCGCCGGCCCCCGGCACCCCCGACCCGGACTTCCGGCTGCCGCCGCAGGGCCCGCAGTTCGTCGGCCGGTAGGCGGCACACCGCGCGTGCGCCGGGTGGGTGCGCCGGGCGCACGCGCCGCTCGGCTCTACCGCTCGGCCTTGCTCTTGTGCCCCCGGCCCCACTGGAGGCCCCACCCGTAGAGCCGGTCCAGCTCGCCCTGGAAGCCGTACACGAACTTCACCTCGCGGCGGACGAAGATCTCGCCCTTGACGTTCTCGATCATCACGACCGCGCAGGAGCGGGCCTGCGGATGGCGTTCGTCGAGACCTATCTCGATGCGGGGGCCGTTGCTCGGGTAGAGCGTGACGATGGCGTGTGTCCGGTCGAAGGCGGGGGTCTGGTCGTAGATGTAGGCGAACAGCAGGAGCCGTTTGATGGCGTCCTTGTGGTCGAGATTGACGTAGATGGTCTCGCCGGAGGCCGAGCCGAAGCGGTCGTCGCCGCTGAGCTTGACGTACGGCGGGGCGTTGACGTCGCCCAGGAGGCCGCCGAGGGGCTGGACGACGCCACGGGAGCCGTCCTGGAGCTCGTAGAGGCAGCCGAGGTCGAGGTCGACGTTGACCATGCTCTGGCTGTGGCCGACGACCTCGGGCGGCTTCAGCGCCTTGAAGGGGTGCCGCAGCAGGCTCTCGCGCTGGACGCCCATGATGTCCGAGGTCCGCATCCGCCAGGCCAGGTTGACCCGCAGATGGCCGGTGGCGGCGCCCTGCTTGGTCAGCGAGACCTGCGTGTGCCGTTTGGTCAGCTGGATGGAGTTGGCCGCCGCGCTGCCCGAGTCGAACTCGGACTCGCGGCCGCGCCACAGCCCGTCCAAAAAGCCCATTCCCGCCCCACCCGCCTTCTCTCCACCGCCTGCGGGGCGGCCCCGAGGAGTCGTCCTCGTCGGCCGCCCCGCTCAGAGCGTTCCCTGACCCGGGCCGGGTTCACACCCGTGCGGCAGGCGCACCGGGGGCGCGACCGGCCCGGTCACCGGAGTGTTCACACTCCGGAGGAGACCTCCGCCTTCCGCTGGTCGCCGTCACCCCCGGCCTCGGCGAGCCGCTTGTTGCGGCGCACGGAGGACCAGAAGGAGGCGCCGATCAGCACCACGCCGATGAGGCCGGTGATGATCTCGTTGATCTCGTACTGGATGGTCACCAGGAGGATGACCGCGAGGGCGCCGATCGCGTAGTGGGCGCCGTGCTCCAGGTAGACGTAGTCGTCGAGGGTGCCCTGGCGGACCAGGTAGACGGTGAGCGACCGGACGTACATGGCGCCGATGCCGAGGCCGAGGGCCATCAGGACGATGTCGTTGGTGATGGCGAAGGCGCCGATCACGCCGTCGAAGGAGAAGGAGGCGTCCAGGACTTCCAGGTACAGGAACATGAAGAACGCGGCCTGGCCGGCCAGCTTGACCGCCGACTTGGGCTTCCCGGCCCGTTCCGCCGCCTCTTCCTCCTCGTGCTCCCGTTCCTCCTCCTCTTCGAGTTTGTCCTCGAAGTAGCCGGAGAGGCCGCCCACGATCATGTAGGTGATCAGGCCCGCGATGCCCGCCAGCAGGACGGTCTGCGCCTTGTCGGCATGGGCGCCGCCGTGCTGGTGGGCGTGGGCGCCGAAGGTGATCGCGGAGACGAGCAGCACGATCAGGGCGATGCAGACCGACAGCATGTCGACCTTGCCGAGCTTGGCCAGCGGCCGCTCCAGCCAGGCCAGCCACTTGATGTCCCGTTCCTCGAAGATGAAGTCGAGGAAGATCATCAGAAGGAACATGCCACCGAAGGCGGCGATCGACGGATGGGCGTCCGTCACCAGTTGCTGATAGCGGTCCTTGTCGGTGAGCGCGAGGTCGACGGCCTCGATCGGTCCGAGCTGGGCGCTGATCGCCACGATCACGACCGGGAACACCAGGCGCATACCGAAGACGGCGATGAGGATGCCGACGGTGAGGAAGATCTTCTGCCAGAAGGCATTCATCTTCTTCAGGATTCCGGCGTTGACCACCGCGTTGTCGAAGGACAGCGAGATCTCCAGGACGGTGAGGATCGCCACGATCCCGAAGGCGGTCCACCCCCCGTAGAGGACCGCCGCGACCAGGCCGAGCGCGGTGACCGCGAACGACCAGCCGAAGGTTTTCAGAAGCACTGGCTACCCAATCGTGTGTGTACGGGGCTCCCCCGCGCCGTACTCGGCTTTACGAAACGTTGACTCCGAAGTCTAGAGCGATGCCGCGAAGCCCCGACGCGTACCCCTGCCCCACTGCACGGAACTTCCACTCGCCCTGGTAGCGGTAGAGCTCGCCGAAGATCATCGCCGTTTCGGTGGAGGCGTCCTCGCTCAGGTCGTAGCGTGCGAGTTCCTGGCCGTCGGCCTGGTTGACGACCCGGATGAAGGCGTTGGCGACCTGGCCGAAGGTCTGGCCGCGCTCGTCGGCCGCGTGGATCGAGACCGGGAAGACGATCTTGTCGCACTGGGCGGGGACCTTGGAGAGGTCGACGATCAGCGACTCGTCGTCGCCGTCGCCCTCGCCGGTGAGGTTGTCACCGGTGTGCTCGATCGAGCCGTCCGGGCTCTTGAGCTGGTTGTAGAAGACGAACCATTCGTCGCCGAGCACCCGGCCCGCGCTGCACACGAGGGCGCTGGCGTCCAGGTCGAAGGGTGCTCCGGTGGTGGACCGCGCGTCCCAGCCGAGTCCGACCAGGACCTGCGTGAGGTTCGGTGCGGCCTTGGACAGGGAGACGTTGCCGCCCTTGGCAAGCGTGACGCCCATGATGAGTCCCTCCCCGGGTGGTGTTTCTCGGTTTTCCTGCGCGTCCGGCGCCGCACGTGGACCGTGCGGCGCCGGACGGTCGGGACCGTGGGTCCCGTGGCGCTGGTGGTGCAGGTGGTACGGGTCGCTCAGACGTTGACGCCGAAGTCCTGGGCGATGCCGCGCAGGCCCGAGGCGTAGCCCTGGCCGATGGCGCGGAACTTCCACTCCGCACCGTGCCGGTACAGCTCGCCGAAGACCATCGCGGTCTCGGTGGAGGCGTCCTCGCTCAGGTCGTACCGGGCGATCTCGGCCTCGCCGGCCTGGTTGACGACGCGGATGAACGCGTTGCGGACCTGGCCGAAGGACTGCTGGCGGTTCTCGGCGTCGTAGATCGAGACCGGGAAGACGATCTTCTCGACGTCCGTGGGGACGGTGGCGAGGTTGATCTTGATCTGCTCGTCGTCGCCCTCGCCCTCACCCGTGAGGTTGTCGCCGGTGTGCTCGACCGAGCCGTCGGGGCTCTTCAGGTTGTTGAAGAAGATGAAGTGCGCGTCGCTGGCGACCTTGCCCGCGCTGTTCAGCAGCAGGGCGCTGGCGTCGAGGTCGAAGTCCGTGCCGGTGGTGGTGCGGATGTCCCACCCCAGACCGACGATGACCGCGGTCAGGCCGGGGGCCTCCTTGGTCAGCGAAACGTTGCCGCCCTTGCTGAGGCTGACTCCCACGAGTCCTCCATTGGTGTCCAGGGGCGGGGCGCCCCGTAGTGCGTGGATATCGGATCAACGACTCGATCCTAGTGACGGGTTCCCGCCCCCCGCAGGCCCTGGGGCCGACAATTCACAGGGTGTCGAGCGCCGTGACGTACTCGTTCAGGTCACGGGCGTCGGGCAGGGCGTTGACGATCGTCCGGCGGACGGTGCCGGTCCGGTCGATGACGAAGGTGCCGCGGACGGCGCAGCCCTTGGCCTCGTCGAAGACGCCGTACGCGCGCGAGACCTCGCCGTGCGGCCAGAAGTCGGAGAGCAGGGGGAACTCGAAGCCCTCCTGCTCGGCGAAGACGCGCAGGGTGTGGATGGAGTCGTTGGAGACGGCGAGGACCCGGGTGGCGCGGCCCGCGAACTCGGGCAGGTGGTCGCGGATCTCGCCCAGCTCGCCGGTGCACACGCCGGTGAAGGCGAACGGGTAGAAGACCAGCAGCACGTTCTCGCGGCCCCGGAGGTCGGACAGCCGGACGGTCGCGCCGTGGTTGTCCTTCAGCGTGAAGTCGGGAGCCTCGTCGCCGGCCTGGATCGCCATGTCCCGTTCATCCCTTCCGAGGGGGGTGTGCCGGGACCCAGCCTACGCAGCCCTCGCCGCCGGCCCGCGGACGGGCCGACGGCGGTCGGTCCGTCCGGGGGCCGGACGTGCGGTGCGGCGTGCGGGAGCCCGGGGCTACCGCTTGGACTTGGCGGCCTTGGGTGTCGCCAGGCGGCTGCCGCTCCAGTCCTTTCCGACGCTGACGCTCTTGGACGCCGTCAGTCCGGCGGTCGTCGCGGCTTCCGAGATGTCGCTGGCCTCGACGTACCCGTCCCGGCCGGTCTTCGGCGTGAGAAGGAGGATCGACCCGCCCTCTTCGATGTACGTGGTGGCATCCACCAGCGCATCCGTCAGGTCGCCGTCGTCGTCACGGAACCACAGCACGACGGCATCGGCCACGTCCTCGTAGTCCTCGTCCATCAGTTCGCCCTCGACGGCACCCTCAATGGCCTCGCGGAGCTCCTGGTCGACGTCGTCGTCGTAGCCGATCTCCTGGACCACCTGCCCGGGCTGGAAACCCAGCCTGGCGGCAGGGTTCGTCCGCTCCTCCGCGTGGTCCGCGGTCGCGCTCACGGGTTGCCTCCTGATCTTGTTTGGTGAATGTCTCAGCCACGCGCGTGCGCGAAGCATTGGCCGTAGTCCACACGGGCGGGACGGATCGCGCAAGTACCCGGCGACTGGGACCGCCGAAACGGTGACGATCCCGGCCGTGTCGCCGCAACTCCAGCCATGCCGTCCAGACCGAGAGTGACGTACACCACACCTATCTGCCCCGTTTGCGCATTTGGGAACCATGCATGGGTACGAGACTCGAATGAACGTGCCCCCGGCTCCCACGGGGGAACCGGTTACCCCACGGTACAGATGACGTTTGCCCTCGCGAGGTACACGATGGGGAATCGTCGCAGACACCGGCAAAAGTGGCCCTCTGACAGCGAAGGAACAGCGTGGCTTCCGCATCCGATCGCAATCCGATCATCATTGGCGGCCTTCCGAGTCAGGTTCCTGACTTCGATCCCGAGGAAACGCAGGAGTGGCTCGACTCCCTGGACGCCGCCGTCGACGAGCGCGGCCGGGAGCGGGCCCGCTATCTGATGCTGCGGCTGATCGAGCGGGCCCGCGAGAAGCGCGTGGCCGTGCCCGAGATGCGCAGCACGGACTACGTCAACACCATCCCGACCAAGAGCGAGCCGTTCTTCCCGGGCAACGAGGAGATCGAGCGCAAGATCCTCAACGCCACCCGGTGGAACGCCGCGGTGATGGTCTCGCGCGCGCAGCGCCCCGGCATCGGCGTCGGCGGCCACATCGCCACGTTCGCCTCCTCGGCGTCCCTGTACGACGTGGGCTTCAACCACTTCTTCCGCGGCAAGGACGACGGCGACGGCGGCGACCAGGTCTTCTTCCAGGGCCACGCCTCGCCGGGCATCTACGCCCGCGCCTATCTGCTGGACCGCCTGTCCGAGGAGCACCTCGACGGCTTCCGGCAGGAGAAGTCCAAGGCGCCGCACATGCTGTCGTCGTACCCGCACCCGCGTTCCATGCCGGACTTCTGGGAGTTCCCGACCGTATCGATGGGCCTCGGCCCGATCGGCGCGATCTACCAGGCGCGGATGAACCGCTACATGCACGCGCGCGGGATCGCGGACACCTCGCGTTCGCATGTGTGGGCCTACCTCGGCGACGGCGAGATGGACGAGCCGGAGTCGCTGGGCCAGCTCTCCATCGCCGCCCGCGAGGGCCTGGACAACCTGACCTTCGTGGTCAACTGCAACCTCCAGCGCCTCGACGGCCCGGTACGCGGCAACGGGAAGATCATCCAGGAGCTGGAGTCGGTCTTCCGCGGCGCCGGCTGGAACGTCATCAAGCTGGTCTGGGACCGCACCTGGGACCCGCTGCTCGCCCAGGACCGCGACGGCGTGCTGGTCAACCGCATGAACACCACCCCGGACGGCCAGTTCCAGACGTACGCGACCGAGTCCGGCGCCTACATCCGCGACCACTTCTTCGGTGACGACCACCGGCTGCGCGCGATGGTCGAGAACATGACCGACGACCAGATCCTGCACCTGGGGCGCGGCGGCCACGACCACCGGAAGATCTACGCGGCGTACAAGGCGGCGCTGGAGCACAAGGGCCAGCCCACCGTCATCCTCGCCAAGACGATCAAGGGCTGGACGCTGGGCCCGAACTTCGAGGGCCGCAACGCCACGCACCAGATGAAGAAGCTGACGGTCGACGACCTCAAGCGCTTCCGCGACCGGCTCCACCTGCCGATCTCCGACAAGGAGCTGGAGTTGGGCGCGCCGCCGTACTACCACCCGGGCCGGGAATCCGAGGAGATGCAGTACATGCACGACCGCCGCCTCGGTCTGGGCGGGTACGTGCCGACCCGGGTCGTGCGGTCGAAGCCGCTGGCGCTGCCGGACGACAAGACGTACGCGTCCGTGAAGAAGGGTTCGGGGCACCAGTCCATCGCGACGACGATGGCGTTCGTACGGCTGCTCAAGGACCTCATGCGGGACAAGGAACTCGGTCGGCGCTTCGTGCTGATCGCGCCGGACGAGTACCGCACGTTCGGCATGGACTCGTTCTTCCCGAGCGCGAAGATCTACAACCCGCTGGGCCAGCAGTACGAGTCGGTGGACCGCGAGTTGCTGCTCGCGTACAAGGAGGCGCCGAACGGGCAGATGCTGCACGACGGCATCTCCGAGGCGGGCTGCACGGCCTCGCTGATCGCGGCCGGCTCGGCCTACGCCACCCACGGCGAGCCGCTGATCCCGGTCTACGTCTTCTACTCGATGTTCGGTTTCCAGCGCACCGGCGACCAGTTCTGGCAGATGGGCGACCAGTTGGCGCGCGGATTCGTCCTGGGCGCGACCGCCGGGCGTACGACGCTGACCGGTGAGGGGCTCCAGCACGCCGACGGGCACTCGCAGCTGCTGGCCTCCACCAACCCGGCGTGCGTGGCGTACGACCCCGCCTTCGGGTTCGAGATCGCGCACATCGTCCAGGAGGGCCTGCGCCGGATGTACGGCGCGGACGAGGAACACCCGCACGGCGAGGACGTCTTCTACTACCTCACCGTCTACAACGAGCCCATCCAGCACCCGGCCGAGCCGGAGAACGTGGACGTCGAGGGCATCCTCAAGGGCATCCACCGCTTCAGCGAGGCCACCGGCGGCGCGATCCCCGCGCAGATCATGGCGTCCGGCGTCGCGGTGCCGTGGGCGGTTCAGGCGCAGCGGATCCTCGCCGAGGAGTGGAACGTGCGGGCCGACGTCTGGTCGGCGACCTCCTGGAACGAGCTGCGGCGTGAGGCCGTGGCCTGCGAGGAGCACAACCTGCTGCACCCCGAGGAGGAGCAGCAGGTGCCCTGGGTGACCCGGAAACTGGCGGGCGCGCAGGGGCCGTTCGTGGCGGTGTCGGACTGGATGCGGTCGGTTCCGGACCAGATCGCGCGGTGGGTGCCGGGGACCTACCAGTCGCTGGGCGCCGACGGCTGGGGCTTCGCGGACACGCGGGGCGCGGCCCGGCGGTTCTTCCACATCGACGCCCAGTCGATCGTGGTGGCCGTCCTGACGGAACTGGCGCGGGAGGGCAAGGTGGACCGCTCCCTCCTGAAGCAGGCGATCGACCGGTACCGCCTGCTGGACGTGACGGCGGCGGACCCGGGCGCGGCGGGCGGCGACGCGTAGGCCTGTCGGCCAGCCCTGCCTACGACTGCGCGGGTCGCGTACCCCGAAGGGTGCACGGCCCGCGCATTGGGTGCCCCGGGCGCCGGGGGCGGGTGGCGCCAGCCCCGCCGAGGGGGTGCCGCAGCTGGGGCATTACCACGCCCCGTACCCCGTCGCACCGGCCCCGATCAGCGTGATCAGCGCCAGCAGCGTGCCGATCGCCCCGAGCACCACCGCCACCACAGCCGTCACCGGCCGCGCCCCGGCCGGCTGCGGCCCATCGCGAGCCACCCGCAGACGACCGCAGCGGGCCCGAGAATGATCGGCGGCACGAAGAATCCGCGACCGCGCACCCGACTCCGATGATGCCGAGCGTCGCGCGATCCGGCCCTCCCCCCGTGCTGAACGCCTGGGAGAGACCCCCATCGTGACCCCATCGTGACCCCGTCCGGCCATGTGAGCGGGGGTACCCGCGCGTTCCCCGTCCGAGGCTCGTCATCATCAACTCCCTTGACTCCCTTGTGGAGTTCGCGTACGCCCGGACGGCGTTTCCTGCAGAACGCGCGAGGGCCGTACGCGCGCTGCCCCCCTCCGGCAGCGCGCGTACGGCCCCTCACCCCCGTGTCCTGCGCAGGACTTGACCCACTGTGACCTGCCAGGTCCACCGGAGAGGACGGTTCCCCGGCGCCATCACCCTGATGGAGGAACCGGCGACGAAACAGCGGCCCCTGGATCAGACGCGACCGTGGATCAGACGTGGCCGTGGATCAGACGTGGCCGTGGATCAGACGTGGCCGTGGATCAGACGTGCCCCACGCCCGCACCGGCCTCCGCGTTCTCACCGCGCTTGGTGAGGAAGGCGATGAAGACGGCGACGACCGCGACCCCGGCGGCGACGAGCGAGGCCAGGCCCATGCCGGACATGAAGGTCTCGTGCGCGACGTCGGTGATCTTCGCGGCGACCTCGGCCGGGGTGCCCGGGGCCACCGGAGCCGCGCCGACCTGCACCGCCTCGGCGGCCTGGTCGAGCTGGGCCGGCGGCAGCTTCGGCAGCCCGGCCTCCGCCCAGTTGTCCGGCAGGTCGTTGTCGACCTTGGAGGCCATGACGGCGCCCAGCACGGCCGTGCCGAGGCTGCCGCCGATCTGCATGGCCGCCTGCTGGAGACCGCCGGCGACACCGGACAGCTCCATCGCCGCGTTGCCGACGATGACCTCGGTGGCGCCGACCATGACGGGCGCGAGGCCGAGGCCCAGGAGGAGGAACCAGATGGACATGACGCCGCTGCCGGTGTCCGTCTCCAGCGTCGACATGCCGTACATGGCGAGCGCGGTGAAGGCCATGCCGCTCGCGAGCGGGATGCGCGGGCCGACCTTGGTGATCAGCGCACCGGCGAGCGGCGAGCCGACGATCATCATGCCGGTGAGCGGCAGCAGGTGCAGACCGGCGTCGACCGGGCTCATGCCGTGCACGTTCTGGAGGTAGAACGTCACGAAGAACAGGCCGCCCAGGAAGGCGATCGCCATGAGCACCATGAGGACGACACCCGCCGACAGCGCGACGGAACGGAACAGCGAGAGCGGGATGAGCGGCTCCTTGACCTTCGTCTCCCAGAAGGCGAAGAGCACGAAGCCGGCCACGGCCACCACCACGAAGGTCCAGGTCTGACCCGAACCCCAGCCCCACTCGGGGGCCTTGATGAGCGCCCAGACCAGGCAGAACATCGCGGCGGACAGCAGGGCGATACCCAGCACGTCGAAGGAGCGCGGGGCGTTCTCCGCGCGGTGGTCCAGCAGGATGATCACGCCGAGGACGACGGCGAGGACGCCCACCGGGACGTTGATGAAGAAGACGGACTGCCAGTTGACGTGCTCGACCAGCACGCCGCCGAGGATCGGGCCGCCCGCGGTGGAGGCGCCGATGACCATGCCCCAGATACCGATGGCCATGTTGAGCTTCTCGGCCGGGAAGGTGGCCCGCAGCAGACCGAGCGCGGCCGGCATCAGCAGCGCGCCGAACAGGCCCTGGAGCACCCGGAAGGTGACGACCAGCGAGATGCTGGAGGACAGGCCGATGGCACCGGAGGCGAGGGCGAAGCCGCTCACGCCGATGAGGAAGGTCTGCCGGTGGCCGAAGCGGTCACCGAGCTTGCCCGCGGTGATCAGGGAGACCGCGAGGGCGAGGAAGTAGGCGTTGGT
This sequence comes from Streptomyces sp. cmx-10-19, assembly GCA_049998335.1. Taxonomy (GTDB): domain Bacteria; phylum Actinomycetota; class Actinomycetes; order Streptomycetales; family Streptomycetaceae; genus Streptomyces. Next base: position 73,178 of record JAEBFB010000011.1, read on the forward strand.
GATCCACTGGACGTCGGCGAAACTCGCCTTCAGGTCACTCTGGATCGCCGGGTTGGCGATGGCCACGATGGTGCCGTCGAGGGCCACCATCATGACGCCCACGGCCACGGTGACGAGGGTGAGCCACGGATGCCCGCGCAGCCCGGTGGCCGGTGCCGAGCCGGACGGACCGGGCGCGTCCCCGGGTCCCGTCTTGTCGAGGGTGGTCTGACTAGTCATACGATCGAGACTAATGACAGCCACTGACAATTGACAAACCATTTCACTAGTCGGTAACTGACATGGCATCTTCCTTATAGCCTGGACTCGCCTGAGCTGCGGAAACGGCCGCGGTGGCGAGGACGGGGCGCACGGGCGCGAGATGAAGCAGCCGACAACGGGAGTGAACTGTTGACAACGGGAGTGAATTGTTGACGACGGGAGTTGACTGTTGAGAGCAGGAGTGGACTGTTGAGGACCGGAGTGGACTGTTGAGGACGGCGGACACCGCGGCGACCCCCGGGGCCGCACACCCGGCCCCGCCGCCGGGCCTGCGCGAGCGCAAGAAGCAGCGCACCCGGGACGCCCTCCTGCGGGCCGCCCTCGAACTCTTCACCGAGCGCGGCTACGAGGAGACGACCGTCGACGACATCACCGAGACCGTCGACGTCTCCCAGCGCACCTTCTTCCGCTACTTCGCCGGCAAGGAGGACGTGGCGTTCTTCGTGCCGCGGCTCGTGGAGGCGCACTTCGTGGAGGCCGTGCGCCGCCGCCCGCCCGAGGAGGCCCCGCTGGACGCGATGCGCCACGCGCTGGCCGACAGCTGGGACACGCTCGGCGAGGCGGTCGAGCGGCTGATCCCGTTCGAGCTGCACATGCGCTTCTACCGGGTGATCGAGTCCACCCCCGCCCTGCTCGCCGCGCACCTGCGGCACGCCACGGAGCTGGAGGAGCAGATCGCCCGGGTCATCGCCCGCCGCGAGGGCCTCGACATGGAGGCGGACCCCCGGCCGCGTGTCGCCGTGGCCGTCTTCGGCGCGGTGATGCGGGTGACCGAACGGGTCTGGACGGCACGGGACGACGAGAGCATCCAGGCGCTGCGCGAGCTGACGACGGCGTACCTCGACCAGATCGAACCGGCACTCGCGAGGGACTGGCGGACCCCTCCCTCGTAGCCGCGCCAAACCCGTCCTCCGTAGCCGCGACGGACCCGTCCCTCGCGACGGTTACGGCCTCTCCCTCATCACCGCGACTCGAAACGTGATCCGCGTCACTGGATTTACGCGAGACCGTCCCGTTCTCCTAGTGTGTCCTCCCAGTGACTTCCTTCGACACCTCTCCGCAGCTCAACGTCTGGCGCGCCCTGCTCGCCCTGGCCGTGGTGTTCGTGATGCTGGCGACCACCGGCTGGACCGCCGTGCGCAACCAGCGGGGCCCCACCGCCCTCGAAGCGTCGGTCACGGCCTGGGAGCACGGCCGGATCGACGGGCACGCGCTCCCCGACGCGCAGTCCTCCCCCGCCCGGCTGGCCCGCTTCTTCGCCTCGCTGACCGACTGGCAGCGCACGAGCCTGGCCCACCGCTACCCGCTCGCCGTCGGCAACATGAACGGCGCCCCCGTCGGCCTGCGCTACGAGGCCAACCGCGCGGCGCTGCGCACGGCGCGCTCGGCGGAGCGGCTGCGCATGCACGACAAGCGCCTGTCCCCGTCCGGGCAGCGCGAGGCGGGCCGCCGCGCCCGCCACTACGACGCGCTGCTCGGCCCCGGCCGGCACATCCTCGCCTTCGACCCGGCGGGCTCGGGCCGGGTCGCCGAGGTCTTCGGCGACCTGAACCGCGCCGACCGCGTCTCCGTCGTCGTGCCCGGCGTCGACACCGAGCTGCTCACCTTCCAGCGCACCGACCGCAGGTACTCGGCGCCGGTCGGCATGGCCCAGTCGCTGTACGCGGCCGAGCGCTCGGCGAGCCCGGACACCCGTACCGCCGTGATCGCCTGGGCGGACTACACCTCCCCCAGCGGCCTCGGCATGGAGGCGGCCACCGCGACCCGCGCGGCGCACGGGGCCGTCCGCCTGAACGCGCTGCTGCGGGCCCTGCCCGGCCGCGGCGAGGTCTCCCTCTTCTGCCACAGCTACGGCTCGGTGGTGTGCGGCCTCGCCGCCGGCACGCTGCCCGCGCGGGTGACCGACGTGGCGGTGGCGGGCAGTCCCGGGATGCGCGCGGACAACGCCGCCCACCTGGACACCGCCGCCCGTGTGTGGGCGATGCGGGACGCGGACGACTGGATCCAGGACGTGCCGTACCTGGAGGTCGGCGGCCTCGGGCACGGGGCCGACCCGGTCTCCGCCGGGTTCGGGGCGCGGGTGCTTTCGGCGCGCGGCGCGCGGGGGCACGGCGGGTACTTCGTCCCGGGGACGGAGAGCCTGCGCAACTTCGCGGAGATCGGCGTCGGCGCGTATCGCACGGTCGCCTGCGCCGGAGAAGACGACACATGCCGGGCGGATTTGTCCGGGGCGACGGCGGCCGGACGCGCGTAGAGGCCGCAGAAACTCCGGTTCGCACAGGGAGGGGACGGAGAGGCGCGTGCCGCATACGATGAGCCGCATGGGTGACGTACTGGCCGGATTTCATGCCGCCTGGGAGTTCGAGTCCGACTCCGTGCTCATCCGCTACGAACGGGGGATTCGGACACCCAAGCTGTTCCAGGCCCTGGGGGAGCGCAGAGTTCCGCTGGAGGCCGTCTCGGGGGTGACGCTCGCGCCGGGCCGGCGCGGCAGCGTCGTCCTGCGCCTCCAGCCGCGCGAGGGCGCCGACCCGCTGATCGAGGCGGCGGCAGGGCAGCTCAAGGAGGGCTGCGACCCGTACCGGCTGGTGCTGCCCGCCGAGCGGGAGACCCTCGCGGAGTACTACGCCGACGAACTGCGCCCGCTGCTGACCGCGTCCGGCCCCGCCGACCGGTACCTGGTGGCCGCGCCCGAGGCGCCGCTGCACTTCAAGGCGTACGACGGCAAGGCGGCCTTCGACGGGAAGGCGGTGTCGTTCCGGTGGTCGTGGACGGGCGCGTCCTCGGCGAAGTGGAAGGCCGGCGACCAGAGCTACCCGGTCGCCGACCTGGGCGGCGTGGAGTGGCGCTCCCCCGAGGCGTTCGAGGGCTATCTGCGGCTGCTGCCGCGCGAGGGCGCGGCGAGCGGTGCCCCGCAGGCCGACCAGGACCCGGCGGCGGTCGTCTTCGGCCTCGGCTACGGGCCGGTCCACGAGTCGCTGCCGTTCGCCGCGGCGGTCCTGGCGGCGGTGCGGGAGCGGGGCGCGGCCACGCCGGTGCCCGTGCCCGTACCGGCGCCCCGGCGGGACCCGGCCGACATCGCCGAGCGGATCCGGCACCTGGGCGAACTGCACCAGGCGGGGCTGGTGACGGACGAGGAGTTCTCCTCGAAGAAGGCGGAGCTGTTGGCGCAGCTGTGAGGGTGGCGGCTCAGTCCTGGCCCGCGCGGCCACCCGCGTCGCTGTAGAAGCTGATCTTCCGGTCGAGCACGGAGAGGGTGTCCTGGAGTTCGGCGATCCGGGTCAGGACGTCGCGGCGCGTGGCCTCCAGCAGGTCCCGCCGGTCGAGATAGGTCTCCTCACCGGCCCGCACCAGTTCCGCGTACCTGACCATGTCGGCGACCGGCATGCCGGTGAGCCGCAGCTTGCCGACGAGGTCGAGCCAGTCCAGGTCGCGGTTGGTGTAGCGGCGCTGCCCGGTGTGGGAGCGGTCGATGTGGGACATCAGGCCGATCCGCTCGTACCAGCGCAGGGTGTGGGCGCTCAGCCCGGTGAAGGCGACGACCTCGCTGATCGTGTAGTGGTCCTCCCCCTCGGGGCGCGGGTGGCGCCGGGGCGGGGCGGAGCAGAGGTCGGCACTGGTGGCGTTCGGCCGCTGGGTCCCGGCCGTGGTCTGCATCACCGTCATACTCTCCACGCTATGGCCTTCGAGCGCACTCCAGGCAAGCGCCTCCGCCCGGAAAAGGGGTGCGAGCGGCGGGCGCGGATCACTAGCGTGCGGGCATGAGTCTCGTACGGCGTGCCGTGGCCGGGGACGCGGCGGAGGTACTCCGGCTGCGTCAGGTGATGATCGATTCGATGGCGTCCGGTCCTTCTCCGACCGACTGGCACGCGGATTCCCTCCCGTTTCTCCGGGCGCGGCTGGCCGACCCGGCCGGCACGTTCGCGGCGTTCGTCGTGGACCACCCGGACCGGCCGGACGCGCTGGCGGCGCTGGTGGCGGGAACGCTGGAGTACCGGATCGGGCGGGCGGGCAACCCGCACGGACTGATCGGCTACGTCTTCAGCGTCGCGACCGACCCGGACGCCAGGCGCCGGGGGTACGCGCGGGCGTGCGTGGAGGAACTGCTGGAGTGGTTCCGCGAGCGGGGCGCGGGCCATGTGATGCTCACGGCGTCGGCGGACGCGGAGCCGCTGTACGCGTCGGTGGGCTTCACCCGGGACACGGACCCCTCGATGAGGCTGCACCTCTGAGGCCCTTAGTCTCGGTGGCATGTCGCTGAAGAGCCTCGCGCTGATCGAGAACTGGCCGGTCCCCACCGCCGCGGCGGGCGTCGTACGCGCCGACGGCACGGTCCTCGGCACCCACGGCCCGGCCGGGCACCGCTTCCCGCTCGCCTCGGTCACCAAGCCGCTCGCGGCCTACGCGGCGCTGGTGGCGTACGAGGAGGGCGCGATCGAGCTGGACGAGCCCGCGGGCCCGCCCGGCTCCACGGTCCGCCACCTCCTGGCCCACACCTCGGGCCTGGCCTTCGACGAGCACCGGGTGACCGCCCCGCCCGGGGACCGCCGCCTGTACTCCAACGCCGGTTTCGAGCAGCTCGGCGACCACATCGCGAAGGCGGCGGAGATGCCGTTCGCGGAGTACGCGCGCCAGGCGGTCCTGGAGCCCCTGAGCATGACGCAGACCTCCCTCGACGGCTCCCCGGCGAAGGACGGCGTCTCGACGCTGGACGACCTCCTCCGCTTCGCCGCCGAGGTGCTGGCGCCGCGCCTGCTCGACCCGCGCACGGTCGCGGCGGCGATGACGGTCCAGTACCCCGGCCTGAAGGGCGTCCTGCCGGGCTACGGCCACCAGAACCCCAACGACTGGGGCCTCGGCTTCGAGATCCGCGACGGCAAGTCCCCGCACTGGACGGGCGCCTCGTCCTCGCCCCGCACCTTCGGCCACTTCGGCCAGTCGGGCACGTTCCTGTGGATCGACCCCGACGCCGGACTGGCCTGCGTGGCTCTCGCCGACCGCGCCTTCGGCCCCTGGGCCATCGAGGCGTGGCCGCCCTTCACGGACGCGGTGCTGGCGGAGACTCGGGGCTGAGGCACTCGAACCAGACGGTCTTGCCGGGGCGGCGGGGGTGGGGTGTGACGCCCCACCGGTCGGTCACGGCCGCGACGATGACAAGTCCGCGCCCGCCTTCGTCCAACGCCCCGGCGTCACCCGGGACCGGCAGCTCCGGACAGCCGTCGGCGACCTCGACCCGCACGCCGCCGGGCAGCAGGAGATAGCAGATCCGGCATCGCCGCCCCGGCACATGCCGTACGACGTTGGCGACCAGCTCGGTGAGCGCCAGCTCGGCGGCGTCGGCCACCTCGGCGAGTCCCGAGCGGACGAGGTACAGCCGCAGGATGCGCCGCAGATGCCGGGCCGAGTGCTCGCTCACGGCGAACTCGGCCCGGTAGTCGCTCTCGACGTCCGTCACCGACGGACGAGTTACGTGATTCACACCACAAGGATGCGACGTCACGCATACGCTCGACTACACAGAGAAACGAACCTCGCGAGACGTTGAGGTACCAACGTGGCCAACATCCAGTCGCTCGACCCGACCGGCTCCCCCCTCGACTACTACGGCTGGGAACTGCGCCGCCAACGCGAGGCCCAGGGCCTCAGCCAGGGCCAGCTCGGCGAAGTCATCTTCTGCACGGGCTCCCTGATCGGCCAGATCGAGACGACGAGAAAGGTCCCGACGAGGGACTTCTCGGAACGGGTGGACGCCGCGCTCGGAACGGACGGGTTCTTCAGCCGTCTGGTCGGCCTGGTCCTGCGAAGCCAACTCCCGGCTTGGTTCCAGCCTTATGCGGAGATGGAGACCAGGGCGACGTACGTCTCCACATTCCAAGCGCAGGTGATGTACGGGCTGTTGCAGACGGAGGAGTACGCGCGAGCGGTCCTGGCGACGGGTGACCCGAAACAGCTCGACAGCCTGTTGGCAGCGCGGATGGAACGGCAACGCATCCTGGAGCGCGCACAGCCACCGCTGACCTGCGTGGTGTTGGACGAGGCCGTACTGCACCGGCCGATCGGCGGCATGCCCGTGATGCGCCGCCAACTGGAGCACCTGTTGAAGTTCATGCGCCAGCGCTGGTTGCAGGTGCAGGTGCTGCCGAACAAGGCCGGGGCGCACGCGAGCCTGGACGGGGCCTTCAACTTTCTCCGCTTCGATGACAACCCGGACCTCATCTACACGGAGGACCTGATCTCCGGCCATATGACCGCCAATCCCGAGATCATCAGGGAAGCTTCGCTCCGTTACGCTCGCTTGCAGGCCACTGCCCTCTCCGTAGAGGATTCGGCCGAACTGATCATCCGCGTGATGGAGGAACGCTATGGACACGAGCCCCAGGAACATCCAGTGGCGTAAGTCCAGTTACAGCGGAAGCACCGGCGGCGATTGCGTCGAGGTCGCCGACGGGTGCCCCACCGGGGCCGTCCCCGTCCGGGACAGCAAGGTGCCCACGGGCCCGATCGTGACCGTCAATGGACGGGCCTGGCAGGCGTTTGTCGACGGCCTGCGGTAGGCGCGGGGGCATTTCACCGGCCGTTCGCGAGCCGTCCCCCTCTCCGGAGGACTCCCGTTCGTCGTGAGCCGAGACGGTCATGCCGCGTTGATCACGACTCAGGACGGAGCCCCATGACCGCAACCACCGCCCGCCGCACGCGCCGTGTCCTGCTGCCCTCCCTCATCACCGCCCCGCTGCTGGCCGCCGGCGTCCTGACCGGCGTGCCGGCGGCGCACGCGGCCGCGGCGGACGACGTCCGGGTCAACGAGGTGGTGACCACCGGGGACGTCAACGACTCGATCGAGCTGTTCAACAAGGGCACCGCGGCGGTCGACGTCTCGGGCTGGGTCCTGAAGGACGACGACTCGAGCCACAGCTACAAGATCCCGTCGGGGACGACGCTCGCGCCGGGCGGGTACCGGGCGTTCGACGTGCACGGCGCGTTCGGCCTGGGCTCGGCCGACGAGGCGCGGCTGTACCTCGCGGACGGCAAGACCCTGGTGGACAGCTACGCGTGGAACACGCACTCGGCCGCGTCCTGGTCGCGCTGCCCCGACGGCACGGGCGCGTTCAAGCAGACGGCGACGGTGACGCTGGGCGCGCCGAACGGCTGCGGCACGGACGGCGGCGGCGGTACGGGGCCGGTGGCGTGGCCGGGCGGCAGCGCGGTCTCCACGGCCGACGGGTCCAATGTCTTCGGCGAGGACCTGAGCGGCCTCTACCAGGACGGCAACGTGCTGTGGGCGGCGCAGAACAGCGGCAAGCTGTGGCGCCTGGTCCAGGACGGCTCGACCAACTGGAAGCCGGACACGTCCGGCGGCTGGACCTCGGGCAAGACCCTGCGCTTCCCCGGCGGTTCGGGCACCCCCGACAGCGAGGGCGTCACCATGACGGCCGGGGCGGCGTACATCGCGAGCGAGCGCGACGGCGACGCCTCCGGCACGAGCCGCCTCTCCGTCCTGAAGTACGACGTCACGGGCTCGACTTCAACCCTGACGGCGTCGCGGGAGTGGAACCTGACCTCCGACCTCCCGTCGACGGGCTCGAACCTGGGCCTGGAAGCGATCACGTATATCCCGGACACGGCGCTGACGTCGGCCGGCTTCAAGGACGCCGCCACCGGCACGGCGTACGACCCGTCCCACTACGGCACGCACGCGGGCGGCGTCTTCTTCGTAGGCGTAGAGGGCACCGGCATGATCTACGGCTACGTCCTGGCGGACTCCGGCGCCTACACCCGCGTCGCATCCTTCAGCAGCGGCATGTCCGGCGTGATGGAGGTGCAGTGGGAGCCCCAGGCCGCCCGCCTCTGGGCCGTCTGCGACGACACCTGCAACGGCCAGCACCGCACCCTGGCCCTCGCCCCGACCGGCACCTTCACCCCGTCCGCCGTCTACAACCGCCCCACCGGCATGCCCGACTACAACAACGAGGGCTTCACCCTCGCCGGCGCCACCGAATGCGTCTCCGGCACCAAGCCGGTCTACTGGTCCGACGACGCGAACGACGGCGGCCACGCCCTGCGCAGGGGCACGATCACCTGCTGACGCCCGTTCACGCCGGACCCGACGGAGGTAGGCCGTGGACACCGCTCCCAGCCCGAGTGAGCACGGTTTCGACCTCCCTCCCGAAGGCACCGGACTTCCCGTAGGCCGGGCGGACCTCGGCGGACGGCCACACCCCATGCCCGGCGCGGACGTACACGTCGAGCCCTTCGCCGACGGCGCGGTCTACGCGGACCGGAACAGCCCCCGGTAATGCACGACGCCGCTGTCGAACTCTTCGCGAAGGGCATCGACTTCTCGAACCCACCCCCGATCGTCCGCCACCGCACGCCATGAGCCACAGCCTGAGTATCTACAGGTTCCCGGGCATGGACGAGGATTCCGCCTTCGTCCCGGATATCACCCTGGCGGCCTTCGAGAGAGCAGCCGGTCCCTTCGCGGTTCCACCCCGGCCCCCGGTCCCTACGGCTCCCCCGGCCCGTCCTCTCGTCGCGCAGTTCGTCGGCGAGGGGGCTGTCCTCGTGGGCGTCCTCGTTACAGCGGTGGCGGGCCGAGCTGGAGGAGATCTCGGGCGAGCTGCAAGCGGCCCACGCCGAAGGGAGGGACGCGGTGGGACCGGCCTTGCTCTCCCGGGACCCTACGATCCCGGCGCCATCTCCCACACCAGCAGTTCCGCCCCCGTCGCCCCCGCCACCGCGTCCACGTCCTTCGCGTCCGTGATGCGGGCCGCGTCTCCCACCCCCAGGTCCGCCCCTTCCAGCGTCACCCCGCCCCGCACCACGTGGACGTACACGTACGCCCCGTCCGGCACCGCCGTCCGCTCGCCCGCTCCCAGCCGGCGGACGTGGAGCATCGCGCCCGCTGCCGGGAGGGCGTACGGGGTGGAGTCGGCGATGCCGGGGACGGTGGTGTAGGCGGGGGTACCGCCCGCGTCACGGGGGGCCAGCCACATCTGGATGAAGGTGAGCGGGACGGCGCCGGCGTTGCGTTCCACGTGGCGGACGCCCGCCGCCGCGCTGAGGTGCTGGACGTCGCCCGCGCGGATCACCGACTCGTGGCCGGCGCTGTCGCGGTGGGTCAGTTCGCCCTCCACCACCCACGTTACGATCTCCGTGTGGCTGTGCGGGTGTTCGCCGAAGCCCGCGCCCGGGGCCAGGCGTTCCTCGTTGCAGGCGAGGAGGGCGCCGAAGCGGAGGTTGTCCGGGTCGTAGTGGGGGCCGAAGGAGAAGGCGTGGTGCGACTCGATGCCGGCCGACCGGTCGCCGCCTGGGTAGCGCGCGTCGGCGCGCCGTACGTCCATCACGTCGTCCACCGTAGACCCGGCTCCACGTCCACCCATCCCGATAAGGCACCCTTGTCCCCGTGCCCGAACCCGAAACCGGCAAGCCCGATCCCTCCGCCCGGCCCGTCCACCCGCACACCGCGACGCTGAAGCGGCTGGAGCAGTCCTCCGGGCCGCTCGCCGCGCAGGCCATCGCGCGGATGGACGAGACGCTGCCCTGGTACCGGGCGATGCCCCCGGAGAACCGTTCCTGGATCGGGCTGGTCGCCCAGGCCGGTATCGCCGCGTTCACCGAGTGGTTCCGGCGCCCGGACGCCCCGCAGGCCATCTCCACCGACGTCTTCGGCACCGCGCCCCGCGAACTGACCCGGGCGATCACGCTGCGGCAGACCGTGGAGATGGTGCGGACCACCATCGAGGTCATGGAATCCGCCATCGACGAGGTGGCGGCGCCCGGTGACGAGTCCGTGCTGCGTGAGGCGCTGCTCGTGTACGCGCGGGAGATCGCCTTCGCCACCGCGCAGGTGTACGCGCAGGCCGCCGAGGCCCGCGGTGCCTGGGACGCGCGGCTGGAGTCGCTGGTCGTGAACGCCGTGCTCAGCGGCGAGGCCGACGAGGGGGCTGTGTCGCGGGCCGCCGCGCTGGGGTGGAACTCGCCGGAGCATGTGTGCGTCGTGCTCGGGACCGCTCCCGACGGGGACTCCGAACTGACCGTGGACGCCATTCGGCGGGCCGCCCGGCATGCCAAGCTCCAGGTGCTCACGGGCGTGCTCGGGGACCGGCTCGTGGTGATCGCGGGAGGCAGCGACAATCCGCTCGCGGTCGCGAAGTCGCTGATCGGGCCCTTCGCGGCCGGTGCCGTCGTCGCCGGGCCCGTCGTACCGGATCTGCTGGCCGCCACGCGGTCCGCGCAGGCCGCCGCCGCCGGGCTCAAGGCGTGCACCGCCTGGCAGGACGCCCCCCGCCCCGTGCTCGCCGACGATCTGCTGCCGGAGCGCGCGATCGCCTCCGACCCCTCGGCCCGCGAGCAGTTGGTGGAGGAGATCTACAGACCGCTGGAGGAGGCCGGGGCCGCGCTGCTGGAGACCCTGAGCGTCTATCTCGAACAGGCGAGCAGTCTGGAGGGCGCCGCCCGCATGCTCTTCGTTCACCCGAACACCGTGCGCTACCGGCTACGACGTGTGACTGACGTCACCGGGTGGTCACCCTCTGATGTACGGTCTGCGTTCACACTGCGGATCGCGCTCATCCTGGGGCGTCTGGCCGATGGAGATCCGCAACTCTAGGCTTTTGTCGGGGGTCCACAAAACCCCCTGCTGTTCTTCGTCCCTGTCCCCACGGGCGGTCGCGGCCGTCCTCAAGAGAGAGTGTGAGAGTGCTCGTACTCGTCGCTCCCGGCCAGGGCGCCCAGACGCCCGGCTTCCTGACTGACTGGCTCGCCCTGCCCGGCGCCGCCGACCGCGCCGCCGCGTGGTCCGACGCCATCGGCCTCGATCTCGTCCACTACGGCACCAAGGCCGACGCGGACGAGATCCGTGACACGTCCGTCGCCCAGCCGCTGCTGGTCGCCGCAGGCATCCTCTGCGCCGCGGCACTCGGTGACATCGCGCCCGGCGCGGTCGCGGGCCACAGCGTCGGCGAGATCACCGCCGCCACCTTCGCGGGCGTCCTCGACGACACCGCCGCCCTGACCCTCGTACGCCGTCGGGGCCTGGCGATGGCCGAGGCCGCCGCCGTCACCGAGACCGGCATGTCGGCGCTGCTCGGCGGCGACCCCGAGGTGAGCGTCGCCCACCTGGAGAAGCTCGGCCTCACCCCGGCCAACGTCAACGGCGCCGGCCAGATCGTCGCCGCCGGCACGATGGAGCAGCTCGCCGCGCTCGCCGGGGACATGCCCGAGGGCGTCCGCAAGGTCGTCCCGCTGAAGGTGGCCGGCGCCTTCCACACGCACCACATGGCGCCCGCCGTGGACAAGCTCGCCGAGGCCGCGGCGGCGCTCACGCCGGCCGACCCGAAGGTGACGTACGTCTCCAACCGGGACGGGCAGGCCGTCGGCTCCGGTGCCGAGGTGCTGGAGCGGCTCGTCGGCCAGGTCGCCAACCCGGTCCGCTGGGACCGCTGCATGGAGACCTTCAAGGAACTGGGCGTCACCGCGCTCATCGAGGTGTGCCCGGGCGGCACGCTGACCGGGCTGGCCAAGCGCGCCCTGCCGGGCGTGAGGACGCTGGCCCTGAAGTCCCCCGCCGACCTCGACGCGGCCCGCGAGCTGGCCGCCGAGCACGCCCAGCAGGTCTGACAAGGAGCGCGAGAGCATGTCGAAGATCAAGCCCAGCAAGGGCGCCCCGTACGCGCGCATCCTCGGCGTCGGCGGCTACCGCCCGACCCGGGTCGTGCCGAACGAGGTGATCCTCGAGACGATCGACTCGTCCGACGAGTGGATCCGCTCGCGCTCCGGCATCGAGACGCGGCACTGGGCCTCGCCCGAGGAGACCGTCGCCGCGATGTCCATCGAGGCGTCCGGCAAGGCCATCGCGGACGCCGGGATCGACGCCGGGCAGATCGGCGCCGTGGTCGTCTCGACCGTGTCGCACTTCGCCCAGACCCCGGCCATCGCCACCGAGATCGCCGACAAGCTCGGCACGGACAAGGCCGCGGCCTTCGACATCTCGGCGGGCTGCGCGGGCTTCGGCTACGGACTGACCCTCGCCAAGGGCATGGTCGTCGAGGGTTCGGCGGACTACGTCCTGGTGATCGGCGTGGAGCGGCTCTCCGACCTGACCGACCTGGAGGACCGGGCCACCGCCTTCCTCTTCGGCGACGGCGCGGGCGCGGTCGTGGTCGGCCCGTCGAAGGAGCCGGCGATCGGCCCGACGGTCTGGGGCTCGGAGGGCGACAAGTCCGAGACGATCAAGCAGACGGTCCCCTGGGACCGCTTCAGGATCGGCGACGTCTCCGAACTGCCCCTCGACCGCGAGGGCAACGTCAAGTTTCCTGCGATCACGCAGGAGGGCCAGGCGGTGTTCCGCTGGGCCGTGTTCGAGATGGCGAAGGTCGCCCAGCAGGCGCTGGACGCGGCCGGGATCAGCGCGGACGACCTGGACGTCTTCATCCCGCACCAGGCCAATGTGCGGATCATCGACTCGATGGTGAAGACGCTCAGGCTGCCGGAGCACGTCATGGTCGCGCGTGACATCCGCACCACCGGCAACACCTCGGCCGCCTCGATCCCGCTCGCGATGGAGCGGCTCCTGGCGACCGGCGACGCGAAGAGCGGCGACACGGCGCTCGTCATCGGCTTCGGGGCGGGTCTCGTCTACGCCGCGACGGTCGTTACCCTCCCCTAGGCACTCCGTGCCGGATCACGCGGTCCGGGACGGAGCGCACAGCAACACCTGCCGCGACGCGGCGGGCCGCCACACCCTCTGGACAACAAAGAAGGAGCGCCATCATGGCCGCCACTCAGGAAGAGATCGTCGCCGGTCTCGCGGAGATCGTGAACGAGATCGCCGGCATCCCGGTTGAGGACGTCAAGTTGGAGAAGTCCTTCACCGACGACCTGGACGTCGACTCGCTGTCCATGGTCGAGGTCGTCGTCGCCGCCGAAGAGCGCTTCGACGTCAAGATCCCGGACGACGACGTCAAGAACCTCAAGACGGTCGGCGACGCGACGAAGTACATCCTCGACCACCAGGCCTGATCCGCCGATACTCGGGCGAAGCCCCCTGGGGTGAGCCCGGGTGTCCGGGCCGACTGCCCCGCCACCCGGCGGTGGCGCCGTACGAATCCGTATCCCGTTGGAGAAAGAATTCCCGTGAGCTCGACCAATCGCACCGTGGTCGTCACCGGTATCGGCGCAACCACACCGCTGGGTGGCGACGCAGCCTCGACCTGGGAGGGTCTGGTCGCCGGCAAGTCCGGTGCCAAGCCCCTGGAGCAGGAGTGGGCCGCCGACCAGGCGGTCCGTATCGCCGCACCCGCGGCCGTGGACCCCTCGGAGATCATCCCGCGGCCGCAGGCCCGCCGCCTGGACCGTTCGGCGCAGTTCGCGCTGATCGCCGCCCAGGAGGCGTGGAAGGACGCCGGTTACACCGGCAAGGCCGGCGAGAGCGCGCCGGACGCGGGCGGGGCCCATGTCGACCCCGACCGGCTCGGTGCGGTCATCGCCTCCGGCATCGGCGGCGTGACGACTCTGCTCGACCAGTACGACGTGCTCAAGGAGAAGGGCGTCCGCCGCGTCTCCCCGCACACCGTTCCCATGCTCATGCCGAACGGCCCCTCCGCCAACGTGGGTCTGGCCGTGGGCGCCCGCGCGGGCGTGCACACGCCGGTCTCCGCCTGCGCGTCGGGCGCCGAGGCCATCGGCTACGCCATCGAGATGATCCGCACCGGCCGTGCGGACGTCGTCGTCGCGGGCGGCACGGAGGCGGCGATCCACCCGCTGCCCATCGCCGCGTTCGGCAACATGATGGCGATGTCCAAGAACAACGACGACCCGCAGGGCGCCTCGCGGCCCTTCGACACCGCCCGGGACGGCTTCGTCCTCGGCGAGGGCGCCGGTGTCCTGGTCCTGGAGTCCGCCGAGCACGCCGCCGCGCGCGGTGCCCGCGTCTACGCGGAGGCGGTCGGCCAGGGCGTCTCCGCCGACAGCCACGACATCGTGCAGCCGGAGCCGGAGGGGCGGGGCATCTCCAGCGCCCTGCAGAACCTGCTGGACCGCAACGACCTGGACCCGGCGGAGATCGTGCACGTCAACGCGCACGCCACCTCGACGCCGGCCGGTGACATCGCCGAGCTGAAGGCGCTGCGGAAGGTGTTCGGCGACGCCGTGGACCACATGGCGGTGTCCGGCACCAAGTCGATGACCGGTCACCTGCTCGGTGGCGCGGGCGGCGTGGAGTCCGTGGCGACGGTGCTCGCGCTGTACCACCGGGTGGCGCCGCCGACCATCAACGTGGAGAACCTCGACCCCGAGGCGGAGGCCCACGCGGACATCGTCCGCGGGGAGGCCCGGAAGCTACCCGTCGAGGGCCGGATCGCCGCGCTGAACGACTCGTTCGGGTTCGGCGGGCACAACGTGGTACTGGCGTTCCGCACGGTCTGAGCGACCGCCGTACGAACCCGAAGGGGCCCCACCGGTCGGTGGGGCCCCTTCACGTGTACGAGGACGGCGTCACACCACCTGGTGGAGCCAGCGGACCGGGGCGCCCTCGCCTGCGTGGCGGAAGGGTTCGAGTTCGTCGTCCCAGGGCTTGCCGAGGAGCTTGGCGACGTCGGACTCCAGGTCGGTCTCGCCGCGCTGGGAGCGGGTGAGGGCGGCGCGCAGGCGGTCCTCGGGGATGAGGATGTCGCCGTGGATGCCGGTGACGGCGTGGAAGATGCCGAGGCCGGGGGTGCAGCTGTAGCGCTCGCCCTCGGCGTGGGCGGAGGGCTCGGCGGTGGCCTCGAAGCGCAGGAGCTGCCAGCCGCGCAGCGCGGAGGCGAGCTTGGAGGCGATGCCGGGCTGGCCCTGCCAGGAGAACTCCGAGCGCCAGGTGCCGGGCGCGGCGGGCTGCCGGATCCAGTCCAGGCTCACCCGGGTACCGAGCACCCCGGCGACGGCCCACTCGACGTGCGGGCACAGCGCGCGCGGCGCGGAGTGCACGTACAGGACTCCACGTGTCGTCACCGGAACCTCCGGGCTGAGCGGGACATCTCGGAACGGGGTGGAACGGCCACGGCCGGGCAGGCCGCGCTGAGGGCGAGGCTACCGTGCGACGGGCCAGGGAGTGTGACGTACCGTCGGTCCCGGTGGTGACAGAACGCCGCCATTCACCCGGCAGGACGCTTGTACGGGTGTGAGCAACCGCTCGGAGCCCTCGGGAACCCTGGCGCGGTGTCGTGGGTTGAGGTCGGTGGAGGCACGGGGCGAAGGGCGGGTGGGACGGTATGGGCCGGCGGACGGACCGACTGCGTACGCGGAGCGGCCTCGGCGCCCGGTGCCGTACCCGTGCCGCGGCCGCCGCCGCGCTGGCCGTGGCCGTGCTGGGGGCGGCCGGCTGCGACGCCGCGGGCGGGGACTCCGCCGCGCCCTCCGCGAGCGCGTCCAAGCGGCCGAGCCCCACCGCGTCGGCGTGGGACACGAGCCCCGCGTCGGTCGCGGCCGTGGGCGACTCCATCACGCGGGGCTTCGACGCGTGCACGATCCTCTCGGACTGCCCGCAGGTCTCCTGGGCGACCGGTGACAGCGCCGAGGTCGACAGTCTGGCCGTACGCCTGCTGGGGAGGACGGCGGCGGCCGACCGCAGCTGGAACTACGCGGTCACCGGCGCGCGCATGGCGGACCTGACCGGGCAGGTGACGCGGGCGGCGGCGCACAAGCCGCAGCTGGTCGCGGTGATGGCCGGGGCGAACGACGCGTGCCGGGCGACGACCTCGGCGATGACCCCGGTGGCGGACTTCCGGGCGCAGTTCGAGGAGGCGATGCGCACGCTGCGGGCGAAGCTGCCGACGGCGCAGGTGTACGTGGCGAGCATCCCGGACCTGAAGCGGCTGTGGTCCCAGGGGCGGACGAACGCGCTGGGCAAGCAGGTGTGGAAGCTGGGCCTGTGCCCCTCCATGCTGGCCGACGCGGATTCCCTGGACGCGGCGGCGACCCTGCGGCGGAACACGGTGGAGGACCGGGTCACGGACTACAACGAGGTGCTGCGCGAGGTGTGCGCGAAGGACCGGCGGTGCCGCACGGACGACGGCGCGGTGCACAAGTACCGTTTCGGCACGGGCCAGTTGAGTCGCTGGGACTGGTTCCACCCGAGTGTGGACGGGCAGGCCCGGCTGGCCGAGATCGCGTATCGCGCGGTGACCGAGCGGCGGCCCTGACCTGGGGATGTCCTAGAGTTCCGCACATGAACGAACTCTTCGGCACACTTTCCGACGGCACTTCCGTCCACCGCTGGACCCTGGAGCGGGCCGGCGTACGGGTACGGATCCTGTCGTACGGCGGGATCGTGCAGTCGGTCGAGGTCCCGGACCGGGACGGCGACACCGGCGACGTGGTGCTGGGGTTCGCGGGTCTGGACGGCTATCTGACGCACCCGGAGCCCTACCTCGGCGCGCTCGTCGGGCGGTACGCGAACCGGATCGCGGGCGGCCGTTTCGAGCTGGACGGCCGGACGTACACGCTCGCGCGCAACAACGGGCCGAACTCGCTGCACGGCGGCGAGCGCGGCTTCGACAAGCACGTGTGGGACGTGACGCCGGCCGGCGAGGACGGCTACGGTGTCCGGCTCACACATGTCAGCCCGGACGGCGACGAGGGCTACCCGGGCCGGGTGGAGCTGACGGTGACGTACACGCTGGAGGAGTCCGGCGCGCTGCGGATCGCCTACGAGGGGGTCACGGACGCGCCGACGGTACTGAACCCGACCAACCACAGCTACTTCAACCTGAGCGGTTCCGGTCACGCGGGCGGGCACGAGCTGCGGCTCGCCGCCTCCGCGTACACGCCGGTGGACGCCGGTCTGATCCCCGAGGGGGCGCCGGCGGACGTGACGGACACGCGGTTCGACTTCCGGCGGGCGCGCAAGGTCGGTGCGGACTACGACCACAACTTCGTCCTCGACAAGGGCGTGACGGAGACGGCCGAGGAGATCGCCGAGCTGTACGACCCGGCGTCGGGGCGGGTGCTCACGGTGTCGACGACGGAGCCGGGCCTCCAGGTCTACACGGGCGACCAGCTGGGCGAGCCGTTCGCGCCGGGCGACGGGATCGCGCTGGAGACGCAGCACTTCCCGGACTCCCCGAACCGGCCGGACTTCCCGGGCACGGTGCTGCGGCCGGGCGAGGTGTTCCGGTCGGAGACGGTGTACGGGTTCTCGGTGCGCTAGCGGGGCGTGCGCGGAGTCTCCCGAGCCTGTGAGCCCCGGCCCGGCCGTCAGGTTCCGGGCCGGGGCTGGTACGACGGTAATCGCCGAGGTGACGTGGCGGCCCGCGATCGGGCGCTCGGTCGATTGTTCGTACGAACTTTTCACAAACGGTCACGGGCCGGTCGGCCGGCGGTGTTTTCCCCGGCGTCACCGGCGCCGGCGGCGCCGTGGTGGGCGCCGTGGTGGTCGTCGTGGGGGTCGTCGCGGTCGTCCGCGCGGTCCCCGTCGTGGGTCTCCTCGCCCAGGAGTTCGCGGGCGAGGAGGGTGGCACCGGCGACCGCGCCCGGCATCAGGAAGACCGCGACGAAGGGCACCAGGAAGGCGAGGCCCAGCGGGGTGCCGAAGCCCCAGACCAGCATCCGGCGGGAGCGCAGGAGGGCGAGGCGCTCGCGGAGCCGGACCCCGCGGCGCTGGAGGGCGACGGAGGCCAGCTCCTCGGTGAGGAAGAAGCCGGTGACGAAGAAGCCGATCACCGGGACGACGGTCTGGCCGACGACCGGGACGAAGCCGAGCGCGAAGAGCAGGACGCCCCAGACGGCGGCGCGGACCAGGATGCGCAGGCTGTCGCGGCCGGAGATCCACAGCTCGCGCCAGAGCGGCAGGCCGGACTCGGGCGCGGTGCCGTCCGGGGAGACGTCGCGGTCGACGCGTTCGGAGAGGGCCTCGTAGAAGGGCTGGCCGACCAGCAGGGTGACCGCGGTGAAGGTGAGGACGGCCAGGAGCAGGGCGAGGGCGAACAGGACGGCGGTGAGGAAGCCGCGGAATAGTCCGGGCCAGGGGCTCGTCCAGTCGTCGGCGAAGGGGGTCGCCCAGCCGACGAAGTCCGCGCCCCACAGCGCGAGCGCGGTCAGCGCGGCGGCGTAGAGGACCAGGGTGATCAGGCCCGGGACGAGCCCGAAGCCGTAGCTCCTGCCGTGCCGGGCCACCCAGCGCTGGCCCTTCAGGAGATGGCCGAATCCCGCCCCAAGATCGCGCATGGGCGGAACTCTATCGCCACGCGCGTGGGGCGGGGGCGGGTACGCGGAGGTCAGGCGAGGGTCACCGTGACGTCGCCGCGGGTCGCCTCGGAGTACGGGCGGACCTGGTGGGCCTTCTCCGGCAGCGAGCGGGCGGTGGCGGCGTCCACGGCCGGGATCCCGGCGGAGATCTCGACGATGACGCCGAAGCCGTCGGCGTTCCCGCCGATGCCGACCTTCGCGGTGACGGTCGAGCCGGTGACGTCGGCGCCCTCCCGGCGGGCGACGACGCCGAGCGCGCCCTGGAAGCAGGCGCTGTACCCGGCGGCGAAGAGCTGCTCGGGATCGGTGCCGGCGCCGCTGCCGCCCCTCTCCTTCGGCGGGTTCACGACCAGGCCGAGCTTGCCGTCATCGGTGGACACGCGGCCGTCGCGGCCTTTCTCGGCGGTGGCGACGGCGGTGTAGAGGACCTCGGACTGCTGGATCGGCATGCGGATGTCCTCCTCCTCGGTCCGCCGTGACTCGCGCCCACGATCACGACGGATTTCGGAAAGACGCTACCGCATGCCGGAAGGGACGGGGGGATGAACGGGTGGACAGGGGGTCGGCGGGAGGCGGCCGCTCAGAGCTCGACGACCATCTTGCCGGTGTTGTCGCCGCGCAGGACGCCGAGGAACGCCTCCAGGTTGTTCTCGATGCCCTCGACGACCGTCTCGCGGTACTTCAGCCGCCCGTCGCGCACCCAGGCGCCGACCTCCTCGACGAACCGCGGCTGGAGGTCGTAGTGGTCGCTGACCAGGAAGCCCTCGATGCGGCCGCGGGTCTGGATCAGGCGGGAGAGGTTCCTGGGGCCGGGGGCGGGCTCGGTGTTGTTGTAGACGGAGATCATGCCGCAGATCGCGATGCGCCCGTTGAGGTCGAGGGAGCCGATGGCGGCCTCCAGGTGGTCGCCGCCGACGTTGTCGAAGTAGACGTCGATGCCGTCGGGGGCGGCGGCGCGCAGCTGCTCGCTCACCGGGGCGTCCTTGTAGTTGAAGGCGGCGTCGAAGCCGTACTCGTCGGTGAGGAGCTTGACCTTCTCGTCCGAGCCGGCCGAGCCGATGACGCGGGCGGCGCCCTTGAGCCTGGCGATCTGCCCCACCTGGCTGCCGACGGCACCGGCGGCGCCGGAGACGAAGACCCTGTCGCCCTCCTTGAGCGCGGCGACGCGCAGCAGACCGGCGTAGGCGGTGAGCCCCGTCATGCCGAGGACGCCGACGTACGTCGACAGCGGCGCGGCCTCGGGGTCGACCTTGACGGCGTGCCGGGCGTCCAGGGCGGCGAACTCGCGCCAGCCGAGGAAGTGCAGGACGTGGTCGCCGGCCTCGAATCCCTCGGCGTTGGAGGCGACGACCTCGCCGACGGCGCCGCCCAGCATGGGCTTACCCAGCTCGTAGGGGGCGGCGTAGGACTTGGCGGCGCTCATGCGGCCGCGCATGTAGGGGTCGACGGAGACGTAGAGGTTGCGTACGAGCACCTGGCCGTCGCCGGGGGCGGGGACCGGCGACTCGACGAGCTCGAAGTCCTCGGGCTCGGGCCGGCCGACGGGGCGGGAGACGAGGTGCCAGGCACGGTTGACGGCGGGGAGGGCGGGGGAGTCGGTCAAGGGGCGCCTTTCCTAGGTCTTTCAGGTCCTGAAACAACCATGCTGCTGAACATTTCAGGTTGTCAAACAAGTGGGTACCCTGGAACGCATGGCCCCACCACACGACGCCGCCCGCCGCCCCGACGCGCTCACCCTGGAGGTCGTCGAGCTGATCGGCGAGGTGGTGGCCCGTTTCCACGCCGACTACGAGGAGGCGGCGGCGGAACGCGCGCTGACCGGCGCGCAGGCCAAGCTTCTGAGCCTGCTCACGCTGGAGCCGCTGCCGATGCGGAAACTGGCCCAGCGCCTCAAGTGCGAGCCGTCCAACGTCACGGGCATCGTGGACCGCCTGGAGGCCCGGGGCCTGGTCGAGCGCCGCCCCGACCCGGGCGACCGCCGCGTGAAGGTGGCCGCGGCGACGGAGGAGGGCCGCCGGGTGGCCCGCGACCTGCGGGAGTCGCTCCGTTTCGCCCGGGAGCCGCTGGCGGGACTGTCGGAGGGGGAACGGGTGGCGCTGCGGGATGCGCTGCGGCGGGTGGTGGGGGGAGTCTAGGGAGTGGCGGGTTGCCGGATGCGGCGGAGTGCTTCGTCCAGGGCCTCGGGGGATACGGCGGCCAGCTCGCCCAGGAAGTCTTCGTGGGTGTGGACGGAGAGGGCGTGGCGGAGCAGTGACCTGCCCTCGGGCGAACGGCCTCGGACCTTGGCGACCGCCACCAGCGCGGAGGCCTGATGAGACGGCTCGGTGATGCCGTGGGCCGCTTCGGTCGCCCCGCCGGGGCGGTCCGTCTTCGCCGGCGCCGTCGGCACACGGGCCGGCGCCGAGGCGCGGAGCGAAGGGTTCGGTGTCCTGCGGGCCAGTTCCGCGACCGCGCGGCCGGCGGTGCCGCCGGACTGTACGGAACGGGCTCCCGCCGCCGGGTCGCCGGTGCGGAACAGGGCGATCGCCGAGACCAGCAGGGCCAGCAGGGCCGGCAGGCCGACCACCGTGCCGGCCACGCTCGCGGCCTGCCCGGCGGTGTCCGGGTCGGCGGCGATCGCCACCGCCAGGAGGGCCGCCGAGGCCGGCCCCGCCAGCACCGCCGTCGTCACGACCCACGCCCGCGCCGTCCCCGACCTGGCCATTCCGCACCGACTTCGCCGTCAACTCCCTGACGGACCACCGCATCCGCTCGGCCGTGACGGCGACCACGGGGCGGCGGGCAGGGCGCTTGCCGGCGTGCGCCTAGGTGCACCACCACAGGAAGCGGTCGCAGTCCTTCGTCGGGGTGGGGTCCGGTGGTGGGGGTGGAGTGGTTGCCGGGGGCGGGGGGTTGGGGGCCGGGTCCGTGGACGGGGTGTCCGGGGATGGGGTGGGGGTGCCCGGGGTCGGGGGGTGGTCGGTCTCGGGGGTGTCGGGGGCTTCCGCGGGGGGTGGTGAGGGCTCGGTGTCCGGGGAGGTCGAGCCTGTGGGGGATGTCGAGGGTGACGGGGAGTCCGAGGGGTTCGGGGACGCCGAGGCGGGGGCGGTCGAGGTTCTCGGGGCGGACTCCGCCACAGGGGTGGCCGACACCTCGCCGACCTTTCCGGTCGCGCCGCCGTCCGGCTTCTCGCGGCCCGCCGCCGCCGGTGGCGCCGGTGCGTCCGGGGCGGCGTCCAGGCCGAGTTCGGCGAGGCTGAGGCCGCCGGCGGCGAGGACGAAGCCCGTGGCGACGAGCAGGGTGGTGCGGCGCCGGCGGCGGTGGGCGGCGGCCTTGCGGTCGCGACGGCTGTCCCGGGGGGAGGCGGACGGGTCGTCGCCGTCGGCGTCGGGGGGTGGGGAGTCCGGCTCGTCGTCGGGGCGTGGGGGCGGTACGGGTGCCTGGTGAGGCACCGTCACCGACGGTTCCTGCGAAGCGAGTTGCTCTACGGGCGTGCCGCAGCCCGGGCAGGCGAGGGCGCCGTTGAGGTGCCGTCGGCACGGGTGGCAGTAGTCCATGACGCGGGAAGGTTAAGTTCCGCAACAGGCCTGTTCCTAGGGGCTCCTGTGAAAGTTGTGTGGGGAAGCGGCCGGGAGTCCCGCGTTCGCCCTTGCCAAATCGGCGGAAGCGTTATGTGTCCGACCCATTGACACCTCCACCACGGCCTCCTTACTGTCTCGCCAGCATTTCGAACGTATGACGAAATATCGAACGTCACGGACCGAACGCTTCTCCCCCCGCAGCGAAGGGCAGCCGCCGTGCGCATCACCGGAATCAGCACTCACGTGGTCGGGACGCCGTGGCGCAACCTGACCTACGTCCAGGTGCACACCGACGAGGGTCTCACCGGCGTCGGCGAGACCCGGATGCTCGGGCACACCGACGCGCTCCTCGGCTACCTCAGGGAGGCCGAGGTGAACCACATCGCCGGTTCCGATCCGTTCGCCGTCGAGGACCTGGTGCGGCGCATGAAGTACGGCGACTACGGGCGCGCCGGTGAGATCGTGATGTCCGGGATCGCCGTCGTCGAGATGGCGTGCTGGGACATCAAGGGCAAGGCCCTCGGCGTCCCCGTCTGGCAGCTGCTGGGCGGCAAGGTCACCGACAAGGTGAAGGCGTACGCCAACGGGTGGTACACCACCGAGCGCACCCCCGAGGCGTACCACGAGGCCGCTCGGGGCGTGATGGAGCGCGGGTACCGGGCGTTGAAGATCGACCCCTTCGGCACCGGGCAGTTCGAACTCGACCACGAGCAGACCCTGTACGCCGTCTCGCTGATCGAGGCCGTACGCGACGCCATCGGGCCCGACGCCGAACTGATGCTGGAGATGCACGGGCGCTTCTCCCCCGCCACCGCCGTGCGCCTCGCGCGGGAACTCGCGCCGTTCAAGCCGGCCTGGCTGGAGGAGCCGGTGCCGCCGGAGAACCTCAAGGCGCTGAGGAAGGTCGCCGAGAAGGTGGACCTGCCGGTCGCCACCGGTGAGCGCATCCACGACCGGATCGAGTTCCGCGAACTGTTCGAGGACCAGTCCGTCGACATCATCCAGCCCGACGTCGGGCACATCGGCGGGATCTGGGAGACCCGCAAGCTCGCCGCCACCGCCGAGACGCACTACGCGCTGGTCGCGCCGCACAACGTGGGCGGGTCCGTACTGACCGCCGCCTCGCTCCAAGTCGGCTTCACCGCGCCCAACTTCAAGATTCTGGAGCACTTCAACGACTTCGCGGACGCGGAGATCAAGAGGGTCGTGAAGGGCGCGCCGCAGGTCGATCCGGCCGACGGTTGCTTCCCTCTGTCCGAGGCACCCGGGCTCGGGGTCGAGCTGGACGTCGACGCTGCCGGAGAATTCCCCCAGCAGCAGGCCCGGTTCGATCTCTGGGCCGAGGGCTGGGAGCAGCGCAAGCCGAAGGGGACGCAGGGATGAGCAGGGCCGTTGTCGTCGACGCACCGGGAGTGCACCGGCTGGTGCCGCACGAGCCCCGTGAGCCGGGGCCGGGTGAGGCGCTGGTGCGGGTGCACGCCGTGGGGATCTGCGGCAGCGATCGTGAGATGTATCAGGGGAATCGGCCGGCGGCGTACGTCCGGTACCCCGTGACACCCGGGCACGAGTGGTCCGGGGTCGTCGAGCGGGTCGGGGCCGGGGTGGCCGCGGGGCTGGTCGGGCGCGGGGTCGTGGGTGAGGGGTTCCGCAACTGCCAGGTGTGCGAGCGGTGCCACGCCGGGGAGACGACGCTGTGCACCGCCGGGTACGAGGAGACCGGGTTCACCCAGGCCGGGGCGATGGCTCCCACCCTGACGCTGCCGGCGCGGCTGCTGCATGCGCTGCCCGAGGGGGTGGATCTCGGTGCGGCGGCGCTGCTGGAGCCGGCCGCGTGTGTCGCCGCCGCGGCGGTCAAGGCGGACGCTCGGCCGGGTGAGCGGGTGGCCGTGGTCGGGACCGGGACGCTCGGGATGTTCGCCGTGCAGTTTCTTCGGGCTGTCTCGCCCGGGGAGTTGCTGGTCGTGGGGGTGGGGCGGGAGCGGGAGGCGCTGGCTCGGGAGTTCGGGGCGAGTGACTTCCGTACCCGGGACGAGGCGTTGCCGGACGACGTCGACGTGGTGATCGAGGCCGCCGGGTCCGCCGACGCCGCCCGCATGGGTGCCGCGATGGTGCGACGGGGTGGGCGGTTGGTGTTGACCGGGCTGCCGGCGGCGGGGGCCGAGGGGCTCGATCCTACGCTGCTGGCGGTGCGGCAGTTGGAGGTGCGGTCCGTTTTCGGGGCGCCTTCGTGGGCTTGGGCGCATGCGGTGCGGGTGTTCGCGGCGGGGTTGTTGTCGCCTCGGGCGCTGGTGACGCATGAGCTGGCGCTCGGTGGGTTCGCCGAGGCCATGGCCCTCGTCGGCTCCGGGGATCCCGGGGTGGGCAAGGTGCTGCTACGGCCCTGACGCGACCCGGGGCAGCGGGGTGCCTCCGCGCCCACCCGTGCCGCCTGGGGCTGCCTCCCAGGCCCTTCAGGCGCTGGGGGAGGCACGATTGCCCGCGGACGAGTGGGCTCGAACCCTGTCCGGTATACCGAACGAGAAGGATCCCCCGTGACCCACCCCTCCACCCCCCGGCGCCCCGGCGAGCAAGCTCTCGCCGCGCTCGGGCTCGCCGCGCCCGCTCCCGACCCCGCCGACGCCTCCCCCCACGCCTTCCCCGACGGGGGCCGGTGGCGGACCGAGGTTCCCTCCTGCGAGGGACCCGAGGCGCTCGGCGTCGTGCTCAAGGAGGCCGCACGGCTCGACGTGCCGATCCACCGGATCAGTCAGGGCAGCGGCGTCTGGATGCTGACCGATGCCGAGATCACCGAGATGGTCGAGGCGACCCGGGAGCGGGACATCGAGCTGTGCCTGTTCACCGGGCCGCGCGGGACCTGGGACATCGGCGGGTCGACCCGGACCGACTCGGGCGGCGCCGGCGCGCGGGCCCGGGGGCACGACGCCGTGGCCGGGTGCGTCGAAGACGCCGTACGGGCCACCGAGTTGGGCGTGCAGTGTCTTCTCGTCGCCGACGAGGGCGTGCTGTGGACGCTGCACCGGGCCCGCGCCGCCGGGCTGCTTCCCGGCGGCACCACGCTCAAGCTGTCCGCCCTCGTCGGGCCCGTCAACCCGGCCTCGTACTCCGTGTACGAGCGGCTCGGTGCCGACTCCATCAACGTGCCGAGCGACCTGACACTGGATCACCTGACTGAAATACGACGTGTTTCGGCCGCGCCGATGGACATGTACATCGAGGCTCCCGACGACCTCGGCGGCTACGTGCGGATGTACGAGGTGGCCGAGCTGATCCGGCGCGGCGCCCCGCTGTACCTGAAGTTCGGGCTCTCCAGGGCGCCCGGGATCTATCCGTACGGCCACCACCTGCGGGAACTCACCCTGGCGACCGCCAAGGAGCGAGTGCGGCGCGGCCGGCTCGCCCTCGACCTGCTCGCCCGGCACGGGGCGGACGGGGACATGGCCGCACTAGGGTCACGGCTCCCGGGGCCGCTGAGCCGCTTCGAGATCTCGTCATAACGTTCCGGAAACTCTCTTCTCAAAAGAAGACACAGTCGCGCACAATCCCACACACCTGCTCTCGGTCGCTCCACCCTCAGCGTTCGGCCCCAACTGACCGAGTCCTGCACCGACATCAAGGATGATGACCATGCGCAATCGCAGAGCCGCACTCGCCGCCATAGCCTCCGCCGCGACCCTCGCCCTGACCCTGACCGCGTGCGGCCAGAGCGGTGAGGGCGGCGGCGAGGAGGACAAGGGCGGCTCCGACGGTGGCACCATCGGCATCGCGATGCCGACCAAGTCCTCCGAGCGCTGGATCGCCGACGGTGCCAACGTCGAGAAGGAGCTCAAGGCCAAGGGGTACGAGACCAAGCTCGTCTACGGCGAGGACGACCCGGACCAGCAGGTCTCCCAGATCGAGAACATGATCACGCAGGGCGTGGACGCCCTGATCATCGCCGCGATCGACAACAAGTCGCTCAACAACGTGCTCCAGCAGGCCAAGGACGCCGACATCCCGGTCATCTCCTACGACCGTCTGATCCTCGGCACGGCCAACGTCGACTACTACGCCTCGTTCGACAACGAGAAGGTCGGCGAACTCCAGGGCGGCTACATCGTCGACAAGCTCGGCCTCAAGGACGGCTCCAAGAAGGGCCCGTTCAACATCGAGCTGTTCGCCGGGTCGAACGACGACAACAACACCAAGTACTTCTTCCAGGGCGCGATGAACGTCCTCAAGCCGTACCTGGACAAGGGCCAGCTGGTCGTCCGCTCCAAGCAGACCGCGCTCAACCAGGTGACCACCCTGCGCTGGGACGGCGGCACGGCGCAGAAGCGGATGGACGACCTGCTGACGTCCAGCTACCGCAGCGCCCGGGTCGACGCGGTGCTCTCGCCGTACGACGGCATCTCCATCGGCATCCTGTCCGCGCTGAAGTCGGACGGCTACGGTTCGGGGGCCAAGGCGATGCCGGTCGTCACGGGCCAGGACGCCGAGGTCGCCTCGGTGAAGTCGATCATCGCCGGCGATCAGACGCAGACCGTCTACAAGGACCTGCGCCAGCTCGCCAAGGTCGCCTCGAACATGGTCGAGGCGGTCCTCAACGACAAGAAGCCCGAGGTCAACGACACCAAGACGTACGACAACGGCGCCAAGGTCGTCCCGTCCTACCTGCTCCAGCCGGTCAGCGTCGACCAGTCCAACTACAAGAAGGAACTCATCGACGGCGGCTTCTACACCGAGGGCGACCTCAAGTAGTCCGGGCCCCTCTAGGATTGGAAGGCACGACCATGGCGGGACCCGTCCTGGAAATGCGCTCGATCGTCAAGACCTTTCCCGGTGTCAAAGCGCTGTCGGACGTCACCCTGACCGTCCGCCAGGGCGAGGTCCACGCCATCTGCGGGGAGAACGGCGCCGGCAAGTCGACCCTGATGAAGGTGCTCTCCGGCGTCCATCCGCACGGCAGCTACGAGGGGGACATCCTCTTCGAGGGCGAGACCTGCCGGTTCAGGGACATCCGGGCGAGCGAGCGGCACGGCATCGTGATCATCCACCAGGAGCTGGCGCTGGTGCCGTACCTGTCGATCGCCGAGAACATCTTCCTCGGCAACGAGCACGCCAAGCGCGGGCTGATCAACTGGAACGACACGCTGCGGCACGCCAGTGAGCTGCTGCGCCGGGTGGGGCTGGACGAGCACCCGGAGACCCGGGTCGCCGACATCGGCGTGGGCAAGCAGCAGCTGGTGGAGATCGCCAAGGCGCTCTCGAAGAAGGTGAAGCTGCTCATCCTCGACGAGCCGACGGCGGCGCTCAACGACGAGGACAGCGGCAAACTCCTCGATCTGATCCTTCAGTTGAAGGAACAGGGCATGACCTCGATCATCATCTCGCACAAGCTGAACGAGATCCGCCGGGTCGCCGACTCGGTGACGATCATCCGCGACGGGCAGTCCATCGAGACGCTCGACGTGAAGGCGGCGGAGACGACCGAGGACCGGATCATCAGCGGGATGGTCGGCCGCGACCTGGAG
The DNA here is from genome assembly GCA_049998335.1 of Streptomyces sp. cmx-10-19. GTDB lineage: Bacteria > Actinomycetota > Actinomycetes > Streptomycetales > Streptomycetaceae > Streptomyces. Next base: position 100,731 of record JAEBFB010000011.1, read on the forward strand.
AACCGCTTCCCGGAGCGGACGCCGCACCACCCCGAGGAGGGGACGGCGCCCGCCCTGGAGATCCGCAACTGGACCGTGCACCACCCCATCGACCAGCAGCGCAAGGTCGTGGACGACGTGTCGATCGAGGTGCGGCGCGGTGAGATCGTCGGCATCGCCGGCCTGATGGGCGCCGGCCGCACCGAGCTGGCGATGAGCGTCTTCGGCCGCGCCTACGGCCGGTACGCGGGCGGCACGGTGCTCAGGGACGGCCGGGAGATCCGTACGAAGTCCGTCCCGGAGGCGGTGCGGCACGGGATCGCGTACGTCACCGAGGACCGCAAGCACTACGGTCTCAACCTCATCGACACCATCAACCGGAACATCTCGCTGACCGCGCTGGGCAAGGTCGCCAAGCGGGGCGTCGTCGACGAGCACGGGGAGCGGCAGGTCGCCGAGGAGTACCGCAGGTCGATGAACATCAAGGCGCCGACCGTCTTCGAGCCGGTGGGCAAGCTGTCCGGCGGCAACCAGCAGAAGGTCGTCCTCAGCAAGTGGATCTTCGCGGGTCCGGAGGTGCTGATCCTGGACGAGCCGACGCGCGGCATCGACGTGGGCGCCAAGTACGAGATCTACACGGTCATCGACCGACTGGCCGCCCAGGGCAAGGCGGTCGTCTTCATCTCCTCCGAACTGCCGGAGCTGCTCGGCATGTGCGACCGCATCTACACGATGGCCGCGGGACGGCTCACGGGTGAGTTCTCGCGGGCCGAGGCCTCGCAGGAAGCGCTGATGCGTCAGATGACGAAGGACAAAGAGGTAACCCGATGAGCACGGACGTGACCGCCAAGACCCCGGCCCCCGCGCCGCCCGGCAGAGGCGGCGGCGCCTCGGGCGGGGGCGGCCTGCTGCACCTGATGCTCGACGGCATGCGCCGCAACATGCGGCAGTACGGCATGCTGTTCGCGCTCGGCCTGATCGTGGTGCTGTTCGCCGTGTGGACCGGCGGCGACCTGCTGCTGCCGCGCAACGTGTCCAACCTGGTGGTCCAGAACAGCTACATCCTGATCCTCGCCATCGGCATGATGATGGTCATCATCGCCGGCCACATCGACCTGTCGGTGGGCTCGCTGACGGCGTTCGTCGGCTCGATCGCGGCCGTGTTCATGGTGAAACACGACCTGCCCTGGCCGGTCGCGGTGATCCTGTGCCTGGTGGTGGGCGCGATCGCGGGCGCGGTCCAGGGGTTCTTCATCGCGTACGGCGGCATACCGTCGTTCATCGTGACCCTGGCCGGGATGCTGATCTTCCGGGGCTTCACGGAGATCTTCCTGGAGGGCCAGACCCTCGGCCCGTTCCCGGACGGCCTGCTGAAGGTGTCCACCGGCTTCCTCCCGGAGGTCGGCCCCGACACCAACTACCACAACCTCACCCTGCTGCTGGGCCTCGCGCTGATCGCCTTCGTGGTCTTCCAGGAGCTGCGGAACCGCAAGCGGCAGCAGGAGTTCTCGCTGGACGTGCCGCCGGTCAACCTGTTCGTGCTGAAGCTGGTCGCGCTGGTCGCGGCGGTCCTCACGGTGACGATGCTGCTCGCCTCGTACAAGGGCGCCCCGATCGTGCTGCTCGTCCTCGGCGTACTGCTGGTCGGCTTCGGCTACGTGATGCGCAACGCGATCTTCGGCCGCCACATCTACGCCATCGGCGGCAACCTGCCCGCCGCCAAGCTCTCCGGCGTGAAGGACAAGAAGGTCACCTTCCTGGTCTTCGTCAACATGGGCGTCCTCGCCGCCCTGGCGGGCCTGGTCTTCGCCACCCGCCTGAACGCGGCCTCGCCGAAGGCCGGCCTCAACTTCGAACTGGAGGCCATCGCCGCCTCCTTCATCGGCGGCGCGTCGATGAGCGGCGGCGTCGGCACCGTCCTCGGCGCGATCATCGGCGGTCTCGTCCTGGGCGTGCTCAACAACGGCATGAACCTGGTCGGCGTCGGCTCCGACTGGCAGCAGGTCATCAAGGGCGCCGTGCTGCTCGCGGCGGTCGGGTTCGACGTGTGGAACAAGCGCAAGGTCGGTTCGTGACACGACCACCAGGGGCCCCGTCGGACACGGCGGGGCCCACGTCTGTGCCGCCGCGGTGGGCGCACGGCACACGCCACGGGAGGCAGGGGACGAGTGAAGGAACTCTTCGGGACGCTCGGCGACGGGACCCAGGTGTACCGCTGGTCCCTGGAGAACGGCGGCACACGGCTGAGGGTGCTGTCGTACGGCGGTGTCGTGCAGTCCCTGGAGGTCCCCGACCGCCACGGGCGGCACGCCAACGTCTCGCTGGGCTTCGAGGGCCTGGACGCCTACGAGAGCGCCAGCCCGTACTTCGGCGCCCTGGTCGGCCGTTACGGCAACCGGGTCGGCCGGGGCCGCTTCACCCTGGACGGCACCGAGCACCATCTGTCCGTCAACGACGGCGCCCACAGCCTGCACGGCGGCGACCGGGGCTTCGACAAGCGGGTGTGGGACGTCGAGCCGTTCACCGACGGCCCGGACGTCGGCCTGATCCTGCGCCGCACCAGCGCCGACGGCGAGATGGGCTACCCGGGCACGCTCCGGGCGCGGGTGACGTACACGCTCACCGGGGACGGCGACTGGCGGGTGGAGTACGAGGCGACCGCCGACCGGGCCACCGTCGTCAATCTCACCAGCCACGTCTACTGGAACCTGGCGGGCGAGGGCAGCGGCACCGTCGAGGGGCACGAGCTGTCGATCGCCGCCTCCCACTACACGCCCACCGACGCCGGTCTGATCCCGACCGGCGAGCTGGCGAAGGTCGCGGGCACGCCGTTCGACTTCCGCGACGCCAAGCCGGTCGGGCGGGACCTGCGGGACGCGCATCCGCACCTGCTCGCCGCCCAGGGGTACGACCACAACTGGGTGCTCGACAAGGGCGTCACCGACCGGCCCGAGCACGTCGCCACCCTGCGCGACCCGGCCGGCGGGCGCGTCCTGCGCATCGCCACCGACCAGCCCGGCCTCCAGTTCTACTCGGGCAACTTCCTCGACGGCACCCTCACCGGCAGCGGTGGCTCGGTCTACCGGCAGGGCGACGGACTGTGCCTGGAGACCCAGCACTTCCCGGACGCCCCGAACCGGCCGGAGTTCCCGCCCACCGTGCTGCGGCCGGGGGACACGTACCGGACGACGACGGTGCACTCCTTCGGGGTCGCCTAGGGGGTGTCGTTCGGATCAGGCCGGCTCCCGCACCGGTGGCGAGATCCACACGGCACCCCCACCACCCTGGGCCCGCCTCTGAAAGACGCGTGCTTTCTTCACACGCGTTGAACGGCGTCCCGTCCGCCTCCGTATACAGGGGCGGCCCGCACTCCCCCGCGCGGGCCACCCACCCACGGAGGTCCCCTTGTCCGGCAACGTCACCTCGCTGTTCCGCGGTACCGCGGCGCACAGCCCGTCGATGGCGGCGCTGACGCGGCAGAGCGGCGAGGAGACGGGCGCCGGCCCGACGGACTTCTGCATCCCCTGCAACCCGTACTTCCCCACCCCGGCGATGTTCGACGAACTGGCCGGACGGCTGCGGGAGATCATCACCTACTACCCGAGCAGCGCCGACACCGTCACCGCCGAGCTGTGCGGGCTGCTCCGGCTGCCGCCGCAGTGCGTGGCGATGGGCAACGGCGCAACCGAGCTGATCACCTGGATCGACCATCTGCTGGTCCGCGACTCCCTCGCCGTCCCCGTCCCCACCTTCGGCCGCTGGACCGACCAGCCGATGGAGACCGGCAAGCGCGTCGACATGTTCCCGCTCCAGGAGTCCGGCGGCTTCGCCCTCGACCTCGGGAAGTACGCCGAGTTCATCCGCGCGCGCGGCACGCGGGCGGTGGTGGTCTGCAACCCCAACAACCCCGACGGGGGGTACTCCGCCAAGCAGGCGCTCGTGCAGTTCATGGACGCGATGGCCGACCGGGACCTGGTCGTGATCGACGAGTCCTTCCTGGAGTTCGCCGACGCGGAGACCGAACCCAGCGTCGTCCAGGAGGCGATGCTGCGGCCCAACGTCGTCGTCCTGCGCAGCCTCGGCAAGAACTTCGGCCTGCACGGCATCCGCTTCGGCTACCTGGTCGCCAACCCGGCGCTCGCGGGCCGGGTGCGGAGGATGCTGCCGAAGTGGAACCTCAACTCCCTCGCGGAGCATGTGGTGTTCATGCTGCGCGACCACGGCGCGGAGTACGCGCGGAGCCTGCACCAGGTGCGCCGGGACCGCCTGGACATGTCCGGTCAGCTCGCCACGCTGCCCGGGCTGACGGTCTACCCCTCGCAGGGCAACTTCCTCTTCGTCCGCCTGCCGGTGGGCGCGGAGGGCACGGTGGTGCGGGACCGGATGCTCACCGAGCACCGCATCCTGCTCCGCGAGTGCGGGGACAAGATCGGTTCGTCCAGCCGCTTCCTGCGCCTCGTGGTGCGCCCCCAGGCCGACGTGCGCCGTCTGGTGTCCGGCCTGGAGCAGGTGCTCTACGGTGCCGGGAGGACAGCCGCCGTGCCCGGGGCCGCCACCGGGACCGGGACCGGGACCGGGACCGGCTACAGCTCGGGCACGGCGGTGGTGGAGCGGCTGATGAGCCAGACCGACGGGGCGGGCCTGCGCGGGCTCGCCGAGGGGCTCGCCGCCGGGACCGGCGGTGCCGGTACGCCGGGGCTCCCCGCCGCTCCGGCCGCCTCCACCGGTACGCCGCTCCCCGCCGCGGTGCCGGTGCCCGCGCCGGCGGTACCGCCGCAGCTCCCCCCGCAGCTCCCGTACCCGGCGCCGGGCCCCCAGCCGGCGCCCTACACCGGACCGGTGCCGGTCCCCCACCCGGCACCGGTCCCGCAGCCCCTCCCCCCGCCGGCCGCCCCCGCACCGGTCCCCGTCCCGGTCCCGGTGGACCCGTACCCGTACCACCCGCCGACCCCGCCCGGCGTCCCCGCGCGCGGCGGCCTCACCGCCGCTCAGGTCCGGGGCACCGACGGGCTGGGACCGGTGCCGGCGCGGGGCTGGCCGGACGCGGCGGGGATGGTCCGCACGGGGTGATCTCCCGCGCCCGGCGAACACCACGTGCCCCGGATGACGCGGCGGTGAATTCCTGACCGATAGTCAGGTCATCGCGGACGCTCCGCGTGCCTCGCGCCCCAACATGATCGCCATGAACCGGGTTTCGTCGAACGACTGCCGGAGCCTCGACACCGGCACGTCCGGAAGCTGCGAGGTCTCCAGCACGCGGGAGCTGCTGGACACCGTCGCCTCGACGCCCGGTGCGCTCGGCTACAGCGAGGTCGGCGCCGCCGCCGCGCACGACGGGGTGCGGCAGGTCCGCATCGACAGCGTCGCCGCGACGCTGGAGAGCGTCGACGAGGGTACGTACCCCTTCTGGGAGACGGAGATCGCCTACACCTACGGTGAGCCCCCGTCCGACCCGATAGCCGCGGGCTTCCTCCGCTACCTCGCCGACGAGGTCGGCAAGGACATCATCCCCGCCCGTGGGCACCGCCCCTGCGCGGAACTGGACAAGCCCGTGCTGTGCCGCCCGAGCGGACCCCCGTCCGGCGCCGGCGCTACGGGTTCTCCCACGCCGTCGGTTCCGCCGCCAGCTCCCGCACCGGATCCGGCAGGGCGTCGGTCGCGAGGTCGGCGACGGTGACGCCCTCCAGGATGCGGCGGACGCCTGCGCGCAGCGCCACCCACAGCGGGAGCAGGGGCCCCGCCGTGCCCGTGTAGACCAGCCCCGTCGGCCGTTCGCCGCGCACGGAGACGATCGGGCCGTCGACCGCGCGGATCACGTCGGCGACCGTGATGGCCGACGCCTCGCGGGCCAGCCGGTAGCCGCCGCCCCCGCCGCGCCGGCTCTCGACGACCCCGGCGCGCCGGAGGTCCCCGAGGATCCCCTCCAGAAATTTGTGCGGAATGTCCTGCACGGCGGCCACGTGCTCCGCCTTGACCGGGGCGTCGCCCTGCCGGACGGCGAGTTCCAGCACCGCCCGTACCGCGTAGTCCGCCCGCGCCGAGATCCTCATGCCGACCATTGTGGCGTCCGCTGGGACAATGTCCCGGCACGGACGGTCCCGCGCAGGCGGCGGGCCGGCAGCACAGGCACTCAGGAGAGGCTCCCTTGGAGCTCAGCAGACTCAGCAGACGAGCGTTCAGCGCCCTCGCGGGCACCGGGGTCCTCGGTCTCGCGCTCGGCGGCAGCGTGGGCGGCGGGGCGCTGCCCGCCTCGGGCGCCGCCGGCCCCGTACCGACCGGGCCGCCGCCGGAGCCGCCCGGCGCGGACGGGCGCCGGCACCGGGTGGCCCTGGACCGGTACTCCCTGCTGGTGGACGGCAGACGGCTGGCGCTGTGGGCGGGCGCGACGGACCCGTTCCGGCTGCCGAGCCCGTCCCTGTGGCGGGACGTGCTGGAGAAGCTGCGGGCGTACGGCCACAACGCGGTCGCGATCCGCCTGGCCTGGAACCACCACTCCCCCGCCCCCGGGGAGTACGACTTCACCGGCGTCCGCGACCTCGGCCTGTTCCTGCGCACGGCCGCCGAGGCGGGCCTGTACGTCGTCGTCCACCCGGGTCCGCGCATCGGCGCGGGCGTGGACGCCGGGGGCCTGCCCGGCTGGCTCGCGACGGCCGGCGACGGGACGTACGAGCGGCACGCCGACGAGTGGCTGCGCGAGGTGGACGCCGTCGTCGCCCCGCACCTGTTCACCCGGGGCACCGGCACGGTCCTGCTCTACCGGACCGACGCGCCGCGCCCCGCCGAGGTGGCCCGGCTGCGCGACCGGCTCCGCGCCGACGGCGTCGACGTACCGCTGCTGCACCCCGGCAGCCGTCTCGCCTGGGGCGCGGTGCGGGGGGCCCGGGACGCCGCCGAGGCCCGGCGGGAGCACTTCGCGCGCCTCGGCACCACCACCCTGCACTGCGTCGACAGCGCGTTCGGCGGCACCTCGTGGGGCTGGCTGTCCGCGCCGGACGCGCCCGGCCCGACGTACGACCCGACCGCGCCCCTGGACGAGGCGCGGCTGCCCACGGCGAAGCTCGCGCCGCTGCACCAGCTCGGGCATCTGCTGCGCCACGTCCCCGACTTCGCGCGGCTGGACGAGGCGCCGCGCGTCCGCGCCCGCGACGCCCGCCTCCAGGTGCGGCACCTCGCCAACCCGGACACCGGCGCCCACGCCTACGTCGTGCGCAACGACTCCGGCGCCGCCGTCACCTCGACGCTGCCGATGGGCGGCGACGACGTGGAGGTGACCGTCCCCGCCCGGGACGCCAAGCTGTTCGCGACCGGGCTCCACCTCGGCTCGGGGCGCACCCTGGCGTACGCGACGGTGCAGCCGATGCTGTCGCTGAGCGTGGGCCGGCTGGACGTGGCCGCGTTCGTGGGCCGGGCCGGGGACACGGCGCACCTGGTGCTGGACTGCCCCGAGGAGCCGTGGCCGACGCGGCTGGACGAGGAGGCCGCCTGGGTCTTCGAGCGCGGGCGGCTGCATGTGACGGTGCCGCTGGTGCGGGACCGGCTGAGCCGGGTGCGGGTGCGCGGCGCCGGCTCCGACCGCACCCTGCTGCTGCTCTTCGCCGATGACGCGGCCTCGCTGCGGCTGTGGCCGTACGAGACGCCGTCGGGCCGGGTCCTGGTGCGCGGCCCGGAGCTGCTGCGCCACGTCGCGCTGGACGGGGAGACGGCCCGGCTGACCGGGGACACCGTCGGCGAGCACGAGCTGGAGGTGTGGGCGCCGCGCGGGATCACCGGCGTGACCTGGAACGGGCGGGCCGTGCAGGGGTCGCTCGGCCGCGCCGAGAGCGTGATGTCGGTGTGGCCGCTGCCGGGCGTGCCCGAGCTGGCCTTGCCCGCGCTGGACGGCTGGCGGCGCCGCACCGAGAACCCGCAGTCCCGCCCCGACTACGGCGACGAGGGCTGGACGGTCGCCGACCGGACGGCGTCGGCCGCCGCCACGCCGGTGCCGAAGGGACGGCCGGTGCTCTTCGCCGACGACTACGGCTTCCCCTACGGCGACGTCTGGTACCGGGCCCGCCTCACCGGCGCCGAGGGCCTGGAGTCGGTGTCCCTGGCCTACGCCACGGGCGCGGACGGCATGCTGCTGGCCTGGCTGGACGGGGAGCCGCTGGGCACGCACCGGGTGACCGGCGAGGGCGACGGCAGGGGCACCTGGACGGCGACGGCCCGCTTCCCGCTGCCGGCGGCCCTGCGCGGGCGGATGAGCGGCGCCGACCCCGTCCTGTCCGTCCTGGTCCGCCGCACCCAGCACGCCGAGGGCGCGGACCGGGCGGCCCGGGGGCTGGCGTCCGCCGACTTCGACGGGGCGTCGCCGAAGGCGCGGTGGCGGATCATGGGCGCCGCCCCCGACCCCGTGCGCGGACCGCTCAACTCCGGCGGGCTGTACGGGGAGCGGTACGGCTGGCACCTGCCCGGGCACGACGACGGCGACTGGGAGCGGGTCGCCCTCCCGCGCGCCGACCGGCGCCAGGGCGTCACCTGGTACCGGACCGCCTTCCGGCTGGACGTCCCCCCGGAGGTGGACGCCTCGGTCGGGCTGCGCCTCGACGACGCCCCGGACCGCGACTACCGCGTCCAGGTCTTCCTGAACGGCTGGAACATGGGCGCGTGGGGCGGCGGCCGGGCCGGCGCGCACACCTTCGTGCTGCCGAACGGCGTCCTGCGCACCCGCGCCGCCGCCAACACCCTGGCCCTCGCGGTGCTGTCGGGCGGCGACACGGCGGCGGGGCCGGGGACGGTACGGCTGGAGCTGCTGGGCAGCGCGGCCGGCGGGGTGCCGGTGCGGCCGGTCGCCTCGCCCGGCCGCCGGTAGGGCGGGGGGGCCTCAGCGCAGCCGGATCACGTTCCAGGACAGCGGTTCCAGGGTGGCGGTCAGCCGGCCGTCGCCCAGGGCGGTGCCCTCGGCCGGGTGCGGCAGCACCCGCTCGGGCTCGGCGAGGGTGTTGCGGGCCTCCGGGTCGGCGTCGGCGAGGACGCTGTGCTCGACGACCTCGGTCAGCTCCAGGCCGGCCAGGGCGACGTCCAGCGGCAGCGCGTCGGTGCGGGAGCGGTTGACGGCGAAGACGGTGACGGAGCCGTCCTCGGCACGCACGGCGGTGGCGTGCAGCAGGTCCGTCTCGCCGTACTTCCTCGTCGCGTACGTCGGGGAGTCCACGCGGACGTCGAGGACCTCGCCGCGGCCGTGCCGCGACGCCTGGGCGAAGGGGAAGAACGTCGTCTGGCGCCAGGCGGGGCCGCCGGGCTCGGTCATGATCGGGGCGATGACGTTGACGAGCTGGGCGAGGCAGGCGACGGTGACGCGGTCGGCGTGCCGCAGCAGGGCGATGAGGAGCGAGCCGACGACGACGGCGTCGGTGACGGTGTAGTTGTCCTCCAGGAGCCGGGGCGCCTCGGGCCAGTCCAGGGCGGTGACGTCGGCGTCGGCGCGGGAGGAGTACCAGACGTTCCACTCGTCGAAGGAGAGGGTGATCCGCTTCTTCGACTTGAGGCGGGCGCCGACGTGGTCGCAGGTGGCGACGACGTTCTCGATGAACGACTCCATGTCCACGGCCGAGGCGAGGAAGGAGTCGACGTCGCCGTCGACCGGCTCGTAGTAGGCGTGCAGCGAGATGTGGTCGATCAGGTCGTACGTCTCCGTCAGGACGGCGGCCTCCCAGGCGGCGAAGGTCTCCATGCCCTGGTTCGAGGAACCGCAGGCGACGAGTTCGACGCCGGGGTCGATCTGGCGCATGGCGCGGGCGGTCTCGGCGGCGAGGCGGCCGTACTCCTGGGCGGTCTTGTGGCCGGTCTGCCAGGGGCCGTCCATCTCGTTGCCCAGGCACCACAGCCGGATGCCGAAGGGGTCCCGGTCGCCGTGCGCGACGCGCAGGTCGGACAGGGCCGTGCCGGAGGGGTGGTTGGCGTACTCCTGGAGTTCCAGCGCCTCGGCGACGCCGCGCGTGCCGAGGTTGATCGCCATCATGGGCTCCGCCTGGGGGCCGAGCTTCCTGAGGAAGGCGATGTACTCGCAGAGGCCGAAGCGGTTGGACTCCGTGGAGCGCCAGGCCAGGTCGAGGCGGCGGGGCCGCTCCGCCACCGGGCCCACCGAGTCCTCCCAGCGGTAGCCGGAGACGAAGTTGCCGCCGGGGTAGCGGATCGTGGTGACGCCGAGTTCCCGGATCAGGTCGAGCACGTCGCCGCGCAGGCCCGCCTCGTCGGCGGTGGGGTGGCCGGGCTCGTGGATGCCGGTGTAGACGCAGCGGCCGAGGTGCTCGACGAAGGAGCCGAAGAGACGCGGGCTGACCTCGCCGACGGTGAAGGCGGGGTCGAGGGTGAAGCGGGCGGTGTCGGCGGTGCTCATGGTGCTCTACCTTTCCGGGGTGGTGGGCCCCATCATTCGTAAGATCGCCGGGACCGCGCACACCGGGGTCGCCCGGCGAGCATGGCGCACGGAGAACTGGCCCGGACGGCACCCGGCTTGGCATATTGCACGGGTGACCGAGCCACACCCACGGGAACGGGGAGACAGCGGTGCGTACGAGGAAGGAGATGCGTCGTCTCGCTGACGCCCTCATCGACCCGATCCGGGTGGAGGTCCCGGCCGACCCCGAGGTGCTGTTCGAGGCGCTGGTCGCCTCCGTCGGGGCGTGGCGGGGCCGGGAGGTCGTCGTGCACCGGGCGTCGTTCCCCCCGCACACCGCGAGCGGGCTGTGGCTGGAGCGCGAGACCCATGACGACGTGGTCGTGGACGAACGCACCGCCGTCTGGCACCAGATCGTCATCCTCTGCCACGAGGTGTGGCACATGAACCGTCGGCAGGCGGAAGCGGCGGACGCCGAGGCCGGTGACCGACCGCGTCCGGTGGCCGCGCGCACCGACTTCTCGCTCGCCGAGGAGCAGGAGGCGGACCGCTTCGGCATGCTGATGGGCAGCCGGCTGCGGATCTGGCTGGAGGCGTCCACCGACTCGGTGTTCGCGGCCGGGGCCGGTGAGGGCGCACAGGACCCGCAGGACCTCGCCGGCCGCATCGGCGCCGCCCTCAACCACCGGGGGACGACGAGATGACCGGCCTCATCAACTACGTCAGCTGCGGGGTGCTGTGGCTCGGCCTGGTGGTCCGGGCCCCCGACCTGCTGCGGCACCGGCGCGACCCGTATCTGCGGGCGTTGTGCGCGGTACTCGGCCTCGCCGGGCTCTGCTTCCTGCTCGGGGCGCCGCCCACCGTGGGCGCCGTCAACCGGCTGGGCGGGGTGCCGAACCTCGCGGCGCCGCTCACCTACGCGGCCATCACCGGGTACTGCGCCGCCTCCCAGGTCCTCGTCGTGCACTGGCGCGGGGGGCCCCAGGTGCGCCGTACGGCCCGCCGCTGGACGCTCGCCTACGCCGTCGTGCTCGTCGGCATCGCGGTGACCTTCGCGCTGGGCGACGCGCCCGTGGAGCGGCGTACGGATCTGGACACGTACTACGCGACGACGCCGTACATCGCCGAGATGATCGTGCTGTACCTGCTCGCGCACCTCACCGCGGCGGCCGTCACCGCCGTCTCCTCGCTGCGCTGGGCGCGCCGGGTGCGGGGCGGGCTGCGGGCGGGGCTGACGCTGCTGGGGACGGGCGCGCTGTGCGGGGCCGGGTACAGCGTGGCCAAGCTGGTCGCGGTGGCCGCCCGCTGGACCGGGCGGGACTGGTCGGCGCTGGGCACCACCGTCTCGCCGGCCGCCGCCGGGCTCGGCGCGCTGCTGACGGTCGTCGGGGTGCTCGTGCCGCTGGCGGCGCCCCGGGTGGCGAAGGCGCGGCGGGCGCGGCGGGCGTACGCGCGGCTCGGGCCACTGGAGCGGACGCTGGACGACCTGCTGACCCGCCGGGCGCTGCGGCTGCCCCGGCCCAGGTTCGCCTCGCCTGCCACGCGGCTGATGTGGCGCCAGACCAGCATCCACAACGCGCTGGGCGCGCTGGCCGCGTACTTCGACGCCGAGCGGTACGAGCGCGTCCACGCCGGTGTGCTCGCGGCGACCGGGGACGCGGCACGCGCCGAGGCCGCCGCCTGGGCCGAGGTGATCACCGAAGCCGTACGGCACGAGGCCGGGCCGGCGGGGGCCGCGGCGCCCGGGGGCTGCGGGCGGGTGCTGGACCGGGTGCCGGGGCCGGTGGTCCTGGTCCGGATCGCCGAGGTCCTGGCGGGTACGGTGCCGCTGCCGCCGGCGCCCGCGGTCGCGACCGGCACGACCACGGCGGGCACCGCGTGAGCGGGGGCGAGGTGAGTCTGGTCGTGTACGTGGCGGCGGTGGTGTTCGGCGGGACGTCCGTGCTGCTGTTCCGCCGGCCGCGCACGGCCATGCGCCATCCGCTGGCTCTGTCGACCTGCGTGGCGATCGTGCTCGGCGCCCTGGTCTTCGTCTGCGCCGCCCCGGCGACCCTCGCCACCGTCAACGGCCTCACGGGGATCCCCAACTTCGGCGCCCCGCTGACCTACGGGATGCTCTCCGCGTACAGCTGCGCGGTGCTGGTGCTGCTGATCAACTGGCGGGGCGGGCCGCGGAGTCGGGTGCGGCGGCGGGTGCTGCGCGCGATGACGGCGTACGGGCTGCTGATCGCGGCCATCGTGGTGCTGTTCGTGCTCGCCGACGCGGACACCGAGCGGCTGACCGACCTCGACACGTACTACGCGGGTACGCCGTTCATGCGGGAGATGATCCTGCTGTACCTGCTCGGGCACAGTGCGGCGATGCTGGTGATGTGCGCGGTGTGCCTGAGATGGGGCCGTGAGGTGGGCGGGCTGCTGCGGGCCGGGCTGCGGCTGATCCTGCTGGGGGCGCTGCTGGACGTGGTGGGCTTCCAGCTGACCAAGTACACGGCGGTGGTGGCCCGTTGGACCGGGCACGACCTGGACTTCCTCTCCACCGACGTGGCCCCGCCGCTCGCCGCGCTCGCCGCGCTGCTGTGCGCGGCGGGTTTCGTCCTGCCCCGGCTGCTGCCGCCGCTGCTCGCGCAGTGGCGGGGGCTGGACGACCACCGGCGGCTGCGTCCCCTGTGGTCCCTGGTCGGGTCGGCGTCCACGGCTCCCAGGCCCCCGGCCGGCTGGTGGCAGCTCCCCCAGGCCCGCCTCCAGTGGCGCGAGGTCTCCATCCACGACGCGCTGCTCGCGCTGGCGCCGTACTTCGACCACGGGGTCCGCGAGGCGGCGTGCGCGGCGGCCCTGCGCACGGGACGCACCCCGCACGAGGCCCGCGTGACGGCGGAGGCGGCGATGCTGGTCGACGCGGTACGGCGGTCGGGGGCGGGCGAGGAACCGCCGCCCGGGACGCGGGCGACGTACCGCCTGCACGCGACGGAGGTGTCGGGGGCGAGCGGGTTGGTGGAGCTGGCGGAGGCGCTGCACCGTCCGGCGGAGGAGGGCGGCCCTGCGGCGGCGAGGGGCGGGCCGGACGGGGACGCCGGGGGTGGTGGGGGCGCCGGGGGTGCCAGGGGTGGTGGGGGCGCCGCCTCGGGCACGCCGGTCGAAGACGGCGGGACCGCCGACTCCGCCGGAAGGCCCGCGTCCGGCAGGGCTGGCGGGGCCACCGCCTCCGGCAAAGCCGCCGAGACCCGCGAGGCCGCCGAGACCGCCGGACCGCCCTCCGACGAAGCCGCCGATACAGCCGAGACCGCCCGAAGGCCCGCGCCCGGCAGGGCTGGCCCGGCCGCCGCCTCCGGCAAAGCCGCCGAAACCCGCGAGGCCGCCGGACCGCCCTCCAACGAAGCCGCCGGCACGGCCGACTCCGCCCGAAGGCCCGCGTCCGGCAAGACTGGCCCGGCCGCCGCCTCCTGCCAGGCCGCCGAAACCCGCGAGGCCGCCGGACCGCCCTCCAACGAAGCCGCCGGCACGGCCGACTCCGCCCGAAGGCCCGCGTCCGCCGCGCCTGCCGCGCCCGGCAGGGCGGGCAGCAGGGCGGGCGGTACCACCGCGTCCCACGAGGCCGTCCGGTCCCGCGAGCCCGCCGCGTCCGACGAGTCCGACGGAACCGGGGCCCGTCCGGGCGACCGTTCCTTACCGTCCGCACCGCCCGGACCATCCGCATCGTCCGCCGTGACCGGGAAGCCGGCCCGACCCGAGGAGCCTTATGTCGCGTAGAGCTGTTGTCGTCGGTGCCGGGACGGCGGGGGTGCTGGCCGCGGCCGTGCTGGCCGCATCCGGCGTGGACGACGTGGTCGTACTGGACCGGGACGAGCTGCCCGAGGGCCCCGAGCACCGGCGGGGGCTGCCGCAGGGGCGGCACGCGCATCTGCTGATGGCGGGCGGGCTGGACGCGATGGAGGAGATCGTGCCCGGCGTGCGCGCGCGGCTGCTCGCCGCCGGGGCCCGGGAGGTGTCCCTCAGTTCGGGGATGCTGACCCGTACCCCCGAGGGCTGGCTGCGGCGCTGGCGGCGCGAGGGCCCCGCGATGCTCTCCTGCACGCGGGCGCTGCTGGACTGGACGGTACGGGAGGCGGTGCGCGAGCACTTCCCGGTCACCGTCCGCAAGGGCACCGTGATCGGACTGACCGGGGACGCGGCCCGGGTGCGGGGCGTGCGGATCGCGGCGCCGGGCGGGGACACGGACCTCGACGCCGACCTGGTCGTGGACGCGAGCGGACGCGGGACACGCGTCGTGACCTGGCTGGAGGGCCTCCGCGTGACCGGTGTACGGGAACGCACCGTGGACTCGGGGCTGGTCAACGCCTCGCGCCTGTACCGGATACCGGCGGGCGCGGAGCGCTTCCCGCTGACGGTCGTGCACGCCGACCCGTACGCCGGCCGCCCCGGGCGGAGCGCGATGGTGATGCCGGTCGAGGGCGACCGCTGGCTGGTGAGCTGCGGCGGTACGCGGGGAGGTGAGCCGCCCGCCGACCCGGACGGGTTCCTGCGGTACACGCTGGAGCTGCCCGACCCGATCGTGGGCCGGCTGATCTCCGGGGCGGCGCCGCTCACCGACGTGCACCTGAGCCGGTCGACCAGCAATGTGCGCCGCTACCTGGAGCGGACGCGGGTGTGGCCGGAGGGCTTCGTGGTCCTCGGCGACGCGCTGGGCACCTTCAACCCGGCGTACGGGCAGGGCATATCGGTGGCCGCGTTCGGGGCGCGGGTCCTGGGCCGGGAGCTGGCGCGGGCCGGCGTACCGGACGCGCCCGGCCTGGCCCGGCGGGTGGTGCGGGGCGCGGCCCGCGCGGTGGACACGGCGTGGGCGCTGGCGGTCGGCCAGGACGTGCACTACCCGGACGTGCGCGGCGGCGAGGCGGGCCTCGCCGACCGCGTCGTGACGGCGTACACCCGCCGTATGACGAGGGCGGCGACGGGCTCGTACGCGGCGGCCTCGGCGATCTGGGACGTCACCGGCATGCGCACACCCCCGACCCGCGTGTTCCGCCCGGACGCCGTACTGGCCGCCCTGACGGGCCCGGGACGGCCCGCACCGACGGAGCCGCCGCTGACCCCGGAGGAACGGAAGGTACTGGGGGAACTGGACCGCACGGGGGTGTGACGGGACCGGCCCCCGCTCTCACCCCGCGAACGCCGTCGCCGCCACCCCCCGCCCCGCGTCCGGCACCACCAGGAGCGACCCCGCCAGCGGGTGCGGGGCCGGCAGGCCCACCCGGGCCGTGGTGATGTACAGGTCGGTCAGGCCGGGACCGCCGAAGGCGCAGGCCGTGACGCGGGGCACGGGGAGCGGGACGACCCGGTCCAGGGCGCCGGCCGGGGTGTAGCGGCGTACCGCCGCGCCGTCCCACAGGGCGACCCAGACGCAGCCGTCGGCGTCCACGCACAGGCCGTCGGGGAAGCCGGCCCCCACCTCGATCTCGGCCAGCGGACGGCGGCCGGTGACGCGGGCCCCGCCGTCGGCGGTGTCGAAGACGTCGATACGGCGGGTCGGGGTGTCGATGTAGTACATCAGCCGCCCGTCGGGGCTCCACCCGGTGCCGTTGCTCACCGTCACGTCGTCGAGGACGGTCTCGGCCGAGCCGTCCCCGGTGACCCGGGAGAGCGTGCCGCCGCCCACCGCCTCGTCGTAGCGCATGGTGCCGGCCCACAGGCTGCCGTCGGGGGCGACGGCGGCGTCGTTGGCGCGGCGGCCCGGGACGGCCTCGCGGCGCAGCCAGCGGAAGGTGTCATCGGGGTCGAGCAGCCCGATCCCGTCCCGCAGGTTGAGGACGAGCCCGCCGCCCGCGCGGGGCTTGACCGCGCCCACGTGCTGCTCGGTGCGGCGCACGGTGCGCCGGCCGGTCGCGGGATCGTGGGTGTGGACGCGGGAGGTGAGGATGTCGAGCCAGAGGAGGCGGCCGGTCGCCGGGTCCCAGGTGGGCCCCTCGCCGAGCACCGCCTCGGCGTGGACGGCCACGTCGTAGGCCGGAAGCCTGCTCATACGGCACCCCGATGACCAAGGCGCTCGGACAGCTCGTTCGCGCCCTTCACGGCGAGTTCCTCCAGTTCGGTACGGCGTTCCTCGCTCCAGCGGATCATCGGCACGGAGATCGACAGCGCGGCGACGACCGCGCCGGTGCGGTCGCGGACCGGTGCGGCCACGCAGGAGACGTCCGGGTTGGACTCCCGGCGCTCCACCGCCGTGCCGCGCGCCCGGATCTCGGCGAGGGCGGCGCGCAGGGCGGCCGGGTCGGTGATGCTGTTCGGCGTCATCGCGGCCAGCTCGGCGCCGTCGGGGAACCGGACGTCGGCCTCCGCCGGGGGCAGCGAGGCCAGCAGCATCTTGCCGACGGACGTGCAGTGGGCCGGCAGCCGGCGCCCGGCCGCGGAGACCATCCGCACGGCGTGCGTGGAGTCGACCTTCGCGATGTAGATGACGTCCGTGTCCTCCAGGATCGCCACGTGCACGGTCTCGTCGCAGGTCTCGGCGACGCTCCGGGCGACCTGCTGCCCCTCGGCGGCGAGATCGAGGTGCTCGGCGTACCGGGCCCCGAGCTGGTAGGGGCGCACCCCGAGCCGGTACCGGCCGGGCTGACCGGGCACGGGGGCGATGTACCTGCGGGCGGCGAGCGTGGTGACCAGCTCGTGCACGGTGGTCCGCGGCAGCTGGAGCCGGCGCACGATGTCGGGGGCGGAGAGCGTGCCGTCCCCGTCGAGGAAGAGCTCCAGTATGTCGAGAGCCCGGGTCACGGCTGGTACGAGGCGTCCCATGTCCGGCGGCCCCCCTCCCTTGGCGTGTTCTGAGTCGTCCAGAGTGTTCGAGATTTCAAAAACTGATCGTCATGGCGAACACAGGCTATTCATATCGCCCTTGCCGGGGCAATGGCCGTGCGCTGCGGCCCCGTGCGCCACGATGGTGCCCATGCCCACGCCGTCATCCTCCGGAAAGCCGCCCGCCGCCCCCTTCACCCCGCGCGACTTCCAACTCGTGCTGCTGCGCCGCATGGCCGACCACAACCCCGGCCCGGTGGAGGACGCCCGGCGCGAACTGGGCGCCCCGCTCGCCGAGATGCGCGAGGCGAACAAGCGCTGGCAGGCGATGCTCCGCTCCCCGCGCTCCCGTTCGGCCGCGGCCCGCTACCGCTCCGTCCTGGGCGAGCCGGAATCCGTGGCCCACCGCCGGATCGGCGACCTGGAGTGCGAGGCCCGCCAATGGCCGCTGCCCCTCTGGCCGGACCTGCGCTTCGAGATCCTCGTCGCCGACAAGGGCACCGTCTGGAACGAGTGGCTGGTCCGCGCCCCCGGCGCCGAGCCCCCCGCCCTGCACACCCTGGACGACCTGATCCCCTGGTCCTGCACGGTCGACGAGGCCGCCCACGCCTTCGCCCCGGCCCGCCCCCTCCAGGGCTCGGCCCCCACCCGCTGGGGCCTCACCTTCACCGCCCCGGACAGCGACGGCGTACGCCACGAGGTGGTCGCGGAGTTCACGTGGGGGTTGCTGCAACGGACGGCGGTGAGCGGCCCGTGAGCTGGACGGTTCGGACGGGCCGGACGGCTGGACCGGCACTGCGGCGAACTCGCGGTCGACAACGGCGTGCACCACGCAGTCACGCCATCGGCCGGCCTTGAGCACGCGCTCGCGTATGACACCCGGCACCCCGGACACTTCGAGACCCTCCCCGAAAGACCGACGCCAACGGCGACCAGATCCGAGGCCGCGGCCCCGGCCGGAGCGCGGGGCGGACGGATGGCCTGGTCCGTCAGCGGACTCCTTGAGCGGCTGACGGCCCCTCCGATACGACGAGGAGGCGGCGTGATCGTCCCTCGCTCCCCTACCGCCCTCCCAGGACGCCGAGAGAGAAGAACCGTCCCGTGCGCACCCCGACCGAGCCCGAGCCCGCCCTGTTCCCCTTCATCACCCAGCGGAAGGGGAGGACGCCGCGCCGGAGAACCTCGTCATCCGCGTGCACCCGTCCGGGCCGCGCCTGTACCACCTCGACGAGGACCGCGAGCGGGTCCGGCCGGGGCAGCCGGGGCGGCCGGGGCGGCGGAGGGACTCGGTGGGGCTCTCGGCGGTCTGGGCGGCGATGGCGCACATGAACTCCGCGAGCTGGGCCGCTGTGCGCCGCTCAGCTGATGATGTACGGAGGAACCGTGGTGGCGGTCGTACCGGCGCCGGGCTGGCTCGTGCCGGTCGGGCCCGGCTTCGTGCCGGTCGGGCCCGGCTTCGGGCAGGCCGTCCTCGCGGCACACGCGGTGGGGACCCGGTACGCCCCTCGCGGTACAGCGGCAGACGTCAGCGACTGACCAAGGAGTACGACAGGTGCCCTCTCTCTTCCCGGCCCTCTCCCCCGCCCCGGCGGAAGCCCCGGCGGGCGCGCAGGCCGGTGCCCAGGCAGGCGCCCCGTCCGGAGCCCCGGCCGACCGCCCCGCCCTCCGCTTCGGCGAGCGTTCCCTGACCTACGGGGAACTCGCCGCCGCCGCGGGCGCCACCGCCGAGCGCGTCGGGGCCGCCGGCCGGGTGGCCGTGTGGGCGGCCCCGGCGATGGAGACCGCGGTGGCCGTGGTGGCCGCCCTGCTGGCCGGGGTCCCCGCCGTGCCGCTCAACCCGAAGTCCGGCGACCGGGAACTCGGGCACATCCTCGCCGACAGCGCCCCCTCCCTCGTCCTCGCGCCCCCCGGCGCCGAGCTCCCGCCCGCCCTGGCCGCCCTCAAGCGAGTCGAGGTCGACGTGCACGCCACCGGCCCTGTCCCCGACGACCGGGGCGCCGACGAGGGCGACCCCGCCCTGGTCGTCTACACCTCCGGCACCACCGGCCCGCCCAAGGGCGCCGTCCTCCCCCGGCGCGCGCTCGCCACGACCCTGGACGCGCTCGCCGACGCCTGGCAGTGGACCGGCGACGACGTCCTGGTGCACGGGCTGCCGCTGTTCCACGTGCACGGACTGGTGCTCGGCATTCTGGGCCCGCTGCGGCGCGGCGGTTCCGTACGCCACCTGGGCCGGTTCTCCACCGAGGGCGCGGCCCGCGAGCTGGCCTCCGGCGCGACCATGCTGTTCGGGGTGCCGACGATGTACCACCGCATCGCGGAGGCGCTGCCGGACGACCCGGAGCTGGCGCGGGCGCTCGCCGGGGCGCGGCTGCTGGTGTCGGGCTCGGCCGCGCTGCCCGTGCACGACCACGAGCGCATCGCCGCCGCCACCGGCCGCCGGGTCGTCGAGCGGTACGGCATGACGGAGACCCTGATGCTGTGCTCGTCCCGGTGGACACCCCCCGGCCCCCGGCCCAGCGTCCGCGCCGACGGCGAACCGCGCGCCGGGACCGTCGGCGTCCCGCTGCCGGGCGTGGAGCTGCGGCTGGTGGAGGAGGACGGTACGCCGATCGCGGCGCTGGACGGGGAGAGCGTCGGCGAGATCCAGGTACGCGGCCCGAACCTGTTCACCGGGTACCTGAACCGCCCGGACGCGACCGCCGCCGCCTTCACCGCGGACGGTTTCTTCCGCACCGGCGACATGGCGGTGCGCGACCCCGACGGCCATGTCCGCATCGTCGGCCGCAAGGCCACCGACCTGATCAAGAGCGGCGGCTACAAGATCGGGGCCGGTGAGATCGAGAACGCGCTGCTCGAACTCCCGGCGGTACGGGAGGCCGCGGTCACCGGTGAGCCCGACCCGGACCTAGGCGAGCGGATCGTGGCGTGGATCGTGCCGTCCGACCCCGGGGACCCGCCCGCCCTGGAGACGCTGGCCGACCACGTCGCCGCCCGGCTGGCCCCGCACAAGCGCCCCCGGGTCGTGCGCCACGTGGCGTCCCTGCCCCGCAACGACATGGGGAAGATCATGAAGCGGGCCCTGACCCATGACTGACCGCCGCTCCGCCCGCGCGTTCCTCGCCCTGATCACCGGTCCGAACGCCGCTCACCACACCGGTGCTAGGCGAGGGCCGCTCGGGCGGGGCGCTGGCGCTGGCCGCGCCGGGCTGGACCTGGGCCACGCCGGACAGCTGCCGCCCTTCATTCGGGTCGCGAACCGTAGTCGGCGCACAAGTCCCGTGCGGGGCCGCACACACGGTCCCGCACTCGTCGGTCCCACAAGCAGAGCGCACGGAGCTGCACGATCATGAACCTTCTCACCGACCTCCTCGCCGGCCTCGTCCACTTCGTCGGCTGGCTGGTCTGACGGTCCGAGAAGCCAGGCGGTGCCGCCTCCCCGTCCCAGGGAGGCGGCGCCGTCCGCGTGCGGGCGGCGCGCGGGGCCCGCGGCACAAGGCGAGACACCGCCAAGTCCCGTCCGTCACAATGGCGGTGCGCACGGGCACGTACGGCACACGGGGAGCGAGCGGCGTCATGGACGGGTTGGTCGAGTTCAGGACCGAGGACGGCGTACGGGTGGTCGTCGAGGGCGTCGAGGACGAGTACGGCGCGCGCCTGGTGTCGCGCGGCGACGGGCCGGTACGGGCGGCCCGCACTTTCGAGAGTTCCCTGGAGGGCGTGCGCGCGGCGGCCGAGTCCGCGCTGCGGGTCTTCCGGGACGGCACGCTGCGGCCCGACTCGGTGGAGCTGGAGTTCGGCGTCAAGCTGAGCGCGGAGTCGGGCGCGGTCATCGCGAAGGGCTCGGCGGAGGGGCACCTCGTGGTGAAGCTCAACTGGTCGCCGCAGCCGTCCCCGACGCACCCCGAGTACCCCGAGCACCCCGAGCACGGGGACCGCGCGGAGCATCCCGGGTCCCGGCAGCGCCCGGACGCCGTCGCGCTGTCATGAGCGGCGCCGCCTGGCACGCCCGCGTCGCGTGCGGCAGGGTCGTCGGCGCCGGATTCCTGGTCACCGCCCGCCGGTTGCTGACCTGCGCGCACGTGGTCGAGGGCGCCGGCCCCGAGCCGGTCACCGTGAGCTTCCCGGGCCGCCGCGACCTGGGCGAGGTCACCGCCGTCGTCGCCGTGCACGGCGGCTGGCGCGGCGGCGTCGCCGACCCCGGCGACCTGGCCGTACTGGAACTGGACCGCGAGGTGCCGCTCACCCCGGCCCCCTTCGCCCCGCCCGGCACCGAACGCGTCGTGCCCGCACCGGAGTTGATCGCGTACGGCTTCCCCAAGGGGTACGACGAGGGCATGCTCGCCTCCTACCGCGCCCTGCCCGGACCGCTGATCTCCGGAGAGTGGGTCCAGCTGGAGGCGCTCACGGGGCACGGGCAGCCGCTGACGACCGGGTTCAGCGGCGCGGCGCTGACACTGGCGGACGGCACGGTCGTCGGGATGGTCTCCGCGGTCGCCGGCGGCCGGGACGTGCGGGCCGGCCGGATGCTGCCCGTCGAGGTCCTGGCCCGCCACTGGCCCGACCTCGGCGAACTCGTCCCCACCCCCGGCCACCGCGCCGACGCCCGCAGGCGGCTGTACGCGCTGCTGCGCCGCGCCGAGGCGGCCGGCCTGAGCTGCGACCCGGACCGGCTGTACGTCTCCGCCGCCGACGCCTTCGACCCGCCGCCCCCGGAGGGCGGGTTCGCCTCCCTGCGCGACGCCGCCGCCTACGTGCAGTGGGAGGTGCCCGACCCGGCCGCCGTGGCCCGCTTCGCCGACCGGCTGGAGGAGCGGCTCGCGGCACGGACGGCGCCCACCGCGCCCCCTCGGCCCTCCGCATCCCCTCCGCGCCCCGCGCCCCCTCCGCCCTCCGCATCCCCTCCGCGCCCCGCGCCCCCTCCGCGCCCCGCCGCCTGGTCGCCGATCGTCGTGGAGATCGAGCGCAGCGGCGCGGGCGCGGACCAGGTCACCGTGGAGGTGTCCGCGTACCGGGACGGGCGGCGGCACCCGGTGGGCTCGCGGCGGCTGGCGCGCGGCGCGGTGCGGTCGTACGTGCAGGAGCGCATCGACGACGCCTTCCACCAGCTCGACCCCGGAGCCGAGGAGCTGCTCGCCTTCGTGCTGCCCCGCGAGTGGCTCAACGAGCCGGTGGCGCACTGGGAGTGCGGCGAGGCCGACTCCACTCCGCTGGGCTGCGCCTATCCGCTCGTCGTGACCGACCGCCACCGCCACCGCAGCGGGCGGCTGCGCCACCAGTTGCACAAGAAGTGGCGCAAGCTCGCGGTCAGTCCGGGCGGCACCCTGCACCGCGTCGACTGCGGCACCGGGGAACGTCCGGCGGGCCTGCGCAAGCGGCTGCGGGACGACGCGGAGCTGGCGGGATACGCCGCCCCGCCCACGGACGTGCGCGAGCACTTCGAGGTCGGCCTCACCGTGCCCGTACCCGTGCTGCTGTGGCCGCGCGACGGCTGCCCGGCCGACGGGCACGGCGACGCCTGCCCCGGCCGGCGGTTCCTCGACGAGCTGGCGATGGCCGTGGCGGGCGTACCTCCGTCCGAACTACCGCGACTAGTGCGGGAGTTGCGGGAGACGGCGGACGCGGCCGAGGTCCCCGAGGAGCACTGGGCGCGGGACGTCCAACTGCTGTGGGACGACCCCCGCTGCTTCGCCGAACCGGCGGCCCTCCTCCACACCCCCGTCGGCTGACCGCCGCCCCCACACACGGACAACGACCGCTCGGAGAGAAGACCCCATGCCTCTGTGGCCCGTCTACACCGGCGCCCCGGACCCCCACGACGGCATCACCAAGCTGCCCCCTCCGCCGCCCTGGCGGGCCTTCGCGGGCGGGCCCGTGCTCGAAGGCCCGCCGGACGAGGACGCCGACACCCCCGCCGCCTCCCCGGACCGCGCCCACCGCGCCCTGACCTACCAGGCCACCGGGCAGACCGTGCAGCTGGTCAACGCGGCCCTGTACCTTCGCCGCCCGCTGCTGGTCACCGGCCCGCCCGGCACCGGCAAGTCGTCCCTCGCCTACGCGGTCGCCCGCGAGCTGCGGCTGGGCCCGGTCCTGCGCTGGAACATCACCAGCCGCAGCACCCTCCACGACGGCCTCTACACCTACGATCCGCTCTCCCGCCTCTACGCCGCCCGCCAGGCCCCGGACGCCCCGGACGACGCCCCGGGGACGGACATCGAGGACCATCTGCGGCTCGGCCCGCTGGGCACCGCCCTGCTGCCCTACGCCCGCCCGCGCGCCCTGCTCATCGACGAGATCGACAAGAGCGACCTCGACCTGCCCAACGACCTGCTGCACGTCCTGGAGGAGGGCCAGTACGAGATCCCCGAACTCGTGCGGGCCGCCCGGGACATCCCCGGCGGACGGGCCGAGGTGCTGATCGACGGCGCCGACCGGCGGGTGCCGGTGGAGCGCGGCCGGGTGCGCTGCCGGGCGTTCCCGTTCGTCGTCCTCACCAGCAACGGCGAGCGCGAGTTCCCGCCCGCGTTCCTGCGCCGCTGCGTCTCGCTGCGGCTGCGGCAGCCGGACGACGAGCACCTCGCCGAGATCGTCCGCGCCCACCTGGGCGAGCCCGACGGGTACGCGCGGCAGCTGATCCACCGGTTCCTGTCCCGGGTGGGCAGCGGCGAACTCGCCACCGACCAGCTGCTCAACGCGATCTACCTGGCCCGTTCCTCCGGTCTGGGCGCCGACTCGCTGGACGAGCTGGCGGAGCAGCTGATGCCGTACCTGGGCAGGTCCCCGCAGCCCGACGCCTTCTGATGCCCACCGACCGCCCACGCCGCACCGGCGACCCCGATCACCCCGGCCCGCCGGACCCCCTGCCCCGTCTGGCCGACATCCTCGGCCGGGCCTCCGACGGCGACCGCCCCACCCCGCTGGAACTGGCCGAACTGCTGTGGCTGGCCGGGCAGATGGAGCCGCCCGCGGCGGAGGCACCGGTTCCAGCGGTCGACCCGCTGAAGGCGACTCCGGAAGCACCCCCGGAGCGGCATGCCGCACACCCCTCCGCGCCACCACCCCCGAACGACCCCCCGCCCCCACCGCCGGCCTCGCCCCCGCCGCAGGCCCCCCGCACCCCTCTCCGCCTCCCCTCCCCCCCACCCGCCCCCGGCACCGCGGCCGCCGAACCGCACGCCGCCCTGCTCGCGCCCGCCCCGCCGATGCTGCGCCACCCGCTGGCGCTCCAGCGCTCCCTGCGCCCGCTGAAACGCCGTACCGAGGCGCCCGCCGGCCGCGAGGTGGACGAGTCCGCGACCGCCGACCGCATCGCGCGCCTGGGCGCCGGGCCCGAGTGGTGGCTGCCGGTGCTGCGGCCCGTGCGGGAGCGCTGGCTGCGGCTGCACCTGGTGCACGACGCGGGCCCCACGATGCCCGTCTGGCGGCCCCTGGTACGCGAACTGCACGCCGTGCTCGCCCAGTCGGGCGTCTTCCGCACGGTCACCCTGCACCGCGCGGACCCCGACGGCAGGGTGGACGGCGGCGCCCCGGACGCCTCCGACGGCCGTACGGTGACGCTGCTGGTCAGCGACTGCATGGGCCCCCAGTGGCGGGAGGGCGGGGCCGGCACCCGCTGGTTCGCCCTGCTGCGCCGCTGGGCGCGCCGGATGCCGCTGGCCGTGCTCCAGCCGCTGCCCGAGCAGCTGTGGCGGGGCACCGCGCTGCCCCCGGTCCCGGGCCGTCTCTCCGCCCCGCACCGCGCCGCACCCACGGCATCGCTCACCTTCACGCCGTACGACACGACGACGCCGTACGACACGACGGCGTCCCACGACACCGCCCCGCCGTACGACCGCACCACCCCGCCGTACGACCCCACCGCGCCGCCCGCCGGCCGGGCCGTGCACGTGCCCGTGCTGGAGCCGGGCCCCGAGTGGCTGGCGAACTGGGCGGCGCTGGTCGCGAGCCCCGGCGGCACCCCGTACCCGGGCGCGGCCGCCGCCCTGCACCGGCCCCTGCCCGCCGACGCCGACGACCGCGCCGACGCCACGCGGCTCTCCCCCGAGGAGCTGGTCCTGCGTTTCCGGGCGAGCGCGTCCCCGGCGGCGTTCCGGCTGGCCGGGCATCTCGCGCTCGGGCGGCCCGACCTGCCGGTGATGCGGCTGGTGCAGGCCGCCGTCGAACCGGACCCGCGCCCCCAGCACCTCGCCGAGGTCATCCTGAGCGGCCTGCTGACCACGGTCGACGGCCCGCCCGGTTCGTACGCCTTCCGGCCCGGCGTACGCGAGCTGCTGCTGCGCGGGCTGCCCCGGACCGCGCGCGGCCGCACCCATGAGCTGCTGGCGCGCACCGGCGGTCTGATCGACGAGCGGGCGGGCCGGGCCCCCGGCGAGTTCCGGGCGCTGGTGCCGTCCCGTGAGGGCACCGAACGGGCCGACGGCACGGAGTCGTTCGCGACGATCAGCCCGGAGAGCGCCGGCCGGCTGTCGGTCCGTCCGGCGACGGGCGCCGCACCGCCCGTGCCCTTCCCGGGAGCGCTCGGTGCCCGCTACCGGCCGGCGCGGCGGCTGTCGCCGAACGGGAGGATGTGGCTGGCGGAGGACAGCGGGACGAACCGGACGGTCGCGATCCGGCTGCACGACCCGCTCCCCGGCCCCGCCGCGCGCCGGACGTTCCTGCGCGACGCCCGCCGTCTGACCGCGTTCTCCCACCCGAACGTGGTGGCGGTCCTGGACGCCGGGATCGAGGAGGACGTGCCGTACGTCGTCATGGAGCACCTCGACGGCATAGCGCTCAACGTCCTGGTGCGGCAGGACGGGCAGCGGCTGCCGGTGCCGCTCACAGTGTCGGTCGGGGCGCAGCTCGCCGAGGCGCTGGCCGCGCTGCACGAGGCGGGGCTCACGCACGGCGGGCTGGAGACGTCCAGGGTGGTCCTGCTGCCGGACGGCGCGGTCCGGCTCAGCCTCTTCGAGCCGGGGCGCGCCTCGGGTCCGGCGGGGCGGTCCGGGGACCTGCGGGCGCTGTGCGAGGTGATGCTGGTGCTGACGGCGGGGACCTCGCGGCTGACCGTGCCGATCGACTCCCGCCGCCTGGACCGGTCGCTCGGCGCGACGCGCATCCACTACGCGCACGCCTTCGACCTGATGATGTCCGCCTCACCGGCCGCGCAGGCCCAGGGTCTGCGGCTGCTCGCGGATCCGGGGCTGCCGTCCCAGGTGGCCGCGCACCACCCGCGCCGCCGCTACCGGGCGCTCGGCCCGCTGGACGTCACCCTGCCGGACGGCTCACCGAAGCTGCCGCCGGACGTACGGGCGCTGCTGGCGATGCTGCTGCTCAAGCACGGCCGCACGGTGACGCACGAGGAGCTGCGCTGGGGCCTGTGGGACCCGGGCGACGAACCGCGCGACCCGCGCGCGGAGCTGGCCCGGCTGGCGGCCCGGCTCGCGGACCTCCTCGGCCCCGGCGTCCTGGCCCGCCCCGCCCACGGCTACGCCCTGCACACCAGCGCCGACGATCTGGACCTGGTGCGCTGCGACGAGCTGGTCCGGCGGGCCGACGCCGCCCGGCTGCGGGACGCGCACGCCGAGGCCCGCGACCTGGTCGCCGAGGCGCTGGCGCTGTGGCGGGGCTCCGAGCCCCTCGCCGACGTGCCCGGACCGGCCGCCCGCACCGCCCGCACCCGGCTGCTGCGGCTGCGCCTCGCCCTGTGCACGCGCCGCGCCGAACTCGACCTCGCCCTCGGCGCGTACGACCGCGCCGCCGCCGACCTGTCCGGCCTGCTCCGCGCCCACCCGCACCGCGAGGACTTCCGCCGCCTCTACCTCATCGCCCTGCGCCGCCAGGGCCGGGGCGAGGAGGCCCTGGAGGTGTACGAGGAGTACGTCCTGTCCGGCGGCCGCAGTCCCGCCCTGACCGCCCTGGGCCGGGAACTGCGCGAGGAGCACGCCGTCCCGGCGGACGACGCGACGCCCGCCCTGGTGGACGCGGACGAAACCCCGGACGTCGACACGATCCCCTCGCCGCCGGCACAGGAGACGGAACCCGGATCCGCCCTCGCGGGGAAGGCCCCCGGCGCGGACACGGACGACGGCGGGGACACGGACGACGGCGGGGACTTCGACACCGACTACCGCGACTGCGCCCGCTTCTCCTTCGCCGACACCCCCCGCACCGCCGGGGACCACGCGGCCCTGCGCGCCGTCGTCACCGCCCTGCTGGCGGACAGCGGTCTGGCCCCGGCGTCCTACGAGGTGGTGGAGGACGCCCTGGAGGACTGGCGCGTGCTGCTGCACCCGCAGGTGGAGATCATCCCGCTCCTCGCCGCGACCGTGGCCGGTCTGCCGGGGCTGCTGGCGCGGGTGGAGGGCCTGCGTCTGCGGGTGGAGTTCTGGCAGGTGGAGTACCGCCTCGACGGCACCGGGGAGCAGGACTTCCGCGCGGACCCCCGTACGGTGGCCGCCGCCCTGGACACCTCCGCCGCACAGGCGGTCGTGGCCCTCTCGGACTCCCTGTACTACGACGAGGTGTACGAGCCGGACCCGGCCGGACCCGCCCTCGCCCCGGACCTGTTCCACCCCCTGGACGACGACACCGGCTGGTACCGCCTCCTCGACGCGCCCGCCCCCGGCTCCGGCCCCGGCCCCGGCTGACGCACCGTCCGCACCGTCCGGGCCGCCGGATCACCCCCGTTCAGCGGCCCCCCGCCCGGCCCCCTCCAAGGGGCGCCCGCCCCCGCGCGCCCGGATGATCGACGCCTAGGCCCTGTCGTAGGAGGCCGGCCGGCCCCACACGATCCGCGCTCTCGGGAGGATCCGCCATGACCGCCAGTACCCCCAGCCTGGAGGCGCTGCGCCGCTGCCACTTCGCCGTCGACCTCGGGGCGGCGCGGACCCGTGTGTACGTGAAGGGGGCCGGGCTCGTCGTCGACCAGCCGTCGGCCGCGGCGGTCAACACGCGGACGGGCGCGCTCATCGCGGTCGGCGAGTTCGCGGAGAAGATGACCGGCCGCACCCCCGGCTACATCCGCGTGGTGCGTCCCGTCTCCGGCGGCACGGTGGTCGACATCGAGATGGCCCAGCGCATGCTGCGGCACCTGCTCGGCGACAAGATCCGCCGCACGCTGCGCCGCAAGCCCCGGCTGCGGGCCGCGGCCTGCACCCCGCACGACGCCGACCCGCTGGCGCAGCGGGCGGCGATCGAGACGCTGGTCGGGCTGGGCGCGCGCCGGGTGGAGCTGGTGGACACGCTGATCGCGGCGGCGGTCGGCTGCGGGCTGCCGGTGGAGCGGCCCGAGGCCACCATGATCATGGTGTGCGGGGCGCACGCCACGCAGGTCGCGGTGCTCTCCCTCGGGTCGATCGTGACGGCGGAGCGCATCCCGGTCGGCGGTGAGGCGGTGGACCACGCGATCGTGCAGCACCTGCGCCACCAGCACGAGCTGATGCTCCCCAGCCAGTCCGTACGGCCGTTGCAGGTCGCCCTGTCCGGCAACGGGCTGACCCCGCAGGGACCGGCGTCCACCGAGATCCACGGGCGGGACGTCGCGACGGGACTGGCACGCAGCGTCCGGGTCGACACCGCCGCCGTGCGCAACGCCATCCAGACGCCGCTGACGGCCGTCCTCGACGGCATCGGCAAGGTGCTGCGGGACTGCCCGCCGGACCTGGTGGCCGACCTCGCCGACCGCGGGATCATGATGGTCGGCGGGAGTGCCCTGCTGCCGGGCTTCGACCAGATGCTGCGTCAGGCGACCGGCATGCCGGTGCACATCGCCGAGCGCCCGGACGTGTGCGCCGTACAGGGCCTCGGCTCCATGCTGGAGGGCCACATCCAGCCGCTCGCCCTGAACCCGACGTCGGCCGACTGACCCGTCGGGCGAGGACCGGACCCCGCCGAGGAAGCCGTATCCGATGACCGCACGGTCCGCGCCGCCCCGGCTGACGCGTCTGCTGGACGCGGTCCTGGGCATCGGCACCGCCCCCGACCTGCGCGGCACCCTCCAGCGCCTGGTGGACGACGCGGCCGCGCTGACCGGCGCCGAGGGCGCGTCGCTGACCCTGGCCGCCCCGGGCCCGGACGGGGTCTCCGAGATCCGCACCCGGGGCGCCGGCCCCGTACCCGCCACGGCGCCCGTCCTGCGGGTACCGGTGCTCGTGCACGACGAGGAGTACGGCGAGCTGCTGCTGACCGGCCGGCCCGGCGCCCGCCCCTTCCCCCCCGAGGACGAGCAACTGCTGCGGCTGCTGGCCACGCAGGCCGGCATCACGGTCGGCAACGCCCGGCTGTACGAGACGGCCCGGCAGCGGGAGCGCTGGATCGAGGGCGCGGCGGCCGTCACCACGGCGCTGCTCACCGGGGAGGGCGCGGGCGACGCGCTGGCGACGGTCGCGGAGCGGGCGCGGTTGCTGGCCGACGCCTCGGCGGGCGTCATCCTCCAGCCGACCCCGGAGGGGGGCATGGAGATCGTGACCGCGTCCACCCCCGACGACCCGGACGGCATGCTCGGCGCGACCATCGAGCCGGGCAGCCCGGTCCTGGAGCAGCTGCTGGGCGGCGAGCCGGTCTTCATCGCCGACTCGGCGACCGACCCGCGCATGACGACCCACGTACGGCACCGCTTCGGCCCCAGCATGATGCTGCCGCTCCAGTCCGGCGGCCGGCTCATCGGCACCCTGGCCCTCCCCCGCCGGCGCGGCGCCCGCCCGTACACGGACGTGGAGCGGCTGCTCGCCACGCAGTTCGCCTCGCAGGCCGCGCTCGCCCTGGTCCTCGCCGGCGCCCGGCGCGGCCGGGAGCGGCTGGCGGTGTACGAGGACCGCGACCGGATCGCCCGTGACCTGCACGACCTGGTGGTGCAGCGGCTGTTCGCGACCGGGATGATGCTGGAGTCCACCCGGCGCCGCCCGGGCGCGGAGGACGTGGGCGACCTCCTGGTCCGGGCGGTGGACGAGCTGCGCTCCACCGTCCAGGAGGTGCGTACGGCCATCTTCGCCCTGCAGCAGCCCCCGGCCGACCCGCCGGCGGGCCTGCGCCAGCGGGTCCTGCGCGAGGCCACGTCGGCCGCGACCCGGCTGGGCTTGCGGCCCTCGACGCACTTCACGGGCGCCGTCGACACCCGCGTACCGGCGCCGGTCGCGGACCGCCTCGTCACGGCCCTGCGCGAGGCCCTGACGGAGGCGACCGCCCGCCCCGGCGTCTCCCGGATGGAGATCACGGTCGACGTGACGACGCCGTCCCCGGCCGGCGGGGACGCCGTCCACCTGACCCTCACCACCGACACCGACACCGACACCGACACCGGGACGGGGACGGGGACCGGGACCGGGCCCACACACACGTGGTGGTCCCCGCTGTGAGCCGTACGGGGCCGGACGGGGCGGTGTCTTCACCCGCCCGTGGACGAGTCATTCCCGCACCCCGGGTGTAGCCCGCCGACCCAGGGGCAGGCGCACGGACAGCGCCGGGACCGGCTGCGGCACACCGGCCGCACACCGGCCGGGGAGGGTGACGAACTGCGGGGAACCGCCACGGATCGCGGGGAACCGCCACGGACTGCCGAGGACTGCCGGGAAGCAACATGGACGGACAAGGCGGTGACATGACCTCAGCGGCACCACCACGCCCGGCGGACAGGCCGGCCACCTTGGTCATCCACTCCCGGGTGGAGGCGGGCCGGGCCCTGCTGACCCCCCGGGGCCGGCTCGTCCAGGGCTGCGCGGAGATCCTCGCCGAGGCCCTGGCGGCTCTGCCCGCCGGGATCGAACAGCTCGAACTGGACATGGCCGGGGTGGAGTTCATGGACCCGGCCGGACTGCGCTTCCTGGACCTCCTGGGCGGCTACGGCCACCGGCAGGGCGTGCCGGCGACGACGGCGAACTGGCACGGCCAGCCCCTCCGCGCCCTGGAGCAGGCCGGGCTCGACACCGCCGACCCGCTGCGTACGACCACGGCGCACGAGCTGCGCGAGGAGGTGGAGCAGCTCCGCCACGCGATGGCCAGCCGCCCGGTCATCGACCAGGCCCGGGGCGTCCTCATGGCCGTCCACGCCTGTACGTCCGACGAGGCGTGGCACATCCTCCGCGAGGCGTCCCAGCTCTCCAACACCAAGCTGCACACGGTCGCCGCCGCCATCACGGCCAGCGCCGGCAACGGCCCGCCCCCGCCCCCGGAACTCCGCACGGCCTTGCGCACGGCCCTCTCCCGCCGGGGCCACTGAGCCGACCGGCGGGCCGGGGCACCGGACCGGTCGGTCGCGGTCGGGCCGCCGGGCACGGCGGTCGCCCGCCCTCCGCCCGGCCGTTGTGAGCTGCGTCACCGGACATTCGGAGCCCCTCCTGTGAAGCTGATCACGAGGCCCCCTTTTTACTGAAGGTTGAAGATCTCGAGGCATAGCGTCGTCCACGTCAACGACTCCCGCCCGACCGGACGCGGAGCCGACGCCAGCCGAGGAAGATCACGTATGTCTCTCGTTCTTGACCCCGCCGCGCAGGACCTGCTGTTCCGCGAGGCCCGCACCGCGAACACCTTCACCGACGAGCCCGTCACCGACGAGCAGGTGCAGGCGATCTACGACCTGGTCAAGTACGGCCCCACCGCCGTCAACCAGAACTCGCTGCGCATCACCCTGGTCCGCTCCGAGGAGGCCCGCCAGCGCCTCGTCAAGCACCTCGCCGAGGGCAACCGGGCCAAGACCGCCACCGCCCCGCTGGTCGCGATCCTCTCCGCGGACAACGAGTTCCACGAGGAGCTGCCGCAGCTCTTCCCGCACTTCCCGCAGGCCAAGGACGCCTTCTTCAGCGAGCGCCAGGACCGTGAGAGTGCCGCCGCGCTGAACGCCGCCCTCCAGGCCGCGTACTTCATCATCGGCGTCCGCGCCGCCGGTCTGGCCGCCGGCCCGATGACGGGCATGGACTTCGAGGGCGTCCGCAAGGAGTTCCTCGACGACGACCACACCCCGCTGATGGTCGTCAACATCGGCCGCCCGGGCCCGGACGCCTGGTTCCCGCGCTCCCCGCGCCTCGCGTACGACCAGGTCGTCACCACGGTCTGATCGCGGCCCGGGGCGCCCGGCGCCCCGGCCCTACGCGCCTACATAGCACTGGGCCCGGCCCACACCGCGCCCTTTGCTCTGAGGTGCCCCCGAAGGCAGGCTCCGCGGCACCTGCGTCCTCAAGTGCGGATCTTCCGACCTGTCTCCGCTCTTGCCTCAGTCTTCCCATAATTGCAGGTCAGATACCCTGTGCAGTTCTGGGCTCTGCGCCAGCCTTCCTGATCCCTCCGGGTCGTTCCGTTCCCTGCGTGTCCCCTGGCGGTCCGCAGAGCCCTCCCGTGAGGGGAACTGGGGAACGTCGGGCGGCATCAGCCCAGGTCGAGTGATGGGGCGCCCCCTTTCACCACCCTCCGGCAGCGGAATTGCCTTCCGACGGGGAGAGCCAGCCTCCGTCCCTGTCGTCCCCCATCGCCGATGAGCCCGCTGCCGGAGCCCTTTCACAGCCCGTGCCGGTCAAGGATGCTCATCAGCTTGCGTCGACGTTTGAGTTCCGCCCGCAGGTCGGCGAGATACCGGGTGAACGCGTCCTCGGCCCGCAGCGCGCGATGGCAGTCACGGGCCGCCAGGAGCAACCCGGCCAGGTGCTCGTAGGCATGATCCCCGGTCGGCTCCTTCGACCGCTCGACCAGCCGCAGGTACACGCCGAGCGCCTCGGCCGGACGTATCTCGCGCGACAGGTCGGCGAGTCGCTCCCACTGCCGGTCGTCCGCGCGGTCGGCCGCCTCGCGCCAGGCGGCGTCCAGGTCGCCGTCGTCGATCAGCACGTCGATCAGCACGGGCCCGCCGTACCGGCCGCCGCGCTCACGACGGGCGTCCTCCCTCAAGATGGCCAGCGCCGCCGCGCGCTCGACCTCCCAGCAGCCTGCCGCCCAGGCCGCGGAGCGCAGCTGCCGGTAGGCGGCGAGGGACCGCTCGACACGGAACCGGTCCCGGCGCACCGCGAACGCGTCCGCTACCCGACCCGTCTTCGCGTACCGGGCGCACACATGCTCGACCAGACGGCTGTCGATGTGCGTCTCGGCGGCACAGTCCCGCAGTCCCCGCTCGGCCCAGTCGAGTGCCTCTTCCGCGCGGCCCGCCGTTTCCAGTTCCTCGGCGATGAGCAGATGGGTGGCACCGGACGGATCGAGGTCCTGCGCATACAGGGCGACCAGAGCGTCGACGTCGCCCTCCGCCTTGACCAGGCGCTCCATCAGGTACCGCTCCGCACAGCCGGACGGCCTGCGCCTGAGTGCCTCAGCCGCCAGCTGCCGAATGCGGGCCAGTCCGCTCGGCCCCAGCACGTCGGCATAGTCGAGCGGATCCAGGTCCGTCCCATCGCTGTCGTCGGCGAACAGACGTCCTACCAGCCACTCCGCCAGCCGCTCCGGATCGGGGCGTGCGACCCCGCAGGCCTCCAGATGGACCTCCGCCACTGCGGCGGCGGCCTCCCCGACCACGCCCTCCGAGTCGTCGATCTCCCCGTACGTCTCTCCCAGCACCCGGAGTGCCTCCTCGGCCAGAGCGACCGCCTGCGCGGCCTCCCCGTCGGCGGTCAGGGCGCGCAGGGCGCTCGCCGCCTCGGCGACCTGTCGTCCGTACCCGGAGGCATCCGCGTGCTCGATGTACCCGTACCGGGCGAACGGCCGCGGATCGATCAGCGCGATGATCCGATCCCGGACCGTACCGAGGTCAGTGCGAGCAGCGGCTGCCCGCAGCTCCAAGCGTCGGCGCAGTTCCCGGTCCTCGGCGACCTGCTCCCGCACCAGCGCCAGGAGTTGGTCGCGTGACAGCCCCGAAAGCCACGCTTCCAAGCCGGAAGACCGTGCCCGCGCCGCGGCCCGCTGCTGCGGAATCGTCTTCGCCCGCCGCAACACGGTCAACCCGACCGCCACACAGTGCTTGCAGAAGTTGCCCTCCTGCCCGTACGGGCAATCGCACCATCCCGAGATCCCGTCACCCCCGCCGAGGGTGAGTTCCACCTCGTAGACATCCGTACCGTGCACCAC
Source organism: Streptomyces sp. cmx-10-19 (assembly GCA_049998335.1). GTDB lineage: Bacteria > Actinomycetota > Actinomycetes > Streptomycetales > Streptomycetaceae > Streptomyces. The sequence continues at coordinate 134,881 of JAEBFB010000011.1, forward strand.
GGCGGTGACTGAGCCCTCCCCCACATCCAGTCCACTCACCGCGTCCAGATACCCCAGCCCCCGCTCGAAGGACCGAGCCCCGGCCAGCATCCTCAGATCGTCCTCGCCGAATCCCACCACTTTCCGTGCCACACCGGCATTCAACCGCGGATCGGCAGCTCTTGGAGACCCGAGCAACCCGGCAGTCCACACGTGTGGCCGCAGGCGACGACTGAGCACCCCATCGAGCAGGGGGACTTACGGCGCATCAGCGATGATGGGCGGCCCCGAGCGAGGGGATGGAGAATCTGATACCCGACAAGGCGGAGGGTCGAGCCTCTGATGACCTCCCCTGCTTGACGTTCGACATCTCAAGCCGAAGAACGGCCGGAGAGCGGTGCCCGGCAGGCTGGGCCGGGTGGACAGTGAGGGTGCCGACGGTCAGGCCGCCGGCTTCCTGCGGGTCCGCTCCATTTCCTGGCGTCCCCCGCGCGTCCCCTGGACCTTGCTTCCGGCTTCACTGCGTAACCCTCAGCAGTACGTGTGAGCAGCGGATTCTCTCCGTTGAGGCCGAGTAGGTGACTCAGAGGCACTGAGGAGACGTTTCCGCAGGTCAGGGCAGGTTACTGGTGGGGCGGGTGGGACTCGAACCCACGGCCGACGGATTATGAGTCCGCTGCTCTAACCGGCTGAGCTACCGCCCCATAGCGGCGTGTCGCGTACAGGTGTGCGCGTCGTCTGCCGCAGCATAGCCGCTCATACGATCTCCTGCCTCGGATGGTCGGCTTCCACGGCTGCCTTCGTGACCGTGAAGACTCCGCAGCGTGCCGCCCGGTTCCCGGGGGGTCGCGAGGAAGTGCGGGGGACATGAAAAAGGACCCTCGCGGGCCCTCGTTCATCGTGCTCCCCCGACTGGACTCGAACCAGTAACCTGCCGGTTAACAGCCGGCTGCTCTGCCAATTGAGCTACGGAGGACCGAGCTCCCCGGACTGGACTCGAACCAGTAACCTGCCGGTTAACAGCCGGCTGCTCTGCCAATTGAGCTACCGAGGAAGGTCTCGTGTCGCATCGAACGCGCCTACCCGGGTATCCGCCAGGGGGCGCGCGCTCGCTGCGACACATACATTAGCGCAAGCAGGGGGGTGCTCCGCCAATCGGTAGTCCTGGGCACCTCGCAGCCAGTGAAGGGAAGGGTGGTCGTCATGCGTTACCGGCTCACGTTCGTCGGTGGACTGGTGGTGGGTTACGTGCTCGGCACGAAGGCCGGGCGCGAGCGCTACGAGCAGTTGCGGAAGTCCGCGCGGCAGGTCGCGCAGAACCCCGCCGTGCGCAACACCGCCGAGTCCGCGGCCCAGCAGGGCAGGCACTTCGCCGACAAGGCGTACCACGTGGTGAGTGACAAGGTCGGGGACCGGATGCCGGACTCCGTGGCCCAGCGGGTCCGCTCCCTGCGGGAACGCGGCGCGAACGGCAGCGGTCCGGACGACTGGGGCACCAGCAACACCTGAGCGGTGCCCCCGGCGGGTACGGGCAGTGCTCCCCGTGCGGCAGAATTTCGGGTATGGGGATAGTCGCCGGGTTGGACAGTTCGCCCGATTTCACTCGTATCGTCGTCTGCGATTCGGACACGGGTGCCGTGCTGCGGCAGGGCTACGCACCGCATCCGGTGGAGGGCTCCGAGGGCGGAGGCCGTCCTTCGGACGTCGATCCGCAGGCCTGGCTGCTGTCCCTCGGGGAGGCCGCCGGCGGCGGGCTCCTCGAGGGCGTCCAGGCCATCGGCGTCTCGGCGCAGGCCAACGCGGTCGTGCCGCTGGACGCCCAGGGCGGTACCGTCCGCCCGGCGATCGTCGGCGGCGACAAGCGGGCCCAGGTCGCGGCCGCCGACCTCATCGACGCCTACGGGGGGCGTGAGGCGTGGGCGCAGGCCGTGGGGGCGGTGCCGCAGGCCGCGCATCCCGTGACCAAGCTGCGCTGGCTGGCCCGGACCGAACCGGAGGCCGCCGCGCGGACCGCCGTACTGCTCCAGGCGCACGACTGGCTGGTGTGGCAGTTGCTGGGGCGGCCGGTGCGGCGGACCACCGACCGGGGCGGGGCGTCCGGGACCGGGTACTGGTCGGCGGCGACCGGCGGCTACCGGCCCGATCTGGTCGAGCTGGCCCTCGGGCACCAGGTGATGCTCCCGGAGGTGATCGGCCCCGCCGAGGCGGCCGGTACGACGCCGGAGGGGCTGCTGATCTCCGCCGGCACCGGGGAGACCCAGGCCGCCGCCTTCGGGCTCGGCATCGGGCTGGGCGACGCGGTCGTCTCGCTGGGCGCGTCCGGATCCGTGATGGCTGTGCATCCCGAGGCCCTCGTCGACCAGTCCGGGATGATCACCTCGCTCGCCGACGCGACGGGCATGCATCTGCCGGTGGTCACGACGCTGAACGCCGTGAGGACCCTGCGCGGCGCCGCCGAACTGCTCGGCGTGCCCGACCTGGAGACCCTGTCCGACCTCGCGATGAAGTCGACGCCCGGCGCGCACGGGCTGGTGCTGCTGCCCTATCTGGAGGGTGAGCGCACGCCGAACCTGCCGCACACCGCGGGCACCCTGGCCGGGCTGCGGCGCGAGTCGATGAAGCCGGAGCATCTGGCGCGGGCCGCGTTCGAGGGCATGCTGTGCGGGCTCGCCGACGCGCTGGACGTGCTGCGCGGGCGGGGGGTCGACGTACGGCGGGTGTTCCTGCTGGGCGCGGCGGCCGAACTGCCGGCGGTGCAGGCGGCGGCGCCGGCGCTGTTCGGGACCCGGGTCGTCGTGCCGCAGCCGGCGGACTACGCGGCGATCGGGGCGGCCCGGCAGGCGGCGTGGGCGCTGGGCGTGTCGCAGGGGGCGCTGGATCCCCGTACGCCGCCGGTGTGGCAGGGGGCGGTGGCGCAGGTGCTGGAGCCGGGTGAGGAGTTGCCTGTGGGGCAGGCGGTGCGGCAGCAGTTCGTGTCGGTACGGGAGCAGACCCACCCGGGGGCGCTGCGGGGATGACGTGCACGTGCACGGGGCGTGCGTGCGCCGGGGGCCGCGGGCTTCGCCGATAAATTAATCGGTTGAGGTAACACCGGTGGAGTGTTCGACGATAGGGGCCAGGGGCAACCAACCTGCCGCCCCTGTCGCCGACTCCGAAAGACCCAGCGTGCTCATAAACCTTCTGCGGGCCTATCTGCGGCCCTACAAGAAACCCATCGCCCTGCTGGTGGCGCTGCAGTTCCTCCAGACCTGCGCCTCCCTCTACCTGCCCACCCTCAACGCGGACATCATCGACGAGGGGGTCGTGGAGGGCGACTCCGGATACATCCTGAGCTACGGCGCCCTGATGATCGGCATCTCCGTGGCCCAGGTGGTGTGCAACGTCGGTGCCGTGTACTACGGCGCGCGCACGGCGTCCGCGCTCGGCCGCGATCTGCGGGCCGGCGTCTTCGACCGGGTGCAGTCGTTCTCGGCGCGCGAGGTCGGCGGCTTCGGCGCGCCCTCGCTGATCACCCGTACCACCAACGACGTGCAGCAGGTCCAGATGCTGGCCCTGATGTCGTTCACGCTGATGGTGTCGGCGCCGATCATGTGCGTCGGCGGCATCATCGCGGCCCTCGGCCTGGACGTGCCGCTGTCCGGGGTGCTGGTCGGCGTCGTACCGGTGCTGGCGGTCTGCGTGACGCTGATCGTGCGCAGACTGCGCCCACTGTTCCGGAAGATGCAGGTACGTCTCGACACGGTGAACCGGGTGCTGCGCGAGCAGATCACCGGCAATCGCGTCATCCGCGCCTTCGTGCGGGACGAGTACGAACAGGAGCGGTTCCGGAAGGCCAACACCGAGCTGACCGAGGTGGCCCTGGGCACCGGCAACCTGCTCGCGCTGATGTTCCCGGTGGTCATGACGGTGGTGAACCTGTCGTCGATCGCGGTGGTGTGGTTCGGCGCCCACCGGATCGAGAGCGGCGGGATGCAGATCGGTGACCTGACCGCGTTCCTCGCCTATCTGATGCAGATCGTCATGTCCGTGATGATGGCCACCTTCATGTTCATGATGGTGCCGCGCGCCGAGGTGTGCGCCGAGCGCATCCAGGAGGTGCTGGGCACCGAGAGCAGCGTCGTGCCGCCGCTCGCGCCGGTCACCGAGCTGCGCCGGCACGGGCAGCTGGAGCTGCGCGGGGCCGGCTTCCGCTACCCCGGCGCCGAGGAGCCCGTACTGCGGGAGATCGACCTGCTGGCCAGGCCGGGTGAGACGACCGCCGTCATCGGCTCGACGGGCAGCGGCAAGTCGACGCTGCTCGGGCTGGTCCCCCGGCTCTTCGACGCCACCGACGGCGAGGTGCTGGTCGACGGGGTGGACGTACGCACCGTCGACCCGAAGACGCTGGCCAAGGTGGTGAGCCTGGTGCCGCAGAAGCCGTACCTCTTCGCCGGCACGGTCGCGACGAATCTGCGGTACGGCAATCCGGACGCCACGGACGAGGAGCTGTGGCACGCGCTGGAGGTGGCGCAGGCCAAGGAGTTCGTGACCGCGCTGGAGGGTGGGCTCGACGCGCCGGTCGCGCAGGGCGGCACCAACGTGTCCGGCGGGCAGCGGCAGCGGCTGGCGATCGCGCGGACGCTGGTGCAGCGCCCGGAGATCTACCTGTTCGACGACTCCTTCTCCGCCCTCGACTACGCCACGGACGCGGCGCTGCGGGCCGCGCTGTCGGCGGAGACGGCCGAGGCGACCGTGGTGATCGTGGCGCAGCGGGTGGCGACCATCCGGGACGCGGACCGGATCATCGTGCTGGACGAAGGGCGGGTGGTCGGCGTGGGCCGGCACCACGAGCTGATGGCGGACAACGAGACCTACCGGGAGATCGTGCTCTCCCAGCTCACGGAAGCGGAGGCTGCCTGATGGCGGGGCCAGGGGGACGCATGATGGCCGGGGGCGGTCCCGACCAGCGTTCGATGGACTTCAAGGGGTCGGGCAAACGGCTCGTCGCCCAGTTCCGGCACGAGCGGGCGACCGTCGTCGCGCTGCTGGCGTGCGTGGTCGTCAGCGTCGGCCTCAACGTGATCGGGCCGAAGATCCTCGGCCGGGCGACCGACCTGGTCTTCGCCGGCATCGTCGGGCGGGACCTGCCGGCCGGGCAGACCAAGGAACAGGTCCTGGACGGTCTGCGGGCGCGCGGCGAGGGCGCGATGGCCGACGTGCTGCGCAGTACGGACTTCACGCCCGGCAAGGGCATCGACTTCACCGCCGTGGGGCACGTACTGCTGCTGGCGGTGGGGGCCTTCGCGGTGGCCGGACTGCTGATGGCGGTGGCGACACGGCTGGTGAACCGCGCGGTGAACCGGACGATGTTCCGGCTGCGCGAGGACGTGCAGACGAAGCTGTCGCGGCTGCCGCTGTCGTACTTCGACAAGCGTCAGCGCGGTGAGGTGCTGTCGCGGGCGACCAACGACATCGACAACATCGGGCAGACGCTCCAGCAGTCGATGGGGCAGCTGATCAACTCGCTGCTCACCATCATCGGCGTGCTCGCGGTGATGTTCTGGGTCTCCTGGATCCTGGCGCTGGTGGCGCTGGTGACGGTGCCGCTGTCGTTCGTGGTGGCCACGCGGGTCGGCAAGCGGTCGCAGCCGCATTTCGTGCAGCAGTGGCGCACGACGGGGAAGCTGAACGCGCACATCGAGGAGATGTACACGGGGCACGCGCTGGTGAAGGTCTTCGGGCGCCAGGAGGAGTCGGCGCGGCAGTTCGCCGAGCAGAACGACGCGCTGTACGAGGCGGGGTTCAAGGCGCAGTTCAACAGCGGGATCATGCAGCCGCTGATGATGTTCGTGTCCAACCTGAACTACGTGCTGGTCGCGGTGGTGGGCGGACTGCGGGTGGCCTCCGGGTCGCTGTCCATCGGTGACGTGCAGGCGTTCATCCAGTACTCGCGGCAGTTCTCGATGCCGCTGACGCAGGTGGCGTCGATGGCGAACCTCGTGCAGTCGGGCGTCGCGTCGGCGGAGCGGGTCTTCGAACTGCTGGACGCCGAGGAGCAGTCGGCGGACCCGCTGCCCGGGGTGCGGCCCGAGGCGGGGCGGGGGCGGGTGGAACTGGAGCACGTCTCCTTCCGCTACGAGCCGGACAAGCCGCTGATCGAGGACCTGTCGCTCACCGTGGAGCCGGGGCACACGGTCGCCATCGTCGGGCCGACGGGGGCGGGCAAGACGACGCTGGTCAACCTGCTGATGCGGTTCTACGAGGTGTCCGGCGGGCGGATCACCCTGGACGGGGTGGACATCGCGACCATCGGCCGCGACGAGCTGCGGGCCGGGATCGGGATGGTGCTCCAGGACACGTGGCTGTTCGGCGGCACCATCGCGGAGAACATCGCGTACGGGGCCTCGCGGGAGGTCACGCGCGGGGAGATCGAGGAGGCGGCTCGGGCCGCGCACGCGGACCGGTTCGTACGGACGCTGCCCGACGGGTACGACACGGTGATCGACGACGAGGGGACGGGGGTCAGCGCGGGCGAGAAGCAGCTGATCACGATCGCCCGTGCGTTCCTGTCGGATCCGGTGATCCTGGTGCTGGACGAGGCGACGTCGTCCGTGGACACGCGGACGGAGGTGCTGATCCAGAAGGCGATGGCGAAGCTCGCGCACGGGCGGACGTCGTTCGTGATCGCGCACCGGCTGTCGACGATCCGGGACGCGGACACGATCCTGGTGATGGAGAACGGGTCGATCGTGGAGCAGGGGGCGCATACGGAGCTGCTGGCCGCGGGCGGGGCGTACGCGCGCCTCTACAAGGCGCAGTTCGCGCAGGCGGTGGCGGAGGTGGACTGAGGAGGCCGCCCGGCGTCGGTGCCGCTGCGCCCACCCGTGCCGCCCCAGCGGCACGGGTGGGCGCAGCTCCGGGGGGATCTAGTCCAAGTAGCCCCTCAGCTGGTCGGCGAAGGTGTGGTCGCGGAGTTTGTTGAGGGTCTTGGACTCGATCTGGCGGATGCGTTCGCGGGTGACGCCGAAGATGCGGCCTATCTCCTCCAGGGTGCGGGGGCGGCCGTCGGCGAGGCCGTAGCGGAGCTGGACGACCTTGCGTTCGCGTTCGCCGAGCGTGGAGAGGACCGCTTCCAGGTGCTCGCGCAGCAGCAGGAACGCGGCCGACTCGACGGGGCTCGCGGCGTCGCCGTCCTCGATGAGGTCGCCGAGGGCGACGTCGTCCTCCTCGCCGACGGGGGCGTGCAGGGAGACGGGCTCCTGGGCCAGGCGCAGCACCTCGCCGACGCGCTCGGGGGCCAGGTCGAGGTGGTCGGCGACCTCCTGCGGGGTGGGTTCGTAGCCGCGTTCCTGGAGCATGCGGCGCTGGACGCGGACGACGCGGTTGATCAGCTCCACGACGTGGACGGGGACGCGTATGGTGCGGGCCTGGTCGGCCAGGGCGCGGGACATGGCCTGGCGGATCCACCAGGTGGCGTAGGTGGAGAACTTGTAGCCCCGGGCGTAGTCGAATTTCTCGACGGCCCGGATCAGCCCCAGGTTCCCCTCCTGGACCAGGTCGAGCATGGTCAGCCCGCGTCCGACGTACCGCTTGGCCACCGAGACGACGAGCCGCAGGTTGGCCTCGATGAGGCGGCGCTTGGCGAGACGGCCCAGGACGACGAGCCGGTCGAGGTCGAGGGCGAGGCTGCTGTCGAGGTCGGGGGTGAGCCGGAGCTTCTCCTCGGCGAACAGCCCGGCCTCCACGCGCCGGGCGAGATCGACCTCCTCGGCGGCGGTGAGCAGCGGGATACGGCCGATCTCGCGCAGGTACTGCCGGAACAGGTCGGAGGAGGGCCCACCGGACTCGGTACGGGTGGGCGCGGGCGCGGGCGCCGGGGGTACGTCGGCGGGCTCGGCGGGCTCGGTCCCGGGCGGGGGCTCCTCCGCCTCGGGCTCGGCGCGGTGCGGCGGGGGCGGCGCGAGGAGCAGGCCGCTGTCGGCGGTCGGCTGCACGCCGCCGGCGGGGCTGTGGCTCTGGGTGAGGGTCTGGGTCTGCACGGGGGCGACCTCCAGGATGGACGCGGCCGACGGGGGGCCGGCCGCTCCGAGGACTCAGGCACCACCCCCAGTGTGGGGTACGACACATCACCGCCACGAGGGTCGTGCGGTGACTTTTTGCGGTCGGGTCGTGACCGCGCGCTGACCGGCGGCGGTCCTAGAGCGCGGTCGCGCCGTGTTCGCGGAGGGTCTGGTCGTACTGCTGGAGGGTCCAGAGTTCGTTCTGGACGGCGGCGAGTTCGGCGGGGTCGCCGTGACCGGAGAGGCGGGCCAGTTTGCCGTTGACGTCGCGGACGCGGCGTTCGACGGCGCGGCGGCGGACGCGGACCAGGACCTCGCCCGCGTACAGCTCGTCGACCGAGCGGCGCATGATCGCCTCGACGGCGAGTTCGGTGACGGTGGCGCGGACGGTGTCGTCGGGGGCGGCCTCGCGGACGCGGACCAGGTAGTCGTGGGGGTCCTGGGCGCCGAACTCGGCGCCGCCCGCTTCCAGGATGGCCTGGCGGACGGCGGCGTAGGGCGGGGCGGTGAACTCGTCGATGCCGTAGGCGTCGAAGGCCGGGGAGACCAGGTCGGGGCGCTGGAGCGCGAGCTTGAGGAGTTCGCGTTCGGTGGCGAAGACCGGGTTGCGGAGGTTGAGGGCCGGGCCGGCGGGGGTGGCGGCGTACGGCTGGGGGGCCGGGGCTCCGTGCTGAGGGCGGTCGGGGGCCGCGGGGCCCTTGCCGCCGCGGTCGCGGGCCCAGCGGGCGAGCTGGGCGACGCGCTTGACGACGAACTGGGTGTCGAGGATGCCGAGCATCCCGGCGAGCTGGACGGCGACCTCGTGCTGGGCGCCGCTGTTCTTGATGCGGGCGACGACCGGGGCGGCCTCGTCCAGGGCGGCGGCGCGGCCGGCCGGGGTGTCCAGGTCGTAGCGGGCGACGATCTGGCGCAGGGCGAACTCGAAGAGCGGGGTGCGCGGCTGGACCAGGTCGGCGACCGCGTCGTCGCCCTTGGCCAGGCGCAGGTCGCAGGGGTCCATGCCGTCGGGGGCGACGGCGATGTACGTCTCGGCGGCGAACTTCTGGTCGTCCTCGAAGGCGCGCAGGGCCGCCTTCTGCCCGGCCGCGTCGCCGTCGAAGGTGAAGATCACGCGGGCCGAGCCGTTGTCCATGAGGAGCCGGCGCAGGATCTTGATGTGGTCGCCGCCGAAGGCGGTGCCGCAGGTGGCGATGGCGGTGGTGACGCCGGCCAGGTGGCAGGCCATGACGTCGGTGTAGCCCTCGACGACGACCGCGCGGGACGCCTTCGCGATGTCCTTCTTGGCGAGGTCGATGCCGTAGAGGACCTGGGACTTCCGGTAGATCGCGGTGTCGGGGGTGTTCAGGTACTTCGGCCCGTTGTCGGCCTCGTGGAGCTTGCGGGCGCCGAAGCCGACGACGTCGCCGCCGATGTCGCGGATGGGCCACATCAGCCGGCCGCGGAAGCGGTCGATGGGGCCGCGCCGGCCCTCCTGGGCGAGGCCGGACAGCAGCAGTTCCTTGTCGGTGAAGCCCTTGCCGCGCAGGAAGCGGGTGAGGTGGTCCCAGCCCTGGGGGCTGTAGCCGACGGAGAAGTGCTGGGCGGCGGCCTGGTCGAAGCCGCGGTCGGCGAGGAAGGCGCGGCCGGTGTCGGCCTCGGGGCTGGTGGCGAGCTGCTCCGCGTACCAGTCGGCGGCGATCTTGTGGGCCTCGACCAGGCGGATGCGCTCGCCGCGCTGGTGGGAGGGGTTGTACCCGCCCTCCTCGTAGCGCAGGGTGATGCCGGCCTGGCCGGCCAGGCGCTCGACCGCCTCCGAGAAGGTGAGGTGGTCGATCTTCATCACGAACGTGATGGTGTCGCCGCCCTCCTGGCAGCCGAAGCAGTGGAAGAACCCCTTGCTCGGGCTGACCTGGAAGGACGGTGACTTCTCGTCGTGGAAGGGGCACAGTCCCTTGAGGTTGCCGCCGCCCGCGCCTCGCAGCTGGAGGTACTCCGAGACGACGGCGTCGATCGGGACCGCGTCCCGTACCGCCTTCACGTCCTCGTCGTTGATCCGTCCTGCCACGTGGAGATTCTACGGGGCGGCTCGGACATCCCCGGTCCCGGCGGCTACGGGACGAGGCTCTCCAGCGGGACGTGCGGGTCGGCCAGGGCGTCCGCGTCCACCCGGGCCTGGGAGCGGACGAGCTGCTGGACGGTCTCCGTGACGTCCCACACGTTGACGTTCATCCCGGCCAGCACCCGGCCCTCCTTCACCCAGAACGCGATGAACTCCCGCTTCGCCGCGTCCCCGCGGATCACCACCTGGTCGTACGTGCCCGGCGGCGCCCAGCCGGAGTACTCCATGCCGAGGTCGTACTGGTCGGTGAAGAAGTAGGGCACGCGGTCGTGGGCGAGGCCCTTGCCGAGCATCGAGCGGGCCGCGGCCGGGCCGCCGTTCAGGGCGTTGGCCCAGTGCTCCACGCGCAGGCGGGTGTCGAAGAGGGCGTGGTGGAAGGAGGCGACGTCGCCGGCGGCGTAGATGTCGGGGTCGGAGGTGCGCAGGTGGTCGTCGACGACGATGCCGCCGCCCTCGGCCCGGCCGGCGATCTCCAGGCCCGCCGCCTGGGCGAGGGCGGTGCGGGGGGCGGCGCCGATCGCGGCGAGCACGTCGTGCGCCGGGTGCTCCTCGCCGTCGTCGGTGCGGGCGGCCAGCACCATGCCGTCCTGGCCGATGATCTCGGTCAGCGAGACGCCGAACCGGAAGCGGACGCCGCGCGACTCGTGCAGCTCGGCGAAGACCGCGCCCAGCTCGGGACCGAGGACGCCGTGCAGCGGGGTCGGGCCGGGCTCGACGACGGTGACCTCGGCGCCGTACTCACGGGCCGCCGCCGCGACCTCCAGGCCGATCCAGCCGGCGCCGGCGATCAGGAGGTGGCCGTTGTCCCGGCCGAGGGTGGCGAGGACGCCCTTGAGGCGCTCGGCGTGGGCGAGGCGGCGCAGGTGGTGGACGCCGGCGAGGCCGGTGCCGGGGACGTCGAGGCGGCGGGGCTCGGAACCCGTCGCGATGAGCAGCTTGTCGTACCGCACATGGGTGCCGTCGTCGCCGTAGTGGACGGTCTTCGCGGCGCGGTCGATCGCGACGACGGTCTGGCCGAGGTGCAGCTCGACGTCGTGCTGGGCGTACCAGGCGGGCTCGTGGACGAAGACGCTGTCGCGCTCCTCCTTGCCGAGGAGGTAGCCCTTGGACAGCGGTGGACGCTCGTACGGGTGGTCGCGCTCGTCGCTGACGAGGATCACCCGGCCGGTGAACCCCTCCGTGCGGAGTGTCTCGGCCGCCTTCGCGCCGGCCAGGCCTCCTCCGACGATGACGAATGTCTGATCCGCGTCGACCACTTGTTGCCTCCTCGTCAGGGTGCCGCCATATGCGAGCGTCCCGCACGCGGCGTGGTGCGGGGAAGGGGGAGTGACCCGATCAGGCCAGTCTCAGGGGTGGCCCCGTCTCACGGATGCCCGGTCAGGCGGGCGTGAAGCGAGCGGGCGGAGGCGTCGGTGAGGGACGCGATCTGGTCGACGATCACCCGTTTGCGGGCGCGGTCGTCGGGGGCCCCGTCGAACAGGGAGCGGAACTGCGGGTCGAGGCCGTCGGGGACGCGGGCGGTGAGCGCCTCGGCCAGTTCGGCGACGACGATCCGCTGGTCGGCGCGGAGCCGCTCCTGCTCGGTGCGCTGCATGACATAGCGGACGGCCACGGCCTTGAGGACGGCGCACTCCATCCGGGTCTCGCGCGGGACGACCAGCTCGGCCGCGTACCGGGTGAGGCGGCCGCCTCCCCCAGTGCCTGCACGGCCTGGGTGGTACCCCCACGCGGCGCGGGTGGCGCCCTCGGCGGCGAGGCAGAAGCGGCCGATGAGCTGGCTGGTGGCGTCCTTGAGCCGGGCCTGCGCGACCGCCGAGCCGTCGTAGCCGTGCGGCCACCACTCCTGGGCGAGGAGGCGGTCGAGGGCGGCGGCGAGTTCGGCGTGGTCGGTGCCGCCCGGGACGTAGCGGCCGACGGCGACCTCGAAGACGGCCTCGCGCTCGGGGTCGGCGAGCAGGCAGTTGGGGTCGATGTGGCCGGCGTGCAGGCCGTCCTCGACGTCGTGCACCGAGTACGCCACGTCGTCGGCCCAGTCCATGACCTGGGCCTCGAAGCAGGTGCGGGCGCCGGGGGCGTCCTTGCGGAGCCACTCGAAGACGGGCCGGTCGTCGTCGTACACCCCGAACTTCCCGGACGCCGGGTCGGTGGGGTGGGCGCCTCGGGGCCAGGGGTACTTGGTGGCGGCGTCGAGGGTGGCGCGGGTGAGGTTGAGGCCGACGGAGCCGTCCTCGGTGAACCGCTTGGGCTCGATGCGGGTGAGGAGCCTCAGCGACTGGGCGTTGCCCTCGAAGCCGCCGCAGTCCTCGGCGAAGGCGTTGAGCGCCTGCTCGCCGTTGTGCCCGAAGGGCGGGTGACCGAGGTCGTGGGCGAGGCAGGCGGCCTCGACGAGATCGGGATCGCACCCGAGGGCGGCACCCAGCTCGCGGCCCACCTGGGCGCACTCCAGCGAGTGCGTGAGCCGGGTACGGGGACTGGCGTCCCACACCGGACTCCCCTCCCCCGGCGTCACGACCTGCGTCTTGCCGGCGAGCCGCCGCAACGCCCCGGAGTGCAGGATCCGGGCCCGGTCGCGCTGGAAGGCGGTACGACCGGGGCGTTTGTCCGGTTCGGGCGCGAAACGGGCGACCGACGTCGGGTCGTACGGGGGTGCGATGCCTGTGCCTTCCATGCCATGAACAGTAAGCGGAAGGTGTGACAGGCGGGGGCGTTGGCGTACGCCGAGTACTGCGGGGGCCGTGCCGGTGCCGGTGCGTTGGCGAGGATCCGTTCGGCCATGTCGCGGACCATCGTGTGGTCGCGCAGGAGCAGAGCGATCTCGCGGTCCCAGAGGGTCATGCCGGAGTCGAAGACGTTGACGGTCAGCTCGGTGACGTGTGGGGCGGCCGCGTTGAGGAGGTTCTTGCGGGTCCCGGGTGCGGGTGGCTGTGGTGAGGTCTGACGTGAGGGTCACGATGTCCTCCTGTGGTGGACGGCGCCTCCGGGCAGAGGCATGCGGCCCGTCCGCTGGTCGCGGGCGGGAGTCTGGGTGAGGCGTCGCGGCTCGCAGCCCGACTGAGGCGGGCAGGCGTACACCTCGACGCTCAAGTCGTGGGCACCTGAGCGGCCTTGGGCTCGACCGATGGACACCCCGCCCGTTCTCGCGAGAGAGGCGCGGCAAAGACAGCAGGCCCATCCCGCGTACTGCGCCCATGACAGGGCGGTGGCGGGCGGCAGGTCGGGTGTCATGACCTGCCGCCCGACTGGCCCCACAGCCCGGTCTCGTCCGTGGTCAACCCGGCCCTGTGGCACAGGGCGGTGAGGATCGACCAACCGGGACCGTGGCTGTTGATGAGTGGCAGCGGGTCGGAGCCCCTCGCGGTGATGCGGATGCGGGCGCCCGCGGTGGAGAGGGTCATCCCGATGACGGGAGCGCCGGAGCCGAGGACGGCGGCGAAGAGTTCGTCCGCGACGAGCGGGGCGTCGGGATGCTCGACACGGCCCCGGGTCCAGAGGCGGACATGGGGAGCCTGGATGAGCTCGCCCTTGAATTACTTCTGCCATGTGTGACCCGATTCGGGCATGGGTGTACCCCGCAGACCGTGGCTATCTGAATACGGATAGTGCTTATCTGTACTCAGATTGTTGCGAGAGTTGGCGCTGGTCGAGAGGGAGGGGAGAGTATGTGTACTCAGATTGACGCGATCACTTGGAACGGTGGTACGGCAGTGGCACAGCCCGAGTACCTGCGCATCGCCGCTGAGCTGCGGCAGCGCATCGCCTCCGGTCGGCTCGCCCCTGGCGACCAACTGCCGACTCTGCCCGCCCTCTGCGCTTCGTACGGCGTGTCCGAGACCACCATTCGCAGCGCGCTGCGGCTCCTCGGCACCGAAGGTCTGATCGAGACCCGGGCCCGCGCGGGCACCCGCGTCCGGCCCCGGCCGCCGATCCACCGCATGGCCGCCGACCGCTACCGGTCCACCCCCGGCGCGAAGACCACCCCGTACGCCCGCGACCAGGGCATCGGCTGGTCCGAGTACCGCCTCGACAAGCGGTTCGAGCGGGTGAAGGCCGATCCCGAACTGGCCGCGCTCTTCGAGTGCGAGGTCGGCGAGCGGCTCCTCGCCCGGCATTTCGTCTTCCATGACAAAGACCAGCCCACCCAGATGTCCACCAACTACGTCCGTTGGTCCGACGTCGCGGGCACGCCGGTCGCCGACTCCACCAACGAGCCCTGGCCGGGCGGCACCCGCGCTCAGCTGGGCAGCCTCGGCATCAGGGTCACCACGGTCACGGAGTCGTTCACGGTGGGCATGCCGACCGAGGCGGAGGCGACGACTCTACGGATCGGCGGTGGCGTGCCCGTCCTGCGGTACACCCGTCGGCACATCGCCGACACCGGGCGGATCGCCGAGGTCGCTCACCCGATCGTGCGACGCGGTGACACGACCATCGTGGACTTCCGCATCGAGCTGGACGACTGACGCCATAGGTCGGAGCTGCCTCGCCCGGGGTCGCTCAGACGGACGCCAGCGATATGGCGCCCGGCAGTCCGGCCGTACCCGCCGGCGCCTCGTCGTAGCGGTGGAGGAGGAGCTGGGCCATCGCCGGGTGGGTGCCCAGGGGAGACGAGGCGATCCATCGGGTCTCGGCCGCGCACTGGGTGGCGAAGCGGCCGGGGGCGGTGAAGTACGAGGCGACGGCCACCCTGCCGTGGCCCCGGGCCGTCAGGGTGCGGACCGCCTCGCGGACCGTCGGGGTCGCCGCCGAGGCGTAGGCCGGGAGGACCGGGGTGCCGAGGCGGGCGGCGAGGAGGGCGGCGGTGCGGGCCGTGTCGGTGGCGGAGTCCGGGTCGCGGGAGCCGGCCGCGGCGAGGACGACGGCGTGGTCCCGGCCCACGTGGGGCGGCCAGCCGGCCTCCAGGAGGCGGGCGCGGAGGGCGTCGACGAGCAACGGGTGCGGGCCCAGCGGGGCGGCGACGCGGGTGCGGGCCGGGAAGGCGGCGGCCAGGTCGGGGATGTCCCGTTTGACGTGGTAGCCGCGGCTGAGGAGGAGTGGGACGAGGACGGCCTCGGAGTCTCCGAGGGCGGCCAGCGTGTCGGGGAGCAGCGGGGCGTTCAGCTCGATGTGCCCGAGGTGCACCGGCAGGCCGGGGCGCAGGGCGCGGACCCGGTCGAGGAGGGCGCGTACGGTGCTCAGCGCGCGCGGGTCGCGGCTGCCGTGGGCGACGACGACCAGGGCCGGGGCCCCGCCCGGTCCGCCCGCCGCGCCTCCGGCCGCCGTGCTCGTCCTGCGCGTCACTGTCATCACCGTCATGCCTCGATCGTGACCCGGCGACGTTGCCTTCCCGTTGCGCGGGCGTCACGGGGATTTACCGGCGCTTCACAGAATGCGGAGCGTGGCCTGTGAGCGGTCGGTGAACCGGACGACACGTCCCGGCGTCCCTGGAGGAAGGGGACGACCGGGGAGGGGACGGATCCGATGCGCCGGCCGAGACTGCGTGGACCGCGTCTGCCGCGCACCCGTGCCGGGCGGCGGCGGCTGGTCCGTGCGGTGGCGGCCGGGTGCGTGCTGGCGCTGCTACCGGCGACCTGGCTGCGGCTGGCCACCGACGACCGGCTGCGCACCACGGCCGACGTGCCCCGCACCGAGGTCGCCGTCGTCTTCGGCGCCGGGCTGTGGGGCGGGGAGCCGTCGCCGTACCTCGCGCACCGGCTGGACGCGGCGGCCGAGCTGTACCGGGCCGGGCGGATCGAGGTCGTGCTCGTGACCGGGGACAACAGCCGCGAGGAGTACGACGAGCCGGACGCCATGCGGGCCTACCTGGTACGGCACGGCGTCCCGGACCGGCGGATCGTCAGCGACTACGCGGGCTTCGACACCTGGGACTCCTGCGTCCGCGCGAAGAAGATCTTCGGCGTCGACCGGGCGGTGCTGATCAGCCAGGGCTTCCACGTCCGGCGCGCGGTCGCGCTGTGCCAGGCGGCGGGGGTCGTCTCGTACGGCGTCGGGGTGGCCGACCGGCACGACGCGACCTGGTACTACGGCGGTGCCCGGGAGATCCTCGCGGCGGGCAAGGCGGCGCTGGACGCGGTCTTCGAGCCGGACCCGCACTTCCTGGGGCCGCGGGAGGAGGGGGTCACCGAGGCGCTGGCCGGTGCGCGCTGACCCCGTCCCTCACCGCGCCCCCGCGCCCGCCGGGAGGCCGCCGTACCCGGGGCGTAACAGAGGGCCGTCCGGCCGTGTAACAACGGGCTCGCACGCTGGGTCGTATGCAGAATGCCGCCACCGCAGTCACCCCCACGCACTGCCCGTACTGCGCCTTGCAGTGCGGCATGAATCTCGCGCCCACCGGTGACGGGGGCGTCGAGGTGCGGGAGCGGACGGACTTCCCGGTGAACCGGGGGGCGCTGTGCGGCAAGGGGCGTACCGCGCCGGCGGTGCTCGCGGCCGGGGTGCGGCTCACCTCGCCGTTGGTGCGGGACGCGGGCGGGGAGCTGGTGCCGGCCTCGTGGGAGGAGGCGCTGGGGCGGATCGCCGGGAACCTGGCGGCCACGCGGGCCGGGTACGGCGCGGACGCGGTCGGGGTGTTCGGCGGGGGCGGGCTGACCAACGAGAAGGCGTACACGCTGGGGAAGTTCGCCCGGGTGGTGCTCGGGACCTCGCAGATCGACTACAACGGGCGGTTCTGCATGTCGTCGGCCGCCGCGGCGGGCCTCCGGGCCTTCGGGCTCGACCGGGGGCTGCCGTTCCCGCTGGAGGACATCCCGAGGACCGGGTGCGTGATCCTCGTCGGCTCCAACCCGGCCGAGACCATGCCGCCGTCCCTGCGCTACTTCACCGAGCTGCGCGAGAACGGCGGCACGCTCATCGTCATCGACCCGCGCCGCACCCGGACCGCCGAGCAGGCCGACCTGCACCTCGCGCCCCGGCCCGGCACCGACCTGGCGCTCGCGCTGGGCATGCTGCACCTCGTCGTCGCCGAGGGGCGGGTGGACGAGGCGTACGTCGAGGAGCGCACGGCGGGGTGGGAGGCCGCGCGGGCGGCGGCGATGGCCCACTGGCCTGAGTACGTGGAACGGATCACGGGGGTGTCCGTACCCGAACTGCGGGAGGCCGTACGGCTGTTCTGCGCGCCGGAGGCGGCGATGGTGCTCACCGCGCGCGGGCCCGAGCAGCAGGCCAAGGGCACGGACACGGTGGGCGCGTGGATCAACCTGTGCCTGGCGACCGGGCGGGCCGGGCGCCCGCTGTCCGGGTACGGCTGCCTCACCGGGCAGGGCAACGGGCAGGGCGGGCGCGAACACGGGCAGAAGGCCGACCAGTTGCCGGGCTACCGCAAGCTGACCGACCCGGCGGCGCGGCGGCATGTCGCCGAGGTGTGGGGCGTGGACCCCGACTCGCTGCCGGGGCCGGGGCGCAGCGCCTACGAGTTGCTGGACGCCCTCGGTACGGACATCAGGGCGCTGCTGCTGATGGGCTCCAACCCCGTCGTGTCCGCACCCCGCGCCGCGCACGTCGAGGAGCGGCTGCGGTCGCTGGACTTCCTCGCCGTGTGCGACGTGGTGCTCTCGGAGACGGCGGCGCTCGCGGACGTCGTGCTGCCGGTGACGCAGTGGGCGGAGGAGACGGGGACCACGACCAGCCTGGAGGGACGGGTGCTGCTGAGGCGCCGGGCGATCACCCCGCCGGACGGGGTGCGCAGCGACCTGGAGGTGCTGCACGAACTGGCCGCGCGGCTCGGCGTGGAGAAGGGCTTCCCGACCGAACCCGAGGAGGTCTTCGAGGAGTTGCGCCGGGCGAGCGCGGGCGGCCCGGCGGACTACTCCGGGATCGACTACCGGCGGCTGGCGAAGGAGGGCGGGGTCTTCTGGCCCTGCCCGGCGCCCCCGGACGGCGCGGCGGGGGACCACCCCGGCACCCCGCGCCTCTTCCTCGACCGGTTCGCCACCGAGGACGGGCGGGCGAGGTTCGTACCGGTCACGCACCGGCCGAGCGCGGAGGAGCCGGACGCCGCCTACCCGGTGCTGCTGACCACGGGGCGGGTGGTGGCGCAGTACCAGTCCGGTGCGCAGACCCGCCGCGTCGACGAGCTGAACGCCGCCGCGCCCGGCCCGTTCGTGGAGATGCACCCCCGGCTGGCGGCACGGCTGGGGGCGGCCGAGGGGGACCCGGTGGCGGTCGTGTCGCGCCGGGGACGGGCGGTGGCCCCGGCCCGCATCACCACCGGCATCCGTCCCGACACGGTGTTCATGCCGTTCCACTGGCCGGGCGAGGGGCGCGCCAACACCCTCACCAACCCGGCGCTCGACCCGACCTCGCGGATGCCGGAGTTCAAGGTGTGCGCGGTGCGGGTGGAGGCCGTGGAGTAGGCGCCGGGGGCGGCGGGGGTCACCCCGCCGGCCGGCTCCCGCCCTCGACGCGCCGCCTTGAACCACTCGGCGTCCTCGGCGCTCATCGTCGCCTCCAGCGCCCCCGTGTCGACGGGTCCGGGGCTGACCGCGTTGACCCGGACGCCGCGCGGGAGCAGCTCACGGGAGAGGCTGCGGGCCGGCGAGCGCAGTGCCGCCTTCCCGGCCGAGTAGACGCTGGTGCCGGGCACGCCGAGGACGCTGGAGACGGAGGTGGTGAAGACCACCCCGGCGCCCGTGTTCAGCAGCGGGGCGAGCTTCTGCACGGTGAAGAAGGCGCCCTTGACGTTGATCGCGAACAGCTCGTCGTACGCCTCCTCGGACGTCGACCCGAAGGGCGTCAGGGCCGCGATGCCGGCGTTGACGAACAGGGCGTCGACCGAGCCGAGTCCGGTCTTCACCCGGTCGGCCAGGACGTCGAGGTCGGCCAGGGAGGCCACGTCGCCCCGCACGGTCACGGCGTCCGCGCCGAGCCGTTCCCGCGCGGCGTCGAGGGTGCGCTGCGAACGGCCGGTGACGACGACGCGGGCGCCGTTCCTTCGCCTCGCGCAGGGCGTGGCCCCACCACGCCAGTTGGTCGAGCATCGTCTTGGCCGCCGCGTCGGGGCCCGACGCATCGCGCAGGCCGCCCTCGTCGTCGAAGGACGCGCCCGCGTTGTGGAAGGAGACGGTGTCGCGGAGCGTGACGGCGTGCAGCTCGGCGAAGACCTGGCGCAGGTGCTCCGCGGCGCGCAGTCCGCCGGCCAGGCCGCCGTAGGAGACGAGGCCGACGGGCTTGGCGCGCCACTCGGTGCAGTGCCAGCCGATGACGTTCTTCAGGCCCGCCGGGAAGGAGTGGTCGTACTCGGGGGTGACGACGACGAACGCGTCCGCGCCGGCCAGTTTCGGGGTGACCCCGGCCAGCGCGGTGGTCGCCTCCGGGGTCCGGGCGAAGGTCGTGGGGAGGTCGGTGTCGGCGACGTCCACGACCTCGGGGACGAGGTCGTCGTGGGCGTGCAGGTGGCGGAGGAGCCAGTCGGCGACGACCGGGCCGAAGCGACCGTGGCGGTTGCTGCCGACGAGCAGGGTGACGTGGAGCGGAGCGGTCGTTGTCGTTGTCGTCATGCGGGAGAGCCTGGTCCCTCAAGGCCGGTTGAGGTCAAGCGGAGCGGTCTGGGCCCCGTTCGGCGGTGCCCGTCACCCGTTCACACCCGCGCCGCGCGCGCGCCGGGGCCTTATCGCCGACGCTCACAACGACGCCCGGGGACCGACGAAGCCCACCGAGCCAGCCGCAGCTCACCGATCTCAAGCCGAAGCTCAAGAGGAGCACCGATGCGACCTACCGCCCGCCTGCTGACCGGGACCGCGCTCGCCGTCGCGGCCGTCGGCCTCGCCGCGCCGGCGTCCGTGTACGCCGGGGACGCCGCGGCGACCGGTGGTCTGGAGGTGTACCCGGCCTCGGTCGTGCCGGGCGACCGGGCCGTGGTGAGCACGGCGGCCTGCGGGGAGGGCGGCCCGGCGTCGGGCGACGCCAGCGCGGTCGGGGCGGGTACGTTCCCGCTGGCCCCGGACGTGGAGGACGGGGCCAGCGGGGCGACCGGGCACTTCGAGGTGCCGCCGAGCGCGCAGCCGGGGACGTACGAGATCGTCGCGACCTGCGGGGACGGCGAGCGGCGGGTGACGGGCGACCTGGTGGTCACGCTGACGTCGGCCGCGCAGGTGTACCCGAGGGGAAGCGTGAAGACGGGGGTCGGCGGCGCTCTGGGCCCCGACCCCGTGCAGACCGCGGCCGGCGTGGCGGCTCTCGCCGTCGCCGCCGCGGGCGGTACCTGGCTCCTGCATCGCCGGGCGAGAGGCGACGGGATCTGACGGGCGCCCTCCGCCGCCCGTCCGCCGGTACCGCACCTCCCGCCCCCTCCGGGTCCGACGCCCCTCGCGGCCCGGAGGGGGCAGGGGGCCAGCAGGAGCACCACGCGGGTGATCCGAGGGAGCCCGAGGGAGAGGGTCGCCATGCGCCGCAGGGTCGGCAACACCGCGATAGCCGCCGTGACCGCGGCCGCGCTCTGCTCCGGGGCGTGGCTGCTCGCGGGCGGCGCCCGCGGTGACGCCCCGCCGCAGCCGTCGGCAGCCGAGGCCCGCTCCGCGCGGACCGCGCCGGGCGCCGCCGCGCCCGCGCTGCCGCCCTCCCCGCCGGACCGCGTCCGGGTCCCGGCCATCGGCGTGGACGCCCCGCTCATGGGCCTCGGCCTGACCCCGTCCGGCAGCCTGGACGTGCCGCCCGCCGAGCAGAAGAACCTCGCCGGCTGGTACGAGGCCGGCACCACCCCCGGCGAACGCGGCACCGCGATCCTCGCCGGGCACGTCGACAACGCGGACGGCCCCGCCGTCTTCTACCGCCTGGGCGCTCTGAAGAAGGGCGCGGTGATCGAGGTCGACCGGCGGGACGGGGGCGTCGCGGTGTTCACGGTGGACGCGGTGCGGGTGTACGCCGCCAGGGACTTCCCCGACGCGAAGGTCTACGGCGCGGCGGCCCGCCCCGAACTACGCGTCATCACCTGCGGCGGCCCGTACTCCCGCACCACCGGCTACGAGGGGAACGTGGTGGTCTTCGCGCACCTCACCGGCAGCCGCTGACCCGCCCAGGACGTGCGCCCGGCCCCAGGCGCCGAGCGGGACCAGCGCCTCGTTGAGGGCGACGCCCCGCGCGGTCAGCGCGTACTCGACGCGCGGCGGCACCTCGCGGTACTCCTCGCGGTGCACGATCCCGTCGGCCTCCAGCTCCCGCAGCTGCGCGGTGAGCACCTTCTCGGTGACGCCCGGCAGCTCACGGCGGAGTGCGCCGAAGCGGTGGGTGCCCTCGCCGAGGGCCCACAGGATCAGTACCTTCCACTTGCCGCCGATCATGTCCATCGCCGCGTCGACCCCGCAGACGTGCGCCCCCGGCCGCCGTGCCGTGCCCATGCCCTCACCCCGTCCCCGCCCACTGCCCGGACGCTTCCGCGGAGGTAACCGCCCACTCGAAAGTGCGTACTTGAGCGGTCCGCGGCCTCCGGGGAGCCTGATCCCCATGACTGACAAGGCATCCGCTTCCCGTATTCCGCCGA
The DNA here is from genome assembly GCA_049998335.1 of Streptomyces sp. cmx-10-19. GTDB lineage: Bacteria > Actinomycetota > Actinomycetes > Streptomycetales > Streptomycetaceae > Streptomyces. Next base: position 156,467 of record JAEBFB010000011.1, read on the forward strand.
CCGCTGACCGTACCCCGCTCACCGTCCTCGGCACCGGCGCCATGGGCACCGCGCTGGTCCGCGCCTGGCTCGCCGCCGGGCATCCCGTGACCGTCTGGAACCGCACCCCCGCCCGCGCCGAGGCCCTCGCCGCCGAGGGGGCGGTGGTCGCCGCGAGCGCGGCCGAGGCGGTGGCCGCGCGCCGCCTGGTGGTCGCCTGCCTGCTCGACGACGCCTCGGTCGGCGCGGTTCTGGAGGGCGCGGACCTGACCGGCCGGGACCTGGTGAACCTCACCACCGGCACGCCCGCCGGGGGCCGCGCCCGCGCCGCGTGGGCCGAGGAGCGCGGGGCCCGGTTCCTGGACGGCGGGATCATGGCCGTACCGCCGATGATCGGGGCGCCCGGGTCGGGCGGGTACGTCTTCTACAGCGGCTCCGCCGGTCTCTTCGAGGAGCACCGCGAGACCCTCGCCGTCCCGGCCGGCACGCACTACGTCGGTGCCGACGCGGGGTTCGCCGCCCTGCACGACGTGGCGCTGCTGAGCGCGATGAGCGGCATGTTCGCGGGCGTCGCGCACGCCTTCGCGCTGATCCGGCGGGAGGACATCGCCCCGAAGGACTTCGCGCCGCTGCTGGTGTCGTGGCTGACCGCGATGGCCCCCGGTGTCCACCTGGCCGCCGAGCAACTGGAGCGCGGCGACTACACCCACGGTGTCGTCTCCAACCTCGCGATGCAGGCCGCGGGCAACGCGACCCTGCTGCGCACGGCGGCGGAGCAGGAGGTGAGCACCGAGCTGCTGGCGCCCTACGCGGCCCTGATGGACCGGTGGCTCGCGCAGGGGCACGGGGAGGAGGACACCACGGGGATGATCGAACTGCTCGACCTGCGACGGGGCGGCGGCGCGGCCGCCTAGGCCACCCACTGCTCGTACGCCAGGTCGGCCACCAGGGAGAAGACCACCACCAGCAGTACGACCCGGACGAAGCCGCTGCCCTTCTTCAGGGCCGTGTGGGCGCCGAGGGTGCCGCCCGCGAGGTTGAAGACGGCCATCAGGGCCGCCAGCTGCCACAGGACCGCGCCCTGCCAGGCGAACATCGCGAGGGCGCCCGCGTTGGTGCAGCAGTTGACGATCTTGGCGGTCGCCGAAGCGGTCACGAGGTCGAGGTGGAGCAGGGCGGTGAGCGCCAGTACCAGGAAGGTGCCGGTGCCGGGGCCGATCAGGCCGTCGTAGAAGCCGATGCCGAGGCCGCCGAGGCCGATCGCGGCGAGGATCTGGCGGCGGGTGGCCGGACCGGACGCCGGGGCGGTGCCGAAGGCGGGGCGCAGGATCACGAAGGCGGCGACCGCGAGCAGCACCACCATGATCACCGGCTTGAGCACCTCGGTGCTCATCCCCGCCGCGAAGAACGCCCCCGCCGACGACCCCGCGAGCGCCGCGAGGCCGATGCGTACGGCGGTGCGGACGTCCACCGGCGCCTTGCGGGCGTACGTCACCGCCGCGCCCGTGGTGCCGACGATGGCGACCGCCTTGTTGGTGCCCAGCGCGTGCGCGGCCGGGGTGCCGGCGGGCAGGCCGAGCAGCAGCGCGGGCAGGAGCAGCAGGCCGCCCCCGCCGACCACGGCGTCGATCCAGCCGGCCGCGAGCGCGGCGAGGCAGAGCAGGACGACGGTGGTCAGCGATATGTCGGGCATGGTCGCGACCTTATGGAGGAGTTGGATGTGCCGTCCAACCGGATGAGGGACTTCTGAGGTTCGCCGTCCGTCCCCAGCCGTCCCTCACACCCACCCCCCGCCCCCGCTGAGGGCAGCGTTCCCCGTGGGAAACAGCCGGGATGCCACCGGGTAACACCCGCACCGCAGGCTCGGTGCCATGACCTCGAAGAAGCGCGTGGTGGTGATCGGCGCCGGACTCGCGGGCGTCACGCTCGCCCGGCGCCTCGGCGAGCTGGGCACGCCCGCGCTGCTGCTCGGCGACGAGGAGCACCGCCCGTACAACAGGGTGCTGCTCGCCGAGGTGCTGGCCGGGCGGTACCGCCCCGAGGTGATCGCGCTGCCCGCGCCGGACGGGCTGACGCGGGGCCGGGTCACCGGCATCGACCGGGCCGCACGCACCGTGGCCCGCGCCGACGGCTCGGCGATCGCCTACGACACGCTGGTCCTCGCCACCGGCTCCAACGTCGTCCTGCCGCCCCTGCGCGGTCTGTTCGCGCCGGACCGGGAGCTGCCGGGCGGCGTGCACGCGTTCCGGACGATGGACGACTGCCTGGAACTGTCGGCGGCGGTACGGCCCGGGGCGCGGGTGGTCGTGGTCGGGGGCGGGCTCCTCGGGGTGTCCGCGGCCCGCGCGCTGGCCGTGCGCGGCGCGCAGGTCGTCCTCGCCCAGCAGGCCGAGCGGCTCATGGAACGCCAGCTCGACCCGGCCGCCTCCGCGCTGGTCCGGCGGCACCTGGAGGCGCTCGGCGTCGAGGTGCACACCGAGTGCCGGGTACGGAACGTGCGCAGCGTCGACGGGACGGTGCGGTCGGTGACACTGGCCGACGGGTACGCCCTCGGCGTCGACCTCGTCGTCCTGGCCTGCGGGGTCCGGCCGCGCATCGGCCTCGCGCGGGACGCGGGGCTGGAGACCGGCGAGGGCGTCCTCGTCGACGACGAGCTGCGCACCTCCGACCCGCACATCCACGCCGTGGGCGACTGCGCCCAGCACGCCGGACGCGTGTACGGGCTGGCCGCGCCCGCCCTCGAACAGGCCGAGGCACTCGCCGCCCTCCTCACCGGCGACGGCACCGCCCGCTACACCGGCACCCGCGCCCTGACCCGGCTCACGCTGGGCGGTGCCGAGCGGCCGCCGCCCGGCGCGGCGACCGGCCGGCGACCCTCACCCGGCACCGGGTCGGACCGGTCCACCGGCGCCCCCGAGACCGCCGGCGCCTTCGGAACCGGCCGCCCCGACGCTCTCGCTCGGCCCGACCGGCCGACTGGTCCCGCCCGGCCGACCGATCCCGCCCGGCCCAGCCGACCCGGCGACGCCACGGAACCCGGTCGCCCCCTGGGCCCCACCGGCCCCGGCCACCCCCTCGACCCCGCCGGACCGGCCCACCCCCTCGACCTCGCCGTGTTCGGCGATACCGACCCCCTCCCCGGTGACGACGTCGTGCAGCTCGCCGACGCCACCCGGGGCACGTACCGCAAGGTCGTCGTCCGCGACGACCGGCTGGTCGGCGGGGTGCTGGTCGGCGAACTCGGCACCGTCGGCGCGCTGGCGCGCGCCTGGGAGGGAGCAGAGCCGCTCCCCTCCGACGGCGGCCCCCTGCTCCACCTGCTCACCAACGACGGAGGCTCCTGATGACCGCCACCCTGACCGCCACCCCGGGGGGCACCCTGGGGGGCACCCCCACCCTCGTGCTCGTCGGCCACGGCATGGTCGGCCAGCGCTTCCTGGAGGCGCTCGCCGAACGCGGTCTGACCGCCACGCACCGCGTGGTCGTGCTCTGCGAGGAGCCGCGCCCCGCCTACGACCGCGTCCACCTCACCTCGTACTTCTCGGGCACCTCCGCCGAGGAGCTGTCGATGACCGACATGGCGTTCATCGAGGAGCACGGGATCGAGCTGTACGTCGGGGACCCGGCGGAGTCGATCGACCGCGAGGCGCGCCGGGTGACCGCCCGCTCCGGGCTGGTCGTCGACTACGACGTGCTGGTCCTGGCCACCGGCTCCTACCCCTTCGTCCCGCCGGTCCCCGGCAAGGACGCCGAGGGCTGCTTCGTCTACCGGACCATCGAGGACCTCCTCGCCATCGAGGCGTACGCGAAGAACGCGACGACGGGTGCCGTGGTCGGCGGCGGGCTGCTCGGTCTTGAGGCGGCCGGCGCGCTCAAGGGCCTCGGACTGACCTCGCACATCGTGGAATTCGCGCCCCGCCTGATGCCGGTGCAGGTGGACGAGGGCGGCGGCGCGGCGCTGCTGCGCACCATCGAGGAGATGGGCCTGTCCGTCCACACGGGCGTCGGCACCCAGGAGGTGGTGGTCGGCGCGGACGGCGCGGTCACCGGCATGAAGCTCTCGGACGGCTCCGAACTCGCCACCGACCTGGTGGTGTTCAGCGCCGGTGTCCGTCCCCGTGACCAACTGGCCCGCGAGAGCGGCCTCGCGGTCGGCGAGCGCGGCGGCATCAGCGTCGACGAGCAGTGCCGCAGCGTCACCGACGAGCGGGTGTTCGCGATCGGCGAGTGCGCGCTCGCGGCCGACGGACGGGTGTACGGGCTGGTGGCCCCCGGCTATGAGCAGGCGGAGACGGCCGCCGCCACCATCGCGGCCCAGGAGGCGTCCTTCACCGGCGCCGACCTGTCCACCAAGCTGAAGCTGCTCGGCGTGGACGTGGCCTCCTTCGGCGACGCGCACGGCACCGCCGAGGACTGCCTGGACGTCGTCTACTCCGACTCCCGCGCCGGCCTCTACAAGAAGCTGGTCGTCGGCCGCGACGGCACGCTGCTCGGCGGCATCCTGGTCGGCGACGCGGAGGCGTACGGCACCCTGCGCGCCTTCACCGGCTCGGTCCCGCCGGTCTCCCCCGAGTCCCTGGTGCTGCCCGCCGGCGCCGGCGCCCCGGCCCAGCTGGGCCCGTCCGCGCTGCCCGACGAGGCGGTGATCTGCTCCTGCCACAACGTCACCAAGGGCACCATCCGGGGCGCCGTGACGGAGCACTCCTGCACCACCGTGCCCGAGGTCAAGAAGTGCACCAAGGCCGGCACCGGCTGCGGCTCCTGCGTCAAGGTGCTCGGCCAGCTGGTCACCGCCGAGCTGGAGGCGAGCGGCGTCGAGGTCGACAAGGGCCTGTGCGGCTGCTTCGCCCAGACCCGCGAGGAGCTGTACGAGATCGTCCTCGCCCTGCGCGTCACCTCCTTCCGCGAGTTGCTGGACCGGCACGGCCGCGAGGGCGCCCGGGGCGGTGAGGGCTGCGAGGTCTGCAAGCCGGCGGTCGGCTCGATCATCGCCTCCCTCGCCCCGGCGATCGGCGCCAGCGGCTACGTCCTCGACGGTGAGCAGGCGGCCCTCCAGGACACCAACGACCACTTCCTGGCCAACCTCCAGAAGAACGGCTCGTACTCCGTCGTCCCGCGCATCCCGGGCGGCGAGATCGCGCCGGAGAAGCTCATCGTCATCGGCGAGATCGCCCGCGACTTCGGGCTCTACACGAAGATCACCGGTGGCCAGCGGATCGACATGTTCGGCGCCCGCGTCGAGCAACTCCCGGTGATCTGGGCGCGGTTGGTGGACGCCGGTTTCGAGTCCGGGCACGCGTACGGCAAGTCGCTGCGCACGGTGAAGTCCTGCGTGGGCCAGACCTGGTGCCGGTACGGCGTCCAGGACTCGGTGCGCATGGCGATCGACCTGGAGCTGCGCTACCGGGGCCTGCGCTCCCCGCACAAGCTCAAGTCGGCGGTCTCCGGGTGCGCCCGCGAGTGCGCCGAGGCCCAGTCGAAGGACTTCGGCGTCATCGCCACCTCCAACGGCTGGAACCTGTACGTCGGCGGCAACGGCGGCGCCACCCCGCGCCACGCGGACCTCCTCGCGCAGGACCTCTCCGACGCCGAACTGGTCCGCCTCATCGACCGGTTCCTGATGTTCTACATCCGCACCGCCGACAAGCTGGAGCGCACCTCGACCTGGCTGGAGCGCGTCCCCGGCGGCCTGGACCACGTACGGGACGTGGTCGTCCACGACTCCCTCGGCATCTGCGACGAGTTGGAGTCCCTGATGTCCGCCCATGTCTCGCACTACCGCGACGAGTGGGCCGAGACCATCAACGACCCCGAGAAGCTGGCCCGGTTCGTGTCCTTCGTGAACGCGCCCGACACCCCCGACCCGGTCGTGGGCTTCGTGCCCGAGCGCGACCAGATGAAGCCCGACCTGCCGCTGCTGTCGATCGGCCTGCGGCGCACCGAGGAAGACCTCCTGGAAGGAAGCACCCGGCGATGACCCTGGCACCCGAGCCCCTGGCACCCGAGACGACCGACCTGAAGGTCCGGCTCCGCCTGTCCGACGACTGGTTCACGGCCTGCGACCTCGGCGCCCTGCTCCCCGGCCGCGGCGTGGCGGCCCTGCTGCCCGACGGCGCCCAGGTCGCCCTCTTCCGCGACCGGAACGGCACCCTGTACGCCATCGACAACCGGGACCCCTTCACCGGAGCGGCCGTCCTCTCCCGCGGCCTGACCGGCACCCACCAGGGCCGCCCCTTCGTCGCCTCCCCCCTCCTCAAGCAGCGTTTCGACCTCGCGACCGGCGAGTGCCTGGACGACGAGGCGGTACGGGTGGGCACGTACGAGGTGAAGGCGGCCTGAGCCAGGACGATATGCCCTGGCCTCTTGTTGACCGATCGTTTCAGTAAGACCTAGGCTGCGGCGCGTGGCCAGGACCAAGGAGTTCGATCCGGACGCCGCGCTGCGGGCAGCCCTGGAGCTGTTCTGGCGGCGCGGCTACGAGGCGACGTCGATGTCCGACCTCGTCGAGCACCTCGGCGTCGGCCGCGCCAGCCTCTACGCCACCTTCGGCAACAAGCGCGAGCTGTATCTGAAGGCGCTGGCCCGCTACGAGGAGGGGCTGCTGCCCGACCTGCTGACGGACCTGTCCCGGCCGGGCCCCGCCCTGCCGGGCGTCCGGTCGCTGGTGCGGCGCTACGCCGCCGAGGCGATCGCCGACGAGTCCCGGCTGCGGGGCTGCTTCGTCACCAACACCGCCGCCGAGCTGGCCCCGCACGACGCGGCCGCCGCCCGGCGGGTCGAGCGCAACTGGGACCAGCTGGAGACCGTGCTGCACACGGCGCTGGTCCGCGCCCGCGCCGAGGGCGAACTGCCCGCCGGCCGCGATCCGCTGACCCTCGCCCGCATGCTGCTGGTCCTGCTCCAGGGGCTGCGGGTGGTCGGCAAGGCGTCGCAGGACCCGGCGCGGATCCGGGACGCGGCGGAACAGGCGCTGGCGCTGCTCGACTGAGCCTGGGCCCTTCTACGGACGGGCGCCTTCCACACCCTCATAATGAACCGTTCGGTCAAGAAAAAGGGGAGTTTCATGACCACGCAGACCATGACCAGGCACCGCTTCACCGACCGCACCGCCCTCGTCACCGGCGCCGGTTCCGGCATCGGACGGGCCGTCGCCCTGGCGCTCGCCGCCGAGGGCGCGCACGTCGTCGTCGCCGGGCGCGGACGCGGCCCGCTGGAGGAGACGGCGGCCCGGATCGAGGCGGCCGGCGGCAAGGCGCTGGCGGTCACGGCGGACGTCTCCCGCGCCGCCGACGTACAAACCGTGGTCGACGCGGCCGTGGACCGCTTCGGTTCCCTCGACGTGGCCGTGAACAACGCGGGCGTCTTCCACGGGGGAGCCCCCTTGGCCGACCTCGCCGAGGAGGACTGGCACGAGCAGCTCGGCATCAACGTCACGGGCGTGTTCCTCGCCCTGGCGGCGGAGGTGCGGCGGATGCGTACCCAGCCGGACGGCGGCACGATCGTGAACATCGCCTCCACGCTCGGCCTGCACAAGCGCAGCTTCGGCACCACGGCGTACGCGGCCACGAAGGCCGCCGTCTCGGTGCTCACCCGGGGCGCCGCCCTGGACCACATCGCGGACGGCGTCCGGATCAACGCCGTCAGCCCCGGTGCCACGGCGACCTCGATGTCCCTGCGGCCGGGCGAGACGGAGGAGGGGCGCGCCGAGCGGATGCGGAGCGAGACGCCGCTCGGCCGGGTCTCGGCGGTGGCGGAGGTCGCGGCGGCCGTGCTGTACCTGGCCTCGGACGACGCGGCGTCGGTGGTGGGCACCGACCTGGTCGTGGACGGCGGCCAGACGGCCTGACCACCTGATCCGAGGGGTCCGTGACGTGCCGTCAGCCTGTCATTGATTGTCCATGAACCGTCAACCATGTCGCCCTAGGGTCCATGACCGCGCCCTCCCGCCGCCGCCCGGCGACGGGGGAGGTCATGACACCCGGAGGCAGCAATGGATCGTCGTACCCTCCTGCGCACGGCCGTCGTCGGCGGCTCGGCCGTCCTCGGCGGCACCCTGTGGCGCGGTGCCGCGTACGCCGCCCCCGCCCAGCCCGGCAGCGGCCCGTACGGCGCGCTCGGCTCGCCCGACGCCAACGGCATCCGGCTGCCGGCCGGCTTCAGCAGCCGCGTGATCGCGCGCTCGGGCCAGACGGTCGCCGGCACCTCGTACACCTGGCACAGCGCTCCCGACGGCGGCGCCTGCTACGCGGACGGCGGCGGCTGGATCTACGTCTCCAACTCGGAGATCAACCCCTCCGGCGGCGCGAGCGCGGTGAAGTTCTCCTCGACGGGGACCGTCACCTCGGCGTACCGCGTGCTCTCCGGTACCCGGCAGAACTGCGCGGGCGGGCGGACGCCGTGGAACACCTGGCTGTCCTGCGAGGAGGTGGACCGCGGTTACGTCTACGAGACCGACCCGTGGGGCGTGAAGGCGGCGGTGCGGCGGGACGCGATGGGCCGCTTCAAGCACGAGGCGGCGGCGGCCGACCCGGTCCGCAAGGTCGTGTACCTCACCGAGGACGTCACCGACGGCTGCTTCTACCGCTTCCGCCCGACGACCTGGGGCGACCTGTCGTCCGGGACGCTGGAGGTGCTGGTCGCGGGCTCGGCCACCAGCGGCCCGGTGTCGTGGGCGCGGGTCCCCGACCCGTCCGGCGCGTCGGCCACCCGCAACCAGGTCTCGGGCGCCAAGCGCTTCAACGGCGGCGAGGGCTGCTACTACGCGGACGACACCTGCTGGTTCACCACCAAGGGCGACAACCGCGTCTGGCAGTACGACGCGGCGGCGCAGACCATCGAACTGGCCTACGACGACTCGCTGGTGACGTCCGGCACGGCGCCGCTGACCGGCGTCGACAACGTCACCGGCACCTCCTCGGGCGACCTGTTCGTGGCGGAGGACGGCGGCAACATGGAGATCTGCGTGATCACGCCGGACGACGTGATCGCCCCGTTCCTGCGCGTCGACGGCCAGTCCGGCTCGGAGATCACCGGCCCGGCCTTCTCCCCCGACGGCACGCGCCTGTACTTCTCCAGCCAGCGCGGCACGAGCGGCAGTTCGTCGGGCGGGATCACGTACGAGGTGCGCGGCCCGTTCCGCGCGTAGGCCCCGCCGTCCCGGTGCCCGGCGGGCTCAGTCCCGCAGCGCCTCGTAGGTGACCCCGGTCAGCCGCTCGGACGCGGCCCACAGCCCCGCCGACGTCCTGTCGTCCCGGGTCCAGGGCGCCCGCCAGGAGGGTGCGGGCGCCCCGCGCCACATGGCGAAGGACGGGCCGGTGAAGGAGTCGGAGGGGACGCCGGGCGCGGTCGCCGCGTACAGGACGGGCAGCGCGCCGGCCTCGGCGGGCTGGGCGACGACGCGGTTGGTGAGCAGCATCAGCCGCTCGGCGGCCCGGCGCCCCTCGGCGCGGGGGCCCGCGGTCTGGAGGTTGGTGCTCGCGTACCCGGGGTGGGCGGCGACCGCGCGCACGTCGACGGCGCCGTCCCGGGCGGCGAGCCGGCGCGCCAGCTCGTGCGTGAAGAGCAGGTTGGCGGACTTGGAACGGGCGTAGGCGGTCCACCGCCCGTACCGGCGCACGTTGTTGAGGTCGCGCGGATCGACGTTGGCCAGTACGTGCAGGAAGCTGGAGACGGTCACGATCCGCGCGCCCGGCGTGGCGAGCAGGGTGGGCATCAGCAGCCCGGTGAGGGCGAAGTGGCCCAGGTGGTTGACGCCGAACTGCGTCTCGAAGCCGTCCGCCGTCGTCCCGTACGGGAGCGCCATCACCCCGGCGTTGTTGACGAGCAGATCGATCCGCTCGTACGGCAGCCCGTACGCGAACTCGCGCACGCTCGCCAGGTCCCCGAGGTCCAGCCGGGCCACTTCGACGGCGGCGCCCGGCACCTCGCCCCGGAGCCGCTCGACGGCCGCGCTCCCCCGGTCCGCGCTGCGGCAGGCGAGCACGACCCGCGCCCCCTTGCGCGCCAACTCCCGGGCCACCACGTACCCGAGGCCGCTGTTCGCCCCGGTGACGACGGCGACGCGGCCGCCCAGATCGGGGATGTCACCCGTGTTCCAGCCGGTCATCATCCGTTCCTTCCCTGGTCGGATCCCACGTACCCGCGCACCGGAAACGGATAGCTACCGTCCGGTCACGTCACGTTAGCGTCACGAGTCGACCATATCCCCACCACATCATCAGCACCTCAATAACTTCGTCACCTCATATCAGCTCATCCACACCACTTCCGGGACACCTGATGAACCTGCTCCGCAAGCCCGCCGCCCTGACCGTCACCGCCCTCGCCCTGGCCGCCCTCCCCGCCACCGCCGCCCAGGCCCACGACGGCGCCCACCCGTTCAAGAACTGCACGGAGGCGTACGACGCCGGTTACGCCAACATCGAGAAGGGCGACGAGCACTACGCCGACCGCCTGGACCGCGACCAGGACGGCATCGGCTGCGACAGGCCCCCGGCGGACTTCGTCCCGGCCGCGGACAAGGGCGGCGACCAGGAGGAGGCCGGGGCGGGCACGGAGGAGTCCGGTGGCGGGAAGGACACCGGTACCGGCGGGTCGGGCGCCGAGAAGCCCGCCGGCGCCCAGGGCACCGACCTCGCCGAGACCGGCGGCGACGGCAGCACCCCGTACATCGCGGCGGCGGGCGCGGTCGTCGTCCTGGCCGGCGGCGGAGTCCTCCTGGCCACCCGCCGCCGCAGGAACACCGACGCCTGACCCACGACAGCCCGAAAGGCGGCACCCCCGCACGGGTGCCGCCTTTCTCGTGGGCCCAAGCCGTCGCCGATCGGTGAGGGTGGTCGGGTGACAGACGACGGCTCCGGGGTCCTCGCCCCCGCAGGGGTCAGCGGTGGTCGCTGCCCTTCGAGCGGGAGGCCGCGCGGCCGGCCTCCAGGCGGGCGACCGGGATGCGGAACGGAGAGCAGGAGACGTAGTCCAGGCCGACCTCGTGGAAGAAGTGGACGGACTCGGGGTCGCCGCCGTGCTCGCCGCAGACGCCGAGCTTCAGGTCGGGGCGCGTGGCGCGGCCGGCCTGCGCTGCGGCGGCGACCAGGGAGCCGACGCCGTCCTTGTCGATGGTCTCGAACGGGGAGACGCCGAAGATGCCCTTCTCCAGGTAGGCCGTGAAGAAGCTGGCCTCGACGTCGTCGCGGCTGAAGCCCCACACGGTCTGGGTCAGGTCGTTGGTGCCGAAGGAGAAGAACTCCGCGGCCTCGGCGATCTGCCCGGCGGTCAGCGCGGCGCGCGGCAGCTCGATCATCGTGCCGATGGACAGCTTGAGCTTGGCACCGGTGGCCGCCTCGACCTCGGCGATGACCTGGTCGGCCTCGTCGCGGACGATCTCCAGCTCCTGGACGGTGCCGACCAGCGGGATCATGATCTCGGCCCGCGGGTCGCCCTTGGCGGCCTTGCGCGCCGCCGCGGCCTCGGCGATCGCCCGTACCTGCATGGTGAACAGGCCGGGGATGACCAGGCCGAGGCGTACACCGCGCAGGCCCAGCATCGGGTTCTGCTCGTGCAGGCGGTGGACGGCCTGGAGCAGCCGCAGTTCGTTCTCGTGCGGCTCCTGCCGGGACTCGGCGAGCGCCACGCGGACCGACAGCTCGGTGATGTCGGGCAGGAACTCGTGCAGCGGCGGGTCGAGCAGGCGGACGGTGACCGGGAGGCCGTCCATCGCCTCGAACAGCTCGACGAAGTCCTGCTTCTGGAGCGGCAGCAGCTCCTTCAGGGACTCCTCGCGCACCGCCTCCGTGTCGGCCAGGATCAGCCGCTCCACCAGCTCGCGCCGGTCGCCGAGGAACATGTGCTCGGTACGGCACAGGCCGATGCCCTGGGCGCCGAACCGGCGCGCCCGCAGCGCGTCCTCGGCGTTGTCGGCGTTGGCCCGCACCCGCAGCCGGCGCTTGCGGTCGGCGAAGGCCATGATCCGGTGCACGGCCTCGACCAGCTCGTCCGCGTCCTCGGCGCCCGCGTGCATCCGGCCCTCGAAGTACTCGACGACCGGCGACGGTACGACCGGTACCTCGCCCAGGTACACCTTGCCGGAGGACCCGTCGATGGAGACGACGTCGCCCTCCTCGACCACGTGCCCGCCCGCGACGGTCATCCGGCGGCGCTTGGTGTCGACCTCCAGGTCCTCCGCGCCGCAGACACAGGTCTTGCCCATGCCGCGCGCGACCACGGCCGCGTGGGAGGTCTTGCCGCCGCGCGAGGTCAGGATGCCCTCGGCGGCGATCATGCCGTCCAGGTCGTCGGGGTTGGTCTCGCGGCGGATCAGGATGACCTTCTCCCCCGAACGCGACCACTTCACGGCCGTGTACGAGTCGAAGACCGCCTTGCCGACCGCCGCGCCCGGCGAGGCCGCGATGCCCCGGCCGACCTGCTCGACCTTCGCCTCGTCGTCGAAGCGGGGGAACATCAGCTGGGCGAGCTGGGCGCCGTTGACCCGCTGGAGCGCCTCCGCCTCGTCGATCAGGCCCTGGTCCACGAGCTGCGTCGCGATCCGGAAGGCGGCGCCCGCCGTGCGCTTGCCGACCCGGGTCTGGAGCATCCACAGCTGGCCGCGCTCGATGGTGAACTCGATGTCGCACAGGTCCAGGTAGTGGTTCTCCAGCGTCTCCATGATCTGCATCAGCTGGTCGTACGACTTCTTGTCGATCGTCTCCAGGTCCGCCAGCGCGACGGTGTTGCGGATGCCCGCGACGACGTCCTCGCCCTGGGCGTTCTGGAGGTAGTCGCCGTAGACGCCCTGGTGGCCGGAGGCGGGGTCGCGGGTGAAGGCGACGCCGGTGCCGGAGTCGGGGCCGAGGTTGCCGAAGACCATCGAGCAGACGTTGACGGCGGTGCCGAGGTCGTGCGGGATGCGCTCCTGGCGGCGGTAGAGCTTGGCGCGCTCGCCGTTCCAGGAGTCGAAGACCGCCTTGATGGCGAGGTCCATCTGCTCGCGGGCGTCCTGCGGGAAGTCCCGGCCGGCCTCCCTCTTCACGATCCGCTTGAAGGTGGTGACCAGCTTCTTGAGGTCGGCCGCCTCCAGCTCGGTGTCGACCGTGACCTTCTTGGCGTGCTTGGCCTTCTCCAGCGCCTCCTCGAAGAGGTCGCCGTCGACGCCGAGGACGGTCTTGCCGAACATCTGGATCAGGCGGCGGTACGAGTCCCAGGCGAAGCGCTCGTCGCCGGCCTGCTGGGCGAGGCCCTGCACGGACTTGTCGGAGAGGCCGATGTTGAGGACCGTGTCCATCATGCCGGGCATGGAGAACTTGGCCCCGGAGCGCACCGACACGAGGAGCGGGTCGTCGGCCTGGCCGAGCTTCTTGCCCATCTTCGCCTCAAGGGCGTCGAGGTGCGCACTCACCTCGTCACGCAGTGCCGCCGGTTCCTCGCCGCTGTCGAGGTAGGTCCTGCATGCCTCGGTGGTGATCGTGAAGCCGGGAGGGACCGGAAGGCCCAGGTTGGTCATCTCGGCGAGGTTGGCACCCTTGCCGCCGAGGAGGTCCTTGAGGTCCTTGTTGCCCTCGGTGAAGTCGTAAACGAACTTCGCTACCTGGGGATCTTTGTTTTCCGACACGGGTCTCGACTCCTCGAGGACGCGGTGGCTGCCCTGACGGCGAGGAATGTACCCAGATCAAAGGCCCTTGGGTACGTCCACTCGCGCGTCATGTGCCTGTAACCATCCGTCCGCCAGCGGATTGAAAGTCAAAGCTTGGCAAGCCACCGACCGCTTGTGTTTTCACTTCTTGAACGAACGACGCCGCGAAGCATGGCCTTACCGCTCACCTGAGCGCCGTTCCCTACGTCTGAGTTCGATCGATGAACGATCATTACATGGCACTCAGTGCCACCCTTTGGAGAAGTGGAGCCGCTCAAGATCCGCTCATCTGAGCACCCCGCCTATCAGGGGTGGCGAGAATCACGCTGCCACAGCCCGCCGCATTTCACCATGCGGACGCGTGAACGGACCGCGCGCGGCGGACGTACGACAGGGCGGCGGGCTCGGCCCCCTCGCCGGGCCCGCCCTCTACCGGGTCACGTACGGAAGGACCTTCGGGTGCCTGTGTTCACACGCTCTCCCCAGCCGCCGGCCGTGGAACCCGCAGACGACGCCGACGAGGCGCTCCCCCAAGAGGGCACCCGGCACGGATGGCGCACCCGGCTCTCCTGGCGCACCCGGCTCATCAGACCCACCGGGCCTTCGTGGCGCACCCGCCACCCCCGCCCCGCCCTCATCCTCCGTCGCACGGCCACCACCCTCGCGGCCCTCCTGATCCTGACCGCGCTCCTCCTCCCCAACACCCTCGTCGCCCTGGAGCCCAGCCGGTTCGCGCGCCTCCCCGTGGAGGCGATCATCGCGACGGTGCTGCTGCTCTGCCTCCCCCGCACCGCCCGCCGGATCACGGCGGCCCTGTTCGGGACCGTCCTCGGCGCGCTGACCGTGCTGAACGTGCTGGACATGGGCTTCACGGAGTACCTGGGCCGGGGTTTCAACGTCGTCCTGGACTGGGGCCTGTTCGACGACGCCCGCTCCTACCTGGCCGACTCGATGGGCGGCGCGGCGGCGACCTGGGCCACCGTGGGCGCCGTGGCCCTCGTCGTCGCGCTGCTGGTGCTCATGGCGCTGGCGGCTGTCCGCCTCGGCGAGCTGCTCGCCGCACACCGGGAGCGGGCGGCGCGGGGTGCGCTGATGGCGGCGACGGTGTGGATGACCTGCGCGGCGCTGGGCGTCCAGACCTTCGGCGTGCCGGTCGCCACCCGGAACGCGTCCGGCGCCCTGGAGGCGCAGGCGCACCGGGTGACGGACACGCTGCGGGACGAGGCGGCGTTCGCGAAGGAGGCGAAGGCGGACCGCTTCGGCGCGACGCCGGGCGCCGAGCTGGTGCCGGACCTGCGGGGCAAGGACATGGTCTTCACCTTCATCGAGAGCTACGGCCGCAGCGCCATCGAGGACCCGGTGACGGCCCCCGGTGTCGGCCGGACCCTGGACACGAGCACGGCGGCACTGGCGAAGGCGGGCTTCAACGCCCGCAGCGGCTGGCTGACGTCGGCGACGTACGGCGGCAGCAGCTGGCTCGGCCACTCCACCTTCCTGTCCGGCCTGTGGGTGGACGACCAGCAGCGCTACCGCACCGTCACCGCGAGCGACCACCTCACCCTGACCAGGGCGTTCCGGAAGACCGGCGCCTGGGACACGGTCGGCGTCATGCCGGGGGTGCAGAAGGCGTGGCCGGAGGCGGACTGGCACGGCCTGGACACGGTGTACGACGCTTCCGACCTGGGCTACGAGGGCCCGAAGTTCAGCTGGTCGACGATGCCGGACCAGTACGCGCTGGAGGCGTTCCAGCGCCTGGAGCACGGCAGGAAGCGGGACCGGCCGCTGATGGCGGAGGTCATCCTCACCTCCAGCCACCAGCCCTGGGCGCCGGTGCCGAGGATGGTCGGCTGGGACGAGGTCGGCGACGGCTCGGTGTACGACGCCATCGAGGCGTCCGGCGTGAAGGCGTCCGACATCATCACCGACTCCACCCGCTCGAAGGAGGAGTACGGCAAGTCGGTCCAGTACTCCGTCACCAGCCTCACCCAGTGGCTGGAGCGCTACGGCACCGACGACACCGTCCTCGTCTTCCTCGGCGACCACCAGCCGCTCGCCCGCGTCAGCGGCGACCACGCGAGCCGGGACGTCCCGGTGTCGGTCGTCGCGAAGGACCCGAAGGTGCTGGCCGCGATCGACGACTGGAACTGGACGGAGGGCCTCAAACCGGCGAAGGACGCCCCGGTCTGGCGGATGAGCGCCTTCCGCGACCGCTTCCTGACGGCCTACGGCTCCACCCCGCACCCCTCCGGGAGCTGAGTCAGCCCCCGGAGGTGTCCAGCTCGGCGTCCTCGCCGACGCCCGCGCAGTCGTACGGGTCCTTGAGCCAGCCGTCGGGCAGGACCACCCGGTTGTTGCCGGAGGTGCGGCCGCGGGGGCCGTCGGCGCCGGTGGGCCAGGGCTGGTCGAGGTCGAGTTCGTCGAGACCGGCGCGCAGGGCCTCCAGGGAGGAGGTGACGGCGAGCCGCTTGCGCATCTCGGAGCCGACGGCGAAGCCCTTGAGGTACCAGGCGACGTGCTTGCGGAAGTCGATGACGCCGCGCGCTTCGTCACCGATCCACTCCCCCAGCAGCGTGGCGTGCCGGACCATCACGTCGGAGACCTCGCGCAGCGTGGGCCGTACGAAGGCGTCCGTGCGCCCCTCGAAGGCGGCGACCAGGTCGGCGAAGAGCCACGGCCGCCCCAGGCAGCCGCGCCCGACCACGACACCGTCGCAGCCGGTCTCCCGGACCATGCGCAGCGCGTCCTCGGCGGACCAGATGTCGCCGTTGCCGAGGACCGGGATCTCCGGGACGTGCTCCTTGAGGCGGGCGATGGCCTCCCAGTCGGCGGTGCCGCCGTAGTGCTGGGCGGTGGTGCGGCCGTGCAGGGCGATGGCGCTCACGCCCTCCTCGACGGCGATCCGGCCGGCGTCGAGGTACGTGAGGTGGTCGTCGTCGATGCCCTTGCGCATCTTCATGGTGACGGGCAGCTCCCCGGCGCCGGTGACGGCCTCGCGGACGATGGCCCGCAGCAGGTTCCGCTTGTACGGCAGCGCCGAGCCGCCGCCCTTGCGGGTCACCTTCGGCACCGGGCAGCCGAAGTTCAGGTCGATGTGGTCGGCCAGGCCCTCCTCGGCGATCATGCGGACGGCCTTGCCGACGGTCACCGGGTCCACGCCGTACAGCTGGATCGAGCGGGGGGTCTCGCTCGCGTCGAAGTGGATCAGCTGCATGGTCTTCTCGTTGCGCTCGACCAGCGCCCGGGTCGTGATCATCTCGCTCACGAACAGGCCCTTGCCGCCACTGAACTCCCTGCACAGCGTGCGGAACGGCGCGTTCGTGATCCCGGCCATCGGCGCGAGTACGACGGGCGGCGCGGCGGTGTGCGGGCCGATCCGCAGCGAGGCGGCGGTGGTGGTGGGGGCGGGCGTGGTGAGCGTGGGCATTCCTCCATTGTCACGTACGCGGAGCAGTGCTCGGCGGCCCGCCGGGAGCCGGGTCACGCCCGGACCGTGTACGAGTCATTAGTTAACCGCACTATTGATGCGGGCGTACGATGGCACACATGCCCGAGCCGACCCACCGCCGCCGCATGCTCGTGCTCGCCATCTGCTGCATGAGCCTGCTGATCGTGAGCATCGACAACACGATCCTCAACGTGGCCCTGCCCGCCATGCAGCGCGACCTCCACGCGAGCACGTCCGGTCTCCAGTGGACGATCGACGCGTACACGCTGGTACTGGCCGCGCTGCTGATGCTGTCCGGTTCCACGGCGGACCGGATCGGCCGCAAACGGATCTTCATGACCGGCCTGGTGGTCTTCACACTGGGTTCGCTGCTGTGTTCGCTGGCGCCCGGTCTGTCCTGGCTGGTCGGCTTCCGGATGATCCAGGCGGTGGGCGGCTCGATGCTCAACCCGGTCGCCATGTCGATCATCACCAACACCTTCACCGACCCGCGCGAACGCGCTCGCGCGATCGGCGTCTGGGGCGCGGTGGTCGGCATCTCGATGGCCGCCGGACCGCTGGTGGGCGGCGTGCTGGTGGAGTCGGTCGGCTGGCGCTCGATCTTCTGGGTCAACCTCCCGGTGGGCCTGGTCGCCCTGCTCCTCACCCTTCGCTTCGTCCCCGAGTCCCGGGCGCCGAAGGCCCGCCGCCCCGATCCGCTGGGCCAGCTCATGGTGATCGTGCTGTTCGGCTCCCTGACGTACGCGATCATCGAGGCGCCGGACTCCGGCTTCACCACGGTGCTGCCGTACGCCGTGCTGGCGCTGGCCGCGCTGATCGGGCTGCTCCTCTACGAGCCCCGGCGCGCCGAACCCCTCATCGACCTGCGGTTCTTCCGGTCGGCGCCGTTCAGCGGGGCCACGGTGATCGCGATCAGCGCGTTCGCCGCGCTGGGCGGGTTCCTGTTCCTGTCGACCCTGTACCTCCAGAACGTGCGCGGGCTGAGCGCCCTCGACGCCGGGCTCTGGATGCTGCCGATGGCGATACCGACCTTCCTGTGCGCCCCGCTGTCCGGGCGGCTGGTCGGCACGCGGGGGCCGCGGCTGCCGCTGCTGATCGCGGGCGGCGCGCTGACGGTGAGCGGGGTGCTGTTCGCCGCGTTCGAGGCGGAGACCTCCGACCTCACCCTGTTCGCCGGGTACGTCCTCTTCGGCGTCGGCTTCGGCTTCGTCAACGCCCCCATCACCAACACCGCCGTCTCCGGCATGCCCCGCGCCCAGGCCGGGGTCGCCGCCGCCGTCGCCTCCACCAGCCGCCAGCTGGGCCAGACCCTCGGCGTGGCGGTCGTCGGCGCGGTCCTGGCGGCGGGCGTGGGCGCCTCGTCGTACCGCGCCACCTTCGTCTCGGCGTCCCGCCCCGGCTGGTGGATCCTGGCCGCGTGCGGCCTGGCGGTCCTCGTCCTCGGCGCGGTGACCAACGGCCGCTGGGCCCACGGCACGGCGGAACGCACGGCGTCCCGCCTGAAGTCGGCGGAGGTACGGGAGGCGGCGGGCGTCCGAGCCCCGTGACCGCTCGCCTGTCCACGCGTCACCGCACGTACCGCCGCGTTCCCGGACGCGGTGGACGCATGGGAGTACCAGGTGGCGTGGGAGCACACCGCCGGCGGGCGCTGCGCGGTCCGCTCCAGCCGGACGGCGGGCGCGTCCCGGACGGCGGGCGCGTCCCGGACGGCGGGCGCGTCGCTCTCCGCGCGGCCCCGGTCCCGGTCCCGCTGCCTGCCTGCCTCCTGGTGCGGTGCTGGGCGGCGCTGGGCCCGTGGAGTCGTCGAGGGCTCCGATCCCTGAGCGGACGGGTGGCCGGAACAGTCAAAAAAAATGAACCTTCATCTTGTATAGTGGGTTCGACCGCGCAAGGCAATACCGCTGACCGCGGCCGATGCGCCTACTGTGATGGCCGGCGTATCCGCACAGAGGAGCCCCCATGCCCAGAATCACGGACGCCCGCAGGGACGCGAGGCGCACGCAGATAGCCCAGGCCGCGTTGCGCTGCTTCCAGCGGGACGGACTGGAGCGCACGTCGATGTCCGCCGTGAGCGCCGAGGCCGGCCTGTCCGTCGGGTCGATCTACGTGCACTACGAGAACAAGACGGAACTCGTCAAGGCCGTCGCCGCGGAGATCCAGGGCAAGCGCCTGGAGGAACTGGCGGCCCTCGTCGAACGTGACCGTCCCCCGAGCCCCGGGGAACTGCTGGTCCTGATGACCGAGGGGGTGACTCGGGACGAGGCCCGCGTCGCCCTGCAGCTGTGGGGCGGAGCCACCACGGACCCTGTGTTGTACGGCTTGTTCTTCGACGCGGCGCAGCGGGTCACCGGACTGCTCGGTGAGTGCTGTGCCGCCTGGCTCGTCAAGGTCCAGGGCCGTCCGGCCGCCGAGGCCGAACGTGAGGCGGCCGACCTGGCCGTCCGCCTGACCGCGTCGTACCAGGGGTATTTCGTCCGCAAGGCGTTGATCGACGAGAACGCCGGACCGGCCGCTCTGCTCTGAGGTCGGACACCCCCGGGCAACCGGAGTACCGGCCACACCCTCGCCGTCATCCCCTACGGCGACACCGGTCGGCGTGTCGCCCAACCGTCGCCCACCCTCTACCAGGAGTCGACTCATGGTGGCTGAACAGGAATTTCGCGATCTGATGGCCGGCGTCTGCGCTCCGGTCACCGTGGTGACCTCCGTGGAGGACGGGCGCCCGCACGGCGCCACCGTCAGCGCGTTCGCCTCCCTCTCCCTGCGGCCGCCGATGGTGACCGTGGCACTGGACGGCAACTCGGGACTGCTCGCCCGCATCGAGCGGACCCGCCAGTTCGGCGTCAACGTCCTCTCCCATGCCCAGGGCGACCTGGCCCTGGGCTTCGCCCGCTCCGGCGCGGACCGGTTCGCCGGCGTGGAGTGGTACCTCGACCACGGACTGCCGCGCCTGGTGGAGGCACCGAGCTGGATCGTGTGCGACCTCGCCCAGAACGTGTCCGGCGGAGACCACCGGCTCCTGCTCGGCGCGGTCACCCACGCCGAGACCAGGACCGCGCCGCCCCTCGTGTACGGCTACCGCACCTTCGGCACCCACTCCGGCTTCGCCCAGCGCCCCCGCCGCCCCCTCACTGACCAACTCCTCGCCTGCTCCCGCTGACTTCGAGGGCACTCATGCACGACGCACCGCCTGGAGTACCGACGCGGACGCCGGTTGTCCACGGTGAGGCGGGGCTGTGCGGGGGCGATGGGGGCGGCCGACCGACTGCAACGCCGCTGGAGGATTCCCGAGTCCGTGCGGCAGGCGGTGCGTGCCCGGACTCCGCGCCCCTCACAAGATCCGAACGACGCCCCCCAGCCGTCGGCAGTCGCCCTGCCAGGGGGACGGGTGGGCACGGCCCCCGACGCCGGGCACCGCCCTGCCCAGCATCACCGCACACCGCCTCCTTCTGACGCCGGTCACCGCCCCGGACAACGCAACCGCCCGCCCCCCCTCCCAGACCGGGCACCGCCCCTGTCCGACGTCACCGCACACCGCCCCCCGCCGCGCCCGCCCCGAGCACCCCCGCCGTCACACCCCCGGCAGCCGCCCCGCCACGTCCGGCCACCACCGCGTCACCGCGTCCTCCACCCCCGGCAGCGCCCGCTGCCCGGCGAGCGCCAGCACGATCGCCGCCCCCACCCCACCCCACGCCAACGGCCCCAGCGGCGTACACCCGAACAACTGGCTCGCCCCCGGCGTCTGCACCAGCGCCACCAGCACCACCGCGGACCCGACGGACGTCACCTGCACCAGCCTGCTCCCCCGCCGGTCCGCCAGCGTCTGCGCCAACTGCGTTCCCACCACCGCGCACAGCGCCATCGTCGTCGACCGCCGCCCCGTCCCCGGCGTGAACCTCCCGAAGAGCCACGCGGCCGTCGCCCCGAGGGCGGTCGTCAGCGCCCGGTGCCGGATCTGCCGGATCAACGGCGCCCCCAGCACCGCCGTCCCCAGCGGCGCCCCCGCGTCCGCCGCCTCCTGCTCCGGGTCCCCCGTCTTCGTCACCGCCACGGCCATCGCCGGGAACAGGTCGGTGAAGAGGTTGACCAGCAGCATCTGCCGGGTCGACAGCGGCGCGGCCCCGCCCAGCACCGTGCCGAGGATGCCGAACCCGACCTCGCCCGCGTTCCCCCCGATCAGGATGGCGATCGCGTCGGCCACGCTGTGCCACAGCGCCCGCCCCTCCCGCACCGCCTCCACCAGCACCAGCAAGTCGTCCCCCGTGACGACCAGATCGGCGGCGTTCCGGGCCGCCGCCGACCCCCGCGCACTGATCCCCACCCCGATGTCGGCCGCGCGAATGGCCGCGGCGTCATTGGCCCCGTCCCCGACCATGCCCACGACCCGCCCGGCGTCCCGCAGCGACTCCACCACCTGGAGCTTCTGCTCGGGCGCCACCCGCGCCACCACGTCCGCGTCCCGCAGCATCCGCGACCGCGCGGAACGGTCGGCGGCGGCCAGCTCGTCCCCGGTGACCACGACCGCCCCCTGCGGCCACCCCAGGTCGACGGCGATGGCACGGGCGGTCTGCGGATGGTCACCGGTGAGCACCACGGGCCGTACGCCCGCCTCGCGCAACCCCCGCACCAGCGCCGGGGAGGTCTCCCGGGCCACGTCGGCGAGCGCCATCAGCCCGGTGAACTCCAGTCCGGACGGCGGCTGTTCGAGCACGTCGCCCGCCCTCTCGTCCCGGCCCAGCGGCCGCGAGGCCACCGCGATGATCCGCAGCCCGTCCCGCGCCAGGGCGTGGGCGGTGTCCCAGGCGTGCGACGGCAGCGAGGCACAGGCGGGCAGCACCGTCTCGGGAGCCCCCTTGACCACCAGCACCGCATCCCCGCCCGCCCCGTCGTCGTCCCGCCCGACGGCGGCGGCGTACCCGCGCGAGGTCTCGAACGGCAGCCCCTCCTCCTGCGTCCACCCCGGATCGTCCCCCGCCGCGTCGAGGACGGCCTCGTCCGTGGCGTGGGTGGGCCGCGCCCCGTCGCCGTCGAGGCGGGGGCAGGCGCGCGCGGCGACCCGCACCGCCTGAGCCGCGTCCGGGTCACCGGCCTTGCGGACCGTCCCGTCGGCGCCCGCGACCCGGGACAGCCGCAGCCGGTTCTCGGTGAGCGTGCCGGTCTTGTCGAAGCAGATGGTGTCCATCCGGCCCAGCGCCTCCAGCGTGCGCGGGGTCCGGACGAGGACACCGCGGCGGCTGAGCCGACGGGCCGCCGCGAGCTGCGCGACCGTCGCCACCAGCGGCAGCCCCTCGGGCACGGCGGCCACCGCCACCGACACCCCTCCCGCGACGGCCTGCCGGATCGGCGCCCCGCGCAGCAGCGAGAGACCGGTCACCGCCGCCCCGCCCGCGAGGGTGAGCGGCAGCGCCTTGCGGGTCAGTTCCTGGAGCCGGGCCTGCACCCCGGCCGCCGAGGGCGTACGGGCCGCCAGCGCGACCGCGCGCGCCGCCTCGGTGTGCTCGCCGGTGTCCACGACGACGGCCCGCGCCCGCCCGGCGACCACGGTCGTGCCCTCGAAGACCATGCAGTACCGCTCGGCGACGGGTGCGCGCGGCGCCGGGTCCACGCTCTTGTCCACCGGCAGCGACTCACCGGTCAGCGCGGACTCGTCCACCTCCAGTCCGTCCTCCCACAGCAGCCGCGCGTCGGCGGGCACGACGTCGTCGGCCCTCAGCTCGATCACGTGCCCGGGGTGCAGCTTGGCCGCGTCCACGATGCGCGGCTCGGCCTCCCCGGGAGGCTCCTCCAGGCGACGTTCCTCAGGCTCTTCCGCCAGCCGCGCCTTCTGCTTCTGCTCGGCCAGCAGCCCGCTCAACGCCCGTTCCGCGCGCAGCCGTTGGAATCCGCCGACCAGCGCGTTCAGATCCAGCGCCCCGACCACGAGCATCGCGTCCACGACCGACCCGAGGATCGCGGAGGCCGCCGACCCGACCGCCAGCACGGGGGTCAGCGGATCGTCCAGCTCCCCCCGCACGGCACGCGCCAACTGCCACGTCCAGCGGGCCGGCGCCAGCGCCCGCACCCTGCCCGCCCGGCCGGCGACCGCCCGTACCCGCCCGGCGGCGTGCTCGACGAGGGTCGGTTCCGGCTCGCGCTCCCGCGCCAGCCGGTCCCGTACGTCGTCCGGGTCCAGCGCGTGCCACGCCACCCGCGCGCGGGGACGCGGGGCGCGGGCCAGCGCCACGCCCACCCCGGCGCGCGCCCCCGACAGCAGGGCCAGCGCCGCGCCCGCGTCGACCGGCGCGTGCCGCATGCCGAGCAGCGAGGACACCCCGCCCCGGCGCCGGCCGCGCGCCTCGCCGACCGCGACCAGCAGCCCGGACAGCGCGGCCCCGGACCGGGCCAGCGTCTGCGAACGGCGCCCCACCGCGCGGGCCGCGGGCACCGCCCGCAGCAGCCGCCACACGTCGGCGAGCCCCTGCGGGGCGATCACGTCCGCGCCCCACGCCACCGGGCAGTCCCCGTCGGCGAGCGCGACGGCCACGTCCCCCGCGAGCAGCCCGGCCGGTACCGACCCGTCGTCACCGGGCAGCGGCCGTACGACGGTGACGACGCCGCCCTCGCTCCGCAGCCCGGCCACGACGTCCCCGAGCGGGCGCCCGGCGGCGACCACCTGGTCGGCCAGGCCGGTGAAGTCGGCCAGCGCGGGATCCTCGACCATGACGACGCGCAGTCCCGCCCGCCGGGCCGCGTCGAGCACGTCCTCGGTCCACGGGTCGGCGCCCTCCCCCGGCAGCCGCAGCGCGCTGGGGTGCAGGACGACCGTGCGGGCCATCTCCAGCTGCCGCAGCCGCCCGGGATCGCGCACGAGGACGCCGGTACGGGAGAGCGCGGCGCTCAGTACGGCGTGGAAGGCGGCGGGACCGTAGCGCGCGGCCTTGGGCGAACCGGCGAGGACCGCCTCCGCCGCCTCCGCCACGTCGTGCTTGACCAGCAGCGTCGCCGCGGCGCCCGCCACACTGCCCGCCGAGGCGTGGGCGGCGTAGTCCTGGGCCGGGGAGCTGAGCGGCGGCGGGCGCAGCGCGGGGTCGCCGGGCAGGCTGCCCCGGGCGGGGTCGCACAGCGCGTCGTGGACGACCTCGAAGGCCGCCCCGCGGGCCAGCGCCTCCGCCAACTGGCAGGCGCGCAGCGCCCCGTCGAGGACCAGCGACGTGGGGCTCTGCCCGGCGCCGTGCACGGCCGCGTTGGCGGCGGCCAGCGCCACGTCCATGCGGTGGTCGCCGAGCCGCTCGCGCAGCCAGGCGCGGAAGGCCGGGTTCTCGCGCAGCAGCGTCGCCACGGCGGTGACCAGGCGGGGCGAGGCGGGCAGCCGCAGCCGCGCGCCGGTGACGGCGGCGGCGATGCCGAGGGCGTCGGCCCCGAGGGCGGCCGCCGCGACCCGCACCGAGACCGGGTCGCCGGGGTGGCCCAGCTCGTCCACCTCGTCGTCGGTCCGCTCGGCGGCACCGTCCGCGCCGCGTTGGTCCGTCCGGGTCAGTCCGTGCCGCTCGGCGAGTGCGGTGGCGTGGTCGACGACCCGGTCGGTGAGTCCGTCCTCGGTGGCGGTCACGACGAGCCGGGCGAGGCCGGTGTCCCAGTAGGCGAGCACGACGTCCGGGTGCTCGGCCAGCGCCGCCGCCACCCGCCGCCCCACCTGCTCGACGCCGCCCGCCCGGCGGACCTCCTCCGTCGCGGCCGGCCGCAGCGCGAGGTGCGCGCGGGGTCCGGCCCGCCAGTCCCGGGTGCCGCCGGGCAGCGCGGCGCGCGCGACGCGGGCCGCCCGCGCCGCGAAGTCCGCGCCGCGCACCCCGGCGCGCGCGGTGCCCGCCACGGCGCCGGCGGCGACCCCCACGGCGGGCGCGGTGCCGCGCGCGAGCAGCCGGGGGCCGGCCAGCACGGCGTCGGCGACGGCCCCTTGCGAGTACGTCAGAAGCCCGCCGGCACCGCGCGGGCCGCCGATCCCACCGAGTGCGCCGATCGCGCCGAGTACCCCGAGTCCACCGGCCATCGCTGCCCTCAGCCCGCCTTGCGCGTACGCGACGCGGAGGCCGTCTTCCGGGTCCGGCCGCCACCCGAGGACGAGGGCCGGCCGGACGACGCCTTGGTCCCCGACTGGCTCTTCGCCCGAGTGGGGGACGCGGTCTTCTTGGCGGCGGCCTTGGTGGTGCTCTTGGCGGCGGTGCTCTTCTTGGCCGCGGACTTCCGGGCGGCCGACGTCCGGGCGGCCGACTTCTGGGCCGTGGCCTTCTTCTCCGCCGCCTTCCTCGCGGCGGCGGTCGTCGCCGCGGCCTTCTTGGCCGTGCTCGTCGTGGAGGTGGTCTTCTCGGCGGCGGCCTTCTTCGTCGCGGCCGCCCTGCTCGCGGCGCTCTTGCCGGCGGCGCCCGTACCGCCGGCACCCGTACCGGCCGTGCTCCCGGCCGCCGTGCTCGTGACGCCCGTGCTCCCGGCCGCCGCAGAGGTGGCCGGTGTCTTCGCGACCGCCCCCGCCCGCGCCCCACCGGCCCCGTTGCCGCCGTTCTCCCGCCGCCGGGGCTGCGTCAGCCACGCCACCGCCGCTCCGGTGACGGCCACCGGCCACTCGACCAGCCCGGCGACGCCCAGCACCCCCGCTCCCGTGTACACCAGTACGCGCCGCCCGCGCGGCGACACGGCGCCGATCCTGTCCAACGCGCCCTCGGCGGCCCTGCCGACCGACCCGGCGCCCGGAACCTTCCGCAACGCTGATGCGGCCGCGTGCACCGGCCTCGGAAGCGTCTGCGCCGACTTCTGCTCAGCCATGACTGTTCGTCCTCGCCCTGTCCGTGCGGTGGAAACCCTGGAACCTCACCTTCCGCATATCTCCGGGTTCCCGCACCTCGGACACGAATCCCGTTCGTTCACCCCTCGGGCGTCGCCGCGCGCTCCAGGGCGATCGCGTGCAGCTTCTCCAGCCGCTCCCGGGACACCTCGTCGGCGGGCGCGTACGTCACCATCCGGGGCCCGGCCTCGGGCCCGAGCCACAGGTCGGTGTGGTCGACGCTGATGCGGCCGACGTACCGGTTGGCGAACTCCTTGCGCTTGCCCCGGTGGGCGACGACCTCGTGCCGCTCCCACGCCTCGCGGAACTGCGGCGACTGGGCGCGCAGCCGCTTGAGCAGCATCTTCCAGGCAGGGTCGCCCAGATGACCGGCCATCGAGGAGCGGAACCGGGCGGCCATCAGCCGATGGGCCTCCTCCAGGTGGACGATCGCCGACTGCCACTGCGGGTGGGTGAAGGACAGGACGAGGCAGTTGCGGTCCTCGGGCGGCACCGCGTCCAGGTCGCACAGCAGCAGCCCGTACGTGCGGTTGTGGGCGAGGATGTCGTACCGGCTGTTCTGCACGCTCGCCGGGTACGGCTCGAACTGCTCCAGCAGGGCGCGCACCGCCGGTGTGATCGCCGGGCAGTCCGTCGCGGGCGTCGGGTCGACGGCACCGGCGAGGCGGAAGAGGTGGGCGCGCTCGGTGGGGTCGAGCAGCAGGGCGCGGGCGAGGGCGTCGAGGACCTGCACGGAGACGTGGATGTCGCGGGCCTGCTCCAGCCAGGTGTACCAGGTGACGCCGACGGCCGAGAGCTGGGCGACCTCCTCGCGCCGCAGCCCCGGGGTACGGCGCCGGCGTCCTCGGGGCAGCCCGACCCGTTCGGGGGCGATGCGCTCGCGGCGGCTGCGCAGGAAGGCGGCGAGTTCGTGCCGCCGGATCGCCGAGCCGCCGTCCGGGACCGTCGCGACCTCGGCCGCCCCCGCCCTCGTCATGGTCGTCATCCCTCCAGCGTGCCGCGGACCGGGGCCCGCCGGGACCCTGTTGCCGGGTACTCCTTCTACCAGGACAAGGACACTCTGGTACCCCCCTGGCAAGCGTCGCAGGCTCGACGGCGTGACAGAAACCACCACTCCCCGTCCCGCCGGTACGGCCTCCCCGGCGCCGCCCGCGCTCGGCGGCCCCGGGCTCTTCACGGTGCTGCTCGCCGCGGCACTCCCCCTCGTCGACTTCTTCATCGTCAACGTCGCCCTGCCCGCGATCGGCACCGACCTGGCCGCGAGCGAGTCGGTCCTCGAACTCGTCGTCGCCGGCTACGGGGTGGCGTACGCCGTCCTGCTCGTCCTCGGCGGCCGGCTCGGCGACCTGTTCGGCCGGCGCCGGCTGTTCCTGGGCGGCATGGCGGCCTTCGGGCTGACCTCGCTGGCCTGCGGACTGGCGCCGGGCGCCTGGACGCTGGTGGCGGCCCGGGTGACGCAGGGCGCGTCGGCCGCCGCGATGCTGCCGCAGGTGCTGGCGACCATCCAGGCGACCACGTCGGGGCCCCGGCGCGCGAAGGCCATGAGCCTGTACGGCGCCACCGCCGGCCTGTCGATGGTGGCGGGCCAGGTGCTGGGCGGCGTCCTGGTCTCGGCCGACCTCGCGGGCACCGGCTGGCGCTCCGTGTTCCTCGTCAACGTGCCGGTCGTCCTGCTGGGCCTGACCCTGGCCGTCCGCGCGGTCCCGGAGACCCGTTCCGCGCGCCCCGAGCCGGTCGACGTCCCCGGCACGCTGCTGCTGGCGGCGGCGCTGCTGACCCTGCTGGTCCCGCTCACCGAGGGCCGGGCGGCGGGCTGGCCGCTGTGGACGTGGCTGTCGCTGGCGGCGTTCCCGTGCACGGCGGCGGCGTTCTACGCGGTGGAGCGCGGGGCGGACGCGAGGGGCCGCACCCCGCTGGTGCCGCCGAGCCTGTTCACGATCGTCTCCCTGCGCCGGGGACTGATCCTCATCCTGCCGTTCTCGATCGGCTTCAGCGGGTTCATGTTCGTCATCGCGGTGGCCCTGCAACAGGGCGCGGGCCTGGACCCGGTGGACGCGGGACTGGCCCTGGCCCCCCTCGCGGTGGTGTTCTTCCTGGTCTCCCTCGCCGGTCCCCGCCTGGTCAGCCGCTACGGCACCCGCGTCGTCGCGGCGGGCGCCGCCCTCCAGGGCGCGGGCCTGCTCCTGATCATCCTCGCCGCCCGGCGCTCCTGGCCGGACCTCGGCCTCCTCGCGCTCCTCCCGGGCGGCGCCCTGGCCGGAGCGGGCCAGGCCCTCCAACTCCCGGTGATCTACCGCGTCGTCCTCTCCGAGGTCCCCCCGGCCCGCGCGGGCGTGGGCAGCGGCGTCATGAGCACCACCCAGCAGTCGGCCCTGGCCCTGGGCGTGGCCGGCCTCGGCACCCTGTTCCTCACCCTGACTCCCCACCAGGGCATGCGCGACGCCCTGACGACGACGCTCCTGGTCCAGCTGTCCCTGGTCGCGCTGACCGGCGTACTGAGCCTGCGCCTGCCGAGGACGATCACCTGAACCGCCGGATCCACGGCCCCGGAACGCCGAAACGCCCGCCCCTCGCCCGACCGGATCGGGCGAGGGGCGGGCGTACGGAGGTGAACGTCAGCAGCCGACGAGCCGCGAGGCGAGGTACCCCTCGATCTGGTCCAGCGAGACCCGCTCCTGCTTCATGCTGTCCCGCTCCCGCACGGTGACGGCGTTGTCATCGAGCGTGTCGAAGTCCACCGTCACGCAGAACGGCGTGCCGATCTCGTCCTGGCGCCGGTAGCGGCGGCCGATCGCGCCCGCGTCGTCGAACTCGATGTTCCAGTGCTGCCGCAGCGCCTGCGCCAGCCCCTTCGCCTTCGGGGACAGCTCCGGGTTCCGGGACAGCGGCAGCACCGCGACCTTCACCGGCGCGAGCCGCGGGTCGAGCCGCAGCACGGTCCGCTTCTCCAGCTTGCCCTTGGCGTTGGGCGCCTCGTCCTCGACGTACGCGTCCAGCAGGAAGGCGAGCATCGCGCGCCCGACACCGGCCGCCGGCTCGATGACGTACGGCGTCCAGCGCTCGCCGGCCTCCTGGTCGAAGTAGGAGAGGTCCTGGCCGGAGGCCTTGGCGTGCGAGGAGAGGTCGTAGTCGGTGCGGTTGGCGACACCCTCCAGCTCGCCCCACTCGCTGCCGCCGAAGGAGAAGCGGTACTCGATGTCCGCGGTGCGCTTGGAGTAGTGGGAGAGCTTCTCCGCCGGGTGCTCGAACCAGCGCATGTTCTCCTCACGCATGCCCAGGCCCGTGTACCAGTTCCAGCGCTGCTCCATCCAGTACTCCTGCCACTTCTCGTCCTCGCCCGGCTTGACGAAGAACTCCATCTCCATCTGCTCGAACTCGCGGGTGCGGAAGATGAAGTTGCCGGGCGTGATCTCGTTGCGGAAGGACTTGCCCATCTGGGCGATGCCGAACGGCGGCTTGCGGCGCGAAGTGGTCTGCACCTGGGCGAAGTTGGTGAAGATGCCCTGGGCGGTCTCGGGCCGCAGGTAGGCGACGGAGCCGCTGTCCTGGGTCGGGCCGAGGTGGGTGGAGAGCAGCCCGGAGAACTGCTTGGGCTCGGTGAAGGTGCCCTTGTTGCCGCAGTTGGGGCAGTTGAGGTCGGCGAGGCCGTTCTCGGGGGCGTGGCCCTTCTTCTCCTCGTACGCCTCCTCCAGGTGGTCCGCGCGGAACCGCTTGTGGCAGGAGGTGCACTCGGTCAGCGGGTCGGTGAAGGTGGCGACGTGACCGGAGGCCACCCAGACCTCGGGGGCCAGGATCACGGAGGAGTCGAGGCCGACGACGTCCTCGCGCGAGGTGACCATGTAACGCCACCACTGGCGCTTCAGGTTCTCCTTGAGCTCGACGCCCAGCGGCCCGTAGTCCCAGGCGGCGCGCTGACCGCCGTAGATCTCACTGCAGGGGAAAACGAAGCCACGGCGCTTGCTCAGGCTGACGATGCTGTCGATCTTGTCGGCGGCCACGGTGCTCTCTTCATTACGACGACGGTGACTGACTGGTGCGGCGCGAAGCGCCTCGATGGGGGGGGGTGGTGGTCGGGGGACGGGCGGGCGAAGCGAGTTGCTTCCAGAGAATGATTCAGGTTACCGGCGTGGCCCGCCTCACGACCAAATCGGGGCCTCCGGGCAGGCGGACCGCAGGCTTGTTGACAACGGTTTCCATATTTGTTGAAAATGGGTGTCATGAACGTACGACGACGCCGCATATCCGGCATAGCAGTCACCGCGGCCACCGCGATCGGCCTCGGGACTCTCTCCGCCTGCTCCGGCGACAGCGCGGCGGCGGGCAACACGGACAAGTTCGACGTCGTCGCGTCCTTCTACCCGATGGCCTACCTCGCCGAGCAGATCGGCGGCGACCACGTCAGCGTCACGAGCCTGACCGAGCCCGGCCAGGAGCCGCACGACCTGGAGATCAGCGCCAGGCAGCGCGCCCAGCTCGAAGAGACCGACGCCGCGCTCTACCTCAAGGGGCTCCAGCCCGCCGCCGACGAGGCCATCGCCCAGTCCGGCGCCAAGACGAAGATCGACGCGTCCACGCTGACCACGATGGAGGAGCACGGCTCCGAGGTCGGCGGCCACGCGGCCGAGCACGCCGGCGAGGAGCACGCCGAGGACGGGCACGGCCACGACCACGGCGAGGAGGGCGGCCAGGACCCCCACATCTGGCTCGACCCCGTCAAGTACGCCGAGGTCGCCGAGGGCGTCGGCAAGGCCTTCGAGAAGGCCGACCCCGACCACGCCGCCGACTACGAGAAGAACACCGCCGCCCTGGTCGAGAAGCTGGGCGCCCTCAACACGGAGTTCGAGACCGGGCTGAAGGACACGAAGTCCAAGGTCTTCATCACCACGCACGCCGCCTTCGGCTACCTCGCCGAGCGCTACGGCCTCACCGAGGAGGCCATCAGCGGCCTCAGCCCCGAGTCGGAGCCCAGCGCCGCCCGGGTCAGGGACCTTGAGAGGATGGCGAAGGCGGACGGCGTCTCCACGGTCTTCTACGAGACGCTCGTCAGCGACAAGACCGCGAAGACGGTCGCCAGGGACGCGGACCTGAAGACGGACGTCCTCGACCCGATCGAGGGCATCACCGACCGGTCCCGCGGCGACGACTACTTCCAGGTCCAGGAGGCCAACCTCAAGGCCCTCCAGACGGCCCTGAACAGCAAATGACCGACCAACCCGATCAACCGGAGGGCGGCATGACCGAGCCCGTCATCGCGCTGCGCGGCGTCCGCGCCGAACTCGGCTCACGCCCCGTCCTGCGCGGCATCGACCTGACCGTGCGCCGCGGCGAGGTCGTCGCCCTGCTCGGCGCCAACGGCTCGGGCAAGTCCACGGCCGTCCGCACCGTCATCGGCCAGGTGCCGGTGACGGCCGGGGAGGTCGAGCTGTTCGGCACCCCCCGGCGCCGCTTCCGCGACTGGGCGCGCGTGGGCTACGTCCCGCAGCGCACCACGGCCGCGGGCGGCGTCCCCGCCACCGTCACCGAAGTCGTCTCCTCGGGCCGCCTCTCCCGCACCCGCTTCGGCATCCTGCGCAAGGCCGACCACGAGGCCGTACGCCGGGCCCTGGAGCTGGTCGGCATGGCGGACAGGGCCAAGGACTCGGTGAACGCCCTCTCCGGCGGCCAGCACCAGCGCGTCCTGATCGCCCGCGCGCTCGCCGCCGAACCCGAACTGCTGATCATGGACGAGCCGATGGCGGGCGTCGACCTGGCCAGCCAGGAGGTACTGGCCGCCACCCTGCGCGAGCAGGTCGCGGCCGGTACGACGGTCCTGCTCGTCCTGCACGAGCTGGGCCCGGTGGAGCCCCTGATCGACCGGGCGGTGGTGCTCCGCGACGGCTGCGTCCTGCACGACGGCCCGCCCCCGAAGGCCGTCGGCCAGCACGCGCTGCCCGGCCACGACCACGTGCACCCGCACGCACCCGCGGGCGCCGAACCGATCCGCACGGGACTGCTGAGCTGATGGATATCCTGAACTACGCCTTCATGCAGCGGGCGCTGCTGGCGGCCGTCCTGGTCGGCATCACCGCCCCCGCCGTCGGCATCTACCTGGTCCAGCGCCGCCAGGCCCTCATGGGCGACGGCATCGGCCACGTCGCGATGACCGGCGTCGGCCTCGGCTTCCTGCTCTCCTGGTCCCCGGTGTGGATGGCGACCCTCGTCTCCGTCCTCGGCGCGGTCCTCATGGAGCTGATCCGCTGGTACGGCAAGACCCGCGGCGACATCGCCCTCGCGATGCTCTTCTACGGCGGCATGGCCGGCGGTGTGATGTTCATCAACCTCGCCCCCACCGGCTCCAGCGCCAACCTCACCTCGTACCTCTTCGGCTCGCTGTCGACGGTGAGCGAGTCCGACGTGACCGCGATCTGCGTGCTGGCCGCCTTCGTGGTCCTCGTCACCCTCGGTCTGCGCCGCCAGTTGTTCGCGGTCAGCCAGGACGAGGAGTTCGCCCGGGTCACGGGCCTGCCGGTGCGCGCGCTGAACCTGCTGACGGCCGTCACGGCGGCGGTCACGGTGACGGTCGCGATGCGCGTCGTCGGGCTGCTGCTGGTCTCCGCGCTCATGGTGGTGCCGGTGGCCGCCGCGCAGCAGCTCACCCGCAGCTTCGCCGCCACCTTCGCGATCGCCGTCGCGCTCGGCGTGACCGTGACCATCGGCGGCACCGTCACCTCGTACTACCAGGACGTGCCGCCCGGCGCGACGATCGTGCTGCTCACCATCGGCGCCTTCGTCCTGCTAACCCTGCTGGCCGCGCCGCTGGCCCGCCGACGCGCGCGGGCGCTGGCCGCGGCACAGCCCGCCGCGGACCCGGCGGAGTGCACGATTCCGACCAGCCGGGGAGCCGGCGACGAGGTCGGCGTCTGACTGCCGGCGAACCGGGCTGGCACAATGGCCCGGCAAGCCGCAGACGTGAGGAGGAACCGGTGACGACCGCTGGACCGCCCGTGAAGGGCCGCGCCACCCGGCAGCGGGCCGCCGTGTCGGCGGCCCTCCAGGAGGTCGAGGAGTTCCGCAGCGCTCAGGAACTCCACGACATGCTCAAGCACAAGGGCGACTCGGTGGGGCTCACCACGGTGTACCGCACCCTCCAGTCCCTCGCCGACTCCGGCGAGGTCGACGTCCTGCGCACCGCCGACGGCGAGTCCGTCTACCGCCGGTGTTCCACCGAGGACCACCACCACCACCTGGTCTGCCGCACCTGCGGCAAGGCGGTCGAGGTCGAGGGCCCGGCCGTGGAGAAGTGGGCCGAGGCCATCGCCTCCGAGCACGGCTACGTCAACGTGGCGCACACCGTGGAGATCTTCGGCACCTGCGCGGACTGCGCGGGTGCCGCCGACCGCTGAACCGGGCTGTCGGACTACTCCTGGCGGCCCTCCATCGCGAGCAGTTCCTCGTTCGGGATGGCCCCGCCGAAGCGGCGGTCGCGGGAGGCGAACTCCAGGCAGGCGCGCCACAGGTCGCGCCGGTCGAAGTCGGGCCACAGCACGTCCTGGAAGACCATCTCGGCGTACGCGCTCTGCCAGAGCAGGTAGTTGGACGTCCGCTGCTCGCCGCTGGGGCGCAGGAACAGGTCCACGTCCGGCATGTCCGGGTAGTAGAGGTACTTCGCGAGGGTCTTCTCGTTGACCTTCGACGGGTCGAGCCTCCCGGCCCGCACGTCCTCCGCGAGCGCCTGCGCGGCGTCGGCGATCTCGGCGCGTCCCCCGTAGTTCATGCAGAAGTACAGCGTGAGCCTGTCGTTCCCCTTGGTCTGCTCCTGCGCGACCTGGAGCTCCTTGGCGACCGACTTCCACAGCTTGGGCATCCGGCCCACCCAGCGCACCCGGACGCCCAGCTCGTCGAGCTGGTCGCGGGTCTTGCGGATGAAGTCGCGGTTGAAGTTCATCAGGAAGCGCACCTCGTCGGGCGACCGCTTCCAGTTCTCGGTGGAGAAGGCGTACAGGGAGATGTTCTCCACGCCGATCTCGATCGCGCCCTGGAGCACGTCCAGCACGCGCTCGGCGCCGACCTTGTGGCCCTCGGTGCGGGGCAGGCCGCGCTCCTTGGCCCAGCGCCCGTTGCCGTCCATGACGATCGCCACGTGCTCCGGCACCAGCTCGCCGAGTTTCGGGGGCCGCGCGCCGGACGGGTGCGGCTCCGGCGTCCTGTACTCCCGGCGCTGCCGCCCCAGAATCCCGCGTACGGCCATGAGTCTCTCGTCTCCTCGTGCTGTCTGTTCTCTGTGCTGTGTCTAGGACTTCTCGACATAGCGAAGGGAGCGCAGCCCGCGCTCCAGATGCCAGTGCAGGTACGCGGACACCAGCCCGCTCCCCTCCCGGACGTACCGCGGCTCGCACGCGTCCGCGGTCCCCCAGTCTCCCGTGAGCAGCGCCCCGAGCAGTTCGAGCGCCTGCGGCGAGGGTACGACGCTGCCGGGCACCCGGCAGTCGACGCAGACGGAGCCGCCGGAGCCGACGGAGAAGAACCGGTTCGGACCGGGCATACCGCACTTCGCGCAGTCCCCGAAGGTCGGCGCGTACCCGTTCACGGCGAGGGAGCGCAGCAGAAAGGCGTCCAGCACGAGGTTCGACGCGTGCTCGCCCCGGGCAAGGGTCCGCAGCGCCCCGACCAGCAGCAAGTACTGCTGGACGGCCGGCTCCCCCTCGTGGTCGGTGAACCGCTCGGCCGTCTCCAGCATGGCGGTCCCCGCGGTGTACCGCCCGTAATCCGTCACGATCCCCCCGCCGTACGGCGCGATGGTCTCGCTCTGCGTGCACAGCGGCAGCCCGCGCCCGACCAGCTCGCTCCCCTTGGAGAAGAACTGCACGTCCACGTGCGAGAACGGCTCCAGCCGCGCCCCGAACTTCGACTTCGTGCGGCGCACCCCCCGGGCCACGGCGCGTACGCGTCCGTGACCGCGCGTGAGCAGGGTGATGATCCGGTCCGCCTCGCCCAGCTTCTGGGTGCGCAGCACGATGCCGTCGTCGCGGAACAGACTCATGGCGTCCATTCTCGCCCATGCTTCAAGGCACCTCGCCCCGGCTCCGGGCGTTGGTGTACGCCGTCGCCGCGCTGAGCCGCTCGGACGGGGTGGCGTGGCGTACGTCACCCGGCTCGGCGTCCCACTCCCGCCCGCCGCCGTAGGGCCGCATCTGGACGTACGGCCCCTCGTGGCCCATGACGATGCCGACCCGTCCGCTACGGGTGTCGACGGCGTAGACCCCGACGGGCGGCGTTCCGGTCGTCCCGGTCATCGCAGCGCCGCCGCGAGGCGCTGCGCGGTCTCGACGGAACACCGCCCCAATTCGACGAGCGGACAGGGCGCCTCCCGCGCAAGACTCACCGGGTCGAGCCCGAGCGAGGGCAGAGTGATTCCGGCTTTCGCGAGTGCCGCGCGCAATTCTTCCACCGCTACCTCCGCTTCTTCGACGCAGGACGCCGAGTGTCGTGACCCCACCGTGTTCCCCTTCCTTTTGCGGTTTCACTCTTCGTGTCCCCAGAATGCCGTGCTGCGCCTACAATCGGTGGGAGTCTGCGCACTACAAGTGCCGTTCAGGGGGCAGGGATTGGTTATGGCCAACGGTTCACGTCAAGCAGCGTGGGAGTTCTTCGGAACGGAACTGAAACGGCGCCGGGAGGACGCTGCAATCACGCAAGTGGAGCTGGGTGCACGGGTATTTGTCTCCGGCGGCTACATCGGCCAGTTCGAACAGGCTATTCGTAAACCACAGTTGGACGTGGCCCAGCGGATTGACGGCGTCCTGCAAACCGATGGTATTTTCGAGCGACTGTGCCGGAAGCTGATCGACGATCCAAGGTATGCGGATTATTTCGCGGGGGTGGTGGAGCTGGAGCGACTTGCCACCGCGGTCCACGACTTCGAGCCGACCGTCATCCCCGGACTTCTGCAAGTCCCGGCCTACACGCGAGCACTCACACTGGCCACGCATCCCTTCGCGGCCCAGGAGTTCATCGAGGACCGAGTCGCCGCCCGAATGGAACGTTCACGAATCCTCAAGGCCGATACACGCCCCGTGTATTGGGTGGTGATGCACGAGACCGTCCTCCGCGTCCCGGTCGGCGGCCCGACCGTCACCGCGGAGGCGCTGGAACACATGGCCACGCTGGCCGACGAGCGAAAGGTACTGCTCCAGGTACTCCCCTTCGCCGCCGGCGCCCCCGCCAACAGCGGTTCCCTCAGACTCATGGACTTCGAGGACGCCCCACCGGCCGCCTATACAGAGACCTCGTTTTCGGGCAGCCTGCTGGACGATCCGGCAGTGGTGCGGCGCGCACGCCAAGCCTACGATCTGATCAGGGGCGCCGCGCTGTCGCCGAAGGCGTCCCTCGGACTGGTCCGATCGGCGGCTGAGGACTTCAGACGATGCACGCGTACGACCTGAGCAACGCCCGCTGGCGCAAGAGCACCTACAGCAACGGCGATGGAGGGAACTGCCTCGAAGTCACCGACGGAGTCCCCGGCGTCGTACCGGTCCGGGACAGCAAACTCACCGCCAGTCCAGTGATCGTCGTGGGGTCGGCGTCGTGGACGGAGTTCGTACGCACCGTCGGGGCCACTCGCTTCCTGGCCGGTGTCGTGCCCCCGCGCCCCGAGTAAAGGGCGCTACGCGTCGCCTTCGGCGATCGGCCTACGGCCGACCCTTGACTCGGCCCGCTCCAGCACGGGGAAGAAGCGAGCGAGCGGCCCGGAGAGACGGGTGCCCAGGCCGGTCACCACTACGGCCCGTTACCAAGTCCTCGGCACCAGGGGCGCGTCGGCGCCTCGCATGCGCGCCCGGACGGCTAAGCGGCGAACGGTGGGTGGGAGGAAGTGTCCAATCATCCCCCACCCCCACGATCCGCAGGCTACGAACTGCCCCGGCGGGAGCCCCCAGCTCCGGGGACTGCCCAACCGGCGGCTGGGACCCTACCGCCCGGCCCCCCGTTCTCCCCGGGCCGCCCGCACGCTTCTCCCCCGTGCTGGAGCGCCCTTGACGCGAGGCGCGGAGGCACGACACTGGCCACGAGGCGGGCGGCCCCACGGTACTGCTGCGTAGGGGATGACCCCGAGATACGCACCTGGGGTAAACCCCCGCCCATTTCAGGTTGTTGCCCGGATGGGGCACCCCGTCTCCGTCCGCGAGGCTCGTCGCATGACGCAGACCACGCGAAGCATCCGTGCCGTCGCCCTCGTAGGTGTATCCGCCGTACTGCTCGGTATCACCGCGCCCGTGGCGGCCTCCGCGAGCCCCTCCGACTCCCTCACCTGGGGCGCCTGCCAGGGCACCGGGCTCGACCCACGCCAGGAGTGCGCCACCCTCCGCGTCCCGATGGACTACGCCGATCCCGACAGCCCCCGTATCGACATCGCCGTGTCGCGCATCCGGAGTGAGAAGACCGGTACCGCCAGACGCGGCGTGCTGATGCTGATCCCCGGCGGGCCGGGCGGGTCCAGTCTCAACGACCCGTCCGGGAAGGGCCGGAAGCTCCCCCAGGAGGTCCGCGACACCTACGACCTCATCGGGTTCGCGCCACGCGGACTCGCGCCTTCCACCGCCGTCGACTGCGGGCTGGAGCACGGCGACCTGGCCACCTCCAAGCTCCGCCCCTGGCCCGCCCCGGACGGTTCGGTCGACGGGAATCTCGACACCGCCCGGCGCCTGGCCGACGCCTGTGCGGCCAACGGCGGGGAGCTGATCCGGCACCTCACCACGGCCAACGAGGCCAGGGACATCGACCGGCTGCGG
The DNA here is from genome assembly GCA_049998335.1 of Streptomyces sp. cmx-10-19. GTDB lineage: Bacteria > Actinomycetota > Actinomycetes > Streptomycetales > Streptomycetaceae > Streptomyces. The sequence continues at coordinate 194,092 of JAEBFB010000011.1, forward strand.
GACGCGCTCGGTGAGCGGAGGATCTCCGCGTGGGGTGTGTCGTACGGGACGTATGTCGGGTCCGTGTACGCGCAGTTGTTCCCGCGGCGCACCGACCGGATCGTGCTGGACAGCAACGACGACCCGGACCCGACCCGCGTGGCCCGCGCCTGGCTGGCCGGCCACGAGCAGGGCGTGGAGGACACGTTCCCGGACTTCGCCGCGTGGGCGTCGCGGGCCGACAACCCCGACCGGGTGGCCGAGCGCGCCGCCGACGTACGGCCGCGGTTCCTGCGGCTGGCCGCCCGGCTCGACCGGGAGCCGATCCCGTGGCCCGGCGCCAACCCGGAGCAGCTGAACGGCAACGTGCTCCGCCAGACGATGCTGGACAGCCTCTACTCCCCCACCAGGTACCCGACGCTCGCCAAGCTGATGGTGGCCGCCGAGCAGGGCACCGTGCCGCCCGCGCCCCCGGCGCCCCCGGAGGCCGCGCTGCAGAACGTGGCCGCCGTCGGCGCGGGCGTCCTGTGCAACGACGTGGCCTGGCCCACCTCACCCGCCGTGTACGAGAAGGACGTCGCCGAGAGCCGCGCCAGGTACCCGCTCACAGCCGGCATGCCCCGCAACGCCATTCCGTGCGCCGCCTGGCCGTACCCGCCCCGCGAGGCACCGGTACGCATCACCGACCGGGGGCCGTCCACCGTGCTGCTCGTCCAGAACGAACGCGACGCCGCCACCCCGCTCAGCGGCGCCCGCAGACTGCGCGAGGCGTTCGGCCGCCGCGCGGTCATGGTCACCGTGGACTCCACGGGCCACGACGCCTACCTCGCCAACGGAAACCCCTGCGGCGACAAGACGGTCTCCCACTTCCTGGCGACCGGAGAACGCCCGAGGAAGGACCTGTACTGCGCCTGACCGGCCGGGCGCTCAGACCCGGTCCACCATCCAGTTGCCGTCCTCCTCCGCGTCCACCCGGACCTCCAGCTCCCGCAGGCCCATGCCGGCGTCCCAGAGTTCGCGGAAGCGCTTGAGGCGGTCGCGGACGTAGTCCTGCCGGGCGGTGAGCCGGGTGCGGACGTTGACGTTCCGCAGGTCCTGCTCGATCTCGAACGACACCTCCTCGTCGTAGAGGATGAAGTCGTTGGTGGTGCCGCGCTGGAGGTGCGGGGGCAGTTCGGGCAGGACGGCCGCGCGGACGTCGATCCGGCGCAGCTCCTGCTCCTCGCACAGCCGCAGCAGCCGGTCGTCCAGTTCGCGGGCGCTCTCCAGCAGGAACAGCCGGCGCACCGTCACCCCCTGTTCGTCGATCGCCTCCTGCTGGGCGTCGAGGTAGCGGCCGGCGGGCTCGCTGTTCCAGAACTCCCGGTCGACGGAGGTGCTGGTGGCGAGGATGGAGTGCTCGGCGGCTCGGGTGAGGGCGAGCATCCAGTCGTGGTTCTCGCCGGGGCACTCGGCGCTCAGATTGGTGAGGTCCGCCATGTGGCCGACCACGCGGGACATCTCCAGATGGACGAAGGTGTGCAGGATGGACGGGCTCGGCAGCAGCACGTCGGCGAAGCTCTTGGCCAGCTCGGGCACGCTGTCGATCCGGACCGGCTCCGGCGGGGGCGGGGTCTCGGCGGCGTGGTGGTCGACCTGGGTGACGTGGGTCTCGACCAGCTGCTTGACGTCCTCGGTGTGCCGGGTCAGGCCGGTGCGCAGCTCGTCGTCGTAGCGGCGCAGCCCCTCCCGTACGGCGGCGGTGTTCTGGGCCAGGGCGCTCTCCACCCGGCGGGTGTGCTCCTCCAGGCGGGGCGGCTCCGGGCGCGGGGCCAGGCCGAGGACGTACTGGACGAGGACCGCCGCGCCGGCGCAGAGCACGGCGGCGACGAACTGCCGCAGTGTGCCGTCGCCGGGGTCGAGCAGAGCCGTGACGCTCCAGAAGAGGGCGCCGACCACCAGGGCGACCAGCACCATGCGGGCCCAGAGGGACTCCCCCCTCGGGTCGATCGGGTTGGCCGGGCGGGACGTGTCGTCGGGGCGGGGTGACTGTGCCGTGCTCATCTCGCTTCTCCCCCCGTTGGGATGGGCGTCGGATCGGGATGGGTCGGGGCGGGGATGTGCGTGGGAGGGCCGGGTCAGGGCGCCGGTTCCACCTCCCGGTGCGGTGCGGGGATGGCGTGCAGGGTGAGCTGGTCGCGGATGCGCTGCACGAGGGCCCGCCACTGCCGGGTGAAGCCGGGCCGCTCCTCCAGGGGGTCCCAGAGCGGGGCCAGGTCCAGCGGGACGCGGGCGCGGGGCATCCACAGGTGCAGCAGGTGGTCGACGGCGGGGCGCAGGGCCCGGACGACGGCGGTGGCGTCCTGCGCGGCGGAGGCGCCGAGGCGGATGCCGTCGAGCATGCGGACGGCGGTGGTGAGCAGCCAGTCGTGCAGGGCGAGGTCGTCGCAGAGCGCGGCGAGGTCGGCGGCCGGGGTACCGGCGGGGACGCGCAGGCGCACGGTGCGCAGTTCGTCCTCGGCGAGGGTGAAGCGCTCCAGGGTGGGGCCTTCGCCGGGTGCCGCGGGCAGTGCGGCCCAGCGCAGCCGGGTGGGGCGGGAGCGGAAGGGCGGGCGCTGGTCGAGCAGGGGGTGGCGCAGGACGCGGGTGAGCAGGCCGTCGGCGATGAGGCCGACGTCGAGGTCGCCGGGGCGTCCGCCGCCGAGGACGCCTCGGGCGACGGCTTCGTGGGGGAGCCTGCCGAGCGGTTCGACGACGCCGGGGCGTACGAGGTACTCGCCCCAGGGGCGGCGCTGGTCGGGGCCGGTGCCGGGCAGGGTGCAGTGGGCGGAGGTCTGCAGGACGCGGCCCTCGGTGAGCGCGGCGTGGGCGGCGACGGTGCCGACGGCGCGGACGCGGGCGCCGTTGGCGCTGGGCAGCGGGCAGTCGACGCCGGTGAGGGTGTCGGGGGAACGCGCGTAGAGGCCGGGGCGCTCCGAGAGCAGGACCCGTTCGTCGGCGCGCAGGGCGAGAAGCTGGGCGGCGGAGCGGATGTCGAGGGCCTGCCGGGCGGGCAGCAGGGTGGTGCGGATCTCGCCGCAGGCGAGGACGGCGGGCGGAGCGCTGCTCTGCCGGGGGGCCATGTCAGGGCCCCGCGTAGTAGACGTAGGAGACGCGGTCGGCGACCGGGTCCGGGAGGGGAGCGTGCTCACGTGCGGAGCGTTCGGCGACCTGGGCGAGGGCGCCGGGATCGACCTCGATCTGGTCGAGGATCACGCGGACGGCGTGTTCGACGGGCAGGAAGCGGGTGGGCAGCACGGAGCAGGTGCGGTAGGCGGAGAAGGGGTCGGCGCGGTTGTTCAGCCGTATCAGGGCGGGCAGTTCGTCCCAGTCGTCGGGGAAGCCGGTGGCGGGGTGCGGCTGGGGGGCGAGGACGGCCTCGCCCTCGTTGCGCAGCAGTCCGAGGCGGGCGAGCTGCCAGACGGCGGCGAGGAAGGGGCAGGACCAGGTGCGGTGCCCGTCGGCGTCGTCGCTCCACAGCTCGACGTCGACGAAGACGGAGTGGCGGCGGGCGGCGGTCTCGCGGGGCGGCTGCCAGGCGACGGCGCGTTTCATGGCCTGCGGGGCGCGGGCTGCGGGGCTGCGTTCGCCGTTGGCGAGCCAGCCGCTCTGCGCGGTGGGCGGCCGCAGCCCGTGGGCGCCGGGTGGGGGCGACTCGACGATCCGCCCGGTCACCGCCTCGGCGACGGGCACCTTGCCGCTGACGGCGCAGCCGGACTCGCGGGCGAGGTAGTCGATGCTCAGCCCGGCCCGCTCGGCCTCTTCGAGCAGCGTGGGGACGACCTCGGCGGGGGTGGAGAAGCGGGTGAAGTAGTCGTCGACGAGGAAGCAGGTACTGATCCGGGCCCGCTTCCCGCCGGCCCGCGCGGTCGCGGAGGCCCGTGCCGCCTCCGCCCAGGGCCGTACCTCGGCGAAGTGCGCCCGTAACCGCTCGGGTCCCGCCTCGAAGTCCTCCATGTAGAGGTGCCCCAGCTCCAGCGAGAGGTGCGAGAGCGGCACCGACTGCGTACGCGGCTCGGCGGTGGTCTCACGGAACACGGCGTCGGTCACGGCCGCCCCCAGTACGAGTCGTCGGTCAGGCGGCGGGCGAGTTCCTCCAGTGCCTCCAGCGTCTCCTTGTTGGCGATCTGGGTGGAGAGGACGTCCTCCTCGGTGATGAGCTGTTCGCGCCACTGGAGTATGGGTTCCAGGGGGACGATGCCGAGGACGACGCTGTCGCCGATGCGGTGTTCGGCGGCGAGGCGGCGCAGGGCCTCGTCGCATGCCTGCATCCAGGCGGCCTGGGCGGGCGAGCCCTGGGACCACAGCGGGGACTCGGGGTCGGGTACGGCGGCCCGTACGAAGCGGATGGCGGCGCGCAGCGCGTCCTCGTCGTGGCCGCGTTCCACGCCGCCGCCGATGATGCCGTGCTCCCCGTGGACGAGGCCGGAGGCGGCGATGACGTGCTGGCGGGTCCAGCGGTGGAAGACCAGCCAGCGGAAGGGGACGTTACGCATCCGGGGGTGGGCGGTGGCGGCGAGGACCATGTCGACGGCGTAGCTGCGGCCGGCGCTGAGGTCGACGACGGTGAGGTCGAACTCGGCGTTGAGCCGCAGCAGCAGGTCGACGCAGCGTTCCAGGGCGTCGTCGCCGGTGGCGAACTCGCCGCCGCCCGCGTCGCCGGGGAACAGCACCAGGCGCCCGGACTGGTTGGGGCGGGCGCGGAGCAGGGGATGCTCGGTCTGGCGCCAGACGTCGATGCGGGCCGGTTCGGCGGCCTCGCCCTCCAGGTAGGAGTGCAGGCCGCGTTCCTCGGTGCCGCGCATGGCGCCGGGGACGTCGAAGACGGCGGCGGCGGTGGGCGAGCCGAAGTCGAAGTCGACGTAGGCGACGTGGTCGCCGGTGAGGGCGCGCTGGTAGGCGAGGTTGGCACTGGTCACCGAGCGGCCGGTGCCTCCTTTGTCGGAGGCGGCGAAGACGAGCACGCTCACACCTCCTGGGCGGCGGCGCCCCTGGCCTGGGCCAGGGTGTCGAGTTCCTGGAGCACGGGCAGGGCCAGGGCGAAGGCGGTCGCGGGCCGGTCGTCGACGAGGCTGCGGGCGTGGTCGAGGCGGCTCTCGATGCTGCGCATGGCGCGGGCTCTGCTGCCGTCGGGCGCGGCGGACGCCTCCAACTGCTCCTTGCCGAACAGGTGGGTGGCCTCGCTGAGCAGTGCGCGGGCCAGTTCGGCCAGTTCGGGGCTGCGGATGGGCTGCTGCTCGTAGAGGTTGCGGGCGGCGACGAGGCATTCGGTGACGCGCTCGGTGACGCTCCAGGACAGGCGCCGGCCGACGTCGTGGGCGTCGGGGTAGACGGCGCGGACGTCGTCCCAGAGCCCGGCGCCGTCCTCGTCCTCGATGCGCCGTGACCACAGGTGCTCGAAGGTCTGCTCGGCCAGGCGCAGCAGGCGGTCCTGGGCGCCGATGTTCCGGGAGAGTTCGGCGAGCTGGATGCTGCGCTTGAGGAGCTGGGCGGAGAAGTCGGTCATCCGCCACAGCAGTTGCCCACCGGAGCGTTCGGAGCCGGCGAGGGGCATGGTGACGCCGGGGTGGTGGAGCCGGATGACGGGGTCGCGCCGGGTCATGCGGCTGGTGACGCGGCCGCGGTCGGCGAGGCGTTCCATGACGGCGACGGTGCGGGTGAGGTCGTCGTCGGTGGCTTTGCGGCGGACCAGGTCGTGGACGAGGATGGCGGCGACGGTCAGGGAGAAGTACTCGGACTCCAGGCGCAGTCCGGTGGTCTGCCAGGGCAGGTCCTCCAGGGGCCAGCGGTCGGTGCCGAAGCGGGCGATCGCGGACCAGTACTGCTGGCTCAGCTCCCAGCGCAGGCGCAGGGCCTCGGCGAGTTTCTGCTGGTCGGCGTCGAGCAGGCCGAGGGTGAGGGTGCGGTCGGAGAAGAGGTCCTGGATGCCGTCGAGGGCGACGACGGTGAAGTACACGTAGGGCAGGCGGTCGGCGATGCCGTCGGGCTGGCCGGGGGCGGGGACGTCCAGGTCGGAGATCCGCGGTGCGTCCCTGACGACGCCCCAGGCCCAGCCGCACTCGAAGAGCTGACTCTCGTCGCGGATGCCCTCGTCGACCTGGATGCCACGGGTGAGGCTCTCGATGATGGTGGCGCGCAGGGGACGTAATCTGCGGGAGAACTGCTGGAGGACGAGCCGGTCGGACTGCCTGCCCTGGCCGATGACCTGGATGAGCCGGCGGCCCTGTTCGGACTCGGCGTCGAAGACGTTGACGGTGAAGGACCGCAGCAGGCTGATCATGGCGGCGGTGAGCCGGGTGTTGGTGGCGTCCCGCAGCTCGGCGACGGCCCTGCGGATCTCGGGGCGGGTCGTGGTGCCCTCGTAGACCTTGAGGAAGCCGAGGGTGGCGAGGCAGAGCGTCACGGACATCGAGTACGAGTCGACGACGCCCAGTTGGGCCTGCTCGTGGGTGATCTCGCCGTCGGGCGCGGCGGGGCGGAAGTAGTGGCCGCCGGAGAAGACCGGGTTGTCCTCGGTGTCGGTGTGGGTGCGCATGAACTGGGTCAGCGCGGTGATCAGGTTGGGCGGGATCTCCAGCCGGCTGCCGACCCGGTCGAGGGCGCGCAGCACGTCACGCTCGGTGGTGTCGGGCTGGTCGAGCCGGAAGGCGGGGACCTCGGTGGCGGGGTAGAGCAGGCAGAGCAGGCGTTCGGCGTCCGCGACACTGCTCAGCCCGTCGGTGTCGCCCCGGACGAGTTTCCCGTCGTCGAACGAATGACGGGACATGGCCTGCCAGATGTCCAGCAGGTGCTGGCGTGGCTTGATCTGCATCCCCGCACCCCTCGTACAGATCTCTTTGCCCTGTGTCGGACATGGTCCCCGTTCCTACGGGACGGCAATCTCCGCCGCGCGCCGCCCCAGGGCGAGAAGCATTCCTTCGTGGCCCGGCCGCACCATGTGGTGCAGATCGTGGATCTCCAGGTCCGCGGCGAACGGCTCCAGGCTCTCCCTGACCCGGGCCTCGTTCACCCGGTAGGCCGGGAAGTGGTGGTCGCCGACGCGGTAGCCGATCGACTCCTTCATGAACGCGGCGGCGAACGGCGCGCCCTCGCCGAGGGCGTTCAGGAAGCAGCGCACGCCGCGGTGGAACTCGTCGGGGCACTCGGACATCGAGTCGGCGACGAAGAACATCGTGCCGATGTCCCAGCGCCGGGCCCCGTGCTCCAGGTCGAACAGATTGCCGCGCTCGACCCGGACGATCTGGCTGAACAGGCTCTTCGGCTCGACGGCGCGGTAGGCGGGCGCCTCGCGGAGCACCTGCCAGAACGCGTCCCACGCGGTGTCGTAGCCGCCCGGGGAGATCTGCTTCTCCAGGTACTCGACGTTCGGCCGCGCGTACTCCAGCAGGAGCAGCTTCTCGCACCAGGGCAGCATGGAGAGCGCGGGATAGAGGTTGGCGCCCGCTCCGACGTCGATGCCGCGCACCGCGTCGGGCACGCCCGCGGCGAAGCAGCGGGTGAAGTAGTCGCGCATCGACCGGACGATGAGCAGGTCGACTTCGAGCGGCGTCCGGTAGTTGTTGTCGACGTACACCTCGGGATCGAACTTCGACCAAGGTGCGTCGGCGTTGCGATCCATAGTCACCCTGCCGCGTTCCATTCGAATCCGGACAAACTCCTGGTTCCGTGCACGGTAGGCCACCAGGACGCCGCGAGACAGCAGGGAACTCGCCACTCCTCAACCGCCGGGCGCACGTCGGGCGCATCGTGACACCCCTGAACTCGCCCTTGCACGGGGGAAGTTGGGAGCCCACTCTAGCCAGAAGGAGGCATGGGCCGCCACACGGGGCCGCGTTCTCCCGGGTACTTCCCACGAATGAACCACGCGTCCGTCGAATTGACTTCGCACGTCCTGACTGGGGGTTGCATGACCGCCGAACCGCTGGAACGCTCCCTTGACCGCCCCGACCCGCTCCCGGACCCCGCGCCGTACCAGGTCCCCGGTGCCCTGGCCCTGCGGACGGCCCGGGAGTCCGATCTGCCCGAACTGCGGCGGCTGGACGAGGAGGTCTTCCAGGAGGTCGCCTATCCGGGCTTCCTGCTGCGCCAGCTCTTCGACATGTACGAGGAACACTTCCTGGTGCTCGACGACGGTACGGGCCGGCTGCGCGGCTACGTGCTGGCCGCGACCCGGGCGCTCGGCGCGGACAGCTGGATACTCGGCCTGTGCGTGACGCAGGACCGCCGGCGCCACGGACTGGGCCGGGAGCTGATGACGGAGGTGCTGGAGCGGCTGCGCCGGGCCGGAATCGAGGTGGTCCGCCTCACCGTCGAACCCGCCAACCTCGCCGCGATCTTCCTCTACCGGGGCCTCGGCTTCCGCCCCGAGGAACCCGACGGGGGCCTGCGCCCGGACTACTTCGGGCCGGGGATGCACCGGCAGATCATGCGGCTGGACCTCACCCGCTAGGACGGCGTCCCCGCCGACTCCAGCAGCCGGCGCACGTCCGTCGAGCACAGGGTCAGCGCCGCCCCCACCGTGGCGAGGGTGTCGCGTTCGGCGGGGGTGTAGGGGCCGTCGGCGAGGGCGATGCGGGCGCCCTGGAGGAGGATCGCCTCGCGGCCGACGGCGGCGAGGTGGGGGGCGAGGGGGTCGAGGGCCTCGTGGAGTTCTATCGCCAGGCCCGGCACGCAGGGTTCGCCGTGGACGCGGCCGGTGTCCGCCTCCAGCGCCTCGACGAGCGCGTGCAGCTGGTCCTCGGTGCAGTCCTCGAAGCCGGCGGCGCGCACCGCGACGGCCGCCGTCTCCAGTGCCGTACGGGAGGAGGTGCCGCCGGCGGTGAGGACGGCGAGGGCGACGGTGTGGACGGCGTCGCGGAGCATCGCGGAGAAGCGGGTGGTGGTGGGGTGGTCGAGGACGTCGGTGCCGTAGTGGCGGCGGCAGGCGGCGCACTCGACGGTCGGAGCGGACTCGCCGCGCGGCAGCACGGGCACGCCGAGCACGGTGACCCGGCGGCGGCCGGTGAGCCGCTGGTAGTTGCGGTCGCCGCCGCAGCCGGGGCAGAAGAACTCGCCGTCGCCGACCGGCGTCCACGCGGTGCGGGAGCCCAGGATGCGTGGCAGCCGGGCAGCTCGGCCGTTTCGTCCCCGTCCAGGCAGCACGTCGCACCTCCGTAACGGCGCGACAGCATCGTCGCGCTGGCGTGATGTTAGCCACATCACCTGTGCCGAGTCAGTACCCCGGACGAGACCTTTCCGTGACCTGCACGGATATATGGCCGGTACAGGACGGGGCCCCGCCCGCCGTTTTCCGGCGAGCGGGACCTCAAACCGCCGATTCGGCTGGTCAGCGGGTCGCGCGGTTGACGGCGGAGACGATCGCCTTCAGCGAGGCCCGCGTGGTGTTCGCGTCGATTCCGATGCCCCACAGCACCTTGTCGCCGATGGCGCACTCGATGTACGAGGCGGCCTGCGCGGAAGCGCCCTCGCTCATCGTGTGCTCCTGGTAGTCCAGCAGGCGTACGTCGATGCCGACGCCCTGCAGGGCGTGGAAGAACGCCGAGATCGGGCCGTTGCCGGAGCCGACCAGGGTGGTCTCCGTGCCGTCGACGGTGGCCTCGACGGCCAGGGTGTCGACGCCGTCGCGGTCGGTCGTGGTCTGCCCGTTGGCCACCTGGATGCGGCCCCAGGGGTTGTCCGCGTTGGGCAGGTACTCGTCCTGGAAGACGTCCCAGATCGCGGTCGGGGTGATCTCGCCGCCCTCGGCGTCCGTCTTGGCCTGGATGATCCTCGAGAACTCGATCTGCATCCGGCGCGGCAGGTCCAGGCTGTGGTCGTTCTTCAGGACGTAGGCGATACCGCCCTTGCCGGACTGCGAGTTGACCCGGATGACGGCCTCGTAGGAGCGGCCGACGTCCTTGGGGTCGATGGGCAGGTACGGCACGGCCCACTCGATGTCGTCGACGGTGACGCCCTTGGCCTTCGCGTCGGCCTCCATCGCGTCGAAGCCCTTCTTGATGGCGTCCTGGTGGGAGCCGGAGAAGGACGTGTAGACCAGGTCGCCCACGTACGGGTGGCGCGGGTGGACCTCCATCTGGTTGCAGTACTCCCACGTGCGACGGATCTCGTCGATGTCGGAGAAGTCGATCTGCGGGTCGACGCCCTGGGAGAACAGGTTCATGCCCAAGGTGACCAGGTCGACGTTGCCGGTGCGCTCGCCCTGCCCGAACAGGCAGCCCTCGATGCGGTCGGCGCCGGCCATCAGCGCCAGTTCGGCCGCCGCCACGGCCGTGCCGCGGTCGTTGTGCGGGTGGACGGAGAGCACGACGTGCTCGCGGCGGGACAGGTTGCGGTGCATCCACTCGAAGCGGTCCGCGTGCGTGGACGGCGTCGAACGCTCCACCGTGGCGGGCAGGTTGAGGATGATCTCACGGCCCGGACCGGGCTGGTAGGTGTCCATCACCGCCTCGCAGACCTCCAGCGCGAAGTCCAGCTCGGTGTCGGTGAAGATCTCCGGGCTGTACTGGTAGCCGAACTCGGTCTCGGGGCCCAGCAGTTTCTCGGCGTACTCCATGACCAGCCGGGTGCCGTCGACGGCGATCTGCTTGATGTCGTCCCGGGAGCCGCGGAAGACGACCCGGCGGAAGACCGGCGCGGTCGCGTTGTACAGGTGGACGGTGGCCCGCCTGGCGCCCTTCAGGGACTCCACCGTGCGCTCGATCAGGTCCTCGCGTGCCTGGGTCAGTACGGAGATGGTGACGTCGTCCGGGATCGCGCCCGGCTCCTCGATGATGGAGCGTACGAAGTCGTAGTCGGTCTGGCCGGAGGACGGGAAGCCGACCTCGATCTCCTTGTAGCCCATCTTGACCAGCAGATCGAACATCGCGCGCTTGCGGGCGGGCGACATGGGGTCGATCAGGGCCTGGTTGCCGTCGCGCAGGTCGGTGGAGAGCCAGCGGGGGGCGGTGGTGATCCGCCGGTTCGGCCAGGTGCGGTCGGGGATGTCGATCTGCTCGTAGCCCCGGTACTTGGCGGTCGGCATGGAACTGGGCTGCTGGCGGTTGGCCATGATGGCGTGGGCTCCTCTGATGTCCGCGGTCCTGGCGGTGTCCGCGTGTCCGGAAGGACGGCCGACGGCACCACCAAGCTCCGCGGGGAGGGAGTCGGCCTCTACAGGCCCTCGCCGCGGCAGCTAAGGAGAAGCAGCCCGAAACGCATGATGCCCAGCACCTTAGCCGAGTCACACCGGTCACGCGGGTCCGTATCAGTATGCGGGACCACGGAGGGAACTTGGACAAAAAGTGCCGTATACCACTTGAAGGTGCCCAAAGGGCAGACCTGAGGCCGCATTTCCCTCATCACGGTTGCAGGTAGTGACTTCCACGTCACGGAGTGCAATCGTTTTCGTATGACCACCCACGGGGGCTTCGAGCCCGTCTTCTGCACCATCGTGCCGCCGCACGTCCTCGACAAGCTCGCGCGGAACCAGGACCCGGTCCTCGCCGGGCCCGCCCGCCGCACCATCCAGCGCGACGCCCTGGAGCGCACCCGTCGCGGGCTGACGACGGTGGTCGGCGCCGCCGCCGTCGCCCCGCGCGCCGGCGCCGAGGCCGGCAAGCCCCACCGCACGGTCTACGACGCGGGCAACGGCACCGACCTGCCCGGCGAGAAGGTGCGCGGCGAGGGCGACGAGCCGGGCCAGGACGCCACCGTGAACCGCGCCTACGCGGGCCTCGGCGCCACCTTCGAGCACTTCCTCACGGTCTTCGGACGCGACTCCGTCGACGGCTTTGGCCTCCCCCTGGACGCGACCGTGCACTACGACCGGGAGTACAACAACGCGTTCTGGAACGGCGAGCAGATGGTCTTCGGCGACGGGGACGGGGAGATCTTCCGCGACTTCACCGTCGCCCTCGACGTCATCGGCCACGAGCTGACCCACGGCGTCACCCAGCACACCGCCAACCTGACCTACTACGGCCAGCCCGGCGCGCTCAACGAGTCGGTGTCCGACGTCTTCGGCTCCCTGGTCAAGCAGTACTCGCTGGGCCAGACCGCCGCCGAGGCCGACTGGCTGATCGGCGCCGGCCTGCTCGCCCCGCGCGTCACCGGCGAGGCCCTGCGCTCCATGAAGGCCCCGGGCACGGCCTACGACGACGACGTGCTCGGCAAGGACCCGCAGCCCGCGACGATGGACGACTACGTGCGCACCGGCCGCGACAACGGCGGCGTCCACATCAACTCCGGCATCCCCAACCACGCCTTCTACCTCGCCGCCACCGCGCTCGGCGGCCACGCCTGGGAGAAGGCCGGGCAGGTCTGGTACGACGTGCTGACCGGCGGCGAGCTGGCCGAGGACGCCCTGTTCACGGACTTCGCGACGCTCACGGTGAAGGCGGCCCGGGAGCGGTTCGGGGACGCGGACGAGCTGGACGCGGTCCGCAAGGCATGGGAGCAGGTCGGGGTGCGCACGCTCTAGTTCCGTACTAGACACGGTTCCATGCGGATTCAGGTGAGGCGCACAGGAGGCTTCGCGGGCATCGAACGCCACGCGGAGGTCGACACGGCCGGACGCCCCGACGCCGACGAGTGGCACGCCCTGGCCGAGCGGGCCTCCGCCGACGGCCGGGACACGCCGCCGGTCGGGGTGCCGGACGGGTTCAGCTACCAGATCACCGTGGACGGGAGGACGGTGTACGCCGCCGACCCCCGGCTCACGGACGAGCAGCGCCGGCTGATCTCGCGGGTGCTGAAGGAGGGGGCGTAACAGGGGTGTGGCGTACGGCCGTTGACGTCCCTCACCGGCCGTGCGGATGGTCCGCGCATGGCGGCCGACCAGTGCCCGGCACCGCGTCCCCTCCCCCGGTCCCCGGACGGCTCCCTGTCGGGCGTGTCCACCTCGGCGCACCAGACCGAGGGCGCGGCCGGGCTGCGCGGGCGGTCGGTGTGGGACGACTGCGCGGACCTGCCGGGGCGGATCAAGGACGGTGCGACGGCGGCGGTGGCCCGCGACCACTACCACCGCCACCGCGAGGACGTGGCGCTGCTGGCGGACCTCGGCGTGGGCGCGTACCGCTTCTCCGTCTCCTGGCCCCGGGTGAACTCCCCCGGCGGCCTCGGCTTCTGCGACCGCCTGGTGGACGGGCTGTGCGCGCGGCCGGCGTCCGGCCGGTGCCGACGCTCTTCCACTGGGACCTGCCGATCGGTCCTGGACCGGCGGGAGCGGGACACGGCGGCCCGGTTCGCCGAGTACGTGCCGGTCGCGGCGGGGCGCCTCGGCGACCGGGTCGGCACCTGGATCACGCTGAACGAGCCCGCCGAGCCCGCCGAGCACACCCTGCTCGGCCACGCCCCCGGCCGCGAGTGGTGTCGACGCGCTGCCGGTCGCCCACCACCAGCTCCTCGCCCACGGTCTGGCGGTACGGACACTGCGCGCGGACGGCGCCACCGGCGTGGGCATCGCCCACTCGCACGGGCCGACCTGGCCGGCCTCGGACGCCCCGGCCGACCGGGAGGCGGCGGAGTTCCACGACGTCCTGCTGCGCCGGGTGTTCGCCGACCCGCTGCCGACCGGCCGGTATCCGCAGGGCGTCGCCGAGCTGATGCCGGGGCGACCGGGCGCCGTGGCGGCGGATCTGGAGATCATCGCCGAGCCGCTGAAGGGGTACGGGGTGGACTGCTACGCGCCGGCCCGGGCGGGCGCCCCCGAGGGCACGGAGACCTCCTTCGGCGGGGTGCGGCTCCCGGCGGAACTGCCCTTCTCGGTGCGCGGGATCGAGGGCCGGCCCCGGACGGACTTCGGCCGGCCGGTCGTCCCCGAGGGACTCACGGAGCTGCTGACCGGCCTCCGCGACCGCTACGGGGACCGGCTGCCGCCCGTGATGATCACCGAGAACGGCCGCTCCTGCGAGGGCCCGGACGGCCAGGACCGCATCGCGTACCTGGCCGGGCACGTCCGCGCCCCGCAGGCGGCGCTGGAGGAGGGCGTGGACGTGCGCGGTCACTTCGTGTGGCCGCCGCCGGACACCTTCGAGTGGGCCGAGGGGTACGCCCGGCGCTTCGGGCTGGTCCATGTGGACCTCACGACGCTGGAGCGCGCGCCGAAGGCGTCGTACGCCTGGTACCGGGAACCGGTGCGCTGCGGGGCCCGGCCGGAACGACCGGTGGTCGGATAAAAACCTCGGTGCTGTCGGCGCGGAGTCGTACGCTGGACGCAGCAGACCACACCCGTCACGCGGCGCACGCCGCAGAGGAGGACGAGCAGGCCTAGAGCGCCGGCCCATGACTCAGACACCCTCAGCCCAGAGCCCCGCGCAGGGGCAGGCGAGAGCACAGATCACCGTCCCCGCACAGCACCCGATGGTGACCGTGCTGGGTTCCGGGGACTCCCTCCTGCGCGTGATCGAGAAGGCCTTCCCGGCGGCCGACATCCATGTCCGGGGCAATGAGATCAGCGCCGTCGGCGACACCCATGAGGTCGCCCTCGTACAGCGCGTGTTCGACGAGATGATGCTCGTGCTGCGCACGGGGCAGCCGATGACGGAGGACGCAGTGGAACGCTCGATCGCCATGCTCAAGGCGAGCGAGAACGGGGAGAGCGACGGCCGGGAGACCCCGGCCGAGGTGCTCACGCAGAACATCCTGTCCTCGCGCGGCCGCACGATCCGCCCCAAGACGCTGAACCAGAAGCGGTACGTCGACGCGATCGACAAGCACACCATCGTCTTCGGCATCGGCCCCGCGGGCACCGGCAAGACCTATCTGGCGATGGCCAAGGCGGTGCAGGCCCTCCAGTCCAAGCAGGTCAACCGCATCATCCTGACCCGCCCGGCGGTCGAGGCCGGCGAGCGCCTCGGCTTCCTGCCGGGCACGCTCTACGAGAAGATCGACCCGTATCTGCGCCCGCTGTACGACGCGCTGCACGACATGCTCGACCCGGACTCGATCCCGCGCCTGATGGCGGCCGGGACGATCGAGGTCGCGCCGCTGGCGTACATGCGCGGCCGGACGCTGAACGACGCGTTCATCATCCTGGACGAGGCGCAGAACACCAGCCCCGAGCAGATGAAGATGTTCCTCACCCGGCTCGGTTTCGAGTCGAAGATCGTGATCACGGGTGACGTGACGCAGGTCGACCTGCCCGGCGGCACCAAGTCGGGTCTCAGGCAGGTGCAGGAGATCCTGGAGGGCGTCGAGGACGTCCACTTCTCCCGGCTGACGTCCCAGGACGTGGTCCGGCACAAGCTGGTGGGCCGTATCGTCGACGCCTACGAGCAGTACGACAGCAGGAACGGCACCGAGAACGGCGGCCACAACGGCGGCCGCACACCGAGAACCGGTGCCAAGGCCAAGGGGAAGTAGACCAGCACGACCATGTCGATCGACGTCAACAACGAGTCCGGAACCGAGGTCGACGAGCAGGCGATCCTCGACATCGCCCGCTACGCGCTCGCGCGGATGCGCATCCACCCGCTCTCCGAACTCTCGGTGATCGTCGTGGACGCCGGTGCCATGGAGCAGCTGCACATCCAGTGGATGGACCTGCCCGGTCCCACCGACGTGATGTCCTTCCCGATGGACGAGCTGCGGCCGCCGTCGAAGGACGAGGACGAGCCGCCGCAGGGTCTCCTCGGCGACATCGTGCTCTGCCCGGAGGTCGCCGCCAGGCAGGGCTCCGAGGCGCCGACGCAGCACTCCATGGACGAGGAGCTCCAGCTCCTGACCGTCCACGGGGTGCTGCACCTGCTGGGCTACGACCACGAGGAGCCGGACGAGAAGGCCGAGATGTTCGGTCTCCAGGCGGCCATCGTGGACGGCTGGCGCGCGGAGAAGGGCCTGACCGGCCCGTCCCCGGCCCCGACCGTCTCATGAGCCTGACGCTGCTGGCCGGCGCCGTCGCCCTGGTGGTGGTCGCCTGGCTCGCCGCGTGCGCGGAGGCGGGGCTCGCCCGGGTCTCCAGCTTCCGCGCCGAGGAGGCCGTGCGGTCGGGGCGGCGCGGCGCCGGGAAGCTCGCCAAGGTCGCAGGCGACCCGACGCGCTATCTCAACGTGGCGCTGCTGGTCCGCGTGGCCTGCGAGATGGCGGCCGCCGCGCTGGTGACGTACGCCTGCCTCAAGGAGTTCGCGCACACGACCGAGGCGCTGCTGATCGCCATCGCGGTGATGGTGCTGGTGTCGTACGTCGCCGTGGGGGTCTCCCCGCGCACCATCGGGCGGCAGCATCCGCTGAACACGGCGACGGTGGCGGCGTACGTGCTGGTGCCGCTGGCCCGGATCATGGGGCCGATCCCGTCGCTGCTGATCCTCATCGGCAACGCGCTCACGCCCGGCAAGGGCTTCCGGCGCGGCCCGTTCGCCTCGGAGGCGGAGCTGCGGGCGCTGGTGGACTACGCGGAGAAGGAGTCGCTGATCGAGGCCGAGGAGCGCCGCATGGTGCACTCGGTGTTCGAGCTGGGCGACACGCTGGTGCGGGAGGTGATGGTCCCGCGCACCGACCTCGTCGTCATCGAGCGCTACAAGACCATCCGGCAGGCCCTCACCCTCGCGCTGCGCTCCGGGTTCTCCCGCATCCCGGTCACCGGGGACAGCGAGGACGACGTCGTCGGGATCGTGTACCTGAAGGACCTCGTGCGCCGGACGCACATCAGCCGGGAGTCGGAGAGCGACCTGGTCTCGACCGCGATGCGGCCCGCGTCCTTCGTGCCGGACACCAAGAACGCCGGTGACCTGCTGCGCGAGATGCAGAAGGAGCGCAATCACGTCGCCGTCGTCATCGACGAGTACGGCGGCACGGCGGGCATCGTCACCATCGAGGACATCCTGGAGGAGATCGTCGGCGAGATCACCGACGAGTACGACCGGGAGCTGCCGCCGATCGAGGAGCTGGGCGAGGACCGGTTCCGGGTCACGGCCCGGCTCGACATCGGCGACCTGGGCGAGCTGTACGGCCTGGAGGAGTTCGACGACGAGGACGTGGAGACGGTCGGCGGTCTGCTGGCGAAGGCCCTGGGCCGGGTGCCGATCGCCGGTGCCTCCTCGGTGGTGGAGCTGCCCGACGGCCGTGAGCTGCGGCTGACGGCGGAGGCCGCGGCGGGCCGCCGGAACAAGATCGTGACCGTGCTGGCGGAGCCGGTGGTCGCCGAGGTGGCGAGGGAGGCCGGGGCGGAGTGAGTCCCGAGGAGCTGCGCCGGTTCTGCCTGTCGTTCAACGCGACGGTGGAGGACTTCCCCTTCAACCCGGAGACCTCGGTCTTCAAGGTGCTGGGGAAGATGTTCGCGCTCAGCGCGCTGGACGGGCGCCCGCTCACGGTCAATCTCAAGTGCGACCCGGACGACGCGATCCGGCTCCGGACCGACCATCCGGGGCTGATCGTGCCCGGCTGGCACATGAACAAGCGGCACTGGAACACGGTGACCGTGGACGGCGGGCTCCCGGACCGGGTGGTCCGGGAGCTGGTCGAGGACTCGTACGACCTGGTGGTCGCCGGGCTACCGCGCGCCGAGCGCCTCCGCCTCGACCGTCCCTGAGCCCGTCGTCCGGCGGGTCCGCAGCCCGGCCGCGATCAGGACGGCCGCCGCGAGGACGATCACCGCGTCCAGGACCAGCACGGTGTGGACGCCGGAGCGCAGGTCGCCCGCGGTGGTGGCGAGGACGCCCAGCAGCGGGATGCCGACGGTGATGCCGACCTGCTGGGTGGAGGTGACCAGGCCGGTCGCCAGGCCCTGCTGCTCGTCGGGGACGCCGGAGGTGACGGTCAGGCCGTAGGAGATGATCGCGCCCAGGTGGCACATGCTGGCCAGGGAGACGGCGGCCGTGGCGAGCCACACCGAGCCGGTCCCCTCCCCCAGCCCCAGCAGGGCGAGGCCGAGCAGTCCCTGTCCGGCGAGCGAGCCGACGAGGGTGCGGCGGGCGCCGAAGCGGCCGATGACGCGCGGCGCGTAGGACCCGGCGACGACCGAGAGCACGCCCTGGACGCCGAAGACGAGGCCGGTCTCGAAGGCGCTGAGATGCAGGATCTCCTGGAGGTACAGGGTGAGGACGAAGACCACCGTCGACATCATCGAGAAGGTCACCAGTCCGCCCAGGTTGCCCCACGCCACCGTGCGGCGCCGCAGCATCGGCAGGGAGACCAGCGGGGCGGCGGTACGGGACTCGACGGCCCCGAAGGCGGTCAGGAGCAGCAGACCGGCGACGAGGGTGGCGAGGACGTCGGGGCGGCCGAAGCCGTGCGCGGCGGCGGTGGACAGGGCGTAGATCAGGGCGAGCAGTCCGCCGGTGACGGTGACCGCGCCGGGGACGTCCAGGCGGGGGCGGTCGGGAGTGCGGGACTCGGGGAGCAGGCCGGGGGCGAGGGGCAGCACGATCAGGGCGAACAGTGCGAGCAGGCCCATCGTGGACCGCCAGCTCAGCAGGTCAGTGAGGACGCCGCCGGCGACCATGCCGACGGTGAAGCCGAGCGAGAGCAGGGTGCCGGAGATGCCGAGGGCGCGGGCGCGGGCCGGGCCCTCCGGGAAGGTCGTCGTCAGCAGGGACATGCCGGTCGGGACGATGGCGGCGGCGCCGAGGCCCTGGAGGGCGCGTCCGGCGAGGAAGGAGGCCGGGTCCCAGGCGAAGGTGGCCAGCAGCGAGGCGGCGCCGAACAGGGCGAGGCCGGTGAGGAAGAGGCGGCGGCGCCCGTAGAGGTCGCCGATGCGGCCGAAGAGCAGCAGGAAGCCGCCGGAGGGCAGCGCGAACGCGGTGACCGCCCACTGGAGGGCGGAGGTGCTCATGCCGAGGTCCGCGCCGAGGACGGGCAGGGCGACGTTCAGGACGGAGAAGTCCAGCGCGACCATGAACTGGGCCGCGCACAGCACGAACAGGACGAGCCGGTCGCGGCGCGAGAGCCGGGGAGCGCGGGGCGCGGCCTGGGCCGTGGGGGTCGGTGGGGTGGTGTCGATCGCCATGTACAGGAGCCTGCGGCCCGCGGAATAGTTATGGGGAGACGCCGATTGTTCTGGTGGTGGCACCACCAGGCTGGCTACAGGGGGGTCGGACACGTGTCGGACGTGATCGTGGGGGCAGGGACCGGGGCGGCGGCGGGTGGCCGGGACCGGCGCCGCAGTGAGCTGCGGGAGTTCCTGAGGAGCCGGCGGGCCCGGGTCTCCCCGGCCGAGGTGGGCCTGCCGGACGGCGGGGCGCGGCGCCGGACGCCGGGGCTGCGCCGCGAGGAGGTGGCGGTGCTCGCCGGGGTGGGCGCCTCCTGGTACCAGTGGCTGGAGCAGGGGCGGGACATCTCCGTCTCCCCGCAGGTGCTGGACGCGGTGGGGCGGGTGCTGCGGCTGAGCGACGCCGAGCGGCGCCACCTGTACGTGCTGGCCGGGCTGAACCCGCCCGCCGCCGAGGTGTCGCCGGCGAGGGCGGACATGTGCGAGGGGCTGCGGCGGCTGATCGACACGTGGATGCCGTATCCGGCACACATCATGGACCGGTACTACAACTGCGTGATGTACAACGACGCGGCGGCGACGGTGCTGGGGATGCGGCCCGAGACGACGTGGAACTGCGTCATCGACTACTTCACCGACCCGCTGTACCGCTCCCGCGCCCGCAACTGGGAGCGGAACGCGCGCACGGTCGTCGCCCAGTTCCGCGCCTCCTGTGCGGCCAACCCGGACGACGAGGGTTTCCAGCAGGTGCTGGCGGAGCTGAAGGCGGCCAGTGCGGAGTTCGCGGCGCTGTGGGAGGAGCGGGACATCGAGGACGCGGGGCAGATCCGCAAGGAGCTGGACCATCCGCTGGTCGGCCTGCTCAGCCTGGAGTCGACGGCCCTCCAGGTCCCCGTCCGCCCCGACCTGACGATCGTCCTGCACACCCCGCTGGAGGAGGCGAACACGGCCGCGAAACTGGAGTGGCTGGCGTCACCGGAGGGGCGGCGGGGGGCGATGTACCCGGTGGCGGGCTGAGGGCGCGGGCGGTGACGGGGCGCGGGCGCCGGTGCTCGGCGGGGTTTTCGTATGCTCACCCCATGACCGACACCCCCGCCCTCGACCCCGAGGACCGCAAGCTCGTCACCCTGGCCCGCTCGGCCCGCGCCCGCAACGGCGTCCCGGAGGGCGCGGCCGTCCGCGACGAGACGGGCCGCACCTACGTCGCCGGCACGGTGGCCCTCCCCTCGCTCCAGCTCAGCGCGCTGCGCACGGCGGTGGCGATGGCGGTGGCCTCGGGCGCGAAGTCCCTGGAGGCGGCGGCGGTGGTGACCGACGCCGAGTCCCTGCCGGACACCGACCGCACCGCGGTCGCCGACCTGGGCGGCCCGCAGACCCCGATCCTGCTGGCGGGCCCGGACGGGCAGGTACGGACGACGGTGACCGCGGGCTGACTCCCGCGCACACGGCTCCGTGTACGCGGGAGCCCCTTTGGCGCACCCGGGGCCGCCTGTCTCAGGCACACCCGAGCGAGATTGTTCCCGCTTCCCTGCCACAGAACCCGGTCCGCATTCGCGATGTGCTCCTGGATGTCGGTCTCGGTCAGTCCGTCGTCGCCGGCCGCCAGCGTCCCGTGGAGGCCCCGGTCCGCGCCGGAGGGCGGCGCCGCGGCGCCGCCACCCCACATCTCGTCGCTCGTGGCGTCCGCGCGCGGCCTGGGGGTGTCTCCCATGTCGCAGCCTTCTCGCTGGCCGGTTTCTTGGCCCGCAGCGCCGCCGCCTCCGCCGCTTCCGCGGCCCTCGCGGCCCTCGCCTTGAGCACGGCCTCGGCCGCCCGCTTCGCCGCCTTGAAGGGCTCGATGGCGTTGATCGTGCGCTTGACGGCCTTCAGCACCGACGGGATCTTGCCGAGCCTGGTCCACGGGATCGCGTCGATGATGATGCTGCCGCACGCCCACATGTCACCGCCGAAGCGGGCCGGCGCGTCGTTGATGCCGATGGGCACAGGTCGGACCGGAGCCAACGTGCCGACGGCCATCGGCGTGCCGGACGTCAGCGGCGACGGCCTCCCCGACCTGCGGGCCCGCATGCGCTCGGACGGCCAGACACGGATCTACTCTCCGTCGCGGACCGACACGAACCCGGCGGTGAAGATCGTCCTGGCCGTGGACTGGAACACGGTGAAGGCCTTCGGCTGACGCCGCTGCGGCCCCTGACCGGCGCGAGCCCCGGACCCGTCCCCGGTGGACGGCCGGGGCTCGCGCCGTCCGTGGTACGGCGGGGGTTCGGGGATCAGGGACAATGGGCGCCATGAGCGTTCGTACCCAGTCATCCGAAGAACCGGCCGAGGCTGTTCACCGGGCCGGCTTCGCCTGCTTCGTGGGCCGTCCCAACGCGGGCAAGTCCACCCTCACGAACGCTCTGGTCGGGCAGAAGGTGGCGATCACCTCCAACCGTCCGCAGACGACCCGGCACACCGTGCGGGGCATCGTGCACCGTCCGGAGGCGCAGCTGATCCTGGTGGACACCCCGGGGCTGCACAAGCCGCGCACGCTGCTGGGTGAGCGGCTCAACGACGTGGTGCGGGCGACGTGGGCCGAGGTGGACGTGATCGGCTTCTGCCTGCCGGCCAACGAGAAGCTGGGCCCCGGTGACCGCTTCATCGCCAAGGAGCTGGCGGGGATCAAGCGGACCCCGAAGGTCGCGATCGTCACCAAGACCGACCTGGTGGACTCCAGGACCCTGGCCGAGCAGCTGATCGCGATCGACCGGCTCGGTACGGAGCTGGGCATCACCTGGGCGGAGATCGTCCCGGTGTCGGCCACCGGCAACCAGCAGGTGGACCTGCTCGCCGACCTCCTGACCCCGCTGCTGCCCGAGGGCCCCGCGCTCTACCCCGAGGGCGACCTGACGGACGAACCCGAGCAGGTGATGGTGGCCGAGCTGATCCGCGAGGCCGCGCTGGAGGGCGTACGGGACGAGCTGCCGCACTCCATCGCGGTGGTCGTCGAGGAGATGCTCCCGCGCGAGGACCGCCCGGCGGACAAGCCGCTGCTCGACATCCACGCCAACGTCTACATCGAGCGCCCCAGCCAGAAGGGCATCATCATCGGGCCCAAGGGCAAGCGGCTCAAGGAAGTCGGCATCAAGTCCCGCCAGCAGATCGAGGCCCTCCTCGGGACCCCGGTCTTCCTCGACCTGCACGTGAAGGTCGCCAAGGACTGGCAGCGCGACCCGAAGCAGCTCCGGCGCCTCGGTTTCTGACGCCGGTACGACGCCCCGCTGACGCCCCTGCGCCGGCGTCCGGCCGCTGACGCCCCGCCGCCGAGGCGCCGTCACTTCTTGCGGCGGAAGCCGATCGTCGGGACCGCGCGGCGCAGGGGCCAGGCGTCGGGGGCCTGGTCCGGGACGAGGCCGGCGAGGAACGCGTACCGGCGCAGGGCCGGGTCGTGGCCCTGGACGGACCGCACCGTGCGCCACCACGTGGCGATCTCCGGCCAGCCGGGCGCCGACAGCGAGCCGCCGAACTCCTGCACGGAGAGCGCGGCGGTCAGCCCGGCGAAGGCGAGCCGGTCGGCCAGCGGCCAGCCGGCCAGCGTGCCGGTGACGAACCCGGCCACGAACACGTCCCCGGCGCCGGTCGGGTCCAGGGCCTCCACCTCGATCGCCGGGACCTCCGCGCTCTCCCCGGTCCGCCGGTCCACCGCGTACGCGCCCTTCGCGCCGAGGGTCACCACGGCGAGCGGCACGTGCTCGGTCAGGGCGTGGGCGGCGGCGCGCGGGCAGGTGGCACCGGTGTAGCGCATCGCCTCCTCGGCGTTGGGCAGGAACGCCTCGCAGTGCGCGAGGTCGGGCAGCGCGGCCAGGTCCCAGGCGCCGGTGTCGTCCCAGCCGACGTCGGCGAAGACCCGGGTGCCGCTCGCGGCGGCCTGGGCGATCCAGGGGGCGTGCACGCCGGGCGCGAGGGAGGCGACGGCGGCGCGGGCGCGGGGCGGGCTGTCCGGCACCGGTTCCTCCGGCGGCGGCTCGTGGCCGTGGGAGACCATCGTGCGCTCCCCCTCGTACGCCATCGAGACCGTGACCGGCGAGTGCCAGCCGGGGACGGTGCGCGAGGGGCCGAGGTCGATGCCCTCGCCCTGGGCGAGGGTGTCCCAGCAGTAGTCGCCGTAGTGGTCGTCGCCGAACGCGGCGGCCAGCGAGGTGCGCAGGCCGAGGCGGGCCAGCGCGGTCGCCATGTTGGCGATGCCGCCGGGGCTCGACCCCATGCCCCGGGCCCAGGACTCGGTGCCGCGCACCGGCGCCGAGTCGAGGCCGGTGAAGACGACGTCGAGGAAGACGGTGCCGGTCAGATACACGTCCCAGGGCGGATCCTGCGGGGTGCGCAGGGCGGCGAGGGGATCGACCCGGGTGTGGTGGTGCGATCCCTCGTCCGGGGTGTGGCGGTGCGTCCTCTCGTCGGCCGGCATGACGGGCATGGCGGGCACGTCGGACGCGGTGGACACGGTGGACGCTGTCACGGTGCGCTCCCTGGCGTGGTGCGGATCAGGCCAGTGTGCACCACACCGCCGACAGCGCGGCGGCGTTCAGGCGCGGTGGCGCGCAACGGCGGGTCCGGGCGGCCGGTCCGTCACCAGCGCGGCACGGACGGCGTGGCCCAGTCCGGGTCGACGGTCCGCATCGCGGCCGCGTCGTCGCGGTCCCGCAGCGTGCCGTCGTCGTCGAGCCAGCGCCGGTGCAGGAAGGCCAGCCGCTCGCGGTCGAGTTCGACGCCGAGTCCGGGGGCGTCGGGGACGGTGACGCGGCCGCCCTCGAAGACGAGCCGCTCGGTGAGCACGTCCTCGGACTGCCAGGGGTAGTGGGAGTCGCAGGCGTGGTGGAGGCCGGGCAGGGTGGCCGCGACGTGGGTCATGGCGGCGAGGCTGACGCCCAGGTGGGTGTTGGAGTGCATGGAGACGCCGACGCCGAAGGTGCCGCACAGGGCGGCGAGATGCTGGGTGCTGCGCAGCCCGCCCCAGTAGTGGTGGTCGCAGAGCACGACCTGCACGGCGCCTTCGGTGAACGCCTCCGGTATCTCGGCGAACGTCGTCACGCACATGTTGGTCGCGAGCGGCACGCCGGTCCGCGCGGCGATCTCCGCCATCGCCGGGGTGCCGAGCGCGGGGTCCTCCAGGTACTCCAGGACGTCCCCGAGTTCCGCGGCCACCTTGAGCGAGGTCTCCACGGACCAGGCGCCGTTGGGGTCCAGGCGCAGGGGGTGCCCGGGGAACGCCTCGGCGAGGGCGCGGACCGCGGCGATCTCCTCGTCCGGCGGGAAGACACCGCCCTTGAGCTTGAAGGAGGTGAAGCCGTGCCGCTCGGTGAAGGCACGGGCCTGCGCGACCACCCCGGCCGGGTCGAGCGCGGCGCCCCAGTCGTCCCGCTCCGCCGCCACGCCCTCGGGGTGGGCGGCCCACTTGTAGAAGAGGTACGCGCTGTACTCCACGGCGTCGCGCACCTTGCCGCCCAGCAGCGCGTGCACGGGCAGCCCGAGCGTCCGGCCGAGGGCGTCGAGGCAGGCGACCTCGAAGGCGGAGACGACGGACAGGCGCAGCTTGTCGGCGGTCTGGACGCCGCGCAGCCCGCCGACGTCCACCTGGGCGGAGACCCGGGAGCCGTCGACGGCGACCTCGTCCACGGTGGTGAACAGGCCGTTCAGATCGCTGACCTGACGCCCGACCAGCCGCTCGGCGAGCGGACGCGCCAGTTCCAGGTACTTGGTGTCGCCGTAGGTCTCGCCGAGGCCCACGACCCCGTCGGCCGTCTCGACCTCGACGATCAGACGGGGCGTGTACGGCTGGTGGACGCCCTGCGTGTTGAGCAGCGGCGGGTCGGCGACCAGGATCGGCGTGAGGCGGACGTCGGCGACGGTGAGGTTCACGAGGCGGCTCCGGTGTCCGTGGGTCGCGAGCTGATTCCGGGCGTTCTCATATGTGGATGGAAAACATATGAACAGACGGAGCCTAGGAAGCCGACCGGGAGCCGTCAATGGGCCCGCACACGCCGGAGAAAGGCAGGACGATCGCCTTTATCCACTTCCGGGAGAACCCAAACGGCCATGTGGCGTACAACACACCCCCTCGCCTGTTTCCCGTCTCCCCGCGCTTGATACAAATTGCCCGCGCGTTCCTGTCCAGCGGCTTCCGGCGGACGGTCGTCGCTCTCTTTCCCCCCACCGTCCCTTTCGCATGCCCTGGGAACGCCCGTGTTCGCCCGCACCACCCCCTGGCCCCTCGTCGCCCTTTTCACGGCCGGGTACCTGCCCCCGTATCTGCTACCCACCACCGTCGGCAGACTCGACACCAGCCTTCCGCTCTCCGCCACGCAGGCGGGCGCCGTCGGCAGCGCGCTGCTGCTGAGTTCGGCGAGCGCGGGCTTCCTGCTCGCCTCCCGGGTGCAGCGGATCGGCGCCCGCGCCCTCGCCCGGTTCGGGCTCGCCCTGGCCGTCCTCGGCTACGGCGCCGCCGCGCTCACGCACACCGTCCCGGCCGTCGTCGTCGGCGCGGTGCTGGGCGGTTTCGGCTCGGGTACGGCCACCACGGTCGCCGCCACCCGGATCGCCGCCGAGAGGGATCCGCACCGGGCTTCCACGGCGGGCCTGTTGAGCGTGTCCGCGCTGGCCGCCGCCGACTACCTGACGGTGCCGCACCTCGGCCGGTCGCACGGGCTGCCGCTGGCGGCGATCGCCCTGACCGCCCTCGTGGTGTGGCCGCTCGCCGGCCGCCTCCCGGGCGGAACGGCCACCGCCCCGGCCGCGCGGGAGAGCGAGCCCGTCTTTCTGGACACCCCGCTCCCCCACCGCCGCTCGGGGCTGGTGCTCGCCGCCGCCGTCCTGTGCTGGGCTCTCGCGCAGAACTCCCTGTGGGGCGTCAGCGGCCGGATCGGGCTCACCCAGGCCGGTCTGGGCGACGCGACCCTCGGGCTCGTCTTCGCCGTCGCGCTGGGCGCGGGCCTGGTCGGCGTCCTGGCGGCCGGCGCGCTCGGGCCCCGGCTGGGGCGGGCGATGCCCATCGGCGCGGGCACGGTGCTGATCGCGGGCTGTATCGCGGTGAGCGCGGCGGCGACCACGCCCACGTCCTTCGCGACCGGCGAGATCGCCTGGAACACCCTCTACCCGGTCGTCCTGTCGTACCTGATCGGCCTCGCCGCCTCACTGGACCCGCGCGGCCGGTGGGCGGTGCTGGTCGGCTCCGCGTCCTCGCTGGGGACGGCGGCCGGACCGCTGACCGGCAGTGTGCTCTCCGCGCAGGCCGGTTACGCGGGCATGGGCCTGGTCCTGGCCGGCGGACTGCTGCTGGTCGCGGCGCCGATGACCGCGGTCGCCCTGCACACCGGCGGGCGCCCGCTGCTGCCCGGCGCGATCCGCCGCCGCGGCGGCACCCCGGCCGCCCTGGTCGCCGCCGCCACCGGCACGCCGAGCGGTGCGGTGCCGGAGGTCGGCGCGGTGGAGCAGCCGGTCGTGGAGATCGACGTGGCGGCCCCCGCGGTGGCCGTCCGGGGCGCCTACGGCAAGGCGGCGTCCGCGCCGGGTTCCGGTACGGCCTGAGTCACCCGGCGGCGGAGATGAGGGGCGGCGGGGAACTCGTACGCCTCCACCTCGGCCAGGTAGCGCGCCCGCAGTTCCTCGTCGTCCTCCAGGAAGGAGGCGAGGAAGGAGTTGCGGGCCAGCTCCCGCAGCCGCTCCTCGGTGAGGCCGAGGGCCTGGCGCACGGCGTCGAAGTTGTCGCCCGCGTAGCCGCCGAAGTAGGCGGGGTCGTCGGAGTTGACCGTGCACATCAGGCCCGCGTCCAGCATGGCGGGCAGCGGGTGGTCGGCGAGGGTGTCGACGGTGCGCAGCCGGACGTTGGAGAGCGGGCACAGGGTCAGCGGGACGCGCTCGCGCACCAGCCGCTCGACCAGCGCCGGGTCCTCCACCGAGCGCAGCCCGTGGTCGATCCGCTCGACGCCGAGGACGTCCAGGGCCTCGGTGACGTACGCCGGCGGCCCCTCCTCGCCCGCGTGCGCGACCCGGCGCAGACCGAGCGCGGCGGCGGCCTCGTACACCTCGCGGAACTCGCCCGGCGGGTGGCCGACCTCGGCGGAGTCCAGGCCCACGCCGGTGATGCGGTCCAGGTAGGGCTGGGCCGCGTCCAGGGTCGCGAGGGCCGACTCGGCGGACTCGTCGCGCAGGAAGCACATGATCAGCCGGGTGGAGACGCCGTACGCCTCGACGCTGCGGTCCAGCGCCCGTCCCAGCCCCGCCACGACCGTGCCCAGCTCCACGCCCCGGGCGAGGTGGGCCTGCGGGTCGAAGAAGATCTCCGCGTGCCGCACGCCCTGCGCGGCGGCGCGGGCGAGGTAGGCGTTGGCCAGGTCCTCGAAGTCCCGCTCGGTGCGCAGGACGGCCATCAGCTCGTAGTACAGGTTCAGGAAGGACTGGAGGTCCTCGAAGCGGTACGCGTGGCGCAGGGCGTCCTCGTCCGCGTACGGCAGGGACACGCCGTTGCGGGCGGCCAGCGCGAAGGCCAGCTCCGGTTCGAGGGTGCCTTCGATATGGAGGTGGAGTTCAGCTTTGGGCAGGGGCATCAGAGCATCGTACGGCGGTTTCACCGACGTTTCGGAACCGGGACTCTGAGTAGATCGTGGGCCACCGTCAGTTCCCCCTCGTACCCGGCCGCCCGCGCCTGGCGCTCGAACTCGTCCGGGTCGGAGTAGCGCTGGCTGAAGTGGGTCAGCACGAGGTGCCGTACGCCCGCGCCCCGGGCGACCCGGGCGGCCTGGCCGGCGGTGAGGTGGCCGTGGTCGGCGGCGAGGGTCTCGTCCTCGTCGAGGAAGGTGGACTCGATGACCAGCAGGTCGCAGCCCTCGGCGAGCGCGTGCACGCCGTCGCAGAGCCGGGTGTCCATGACGAACGCGAACCGCTGCCCGCGCCGCACCTCGCTGACCGCGTCGAGCGGTACGCCGTCCAGACCACCCTCGCGCTGGACACGGCCGACGTCGGGCCCCTCGATGCCGTGCGCGGCGAGCCGGTCGGGCAGCATCCGGCGGCCGTCGGGTTCGGTGAGCCGGTAGCCGTACGACTCGACGGGGTGGGACAGCCTGCGGGCGTCCAGGGTGTAGGCGGGGGTGACCGCGAGGGGGCCGTCGGCGTCGGCCGGTGCCTCGGTGAGGGCGACGGTCTCGCGATAGGCGGTGGCGTACCGCAGGCGGTCGAAGAAACGCTGCCCGGAGCGCGGGTAGTGGGCGGTGATCTCGTGCGGCACCCGGTCGAGGTTGATCCGCTGGATCACCCCGGCCAGGCCGAGGCTGTGGTCGCCGTGGAAGTGCGTGACGCAGATCCGGTTCAGGTCGTGCGCGGCGGCCCCGGCGCGCAGCATCTGGCGCTGGGTGCCCTCGCCGGGGTCGAACAGGATGCCCTCGCCGTCCCAGCGCAGCAGGTACCCGTTGTGGTTGCGGTGCCGGGTCGGGACCTGGCTGGCGGTGCCGAGGACGACGAGTTCACGTACGGACACGGTGGCGGTCCCGGCCTATCCGGGGGGCCATGCGAGGCCGCGGCCGCCGAGCACGTGGGCGTGCGTGTGCCACACGGTCTGACCGGCACCGCTACCGGTGTTGAAGACGGTGCGGTAGCTCTCCAGCTGCTCCTGGTGCGCGACCGCCTGCGTCTCCCGCAGCACGTCGGCGGCCAGCTCCGGGGCCCCGGCGGCGAGCGCGGCGGCGTCCCGGTAGTGCGCCTTGGGAATCACCAGGACATGCGTGGGCGCCTGCGGGTTGATGTCCCGGAAGGCGACGGTGGTGTCCGTCTCCCGCACGATCGTCGCCGGAATCTGCCCCGCGACGATCTTGCAGAACAGACAGTCGTCCTGGGCTTCCCCTGCCATGTGCACTCCTCACGCGGATGATCGTTCCCCAGGCATCGTATCCGCCGTCCCGCCGTGGCTGCGGGCGGTCGTGCCGCTACCCACACTGCGACACGCACCCCCGTCCGGCTACAGCTCCGGCAGACTCGGCGGCGTCTTCGCCGGAGTCTCCTCCAGCGCGGCAAGCGCCAACCTCACCGCCTCGTCCAACTGCACATCCCGCCCCGCGGCATGATCCTGCGGCCGCTGGAGAACCTCGACGTCCGGATCGACCCCGTGGTTCTCCACCCCCCACCCGTACCCCTCCAGCCAGAACGCGTACTTCGGCTGAGTGATCAACGTCCCGTCCACCAGCCGGTACCGGCTGTCGATCCCGATCACCCCGCCCCACGTCCGCGCCCCCACCACCGGCCCGATCCCCAGCGCCTTGATCGCCGCGTTGACGATGTCCCCGTCCGACCCGGAGAACTCGTTGGCGACGGCGACCACCGGCCCCCGGGGCGCGTCCTGCGGATAGCTCGTCGGCCGCATCCCGCGCGGCAGGTCCCACCCGACGATGCGCCGCGCCAGCTTCTCGACCACGAGCTGCGAGGTGTGCCCGCCCCGGTTCTCCCGGACGTCGACGACCAGCCCCTCCCGCACCACCTCGACCCGAAGGTCCCGGTGGAGCTGGGCCCACCCGGACCCGACCATGTCGGGCACGTGCAGATAGCCGAGGCGCCCGCCGGACTTCTCGTGGACGTAGGCCCGCCGGTCCGCCACCCACGCGTGGTACCGCAGCGGCTCCTCGTCGGCGAGCGGTACGACGACCGCGTGCCGCACCTCGCCCCCGCCGGACGGCGAGACGGTCAGCTCCACGGGCTTGCCCGCCGTACCGACGAGCAGCGGGTACGGCCCGGTCACCGGGTCGACCGGCTGCCCGGCGACCGCGACGATCGCGTCCCCGGCCCGCACGGCGACCCCGGGCGCGGCGAGCGGCGAGCGGGCCTCGGGGTCGGAGGTCTCCGAGGGCAGCACCCGGTCGACGCGCCAGGTGCCGTCCTCGTGCCGGGACAGGTCGGCGCCGAGCAGCCCCTGCCGGGCGCCGGAGCCGTGGCCGCCGCGCGGGGTGACGTAGGCGTGCGAGGTGCCGAGTTCGCCGTGCACCTCCCAGAGGAGGTCGACGAGGTCGTCGTGGGTGGCGAGCCGGTCCAGGACGGGCCGGTAGCGGTCGAGGACGCCGTCCCAGTCGACGCCGTTCATGTCGGCCCGCCAGAAGTGGTCCCGCATGATCCGGCCGGTCTCGTCGAACATCTGGCGCCACTCGGCGGACGGGTCGACGGTCTGCCGGACCCGGGCGAGGTCGACGGTGATGTTGGTGTCGCTGTCCTCGTCGCCGGAGGCCCGCCGGTCGCTGGGCACGACCTTGAGCCGCCCGTCGGTCCACAGCAGCACCCGCTTGCCGTCGCCGCTGACCTCGTAGTGGTCGGCGTCCCCGGCGAGGTGCTCGACGCGCTGCTGGGCGAGGTCGTACCGCTCCAGCTCGGTGTGCGGGTCGGGGTCGTCCGGGGTGGCGCGGGAGGCGCCGAGCACGCCGGTGACCGGGTGGCGCAGCCACAGCACGCCGTCCTTGGCGGCCCGCAGCCGGGAGTAGCGGGCGGCCTCCACCGGGAAGGGCACGATGCGGTCGGCGAGGCCGTCGAGGTCGATCCGGGTGGCCGGAGTGCCCTCGCCGTCGGGGGTCTCCTCGCGGTCCGGGGTCTCGAAGGGGCGGCCGTGGCGCTGCGGGCCGAAGGGCGAGGGGGTGGTCGCGGCCAGGGTGATCAGGTACGGCCGGGCGCCCTCGACGAAGGCCAGGTCGAAGACGTACTCGTCGTAGACCGGGTCGAAGGAGCGGGTGGAGAGGAAGGCGAGGTGCTTGCCGTCCAGGGTGAAGGCGGGCGACCAGTCCTTGAACCGCAGCGGTGTCGCCTCGCTCACCGACAGGTCGGTGGTGTTGGCGAGCTTGAGCTGGCGCAGCGGCTCCGGGCCGGGGTGGGACCAGGCGAGCCAGCCGGAGTCGGGCGAGAAGACCAGGCCGGAGGCGTCGCCGTGGTCGCTGCGGTCGACCTCGCGGACCTCGCCGGTCTCGCGCTCGACCAGCAGGACCCGTCCGTCGTGGGAGGCGACGGCGGCGCGGCTGCCGTCGGGGGCCATCGCGAGGTTCAGGACCCGGCCGAGCTGTCCGGCGGCGATCCGGCGCGCGGTGGCGCCGGGGGCGAGGCCGCCGGCGGGCGCGAACTCCAGGGCGTCGTCGCCCTCGGCGTCCGTCACCCACACCACCCAGTCCTCGCCGTCGGCGCGGAAGGCGCGCGGCAGCCGGGTGCGGACGCCGGGCGTCACGGCGAGCGCGCGGGCGGGGCCGGCGCGGTGGGTGACCCAGTGCACGCCGCCGCGTACCGCGACGGCGCTGCCGCGCGCGGTGTGGTCGGGGGACGCGGAGCCGAACCAGCGGGCCGCGTTCACCGGGTGCGCCCGGAGGTCGACGCGCGAGCCGCCGAGCCGGATGTCGAGGCGGCGCGGTTCGGCGCCGTCGAGGTCGTCCAGCGTCCACAGCTCACCGGCGCTGGAGTAGACGACACGGGTGCCGTCGGTGGCGGCGTGCCGGGCGTAGAAACCGCCGAGAGGCGTGTGGCGGCGCAGGTCGGAGCCGTCGGCGAGGGAGGAGTAGAGGGTGCCGGTGTCCTCGTGGTCGGAGAGGAACGCGATCCGGTCGCCGACCCAGAAGGGGTACTCGATGTTGCCGTCGAGGTCGGCGTGGAGGCGGACGAACTCGCCGTCGTCCTCGCGGTCGATCCACAGTTTGCCCGCGGTGCCGCCCCGGTAGCGCTTCCACCAGGCGGCCTCGCGGCCCATCGGCGCGGACAGCAGCACGGTGTGCGGCCCGTCGGCGACGTCGCCGACGGGCCCGTACGGCAGGGTGGTGGCGGGTCCGCCGTCGAGCGGGACGGCGCGGGCCCAGCTGCGGCGCAGGCTGGCCTGGCCGTAGGTGCTCAGGGCGAGGACCCGGCCGTCCGCAGTCCAGCCGCGTACCTGGGTTCTGACACTGCCCCAGTGGGTGAGGCGCCGGGCGGGGCCGCCGTCGACGGGCGCGACGTGCACCTCGGGGGCGCCGTCGCGGGTGGAGGTCCAGGCGACGGTGGCGCCGTCGGGCGAGATCCGCGGGTGGTTCACCGGTACGTTGTCGGCGCTGATCCGCCAGGCCCGGCCGCCGTCGAGCGGGGCGAGCCACACGTCGTCCTCGGCGGTGAAGGCGACCAACTCGCCGTGCGGGTGCGGGAAGCGGAGGTAGGCAGGCGCTGCGGGCTGTGTCACCCCTTCACCCTATGCAGGGGCGCCGTCCGCCGACAGAGGTTCGGATCACTTCCCGGCCACCGGCGCATCCGCCCCCGGCCTTGTCACTTGCCCTGCACGGGACGGCAGTGCGGGTCGTCCGGGCACCAGATGGTCCGGGTGACGGTGACCGTCGGACCGGGTCCCCGCGGGGAGTCCGGCTCGGCGGGCGGGGCGCTGGTGGCGTCGCAGTTCCCCAGCCCCTTGACGCGGAACCACTCCTCGCCGTCCACCTTCGCGGTCAGATCCCCGCGCACGCAGGCGCCGTTGACGACGCGGGTGACCTGGCCGTCGACGGTGATGTCCTGGCCGTCGTCGGTCTGGCCGTCGCAGTCGACGGTGGCGACGGTGCTCTCGCTCGCCGAGGCGGTGCCGCCCCCGTCGCCCCCGTCGCCCTCATCAGCCTCGTCGCCGAAGGAGGCGGTGCAGGTGAGCCACCGCACCTCGGCCTTCTGCCGCTCCAGTTCCCGCGTCACGGTCTGGTCGGTCGTGTACGCCACGGACGCGGTACCGAGCCCGCTCGGTTCGCAGGCGACGACCGCGCCGACGGCGACGAGCACCCCGACGACCACGGGTGCCGGCCGCCGGCCGCGCGCGCTGACCGGGATACGCCGAAACCACCTCAATGCCCCCATGTACGGCAGCCTCCCACCGCGACGGGCCCGACGGTAGTGCGTATACGGCCACTGCCGGGAGGCCGGGGACGCCGCGCCGAGGTCGGTCGGGGGCGTCAGGACCAGCGGCCGGTGCGGGCCAGCAGGACGGCGGTGGCGGCGGTGCCGGCCGTGGAGGTGCGCAGCACGCTGGGGCCCAGGCGGTAGGGCTTGGCGCCCGCCTCCGCGAAGAGCGCCAACTCCTCGGGGGACACGCCCCCTTCGGGGCCGACGACGAGCACGATGGTGCCGGAGGCGGGGAGTTCGACCCCGGCCAGCGGTTCCTCGCCGCTCTCGTGGAGTACGGCGGCGAAGTCGGCCTCGGCCAGAAGTGAGGCAACCCGCCTGCTCGTCGCCGTGTCCGCGACCTCGGGGAAACGGACCCGGCGCGACTGCTTGCCCGCCTCCCGGGCCGTCGCCCGCCACTTGCCGAGCGCCTTCGCGCCCCGCTCGCCCTTCCACTGGGTGACGCAGCGGGCGGCCTGCCAGGGCACGATCGCGTCGACGCCGACCTCGGTCATCGTCTCCACGGCCAGCTCACCCCGGTCGCCCTTGGGCAGGGCCTGGACGACGGTGATCCGGGGCGCGGCGGCGGGCTCCTCCCGCAGCGTCTCCAGATCCATGACGACCAGCCGGTCCTTGCCCTCGGCCGCCTTCACCACGCCCTCGACCCAGTGGCCGCGCCCGTCGGTGAGGACGACGTCCTCGCCGGGCCGCAGCCGCTTCACGGAGACGGCGTGCCTCCCCTCGGGGCCGTCGAGGACGTACTCGCCCCCGGGCAGGTCCCCCGGACCGATCCCGTCGACCACGAACACCGGTGCCGTCATCGGCCCGTACCTCCACTCACGTACTGTGACAACGCCGTCCCGGCGGAGGCGAGTTCGGCCACCAGCACCTCCACCAGCTGCCCGGCGGGCAGTTCGCGGGCCATCCGGTGGCCCTGTCCCGCCCACAGCGCCATGCCCTGCGCGTCGCCCGCCTTGGCCGCCGCCTTGCGCAGGGGCGCGGTGAGGTGGTGCAGCTCCGGGTAGGCGGCGGGGGCGTACGGGCCGTGCTCGCGGACGAAGCGGTTGACCAGGCCGCGCGCGGGGCGGCCGGAGAAGGCGCGGGTCAGCTCGGTGCGGACGAACAGCGGGTTGGTCAGGGCCTGCTTGTGCAGGGCGTGCGCCCCGGACTCGGGGGTGGCGAGGAACGCGGTGCCCAGCTGGGCCGCGCTCGCGCCGGCCGCGAGGACCGAGGCGATCTGCCCGCCGCGCATGACGCCGCCGGCGGCGACGATCGGCAGGCTCACCGACTCCCGGACCTGGGCGACCAGCGACAGCAGGCCGGTGCCGGTCGAGCCGGTCTCCGGGTGGTCCCGGTGGGTGCCCTGGTGGCCGCCGGCCTCGAAGCCCTGCGCGATCACCGCGTCGGCGCCGGACGCCTCGACGGCGCGGGCCTCCTCGGCGGTGGTCGCGGCGGCCAGGGCGAAGGTGCCGACGCGGTGCAGGGCGTCGACGACCTCGCGGCCCGGGACGCCGAAGTGGAAGGAGACCA
The DNA here is from genome assembly GCA_049998335.1 of Streptomyces sp. cmx-10-19. Classification (GTDB taxonomy): domain Bacteria; phylum Actinomycetota; class Actinomycetes; order Streptomycetales; family Streptomycetaceae; genus Streptomyces. The sequence goes on from JAEBFB010000011.1 coordinate 228,383, forward strand.
CTGGCACCGGGTTGTCCAGCAGCACCGCGAGCTTCGTCTCGTAGCCGTCGTCGCGGCCGCTGTCGGGGTCGCCCAGCTCCGTCTCGTACCAGGCGGCCTCGCCGGTCAGCTGATGGGCGTAGACGCCGATCGCGGCGGGGTCGGCGGTCTCCGGCTGCGGGATGAAGAGGTTGACGCCGAAGGGGCGGTTCGTGAGCCCCCGCAGCTCCTTGATCTCCTGGTACATCCCGTCCGCGGTCTTGTACCCGGCGGCCAGGAACCCCAGTCCGCCCGCCTCGCAGACCGCGGCGGCGAGCCGCGGCACGGAGACGCCGCCCGCCATCGGCGCCTGCACGATCGGGTACGGGAAGAGATCGGTCAGTGCGGAGGACATGCCCGCATGGTGCCACGCCCGCCACGGGGATCCGAATCCGGGCTTCCTTCGGCATATGCCGGGGTCACCCAGGTGCGAGGGACGCGCGAACGGCCGCCGGAACGAGTCCCGGCGGCCGTCGAAAGCGGGCTCAGCGCCCGTCGAACGCGTCCTTCAACCGGGAGAACAGCCCCCGCCGCCCCGGCTGACCGCCCTCTGCCCGGGGGACGACCCCCGGACCCCCGGCAGCCCCTCCCAACGCCGCACCATCAGACGACCGCCACTCACCGACCACCCTGTCAGCGCCCGTTGAACGCGTCCTTCAGCCGGGAGAACAGCCCTTGCTGCCCCGGCTGGAACTGGCCCTGCGGCCGTTCCTCGCCCCGGAGCTGCGACAGCTCGCGCAGGAGGCGTTCCTGTTCGGGGTCGAGCTTGGTCGGGGTGGTGACCTCGACGTGGACGATGAGGTCGCCCCGGCCGCCGCCGCGCAGGTGGGTGACGCCCCGGCCGTGCTTCGGGATCGACTGGCCGGACTGGGTGCCTGGGCGGATGTCGACATCCTCCATGCCGTCGAGCGTCTCCAGCGGCACCTTCGTGCCGAGGGCCGCCGCCGTCATCGGGATGGTGACCGTGCAGTGCAGGTCGTCGCCGCGCCGCTGGAAGGTCGAGTGCGGCAGCTCGTGGATCTCGACGTACAGGTCGCCGGCGGGGCCGCCGCCGGGGCCGACCTCGCCCTCGCCCGCGAGCTGGATCCGCGTGCCGTTGTCGACGCCGGCCGGGATCTTGACGGTCAGCGTGCGCCGGGAGCGGATGCGGCCGTCGCCCGCGCACTCGGGGCACGGGGTCGGGACCACGGTGCCGAAGCCCTGGCACTGGGGGCAGGGCCGCGAGGTCATGACCTGGCCCAGGAAGGACCGGGTGACCTGCGAGACCTCACCGCGGCCGCGGCACATGTCGCAGGTCTGCGCCGACGTGCCGGGCGCCGCGCCCTCGCCGTTGCAGGTGTTGCAGACGACCGCCGTGTCGACCTGGATGTCCTTGGTCGTCCCGAAGGCCGCCTCGTCCAGCTCGACCTCGATGCGGATCATCGCGTCCTGGCCGCGCCGGGTGCGCGAGCGCGGCCCGCGCTGCGACGCCGTGCCGAAGAACGCGTCCATGATGTCCGAGAAGTTCCCGAACCCGCCCGCGCCGAAGCCGCCCGCGCCGGCGCCGCCGGACTGCGAGAGGGGGTCGCCGCCGAGGTCGTAGACCTGCTTCTTCTGCGGGTCCGACAGCACCTCGTAGGCGGCGTTGATCTCCTTGAACCGCTCCTGGGTCTTCGGATCGGGATTGACGTCCGGGTGCAGCTCGCGGGCGAGCCTCCGGAACGCCTTCTTGATCTCGTCCTGGGACGCGTCGCGGCGTACGCCGAGTACGGCGTAGTAGTCCGTGGCCACCTACGACTCCGCCAGGATCTGTCCGACGTACCGTGCCACTGCGCGTACCGCTCCCATCGTTCCCGGGTAGTCCATGCGGGTCGGTCCGACCACGCCGAGCTTGGCAACCGCCTCGCCGCCCGAACCGTAGCCCACCGACACGACGGACGTGGAGTTGAGTCCCTCGTGGGCGTTCTCATGACCGATTCGGACGGTCACGCCCGGATCCTTCGCCTCGCCGAGCAGCTTGAGGAGCACGACCTGCTCCTCCAGCGCCTCCAGCACCGGCCGGATCACCAAGGGGAAGTCGTGCCCGAAGCGGGTCAGATTGGCGGTGCCGCCGATCATCAGCCGCTCCTCGTTCTCCTCGACCAGCGTCTCCAGGAGAGTGGAGAGCACGGTGGAGACCGTACCGCGGTCCTCCGCCTCGAAGGCGTCCGCGAGATCTTCCACCAGGCTCGGCACGTCCGAGAAACGCCGTCCCGCGACCCGGCTGTTGAGCCGCGCCCGCAGGTCCGCGAGGGAAGTCTCGCCGAACGGCGCCGGACAGTCCACCATCCGCTGCTCGACCCGCCCGGTGTCCGTGATCAGCACGAGCATCAGGCGCGCGGGCGCCAGGGAGAGCAACTCCACGTGCCGCACGGTCGAGCGGGTGAGCGAGGGGTACTGCACGACGGCGACCTGCCGGGTGAGCTGCGCGAGCAGCCGCACCGTGCGGGCCACCACGTCGTCGAGGTCGACGGCGCCCTCCAGGAAGCTCTGGATGGCGCGCCGCTCGGGCGCGGTCATCGGCTTGACGCCGGCCAGCTTGTCGACGAAGAGCCGGTAGCCCTTGTCGGTCGGGATGCGCCCGGCGCTGGTGTGCGGCTGGGCGATGAACCCCTCGTCCTCCAGGGCCGCCATGTCGTTGCGCACGGTGGCCGGGGAGACGCCGAGGTTGTGCCGCTCGGTGAGGGCCTTGGAGCCGACCGGCTCCTCGGTGCCCACGTAGTCCTGGACGATGGCGCGCAGCACCTGGAGTCTGCGTTCACTGAGCACTCGCGCACACCTCCAGAACTCGCACGCCCGGTCCCTGTCCGTCCGTCCTGGCACTCACGAGGCGCGAGTGCCAGACTTCCCCGGCCCAGTGTACGGCCGTGGGGTACGCGTCCGGCAAGGCCGGTTACCCGTCGGTCGGCTCCGCGTCGCCGCGTCCCGGGGCGTACCCACCGATAGCGTCGCCGCCATGAGTGTGACTTGGGAAGACCCGGGATGGGAGCGGCTGGCGGCCGGGGTGGTCCGGCGGCGGCTGCCGGGCTGGGACTGCACGGTCGGGCTGGTGCTCGGCGCGGGCACGGCGCTGGTGGTGGACGCGGGGTCGGGCCTCGGCGAGGGCGCCCGGGTGCGCGCCGGGGCGCAGGCGCTCGCCGGTCACCGTGTGACGCATCTCGCGCTGACCCACCCGCACTTCGACCACGTCTTCGGGGCGGCGGCCTTCGCGGGCGCGAAGGTGTACGGCGCGATGGGCACGGACGCGCTGTTCGCGCCGGGCGGACGGGGGCGGGAGGCGCTGTACGCGGACGCGGTGGCCGAGGGGCTGGACGCGGGGGTGGCGGCGGAGGCGGCCGACGCGCTCGTGTCCGTACGGCACGAGGTGTCCGGCGAGTGGACGCTCGACCTGGGCGGCGGGCGGCAGGCGCTGCTCGCCGACGTGGGTCCCGGGCACACCGGGCACGACCTCGCGGTGCTGGTGCCGGGCGAGGTGGAGGTGGTGTTCTGCGGCGACCTCGTCGAGGAGTCGGGGGAACCGCAGGCCGGCCCCGACGCCGTGCCCTCCCACTGGCCGGCGGCGCTGGACCGGCTCCTGGACCTCGGCGGCGAGGACGCGCTGTACGTCCCTGGGCACGGGGCAGTGGTGGACGCGGCGTTCGTACGGCGTCAACGGGACGCGCTGGCCGCCCGTTTCGGCGTGTCGCACTGATCGGGCCGGGTGTGCTCCTCGTATCGTCATCAGAATGCGCCAGTACTCCGCCGACCTGACCCCTCCGTGGAAGAAACCGCAGCCCGTCCCCGAGGTGCCCGCCGATCCCGGCCTGGTGGTCGAGGAGCCCGGCACCGGGTTCTGCGGCGCGGTCCTCGGCTGCGAGGCGGGCACGGTGACCCTGGAGGACCGCTTCGGCAAGCGCCGCGTGTTCCCGATGGAGCCGCGGGGGTTCCTGCTGGAGGGCAGGGTGGTGACCCTCGTCCGCCCCGCCTCCGGCCCCGTCCGTCCCTCCCGCACGGCGTCGGGGTCGGTCGCCGTCCCCGGTGCCCGCGCGCGGGTGGCGCGCGCCGGGCGCATCTACGTCGAGGGGCGGCACGACGCGGAACTGGTCGAGAAGGTCTGGGGCGACGACCTCCGGGTGGAGGGCGTGGTCGTGGAGTACCTCGGCGGCGTCGACGACCTCCCCTCGATCGTGGCCGACTTCGCCCCCGGCCCGGACGCGCGCCTCGGTGTCCTCGTGGACCACCTGGTGCCGGGCTCCAAGGAGTGGCGGATCGCGGAGTCGGTCACCAGCGAGCACGCGCTGGTGGTGGGGCACCCGTACATCGACATCTGGGAGGCGGTGAAGCCGGCGTCGGTGGGCATCGCGGCGTGGCCCCGGGTGCCGCGGGGCCAGGACTGGAAGACGGGGGTGTGCCGGGCGCTGGGGTGGCCGTCGGACAACACCGGCGCGGTATGGCAGGCCATCCTGGCCCGCGTCGGCTCCTACAAGGACCTGGAGCCGGAGCTGCTGGGCCGGGTGGAGGAGTTGATCGACTTCGTCACGGGTAGCGGTGAGGCCTGACGCCGGGGCAGGTACCGAACTCACTGGTGTCGAGGTCGATCCCGAGCAGGTCCAGCGGCAGCGGATCACCGAACCTCACCGTCAGCTGCGCCTGGTAGTCCGCGTCGTCGCCCTCCCCGGCGGGCGACGTGAACAGCACGCAGTGCGCCATGATCGGATCGACCACCAGGTAGGCCGGGACCTTGCCGGCGGCGTAGATCGACCGCTTGACGGTGCAGTCCCGGACGACACTGGTCTTCGAGACCACTTCCACGACCGCCGTGATCACCTGCGACGGCAGAAGACGCCCTGAGTCCGGACCGGCGCCGACCTCCATGACCACCAGATCGGGCACCGGCTCACTCGCCTCGTCGACGATGTCGACATCCTGGGTCTGAAGCCGCTCCCACCGCCGGTGCGGAATCTGGTCCATCAGCGCGGTGACGATCCGGTTGTGCACCAGATCGGGGCTGGCCACCATCACGATCTCCCCCCGGAGCAGCTCTACCCTGAGCCCCTCGGGAGGCTCGAACCCCGCGAAGAACTCCGCGACTCCACGTTCGTCCACAGCCGTCATCTCCGTGGCCCTCCATAACCGCCGCGCACCGTCGGCGGCAGCCTACGGATCAGGTCAGGGGCCGAACCGATGTGCCGCACCGATTCCCTCCGCCGAGTGATCAGTCCACCAGGTCTCTGACCACCGCGTCCGCCAGCAGCCGCCCCCGCAGCGTCAGTACCGCGTGCCCCGCCCCGTACGGCCCCTCCTCCAGCAGCCCCTCCGCCAGCGCCCGGCGCGACGCCGCGAGGCCCGCCTCACGGAGCAGCGGCAGCGGCACCCCCTCCCGCAGCCGCAGCTCCAGCAGCACCCGCTCCACCCGCCGGTCCTCGTCCGTCAAGACCTCCCGCCCCGCCCCCGGCGACTTCCCGGCGGCCAGCGCCCCCGCGTACGCCCCCGGATGCTTCACGTTCCACCACCGCACGCCCCCCACGTGCGAGTGGGCGCCGGGTCCCGCGCCCCACCAGTCGGCCCCCCGCCAGTACAGCTCGTTGTGGAGGCACCGCCCCGCCACCGAGGTCGCCCAGTTCGACACCTCGTACCACTCGAACCCCGCCCCGCCCAGCACCTCGTCCGCGATCAGGTACCGGTCGGCGTGCACGTCGTCGTCGGTCATCGGCACCTCGCCCCGCCGGATCCGCCGCGCCAGCTGCGTACCCTCCTCGACGATCAGCGCGTACGCCGACACATGGTCCGGCCCCGCCCCCAGCGCCGCGTCCAGCGAGGCCCGCCAGTCGTCGTCGGACTCGCCGGGGGTGCCGTAGATCAGGTCGAGGTTGACGTGGTCGAACCCGGCCGCGCGGGCCTCGGCGACGCACGCCTCGGGCCGGCCGGGGGTGTGGGTGCGGTCGAGGATCTTCAGGACGTGCTGCTTCGCGCTCTGCATGCCGAAGGAGATCCGGTTGAATCCGCCCTCGCGGAGAGCCGCCAGATACGCCGGACCGACGGACTCCGGATTCGCCTCCGTCGTCACCTCGGCGTCCGCCGCGAGCCCGAACTCGTCGCGGATCGCGCGCAGCATCCGCACCAGGTCGTCGGCGGCCAGCAGGGTGGGCGTACCGCCGCCGACGAAGACCGTGCGGACCTCGCGGGGGTCGTCGCCGAGCACCTTGCGGGCGAGCCGCACCTCGTCGACGAGGGTCCCGGCGTAGTTGTCGCGGGAGGCGAGGACGCCGCCGGTGCCGCGCAGCTCGGTCGCGGTGTAGGTGTTGAAGTCGCAGTAACCGCAGCGGGTCGCGCAGTACGGCACGTGCAGGTAGAAACCGAGGGGCCGGTCGGCGGCACCGGCGAGCGCGGAGGCGGGCAGGGCACCGTCGGCGGGGACGGGTTCGCCGTCGGGGAGTGCGGAGGGCATGCGTTCCATTGTCCCGTACGGCGGCCGTCACCCGGTCACGCTCACCCGCTCACCCGGTCTGGGTCACTCGGCCCGGAGCACCAGCAGCGCCAGGTCGTCCTCCGGCGGCCGGGGCCCGAACGCGTGCACCAGCCGCCGGATGCGCTCGGCGACCAGGTCGGCCGCCAGCCCCGCGCAGCCGGCCAGCGCCGCCGCGAGCCCGTCGCCGTCGTCGAACTGCCGGGAGCCGCAGCGCCGCTCGGTGATCCCGTCCGTGACGCAGAGCAGGGTGTCGCCGGAGCGCAGCGCGAAGGTCTCGCTGGTGTACGTCGCGTCCTCCACGACGCCGAGGAGCGTCTGCGGCCCCGCGACCGTGCGGACGGTGCCGTCCGGACCGAGGAGCAGCGGCAGGGGGTGTCCGGCGGAGGCGAGGGTGCAGCGGACGCCGCCGTCGAAGGGGACCAGTTCGCCGTAGAGGAGGGAGAGGAAGCGGGTCTGCGGTCCGTCGCCCGGGGCAACCGGTGGCCCGCCGACGGCGACCAGCGCGCGGGCGGCGGCGTCGGCGGCCTCGGTGGCGTCGTCCAGGAGGAGCTGGTTGAGGCGGTCGAGGACGTCGGGGACGTCGTACCCCTCGCGGGCCAGCAGTCGCAGCCAGGGCCGGGCGAGGCCGATGACGACGGCGGCCTCGGGGCCCTTGCCCTGGACGTCGCCGATGGCGAAGCACCAGCGTCCGGCGCCGGCCGGGAAGAGGTCGTAGAAGTCGCCGCTGGGGCCGCCCTTGTCGCACGGTTCGTAGACGAGGGCGCTGTGTACGCCGGGGATCTCGGCCACGGCGCCGGGGAGCAGGCCGCGCTGGAGGACGGCGCTGATGGTGGCCTGCCGGGCGTACTGGCGGGCGGCGCCGATGGCGAGCGCGACGCGGCGGCTCAGATCCTCGACCAGGCCGGTGATCTCGTCGGGGAAGGCGCTGGTGCCGGCCCGGCCGATGACCAGGGTGCCGAGGGGGCGGCCGCCGGCGACGAGCCGGTACGCGAGGGCGGCGCCGTGCGGGCCGAGCGCCTCCTCGGGCCAGGCGTGGCCGACGGGACCAGAGCGCCAGGGGTCGCGGGGGCGGGGCGGGTCCTTCTCCAGGGCCAGCCGCAGGTCCTCGATGCGGCTCTCCCCGGCGTGCCAGACGCGGGCCAGTCGGGCGCCGACGGCGGCTCCGGGGTCGTCGCTCCAGGCGCCCCGGCCGACGGACTCGTCCTCCAGCCAGACGCCGCACCAGTCGGCGAGGCGCGGCACGACCAACTGGCCGGTGAGGGAGGCGACGTGGTCCTCGTCCAGCTGCCCGGCGAGGAGATCGGACGCCTCGGCGAGGAAGGAAAGCGCGCCACGCCCCAGCCACTCACGGTCCCGCAGCCCGCGCGGAGCGCGGACGGGAGCGGGGGCGGGATCGGCGGCGGGGGCGACGCCTGGGCCGGTGCCGGAACCGACGCCTGGGCCGTCCGGGGCGTCTAGGCGGCCCGCGCCGTTCGGACCACCCGGGCCGCCCGGGACTCCCATGTCACGCATGTCACGCAGGCCACGCAGGCCACGCAGGCCACCCGGGTCGTACCCGATCCCCGCGCCGTCCAGACCACCCCGGCCGTCCCGGCACTCCTGGCCATCCAGCCCGCCCGGGCCGCCCCGGCACTCCGGACCGCCCGGACCGCCCGGGGCGTCCGAACCGCCCGAGCCGTCCGGGGCACCCCGCCCCTCGGGGCCACCCGCACCATCCGCACCATCCACACCACCGACGCCACCCGCACCGGTGCCACCCCCGGGCCCGTCAACCGCCCCGGCGAACCCGGCGCCCTCCCCCGCCTCCCCGTCGGAGACCTCCGTCTCCGCCCCCGGCAACCGCGCCCACACGGTCTTCGCCGCCGGCCGGTACGTGAGCCCCCAGGACTCCGCGAGCGCCCCGACGAGCCGCAGCCCGCGCCCGTACTCGGCGGGGTCCTGCGGCGTCTCGCAGTCGCCGCCGCTCGGGGCGCGGGAGGGGTGCTGGTCGGTGACCTCGACGACGAGGGCGCCCGTCTCCTCCATCCGGCAGGCCACCTCGACGTCGGTGCCGGCGTACACGACGGTGTTGGTGACCAGCTCGCTGACGACCACCAGGGCGTCGGCGGCGAGATGCGCGGTCAGCCGCTCCGTGCCGGGCAGGCCGAGGGCGCACCAGTCGGCGAGCGCCGCGCGCACCATCGCGCGGGCGGCGCCCGGCGCGAGGGAGCTGCCGAACAGAGTCACGTGCGCCCGCGCGCACTCCTCGGCGGACACCTCGGACGGGCGCGCGGGCGGCGCGCCGGCGCGGGAGGCGGTCTCCCGCTGCGTGGGAATGGCCCCCATGACGGCTCCCCGGCAGTTCGTGCGAGTGGGTGCGCGTACGTACGCGGTACCTCGCAGTCGTTGCCGACAGAGTGACAGACCGGCCCCGCCCATAAGCGCCGAGTTACCGAACTGGCCCGCCTCGGGTGAGAACCGTGCTAGGCGAACGTTCGGAACCGGCCGCGAAACGGACGATTCCGAACATCCCGCGTGCGACTCGCGACGTTCACGCCTCGCGTGCGCCCTCGTACATCTCCTCGATCAGATGCTTGTACTCCCGCTCCACCACCGGCCGCTTCAGCTTCAGGCTCGGGGTGATCTCGCCGTGCTCGACGTCGAGGTCGCGGGGCAGCAGGCGGAACTTCTTGATGGTCTGCCAGCGCTGGAGCCCCTCGTTGAGCTGCCGGACGTAGCCGTCGATCATCTCGACGGTGGCCGGGGCGGCGGCGATGTCCGCGTACGGCTTGCCCTCCAGGCCGTTCTCCGCCGCCCACTCGGTGATCGCGGCCTCGTCGAGGGCGATGAGGGCGGTGCAGAAGTTCCGGTCGGCGCCGTGCACCAGGATGTTGGAGACGTAGGGGCAGACCGCCTTGAACCGGCCCTCGACCTCGGCCGGCGCGATGTACTTGCCGCCCGACGTCTTGATCAGGTCCTTCTTGCGGTCGGTGATGCGCAGGTAGCCGTCGGGCGAGAGTTCGCCGATGTCGCCGGTGTGGAACCAGCCGTCGGCCTCCAGTACCTCGGCGGTCTTCTCGGGGAGCTTGTGGTAGCCCTGCATGATGCCGGGGCCGCGCAGCAGGATCTCGCCGTCGTCCGCGATGCGCACCTCGGTGCCGGGCAGCGGCTTGCCGACCGTGCCGGTGCGGTACGCCTCGCCGGGGTTGACGAAGGAGGCGGCGGAGGACTCGGTGAGGCCGTACCCCTCCAGGATGTGGATGCCGGCGCCGGCGAAGAAGTAGCCGATCTCGGGCGCGAGGGCCGCCGAGCCGGAGACGCAGGCCCGCAGCCGGCCGCCGAAGGCCTCGCGGATCTTGGCGTAGACGAGCCTGTCGGCGATGCCGTGCCGGGTGCGCAGACCGGCGGGGGCGCTCGCGGTGCCGGTGCGCCGGAAATTGTCCTGGGTGACCTTGGCGTACTCGCGGGCGATGTCGGCCGCCCACTGGAAGATCTTGTACTTGGCGCCCCCGCCGGCCTTCGCCTTGGCGACGACGCCGTTGTAGAACTTCTCGAAGATGCGCGGCACGGCCGCCATGTACGTCGGCTGGACGACCGGCAGATTCTCGATGATCTTGTCGACGCGGCCGTCGACGGCGGTGACGTGGCCGACCTCGATCTGGCCGGAGGTCAGCACCTTGCCGAAGACGTGCGCGAGCGGCAGCCACAGGTACTGCACGTCGTCCCGGGTGATCAGGCCGGTCGCCGCGATCGCCTTGGCCATGTAGGACCAGCAGTCGTGCGGGAGGCGTACGCCCTTGGGCCGGCCGGTGGTGCCGGAGGTGTAGATGAGGGTGGCGAGCTGGTCCTTGGTGAGCGCGTCGACGCGCTTGCTGATCAGCTCCGGGTCCTGCTCCAGGCGGGCGGCGCCCCGGCGCTCCAGCTCCTCCAGGGTGAGGACCCAGTCCTCGGAGGTGTCCGCGCCGGCCGCGTCGAGCACCACGACGTGGGTGAGGTCGGGCAGCTCGGCCCGCTTCTCCTTCGCCTTCGCCAGCTGTACGGCGTCCTCGGCGATCAGCACCCGGCTCTCGGAGTCGGAGAGGATGTACGCGGACTCCTCGGTGTTGGTCTGCGGGTACACGGTGGTGGTCGCCGCGCCCGCGCACATGATGCCGAGGTCGGCGAGGATCCACTCCAGCCGGGTCGAGGAGGCCAGCGCCACCCGCTGCTCGGGCCGGACGCCCAGCTCGATCAGGCCCGCCCCGATCGCGTAGACCCGTTCGGCCGCCTGGGCCCAGGTCAGCGACCGCCACTCGTCGGGGCCCTCGCCCGAGGCCGCCGGCACCGGGTGGCGGTACGCCTCGGCGTCCGGTGTCGCGGCCACCCGCTCCAGGAAGAGTCCCGCCACGGAGGGCGGACGGTTCTCGATCAGTGTCTGTGTGTCGCTCACGACATCCTCCGTGGCCCGCGACGGTGCGGCCGGCTCGTTGCGGTCGGCTGGTTGCGGCTGGCTGGCTCAGGTGTGGCTGGTCACTCTCGGGCGTTTGCTCGGGGGGTGCGGGGAGGGCGGGTCGGGGAATGGAAGGGGGCTGGCTCGGACCGTGCCCATCACTTGCTTAACTCACGAGTAACTACCGGGCAGGCATCAGGGTAAAGGGCGACCGGCCCCCGCGTAAGCCTCCGCACCCTGTCACTTCCTACAGACGCCCGTCCGTGACATGCGGAGGGACCCGCCGCACTGTCGCACGACGAGCCCCTTCGTGTCCGTTTTGCCCGCACGCGGCGTGCGAGGGCGGGGTTACTTCTTGCCCTTGCCCGACCCCGCGCTGTCATCGCTGGACAGGACCGCGATGAAGGCCTCCTGCGGAACCTCCACGGAGCCCACCATCTTCATCCGCTTCTTGCCTTCCTTCTGCTTCTCCAGCAGCTTCCGCTTACGGGAGATGTCACCGCCGTAGCACTTGGCGAGGACGTCCTTGCGGATGGCGCGGATGGTCTCGCGGGCGATGACCCGGGACCCGATGGCCGCCTGGATGGGCACCTCGAAGGCCTGCCGCGGGATCAGCTCGCGCAGCTTGGCGACGAGCCGCACGCCGTACGCGTACGCCGCGTCCTTGTGCGTGATCGCCGAGAAGGCGTCCACCTTGTCGCCGTGCAGCAGGATGTCGACCTTGACCAGGCTGGAGGTCTGCTCGCCGGTGGGCTCGTAGTCCAGCGAGGCGTAGCCGCGGGTCTTGGACTTCAGCTGGTCGAAGAAGTCGAAGACGATCTCCGCGAGGGGCAGGGTGTAGCGGATCTCGACGCGGTCCTCGGAGAGGTAGTCCATGCCGAGGAGGGTGCCGCGCCGGGTCTGGCACAGCTCCATGATCGAGCCGATGAACTCGGTCGGCGCGAGGATCGTGGCCCGCACGACCGGCTCGTACACCTCGTTGATCTTGCCCTCGGGGAACTCGCTCGGGTTGGTGACGGTGTGCTCGGTGCCGTCCTCCATGACCACCCGGTAGACCACGTTGGGCGCGGTGGCGATGAGGTCGAGGCCGAACTCGCGCTCCAGCCGCTCGCGGATCACGTCGAGGTGGAGCAGGCCGAGGAAGCCGACGCGGAAGCCGAAGCCGAGGGCGGCGGAGGTCTCCGGCTCGTAGACCAGGGCGGCGTCGTTGAGCTGGAGCTTGTCCAGCGCCTCGCGCAGCTCGGGGTAGTCGGAGCCGTCCAGCGGATACAGGCCGGAGAAGACCATCGGCCGCGGGTCCTTGTACCCGCCGAGGGCCTCGGTGGCGCCCTTGTGCTGGCTGGTGACGGTGTCGCCGACCTTGGACTGGCGGACGTCCTTCACGCCGGTGATCAGGTAGCCCACCTCGCCGACGCCGAGACCGTCGGCGGAGAGCATCTCGGGCGAGTTGGTGCCGATCTCCAGCAGCTCGTGCGTCGCGCCGGTCGACATCATCCTGATGCGCTCGCGCTTGTTGAGCTGGCCGTCGATGACACGGACGTACGTGACGACACCGCGGTACGAGTCGTAGACCGAGTCGAAGATCATCGCGCGGGCCGGGGCGTCCGCGACGCCGACCGGGGCGGGGATCTCGGCGACCGCCTTGTCCAGCAGCGCGTCGACGCCGAGACCGGTCTTGGCGGAGACCTTGAGCACGTCGGAGGGGTCGCAGCCGACCAGGTTGGCGAGCTCCTCGGCGAACTTTTCGGGCTGCGCGGCCGGCAGGTCGATCTTGTTCAGCACGGGGATGATCGTGAGGTCGTTCTCCATCGCCAGGTAGAGGTTGGCGAGGGTCTGCGCCTCGATGCCCTGGGCGGCGTCGACGAGGAGGATCGTGCCCTCGCACGCGGCCAGCGACCGCGAGACCTCGTAGGTGAAGTCGACGTGCCCGGGGGTGTCGATCATGTTGAGGATGTGCGTGTTGCCCTTGTCGTGGGTGGGGGCCCACGGCAACCGCACCGCCTGGGACTTGATCGTGATGCCGCGCTCGCGCTCGATGTCCATGCGGTCGAGGTACTGGGCGCGCATCTGCCGCTGCTCGACCACACCGGTCAGCTGGAGCATCCGGTCGGCGAGCGTGGACTTGCCGTGGTCGATGTGCGCGATGATGCAGAAGTTGCGGATCAGCGCCGGGTCGGTACGGCTCGGCTCGGGCACATGGCTGGGGATCGCGGGCACGCAGGGTCCTGATTCTTGAGGCGTCCGCAGTGTCTGCGGTCTCGGGTCGGATCGATACGTAGCTTCCATCGTCCCACGGGTGGGGGGCCGGGATGGGTTCGGGACGGTTCGAGCCCGCCCTCACCGGGGCGGGCCGGGTGCGGCTCCGGGCGGGTTTTGGGCGCCGTCCGAGCCGCTGGTACTGTGGGTGGCTGTGTCTCATGCCCTCTCAGCAGGAGGCACTCCTTCAGAAAATCATCGGTACGGGACCCTCGCGGTCTCGTGCCTGAACCTGCAAAGGCTCATTCGTGGCGAACATCAAGTCCCAGATCAAGCGGAACAAGACCAACGAGAAGGCCCGGCTGCGCAACAAGGCCGTCAAGTCCTCTCTGAAGACCGCGATCCGCAAGGCCCGTGAGGCCGCCGCCGCGGGTGACGCCGAGAAGGCCACCGAGTACCAGCGCGCTGCCGCGCGTCAGCTCGACAAGGCCGTCTCCAAGGGCGTCATCCACAAGAACCAGGCCGCCAACAAGAAGTCGGCGCTGGCGCAGAAGGTCGGCGCGCTCAAGGGCTGAACCCCTTCTCTGGACTGATCGCCGGAGGGACCCAGAGCGGGCCCTCTCTCATCCGCTCCCGTCCGGCACCCAGGAGCCATGCGCGGCCTGCGTTCGCCACGCGGGCATGGCTCCGCGAGCTTGAGACCGAGGCCCCGGCCGTCGCCCTTCCCCAGGGTGGCGTGCCGGGACTTCGGCGTTTCCGGCTGCGGGGAGAGGGGTGGGGTACCGACAGATCCTCTACGCCCGTCCCCGGGACCGTGCCGCCCGGGCGATGGTCACCACGGCCTTCTCCAGGGCGTACTCGGGGTCCTCGCCGGCGCCCTTGACGCCCGCGTCGGCCTCGGCGACCGCGCGCAGGGCCACGGCGACGCCGTCCGGGGTCCAGCCGCGCATCTGCTGCCGGACGCGGTCGATCTTCCAGGGGGGCATGCCCAGCTCGCGGGCGAGGTCGGCGGGGCGGCCGCCGCGGGCGGAGGAGAGCTTGCCGATGGCGCGGACGCCCTGGGCGAGGGCGCTGGTGATCAGCACTGGTGCCACTCCGGTCGCCAGCGACCAGCGCAGCGCCTCCAGCGCCTCCGCGGCCCGCCCCTCGACCGCGCGGTCGGCGACGGTGAACGACGACGCCTCGGCACGGCCGGTGTAGTACCGCCCGACGACCGCCTCGTCGATCGTGCCCTCCACGTCGGCGGTCAGCTGGGAGACCGCCGAGGCCAGCTCCCGCAGATCGCTGCCGATCGCGTCGACCAGGGCCTGGCACGCCTCCGGGGTGGCCGAACGCCCCGTCGTACGGAACTCCGACCGCACGAAGGCCAGCCGGTCCGCCGGCTTGGTCATCTTGGGGCAGGCCACCTCGCGCGCCCCCGCCTTGCGCGCCGCGTCCAGCACCCCCTTGCCCTTGGCTCCGCCCGCGTGCAGCAGGACGAGGGTGATCTCCTCGGCCGGCGCCCCCAGGTACGCCTTGACGTCCTTGACGGTGTCGGCGGACAGGTCCTGCGCGTTGCGTACGACCACGACCTTGCGCTCGGCGAAGAGCGAGGGGCTGGTCAACTCGGCGAGCGTGCCGGGCTGCAGCTGGTCCGGTGTCAGGTCGCGTACGTCCGTGTCGGCGTCGGTGGCCTTAGCGGCGGCCACCACCTCCTGCACGGCACGGTCGAGCAGCAGGTCCTCCTGGCCCACGGCAAGGGTCACCGGGGCGAGAGGGTCGTCGTTCGCAGTCTTCCTGGCCATCGCGACAAGCATCGCACGCACCACTGACAGCGCCCGCCGGCCGCCCCTCTACGGCTCCTCGCGCCAGCCCTCCCACTCCGCCGCGAACTCGTCCAGCTCACGCGGGTCGAGCCGCTCGTCCTCGTCGCCCAGCAGGAGGAGCCACTGGGCGTCCTCGGCGTCGTCCTCGCCGGCCAGCGCGTCCCGGACCAGCCGGGGTTCCTCGTCGAGCCCGAACCGCTCCCCGAGCGCCTGGGCCGCCTCCTCGGCGGCGTCGCGGTCGGGCAGCACCAGCACATGTCTCACGTCACTCACGTATGACATTGTCGGTCGGTTCCGACCGTCTCCGGCCGTCCCCGGTCAGCCCTTGGGGACGCTCTGCGCGTCGAGGTCGATCCGGATGCCCGGCCCGACCACGGTGATACCCCCGCAGCGCCCCGCCCGTCCCGGTGACCGCCAGGGCGCCGGTCCGGTCCGTGCTCAGCACCATCGCGCCCTGGGCCCGCAGCGCCTCCACCGTGGCGGGGGCGGGGTGGCCGTAGGTGTTGTCCTCGCCGCAGCTGATGAGGGCCAGGCGCGGGGCGACTTGCCGTATGAGGTCGGGGTCCTGGTGAGCCGACCCGTGATGCGCGACCTTCAGGACGTCCACGCCCCGCAGCGCCGCCCCCGCCGGGGAGCGGGCCAACGCGCGCTGGGCCGGGGGTTCCAGGTCGCCGAGGAGCAGCAGGCGCAGGCCCGCCGTGCGGACGAGGAGGGTGACGCTGGCGTCGTTGGGCCCGCCCTCCGCGCCCACGGCCGTCGACGGGCCCGGCGGGGGCCACACCACCTGCCAGGACAGGGGCCCGGACCGGCGCTGCTCGCCCGCCACCGCGTGCCGCAGCGGGATACCCCGTGCCGCCGCCTGTCCGCGGACGGCCTCGGCCTGGTCCTCGGGTTCCTCCAGGGCCGTCGTCTCGATCGCGCCCACCGAACGCCCCCGCAACACCCCGGCGAGCCCCGCCACATGGTCGGCGTGGAAGTGGGTCAGCACGACGAGGGGCACGCGGGTCACGCCGAGCGAGCGCAGGCAGCGGTCCACCAGCACCGGGTCGGGCCCGGCGTCCACGACCACGCCCGTCCCCTCCCCCGCCGCGAGCACCAGGGCGTCGCCCTGTCCCACGTCGCACATCACCATCCGCCAGCCCGGCGGCGGCCACCCCTTGATCACCCGGGCCAGCGGTGGCGGCTGTGTCACCGCCAGCACCAGCAGCACCGCGCAGACACCGCACCACCACGGATGCCGCGGCAACCGGCGCCCGACCAGCAGCACGCCCACCGTCACGAGCGCGAGCAGCGCCGCCCCCGCCCAGCTCCCCGGCCAGTCCACCCCCGCCCCGGGCAACGCCGCCCCGGTACGGGCCACCCCCGCGATCCACTCCGCCGGCCAACCACCGCACCACGCCAGCGCCTTCGCCACCGGCATCGCCACGGGCGCCGCCGCCAGCGCCGCGAAGCCCAGCACCGTGGCCGGCGCGACCGCGAACTCCACGAGCAGGTTGCACGGCACCGCCACCAGACTCACCCGTGCCGACAGCACCGCCACCACCGGCGCGCACAACGCCTGCGCCGCACCGGCCGCCGCCAACGCCTCCGCCAGCCGCGGCGGCACCCGTCGCCGGCGCAACGCCGCGCTCCACCGCGGGGCCAGCGTCAGCAGCGCCCCCGTGGCCAGCACGGAGAGCAGGAACCCGTAACTGCGGGCCAGCCACGGGTCGTACAGCACCAGCAGCAGTACGGCCGTCGCCAGCGCCGGGAGCAGGGATCTGCGGCGTCCGGTGGCCAGGGCGAGCAGCGCGACCGATCCGCAGGCCGCGGCCCTCAGCACGCTCGGGTCGGGCCGGCACACGACGACGAAGGCCAGGGCGAGCACCCCGCCGAGCAGCGCGGTCGCCCGCAGGGAGATGCCGAGCCGGGGAGCCAGCCCCCGGCGTTCACTGCGCTGGGCCAGCCCGGGCGGCCCGAGCAGCAGGGCCAGCACGATCGTGAAGTTGGCCCCGGACACGGCCAAGGTGTGCGCGAGGTCGGTCTCCTTGAACGCCTCCTCCAGCTCCGGCGTGACGCGCGACGTGTCCCCGACGACCAGCCCCGGCAGCAGCGCCCGCGCATCGGCGGACAGCCCCTCGGTCGCCGTACGCAGCCCGGCCCGCAGCCGCCCCGCCAACCGCTGGGCCCCCGACGGCCCCGCCACCACCTCGGGCCCCCGCGCCCCGTCCCGTACCCGCAGTACGGCGGCGATCCGGTCCCCGCGCGTCCTCGGTGGCGCCGCACGGGCGGTGACATGGAGCCGCGTCGTCGGCAGCAGCCCCAGCCAGCGCGAGGTCCCCGGCCCCGCACGGGATCCCTCCCCCACGTCGACCAGCAGCAGCACCGGCGTCCGCGTCGCCACCCGCGCCCCGCCCGCCTCCGTCACCCGCCGTACATCGGCCTCGATCAGCACCGTCGGCGGCACGGCGCGGTCGCCCCGCACCCGGGGCCGCGTGAGGCGGGGGTCGCCGGTCACCTCCACCTCGGCGGTGACCGTGCCGTACTGCCGTGCCTGCCCCGGCACCGGCCCCCGGCGCAGATCCGCGCCGTGCAGCGCGGCCGAACCGGCGGACGCGGCGACGCAGAGGAGCAGGGCCGCCAGTGCCGCGTGGGACCGTCCGCGCGGCGTACGCCGTGCCCGCGCCGCCGTGAGGAGCAGCGCCCCGGCCAGGAGCAGGGCGCCGGTCACCACCCCCACGGCCCAGCCGGCCGGAACGTCCGGCACCAGCGCCGCCGTCGCCCAGGCCCCGAGCGCGGGCGGCACCAGGCGCAGGTCCACGGGCCCCTCCTGGCGGGGGTGGGCCGCGCCCAGCCGATGCCCGGACGCCGCGTGGACGGGTGCGCGGGCGGGGGCGGCGGCCGGCACCGGTCCGGCGGGCGCCCCCCGCTCTCCCGGCCCGGCGCGTCGACTCAGGTCCGTGCTGAGGTCCGTGCTCATGGCCGCACGAGATCCCGCAGGTCGGCGAACCGGCGCTCGCCGATGCCGTTCACCTCGCGCAGTTCGTCCACCGAGCGGAAACCGCCGTGCTGGGTGCGGTAGTCGACGATGTGCCGGGCGAGGACCGGGCCGACGCCGGGGAGGGTGTCGAGCTGGTCGACGGTGGCCGTGTCGAGGGAGACCGGTGCCGGTGCCCCACCCGTCGCGGGACCGCCCATGCCCGACCCCTCCGCTCCCACCGGCCCGGCGGGAGCGGCGGCGCCGACGATCACCTGCTCGCCGTCCACCAGAAACCGGGCCCGGTTCAGCCCGTCCGTCTCCGTACCGGGCCGCACACCCCCGGCGGCCCGCAACGCGTCCGCGACCCGTGACCCGGCCGGGAGGCGGTGCACACCGGGTTCGCGCACCTTGCCGCCCACGTCCACGACGATCTCGGCACCCGCCGAGGCCGCGGCCCCGCCCGTGCCCTCGGCCTCCGGCACGGGCACAGCGCTCGCGCCCCTTCCCCCGCTCCCGCCCCCCTTCCCGTACGCCACCGACTCCCGGACCACCTCCGGCGCCGCCACCGACTGCGTGCGCCCCGCCCAGAAGTGCTGCGCCGCGAACACCGCCGCGACGACCAGCAGCGCGGCGAGCGCGGCCACGCTGCGCCGCTCCAGCCCGCACCGGGTCTGCAGCCACACCGGCAGCCGCTCCCGCACCGCCTGCCCGGCCCGCTCCCGCCGACCGGGCCCGGAGTCTCCGGCGGGGAAGGCGGCCGCCACCTCACCGGCCCTCCCCGCCTCGGCCGCCGGCGGCCCCTTCCCCGCCTCACCCCGCACGCCCACCTGTTCATGGGCCTCATGGGCCTCGCCGTCCTCCCCGTACCCCGCGAAGAGCGCCTCGGCCCGTCGCCGCAGTTCCTCCGGGGGTGCTTGCCGGCGCACGTGCCTGCCGGGAGGGCGACGGTGGCGGAGCCTGCCGTCGGAGGCCGGACGGCGCCCCGGTCCACTGGTCCCGGATGCCGTGCGGGTGCGTGATCGAAGAGTCATGCGACGAGGATCGGGCACCTCGCCACCTTCGCGATGATCATGGTCAATTCCCGGGGACGACCGCCCGGTTGTGGATAACCCGGCCCCTCACACGAGTGACAGACGCCCGCTCACAGCAAGACGGACCCCTCACGGCGTCTCACCGCGAAGCCACCACAACCCCCAGCAACCCGGGCCCCGTATGCGCCCCGATCACCGCCCCCACCTCGCTCACATGCAGGTCGGCCAGCCCGGGGACCCGTTCCCGCAGGCGGTCCGCGAGGGCCGACGCCCGCTCGGGGGCGGCGAGATGGTGGACGGCGATGTCGACGGGTGCGGCGCCCGCCCGGTCGGCGGCGATCTCCTCCAGCCGGGCGATGGCACGGGACGCCGTCCTGACCTTCTCCAGCGGTTCGATGCGGCCGCCGCTCAGCTGGAGCAGCGGCTTGACCGAGAGCGCGGAGCCGAACAGGGCCTGCGCGGCCCCGATCCGGCCCCCGCGGCGCAGATAGTCGAGGGTGTCGACGTAGAAGTAGGCGGAGGTGCCCGCGGCCCTTTTCTCGGCGGCCGTGACGGCCTCGTCGACGGTGCCACCCGCCTCCGCCGCCTGCGCCGCGGCGACCGCGCAGAAGCCGAGAGCCATCGCGATCATGCCGGTGTCCACCACCCGTACCGGGATGTCCGCCTCGCGGGCGGCGACGACGGCCGCGTCGTGCGTGCCGGAGAGTTCGGCGGAGAGGTGCAGGGAGACGATCCCGTCGGCGCCGGACTCGGCGATCCGCCGGTAGGTCTCGGCGAAGTGGGCCGGACTGGGCCGGGAGGTGGTGACCGGACGCCGTTTCTGCAGGGCCTGGGCCAGGGAGCGGGTCGAGATCTCGGTGCCCTCTTCCAGGGCCCGGTCGCCCAGGACGACGGTCAGGGGTACCGCGGTGATGCCGTGCCGCTCCATCGTCCGGGCCGGGAGGTAGGCCGTTGAATCTGTGACGATCGCGACATGGCGGGACATGAGCTGGAGGTTACCTGCCGTAGCGGCCAACCGGCAGCCCGGCCCTGTGACCAGGGCATCGACCGGCCGGCGGTCATGTCGACCGCTCCTCGGTCACCTCGACGGAGCACGGTCAGGTGGTGCTCTCCGGGCGGGGCTTCTTCTGCCAGGGGTACACCGGGTTCGGGGCCGGCGGGTCGAGGGAGGGGCGCGCGGGTTCCCCGGCCGGCCGGCGGGGCGGGGTCCCGGGCCAGCTCTGCGGGCTCGCCGGGGCGTCGGCGGCCGGGGCATCGGGCCAGGACGGCGGCGCGGCGGGCGGCTCGGTCCGCGTCCAGTGCCGCAGGGCACCGGCCTCGACGTCGATCTGCGCGCTCAGGGAGTCCAGGTCGTCGTCGGCGAAACGGCGGGCGCGATCCCTGGCCGCCCAGCGCAGGGCGTCCGCCGAGCGTGTGATGCGCTCGGTGCGCTCGCGCAGGCCGGGCAGGCGCTCGGCGAGGGTGGCGCGGTCCGGCTCGGACTCCAGCCGCCGCAGCTCGCCGTCGAGTTCGAAGCCGTGGGCGCTGAGCCGCTCGAAGAGGGCGAGGGACTCCTTGAGGGACTCGTCCTCGCCCACGCCCGCGTGCAGCGCGTCCTGCGTGGCCCGCATCGAGGTGCGCAGCGTCAGCCGCAGCTGTGCCAGCTCGGCCACCGGTCCGACCTGGACGAGGGACTTGGCCCGCAGCGTGTGGTCCTCGACCGTGCGGCGGGCCTGGGTGATGCCCCGGTCCACGGTGCGCTTGGCGGCGCCGACGGCCTTCACCGTGGCGTACACACCGAGCACGACGGCGAGCAGGAAGAGCAGGGCGAAGACGGTGATCGCTGCTTCCACGAAGCTCCTCCTCCGAACGTCCGGCCCACGGACCGGAGCGCACCGGCATGGTCCCGGCACGGCACACTCCGCGCCGCCTTTCCACGGTAAACGCAACGGGCGGGCCCAGGGTTCCGCAAGAACCCCGAACCTGCCCGCACTCGCTCTCGCGTCTCCCCTAGGGGATCAGCCCCGAGCTGGCGCCGGACCCCCGTACAGGGCCCTACGCCGGAACGATGTTCACCAGCTTCGGCGCCCGCACGATCACCTTGCGGATGCCCGCCCCGCCCAGCGCGGCGACGACCTTCTCGTCGGCCAGCGCCACCTTCTCCAGTTCCTGCTCGGAGATGGACGGGTCGACCTCCAGCCGCGCCTTGACCTTGCCCTTGATCTGCACGACGCAGGTCACGGTCTCGTCCACGACGTACGCCGGGTCGGCCGCCGGGAACTCCTGGTGCACGACCGAGTCGGGGTAGCCCAGCTTGTGCCACAGCTCCTCGGCGATGTGCGGGGCCAGCGGCGCGATCAGCAGCACCAGCCGCGCGGCGACCGTGCGCGGCACCGGGCCGCCCACCTTCGTCAGGTGGTTGTTCAGCTCGGTGACCTTGGCGATGGCGGTGTTGAAGCGCAGCCCGTCCAGGTCCTGGCGGACCCCGTCGATCGCCTTGTGCAGGGCGCGCAGGGTCTCCTCGTCGGCCTCGGTGTCGACGACGGTCACCTCACCCGTCGTCTCGTCGACGACGTTGCGCCACAGCCGCTGCAGCAGCCGGTACTGGCCGACCACCGCGCGGGTGTCCCACGGCCGGGAGACGTCCAGGGGGCCCATCGCCATCTCGTACAGGCGCAGTGTGTCGGCACCGTACTCGGCGCAGATCTCGTCGGGGGTGACCGCGTTCTTCAGGGACTTGCCCATCTTGCCCAGCAGCCGGGAGACCTGCTCGCCCCGGTGGTAGAAGGCGCCGTCGCGCTCCTCGACCTCGGCGGCCGGCACGGCGATGCCGCGGCTGTCGCGGTAGACGTACGCCTGGATCATGCCCTGGTTGAACAGCTTGTGGAACGGCTCGGCCGAGGAGATGTGCCCCAGGTCGAACAGGACCTTGGACCAGAAGCGGGCGTAGAGCAGGTGCAGGACGGCGTGCTCGGCGCCGCCGACGTACAGGTCGACGCCGCCGTGCGGCAGTCCCTCGCGCGGGCCCATCCAGTAGCGCTCGATGGCGGGGTCGACCAGCCGCTCGCTGTTGTGCGGGTCCAGGTAGCGCAGCTCGTACCAGCAGGAGCCGGCCCAGTTGGGCATGGTGTTGGTCTCGCGCCGGTAGCTGCGCGGGCCGCGGCCGTCGCCCAGGTCCAGGGTGACGTTCACCCAGTCCTCGTTGCGCGACAGCGGCGTCTCGGGGCGGGTGTCGGCGTCGTCCGGGTCGAAGGTGCGCGGGGAGTAGTCCTCGACCTCGGGCAGCTCCAGGGGCAGCATCGACTCGGGCAGCGGGTGGGCGATGCCGTCCTCGTCGTAGACGATCGGGAAGGGCTCGCCCCAGTAGCGCTGGCGGCTGAACAACCAGTCGCGCAGCCGGAAGTTGACGGTGCCCTCGCCGGCGCCGGCGCGCTCTAGCCACTCGGTGACGCGTTCCTTGGCCTCGACCACGCCCAGGCCGTCCAGGGAGACGCCGGCACCGGAGGAGTTGACGATCTTGGCGTCGTAGGAGGCGAACGCCTCGTCCCACGTCGACGTGTCGGTGGAGCGGCCGTCGGTCGGTTCGACGACGCAGCGCACCGGCAGCTCGAAGGCGCGGGCGAACGCGAAGTCGCGGGCGTCGTGGGCCGGCACGGCCATGATCGCGCCGGTGCCGTAGCCCATCAGCACGTAGTCCGCGATGAAGACCGGGACCCGCTCGCCGTTGACCGGGTTGGTCGCGTACGTGCCGATGAAGACGCCCGTCTTGTCCTTGGCCTCGGCCTGCCGCTCGACGTCGGACTTGGCGGCGGCCTGCGCGCGGTACGCCGCCACGGCCTCGGTCGGCGTGGCGTGGCCGCCGGTCCACACGTCGTGCGTGCCCTCGGGCCAGGCGGCCGGGGTGAACTTCTCGACCAGCGGGTGCTCGGGCGCCAGCACCATGTAGGTGGCGCCGAACAGCGTGTCGGGGCGCGTGGTGAAGACGGTGATCCGCTCACCGTCGACGGGGAAGTCGACGCGGGCGCCCTCGGAGCGGCCGATCCAGTTGCGCTGCTGCAGCTTGATGGCCTCGGGCCAGTCCAGCTCGTCCAGGTCGTCCAGCAGCCGGTCGGCGTACGCCGTGATGCGCATGTTCCACTGGCGCAGCTTGGACTTGAAGACGGGGAAGTTGCCGCGCTCGGAGCGGCCGTCGGCGGTGACCTCCTCGTTGGCCAGGACGGTGCCCAGACCGGGGCACCAGTTGACCGGCGCGTCGGAGGCGTACGCCAGGCGGTACTCGCCCAGGACGTCGGCGCGCTCGGTGTCGCTCAGCGCGTCCCAGGCGCGCCCGGGGTGGCCGGGGACGGGGCGCTCACCGGAGGCGAACCGGTCGACCAGCTCGGCGATCGGGCGGGCCCGGCCGGCCTCCTCGTCGTACCAGGAGTTGAAGATCTGCAGGAAGATCCACTGGGTCCACTTGTAGTACTCGGGTTCGATCGTGGCGAACGACCGGCGCTTGTCGTGGCCCAGGCCCAGCCGGCGCAGCTGGGACTTCATGTTGCCGATGGCGGCCTCGGTGGTGATCCGGGGGTGCTCGCCGGTCTGGACGGCGTGCTGCTCGGCGGGCAGGCCGAAGGCGTCGAAGCCCAGGGTGTGCAGGACGTTGTGACCGGTCATCCGCTGGTAGCGG
The DNA here is from genome assembly GCA_049998335.1 of Streptomyces sp. cmx-10-19. Taxonomy (GTDB): domain Bacteria; phylum Actinomycetota; class Actinomycetes; order Streptomycetales; family Streptomycetaceae; genus Streptomyces. The sequence goes on from JAEBFB010000011.1 coordinate 251,914, forward strand.
GCGTAGACGTCGGTGGCGATGTACCCCAGCGGGTGGCCGACGTGCAGACCCGCACCGGACGGGTACGGGAACATGTCCATGATGAACTTCTTGGGCCGGACGGCCACCTCGGGGTCGCCCGCCAGGTCGCCCGTGGGGTTCGGCGCCGCGTAGGTGCCCTCGGCGTCCCAGAAGTCCTGCCAGCGTGCCTCGATCTCGGCGGCCTTGGCAGCCGTGTAGCGGTGCGGCGCGGCGTCCGCCGACACAGGGGCGGTCGCCGCGGGGTTCGTCTCGCTCATGATCCTCAAAGCTCCATCGATCGTCTCTGCCAGCGGCTGCGACATCCGGGGCCGGCGGCTGCCGCCGCCGGAAATGAAAAATCCCCTCGCACAGGAGGGGACGCCGCGCCGATTCCGGCCACCGGATCATGACCGGGGTCGGGACTGATCAGCGCGGCTCGCTAAGCAGAAGGCGTACGTCACGCATGGCGTCAGGGTACCGCAGTCGCCGATCGGGCCGCGAGGGGCGAGAGGTTACTTCGCGTAACGACCGCTATGGGACAGCGCGACAAGCGCACGGCCGTTCGATAACGACGCAATAACTCAAACCTCGCACTCATGGGTAGGGCGCCACTTAGAGTGCGGCAGCGGGACCGCTTTACCGAACCGCTCGGAGTTGCCCCATGAACCCTCCCCCGATCCCCCCGCGCCGCACCGGCGCGCCGCCTCTCCTCGCGTTCCTGGCGTGGGGGGACCTCTCGTCATGACGAACGACAGCACGACGGACGACGCCTTCGCCCAGTTCCTGGACTTCGGCGCCGGCGTCCTCTCCCTCGTCTTCCTCAGCTGCTCGGTCATCTGGGGGCTCGTCGCCCAGGACCGCGTCCTGCTCGACGCCCGCCGGCGGATCCTGGCCCAGGCGGTGCACCGGACCACCGCGGTCGCCTCAGTCGTGTTCCTGCTGGTGCACATCGGGGTCAAGCTGGCCCTGGACCACACCACCTGGGTCGCCGCGGTGCTCCCGTTCGGGCTGCTGGCCACGGAGGACGAGGCGTTCGGCGGCCGGGCCGTCCTGATCGGCTTCGGCACCCTGGCCAGCATGCTCATGATCTTCGTGAGCGTCACCGGCGCCCTGCGCAACCGCTTCGCCTCCCCGGCCCCGGCCGCCGCCCGCTGGCGCGCCATGCACATGCTGGCCTACCCGGCGTGGTGCCTGGCCCTCGTGCACGGCCTCTACGCGGGCCGCTCGGCGAAACCCGTGTTCACCACCCTGTACACGCTCTCCCTGCTCGGCGTCATGGCCGCCCTGGCCCTGCGCGCGGCCCCCCGCCCGGTGAAACGCCGGGTCGCCGACCGGATCACCGGCCTCTTCGGGACACCGGAGCGGTGGGCCCGCGAGGAGCCGCCGGAGGACCGCCGGACCCGTACGGCCGACACCGGAGCCCTGCCGGGCCAGGCACGATCCGGAGCACCGGGGCAGGGCACCACCACCCCGTACGAGCCCTACCACGCGGCCCGCGCACCGCGCCCCGAGCCCTCCGAGCGCCCCGGACACGGCTTCGCCGCGGCCTACCGCGCCGTCTCCACCCCCGTCGGCCCACCCGCCCCCTCCCCGACGCCGATGCCCTACGCGGACACCGGCGGCAGCACCTCCGGCAGCTGGCCCGTCCCCTCCCCGCCACCGGTGGGCGAGGCGCCCCAGTCGGTCTACGACCCCCTCAACGACACGGGACACACCATCCCCGTCTATGGCGATACGGGCGGCTCCGGGTACGGATCGAGTGACGTGTACGACACCCGTGAGACGAACGCGGTCTACGAGACGTACTACCCGGACGACACGTACAACAGCGGTCCCGCCACTGAACCAGCCCCCGGTGCGCCGTCGCCGCGTATGCCTTCGCCGGCGTACGACTTCGACGCACCGGGTTCGGGCGAACCTTGGAACACGCCTTCCGGAGGCTTTGAGTGAACGAGGCCCTGCCCGACGTCCCCGAAGTCCGCGTGGTCGGGCTTCCCCAGCTCACGTCGGGCTTCGACCTTGTCGAGCGCCTGGACCTGCCGATGCACCTCAAGGTGCACGGTCCGCTCGAACCCATGGGCGGGGAGCAGCTCGCGCAGCTCTCCGAACGCATCAATCTGAGGGGCCGCGGCGGCGCGGGCTTCCCCTTCCACACGAAGCTGCGCTCGGTCGCCGAGACGGCGATCAAGCGCGGCGTACGGCCGGTCGTGGTCGTCAACGGCAGCGAGGACGAGCCGGCCTGCCGCAAGGACACGGTGCTGATCAACCGTGCCCCGCACCTGATCCTGGACGGCGCGCTGCTGTGCGCCGAGGCGATGGGCGCGCGCACCCTGGTCATCGGGGTCACCCGCGAGTCCACGCAGCGCTCCATGGAGGCCGCCCTCGCCGAACGCGGCCTGAGCAACGGCCGCCGGTCCGTCCTCCGCGCGCGCGTGCAGCGCAACCCGGTGCGGATGGTGTCCGGCGCGGCGGCCTCGCTGATCCGCTCCATCGACGGCGGCCCGGCGGTCCCGCCCGGCCGCAAGGTGAGCGCCTCCAAGAGCGGTGTCGGCGGCGCCCCGACGCTGCTGTCGAACGCCGAGACCTTCGCCCAGCTCGCCATCGCCGCCCGCATCGGCCCCGAGCGCTACGGCAACACCGGCCTGTACGACGAGCCGGGCACCGTCATGCTCACCGTCTCCGGGGCGGTGGCCCGCCCGATGGTGATCGAGGTGCCCACGGGCGTGCCGCTGCGCTACGTCCTGCAACTGGCCGGCGCTCCGCCGGTGCCGCAGGGGGTGCTGACCGGCGGCTACCACGGCAGGTGGATCGACGCGGCGACCGTCGACGAGGCGATCGTCTCCCGCAACTCGCTCCAGCAGGTGGGCGGTTCGCTCGGGGCGGGCGCCATCCTGCCGATCGGTCAGAACACCTGCCCGCTGGGCGAGTCGCTGCGGGTCGCGCAGTGGCTGGCACAGGAGAGCGCGGGCCAGTGCGGCCCCTGCTACCTCGGTCTCCCGGCCGCCGCGCGGGGCCTGGAGGACATCCTGAACGGCGGCGGCCCGGCCGCCCTGGAGGCGGTCAAGCAGGTCGCGCGCAATGTGAAGCGGCGCGGCGCCTGTTCGCACCCGGACGGCTCGGCGATGTTCCTGGAGTCGACGGTCAAGGCGTTCACGGACGACCTGGCCGCCCATGTCCTCGGCAACGGCTGCGGACGGCCCGTGGAGGGCGTCCTGCCGCTCTTCGCGGGGGGCAGGACCCCTACGGGCGTCCCGGGCGGCGGCGAGGAGAGCGGCCCCAGCCGCCAGAAGATCTACGTCGACTGGACGCTGTGCCGGGGCCACGGGCTGTGCGCGGACATCCTCCCGGAGGTCTTCCAGCTCGGCGCGGACGGCTTCCCGACCGTCGCGCAGGCGGAGGTGCCGCGGTTCGCGGAGGCCAAGGCGGTGCGGGCGGTACGGCGCTGCCCTGCGCTGGCCCTGCGCATCGAGGAGGACACCCGCGCGCAGGCCCCGGCCCCCCGCAGCAACCTGCCGGTGCTGTCACAGGGCCGGGGACGGCGGGCCCTGGGGCGCTGAGCCGGAGCGGAAGCCGGACACGAACAAACCCCCCGGATCGATGATCCGGGGGGTTTCCCTGTGGAGCTAAGGAGAATTGAACTCCTGACCTCCTGCATGCCATGCAGGCGCTCTACCAACTGAGCTATAGCCCCTTGCTTTGTTTCGCCCGGTCTCCCTGGCGCGACGCCAACTTTACACGGTCCACCGGGCCCAACACCAAATCGTTTCCGTTTCGCCCGACTTGCCCTTTTCGCCCGTCACATGAGGTTCGCTACGCCGTGACGAAGGAGTAGAACCGCTTGAGCGTGCAGTGCTCCTCCAGGAGCCGCCCGTAGATCGGTTCGCCCTCGAGTTCGCGGTACGTCTCGATGGGGTCGCCTTTTATGATCAGCGCACGCGCGCACTCCTCGCACCAGTACTGGTAGTCCGGGTTGACCGGCTCCATGTCCCGGACGATGGGGGTGCCGCTGCCGCACCAGTCGCACTTCCGCCTGTGTGCACCCATCGCTCAGCTCCAGCTGTGGCCGCAGGCCGTGCACACGTATGAGATGCCGCCGTTGTCCCCGAGAACCTGGGCCACGTGCCCGGAACCGCAGGAAGGGCACCGGAGACGGGTGACCGTGTTCCGTGCCACCGCTCCGCCGAGGAGGTGACCGACCTCCTCGAGGATGCTCGCAGGCATCGCCACTCCCTCCCGTCGGGCCGCGGTCCCCTTCCGGCCGTTTGATTCTGCCACGAGCGGAGCGACACGGTCAGCGACGCCTCAGTACCGGTACGGACACGAGTCTCACAGAGCTATACGCCGGTGGGGCCCCTGTTGCTCAAGCGGCCATCGCTGTTGCTCAAGCGGCCATCGCTCACGTATGTGCGAACGAAAAATCCCGCCCCCCGAAGGGGACGGGATTCGTCCGAGGACTGTGGAGCTAAGGAGAATTGAACTCCTGACCTCCTGCATGCCATGCAGGCGCTCTACCAACTGAGCTATAGCCCCTGGTCCCACACGGCCGGGCCGTATGGTCTTTCGCCCCGCTCGGCGGGGCGAACAAGAAGAACTTTAGCCTGCGACCTGCCGGAAAGTGAAATCCGGCCGCCGGGCCGCCCGCGGGCGGCTCAGACGTCGTCGCCGAGCACCGGTTCCGGCAGCGTGCCGGCGTTGTGCTCCAGCAGGCGCCAGCCGCGCGCGCCCTCGCCGAGGACGGACCAGCAGCAGTTGGTCAGACCGCCCAGGCTCTCCCAGCTGCGCGCTTCGAGACCGAGCAGCCGGCCGATGGTGGTGCGGATCGTGCCGCCGTGGCTGACCACGACGAGGGTGCCGTCCTCGGGCAGCTTCTCGGCGTGCCGCAGCACCACGGGGGCGGCGCGGTCGGCCACCTCGGTCTCCAGTTCGCCGCCGCCGCGGCGCACGGGCTCGCCGCGCTTCCACGCCGCGTACTCCTCGCCGTACCGGGCGATGATCTCGTCGTGGGTGAGGCCCTGCCAGACGCCCGCGTAGGTCTCCCGCAGACCCTCCTCGGGGGTCACGTGGAGGCCGGTGAGGGCGGCCAGCTCGGCGGCCGTGTCCGAGGCGCGCGCGAGGTCGGAGGCGACGATCGCGTCGGGCCGCAGGTGGACCAGGAGTCTTGCGGCGCGGCGGGCCTGGGCGAGGCCGGTCTCGGTGAGCGGGACGTCGGTGCTGCCCTGGAAGCGGCGCTCCACGTTCCACGCGGTCTGGCCGTGCCGCCACAGGATGACGCGCCGGCCACGGCCCTGGCGGCCGGCGCTCACCTCACCGGTGGCGCTCATCGCCAGTCCCCGTCAGTCTCCGTCGCCTCCTCGGCGGCCTGGAGGCGGGCGGCGTGCTCCTCCGCCTTGCCGCGGGTGTCCTTGGCGTCGGCGGGCAGCTCCAGCTCGGGGCAGTCCTTCCAGAGCCGTTCCAGGGCGTAGAAGACGCGCTCCTCGCTGTGCTGGACGTGGACGACGATGTCGACGTAGTCGAGCAGGACCCAGCGGGCCTCGCGGTCGCCCTCGCGGCGTACCGGCTTGGCGCCGAGTTCCTTGTTCAGCCGCTCCTCGATCTCGTCGACGATCGACTTGACCTGGCGGTCGTTGGGCGCGGAGGCCAGCAGGAAGGCGTCCGTGATCGACAGCACGTCGCTGACGTCGTAGGCGATGACGTCGTGGGCGAGCTTGTCGGCTGCCGCCTGGGCGGCGGTGTTGATGAGTTCGATGGAGCGGTCGGTCGCGGTCACTGCCTGGCTTTCGGGTCGGCGGTCGATTGACCTCAAGGGTCTCACGACCGCCGACGACGGCCCACGCGATAACCGCCCGCCCTCCTACGCGGCCGGTTCGTAGTCCTGGCCGAGCACCACCGAGACCCGCGCGTTCGAGGAGACCTCGCCCTGGGTGACGGAACTGTCGGGCAGGCCCAGGGTCCTGGCGACCTGGACGGCGTTCTCCTTGTCGGCGGCCTCCGCGTAGACGACCTCGGAGGTGGCCTCGGTGCCGGCGGCGGTGCCGCCCTCCAGGAAGGTGAAACCGCCGTTGACCAGGGCGACGCGGGCCTTGCCTGCGCGGCCGTCGGACCCGGTGGCGTCGCGGACGGAGACGCTGACGGCGGCGTCCTTGTCGGGGCTCTTGGCGGTGCCGCCCAGGACGTCCTCGACGACGCTGTCGGCGGCCTCGGCGCTGAGCCTGCCGTCGTCCTGGACGGGCAGCAGGGTGGTCTTGAAGTCGCCGCCCTTGGCGCGGTCGGAGAGCCCGGCGAGGAAGGTGCCGAGGTCCTTCTCGGTCAGCGGCGGGTCGAGGATCAGCCCGAGGGTCTGCACGGTGGTCGTCGCGGCCTGCGGGTCGGAGGACAGCTTGCGCAGCACCCCCTGCATGACCTGCCCGAACCGCTTCAACTGGGCGTCGGCCGACTCGCCCTTGCCGCGGTAGGTGGCGTAGGCGACGGCCGTCCTGCCGCTCAGGGTCTGGCTCTCGCCCTTGTGCACGAGGGGCGCGGTGCCCTTGTCCTTGGCGGCCGGGTCGGGGACGTCGGTGTCGGTGTCGACGTCGATGTTGCCGACCAGGTCGACAAGGATCTGGAGGTACGGCGTGTCCAGCCGCCAGGTGCCCTCGATGTCGGTGCCCAGGGCCGTGTCGAGCGCGGTGCGGGTGGCGTCGGGGCCGTCGTCGTCGACGGACTTGGCGAGGGTGGTGGTGCTGCCGTCGTCGCCGGTCAGGGCGAGGGAGCCGGGCAGCAGGACGGCGGTGCCGCGCTTGGTGGTGGTGTTGTTCACCAGCAGCGCGGTGGAGATGTCGCCGCTCCTGGTGTCGTGCAGGTGGACGGCGATCACGTCGCGCTTCTGGGCGCCCGCGGCCGTCGTACCGGCCGCCGTGTCGTCGGAGGAGGAGAGGCCGGGCAGCTTTCCGGCGTACCAGAGGTAGCCGACGCCGCCGACGGCGACGAGGGCGAGGACGACGACCAGCGCGACGACCCGCGCGCGTGCGCGCCGCCGGGCCTCCTCGCGGCGCTCGGTGCGGTTCTCCGTGAACTTCATCCAGTCGATGACATCCTCGGAGTCGTCCGTCGGCTCCTCGACGAAGGCGAACTGCTCGGTGCGGTAGTCCGGGACGCCGTCGCCGTCGTCCGTGTGGACCGCCGGGTCCGGCTCGTCGGGGGGGCCGGCCTGCTGCGGGATGTGCGCGGTCTGCTCGGCGACCCGCGGCTGCCGCCCACTGGTGGCCGCCTGCCCGTAGGGGTCGTACGGGGGCTGCGCGGCCGGCGCGCCGGGGGCGTAGCCGTCGTAGCCGCCGTAGTCCCGGACGGGCGGCTGCTGCCCGGTGTCCCAGTCCTGGACGGGCGGCTGCTGCCCGGTGTCCCAGTCCTGGACGGGCGGCTGCTGCCCGGTGTCCCAGTCCTGGACGGGCGGCTGCTGCCCGGTGTCGTAGCCGCCCTGGCCCCCGTAGGGGTCGTAGGGCTGCTGGGCGGGCTGGGCCGGCTGTCCCGCGCCCGTGGTGTACGGGTCGTAGCCGTAGCCCTGCTGGCCGTACTGCTGCTGCCCGTAGGGGCCCTGCTGCTGCGCGTACGGGTCGTACGGCTGCTGCGGCTCGGGCCGGGCCGGGGCGGCCTGGCGGTAGACCGGGCGCCCGTACTCGTCGTAGCCGACGAGTTCGTACTCGTTCTCGCCGCCGTGTCCCGCGTCGTATCCGTCGTTCACCGGTGCCCCTCTCGGCTCACTCGTCGCGGTACAGGTGGCGTTTGTCGATGTAGCGCACGACTCCGTCGGGCACGAGGTACCAGACGGGGTCGCCCTTGGCGACTCTCGCGCGGCAGTCCGTGGAGGAGATGGCGAGGGCGGGGACCTCGACGAGCGAGACGCCGCCCTTGGGGAGTCCGGCGTCGGTGAGGGTGTGACCCGGGCGGGTGACCCCGATGAAGTGCGCCAGGGAGAAGAGTTCCTCGCTGTCGCGCCAGGTGAGGATCTGGGCGAGGGCGTCGGCGCCGGTGATGAAGAACAGGTCCGCGTCCGGGTTGAGGGCGCGCAGGTCGCGCAGGGTGTCCACGGTGTAGGTGGGGCCGCCGCGGTCGATGTCGATGCGGCTCACCGAGAACTGCGGGTTCTCGACGGTGGCGACGACCGTCATCAGGTAGCGGTCCTCGGCGGCGGACACCGCGCGGTGGCTCTTCTGCCACGGCTGCCCGGTCGGTACGAACACCACCTCGTCGAGCTGGAACTGCGCGGCGACCTCGCTGGCCGCCACGAGGTGCCCGTGGTGGATCGGGTCGAAGGTGCCGCCCATGACGCCCAGACGGCGTTTGCCCGGCGACGCCGGTCCGTTGCCCAGGCCGGTGGCGCGGGCGGGTACCGCGTTCTGCGTGCCGCGCGCCGGTGCGTGCGCCGTGTGCGCCGGGCCGGTAGGCATGTCCTGCTCTCCCATGCGTGCAGACCCTACCGGCCCGCTCCGGGCACTCCGGCCGCCCCCACGGCCCCGCGGGCTCAGCGGTCGCGGTTGAACCGGGTGGTGATCCACAGCAGGAGCAGCAGGATGACGAACGCGCCGATGCCGGTGACGTAGGGGCTGAGACTCTCGTGGTTGCCGCCGTGCTCTTCTCCGCCCTCGGCGGCGAGGGTGGCGAACTGGGCGGCGCTGAGGGGAAGGCTCATCTTCGGCAGGACCTATCCGGTGTGGGCGGGATAAAGACGTCGCCTCATCGTATGCGGGCGCCCGTCCGACGATCACGCCGACTCCGCCGTCGGGAACGGGCACCGGGGGCCCGGGAACCTCCGGATCGCCTCAGTCGTCCTTCTGCTTGTACCCCCGCAGCAGGAACCACGCCGTCAGCACACAGCCCAGCACCATGACGATGAGGATGATTCTGAGCAGGTTCCCCGGCCCTTGCTGCTCCGCGGCGGCCGCCGCGGCGAGCCAGTCGGCGTGGGGGGTGTGCGGCATGACGTGGACTCCTTCGTTGTACTGCCCGTCCACGGTATCTCCGCCCGGGCCGGGTCCGTCGCCGGGGGCGCAAAGGGCCGCACAAGGGTTCGCAAAGGCCGGGCGTCCGCGCCGGTCACACAGACGCACATGGGGGAAGACATGTCCGACGGCCACGCGGGACACGAGCAGGTGCCGAGCAGGCAGCGCAGGCGGTTCCCGGGAATCTCCTCGCGTGCGTACGAGCATCCGGCCGACCGCAGCGCGCTGGTCGCCCTGCGCCGGCTGACCGGTTTCGACACGGTCTTCAAGGCGCTGAGCGGCCTGCTGCCCGAGCGGAGCCTGCGGCTGCTGTTCCTCTCCGACTCGGTGCGCGTCTCGGACCGGCAGTTCGCCCATCTCAACGTCATGCTGCGCGACGCCTGCTACATCCTGGACCTGGAGAAGGTCCCGCCGATGTACGTCAACCAGGACCCGAACCCGAACGCGATGTGCATCGGCCTGGACGAGCCGATCATCGTGGTCACCACCGGCCTGGTCGAGCTGCTGGACGAGGAGGAGATGCGGGCGGTCGTGGGCCACGAGGTCGGGCACGCGTTGTCCGGCCACTCGGTCTACCGGACGATCCTGCTGTTCCTGACCTCGCTGGCCGTCCGGGTCGCCTGGATCCCGCTCGGCAATGTGGCGATCATGGCGATCGTGACCGCGCTGCGGGAGTGGTTCCGCAAGTCGGAGCTGTCGGCGGACCGCGCGGGTCTGCTGGTCGGCCAGGACCTCCAGGCGTCCATGCGCGGCCTGATGAAGATCGCGGGCGGCAACCACCTGCACGAGATGAACGTGGACGCCTTCCTGGAGCAGGCCGACGAGTACGAGGCGGGCGGCGACCTGCGCGACTCCGTGCTGAAGATCCTGAACGTGCTGCCGCGCACCCACCCCTTCGCCACCGTGCGCGCGGCCGAGCTGAAGAAGTGGGCCGCCTCCCGTGACCACCAGCGGATCATGGACGGGCACTACCCGCGCCGTGACGAGGACAAGGACACCTCGGTACGGGACTCGTTCCGGGAGTCGGCGGCCGGCTATGCGACGCATGTGCGCGGCTCGAAGGACCCGCTGATGAAGCTGGTCAACGACATCGCGGGCGGCGCGGGCGACCTCGGCGACCGGATGCGGCGCGGCTTCGGCGGCTTCACGGGGTCGCAGCAGCGGCCGCCGAAGGACACGGACACGGGCAAGGACGCGGGTACGGACACGGGCGGGACGCCGGAGGAGGGCGCCGGGGGCGGCGACGGCCCGCGCGACGGCGCCTGAGCCCTCGTACGCACCCCTGGGGGCCTCGTACGCACCCCTGGGGGCCGGGGTTCACACCTTCGGCTGGGCGCTCTCCGCGAGGGTCCCGCACAGGGCGGTGGCGTTGCCCGTGGTGTACGGGTCGGTGCCGGCGGGGGCGCTGGTCCGGGCGGACTGGCCGGCGAGCAGCGGGCGCAGGTGATGGGCCGAGTCCTCGGCGCAGGACAGGGGCCCGGCCTGGACGTAGGAGGCGACGAGCTGGGCCTGGTGCAGGCGCAGGTCGTCGCGGTCGAAGCGGAAGTGCAGCTCGCGCCGGACGGTGAACAGCGACACCTGGGCCCGCGCGTCGCCGGCCGGGCGCAGCGCGTACACCATCGTGTGGTCGGCGGTGACCTCCAGCGTGGAGGCGTCGGCCTCGGCCAGGCGCATGCTGCCGTTGACCCGGATCTTCTCGTCGGCCAGCTCGGCGCGGGTCGGGTCGAAGCGCACGAGCCATCCGGTGGGCGTGTGCCGGCCGTCGGCGGCGGGCTTCTCGAAGCTCTGGTCGAACTGGCCGAGCTGGGCGGGGTCGAGGAGCAGTCGGACCGAGCGGGTCTCCCGGCCGGCGAGGACGTCGGGGTCGAGGGCCGAGCGGACGATGTAGTTGTGGCTGGTGGTCAGCGCGTTGAGCACCTGGTCGTCGGAGAAGTGCGCCGTGCGCTCGGCACCCGGCAGGGTGATCCCCTGGGAGGCGGTGCGGAACTTCGCGGCGGGGCTGTGCGCGTACAGGTACGCGGGGTCGTCGGCGCCGGGCACCTCGCCCTGCGGAGCGAGGGGGACGACGGTCATGCGCACGGGCTCGGCCACGCGCTGCGAGGCGGGGCTCTGGTAGGGGTGCCGTACGCCCATGTAGACGGCGGTGCCGAAGGCGACGGCGATCAGCATGACGAGGATCAGCGCCTGCCGGGACAGCCCGGTGCGGCGCAGGGGCGGGCGGCGGCGTACGGCGGGGGCGTGGTCGGTGATGCGCTCGCGGGCGGAGAACTCCTGGAGGCGGGCAGCGCGGACGAACGACTCGTCGAAGACGACGGATCGGTACTCGTCCTCGCCGCCCTGGGGGGTGCCGTCGGGCGTCCCTCCGGGCGGGCCGCCAAGCCCTGCCATACCTTCAGGGTAGGTCGGCGGGAGGCCCGGTAAACGCGCCGGTGCAGGTCAAGTTGGGGCGGGTTCCGGCCGTCCGAGGGGCAGGTCAGGGGGTGCGCGGCAGGACCGGGACGGCGGGCTGGGAGTAGTCCGCGGACGCCGAGGGGGCCGGTACGGCGCCGCCCTGCTCGGGGCCGGTTGAGGCGGGCGCGGGCACCCGCTGCGTGCCGGCGCCGGAAGAGGCGCCGCGGTAGACGGCCACGAAGGCCAGCGCGACCATGCCGATGCCCATCACGAGGGCCAGCAGCCAGGCGACCGGGCGGTGCCAGCGGACCTGCTTGCCGGTGGCCGGCGGGGCGCCGTAGGGCCGGTCCAGGAGGTCGCGGTCGTCGTCCGGGTCGTCGAGGTCGGGATCATGGCCGAAATCGCCGTACCCGTCGTCGTAGCGCTCGGCTCTGGGGCGGCCGCGGCGGGCGGCCTCGGCCTCGGTGGCCTCGGCTCTGGCCTGCGCGGCGGCCAGGAGGCGTTCGACGGCGGTCGGCTCGTGGACCGCCGCCGCCTGTACGAAAGCCTCGTCGAAGACCACGGAGGCGAACTCTTCGTCCGACACCCCGCGGTCGTGTTCGTCGTCGGGCTCCCAGCCGTCAGGGAACGGCCTACCCCCCACGTCCTCCGGCACGGGTCCAGAGTAGACCTGGGGGGTCGTTTTGGGCAGACGGCGGGGAAATTCATCCAGTGGGTGAGATGCCCCGATCGGTTGGCGTCGGTCGTGTTTCGGCGAGGTGTCGGTGCCGTGTCAGCGCCGTGTCAGCGGCGTACGTGCCCGTCCCCGGTGACGATGTACTTGGTGCTGGTCAGCTCCGGCAGGCCCATCGGGCCGCGGGCGTGCAGCTTCTGGGTGGAGATGCCGATCTCGGCGCCGAAGCCGAACTGGCCGCCGTCGGTGAAGCGGGTGGAGGTGTTCACGGCGACGGTGGTGGAGTCGACCAGCTGGGTGAAGCGGCGGGCGGCCTGCTGCGAGGTGGTGACGATGGCCTCGGTGTGGCCGGAGGTCCACAGCCGGATGTGCTCGACGGCCCGGTCCAGCGAGTCGACGACCGCGGCGGCGATGTCGTACGACAGGTACTCGGTCTCCCAGTCCTCGGGCGTGGCCTCGACCACGGTGGCCTTGGAGCCCTCGGCGTAGGCCGCCACGCGCTCGTCGGCGTGCACGGTGACGCCGGCCTCGGCGAGGGCGTCGAGGGCGCGGGGCAGGAACTCGGCGGCGATGTCCTGGTGGACCAGGAGGGTCTCGGCGGCGTTGCAGACGCTGACCCGCTGGGCCTTGGAGTTGATCAGGATGTCGACGGCCATGTCGAGGTCGGCCTGCGCGTCGACGTAGACGTGGCAGTTGCCGGTGCCGGTCTCGATGACGGGGACGGTGGACTCCTGGACGACCGTGTTGATCAGGGAGGCGCCGCCGCGCGGGATGAGTACGTCGACCAGGCCGCGGGCCCGCATCAGCTCACGCACGCTCTCGCGGCTCTCGCCGGGCACCAGCTGGACGGCGTCGGCCGGCAGCCCGGCCCCGCCGACGGCGTCGCGGACCACCCGCACGAGGGCGGTGTTCGACTGGTACGCCGAGGACGAGCCGCGCAGCAGCACGGCGTTGCCGGACTTGAGGCACAGGGCGGCGGCGTCGACGGTGACGTTGGGCCGGCCCTCGTAGATGATGCCGACCACGCCGAGCGGGACGCGGACCTGGCGCAGGTCGATGCCGTTGGGGAGGGTGGAGCCGCGGACGACCTCACCGACCGGGTCGGGCAGCGCGACGACGTCGCGCACGTCGGAGGCGATGGCGCGGACCCGCTCCGGGGTGAGGGTGAGCCGGTCGATGATGGCCTCGGCGGTCCCGGCGGCGCGGGCCTTGGCCACGTCCTGGGCGTTGGCCTCGACGATCTCGCTGGTACGGACCTCCAGCGCGTCGGCGACGGCGAGCAGCGCGTCGTCCTTGGCGGCCCGCGGCAACGGCGCGAGGTCGGCCGCGGCGGCCTTGGCCCGGTAGGCGGCCCGGGTGACCGGGGACATCGAGTCGTACGGCGAGAGCGTGGTCATGGGGGCAGCGTAGTGCTCCGAACGGGGGCCCTCACGGCTTGTCCCAAACCCCGAGACACGTTCTGGACCACCCCAAAAGGGGCACGCGACGCCGCTGCCGGCCGAACCGGCACCGGAGGCCCCGCCGTGCCTGGATGGGCCTGGATGGGCCTGGATGGGCCTGGATGGGCCCGGAACGGCCTAGAAGGGGTGCACCCCCACCGGTGTGGCCGGGGCCGGGCCGTAGCCTGCTGCGATGCGCTGGTGGTAGGTGGCGCGGTCGATGACCTCCAGGCCGACGATCTCCCAGGGCGGCAGGCCCGCGGTCTGGCGGTGCTCGCCCCACAGGCGCAGGGCGACGGCCGCCGCGTCGTGCAGGTCGCGGGCCTCCTCCCAGTACCGGATCTCGGCGTGGTCGTCGGCGTACCGGCTGGTGAGGAGGAAGGGGTGGTCGTGGGCGAGCTGTTCGAGCGCCCGGCGCACCTCGGTGAGCGGGGCGCGCGCGCCGGAGACGCTGAGGGTGACGTGCCACAGGCGCGGCGTGTGGTCGGGCTCCTCGCCCCGGAACCGGTCGCCGGCCGCGACGCTGGTCAGGGCGCGTTCCTCGCCGGGCGCGCGGACGGGCCCGCCGCGGCCGCCGCCACCGCCACCGGTCCGGGTACCGGTGCGGGCCCCGCGGTGGGACGCCGGCGTCCCGGGGCGCACTCCGCTCACGACGGCCTCCTTCACGCACACGGCTGGGCCCGGTGGTCGGCCGGGCTGGTCCCCGAAGGAAAGTTGAGCAGGCCACGCAAGATCGCGGGGCGGTTTTGCGGAACGTCCACCACCGATTCGGGGACGTTTCGACCCATTACGGGTGCAGGATCACCAGATCGTCCCTGTGTACGACCTCGCGTTCGTACGCGGGTCCGAGTTCGCGGGCCAGTTCCCGGGTGGAGCGGCCGATCAGCCGGGGGATCTCCCTGGCGTCGAAGTTGACCAGCCCCCGGGCCACCGCCCGCCCCGAGGCGTCCCGCAGCTCGACGGGGTCGCCGGCGGCGAACTCGCCCTCCGCGCCCGCGATCCCGGCCGGCAGCAGCGACTTGCGCCCCTCGACGACCGCGCGCACCGCGCCGTCGTCGAGGACGAGCGCCCCCTGCGGCGCGGAGGCGTGCTGGAGCCACAGCAGCCGGTCGGCGGAGCGCCGGCCCGTGGCGTGGAAGTACGTGCCGGTGTCGCCGCCGGCCAGCGCCTCGGCCGCGTGGACGGCGCTGGTCAGCACCACCGGGATGCCCGCGGCGGCGGCGATCCTGGCCGCCTCGACCTTGGTGACCATGCCGCCGGTGCCGACCCCGGCCTTGCCCGCGCTGCCGATGTCGACGCCCGCGAGGTCGGCCATGTCCCGTACCTCGGCCAGCCGCGAGGTGCCCGGCCGGCTCGGGTCGCCGTCGTAGACGCCGTCCACGTCGGAGAGGAGGACCAGCAGGTCGGCGTGGACGAGGTGGGCGACGAGGGCGGCGAGCCGGTCGTTGTCGCCGAAGCGGATCTCGTCGGTGGCGACGGTGTCGTTCTCGTTGACGATCGGGAAGGCACCCATAGCCAGCAGCTCGTCGAGGGTGCGGGCGGCGTTGCGGTGGTGCGCGCGCCGGCTCATGTCGTCGCTGGTCAGCAGCACCTGGCCGACACGGACGCCGTACCGGGCGAAGGAGGCGGTGTAGCGGGCGACGAGCAGTCCCTGGCCGACACTGGCGGCGGCCTGCTGGCGGGCCAGGTCCCGGGGCCGGCGCCGCAGGCCCAGCGGGGCGAGCCCGGCGGCGATGGCGCCGGAGGAGACGAGGACGACCTCCTGGTCGGCGCCGCGCACCTTGGCGAGCACGTCGACGAGCGCGTCGACCCGGTCGGCGTCGAGGCCGCCCGCGGCGGTGGTCAGCGAGGAGGAGCCGACCTTGACGACGATCCTGCGGGCCTCGCCCACGGCCTGCCTTGCCCCTGCCACGGTGCCGTCCGCCTCTCCCGTCGACGCGCGCCGGAGACCTGCGCTCGCCAGGCAATCTACGCGACCGTCGACAAGGGACGCACTCGAGTTCAGGGTGCGGACAGGGCCTCTCCCGGGAGGGGCGGCCGACCTGGGCGTGTCGTCTGCCGGTCACCGCGCGTTAACCCGGTTGTCCGATGCGCGACGAGCCTGGAGCGACCGCAGTGCCCCCTTCCCCGCCCCGCCCCTCCCTGCGCTCCTTCGGGCTGCCCGTCCGTGGGGCCGCAGTGAAGCTCCTCGTCCTCGTCGTCCTGGCGAGCGCCTCCGCCGCGCAGGCGCTGGGGGCGCTGCTGCCGCACGTGCCGCTGCTCCTCGTGGCGACCGCCGCCTCGCTGGCCGCCGAGGGGGTGCTGTACCGCTGGCAGCGGGGCATGATCTCGCTGTTCGCCAAGTCGCACGCCGACGTCACGGTCCGGCACGTGCTGCGGGACCTGCTGCTGGTGGTGGGCCTGCTGCGGCTCGGCGAGCAGCACCGCGAGGGCGCGTACACCCCGCTCGTCGCCGGCCTCCTCCTCTTCTACGCGCTGCACTGGGCGATCCAGGCGCTCTCCGTCCTGGTCCGGCGCACCCGGACCCTGCCCGTGGTGACCCGCAACATCGACGCCTCGGCACTGCGGCTGACCCCGGCGCCCCCGGTGCTGCTGCGCCGCCCCGGGCCCCGGCTCGCGGTGTTCGGGCTGCCCGCGACGGCGGGGCTGCTGGCGACCGCGGCCGCCGACGCGCCGGTGTACGGGGCGGCGGGCCTCGCGGTGTCTCTGGTCCTGGCGGCGACGGGCCTGGCGGCGCTGTTGCCGCGGCTGCTGCCGGGGCGCCGGCCGGCCGGTGAGCGGGAGGTGCTCGACTGGTTCGACGCGTGGCTGGCGGAGTACCGGCCGACGGTCGGCCTGTACTTCTCGGGCGGGGCGTCCTCCGCGTACCAGGCGAACATGTGGCTGGAGCCGCTGGCGCGGCTGGAGGAGCGGCCGCTGATCGTGCTGCGGGAGCGGTTCATGGTGCAGCGGATCGCGGCCACCGACATCCCCGTCGTGTGCCTGCCCAAGGTCTCCACCCTGATGCGCCTGGAGCACTCCACCCTGCGGGTCCTGCTCCACCCCTCCAACTCGGGGAAGACCTCGCAGGTCCTGCGCATCCCCACCATCAGGCACGCCTTCGTCAACCACGGGGAGAGCGACAAGCTGTCCTCGTGCAACCCGTACGCCAAGGCGTACGACGAGGTGTGGGTGGCCGGCCCGGCGGCGCGCGAGCGGTACGCGCTGGCGGAGGTCGGCGTCGAGGACAAGGACGTGGTGGAGGTCGGCCGCCCGCAGCTGGACGCCGTACGCCCGTACGCGGGGCCGCCGGCGCCGGGGGCGTACACGACCGTGCTGTACGCGCCGACCTGGGAGGGCTGGGACGGGAACCCGGGCAACACGTCGGTGATCGAGGCCGGCGAGAACCTCGTACGGGCGCTGCTCGCGGATTCGGGCGTACGGCTGCTGTACAAGCCGCATCCGCTGACGGGCTCGGTGGACCCGCGGGCGCGGGCGGCCGATCTGCGCATCCGGGAGCTGGTGCGGGCGGCGAACCGGGAGCGCGGCGGGGCCCGGCCGGACGCGGCGGCGCTCACCGGGCTGGCCCGGCGGACGGCGGAGCTGGACCGGCTGACGGCGTCCGGGTTCCGCCCGTCGGCCGACCAGGCGGAGCGGATGCTGCGCCGCCCGGCGCCGGAACCGGGCCGGGCCGACGCGGTGGCGCGGGCGACGGCCGCGTGGGAGGAGGCGTACTGGGCGTCGCTGCCCGCCGGTGAACACCAGATCGTCACCGACGCCCGGCCGCCCCTCTACTCCTGCTTCAACCAGGCCGACCTGCT
Organism: Streptomyces sp. cmx-10-19; assembly: GCA_049998335.1. Classification (GTDB taxonomy): domain Bacteria; phylum Actinomycetota; class Actinomycetes; order Streptomycetales; family Streptomycetaceae; genus Streptomyces. The sequence goes on from JAEBFB010000011.1 coordinate 269,192, forward strand.
GATCAGCGACGTCTCCAGCGTGGTCAGCGACTTCCTGGCCGGCGGCAAGCCGTACGCGGTGGCCAACACCAGCACCCTGGCCGAGGACGTTTTCCGCAAGTCCTTCCCGACGGTCGCGGCGGCGACGGTCCTCACCCCGGACGCGTCCGGCGTCCCGGCTCTCCTGGACTCCGTCCGCCACCCGGACCGCGACGAACTCGCCGGAGCCCGCGCCACGTTGGCCCTCCACCTGCTGGGCCCGACCGAACCCCCCTCCCAGACCCGCTTCGCCACGGCGGTACGCGCCCTCCACAAGGAGGCGACGGAACACCGGTCCCGGCTGGCCCACCGCCTGTCCGACGAACTCCCGGTCCCCGGGCCCCGCCAGGAACCCGGTCCGGCTCCGCTGCCGACCCCCCTCCCTTCCGAACGACCGGAGCGGCCCCGGGTACAGAACTGACCGGCACCGCCGAGCGGCCCTGGGTCCCGAGCGCCCGAACGTGAGGAGGGCCTCGCCGGCCCGGTCCGCCGGCCGGTTCCCGCGCTCCGCCTCGCCCGGGGCTTCACGCAGCCCGCTGCCGGTCGGGCCACCTCGCCCACGGAAACTTCACGTGAATCCTTTACGCTGATGCGGCGGCGCGCTCAGGCTCACCGACCCTCCGAGCGCGCCCCGGCCCCCCGGCCCCGCCCCGCGCTCCCGTGGTCCAGTCTCGGAACAGGTTGTAAGGATGCCCAAGCTCTCCCTCGTCGTCCCCGTGTACCAGGTACGGGGATACCTGCCCGAGTGTCTGGACTCCGTACTCGCTCAGGAGTACGCGGATTTCGAGGTCGTGGCGGTCGACGACTGCTCACCGGACGGGTCGGGTGCCATCCTCGACGAGTACGCGCAGCGCGACCCCCGCATTCATGTGATTCATCTCACCGAGAATGTCGGCCTGGGGCGCGCGCGGAACGCGGGACTGGAGAAGGCGCGGGGCGAGTACGTGCTCTTCCTGGACAGTGACGACACGTTGTCCGGCGGAGCCCTGAGGGCCATAGCCGAGCGCCTGGAAGCGACCGGGAACCCCGACGTCCTCGTCTACGACTACGCCCGCACCTACTGGGACGGCCGGGTCAACCGCAATCAGCGGGCCGGTCTTCTCGCCGCCGGGGGGCCGGACGTCTTCTCGCTCGCCGAGCGCCCGCAACTGCTCGACCTGCTCCAGATCGTCTGGAACAAGGCCTACCGGCGCGACTTCGTCACCCGGACCGGGCTGACCTTCCCGCCCGGGTACTACGAGGACGCCCCCTGGACGTTCTGCTCCATGATCAGTGCCGAGCGGATCGCCGTACTGGACCGGGTCTGCGTGTTCTACCGGCAGCGACGCGAGGGCGGCAACATCCTCAAGACCGTCAGCCGCAAGCACTTCGACGTCTTCGACCAGTACCGCAGGGTCTTCGACTTCCTCGGCCGGCATGACGAACTCGCCCAGTGGCACGCGCCGTTGTTCCGCAAGATGGTCGACCACTACCTGACCATCCTGGAGCGTCCCGGCCGGCTGCCGCACGACGCCCGTGCGGAGTTCTTCCACCGCGCGGCCGCCGACTACCGAGCGCGCGTGCCCAAGGACTTCGAGCTGCCCGAGGGAGGCCGCCGGTACAAGTACACGCTGCTCCGGCGCGACGCGTACTCCACCATGGTGAGCGCGCTGTCCGCGGTGCGGACCCGGCAGCAGGTCAAGCGCCGCGCCCGGCGTGCGGTCAACCGGTCCAAGAGCAGTGCGATGGGGGTCTTCTACCGGTCGCAGCTCAGGCTGCCGCTGGACGAGAACCTGGCCCTCTTCTCCGCCTACTGGAGCCGCAGCGTCTCCTGCAACCCCGCGGCCATCGACGCCGAACTGGCCCGCCTGGCACCGCGGATGCGCCGCGTGTGGGCGGTGCGGCCGGAAGCGGTGAAGCACGTGCCCGCGGGGGTGGACCACGTCCGCGTGGGCTCGCGGGAGTACTGGGCGGCGGTGGCGCGCGCCAAGTACCTCGTGAACAACGTGAACTTCGGGGACACCGTGGTCAAGCGGGAGGGTCAGATCCACGTGCAGACCCATCACGGCACCCCGCTGAAGAGCATGGGCCTGGACCAGCAGAAGTACCCGGCGTCCACCGACATGAACTTCCGCAAGCTCCTCGAACGCTGCGACCGCTGGGACTTCAGCCTCAGTTCCAACCGGTTCTCCTCGGGGGTCTGGGAGCGGGTGTATCCCGCCTCCTACGTCACCCTGGAGACCGGCTACCCGCGCAACGACGTCCTGCTCAGGTCGACGGCCGAGGACGTGCGCGAGGCCCGGAGGAGCCTCGGGCTGGACGCGGGCACCACGGCCCTGCTCTACATGCCCACCCACCGCGAGTACCAGGCCGGGTTCATGCCCCGTCTCGACCTGGAGTCGCTGGCCGAACGGCTGGGCCCCGGCGTCACCCTGCTGGTGCGGGGCCACTACTTCTACGGCGGTTCCTCCCGCCTCGCCGAGCTGCGCTCCACCGGGCGCATCGTCGACGTCTCGGACCATCCCTCGGTCGAGCGGCTGTACCTGGCCTCCGACGGCCTGATCACGGACTACTCGTCGGCCATGTTCGACTACGCCAACCTCGACCGCCCCATCGTCATCTTCGCCGACGACTGGGAGACGTACTCCGTCGTCCGCGGAACCTACTTCGACGTGCTGCGGGAGCCGCCGGGCGCCGTCGCCACCACCCAGGAGGAGCTGAGCGAACTGCTCGTCTCCGGCCGGTGGCGCGACGACCGTGCCGCCGAGGCACGGGCCCTGTTCCGGAAGCGTTTCTGTGATTTCGACGACGGTCACGCATCCGAACGGGTGGTCCGGCACGTCTTCCTGGGCGAGCCCCTCGCAGACCTGCCTCCGATCGTGCCGTTGGACGAGCGGATGCCTGCTCCGCCCCCCGGCCCGGACGTCGCCGCGTCCGACCCGATATCCGTCCTTTGAGCCAGAGGTAATTGCCGCTGTGTCCCAGCAAGACGACAGAACACCAGACATCAGCGTCGTCGTCATCGTCTACAACGACGCCGATCGTCTTCCGACGGCGGTGCAGTCGGTTCTCGACCAGACGCTTCACAACGTCGAGGTGATCATCGCCGACGACCATTCCACCGACGGTTCCTTCGAGGTCGCGCAGGGGTTGGCGGCCGGCTCCGACCGGGTCCGGGCCATCCAGCTGGCCGAGAACAGCGGCGGCTGCGGCGAGCCGCGCAACCAGGGCATCGCCATCGCCCGCGGCCGGTACGTGATGTTCCTCGACAGTGACGACACCCTTGAGGTCAACGCCTGCCGCAACATGCTGGACGCCGCCGAGCGCACCGGCGCCGACCTGGTGTCCGGCCTGTGCCTGCGCGTCCACATCGACAGCCGCTCCGGCAAGACGGCCAAGTGGTACCAGTGGCTGTACCGCCAGACCCGCACGTTCGACTCGATCGCGGAGATTCCCGACCTCCTGGTGTTCGACACCCTGTCGACGAACAAGTGCTACCGGCGCGAGTTCCTCGTCGAGAGCGGACTGACCTTCCCGCGCGGCATCCACTACGAGGACCTGCTCTTCTCCGCCCAGGCGTACCTGGCCGCGTCCCGGATCACGCTCATCCCGAACACGGTCTACCACTGGAACGTCGTCGAGAAGACCGAAGAGAAGTCCATCAGCAACCGCCGGCACGAGATCAACAACTTCGCCGACCGGCTGGAGATCCACCGCAGGATCGACCGCATCCTCGCCGCCGAGGGCCATGACGACCTGAAACTGCACAAGGACATCAAGTTCCTGAAGCACGACCTCGTGCTCTACCTCCGGGACCTGCCCTTCCTGGACGACGAGTACCGGCACCACTTCGCGGAGATGGCCCGCGGCTACATCCAGGACTTCCCCGAAGAGGCGTACGCCGAGCTGTCCCCGATCCACCGGCTCTGCGCCTATCTGCTGCTGCGTGAGGACTGGGAGCACCTCATGCCGGCCATCGACACGCTCATCAACAAGAGCAAGGTGTCCAGCCCGCTGCTGGAGCGCGACGGCCGGGTCTACTGGTGCGCGGAGCACCTGGACGACCCGATGGGCCGCACCGTGCTCGACGTGACCGACCTCGGCTACCACGCCCGGCCGGTGCAGCGCCTCAACCTGCGCAACGCGGTGACCCGGTACACGGAGAACGCCGCGGGTGTCGTCCTCGCCGGTGCCCTGGTCAACCCCCTCGGTGTGATCGCCCCGGACGCCCGCCTCGAAGCCGAACTGGAGTTCCGCGCCCGGCGCAGGAGCCTCCAGTCGTTCCGCTTCCCCGTGTCGGACCTCAAGCACGAGGGCGACTCCGTGACCTGGCAGGCCACGGTCGCGCTGGCGGCCAAGCTGCGTCCCGTGGGCCTCATCGACGACGTGTGGGACGTACGCCTGCACCTCACGGTCGACGGCGAGCGGACCACGAGCCGGCTCACGGTCGGGCGCACGGACCTGGAGGGGGCCGGCGCGATCCACGTCCGGCCCCGGCTGGGCCGGATGATGGCGGACCGGATCCTCCCGCACGCCTCGGCCAACGGGCACCTCGCCTTCCGGCTGACCCAACACAGCCGGATGGCGCAGCGCACGTCCACGCTCGTCCAGCGCAACATCCAGAGCACGCCCGCCCGCATGGCGAAGAAGATGGTGCGCAAGGTCGCCTCGGTGCGCAAGGACCTGCACTCCGGGCCCCGCAAGATCGAGACCTTCGAGCGCATGATCCGTGTCCTGCCCGTGCGCAAGGGCACGGTCGTCTTCGAGAGCCACCTCGGCAAGCAGTACAGCGACAGCCCCCGTGCCATCTACGAGGAACTGCGCCGCCGCGGAGTGCCGATCAAGCCGATCTGGTCGTACGCCGGCGGCCGCCCCGTCGGCTTCCCCGAGGACGTCGAGCTGGTGCGCCGCTGGTCCTGGCCGTATCTGCGGGCACTGGCGCAGGCCGAGTTCTGGATCGACAACCAGGGGTTCCCCCTGAAGCTGCCCAAGCGGCCGGAGACCACCTACATCCAGACCTGGCACGGCTCCGCCCTCAAGCGCATGGGCTTCGACGAGCCGCACTACCGGATCATGCCCGAACACGAGCAGCGGGCCTATCAGAAGGCCATCGACCGCTTCGACCACTTCGTGGTCCGCGGCGAGCACGACGAGAGGACGCTGGCGAGGGCCTACCGAATACCCGAGGAGCGGCTGCTGCGCACCGGGTACCCCCGCAACGACGCCCTGGTGCGCGCGAGGGAGTCGGCGGCCCCCGACCCCGCCGCGGAGGAACTGGCCGAGCGACTGGGCATCCGGCGGGACCGACCCGTCGTGCTGTACGCCCCGACGTTCCGGGCGAACGACAACGGCAAGGTCCGCAAGTTCGAATTCCCGTTCGACGTCGAGGAGTTCGCGGACCGGTTCGGCGACCGCTTCACGCTGCTGATCCGCACGCACTACCTGAACAACGTCACGCTCCCGCCGTCGGTGGCGGGCCGCGTCGTCAACGTCAGCGAGGAACCGGACATCACCCCGGTCCTGCTGCTCTCGGACGTCCTGGTCACCGACTACTCCTCCGTGATGTTCGACTACGCGCTGCTGCAGCGTCCGATGGTCTTCTTCACCTACGACTGGGACGAGTACGCGCAGAACAGCCGCGGCACCTACTTCGACCTCTCCGAGCAGGCGCCCGGCCCGGTGGTCGGAACGGCGGAGGAGCTGTTCGGGGTGCTGTCGGACCTGGACGACCTCGCGTCCGGCTGCGAGGGACGGGTCAAGGAATTCATGACGCAGTACGGCGAGTACGACCGCGGTGACGCGGCGGCACAGATCGCCGACCGCTTCTTCGGCTCCGAGGGAGCAGCCCGATGACACAGCGCGACATCATCTTCGTGGCCAACGAGGTCAACGAACTCGGCGGCGTCGCCCGCTGGCAGGCGCTGATGGCGCAGCTGTTGGCCGAGCGCGGGCACCGCGTCACCATCGTGGGCATCGCCCCGCCCGAGGTCCCGATGGACCTCGGTGAGAACCCGCCGTTCGACACCGTGACGCTCTACGAACAGCGCCCGCCCGGCCCGTGGCAGGCCCGCAACCTCCGCGACCGCGCCAACATCGCGGCCCGGCGGCGCGAGGCCGCCCGGGAGACCGGCATGCGGGCGGCGGCGGCGCGGCTGTCCGGGCTGTTCCGGGCCGCGCGCCCGGGCGCCATGATCATCGTGACCCAGGTCTGGGCGATGGAGTGGGTGGTCGCCGCCGACACGGCCGGTCATCCGGTCATCGGCATGAGCCACGAGTCCTACGAGTACTCGAAGGGCTCCTCGCGTTTCGGACGCGTCCAGCGCTACTACAGAGACGTCGACCGGCTCCTGCTGCTGACCCAGGAGGACGCCGACCTGTGGGTCGGCCGCGGCCTCAACAACGTGGGCTTCATGCCGAATCCGCTGCCGATGATGCCGGAGGTCCCCTCGCCGCGTACCGAGAAGGTCGTCGCGAGTATCGGCCGCCTCGGCCACCAGAAGGGCATCGACATGCTGCTCGACACCTGGGCCGACACGGCGCCCGGGCACCCCGGGTGGCGGCTGCGCATCTACGGCTCCGGTCCCGACGAGAACGCGCTCAAGCAGCAGTGCACCCGGCTCGGACTGGACGACTCGGTGGAGTGGGCCGGCCAGACCGACGACGTGGTGGGCGCGCTGCACGGCGCTTCGGTGTTCGTCCAGTCCTCCCGCGGCGAGGGCTTCCCACTGGCCCTGCTGGAGGCCATGGCCTGCGGTGTGCCCTGCGCGGCCTTCGACTGCGCGCCCGGGGTGCGCCAGATCGTCCAGGACGAGGAGGACGGTCTGCTCGCCCGTCCGGGCAACACGATGGAACTCGCGCGTCAGCTGGGCCGGCTCATGGCGGACGCCCAACTCCGGGACACGATGGGCGAGAAGGCGCGTGAGAACGTGCAGCGGTACTCTCCCGCGGCCATCACGGACCAGTGGGAAGAGCTGTTCGCCTTCCTGGAGCGCTGAGGTCCGCATCGACGACGGTGCGGGCCGTCCGGTCCCGTCCGGACGGCCCGCCCGGCGCCCGGTGGCCACATCCGCCGGAACAGCGCTACGACCATTCCGTTCGCTTGTCGGTCACGAATGCGCCACCTGGGGCATCGTCGCCATGTCGTGGCTGCTGGCGCTGCACTTCATGCCGGCCCCGCGCGGAGGCCGCAACAACTGGGAGACCTGGTCGCCGTGGCGCGGCTGGCTGGTCCTGGCGACCACGGTGTTCTTCCTGCTGATCGCCGCGGTCGCGCTCGGCTGGACCACCTGGATCCGCGGGCGCTGGCTGACCGTCGCGGGCACGCTGACCTTCCCGCTGTACCTGCTGCACGATGTCATCGGCGTGAGCGTGCTGCACCGCTTCGGCGACCGGGTGGACCCCTGGGCCCTGGCGGCGGGGACCGCCGGTGGCCTCATCGTGCTGTCGTACCTCGTTCAGCGTTTCGTCGAGCGCCCGACCGCACGCGCCATGCGACGGCTGCTGAGCAGCGCCGCGTTCGACCTCAAGGCACCGCCCCCGCGCCGACGGTGACGACAAGGGCGGAGCCGCCGGTGGACGTCCGTCCACCGGCGGCTCCGCCCCTTCTCGCGTTCTCGCGCGGGAGGCCGCAAAGAGCCTTTGGCCATGCCTCAGAACGGCTCGAAGCCGTCGAACTCCCGGTCAGCCTCGTCGCGTTCGGCCTCTCGGTCGCGGCGGCGCTGGGCGGCCGGGCGGGGGGCCTCGAAGCGGTGGTCCTCGCCGCGGCGGCCGAGCATCTCCGCGCCGGCCGTGACCGAGGGCTCCCAGTCGAAGACGACCGCGTTGTCCTCGGGGCCGATGGCGACGCCGTCGCCATTGCGGGCGCCCGCCTTCATCAGGCGCTCCTCCACGCCGAGGCGGTTGAGGCGGTCGGAGAGGTAGCCGACGGCCTCGTCGTTGTTGAAGTCGGTCTGGCGCACCCAGCGTTCGGGCTTCTCGCCGCGCACCCGGAACAGGCCGTCCTCCTCGCGGGTGACGGTGAACCCGGCGTCGTCCACGGCCTGGGGCCGGATGACGATGCGGGTCGCCTCCTCCTTGGGCCGGGCCGCGCGCGCCTTGGCGACGAGGTCGGCCAGTGCGAAGGACAGCTCCTTGAGGCCCATGTGGGCCACGGCCGACACCTCGAAGACGTGGTAGCCGCGGGCCTCCAGGTCCGGGCGGACCATCTCGGCGAGGTCCTTGCCGTCGGGTACGTCGATCTTGTTGAGGACGACGAGCCGGGGCCGGTTGTCCAGGCCGCCGTACTCGCGCAGCTCGGCCTCGATGACGTCCAGGTCGGAGAGCGGGTCGCGCTCGGACTCCAGGGTCGCCGTGTCCAGCACGTGCACCAGCACGCTGCACCGCTCCACGTGCCGCAGGAACTCCAGGCCCAGGCCCTTGCCCTGGCTGGCGCCGGGGATGAGACCGGGCACGTCCGCGACGGTGTAGACGGTCGAACCGGCCGTCACCACGCCCAGGTTGGGGACCAGCGTGGTGAAGGGGTAGTCGGCGATCTTCGGCTTGGCCGCGCTGAGCACGGAGATCAGCGAGGACTTGCCGGCGCTCGGGTAGCCGACGAGGGCCACGTCGGCGACGGTCTTCAGCTCCAGGTGGATGTCCTGGACGTCGCCCGGCACGCCGAGCAGCGCGAAGCCGGGGGCCTTGCGCCGGGCGGAGGCCAGCGCCGCGTTGCCGAGGCCGCCGCGGCCGCCCTGGGCGGCGACGTACGAGGTGCCGTGGCCGACCAGGTCGGCGAGCACCTTGCCCTGGGCGTCGAGGACGACGGTGCCGTCGGGCACGGGCAGGACGAGGTCCTGGCCGTCCTTGCCGGAGCGGTTGCCGCCCTCACCGGGCTTGCCGTTGGTGGCCTTGCGGTGCGGCGAGTGGTGGTAGTCGAGGAGGGTCGTCACGGACTGGTCGACGGTGAGGATCACGTCGCCGCCCCGGCCGCCGTTGCCGCCGTCGGGCCCACCGAGGGGCTTGAACTTCTCACGGTGGACGGAGGCACAGCCGTGGCCTCCGTTACCCGCGGCGACGTGCAGCTCGACGCGGTCCACGAAGGTGGTCATGGGATGTGCCTCCAGTTACTACTTACTTCGGGTTACTACGAGAGTGTCTCTTGGGTAACACGCGAAAGGCGGACCCGCTTCCCGTGGGGGAAGTGAGGCCCGCCTCGCGAAAATGTCCGATCAGGCGACCGGGACGATGTTCACGACCTTGCGGCCGCGGTGGGTGCCGAACTGCACCGCACCGGCCTGGAGGGCGAACAGCGTGTCGTCGCCGCCACGGCCGACGCCCGCACCCGGGTGGAAGTGGGTGCCGCGCTGGCGGACCAGGATCTCACCCGCGTTGACGGCCTGACCGCCGAAGCGCTTCACGCCGAGCCGCTGGGCATTGGAGTCGCGACCGTTCCGGGTGGACGATGCGCCCTTCTTGTGTGCCATGTCTCCTCAGTCCCTTACTTCGCAGCCGCGGGGATCTCAGTGACCTTGATCGCCGTGTACTGCTGGCGGTGGCCCTGACGACGGCGGTAGCCGGTCTTGTTCTTGTAGCGCAGAATGTCGATCTTCTGGCCCTTGTGGTGGTCCACGACCTCGGCCTGGACCTTGATGCCGGCCAGCACCCACGGGTCGCTGGTCACAGCGTCGCCGTCGACCACGAGCAGGGTCGAGAGCTCGACCGTGTCGCCGACCTTGGCGGTGGAAATCTTGTCAACCTCAACGATGTCGCCGACAGCAACCTTGTGCTGGCGACCACCGCTGCGCACGATGGCGTACACGCGGATCTCACTCTCTCGCTCGGGAACGGCACCCCCGCAGTCCAGCCGCCCGGTGCAACACGGGCGGCCTCTCCCGGCACGGGACCCGCGAGGGCCCGCATGCGGAAGGAAAGAGGTTTACGGGGATGTGACGCGTCAGTCGACACGCCGACGGTCAAGATTACGGGGCCGCACGACAGGGGTCAAACCGGGCCCCGCGCCCCGGTCCCCGACCACCGCCGCTCACTCCGACACCGCCGCCGCGTACCCGGCGTACGCCTCCCTCGCCCGCTCCGGCGACAGGGCGAGGTGCTCCAGGATCGTGTACCGGCCGGGCCGGGTCTGCGGGGCGAACTCCACCGCCCGGACGAACTCGTCGTCGTCGAAGCCGATCTCCCGGGCCGTCACCGGCAGCCCGTGCCGGCGCAGCGTCCGCGCCGTCAGCAGGGCGTTCTCGGGCTCGCCGCGCAGGTACGTCGCGAAGGCGGCGCCGATGCCGACCTGCTCGCCGTGGCTGGCGGCCCGCCTCGGGTACAGGAGGTCCAGGGCGTGGCTGATCTCGTGGCAGGCACCGGAGGAGGGCCGGGTGTGGCCGGCGATGGTCATGGCGATGCCGGACAGCACCAGGCCCTCGGTCAGCACGGTCAGGAACCCGTCGTCGCCGCAGCCCCCGGGATGGCGCAGTACGGCCTGCCCCGCCTGCCGGGCCAGCGCGGCCGCGAGGCCGTCGACCTTCTCGCCGGTGACCCGGTGGGACAGCTCCCAGTCGGCGACCGCCGAGATGTTGGACACGGCGTCGCCGATGCCCGAGCGCACGAAGCGGATCGGCGCCTCGCGGATCACGGCGAGGTCCACGACGAGCGCGATCGGCGTCGGCACGCCGTAGGAGCCGCGGCCCGCGTCGTTGTCGAGTATCGACACCGGCGAGCAGATCCCGTCGTGGGAGAGGTTGGTGGCCACGGCGACCATCGGCAGCCCCACCCGGGCCGCCGCGAACTTGGCGCAGTCGATGACCTTGCCGCCGCCGAGCCCGACGACCGCGTCGTACCGGCCCGCCCGCATCCCGTCGGCCAGCCGCACCGCGTCGTCGAGGGTGCCGCCGCCGACCTCGAACCAGTCGGCGCCCGGCAGGGACGGCTCCAGCCTGCGGCGCAGCAGCGCCCCCGAGCCGTCGCTGATCGCCACCGCCAGCTTCCCGGACTGGGAGATCCGCTGGTCGGCCAGGACCCGCGCCAGGTCGTCCAGGGCGCCCGGCCGCACGTCCACGACGAGCGGCGAGGGGATGAGCCTCGTCAGTACCGGCACATGACCTTCTCTCCTCGCGCGGACGTCATCGGCCGCCCGGTGATGATGCGCCGGACGGCGCCCGGGGAAACGTACGGCCCCGTCCGGGTGGACGGGGCCGTACGTTTTCGCGCCAGGGTCCGGCTGCCGCCGGTCAGTCCTCGTCGGTGGCGGCCGTGACCGAGGACGGCGCCTGCTGGGCGGCGGCCGCGGTCTTCTTCGACGCCGCCTTCTTGGCCGTGGCCTTCTTGGCGGTCGTCGTCTTGGTGGCCGCCTTCTTGGCGGTGGCCTTCTTCGCGGTCGTCGTCTTCTTGGCCGCGGTCTTCTTGGTGGCGGCCTTCTTCGCCGTCGCCTTCTTGGCCGTCTTGCGGGCCGCCGCCTTCTTGGCCGGGGCCGCCTCCTCGACGGGCTCGGCCTCGGTGGCCTCCACCGCCCCTTCGGCCGCCGAGTCGGCCACCGTCTCGGGCGCCCGCTCCTCCGCCGGGGCCGACGGGACGACCACGACGGCCGCCTCCTCGGACGCGGTGGGGGTGGTGGGCTTGCGCACCGCGCGACGCCGCGGACGGGCCGGGGCGGCGCTCTCGGCGACCTCGGCCGTCGGCTCCGCGGGTGCCTCGGCGACGGCCGGGGCCTTCTCGTCGGGCCGCGGGGCCGCGGCCGGCTCGGTCTCGGCGACCGTCACCACGGCGGCCTCCGCCCCCGCGGGCGAACCGGCCGGCGCGGACGCCTTCCGGGTGGCCCGACGACGCGTACGCCCCTTGGGCGCGGCCTCCTCCGAGGCGGGCGCCGGCACCGGCGTCTCCTCGGCGGCCGGCGCGGGCGCACCGGACACGGCGTCCTCGACGGCGGCCGGCCGCGCCAGCACCTCGGCGGCGGACTCCCGTACGACGGGACGCTCGACCTCCTCGGCGGCCGTCACGTCCTGCGCGGTCGGCGCGGTCGGCGCCTCGGCGCGCGCGGCCTCGTCCCTGGCGCCCCGGGGAGCACCGGCCGGAGCCGACGCGCGGCGGCCGCTGCGGCGCCGGCCGCGACCGCGCGTGGCGGCGGCCTCGGCCTCGGCGGCGCTGCTGTACAGCTCGTCGTCCGGGGTGAACTCGGGCACCGGGACGGGAACCGGCTCGGCGACGGCCTCGGTCTCGGCCTCGACGTCCGCCTCCTGCTCGGCGGTCAGGCCCGTCTCGACACCGGCGACCTCGTGATCGTGCGGCTGGTCGGCCCCGGCCCGCGCCCGCTTGCGGCGCTTGCCGTTGCCGCCGCCGGCGGCCGCGGTCGGCTGGTCGAGGTGGACGATGACCCCGCGCCCGTTGCAGTGGACGCAGGTCTCCGAGAACGACTCCAGCAGACCCTGGCCGACCCGCTTGCGGGTCATCTGCACCAGACCCAGCGAGGTCACCTCGGCCACCTGGTGCTTGGTCCGGTCCCGGCCCAGGCACTCCAGCAGGCGCCGCAGCACCAGGTCCCGGTTGGACTCCAGCACCATGTCGATGAAGTCGATGACGATGATGCCGCCGAGGTCGCGCAGCCGCAGCTGGCGCACGATCTCCTCGGCCGCCTCCAGGTTGTTCCTGGTGACCGTCTCCTCCAGGTTGCCGCCCTGGCCGGTGAACTTGCCGGTGTTGACGTCGACGACGACCATCGCCTCGGTCCGGTCGATGACCAGCGAACCGCCGCTGGGCAGCCAGACCTTGCGGTCCAGCGCCTTGGCGAGCTGCTCGTCGATCCGGTACGTCGCGAAGACGTCGACCTCGCTGGTCCACCGGGACAGCCGGTCCGCGAGGTCCGGCGCCACGTGGGCGACGTAGCCGTGGATGGTCTGCCAGGCCTCGTCACCGCTGACGACGACCTTGGTGAAGTCCTCGTTGAAGATGTCGCGCACGACGCGGACGGTCATGTCCGGCTCGCCGTACAGCAGCGTGGGCGCGTTGGAGCTGCCGCCCTTCGCCTTCTTCTGGATGTCCTCCCACTGCGCCTGGAGCCGCTCGACGTCGCGGCGCAGCTCGTCCTCGCTGGCGCCCTCGGCGGCCGTGCGCACGATGACGCCCGCGTCCTCGGGGACGATCTTCTTGAGGATGGTCTTGAGCCGGGAGCGCTCGGTGTCGGGCAGCTTGCGGCTGATGCCGGTCATCGAGCCCTCGGGCACATAGACCAGGTAGCGGCCGGGCAGCGAGACCTGGCTGGTCAGGCGGGCGCCCTTGTGGCCGATCGGGTCCTTGGTGACCTGCACGAGGACCGACTGGCCGGACTTGAGGGCGGACTCGATACGGCGCGGGCCGTGGCCCATGCCGAGCGCCTCGAAGTTGACCTCGCCGGCGTACAGGACGGCGTTGCGGCCCTTGCCGATGTCGATGAACGCGGCCTCCATCGACGGCAGCACGTTCTGCACCTTGCCCAGGTAGACGTTGCCGACGTACGAGGTCGCCTGCTCCTTGTTGACGTAGTGCTCGACGAGCACCCCGTCCTCCAGGACGCCGATCTGGGTGCGCTCGCCGTGCTGGCGGACGACCATGACGCGCTCGACGGCCTCGCGGCGGGCCAGGAACTCGGCCTCGGTGATGATCGGGACACGCCGGCGGCCCTGCTCGCGGCCCTCGCGGCGGCGCTGCTTCTTGGCCTCCAGGCGGGTGGAGCCCTTGATGGACTGCACCTCGTCGGAGGGCTCGGACGCCTTGCGCGGCTCGCGGACCTTGACGACGGTGCGCTCGGGGTCGTCGGACGACGCGTCGGCCTCACCGGAGCCGTCCCCGGCCCGGCGGCGACGGCGGCGACGGCGCCGGCTGCTGCTGGAGCCACCGCTCTCGCCCGCGGCCTCGTCGCCGTCCTCGGCGTCCTCCTCCGCCTGCTCGGCGGTGTCCTCGGCGTCCTGGTCGGCCTGCTCGGCGGCGGCGTGCTCGGTCTCGCCGTCGGTCAGGTCGCCGTCCCCGGCGTCACCCCGGCGGCGGCGACGGCCGCCCCGGCGACGGCGGCGGCGCGAACCGGAGTCGTCCGATCCGTCGGCGTCGTCGTGCTCGTCACCCGACTCGTCGACGTCGTCGACGTCGTCGGCCTCGTCCTCCGCCTCGTCCTGCGCGGGGGCGGGCGCGACGGCGGGGGCCCGGTCCTCGGTGACGGTCTCCTCGGCCGCGGCACCCCGGCGGCGGCGACGGCGGCGCGATCCGGCGGACTGCTCCTCGACGGCCTCCTCCGGCTCCTCGGCCGGCTGCTGCGCCTGGCGCGGCTTCTCCGGCTCGGCACCGGCCGCCTCGGCGGCGGCTTCGGCGGCGGCCCGCTCGGGCGTCTGGAACTGCGGCTCGGCGAACACCGGCGCCTGGAACACGGCGACGGCGGGCCGCGACGGCCGCTTGGGCGCGTCGGCCCCGTCGGAGGCGGCGGCGCTCTGGGCGGGGGCGGCGAACCCACCGGCGGCCTTACGGGTGGACCGGCGGCGCGCGCGACGCGGCCCGGCGTCCTCGGCGGCGGGCTCGGGGGCCTCGGCCGGCTCGGGAGTCGCGGCGGCGGGCTCGGCGGCGGCCTCGGTCACCTCGGCGGCGGCCGGCTCCACCGGCGACGTCACGGTGCGGGTGGCGCGGCGACGGGTCCGGCCCTTGGGCGCGGCTTCCTCGGCGGCGGGCTCCGTCGCGGGCTCGGCGGGCTCGGCGACCCCGGGCGCCTCGGCGGGCGTCTCGGCGGGCGAGGTCACGCTGCTGGTCGCACGCCGGCGCGTACGGCGCGGCGCGGCGGGCTCGGCGGGCGCGGGCGCCTCGGCCGGCTCCGGGGCGGTGGCCGACTCGGCGGCGGGCGTCTCGGTGACCTCGGCGGCGGGGCTCTCGGCGGGCGAGGTCACGCTGCTCGTGGCACGGCGGCGCGTACGACGCGGCGCGGCGGGCTCGGGGGCGGCCGGCTCGGCGGGGGCGGCGGCCGGCTCGGCGGCGGCCTCGGTCACCTCGGCGGCGGCCGGCTCCACCGGCGACGTCACGGTGCGGGTGGCCCGGCGACGGGTCCGGCCCTTGGGCGCGGCTTCCTCGGCGACCGGCTCGGGCGTGGCGGCGGGCGCCGGCGCCTCGGCGGCGGGGATGGCCGGTACGACGGTCTCGGCGGCGTCCGCCGCTGCCGGGGCCCCGGCGGGCGCGGAGGCACGGCGCACCGCGCGGCGACGCGGCCGGGCGGCGGGCTCGGGAGCGGCCTCGGGGGTCTCGGCCGCGGTCACTTCCGCCGTCGTCCCCTCCGTCTCGTCCACCTCCTCCGTCGGCTCCGTCTCTCCGGCCTCGTCGGTCACCTCGGTCGGCTCGACGGTCTCGGCCGTCGCCTCGGAGGCGCCGGACGGCGGACCGGCCGGGCGGGACGCGGCCCTGCGGCGGCGGCGCGGCGGCAGGGTGTCGCTGGGGGTGTTCGCTTCGGAGCCCGTCGTGTTGGTCGAGGACTCTGCGGATTCGGTCGGTTCGAGCATGCGGGGGTTTCTCCCGTCAGGCTCCCGGGCGCCGCGCCTGGTCCGGTGTCGGCCGTGTCAGGCCGCCGGTGACGTCCGCGGCTCGCGCGATGCGCGGTTGCCGCCGTCCGGGGCGCGGGCGCCGCTCGGAAGCTCTCCGTGTCTTGTCTCGCCGGTTCCGTACCCCTTGGCGGGTACGGCCTGGCGAAAGTCTTGTGGGCGGTGCGCTGCCCGACCCAGGTGGCTCCCGAGGTCGAGGGCGGCGCTACGGCGTGCGTCCCGGCGCGGAACCTTCCTTACGCCGACGCCTTCGCGGCGGCGGGAGCGGCGGCCGGTTGCGGCTCGGGCGCTTCTGCCTCGCGGTCGGGCGCGAGCGGGTCGGTCACCGCTCCGGTCTCTTCATCGAACAGCCCCTGCGCCAGCCTGGTCACCGCTGCGGGGACCGGCGGCGCCAGGTCGGCCACGGCGCGAAGACCGGACAGGACGTCGTCGGGTCGTACGGCAGGCGTCACGTGCCGAACAACCAGCCGCAGTATCGCACAGGGCCGGTCGGTCGGCCTATCAGCCGGGGAACCGTGCGTGGTGACGCTCTCCAGGTGGGCGACGGCGGAGCGGGCGTCGAAGGTGCGGACGCCGGTCTTGGTCCGGCGCTGGACCTCGACCGTCCCGGCGGTGTTGAACGCCGTCACAGCGCGCTCGGCGTCCTCGGGGCTCACCCCGTCGAGCCGAAGCTCCCACACGGAGGCCGTCAGCCGGTCGGCGAGCCCGGAGGTGCGGGCCTCGACCGCCTCGACGACGTCGAGCCCGGTAGGCAGCGACTCGTCGAGGAGCAGCCTGAGCCGCTCCGGGTCCCGCGCCTCGGTGAGCGCGATCTCCAGGTACTCCGCCTCACTGCCCGTGCCGGTGGGTGCGGCATTGGCGTACGACACCTTGGGGTGCGGGGTGAACCCCGCCGAGTACGCCATCGGCACCTCGGCGCGGCGCAGCGCACGCTCGAAGGCGCGCTGGAAGTCACGGTGGCTGGTGAACCGGAGGCGGCCGCGCTTGGTGTAACGCAGGCGGATGCGCTGCACCGCGGGAACGGGCGGCGGGCCTTCGGGCTGTCGCTTGCCCAGTGTTCTATTCCTTCGTGAGAACCGTCGTGCTACTACCAAGAGTACGTGCCTCGGTGACGGAAGGTTCCCGCCGATCCACCGGCACCCGTCCTACCGGTTCCCCGAAAAGCGCGCGTCGCACGTCGGCGCGGGCCTGGCGTACCGAGCGGCGGGCGGAGTCGAGGGCCTGCCGGGTGGCGCGGCGGGCGCTGCGGCGGGCCTCGGCGAGGGGCCGCAGCATGTTGTCGCGCACCACATGCCCGACCGGCGTCAGCACACTCCGGTACACCCAGCGCGCCGGCTCGGCGACGGCCCACCGGAACACGGCGCCGAGGAACCGCCCGACGGCACGGGACACGTACCCGGCGACCCGCCAGGCGTGCCCGAGAGCCTCCCCGACCTCCCGCCCGACCACGGCGAGCACCCGCCCGACGGGCACGAGCACCCACCGCCACACGGCGAGAGCGGGCACCACCAGCAGCACCCGGACGATCCAGTACAGCGCGAGTCCGACCCCTCCGACGACCTTGCCGACGCACCAGAGCACCCCCCGCCCGCACCAGGCCAGCGCGTGCCCGACCGGCGTGAGCACCCAGGCGTAGAGCCACCCCACGGGAACGGCGACGAGATACCGCGCGAGCCACGCCAGACCGGCGTACAGCCCGCGCCCGACGGCGGCCAGCACCGCGCCCACTCCCCCGGCGACCCAGGCGAGGGCCTGCCCCACCGGCGTCAGCACCCACCGGTACACCCACCGCGCCGGAACGACGAGCAGCACATACCCGAGCCAGGCCACGCCCTTGCCGACCGGCACGAGGACGTACCGCCACAGCCCCACCAGCGGCCACACGAAGGCGACACGGCCGAGCCAGGCCAGCGCCCGCCCGACCGGCCTGAGCACCGTGTCCCGCAGCAGCCGCCCGACGACGACCAGCCCGTCCCACACCATCCGCACCGGCACGACCAGCACCAGCGCGACGATCCGCACCGGAATCCGGATCGCGACGGCGAGACACCCCTCGGCATCTCGTCGCACCGGCTGCCCGTACGGGCCCGCCCCCGGCGCCTTCTCCAGATCCACCATGAACATGAGGACGCCGCGGAACCCGATTCGGATCCCGCGGCGCCGTGCGCCTTGCGGCGGCTCGGTCACTCCTCGCTGTCGCGCGTCACTCGGTCCGCGGCACAGGTGCGGAGTCAGGCCGCCCGAGTTGCCGGGGAAAGGACCCCGGCGGGTCGACGATCCCCGAGGTGTTTCCAGGAGTGGGGCCCGGAAGATCCCCGACGTCTTCCACGATCGCGATGAGCGCCGACAGGGAATTGACGATGTGCGCGGGACGGTAGAGGACCGCGCTCTCGACATTCATGAGCGCGGTCTCGAGTTCCGTGTCACCGACTCTGTTCGCCCCCTCGATAAGACGTTGCAGATGTCGCTCGATCCGCTCGGTGTCCTGGGGCCGGTCGAGCGTCGCGTCCTCCGCCTGGAGTGCGGTCAGGATTCCCAGGAGCTGATGGACGCCCTCGGCGCGGCCTTCCCGGATCATGCCGTCTCGCCACGTCACGTACTGCACGAGCCACAAAGACATCGTGGCCAGCCAGTCGCGGGCCTGCCGGCGGGCGGCTTTCATGGGCTCCGTCAGGCCGCTGTATCCACCGCTCGAAGCCTCGACGACGGCCGTGGAGGCCAGGGTGAGGCCACCGATGCTGAGTGAACTGAAGAGGTCCTGGTTGAACCCGACGTACGTGAGGAGGGTGGAGGCCACACCGGCGGTCGCGGTGCGCGCGGTCGCGGCGATACGCCGATGCCTGGCCGAGGCGTCCGCCCACGTGGGACCGCGGTGCACCTGCGCGGCCATTCGCTCGCGGTAGCTGCTGAGTGAATCCGGTAACGCGTGGCTCAGCAGCAGGGCCGAGGTCTTCGCCACGAATCTTTTCGCGAAGAGGTGGGAACGGTCGTCCCTGTCCGGGAAGTGCGCGTAGTCGAGAGCGGATTCCCCCTCCCGCGTCTCCGCTGCCGCCCTGGCCCAGGCGTACAGACGGTCCCAATAGGTGTAGCCCGCCGCGCCGTCGTGGAGCGGGTAACGCACACCATGCGTGACCGTCTCGCGGATCCATCGTCCTATTTTATTGAACAGGCCCTTTTGCACTTCCATGGGAACAGAGACGGCGTCGAGGATTTCGCAGAGTTTCAGAGACGCTTCGTTGATCTCCGGTGGCACCGGTTCGTCGGGATCGTCCCGGAACATCAGGGCACCGATAACCGCTTGGTAGCGTAAGTGCCAGTACCAACGGCGCTGGTTCAAGATGCGCCAGCCGAGCAGAGCGGCACGCACGGCACCGATTCCCCCTCGACCGACGCCAGTGATGTCAGTCACACGGCGATGCTAGAGGTTCCACGATGCCCACGCAGCCCGCTTCTTGTTCCAGCGACCGTACGGGTCGCCCCCGCCCCGTCTCAGCCGGACGGAGCGTTGTTCATCACCGTCAGCGGCAGCAGCTTCTTGCCGGTCGGGCCGATCTGGATCTCCGTGTCCATCGCGAGGCATATGGAAAAACGCTCAAAACAGCCCAGGAACTGCGCCAAGCTGTCTGACATGAGGAAACGAGGACAGCGCCGACTCGCGGCAGACCGAGCGGCCTACAGCGTGGAAGCCGAGTGGACCGAGGCCGATCTTGCCCTGTTGGAGGAGCTCAAACGGGCTGAGGCCTTACTCTCCCAGGACGCACCCCGGGCGCTCTTATCCATCCGCTTGTCCGTACTGACAGACGACACGACGTCGCCGGTACGGCAGGAGCTCGATCTCCGCATCCTGGCAAGGGAGCGAGGGTGCCGAGTCGTCGGCGTCGCCTCCGACCTGAACGTGTCGGCGACGAAGGTCCCGCCGTGGAAGCGAAAGGAGCTCGGCGAGTGGCTGAACAACCGCTCCCCCGAGTTCGACGAGCTCTTGTTCTGGAAGCTCGACCGCTTCGTACGTCGTCTCTCCGATCTCTCGACGATGATCGAGTGGAGCCTGAAGCGCGGGAAGAACCTGGTCTCGAAGAACGACAGCCTCGACCTCACGACGACCGCCGGAAAGATCATGGTCACGATCATCGGCGGCATCGCCGAGATCGAGGCGGCCAACACCTCGACCCGCGTCGCGAGCCTGTGGGACTACGCGAAGTCGCAGGAAGACTGGATCATCGGGAAGCCGGCGTACGGCTACGTCACGGACGAGGACGACACGGGGAAGGTCGTTCTCGTCATCGATCCCGAGGCGGCCAAGGCCCTGCACTGGGCCCGACGCATGGCGCTCCGGGGACGCTCCGCAGGGTTCATGGTGCACTGCTTGAAGCGGTCCGGCCTGATGACCCAAGGGCTCACCGTGGCAACGCTCCACCGCCGCCTGCGCAACCCTGCGCTTCTCGGCTACCGGGTAGAAGAGGACAAGAACGGCGGACAGCGACGATCGAAGCCGCTCCTCGGCAAGGACGGTAGGCCGATCGAAGTCGCCCCTCCCCTCTTTAGTGAGGAGGAGTTCGAGAACCTCGGCGCCGCCCTCGACAAGCGCAAGAAGAACCAGCCACCGCGCCGTGTCGGCGGTGCGACGCAGTTCCTCGGAGTCCTGCTGTGCGCCGACTGCAAGACAAACATGACCGTGCAGATCACGAACAACACGCACGGGACGTACCAGTACCTGCGGTGCCGCAACTGCAAGAGCGGCGGACTCGGAGCGCCCAACCCCGAGCGGGTCTACGAGCGCCTGGTGCAGGACGTGCTCAAGGTCCTCGGAGACTTCCCCGTGCAGGTCCGCCAGTACGCGGAGGGCGCCGAGGCTCGCAAGGAGATCAAGCGCCTTCAAGAGACCATCGCGCTGTACATGAAGGATCTCGAACCCGGGGGCCGGTACACGAAGACGCGGTTCACGAAGGAGCAGGCGGAGGCGACGTTGGACAAGCTCATCAGTGAGCTCGAAGCGATCGACCCCGAGACAGCGAAGGATCGATGGGTCAACGTCCACGGCGGCAAGACGTTCCGTGAGCACTGGCAGGAAGGCGGCATGGAGGCCATGTCCGCGGACCTGTACCAGGTCGGGATTCGCTGCGAGGTGACCCGCACGAAGGTGCCGAAGGATCCGAGCCCCGAAGGTGCACCTCCGCCTACTGATCCCGAAGGACGTACGCGAGCGACTCGTGATCCAAGAGGACGACTTCGCGCAGGCCTTCTGATCCAGCCCGCGCGCGAACGAAGCCGCCTTCCCGTCATCTGAGGGAGACGGCTTCGTCGGTTACTCGAACCATGCGGCAGGGTCAAACGGTTCTTCCGCACCGTCCTCGCCCACAATCACAATCTCGCTGTCGATCAGAGGCATCGCTTCGTCGTTCGCAGGCTCAGGCTCGGGCAGAGGAGTTATCGATCCCACCCCATCTGTTGGCTGGCTTCTGCACTGAGTCGCCGAGACTCCGCGAGGTCTTCAGCGACTCCGGCAGCGATGAGAGCGGCGCCCGGTGTGTGGCCGGAGCCGACATAGCGCCAATGCGCGTCTGTGATCGCGTCGGGGAGGCCGCCGAGTCGCCAGCAGGTGTGCATGAGGGTGCGGACGTGTCGGCTGACGGGTGCCGTGTCGATGTCGTCCCTGGTGGTGACTTTGTGGTCGGTGCCAGCGCCGGTCTCGTCGGTGCCCTTGGTGACGTACTTCGCGACGTACGCGGCCACGGCGTCGTCATCGGGGCCGTCACCGTCGGCGTGCAGGGCACGGACGTCAGTCTGAGTACCCCAGGTCAGATCCAGTTCACCGACGGCCGGGCTGTAGGGAGTGCGGACAGTCACCCGCTGGGCGGACGCGTGCACGGCGCGGGTGAGCCGGTCCGGGGTTCCCCAGGGCGGGGGTTCGTCGGTGGGCCCGTCCGGGCCGTCGAGGCGGACGACGGCATGCACGTGGACGGCCGCCCGCTTCTGGTACTCGGCGATGCGCGCGAAGGACAGCCGGGCGTGGTGGGCGAAGCGGGACTGAACGATGCCCGCCGAGGAGGCGAGGCGCCGCCGGACGTCGATGACGAACCGGTCCCACAGCTTGGAGGCGTGCGCGTGCCACAGGACGTGAGCGGTGTAGTCGTAGCAGTCCTGGCAGAGTGGCTGTCCGACGACGGGGGCGTCCGGGGCGTGAGCGGTCCCGCAACCCAACGGGCGGCCATGTTCGCAGGCGCCGCCGTTACGGCGGGGGCGGCACGTTGTGCCCGAGCGGTGTACCGGTCCAAAGGAGGGGGCGGTGAGGGTGACGAAGAGGCGAGGCCGCGCGCGAACGGTGGCGGGGACGTTCTTGCCGCCGATGAGGCCCGCGCGGACGAGGTGGAAGGTGTCTCCGGCGTGGAGTCGGGAGCAGGCGGGGCAGACGGCGGCGCGCCGGTTGCGGCAGCGGACGAGGAGGCGTTCACCGGGTTCGTTGCGGGTGTCGTAGTGGTGGAGGATTTCGCCGGTCGCGTTGTCCAGGGCGGTGGTGTGGCCGGAGAGGTGGACGGGGTGGGCGCATCCGCCGGTGGCGGTGATCTGTTGCAGCCAGCGGGGGAAGTCAGGGTCTTGGACGATGCGCAGGGCGTCTCGGTCTGCTTCAAGGGAGTTGACGCAGGCGCGCCGCGTGGTCGAGGGCGGCGCGCCTGTCAGCCGGGGTGGTGGGGTGCGGGGTGATGGTGGTGACCTTCCGGGGTGGGCCGCCGCAGCGGCACGGGTGCTGGTTGGTGGCGCGTCATCCGTCATGGGGATCACTCCTGATCAGGTGGTGAGTAGTGGAAGTTCGTTGGTCAGCGGATGGTGCCGGTGCCCCGGCAGACGCGGCAGCGGCGCAGTCGTCCGGTCCAGGTCTTGCGGGCTCTGTCGCCCTTGCAGTGGGGGCACCTCACGCGGCGCATGGTCATGCGATGGGGTCCTTTCTGCTCACGTGTGGGAGAAGCCGCTGATGACCCAGGTGACGAGGCCGTGGATGGTGAAAAGGACGGGGGTCTGTCCGAGGTAGAGGCCGAAGAGGCCGACGCAAACCGCTTCCCAGCCGCGTACGTCGCGGGAGCGGACGAGGAGGACGGTGATGATCCCGAAGACCACCGCGAACGTGAACGCCGTACCTTCGCTGATCACTTGCCGTCTCCTTCCAGCGCCACCAGGGCGCGCTCTATGGCCGGGAGTTCGGGGGTCATGCCGGAGTGTTTCCGGGCCGTGGCCACGGCCTCATCGGTGGGGGTGAGGTGGGAGCCGGCACGCGCCCAGCCGCCGTCAGGTCCGGTGCACACGGCGACCCCGTGGGCTTGATCCGCTTTGACGGACATCCGAGATCAGGGGTTCAGCCCCGGGAGGATGTCCATCATGGAGAGCATGGGGAAGAAGAAGCCTCGCCCTCGTCGCTCGTTCACGCCGGAGTTCAAGGCGG
>JAEBFB010000012.1:0-265918 GCA_049998335.1 Streptomyces sp. cmx-10-19
GTGGACACCGGAGGTCCTCGAAGGCGCCAAGGGCCTGTTCAACTGGGGCCCGCCGCCCCCGCCCTCCTTCCTCGCCCCCGAAGACCTCGCCGCCCTCATGACCGGCACCCACAGCGAGCCGAGGTAGGACCACCATGAAAGACGCCTCCACCGCGATGCACGACGTCGCGATCGTCGGCTTCGGCCCGGTCGGCCAGATGCTCACCCTGCTGCTGGGCCGCCGGGGCCACGACGTCATCGCGATCGAGCGCTGGCCCAGCCCGTACGACCTGCCGCGCGCCGTGCACTTCGACCACGAGATCGGCCGCGTCTTCCAGGCGGCGGGCGTGGCCGAGCAGGTCCGCGCCGTCACCGACCCGGTGCCGGACCACTACGAGTGGCGCAATCACGCCGGTGAGCCGCTCGTCCGGATCGACTGGTCCGGCGACGGGATCTCCGGCTGGCCCACCGCCAGCTTCTTCAACCAGCCCCACCTGGAACGCGTCCTCGCCGAGGCCGCCGAGAGCCTGCCCACGGTCACCGTCCGCCGCGGCTGCGAGGCGGTCGACCTCGCCCTCGCCGAGGACCACGTCCGCCTGAGCACCAAGGGCGCCGACGGACCGGGCGAGATCCGCGCCCGGTACGTCATCGGGGCCGACGGCGCCAACAGCTTCGTCCGCACCGGCATGGCCACCACCGTCACCGACCTCGGCTTCTTCTACGACTGGCTGATCGTCGACGTCCTCCCGCACGAGGAGGAGGAGTGGTCGCCGATGAACTGGCAGCTGTGCGACCCCGAGCGGCCCACCACCATCGTCTCCGGCGGGCCGGGCCGGCGCCGCTGGGAGTTCCTGCGCCTGCCGCACGAGAGCATCGAGGAGCTCAACACCCTGGAGACCGCCTGGCGGTTGCTGGAGCCGTGGGGCCGTACGCCGGAGAACACGACGATCGAGCGGCACACCGTCTACACCTTCCAGGCGCGGTGGGTGGACCGCTGGCGCGAGGGCCGCCTGATCCTCGCCGGCGACGCCGCCCACCAGATGCCGCCGTTCGCCGGCCAGGGCATGTGCTCCGGCCTGCGCGACGCCGTCAACCTCGCCTGGAAGCTGGACCTCGTCCTCGACGGCCGGGCCGACGCCGGCCTCCTGGACACCTACACCTCCGAGCGCAGCGAGCACGTCCAGCACGCCATCGGCATGTCGATGGCGCTGGGCCAGGTCATCTGCGTCCTCGACCCCGAGGAGGCCGCCGCCCGCGACCAGCGCATGATCGCCGCCGGCGCCGACCCCCGCCACGCCCTGCCGCCCACCCCGCCGCCCGTCCTCGGCGACGGCGTCCTCAGCCGCGCCCCCGACGGCAGCCGCGCCCCGGACGTCGGCCACCTCACGGCGCAGCACACGCTCACCCACCAGGGCCGCAGCGCGCTCCTCGACGACCTCACCGGCGGCGGCTTCACCGTCCTCACCGACGGCACCGGCCCCCTCGACGCCCTGGACACCGAGGACCACGCCTTCCTCACCGGCATCGGCGCGCACCTGGTGCCGCTCCACACCGACGCCGCACCGCCCGAGGGCTACCTCGACGCCCCCGACGGCTACCTCCCCCACCTGCGGGAGCAGGGCCACAGCGCCGCCATCGTCCGCCCCGACTTCTACCTCTTCGGCACGGCCACCGACGGCGCGGGCCTGCGCACCCTCGTCGCCCAGCTCCGGGACCAGCTCCGCCACCCCGTCGCCACCGCCGACCGCACCCCGGCCCCCGAGCCCCTCACGGCCGCCGGCGCCGAATAGGGGCGGCAGCCCGCGGAACACGTCGTCGCCGACAGCCGGAAGACTGTCGGCGACGACGTGTTCTCAGCAGTTGTTCAGCGCGCGGTCCGCGTGTGGACGTACTCCACGAGGCGGGTCAGGGCGTCCGGGTCGGTGGTCGGCAGGACGCCGTGGCCGAGGTTGAAGACGTGGCCCTCCAGGCCGGCCGCCGCGTCGAGCACCTCGCGGGTCTTGGCCTCGACCACCTCGGGGCCGGCGAAGAGGACGGCCGGGTCAAGGTTGCCCTGGAGCGCCTTGCCGGGGCCGACGCGGCGGACGGCCTCGTCCAGCGGGACGCGCCAGTCGACGCCGACGACGTCCGCGCCGGCCTCGCCCATGTCGCGGAGCAGTTCGCCGGTGCCGACGCCGAAGTGGATGCGCGGCACCCCGTACCCGGCGACGGCGTCGAAGACCTTGCGGGAGGCGGGCTGCACATAGCGGCGGTAGTCCGCGGGGGCCAGGGCGCCGACCCAGGAGTCGAAGAGCTGGACGGCGCTCGCGCCCGCCTCGATCTGCACGGTGAGGAAGGCTGCCGTGATGTCCGCGAGGCGGTCCAGGAGGTCGGCCCACAGCTCGGGGTCGCCGTACATGAGCGCCTTGGTGTGCTCGTGGTTGCGGGACGGGCCGCCCTCCACGAGGTAGCTGGCGAGGGTGAACGGGGCGCCCGCGAAGCCGATCAGCGGGGTCGCGCCCAGCTCGCGGGTGAGCAGGCCGTACGCCTCGGTGACGTAGGAGACGTCCTCGGGCGTGAGGTCGCGCAGCTGCGCCAGGTCCGCGCGGGAGCGGATCGGGTTGGCGATGACGGGGCCGACGCCCGGCTTGATGTCGAGGTCGATGCCGAGGGCCTTGAGCGGGACGACGATGTCGCTGTAGTAGACCGCGGCGTCCACGCCGTGCCGGCGCACCGGCTGGAGGGTGATCTCGGCGACCAGTTCCGGCCGCTCGCAGGACTCCAGCATCGGGATGCCCTCGCGCGCCTTGAGGTACTCCGGCAGTGAGCGCCCGGCCTGCCGCATGAACCACACCGGGGTGTGCGGTACGGGCTCGCGCCGGCACGCCTTCAGGAACGCGGAGTCGTACGTGGCGGTCGGCTGCTTGCCCGCGGGGCTCTGGTTCGCACTCACCCGGCAAGTCTCGCACGCCCCCGGGACGGCTCCGGACCACGGGTCGGGCGCTTCCCCCGCGCTCCCCCGACGCTCCCGCGACCCGCGTGATCCGGACATCGCGCCCGCACGCGGGTGTCCCTCCCTGCGCCGGGCCGCCGTTCCGCTTAATGTTCCCCGCATGGCTGCGGCTCAGGGACGACTGTCGGACGACGCTGGCGGAATGGACGAAGCGAAGAGTGCGGAGGAGAAGGCCCGGCACACCGGGAGTATGGCACCGCCGCCCTTCGCGGCCGCCGTCGAGGCGCTGAGTACCGCCCGGCTGCGGCCGCAGATCGAGGTGGAGGCGACCCGCGCGCCGCAGCGGCTCGCCCCGCACGCGTACGCGCTGGAGGCCGCGGTCGTCGACGGCGACGAGGACCTCGCGGACGGCCGGTTGGTCCTGCTGCACGACCCCGCCGGGCACGACGCCTGGCAGGGCACCTTCCGCCTGGTGACGCTGGTGCGGGCGGAGCTGGAGGCCGAGATGGCCGCCGACCCGCTGCTGCCGGAGGTGTGCTGGTCCTGGCTGACCGGCGCGCTCCAGGCGCGGGGGCTGACGTACGGCGAGCCCAGCGGCACGGTGACGCGCGCGAGTTCGCACTACTTCGGCGGTCTGTCCGCGCGGCCGTCGGCGTCGCAGATCGAGATCCGGGCGTCCTGGACGCCGCGCGAGGGGCTGGGGGGCGTGCCGGACACGGCGGCGCACCTGGCCTCCTGGTGCGATCTGCTGGCCCAGGTGGCGGGGCTGCCGCCGGCGGCGCCGGGTGACGCGTCGGTCGTGACGCTGCCGCAGCGGCGGGGTCCGCAGTCGCGCTGACGGCGGCAACCGGCGGCGGCTGACGGCGGTGGTTGCCCGCGTTCACTGATCCACTTTCAGAGCGGCGCTCTCATCCGAGAGCGCCGCTTTTTTCGCGCTCGCCCGACCTCCCGTCACTTTGTCGATACGGCCACTTTCAGCCCTGTTATCGACAAAGTGCGAAACCGTTCGGTCTTCGAATGATCGACAGCGTGTCCGAATTGCTCGGATTGTTACTCACCAGATCGTGATCATTCTCTAAAGGCCGACCGGTTCGTTGCCGAAGACGACTGTGACCTTGAAAGCACGGTTCGTCCCGGCTTCATCCCCCACGAGCCGGCCCCGTCCCGCACCCCAGGAGGCCTGGTGTCCGTTCTCCTCGAGCAGCCTGCAAGCCTGGTCGCCTACCGCCCGAACAAGCCGACCGCCATGGTGGTCGTGGCCGACCAGCGCGTCCGTTCCACCGTCACCCGCCATCTTTGGGCGCTCGGTGTACGCGACGTCATCGAGGCCTCGTCCGTCGCGGAGGCTCGTCCCCGCATCGGCAACCCCCGCGACATCTGCGTCGCCGAAGTACACCTCCCCGACGGCTCCGGACTGACCCTGCTGTCGGAGACCCGGGCCGCGGGCTGGCCCAACGGCCTCGCCCTGTCCGCCGCCGACGACATCGGCGCCGTACGCAACGCCCTCGCCGGCGGTGTCAAGGGCTACGTCGTCACCGGCACCCGTACCAACGTCGGGCTCCCCACCCGGCCCGGTGCCGCGCCCATCGGGGCCGCCGCCGCCCGGCTGCACCACCGCCGTCCCCCGGGTGCCCCGAGCCACCCGGGCGGCTACCGCGAGCTGTCCGGCCGCGAGGTGGAGGTGCTGCGGCTGGTCGCGGAGGGCCAGTCGAACAAGGCGATCGGCGTCTCGATGGGCCTGTCCGCCCTGACCGTCAAGAGCCACCTGGCCCGTATCGCCCGCAAGCTCGGCACGGGCGACCGCGCCGGGATGGTGGCGGTGGCCCTGCGCACGGGGATCATCCACTGACACCGACGGCCTTTTCACCGACCTGACTGGTTTACGACCCCCCGGCACCCGCCGACGGAACGTTCCGTCGGCGGGTGCCGTCTATCCACCGATACCCTTGACAGGTGACCGACGCCCACGAAACCGCAGCAGACCGTCCACTGCGCACCACCGGAGGCGCCCCTCCGGAAGACGCCGGATCTGTGAGCCGGGCGCCGATCCCCTTGCTCGAACCACGCGAGGGCATTCCACCGGTGATCGCCGACGCGGACGCCCTGGCCGAGACCGTCGCCGCCTTCGCCGACGGCCACGGCCCCGTCGCCGTCGACGCCGAGCGCGCCTCCGGCTACCGCTACGGGCAGCGGGCGTACCTGGTGCAGCTGCGCCGCGAGGGCGCGGGCACCGCGCTGATCGATCCCGTCGCCTGTCCCGACCTGTCCGGCCTCGGCGCCGCGATCGGCGACGCGGAGTGGGTGCTGCACGCGGCCACCCAGGACCTGCCGTGTCTGCGGGACATAGGGATGGTGCCGACCCGCATCTTCGACACCGAGCTGGCCGGGCGGCTCGCCGGGTTCCCGCGCGTCGGCCTCGGCGCGATGGTGGAGAACGTCCTCGGTTTCACCCTGGAGAAGGGCCACTCCGCCGTCGACTGGTCCACCCGCCCGCTGCCCGAGCCCTGGCTGCGCTACGCCGCGCTCGACGTGGAGCTGCTGGTCGATCTGCGCGACGCGCTGGAGAAGGAGCTGGAGCGGCAGGGCAAGCTGGAGTGGGCCCGCCAGGAGTTCGACGCGATCGCGTCGGCCCCGCCGCCCGAGCCCCGCAAGGACCCCTGGCGCCGTACGTCCGGGATGCACAAGGTGCGCCGGCGCCGTCAGCTCGCCGTCGTACGGGAGCTGTGGCAGGCGCGGGACCGGATCGCGCAGAAGCGGGACGTCTCCCCCGGCAAGGTACTCGGGGACGCGGCGATCGTGGAGGCGGCGCTCGCGCTGCCGGCCAACGCGCACGCGCTGGCCGCGCTGAACGGGTTCGGGCGGGTCAACCGCCGGCAGCTGGAGCAGTGGCAGGCGTCGGTGGACCGGGCCAGGACGCTGACCGAGTCGCAGCTGCCGCAGCCCGGCCAGCCGGTGACCGGTCCCCCGCCGCCCCGGGCGTGGGCGGACAAGGACCCGGCCGCCGCGGCCCGGCTGACCGCGGCGCGGGCGGCGGTGACGGCGCTGGCCGAGGAGCTGAACATGCCGCAGGAGAACCTGATCACCCCGGACACGGTCCGACGGGTCTGCTGGGAGCCGCCCGCGACGGTCGACGCCGCCTCCGTGGCCGCGGCCCTCGCCGGGCACGGGGCGCGGCCCTGGCAGGTGGAGCAGGTGACGCCGGTCCTGGTGGAGGCGCTGGCCCGGGACGCGGCGTAGCCCGCTCCCGGGGCGTGTCGTGCGGGTGCGGCGGCGGCGGGTTCCGGACAAGATCCATGTGACGTTCGCCGCTCCCGCCGGGGGGACTGGGCAGCTACGTTACTCACAAGTAGCATGGGGCTGAGCGTGCGCTCAGTGCATGCGTGCCGCAGCAGTGCCATCCCGCACCCTGGAGGAGAGCCATCGTGCCTCGTACCGTCAAGGACGTCGTCTTCGTAGACGGCGTCCGCACCCCGTTCGGCAAAGCGGGCCCGAAGGGCATCTACCACGAGACCCGCGCCGACGACCTGGTCGTGAAGGCGATCCGGGAGCTGCTGCGCCGCAATCCCGGTCTCGACCCGAAGAAGATCGACGAGGTCGCCGTCGCCGCGACCACGCAGATCGGCGACCAGGGTCTGACCATCGGCCGCACCGCCGGCATCCTGGCCGGCCTGCCGACCTCCGTCCCGGGCTACTCGATCGACCGCATGTGCGCGGGCGCGCTGACCGCCGTCACCACGGTCGCCGGCTCGGTCGCCTTCGGCGCGTACGACGTGGCGATCGCGGGCGGTGTCGAGCACATGGGCCGCCACCCGATGGGCGAGGGCGTGGACCCGAACCCGCGGTTCGTCAGCGAGAAGCTGGTCGACGAGTCGGCCCTGTTCATGGGCATGACCGCCGAGAACCTGCACGACCGCTACCCGGGCATCACCAAGCGGCGCGCCGACGAGTTCGCGGTGCGCTCGCAGGAGAAGGCCGCCAAGGCGTACGCGAACGGCCAGATCCAGGCCGACCTGGTGCCGATCTCGGTGCGCCGCACCAGCGAAGAGGCCGGCGAGATGGGCTGGGGTCTGGTCACCGCCGACGAGCCGATGCGTCCGG
The DNA here is from genome assembly GCA_049998335.1 of Streptomyces sp. cmx-10-19. Taxonomy (GTDB): domain Bacteria; phylum Actinomycetota; class Actinomycetes; order Streptomycetales; family Streptomycetaceae; genus Streptomyces. The sequence goes on from JAEBFB010000012.1 coordinate 7,010, forward strand.
GCACCACGCTGGAGAACCTGGCGGGTCTGAAGACGCCGTTCCGCGTGCACGGCCGGGTCACCGCGGGCAACGCGGCCGGTCTGAACGACGGCGCCACCGCCTCCCTGATCGCGAGCGAGGACTTCGCCCGCGAGAACGGCCTGCCGGTCAAGATGCGCCTGGTCTCCTACGCCTTCGCGGGCGTAGAGCCCGAGGTGATGGGCTACGGCCCGATCCCGGCCACGGAGAAGGCCCTCGCGCAGGCGGGGCTGTCGATCTCCGACATCGGTCTGTTCGAGATCAACGAGGCCTTCGCCGTCCAGGTCCTCGCGTTCCTGGAGCACTACGGCATCGCCGACGACGACGCGCGCGTCAACCAGTACGGCGGCGCCATCGCCTTCGGTCACCCGCTGGCCTCCTCCGGTGTCCGGCTGATGACGCAGCTGGCCCGGCAGTTCGAGCAGCAGCCGCACGTCCGCTACGGCCTGACCACCATGTGCGTCGGCTTCGGCATGGGCGCGACGGTCGTCTGGGAGAACCCGCACTTCGAGGGGGACAAGTGAGCACCACCGCAGAGCTGCTGAAGGGTGCGGCCGAGCTGTTCCCCGGCGAGGTCGTCACGCAGGCGCACGTACGCCACTTCGACCTGCCCCTGGGGGCCGGCCGTTTCGCGCTGATCACCCTGGACAACGGGCACGACCACACCAAGCCGACCACGCTCGGCCCGCAGTCGCTGGCGAACATCGACGCCGCGATCGACCGGGTCGAGAAGGAGGCCGCGGACGGCGACATCGTCGGCGCCGGCGTCACCGGCAAGCCGTTCGTCTTCGCGGTCGGCGCCGACCTCAAGGGCGTCGAGCTGCTCAAGCGCCACGAGGACGCGCTGGCCATCGGCAAGGGCGGCCACGAGGTCTTCAAGCGCCTCGCGGAGCTGGCCGTGCCGACCTTCGCGTACTACAACGGCGCGGCGATGGGCGGTGGCGTCGAGATCGGCCTGCACTGCTCCTACCGCACGGTGTCGGCGGCGCTCCCGGCGTTCTCGCTGCCCGAGGTCTTCCTCGGTCTGGTCCCCGGCTGGGGCGGCTGCACGCTGCTGCCGAACCTGATCGGCGCGGAGAAGGCCGTCTCGGTCATCATCGAGAACAGCCTCAACCAGAACAGGCAGCTCAAGGGCGCGCAGGTCTACGAACTGGGCATCGCGGACGCGCTCTTCGAGGGCGCGGACTTCCTGGAGCAGTCGCTGATCTGGACGGCGTCGGTCCTCAAGGGCGAGATCGCCGTGGAGCGTCCGGCGATCGACCGGGGTGAGGGCTGGGACCAGGCCGTCGCGCGCGGCCGCTTCATCGCCGACGGCAAGGTGCACGGGGCCGCCCCGGCCGCCTACCGCGCGCTGGAGATCATCGCGGGTGCCAGGGACGGCGACCTCCAGCGCGGCTTCGACGCCGAGGACCAGGCGCTGGCCGACCTGATCATGGGCGGCGAACTGCGCGCGGGCATCTACTCGTTCAACCTGGTGCAGAAGCGCGGCAAGCGTCCCGCCGGTGCGCCGGACAAGTCGCTGGCCCGCCCGGTCACCAAGGTGGGCGTGGTCGGTGCCGGTCTGATGGCCTCTCAGCTGGCGCTGCTGTTCCTGCGCCGCCTGGAGGTGCCGGTCGTGCTGACCGACATCGACCAGGAGCGTGTCGACAAGGGTGTGGGCTACGTCCACGGCGAGATCGACAAGCTGCTCGGCAAGGGCCGCATCAACCAGGACCAGGCCAACCGCCTCAAGGCGCTGGTGACCGGTGTCCTGGACAAGGCCGAGGGCTTCACGGACGCGGACTTCGTCATCGAGGCCGTGTTCGAGGAGATGGGTGTCAAGCAGAAGGTGTTCGCGGAGGTCGAGGCGGTCGCCCCGGCGCACGCGATCCTCGCCACCAACACCTCCTCGCTGTCCGTCTCGGAGATGGCGTCGAAGCTGAAGCACCCCGAGCGGGTCGTCGGCTTCCACTTCTTCAACCCGGTCGCGGTCCTGCCGCTGCTGGAGATCGTGCGCGGCGAGCAGACCGACGAGGCCTCGCTGGCCACGGCGTTCGGGGTCGCCAAGAAGCTGAAGAAGACCGCGGTGCTGGTCAAGGACGCCCCTGCGTTCGTCGTGAACCGCATCCTGACCCGCTTCATGGGCGAGATCCAGAACGTCATCGACGAGGGCACGCCGGTCGAGGTCGCGGAGAAGGCGGTCGAGCCGCTCGGCCTGCCGATGTCCCCGCTGGTCCTGCTGGAGCTGGTCGGCCCGGCCATCGGCCTGCACGTCTCGGAGACCCTGAACCTGGCGTTCCCGGAGCGCTTCACCGTCTCCCCGAACCTCAAGGCGGTCGTCGAGGCGGGCAAGCGCGGCTTCTACGTCTACGACAGCGGCAAGCCCGAGCTGGACCCGGAGGTCGCGGCCCTCCTCAAGCAGGGCGGCACCGTCCTGACCGAGGAGCAGGTCCGCGAGCGCGTCCTGGACGCGGTGGCCCAGGAGATCGGCCTGATGCTCGCCGAGGGCGTCGTCGCCGAGGCCCAGGACATCGACCTCTGCCTGATCACCGGCGCCGGCTGGCCCTTCCACCTGGGCGGCATCACCCCGTACCTGGACCGCGAGGGCGTCTCGGAACGCGTCAACGGCAAGCGCTTCCTGGAGCCGGGCACGGCATCGGTACCGGCGTGACACCACCGCCGCACGCATGAGGAGGGCCCCCGCCGCCGGCGGGGGCCCTCCCGCGGTACGTGGGCGGGCTCAGACGGCCCGCCACTCCCCCAGGGCGAGGCCGGGTTCGTCCTTGCGGCGGGTCAGGAGGAGTTCTCCCGTCGACGGGGACAGGACCGCCGCCACCACGCGGCCGTCCGCGTCCAAGGCGAGGGAGACCTCGGCGTCCGCGGGCAGGCGAGGGCCCGACTCGGTCCACCAGGCGCCCGCCGACTCCTGCTCGCTGGGGTAGGCCGCGAACGCGACCCGGCCCGAGGAGGAGCACTGGGCCAGCAACGTGCAGTCGTGACCGTCGAGTTCGCAGCGGACGGCCGCGACCGGGCCGGGCCCCGCCGCCGGGAGCAGGGCGACGGGCTTGCCGCCGGGGCGCCAGGCGGAGAGGTGACCGGACGCGTCGTTGAAGAACAGCGTGGTGTTCTCGTCCGAGGTGGCCAGCGCGCGCAGGGTACCCGGACGGGCCTCCGCCTCCACGGCCTCCACCAGCTGGAAGGCGGTGGCGGGGGACTCCTGACGCCAGTACAGGATCGTGCCGGAGCCGACCGCGTAGGCCTCGATGCGTCCGTCCTTGCCCGCGACCGCGACGGGCGCGTCCTGGAGATCGGCGCCCTTGAGGTCGCGCCAGGGGCCCCAGCCGCCCTTCTGGGCCTGGGCACGCATGCTGAGTCCGCCACCCGCGTTGCGTACGAAGACGTGCGCGCGTCCCTGGTGGTCGACGGCGACGGCGGGAGTGCCCGTGGGGCCGCCCTTGCCGTCCGGCCGCCCGACCGGGTCCCAGTCGAGGGCGGCCAGCAGAGGTCGGAAATGGGTGGAGTGCACCAGTTCCGACCCGCCGGAGGCGGCGGACGACCACGCGACGAGATGGGCGTAGGCGTCGGCGCCCCGGCCGACGGAGGGCGCGGAGTGCAGCCGCTGCTCCCCACCCATTCTGCGAGGGTTGTCCCAGGCGCCGCCCGGCACCAGTTCCGCGCGGCACAGGGCAGCGTCCGGGGTCATTCGGTAGGCGCTGAGTCGGCCGTCCCGGCCACATATGATCCACTCGCCGTTCACCTGGTCATTTTAGGTGCCGCATACGGGAGTGCTCCCGCCGGGTGCGTGCGACCCTGACCGCATGGACGACTTGCACGACATGGACGAAATGGACCCCGGCGCCCCCCTCCTCGTCGTCGTCGACGCCGCCAACGTCGTAGGGTCCGTGCCCGACGGGTGGTGGCGGGACCGGCGGGGGGCGGCGGAGCGGCTGCGGGACCGGCTGGCGGCGGACGGGGTGCCGGGGCGGGCCGGGCCGGTGGAGGTCGTCCTGGTGGTCGAGGGCGCGGCGCGCGGCGTGGAGTCCGTGCCCGGCGTACGGGTGGAGTCGGCGCCCGGCAGCGGGGACGACCACATGGCCGCGCTCGTCGCCGAGGCGGTCGGCCGTGCCGTCCTCGTCGTCACGGCCGACCGCGAGCTGCGCCGCCGGGTGACGGAGCTGGGCGCGGAGGTGGCGGGGCCGCGCACGGTCCGTCCCGCCTCCCCGCGGAGACGGGACGGGTCCTGACGGGGCCTTACCGCGCGGGCGGTGCCGCCGGGGTCTCCTCGCCGCGGGCCAGGCGGCTGTGGGTGCGGCCGTAGAGGAAGTACACGACGAGGCCGATCGCCATCCAGACGCCGAACCGGACCCAGGTCTCCGCGGGCAGGTTGAGCATCAGCCACAGCGAGGCGGCCACCGAGACGATGGGCAGGACGGGCACCAGCGGGGTGCGGAAGGCGCGGGGCAGGTCGGGGCGGGTCCGGCGCAGGATGATGACGCTGATCGCGACCACGACGAAGGCGAAGAGCGTGCCGATGTTCACCAGTTCGGCCAGCTCGCTCAGGCTGGTGAAGCCCGCGACGATCGCGATGATCACGCCGAGCAGGATGGTCGGCCGGTACGGGGTGCGGAACCGCGGGTGGACGTGGGAGAAGAACCGCGGCAGCAGCCCGTCCCGGCTCATCGCGAAGAAGACGCGGGTCTGGCCGAGGAGCAGGATCATGCACACCGTGGTCAGGCCGACGGCGGCGCCGAAGCTGATCACGCCGGAGAAGAACGGGTGCCCGGTGGCCTTGAACGCGTCGGCGAGCGGGGCGTCGACGGACAGCTTGCTGTAGTGCTGCATGCCGGTGACGACGATGGAGACGGCGACGTACAGCACGGTGCAGATGATCAGGGAGCCGAGGATGCCGCGGGGCATGTCGCGCTGCGGGTTCTTGGTCTCCTCGGCGGCGGTCGCGACGATGTCGAAGCCGATGAAGGCGAAGAAGACGACGGACGCGGCCGTGAAGATGCCCATCACGCCGAAGTTGGACGGCGCCCAGCCGAACATGAGCTGCACCAGCGGCGAGTGGAGTCCCCCGCCCGCTTCCACCGGCTGCGACTTCGGGATGAACGGGTCGTAGTTGGCGGACTTGACGAAGAACGCGCCCGCGATGATCACGATCAGGACGACGGCGACCTTGATGGCGACGACGAGCGAGGTGATCCGCGCCGACAGCTTCATGCCGAGGACGAGGATCCCGGTGAGCACCAGCACCAGGGCGGCGGCGAGGATGTCGAAGCCGAACCCGTCGGCGCCGTCCCGGCCGCCCAGCGAGGCGGGCATGTGCCAGCCGGCGTTGTCCAGCAGCGAGCGGATGTAGCCGGACCAGCCGACGGCCACCACCGCCGTACCGAGCGCGAACTCCAGGACCAGGTCCCAGCCGATGATCCAGGCGGGCAGCTCGCCGAGCGAGGCGTACGAGAAGGTGTACGCGGAGCCGGCCACCGGGACGGTGGAGGCGAACTCGGCGTAGCACAGGGCGGCGAGCGCGCAGACGACTCCGGCCACGACGAAGGCCAGGGCGGTGGCGGGCCCGGCGTTGTTCTTGGCGACGGTGCCGGTCAGTACGAAGATGCCGGTGCCGATGACGACGCCGATGCCGAAGACGGTCAGGTCGAGCGCCGACAGGGATTTCCTGAGCGCGTGCTCCGGTTCCTCCGTGTCCTGGATCGACTGCTCGATCTTCTTGGTCCTGAAAATGCCGGTGCTGGTCACGGGTAACCTTCCACGCTTGTCGTCCCCGACATGATCGAGAGGGGCGTACTGCGTATGCCCCAGCGTGGGCGTATTCACGCGGATGGGCCGGTTCCGCTACTGCATCGAGTGGCGGAACCGGCCCATCCGGCGCAACGTCGGTCGCGCTGCGTCAGTCGCGCGCGGCCTCCACGGCCTCGGCACCGGTGCGGTCGTACCGGCCGTCGAGCTTGGCGACCAGGCCGGTGACCTGGCGGGCGATGTCGGGGGCGGTGAGCCCGATCTCGGCGAGCACCTCGGCGCGCGAGGCGTGGTCGAGGAAGCGCGGCGGGATGCCGAAGTCGCGCAGCGGTACGTCGACGCCCGCGTCCCGCAGGGCCTGGGCGACGGCCGAGCCGACACCGCCGACGCGGGAGTTGTCCTCGACGGTGACGACCACACGGTGCCGCTCGGCGAGCGGGGGCATGGCCTCGTCCACGGGCTTGACCCAGCGCGGGTCGACGACGGTGGTGGAGATGCCCTGCTTGTTCAGCAGGCCGGCGATCTCCAGGCACATCGGCGCGAGGGCGCCGACCGAGACGAGGAGGACGTCCGGGGTGTCGGTGCCGGGGGCGCGCAGGACGTCCATGCCGCCGACACGGCCGACGGCGGGTACGGCGGGGCCGACGGCGCCCTTGGAGAAGCGGACGACGGTCGGCGCGTCGTCCACGGCGACGGCCTCGCGGAGCTGGGCGCGGACCTGGTCGGCGTCGCGCGGGGCGGCCAGCCGCAGGCCGGGGACGACCTGGAGGATCGACATGTCCCACATGCCGTTGTGGGAGGCGCCGTCGGTGCCGGTGACGCCGGCGCGGTCCAGGACGAAGGTGACGCCGCACTTGTGCAGGGCGACGTCCATGAGGACCTGGTCGAAGGCGCGGTTGAGGAAGGTGGCGTAGACGGCGAAGACCGGGTGGACGCCGCCGTGGGCGAGGCCGGCCGCGGAGACGGCGCCGTGCTGCTCGGCGATGCCGACGTCGTAGACGCGGTCGGGGAAGGCCTTGGCGAACTTGTCGAGGCCGACGGGCTGGAGCATGGCCGCGGTGATGGCGACGACGTCCTCGCGCTCCTCGCCGATCCTCACCATCTCCTCGCCGAAGACGCTGGTCCAGTCGGCGCCGGAGGTGGAGATGGGCAGGCCCGTGTCGGGGTGGATCCTGCCGACGGCGTGGAAGCGGTCGGCCTCGTCCTGGAGGGCGGGCTGGTAGCCGCGGCCCTTCTCGGTGAGGCAGTGCACGATGACGGGGCCGCCGAAGCGCTTGGCGCGGGCGAGGGCGGACTCCAGGGCCTCCAGGTCGTGGCCGTCGATGGGGCCGACGTACTTGAGGCCGAGGTCCTCGAACATGCCCTGGGGGGCGATGAAGTCCTTGAGGCCCTTCTTGGCGCCGTGCAGGGTGTCGTAGAGGGGGCGGCCGACGACCGGGGTGCGCTCCAGGAGGTCCTTGCCGCGGGCCAGGAAGCGCTCGTAGCCGTCGGTGGTGCGCAGGGTCGCCAGGTGGTTGGCGAGGCCGCCGATGGTGGGCGCGTAGGAGCGCTCGTTGTCGTTGACGACGATGACGAGGGGGCGGTCCTTGGCGGCGGCGATGTTGTTCAGCGCCTCCCAGGCCATGCCGCCGGTGAGGGCGCCGTCGCCGATGACGGCGACCACGTGGTCGTCGCGGTCGAGGACCTGGTTGGCCTTGGCGATGCCGTCGGCCCAGCCGAGGACGGTGGAGGCGTGGCTGTTCTCGATGACGTCGTGCTCGGACTCGGCCTGCGAGGGGTAGCCGGAGAGGCCGCCCTTCATCTTCAGCTTCGAGAAGTCCTGACGGCCGGTGAGCAGCTTGTGCACGTAGGACTGGTGGCCGGTGTCCCAGAGCACCTTGTCCTTCGGCGAGTCGAAGACGCGGTGCAGGGCGAGGGTGAGTTCCACCACGCCGAGGTTGGGGCCGAGGTGGCCGCCGGTCTTGGAGACTGCGTCGACGAGGAAGGTACGGATCTCCTCGGCCAGCCGGCCCAGCTCTTCCAGGCTGAGCCGGTCCAGATCGCGCGGTCCCGTGATGCGGGTCAGCAGCGGCACCCGTGCCTCCTTGCAGTAGAGCTGTTGCCGGGCTTGTCGAGTCTAATGTTCCGCCGTGGCGGCACGTGTCCGGGCGGTGCGTCGTACGTCACGCGTTCGGCCTTACCCACCGACGGCCGCTTCTACGACTTCCCCACCGCCGCCGCCCCGCACCCGCTACGGTGGCCCGCCGGGCACGGTACGCCGACTCACCCGCCCGCAGACAGCCCACCGCCCGCCCGAGGGCTCAGCTCGGGCGGGCGGTGGGGTGGTGCGGGGCGTGTTACGCGCGGCCCGCTGTCTTCTGGGTCTTGCGGGTGATCGCGTCGATGACGACCGTCGCGAGGAGCACGCCACCGGTGATCATGTACTGGACCGGCGAGGCGATGCCCTGGAGGGCGAGGCCGTACTGGATCGAGATGATGACCATGACGCCGAGCAGCGCGTCCCAGGTGCGGCCGCGGCCGCCGAAGAGGGACGTACCGCCGATGACGGCCGCGGCGATGACGTTCATCAGGAACTCACCGGTGCCCGCGCCCTGGTTGGCGGAGGCGATCTTCGAGGCCACGAAGAGGCCGCCGATCGCGGCGAAGCCACCGGCGATCGCGAAGACCGAGATGCGGACCATCTCGACGTTGATACCGGCACGCCGGGACGCCTCGACGCTGCCGCCGAGGGCGAAGATCTTGCGACCGTAGGCCGTGCGGCGCAGGACGAAGTCCGTGAGCAGCAGGAAGGCCAGGAAGATCACGACGGCCAGCGGCAGGCCCTTGTACTGGTTGAAGACGATCGCGACGACGAAGGCCAGGATGGCGAGCAGCACCGTACGGACGATGATCTCGTTCAGCGGGCGGGACGGCACCCCGGCGGCCTCGCGGCGGCGGTTGTCGAAGAACGCGGTGAGGAAGTACCCCGCGATCACGACGATCGCCAGGCCGTACGCGGCGGCCACGTCGCTGAAGTAGTAGCTGGTCAGCTTGGCGACCACGCCCTCGGAGTCGAGGTTGATCGTGCCGTTGTCGCCCAGGATCTGGAGCATGAAGCCCTGCCAGAACAGCAGTCCGGCCAGGGTCACGGCGAAGGCGGGCACACCGATGCGGGCGAAGATGAAGCCGTGGATGGCGCCGGCCGCCGTGCCGGTGAGGATCGCCAGCAGCAGGGCCAGCCACTCGTTCATGCCGTGCGTGACGCTGAGCACCGCGAAGGTGGCGCCCGCGACACCGCTGACCGAGCCGACCGACAGGTCGATCTCGCCGAGCAGCAGGACGAAGACGATACCGACGGCGATCATGCCGGTGCCGACCATCGCCACCGACATGTCGGAGAAGTTGCCGGCGGTGAGGAAGTTGCTGTTCAGGCTGGTGAAGATGGCCCAGATGATCAGCAGACCGAGGACGACCGGGAGGGACCCGAGGTCACCGGCCTTCATCTTGCGCTTGAACTCGCCGACGTACCCGGCGAAGCCCTGCTCGCGCACCAGCAGCCGGGGGTCGACGGCGGTGACCGCGGCGGCCGCGGCGTCGGGGTTCTCCACCGTGCCCTGCTCGGCGCCGCTCTCGGCGGGTGTGGAGGTCTTGTCGATGCTCACTTCTTGATCTCCCCATTGGTGCGCGCCGCACGACGGGTCACGGCGTTCTCCGTGGCGCCCGTGATGGCGGAGATGATCTCTTCCTGGGAGGTCGTCTTGACCTCGAAGATGCCGTTGTTGCGGCCCAGGCGCAGCACGGCGACCTTGTCGGCGACCGCCTTGACGTCGGCCATGTTGTGGCTGATGAGAATGACGGCGTGGCCGCGCTCGCGCAGCCGCTCGACCAGGTCGAGGACCTGCGCGGTCTGCTCGACGCCGAGGGCGGCGGTGGGCTCGTCCAGGATGACCAGCTTGGGCTCGCCGAGCATGGAGCGGGCGATCGCCACGACCTGGCGCTGACCGCCCGAGAGCGAGGCGATCGGGATGCGGACGCTCGGGATGCGGATGGACAGCGTGTCCAGCAGCTCGCGCGAGCGGCGCTCCATCTCCACCTCGTCCAGGACGCCGCGCTTGCGGATCTCCCGGCCCAGGTAGAGGTTGCCGACCACGTCGATGTTGTCGCACAGCGCGAGGTCCTGGTAGACCGTCGCGATGCCGAGGCCCTGGGCGTCGTTCGGCTTGTTGATCGAGACGGGCTTGCCGTCCCACTCGATGGCGCCCTCATCGATGGGGTGCACGCCGGCGATCGTCTTGACCAGCGTGGACTTTCCGGCTCCGTTGTCGCCCACCAGGGCGACCACCTCACCGGCGTGGACCTCAAGCTCTACGTCGGTGAGCGCCTGGACGGCACCGAATCGCTTGGAGACCCCGCGCAACGCCAGCACGGGCGTAGCGGACACGTGAACCATCTCCTTCGCCGCCTGACCCGGCGGGAGGTTGTGCAGAAGTATTCGGGGGGTTGTTCCGTCCGGCGCCCCGCGTAGCTTGCGGGGCTGTGGAGTGCGGGGCGCCGGAGGGAGCCGTGGGCAGCCGGTCCCGTACGCGCTCAGGCGGTACGGGAGGCGGGGCTGCTTACTTGAGACCGATCTTGTCGCAGGCGGCCTTGTAGGCGCTCGTGCAGATCTGGTCGAGGGTGTAGTAGCCCTCCTTGAGGACGGTGTCCTTGATGTTGTCCTTGGTCAGCGAGACGACCGGGACGATGACCGCGGGGACGCCCTTGGTGGTGGCGCTGTCGACCTTGCCGTTGGAGAGGCCGTCGAGCGACTCGCCCTTGGCGAGGCGGACCGCCATCTCGGCGGCGACCTGGCCCTCCTGCGGGTAGGACTTGAAGACGCTCATGTACTGCTCACCGGCGACGATGCGCTGCACGCCCGCCAGCTCCGCGTCCTGGCCGGTGACCGGGACGTTGCTGATGCCGGCCGCCTTCAGGGCGGTGATGATGCCGCCCGCCATGCCGTCGTTGGCGGAGTAGACGCCCTGGATCTTGTCCTTGCCGAGGGCGGAGATGGCGCCCTCCATGTTGGCGTTGGCGTTCTCCGGCTTCCACTCCTTGGTGTCGTACTCGCGGCCGATGGACTTCACCTTGCCGTCGAGCGCGGCGTGGGCGCCCTCCTTGAACTGGGCGGCGTTCGGGTCCGTGGAGGAGCCGTTCATCATGACGATCTGGCTGTCCTTGGCCTTGTCGCCCAGCGCCTTCAGAAGAGCCTCGCCCTGCGTCTTGCCGACGGTGACGTTGTCGAACGAGGTGTAGGCGTCGATCGGGCCCTCGGCGAGGCGGTCGAAGGCGACGACCTTGATGCCGGCGTCCTTGGCCTTCTTCACCGAGCCGGCGATGGCCTTGTAGTCCACCGCGTCCAGGATCAGCACGTCGACCTTGTTGGTCACCATCGTGTCGACCTGCTGGTTCTGGAGGCTGGCGTCCTGCTTGGCGTTGGCGTAGATCACCTTGCCCTTGTTGTTCGTCAGCTCCGCGACCTTCTTCTCGATCACGGGCTTGTCGAACTGCTCGTACCGCGCGGTCTGGTTCTCCGGCAGGAGCAGACCGACCGTGATGTCGTCGCCCTTCTTGGGGGCGGCCGACTCGGCCGAGTCACTCTTGTCGCTGGACTCCTTCGCGCTGCCACAGGCGGCGAGAGAGACGGCCATCGCGGTGGCGGCAACGGCGACGGCGGCACGACGCATACGCGTGTTCACTTCAGAAACCTCCCTGACGAGGCCGCGTCGTTGCGGCCGAGGTGGCTGGAAGTCAACTCGGCCACACGTGCGACGTCAAGAAGTAAATCCTTAACGAGATGACAACGGTGCCATCCGTGCTCTAAGTGAAGGCAGGCGTGGCCGTCGACAGGGCGCCGTTCACACTTCCGCCCAAAAGGGTCGAATCGCCCATCTCGCTCAGGGCCAGGGCGAGCGCCCCGAGCACCTCCGCACGCCCGCCAAGTGCCCCGGGAAGCACGGAGAGTTGGCGCGCGGCGCTGGGGATGGCATAGCGCCCCACGGACTCCCTTATGGGCCCGAGCACCAGCTCACCGGCCTCGGCGAGATCACCGCCGAGGACGACACGGCTCGGGTTGAGCAGGTTGCACAGGTTGGCGACTCCGCTGCCGACATGTCGGCCCACGTCGGCGATCACGCGCCGGCAACCGGGGTCGCCGTCGCGCGCCAGCCGGACGACGCCTTCCATCGTGAGGCCGGTACCGTGACTGGGCTGGAGGAGCGGGAGCACATAGCGTGCTGCCGCGAAGGTCTCCAGGCAACCCCGGTTTCCGCAGCGGCAGACGGGGCCGGCCTCATCGAGGGTGATATGCCCGATCTCTCCCGCTGTGCCGCCGGGTCCCCGGTAGATCTTCCCATTGATCACCAGGCCCGCGCCCACCCCGCTGGCGACCTTGATGTACGCCAGGTCCCGCACCCCCCGGCCGCTGCCCCAGACCAGCTCGCCCAGGGCGCCGAGGTTGGCGTCGTTGTCCACGTGCACGGGCACGCCGAGCCGCCCCCGCAGCTCCTCGGCGGGCCGGGTGCCGCTCCAGCCGGGCAGGATGGCGGTGGAGCCCAGCGTGCCGGACTCCACGTCGATCGGCCCGGGTACGCCGAGGCCCACCCCGGCGACCTTCGCGCGGTCCACGCCGGTCGCCTCGATCAGCCTGCTGACCAGCTGTTCCGCCCGGTCGAAGCCCTGATCGGCGGAGGCGTCCACGTCGAGCGGCTCGGACTCCTCGGCAAGCACCTGGTGGGCCAGGTTCCCGACCGCGACCCGCAGGTGCGTGTGCCCGAAGTCGACGCCGATGACGATGCCCGCATCCCCGCTCAGCGAGACGCTGCGGGCCCGCCGGCCGCCCGCCGAGGTGGGCGTGACCTCGACGGTCCCGCTCTCCCTCAGCTCCCGGACGATGTTCGAGACGGTCGCCGCGGACAGGCCCGTCGTCCTCGCGATCTCCGCCTGCGTGAGCGACCCGGCGAGGCGTACGGCCCGTACGACGCGTTCCAGGTTGGCTCGGTGCAGCGACGACTGCGACCCCGGAGTCTCCACGACGACCTCCTGCGCGCGGGGCCGCAGCGATGAGACCCCGTCCATGTCCAACTAGTGAACTCTAAGCTGAGCCGTTCGGGTCGCCTCCCGTCAAGAGGTTGAACCGCATCCGGGTGCTCCTCGCATCCGTCCCGCACACGCGCGCATGCCGCCCCCGGAACCTCGGGAGCGGCATGCGCGGACGGGCGGCGCAGGTTACTTCAGGGCGCCCGCCGTGAGCCCCTGGACCACCTGGCGCTGGAAGACGATGTACGCCGCGAGCACCGGCAGCATCGCCATCACCAGCCCGGCGAAGAGGCCGGACCAGTCCCCCTTGTACCCCTGGCTGACCGCCAGCTGCACCAGGCCCTGGGTGAGGACGTGCTTGTCCGGGTCCGTGTTCAGCACGGTCGGCAGCATGTACTGGTTCCACTGCCCCAGGAAGTTGAAGATGCCCACGCTGATCAGGCCCGGCTTGGCCATCGGCAGCATGACCTGGAAGAAGGTCCGGGTGTGCGAGGCGCCGTCCACGAAAGCGGCCTCCGCCACCGAACTGGGCAGGGTCCGGAAGAACGAGGTGAGGAAGAACACCGTGAAAGGCAGCGAATAGGCGATATAGACCAGGATCAGCCCGTGAAGGGTGTTCAGCAGCCCCATGTTGTCCGCCACGTAGAACAACGGGACCAGCGCGAGCATGATCGGGAAACTCATGCCGCCGACGAACAAGAAATAGATGAACCGGTTGCCCGGGAAATCGAAGCGGGCCAGCACATAGGCCGCCATCGAGCCCAGTACCAGGGTGCCGACGAGGGAACCTCCCACCACCAGGACGGTGTTGAGGAAGTAGTCGCTCATGTGCGCCTGGGACCAGGCCCGCGACCAGTTGTCGAAGTTCAGTGTGTCGGGGGGTGACCAGGGCGAGCCGAAAATGGAGGCGTCGTCCTTGAAGGAGGTCATCACCGCCCACGCCAGCGGCAGTCCGACCATGATCGCCCAGATCACGAGGACACCGTGGGAGAAGACGTTGAGGACGGTGCCCTCCTTCTTCCCCTTGGTGAGCCCGCCGGGCGCGGCCTGGGTCTTCAGCACGGGCGCGCCGCCGGACTCGGCCGGTACGGGGGCGGGGGTCTCGGTCGTCTTCATCGTTCAGTACTCCAGCCGCTCGCGCCGGCCCAGCCGCATCACGACGGCGGCGAAGGCCAGCGTGACGACGAGGAGGGCGACGCCGATGGTGGTGGCGTAGGCGGCCTGACCGTCCCGGAACGCCTTCTGGTACACGTACAGGACCATGACGGTGGTCGAGTAGTCGGGTCCGCCGGGTCCGGTCGTCATGATCTGCACGACCGCGAAGGACTCGGCGCCCAGCGCGAGGATGCCCATGTAGACCCAGCCGGACTGCACGGTGTCCCACAGCAGCGGCAGGGTCACCTTGAAGAAGGTGGTGGCGCGGCTCGCGCCGTCCAGCAGCGCGGCCTCGTACAGCTCGGTGGGGATGGAGGCCATGCCCGCGGAGAAGAGGACCACGAAGAAGCCGACGGTGGACCAGACGAGGACCGCCATCACGCACCACAGCGCGAGGTTCGGGTCGCCCAGCCACAGCGGCTGGAGGGAGTCCAGGCCGATGCCGCGCAGCAGGGAGTTGACCGCGCCGCTGTCCGGGTTGTACGCGAACTGGAACAGCAGCGCGACGATCGCGATGGAGAGCACCTGCGGGAAGAAGTACACGATCTTGTAGAAGCCCGAGCCGCGCACACCCGTGATCACCTGGCCGCCGCGGCGGTGCCGGCCGCCCACGTTGATCATGAAGGAGAAGAAGAGCGCCAGCCCCAGGGTGACCAGCGGCACCAGCACGGCGAACAGCACGCTGTGCCAGAGCGACTTCCAGAAGATCTCGTCGTCGAGCATCCGCGAGTAGTTGTCGAAGCCGACCATCTCGAACTCGGGACTCAGCCCGGTCCAGTCCGTGAACGAGTAGTAGATGGACTGGACGAACGGCCAGAGGACGAAGAGCGCGTACAGCCCCAGGGGAACCGCCAGGAACCCCACGATGAACCGGTACTTGCCGTGCTGCATTGCTACCGACCCCGATCTGCGCGCGGGCGGCGCCCGCAGGGCCCGCCCGGCGCGGTGGCGCCGGACGGGCCCTGGTGACGCGTCCTCACTGGTGCTTGTAGTGCTTGATCGACGAGTCCTTGGCGGCGTCGTCGGCGTAGCCCTGGATCTTCTTGATCGTCTCGGCGGGGGTGAGCCGGCCGGCCATCATCTCGCCCAGACAGGAGACGCCGATCTTCTCCTTCTGGAGCTGCACGTACCAGTCCTGCATGCGCGGGTTCACCACGTTGTCGCCGGCCAACTCCAGGGCCGCGACACCGGACTTGAGGCCCGGGGTCAGCTCGATGCCGTCGGTGCCGCCGTTGTAGGCGCTCAGCGACTTCACCTTGCTGGTGAAGTTCTTCGAGGACGCCTCGCTGAGCATGATGCGCAACTGCTCCATGCCGCCGGCGCCGTTGGCCGCCTTGGCCGGGACGATGAAGGGCTCGCCGCCGGAGGCCCAGATGGTGCCGAAGGGCATCTTGTCGGAGCCGTCGATGCCGGGCGGCGCGGAGACGGCGAGGTCGAAGTCGGCGGGGATGACCTTGGCCGACTCGTTCTCCACCCAGGAGCCGTTGGGGATGAACAGGGCCTTGCCCTCGGCCCAGGCGGTCTGGGACTGGATGTGGTCCAGGCCCGGGGTGCCCTTGAGGACGTAGCCCTTCTTGAACAGCTCGTACCAGGCCTCGAAGACCGTCTTGACCGCCGGGTGCTTCCAGGCGTTCGGCTCCAGGTTGTCGATGGCGTCGAGCACCCCGGCCCCGCCGACCTTGGCGATCATCGGGGACATCGAGAAGGGGATGTAGTACGGGTACTTGCCGGCGTACGTCCAGCCGGCCATGCCCTTCTTCTTCGCCTTCTCGCAGACCGCGAGCATCTCGTCCCAGGTCTGCGGGTACTCCGCGTCCAGCGAGTCCAGGGCCTTCTTGGAGTACCAGTTGCCGTACACCGTGTAGGCGTAGTACATGATCCAGACGGGGTCGCCGTCGAACTGGCCCATCTCCACGATGCCGGGGCGCAGGGTGTCGCGGACCTTCTTGTCCGGGTCGTCGTAGGAGGGCGCGTCCAGCAGCGGGGTGAGGTCGGCGAGCTGCCTCTTGCCGACCAGGACGCCCATGTCCATCTGCTCGGCGCCGGAGTTGTCGACGAGGTCGGGCGGGTTGCCGCCGTTGAAGCGTGGCTGGAGCGTGGACTGGATCTTCTGGGTGGCGGCGAACTTCACCTCGGCCTTGGGGTAGGCCTTCTCGTACAGCTTGACGGCGTCCTCGGCGTACTCCTTGCCGAAGCCCCCGTCGAAGAGGACGAATTCCATCCTGGCGCTGTCGTTGACCGCGAGCGGGTTCTTTTCGGACTTCTCGCCCGCCTCGGCCTTCTTCTGGTCGTCCCCGCCGCCGCTGGCGCAGGCGGTGAGGAAACTCAGGGCCGGCACGGAGACCACGCCGAGCGCGGCGGACCGCTTGATCAGATCGCGGCGGCCGACGCCCGTACCGTTGTTCTCGGCGGAAGTGGATCCCATGCTCAAGTCCTCGCCTTCTCCAGGACTCAGGCGGTGAACCGGATCCTCGCCGGCACCGCGTTCGGGTCACGCTGGGTCGTGCAGGAAATGCGGGTGCTGCCGTGTTCTGACGTGCGCTGTCACTGCCGTTCGAGCGCCCTGGAGAAACCTCTTCGGCTCTTCTCCTTCGAAACCCCCCGATGGCCGACAGGTATAGTCCACTTCCCGCTGACGGAGCAAGATCGAATGCAAGGTTCGCCGCGGGTCTTTTCCGAGTTGAGACCTCCCGGAAATATGAGCGGCCTGTGCACCACTGGCCGGAAGAATCCACGCCATATGCCTCGAACGCCCCACGCAACACCCTTGACATCACTTGCCACTTGACCGCTACTGGTCCTTGCGCAGTGAGTTGACAACGTTGTCCCCAGCGCAGGGAGGGTGGCTAGGACATGCAGGACAGAGTTCGGCACAGATGGGGTCCGGCGGTCGTGATGACGACCGCCTTCGTTTTGGCCGTGGGCTCGCAGGGGGCGGCGGTCGCGCTGCCCGGCGCGCCCTCAGCACCCGACCGGGAGTTCGCGTCCTCCTTCGAGGCGGACGATCCGGCCCCGGACTGGCTCAACACCGTGGAGACCGGCCCCGGCGGCGCCAAGCGCGCCGGAGGCGTGGACGGCGGTTACAGCACCGGCATACCGGGCAACGTCACCGACCACGTCACCGATGTGCGGGCCAGCGCCGAGAACGCGGGCGGCGGGGAGGTGAAGGAGAACCTCGTCGACGCCGAGCCGGGCACCAAGTGGCTGACCTTCGACAAGAGCGCCTGGATCGAGTTCGACCTGGACGGGCCGGCGAAGATCGCGCAGTACGCGCTCACCTCCGCCAACGACCACGACGAGCGCGACCCGGCCGAGTGGACGCTTCAGGGCTCGGCCGACGGCGAGAACTGGCGGACTCTGGACAGCCGTTCCGGTGAGTCCTTCGGCCAGCGCTTCCAGACCAGGACGTACGACCTCGCGGAGCCGGCCGAGTTCCGGCACTTCCGGCTGGAGATCGCCAAGGGCAAGGGCGGGGACGTCCTCCAGCTCGCCGACGTCCAGCTGTCCACCGGCGCCTCGGACACGCCGGTCCCCGAGGACATGCTCTCCCTCGTCGACCGCGGCCCGAACGGCTCGCCCACCGCGAAGTCGGGCGCCGGCTTCACCGGCAAGCGCGCCCTGCGCTACGCGGGCCGGCACACCGCCGACGGCCGCGGTTACTCGTACAACAAGGTCTTCGACGTCGACGTGAAGGTCGACCGGCGTACCGAGCTGTCCTACAAGATCTTCCCGTCGATGGCGGACGGCGACCTCGACTACGACGCCACGAACGTCGCCGTCGACCTCGCCTTCACCGACGGCACCTATCTGAGCGACCTCAAGGCCACCGACCAGCACGGGTTCCCGCTGACGCCGCGCGGTCAGGGCGACGCCAAGGTGCTGTACGTGAACCAGTGGAACAGCGTGCAGTCCGGGATCGGCACGGTCGCGGCCGGCAAGACGATCGACCGGATCCTGCTGGCGTACGACTCCCCCAAGGGCCCGGCGAAGTTCCGGGGCTGGCTGGACGATGTCGAGATCGAGCGGGCTCAGTCCGCGCGCCCCTCGGCGCACCTGTCCGACTACGCCTCGACCGTCCGCGGTACCAACTCCAGCGGCAGCTTCTCGCGCGGCAACACCTTCCCGGCGACGGCCGTGCCGCACGGCTTCAACTTCTGGACGCCGGTGACCAACGCCGGTTCGCTGAGCTGGCTGTACGACTACGCGCGCGGCAACGACGCGGAGAACCTGACCACCATCCAGGCGTTCAGCGCGAGCCACGAGCCGAGCCCGTGGATGGGCGACCGGCAGACCTTCCAGGTGATGCCCTCGGCCGCGTCCGGCACCCCGGACACCGGCCGCGAGGAGCGCGAGCTGGCCTTCCGGCACGAGAACGAGACCGCCAAGCCGTACTACTACGGGGTGCGGTTCGAGAACGGCCTGAAGGCCGAGATGGCGCCGACCGACCACGCGGCGATGATGCGCTTCACCTACCCGGGTGACGACGCGAGCGTGATCTTCGACAACGTCACCGACCAGGCGGGCCTGACCCTGGACAAGGAGAACGGCACCTTCACCGGCTACTCGGACGTCAAGTCCGGGCTGTCCACGGGCGCCACCCGCCTCTTCGTCTACGGCGAGTTCGACAAGAAGGTCACCGGTGGCGACTCCGCCGGCGTCAAGGGCCACCTGCGCTTCGACGCGGGCAAGGACCGCGCCGTGACGCTGCGCATCGCGACCTCGCTGATCAGCGTCGACCAGGCGAAGGACAACCTGCGCCAGGAGATCCCGCAGGGGGCCTCCTTCGACCAGGTCAAGCGGGACGCCCAGAAGGCGTGGGACGAGATCCTCGGCAAGGTCGAGGTCGAGGGCGCCACGCAGGACCAGCTGACCACGCTGTACTCCAGTCTCTACCGGCTGTACCTGTACCCGAACGCGGGCCACGAGAAGGTCGGCGGGAAGGACAAGTACGCCTCCCCGTTCTCCAGGGCGGTCAAGGAGGACACCCCGACCGAGACCGGCGCCAAGATCGTGGACGGCAAGGTCTACGTCAACAACGGCTTCTGGGACACGTACCGGACCACCTGGCCCGCGTACTCCTTCCTGACCCCCTCGACGGCGGGTGAGCTGGTCGACGGCTTCGTGCAGCACTACAAGGACGGCGGCTGGACCTCCCGTTGGTCCTCCCCCGGTGCGGCCGACCTGATGACCGGCACCTCCTCGGACGTGGCGTTCGCGGACGCGTACGTCAAGGGCGTCGACTTCGACGCGAAGGCGGCGTACGACGCGGCGGTCAAGAACGCCACCGTGGTGCCCCCGTCGTCCGGCGTGGGCCGCAAGGGCATGGAGACGTCGCCGTTCCTCGGCTACACCAGCAGCGAGACCCACGAGGGCCTGTCATGGGCGCTGGAGGGCTACGTCAACGACTACGGCATCGCCCAGATGGGCGCGAAGCTCTACAAGGAGACCGGGCAGCAGCGGTACAAGGACGAGTCGGCGTACTTCCTCAACCGCGCCCGGGACTACGTCAACCTCTTCGACACGAAGGCCGGATTCTTCCAGGGCAAGGACGCGTCCGGCAAGTGGCGCGTGGAGTCCGACAAGTACGACCCCCGCGTATGGGGTTACGACTACACGGAGACCAACGGCTGGGGCTACGCCTTCACGGCCCCGCAGGACAGCCGCGGCCTGGCCAACCTGTACGGCGGCCGGGGCGGCCTCGGCGACAAGCTCGACGAGTACCTGTCGACCCCGGAGACGGCGTCCCCGGAGTTCACCGGCTCCTACGGCGGGGTCATCCACGAGATGACCGAGGCGCGGGACGTCCGGATGGGCAACTACGGGCACTCCAACCAGGTCGCCCACCACGCGCTGTACATGTACGACGCGGCCGGGCAGCCGTACAAGACGCAGAAGAACGTCCGCGAGGTGCTCCAGCGCCTCTACACCGGCAGCGACATCGGGCAGGGCTACCACGGCGACGAGGACAACGGCGAGCAGTCGGCCTGGTTCCTCTTCTCGTCCCTCGGCTTCTACCCGCTGGTGATGGGCAGCGGCGAGTACGCCATCGGCTCCCCGCTGTTCACGAAGGCGACGGTGCACCTGGAGAACGGCCGCTCGCTGGTCGTCAAGGCGCCGAAGAACAGCACGAAGAACGTCTACGTGCAGGGCGTCAAGGTCGACGGCAAGCGCTGGAACTCCACGTCGCTGCCGCACTCGCTGATCGCCAAGGGCGGGGTCGTCGAGTTCGACATGGGCGCCAAGCCGTCCGCGTGGGGCACCGGCAAGGATGCGGCGCCGCCGTCGGTCACCCAGGACGACAAGGTGCCGAGCCCGCGCAAGGACGCCGTGGTGGGCACGGGCGCGCTGTTCGACAACACGTCGGCGACGTCCGCGGCCGCGACGACGGTGGACCTGCCGGTCGCCGGGGCCACCCAGGCCGTCCAGTACACCCTGACCTCCCCGGCGGACCACACCTCGGCCCCGACCGGCTGGAAGCTCCAGGCGTCGACGGACGGCACGACGTGGCGCACCCTCGACGAACGCAGGGGCGAGACCTTCACCTGGGACCGCCAGACCCGGGCGTTCTCGGTGAAGTCACCGGGCACGTACGCGAAGTACCGGCTGGTGCTCGACGGTGAG
Source organism: Streptomyces sp. cmx-10-19 (assembly GCA_049998335.1). Lineage (GTDB taxonomy): Bacteria > Actinomycetota > Actinomycetes > Streptomycetales > Streptomycetaceae > Streptomyces. The sequence goes on from JAEBFB010000012.1 coordinate 27,593, forward strand.
GCGACGCTGGCGGAGGTGGAACTGCTGGCGTAACGGCGACACGCGCGAGGGCCGCACTCCCGTTGGACGGGGGTGCGGCCCTCTGGCGTGGTGCGGGGTGCCTACTTGCGGATCAGGCTGCGCAGGACGTACTGGAGGATGCCGCCGTTGCGGTAGTAGTCCGCCTCGCCGGGGGTGTCGATGCGGACGACCGCGTCGAACTCGACGCCGGTGTCGGTGGTGACCTTCACCGTGCGCGGGGTGGTGCCGTCGTTCAGCTCGGTGACGCCGGCGACGGAGAAGGACTCCTCGCCGGTGAGGCCGAGGGACTCGGCGGTCGCGCCCTCGGGGAACTGGAGCGGGAGGACGCCCATGCCGATGAGGTTCGAGCGGTGGATGCGCTCGTAGGACTCGGCGATGACGGCCTTGACGCCGAGGAGCGCGGTGCCCTTGGCGGCCCAGTCGCGGGACGAGCCGGAGCCGTACTCCTTGCCGGCCAGGACGACGAGCGGGATACCCTGCTCGATGTAGTTGCGGGAGGCGTCGTAGATGAACGACACCGGACCGCCGTCCTGGGTGAAGTCGCGGGTGTAGCCGCCCTCGGTGCCCGGCGCGATCTGGTTGCGCAGGCGGATGTTGGCGAACGTGCCGCGGATCATGATCTCGTGGTTGCCGCGGCGCGAGCCGTAGCTGTTGAAGTCGCGGCGCTCGACGCCGTGCTCCGTGAGGTACTTGCCGGCCGGGGTGTCGGCCTTGATGGCGCCGGCCGGGGAGATGTGGTCGGTGGTGACCGAGTCGCCCAGCTTGGCCAGCACGCGGGCGCCGGAGATGTCCTCGACCGGGGCGGGCTCCATGCCCATGCCCTCGAAGTACGGGGGCTTGCGGACGTAGGTGGACTCGCCGTCCCACTCGAAGGTGTTGCCGGTGGGGATCGGCAGCGCCTGCCACTGGGCGTCGCCGGCGAAGACGTCGCTGTAGGACTTGGCGAACATGTCCTCGCCGATGGCACTGGCGACGACCTCGTTGACCTCGGCCTCGGAGGGCCAGATGTCCTTGAGGTGAACCGGGTTGCCGTCCTGGTCGATGCCCAGGGCGTCCTTGGTGATGTCCACCTTCATGGAGCCGGCCAGCGCGTAGGCGACGACCAGCGGCGGGGACGCCAGGTAGTTCATCTTGACGTCGGGGTTGATCCGGCCCTCGAAGTTGCGGTTGCCGGAGAGCACCGAGGTGACGGCGAGGTCGTGGTCGTTGACGGCCTTGGAGACCTCGTCCGGGAGCGGGCCGGAGTTGCCGATGCAGGTGGTGCAGCCGTAGCCGACGAGGTTGAAGCCGACCTTGTCGAGGTACGGGGTCAGGCCCGCCTTCTCGAAGTAGTCGGTGACGACCTTGGAGCCCGGGGCGAGGGTGGTCTTGACCCACGGCTTGCGGGTCAGGCCCTTCTCGACCGCCTTCTTGGCCACGAGGGCGGCGGCGACCATGACGTACGGGTTGGAGGTGTTGGTGCAGGAGGTGATGGCCGCGACCGTCACCGCACCGTGGTCCAGGTCGTACGAGGTGCCGTCGGGGGCGGTCACGCGGACCGGGTTGGACGGGGCGCCGTTGGGGGCCACGGCCGGGGCGTCGGAGGCCGGGAAGGACTCCTGGCCCGCCTCGTCCACGCTGTCGACGTAGTTGCGTACGTCCTGCCTGAACTGCTGGGCGGCGTTCGCGAGGACGATGCGGTCCTGCGGGCGCTTCGGGCCGGCGATGGAGGGGACGACCGTGGAGAGGTCCAGCTCCAGCTTCTCGGAGAAGTCCGGCTCGGCCTTCGGGTCCAGCCAGAGGCCCTGCTCCTTGGCGTACGCCTCGACGAGCGCGACCTGCTGCTCGCTGCGGCCGGTGAGCTTGAGGTAGTTCAGGGTCTCGTCGTCGATCGGGAAGATCGCGGCGGTGGAGCCGAACTCGGGCGACATGTTGCCGATGGTGGCGCGGTTGGCGAGGGAGGTGGCGGCGACGCCCTCACCGTAGAACTCGACGAACTTGCCGACGACGCCGTGCCCCCGCAGCATCTCGGTGATCGTGAGCACCAGGTCGGTGGCGGTGGTGCCGGGGGGCAGCTCGCCGGTGAGCTTGAAGCCGACGACGCGCGGGATCAGCATGGAGACGGGCTGGCCGAGCATGGCCGCCTCGGCCTCGATGCCGCCGACGCCCCAGCCGAGGACGCCGAGGCCGTTGACCATCGTGGTGTGCGAGTCGGTGCCGACCAGGGTGTCGGGGTACGCCTTGCCGTCACGGATCATGACGACGCGGGCCAGGTGCTCGATGTTCACCTGGTGGACGATGCCGGTGCCGGGCGGGACGACCTTGAACTCGTCGAAGGCGGTCTGGCCCCAGCGCAGGAACTGGTAGCGCTCCTTGTTGCGGCCGTACTCCAGGTCGACGTTCTGCTTGAAGGCGTCGTTGGTGCCGAACTTGTCGGCGATGACGGAGTGGTCGATGACCAGCTCGGCCGGGGCCAGCGGGTTGATCTTCGCCGGGTCGCCGCCCAGCTCCTTGACGGCCTCACGCATGGTGGCGAGGTCGACGACACAGGGCACGCCGGTGAAGTCCTGCATGATCACGCGGGCCGGCGTGAACTGGATCTCCTGCGACGGCTGGGCCTGCGAGTCCCAGCCGCCGAGGGCGCGGATGTGGTCGGCGGTGATGTTCGCGCCGTCCTCGGTGCGGAGCAGGTTCTCCAGCAGCACCTTCAGGCTGTAGGGAAGGCGCGCGGAGCCCTCGACCTTGTCCAGCCGGAAGATCTCGTACGACTCGTCGCCCACCTGCAGCGTGCTGCGGGCGTCGAAGCTGTTCGCCGACACGACAGTCTCCTTCATTTATGTACGCGTACCACCGCATCCTGCCGCCACGCCCCCCTGGCCGACCCGCTAAGGTGAGGCTAAGTTAGGTAGCCCTTACCAGGGAGGCGGCTGCGGTACGCCTCGGCAGATATCTCGATGTCGAGATAACTCTAGTACATAGGGGCGACTTGGTCATGTCCGGGCACCGTGTGGCGTACACCCCACCGCCGACCGGCCATGTCCGCGTTACGGGTGACCCGGGGGCCATCAGTACGCCGGACGGGGGTATCCGACTTGCGCCGGGAGGAGCCCGGCGCGACTCGGAAGGAGGCACGATGCCCCTCACGTTCCGCAAGAGTTTCCGGATTCTTCCCGGGGTGCGGCTGAACATCAACCGGCACTCGTGGTCGATCACGACCGGTGGCGGCTCGCACGGGCCGCGGCACACGCACAGCAGCACCGGACGTCGCACGACGTCGATGGATCTGCCCGGACCTTTCGGGTGGCGGCGCACCACGCGGAGCAAGCGGCGCTGAGGGGGCGTTGACACCCCGTCACCCCAATGACCCTCTCGAGAGGCGCGATCTCATATCTGAGATAGCCTCGACCTCATGGCAGACGACTACCTCGTACGCATCGGCAAGCTGATCCGTGACGCCCGGCAGCACCGCGGTTGGACGCAGTCACAGCTCGCGGAGGCGCTCAACACCAGCCAGAGCGCGGTCAACCGCATCGAGCGCGGCAACCAGAACATCAGCCTTGAGATGATCGCCCGTATCGGTGAAGCGCTGGACAGCGAAATCGTCTCTCTGGGCTACGCGGGTCCGATGCACCTGCGCGTGGTCGGCGGCCGCCGCCTGTCCGGTGCCATCGACGTCAAGACCAGCAAGAACGCCTGTGTGGCCCTGCTGTGCGCCTCGCTGCTCAACCGGGGCCGCACGGTGCTGCGCCGGGTCGCCCGCATCGAGGAGGTCTACCGCCTCCTCGAGGTGCTCCACTCCATCGGCGTACGCACCCGCTGGATCAACGACGGCACCGACCTGGAGATCGTGCCGCCGGCCGAGCTGGACATGGAGGCCATCGACGCGGAGGCCGCCGTCCGTACCCGCTCCATCATCATGTTCCTCGGCCCGCTGCTGCACCGCATGGACCGCTTCAAGCTGCCCTACGCCGGCGGCTGCGACCTAGGCACCCGCACCATCGAGCCGCACATGATCGCGCTGCGCCGCTTCGGCCTGGACGTCGCCGCGACCGAGGGCCACTACCACGCGGTGGTCGACCGCAGCGTCCGCCCGGGACGCCCCATCGTGCTGACCGAGCGCGGCGACACGGTGACGGAGAACGCCCTCCTCGCCGCCGCCCGCCACGACGGCGTCACCGTCATCCGCAACGCCTCGTCCAACTACATGGTCCAGGACCTGTGCTTCTTCCTGGAGGCCCTGGGCGTTCGGGTCGAGGGCATCGGCACCACCACCCTCACCGTGCACGGCATGCCGGTCATCGACACCGACGTGGACTACTCCCCCTCCGAGGACCCGGTAGAGGCGATGAGCCTGCTGGCCGCCGCCGTGGTCACCGAGTCGGAACTCACCGTGCGCCGCGTGCCGATCGAGTTCCTGGAGATCGAGCTGGCGGTCCTGGAGGAGATGGGCCTCGACCACGACCGCACGCCGGAGTACTTCGCCGACAACGGCCGCACCCGCCTGGTGGACCTCACCGTCCGCCCCTCCAAGCTCGAAGCACCGATCGACAAGATCCACCCGATGCCCTTCCCGGGCCTGAACATCGACAACGTCCCGTTCTTCGCGGCGATCGCGGCCTCCGCGCAGGGCCAGACCCTCATCCACGACTGGGTCTACGACAACCGCGCGATCTACCTCACCGACCTCAACCGCCTCGGCGGCCGTCTCCAACTCCTCGACCCCCACCGCGTCCTGGTCGAGGGCCCCACCCGCTGGCGCGCCGCCGAGATGATGTGCCCGCCGGCACTCCGGCCCGCCGTGGTCGTCCTGCTGGCGATGATGGCGGCCGAGGGCACGTCCGTGCTGCGCAACGTGTACGTCATCAACCGCGGCTACGAGGACCTCGCGGAGCGGCTGAACTCGATCGGGGCGCAGATCGAGATCTTCCGGGACATCTGATACGAGGATGCCGCCGCGCCCCGTCTGCACTGCTATTCAGCGGGCCAGGAGGGGGTGCGGCGGCATCTCTGGGACTCCTCTGGGACTTCGAGCCTGCGGCGGGGGCCGGGCCGCGTTCCAGGGCCTCTGTCGACCGGCCGCGGCTACGCGAAGATCGCGTCGATGGCGGCGCTGCCTCGTGCACCGGCACGGGGCGGGAAGAGGGAGTGCTTCCGCAGCGTGAACCCGGGTCGGGGTGCCCCAGCCAGCGTGCCGGGGAGGCGATCGATTCGCCAGCCTCCAGTTTCTCGGAGGCGTAGAAGTGGCGCAGGGCGTGGAAGCCGTGCTCCCGGGACGGCTCCCCCACGCGAGCGCCGTTTGTGCTGCCTCCCCCGTGATCGACACCCAGAGCGTGAAGACCTCCACCCACGTGCCCCCTGAACAGCCAGGGAAGCCGGCCTGGATGCCCATGCTCGCCCTGTCCGACCGGGCGAAGCTCTGGGAAACGCGTCGGTTGCGGGTCCGCCTGCTCTCCACAGCCGGCCAGCTCGTCACCACCGGTCGGCGCAGGATTTTCCGCCTCGCCCGGCACCGGCCCTGGACCGGCGAGATCACCGCCGCCCTTGAGCGGCTCGCACTCCCACCCGACCCCGGCTGACCAGCGCCCCACCGGCCCTGCGACAGCATCACCCGCCCTGGGCAGTGGAACCCGGCGCCCACCCGACGCGGAAGCCGGGCCACCGGCTGCCCGGCATCAGTCCCGGCAAGCAAAAGGGCCCACCGACACCGTCGGCGGACCCTCAAGAAAGATCGAGGCCAGGAGATAAAGGGCAATTCACCTGGATCAAACGCCCTCTCACGGTCGATCCAGCCCACCACCGCCAAGTCACTGCAGGCGGGTAGAAACCCAACCGTCAGTTCCAGGGTGCCGGCAGGCGGGCCCCAGTTCAGGAAAGCGACGAGCTCTGCGGCTTCGTGGGAGGAAGGGAAGAAGACGGCACGTGGGGCCCTACGCCTGCCAGGCGCTGAGCGGCCTCCACCACGAACGCTCGCCGCTTTGTCTGCTCATGAGGGGCATCAGCCTCGGCCCCGGTCAGCATGGTGGCGAGTTGCGGGACGCTGAACCACCACGCAGCGAGCCCGATGACCATGAACATGAGGTGGCCGGCGTCGATGCCGCTGTCGATGACGCCATCCTGCTGTGCTTGCGCCGCTGCGGCGACCTTGCGGCCGTAGTGCGCTACCCGCGCCGGGGCGCTTACCGGCGGTGCACCTCGCAGACCTTCCCACTGGAGCAGGCGGGCCAGTTCCGGGTGCTGACCGTAGTAGTCGAAGGTCCGTCCGGCGAACTCGCCCAGGTCCTCGAATTTGACACCTTCTGGAGCCACGACCCGGGAGAGTTCCTCGAGTGCCTCGGTGAGCACCTCGTCGAAGAGCGCGTCTTTGTCGCCGAAGTGGGCGTAGAGCCGTTCCTTGTTCACCCCAGCCCGGGCGGCGATGCGGGTCACCGTGGTGCCGTCGGCTCCGCGCTCGGCGAACTCTGCGGTCGCGGCCGCCCGAAGCCGCTGACGGGTCTCCTCGACACTTCGCTTCATGCGCTGAGCATACCGCCGCCAACGTTGTCGTCTGTGACGGTGGGTGGTAGTGTCCAAAACCAACGCCAACGTTGGCGTTGGTAGGTCGGCCCATTCGAAGACCGGGCCGGATCCTGAGAATCGGAGACTGAAGATGAATCTGTCCGAGACCACTGCGTTCACGGACCGGGACGGCATCGTGGACGCAGTCACACGCATCGTCGAAGGAATCGACTTCGGGAACGAGGACCTGCTGCGTTCCGCGTTCACTGAGGACGCCGTGTTCGACCTCAGCGGTATTGACCACAGCATCCACGCATTCGAGCCCTATGTGGGCCGCGACCGTGTGGTCCGGACCCTGATGGAGACAGTGGGAAGGGGGATGGACACCTTCCATGCACTGTCCAACATCCGGGTACGGGTGGACGGTGACACCGCCCAGTTGACCTGCTACCTGATCGGCCAGCACCACCGCGACGGACAGGGGCCGTCCGTCGACTTCCAGGACTACCTCCTGCTGGGAAACCGGTTCGAGACCGACCTGGTCCGCGATCACGGCCACGTGTGGCTGGTTCGTCGCAACCGGGTCAGCTCGCGCTGGTCGGTGGGCAATCCCGCAGCCGGCGCAATCGCCACCGAGGGATGAAGGACCGGCACCTGTGACAACGCACTCGTGCCCGTTGGTTCGAGTTCGACGATGGACGTACCAAAGGAGATGGCAGTCATGCGGGCGATCGGTCTGAGCGAGTTCGGTGGACCTGAGGTTCTGCGGGTGATCGAGTTGCCCGATCCCGTACCGGGCACCGGTGAGGTGCGCATTCGCGTGCGTGCGGCATCGGTCAACCCCACAGACACGCTGCTGCGCGCTGGAGCCGCGCCCGCATGGTTCGGGGGCCGTTCCGGTCCGTACGTACCCGGCATGGACGCGGCCGGCGTCGTCGACGCGATCGGACCGGACACCGACACCCCGCTCACGCCCGGAGACCCCGTCATCGCGATCGTGAACGCCTACGGTCCCCGCGGCGGCGCCTACGCCGAACTCGTCGTGGTGCCCGCGGAATCCGTGGTGCCGATCCCTTCCGATGCGGACTTCCCGGCCGCGTCCACGCTGCTGATGAACGCCCTCACCGCCCGGGTCGCGCTGGATCGGCTGGCCGTGCCCGCCGGCGGCACCGTGGCGGTGACCGGAGCAGCCGGGGCCTTCGGCGGGTATGCGGTTCAGCTGGCCAAGAGCGACGGGTTGCACGTGTTGGCCGACGCCTCGGCCGCTGACACGCAGTTGGTTTCCTCATTGGGCGCGGACCAGGTCGTGCCTCGCGGCGACGACGTCGCCGACCGGTTCCACGCCCTTGCCCCCAGCGGGGTGGACGCTGTGCTCGACGGAGCGGTACTGGACGCGTTGGTCCTCCCGACGATCCGGGACGGCGGCGGCCTGGCCACCATCCGCGGTTGGCGCGGCCCGGTCGACCGTGGCATCCACGTGCATCCGGTCCTGGTCACAGAGTCGGCCACCGACCACGCCCGCCTGCTTCGATTGCGAGACCAGGCCAGCACAGGCGAACTGTCGTTGCGCGTGGCCGACGTACTGCCGGCCGACCAAGCCGCCAAGGCGCATCGACGGCTGGCCGAGGGCGGTGTGCGCGGCCGCCTCGTACTCGACTTCACTGCCTTCTGAGAGGTCGTTCTCTGAAGGCGTCCTGGGATGAGACAGGCGCAAGCCGTCCCCCGCACCCGACGTCACACCATCCGGCCCCTGGAGATCGACCGCATCAGATGCCACACCAGCACCGCACTTCGAGAATCAGCAAACTTGGCGAAACCAGAACATCACCGATGAAAACGACCTCTGAGAGGGCGTTTGATTTACGGATCAGTCGGTGGAGGCGACTGCGCCGGCGCCGGTTCCTGACCCTCCGAGGACACCATCTCCGGCGATCTGTATTCCGTCGCGTGCGGGAATATCGACGGCTCCCGTGCCGACGGCCGGGTCCTCTCCGCGTAGTCGGCAAGACGTGATGTCCGAGGCGTGTCGCCCGTGCTGCCCCTGCGTTCGGACATGATCCCATCATGACAACCCCGCTCAGCGCATCACAACGGCAGCCCTGTGGCGCCCGGGTCACAAGCGGCAGGTCACCAGGCGGGGCACCCGGCGCGTCGACTGTGGGAAGCGCCCAGAAAACGCTCTCAGGGCATTGGTCCCTGTGCCTATGGTGGGATGAGCAATCCCCAACCGGCTCGCGTGGCCGGAACCGTCGTGGACGTAGACGCAAGGAGCGGTCGCCTTGTCGGAGCGGACTGTGAGGCTTCGGCCCACGTTGGAGGCCGTGGCGGGGCTGGCCGGGGTGTCGCGGGCAACCGTGTCGCGGGTGGTCAACGGGGGTGCGGGAGTGCGGCCCGTGCTGGCCGAAAAGGTGCGGCGGGCCGTGGAGGAGCTGGGGTATGTGCCCAACCACGCCGCCCGGACCCTGGTCACGCGGCGCAATGGTGCGGTGGCGGTGGTGATAGCGGAGCCCGAGTTCCGGGTGTTCGCCGATCCCTTCTTTCAGCGGCAGATACGGGGGATCAGCCGGGAGCTGACCGCGCACGACGTGCAGCTCGTGCTGCTGTGGGCGGAAGGGCCCGGGGATCACGAGCGGATCGCCCGGTATCTCGGGGGCGGGCATGTCGACGGAGCACTGGCATTCTCGCTTCATGATGACCGGCTGGCTTCGCTGATCGCCCGTGCCGGGGTGCCCGCCGTGCTCGGGGGGCGGCCCGCGGGGAGTGAGGAGCTGGGGATTCCGCTGGTCGACTGTGACAACCGGGGCGGGGCGCGGGAGGCCGTGCGGCATCTCGTGCGGCTGGGGCGGCGGAACATCGCGCACATCGCCGGGCCCCGTGACCAGTCCTCCGCGATGGACCGGACCCACGGGTACCGGGACGTCCTCGTCGACGCCGATCCGCGGCTGGTGTGCGAGGGCGACTTCACCGAGGGGAGCGGGGCGCGGGCGATGGGCGAACTGCTGGACTGGTGTCCCGGGATCGATGCCGTCTTCGCCGCCAACGACACGATGGCCCTGGGTGCGCTCCGTACGCTGCGCGAGCGCGGACTGCGGGTGCCCGAGGACGTCGCGGTGGTCGGGTTCGACGACATGGAGTCCGTGGTGCGGGCCGCCGAACCCTCGCTCACCACGGTCCGGCAGGACATCGAGGGGATGGGGCGCATCATGGTCAAGCTGCTGATGCGGCTGCTCGACCCGAGTGAGGCGCAGGGTGGAGTGGAAGGCGGGGCGGAGGGTGGGGTGCCCGCTTCCGTGATCACCCCGACGACGCTCGTGCGCCGGGAGTCCGCCTGAGAGCGGGGGGTGCGGGGCGGCCGTGGCCCCGCACCCCCGCGCCCGCCTCACTCGTAGGGGATGACCAGTACGGACGTGTCGCCGCCCGTACGCAGTTGCGCGGTCGCGTTGCCGATCGCGCTCCAGACCTCCAGTCGTACCGTCCCCCCGCGCAGGTTGCCGAGGGTGCCGGTCGCGGTCTTGAGGCCGCGGGACTGGTTGTACTCCTCCCAGCCCGGGACCGGGTCGCTCGCGAAGTACTGGTAGGTCTCGGTGCGGTCGAAGGTGCCGTCGCCGGTGAGGTCGTAGCTGACGCGGGCCTGCTGGCCGAGGCCCACCCCGGTGCCGGCGTCCACCGGGAGGCGGAAGGCGGTGGCCGTACCGGACTTGACGGTGGCGTTGACGCCCTTGGCCTCGTAGACGAGGGGCCGGTTGGGGGTGCCGTCGTGGTTGCGGCCCTCCGCCGACGGCACCGTGTCACTGCCGGCGGCGACGCCGGTGGCCGTGGTCAGGGCGCCGCCGGTGCGCAGGCGGAAGGTGTTGCCGGTGGACGGCTCGGGGTCGGGGCCGCCGGGGTCACCGCCGGTACCGGTGCCGGTCGCGGTGGAACGCGCGGGCACGGTGAGCGTCTTGCCGTCGGAGAAGGTGACCGTGCGGGCCGTGGCGCCGTAGTTGTGGGCGGCGTAGGTCCGGGTGCCGTTCTTGGCGAACACCGCGGAGGTCGGCAGGTCGCCGGTGACCGAGGTGTCGGGGGCGCCGAGCGCGTCCAGGGTGGTCAGCCAGTGGTACGTGTGGGCCCTGGACTCGCCCTGCTCCGGACCGTAACCGGCGTTGCCCGCGTCCCACTTGGCCTTCGCGGCGGCCGGGTCGGCCAGGGACTGGAACTCCCAGAGGATGTCGCGCCATTCGACGGCGGGGCCGCCGTTCTCGCGTTCCATCTCGGCGAGGTTGCGGCGTATCGCGTCCTTGTGGCCGGACAGGTGGAGGGAACCGCCCGCGGTCACCGGCAGGACGTTGATGCCGTGGATCTCCTCGGGGTTGGCGGTCCACCAGGTGGCGTACGCGCCGCCGCTGCCCCACACCATGCCGACCGTGTCATGGTGGAAGGAGCCGGGGAAGACCTGCTGGTCGGCGTCGAACCAGTACTGGGCGATGGCCTCGCTCTCGGTGGCGAGGAGATAGCTGCCGAGGTCGCGCAGCTCGGTGTTGCCGGTGGCCGAGCCCCAGAGGACCAGCGCCGCGCTGAGGTTGGTGGACTCCGAGGAGGACTCCTGGTTGTTGCCGGCGGCGAAGCCCTGGTGGCCGGAGGCCCAGCTGTGCCCCGCGTACACGTCGAAGCCGCGCAGGAACGGGAAGGAGCCGTCGGTGCGGCTGGGGTTGGCGGTGTCGCGGATCAGGGTCTTGACCATGCCGCCCCAGGCGGAGTCGGCGGCCCAGGCGGTGTCGTACTGGGCGACGATCGCGGCGGCGTAGACGTAGTAGCCGTAGTGGAAGTGGTGGTCGTTCAGCTCGGTGTCGCTGCCGTAGGAGGCGGGGTAGCCGATGAGGGTCTTCCAGTCCTTGTCGTACGAGAACTCGTTCGCGCCGCCCGCGGTGAACCAGTCCTGGAGGCGGCCCTTGAGCAGGCCGACGAGTTTGTCGCGGGTCGCGATCTCGCCGATCTGGTCGGCGAGCGGGACCAGTTGGGCGAGCTTGCCGAGCGCCTTGCCCGTCCAGTACGTGTCCGCCGCTCCGGAGAAGGGGTCGGAGGCGTTGGCCACCTCGGCGAGGTAGGTGCGCAGGCGGGAGGCGTCCACCGCGCTCGTCCTCGGCAGTCCGGGCAGGACGGGGGCGGCCTTCTGACTGGTGGTGAAGGAGGCGCTCTCCCTGACCTTCATCGTGCCGCGCGGGGAGACGTAGGTGTACGGCGTGAGGGCGTCGGTGGTGTGCAGCCACTGGTGGCGGTAGAGGGCCTGGAGGGTGCCGCGTTCGGTGCCCTCCTTGGCCTCGGTGGTCAGCCGGTACGTGGCGCCGACCGTGCCGCCGGACGCGCTCCAGTCGACCTGCGAACCGGTGACGAAGCTGAAGGCGTACTTGCGGAAGGTGGCGAGGGCGTCGGTGGAGGGCAGTACGGCGAGGGAGAAGTAGTCCTTGCCGCCGAGGGGCGTGGAGATCGTGGTGCCGGAGACGTTCCAGTCCGTGCCGGTCGGCGCGAAGAGGGCGTAGTGGTGTCCGCCGACGGTGATGCCGAGGACGTTGCCCTGGTCGGAGAAGACGGTCGGTGTGCCCGCGGTGGTGATCTGGGCGTTGCCGCCGGTGCCCTGGGCGTAGACGAAGGGCAGGCCGTGGCCGATGGTGGTCCGCAGGGTGCGGGCGCCGTCGGACCAGTACGGGGTGACCGTCCAGTCGGACCAGGAATCGGCCTTGGTGTCGGCCGAGTTGAGACCGCTCAGGCCGAGGGTGAGGTCCCGCTTGTGCGCGTACTCGTACTGGCGGCCGTCGCCGACGACGGCGGGGCTGGTCGGGTAGCCGACCTCCAGTCCGCCGGAGACGGCCTGGTAGGTGAGGGGGTGGCCGTACATGGGCGTGGAGTACGGGTTGTCGCCGTAGCGCTGGAAGGCGAGGGAGGACCACCAGTCGTTGGTCGGGACCGGCTTGCCCTTGGCGGCCGGTGTGAGCTTCGGCGTGACCGGAGCACCGGTGTTGGTCGTGGGGCCGGTCGTGCCCGCGGGCCGGGTGTCGGAGTAGCTCCCGGCTCCTACGGGGATGGTGGCGGCAGCCGCCGGGGTCGCGGCCGGGCCGAGGCCCACGGTCGCCAGTGCGGCGGCCAGGACCACCGCGGCGGCGGGCCGGGGTCTGATGGTTCGCATGGGGGCACCTCGTGTCGTCCGTCGTGGGGAGAGTGGAGAGAACTGCGGTGCGGCGAAGCTGCGGAGCTTTCTGAGAGCGCTCTCAGGTGACCGGAAAGTAAAGTGCCCGTAATGGGTTGTCAATACATCGCGCACACACGAGAGCGCCCCCCGCTGGTCAGCGTGGGAGCGCTCTCACAGATTCGCCTCGCGTCAGCCCTCCGAGAGCCCCGCCGCGAACCGTACGAAGGGGGTCCAGCTGGCGCCGCCCACGGTGAAGGGCGGGCGGGTCAGGTCCTTGGAGTCCCGTATGTGGATGGCCTGTTCGGCGACCGTGATCTCCAGGCAGTCATCGCCCTGCGTACCGCTGTAGCTCGACTTGAACCAGGCGAGTTCCCTCATGTCGTCGCCCATAGCCCTACGCCTCGGGAAGCCAAGACGCGAACCTCACGAACGGGACCCAGCCGCCACGGCCCACGGCGAAGGATGGGCGGGTCACGTCCTTGGAATCCCGCACGTGGACGGCCTGCTCGGCGACCGCGATCTCCACGCAGCTGTCGCCCTGCGTGCCGCTGTAACTGGACTTGAACCAGGCGAGTTCCGTCGTACCGCTGCTCATAGCTCTCCTCGCAATCGCTCAAGCAAGTCCCTGGATTCCTTGGGGTTCAGGGCCTGCGAGCGCAGTGTTTCATAGCGGCGGCAGAGCAGACTCGTCTCTTTCCGATCGGAGATCAGCCGTCCGTTCTGCTGCCCTTCGGAGTATCCGAGTCGACGGCCGTCGGGAGTCTCCAGCAACTGAATCGGCCCGTCCAGGCAGCTATGGAACTCCAGCACCAGCGGCACCACCTGGAGCGTGACGTTACGCGGCGCCGTGAGGTCGAGTACGTGACCCAGCAAGCTCGCCTGCGCCTCCGCTCCTCCCAGCCTGCGGCGGAACACCGACTCCTCGACGATGAAGCTGAAGGGCACCGTGGGGCGCTCCGTCAGCATCCTCTGTCGCTCCATCCGCGCGGTGAGCTGCGCCTCCGTCTGTTCGTCGGTCAGCAACGGGATGCTGTTGTCGAACACCCGCGCATACGCCTCCGACTGCAACAACCCCGGCACCAGCCGGCACTCGTACGTGCACAGGCTCACCGCGTCCCGCTCCAGCCTGGCCCACTGGCGGAACCAGGCCGCGAGGCCGACCTCGCCCCGGGTGAGGTGGCGGGCGGCCTTGCGCAGGGCGCCGGTGTTGCCGAGGGCCTCCTCCGCACGGTCGATGAGGGCCGCGTCCGGCATGCGGCGGCCCAGCTCGACGGACTCCACCGTGTGCCTGGAGTACTGGACGGCGGCGGCGAGTTCGGTCCGGCTGAGCCCCGCGTGCTCGCGTAACGCCTGGACGACCGCGCCGAACGTGCGCAGACTGTCCGACGGGTGGGGTTCTCCGACGCCCGTGGCCGCGTCCCCCTCGACCATTTCCATCCGCCGCTCCTCTCTTCCGGTCCGTCCCTCTGACCAACCGCGCTTGCGGCACTCAGCGTGATGGGCGGGCGCGCGTACTGTCCACTCTCCGTGCCCGTACGCTGACTCCGTGTACGGGGTCCGGTGCTCGCGGCGGGGTCTCGCGGCGCGGCACGCTGGCCGCATGAACCGACCCGCTCCCCCACGCGTCGACTCCCCCTGCACGTTGACGCAACTGCTCTCCTCCACCCGGCGCGGCGCACGGCTCGCCCGGCTGCTTGCCGTCGGCCAACTGCGCGCCTGGGGCGCCCCGTCGGAGCTGACGGAACGTGCCGAGATCGTCGTCGCGGAACTGGCGGCCAACGCCGTACTGCACGGGCGGCTGCCCGGCCGCAGTTTTCGGCTGACGCTCGTCTTCGACGCCGCCGTCTCGCCGGGCGGCCGTCTGCGCATCGACGTCACGGACGCGCGGGGGGACAAGTGGCCCGTGCGGGGTCCTGGCGGAGTCGACGCCGCGCTGCTCGATCACGGGCGCGGCCTCGCGCTCGTCGACGCGCTCGCCCAGCGGTGGGAGACCCTGCCCTTTCCGCCCAGCGGCAAGACCGTGCGGGCCGAACTGGTCGGTGGTGGTGGACGGTGAACCGGCGACGGGGAGCCGTCATGAGCCGCCGTCGGAGGCGGGGCGTCGGTGGTCGTGGGTCTCGGGGTGGCGGTGGAAGCCGGCCGACAGGTACGTGGCGACGGCGGCCGTGTTGGCGCTGGGGGTGATCACGGTCGCGGAGGACGCGCCCAGGTCCCGGAGGGTGGCCGCGGCTGCGAGGGTGAGTGCCCGGCCGTAGCCGTGGCGGTGGTGGTCGCGGTGGACGCCCAGCGGTTCGAGCAGGCCGGGCCTGCCGGGGCCCGCCGACCAGACCACCGCCGCCGCCACCGCAGTGCCGTGGTCGTCGTACGCCACCAGGCAGCGGGCGTCGGCGTACGCCGGTCCGGCGGCCATCGCGTGCCAGCCGTCCTCCGTGGTCCGCGACCCCTTGAACGCCGCCCGGTGGACGGCGACGAACACGTGGGCCCGGGAGGCGTCCACGGCCTCGACGCGCGGGCCGGGAGGGGTGGTGACGGGGCCCGTGAGGTCCCGGCTCAGGGGGGTCCAGGGCTCGTCCTCGGGCCAATCGTGCGCGTGCAGCCGGTCGTGGAGCAGCGTGTCCGTCGGGGCTTCGAGGGTGGCCGGGCCTTCGGGGAGGACCCCGGCGCGCGGGTCGGTCAGGTCCGCGAGGATCCGGTGGGCCAGTTCCTCGTCCCGGCGGGCGTCCGGTGCGATCGCCAGGCGGAGCAGGCTCGGGCCGTCCAGGAGGCCGACGGCGAGGGTCCTTCCGTCGCGGCGCCAGGTCCGGACCGCGGCGGCGGTGGCCCGCGCGCCCGCCCGCCAGAACCAGCCCAGGTCGCCCGGGTGCAGGTGCGGGGGAGTTCCGTCGTCCTGCCACTCCCGCAGCACGGCCACGGCCCCGCCCAGCTCGTCCACCGACGGCGTGCGCAACTCGGTTGTCATGCTTCCCATGACACACCCTGGCCCTCGTGGTGGGAACGGGGTGAGAATGGGTGTCCATCACCACTCACGTCTTTCCGCCCGGTGATGGAGTCGGTACGGGGTGGGGAGCCTGGGCGGTCCCAGGGTTCCCGGGGTTTCACCTCCCGTGCCAGAACTGGACGGTTCCAGGCGGCGACGACCACGGTCGGTACGCCGTCCCGCCGGGCGGTGAAAGGGTATCGCCGTGCCTTCGGCGAACTACCGTTCCCTGCTGCGGACTCCGGGTGCCGCGGCCTTCTTCCTCCCCGCCTCGCTCGGTCGCCTCGGCATCGCGATGACCGGCCTCAGCATCGTCTGGCTCGTCCACGAGGGCACCGGCTCCTTCGCCGCCGCCGGGCTCGTCAGCGGCGGGTTCGCGGTGACCGACGCGCTCGTCGCGCCCCAACTGGCGCGTCTCGTCGACCGGTTCGGGCAGACACGGGTGCTGCCGCCCGCGCTGTGCGTCCACGGGGCGGCGGTGGCCGGGCTGATCGGCCTGGTCCGTGCCGGTGCGTCCGTGGCCCTGCTGGTCGCGGGCGGGGCCCTGGTCGGGGCCAGTCTGCCGCTGCTCAGCGCGATGTCCGCCGCCCGCTGGGTGGCGCTGCTGCGGCCCGGCCGGGCGGCGGAACTGCCGACCGCCTTCGCGCTGGAGTCGGTCGCCAACGCCGTGGGGTTCCTCGTGGGCCCGGCGCTGGTGAGCGCGCTCGCCGCGGGCGGGCATCCGGTGGCCGGTACGGTACTGGCCGGTGCCCTGACGGTGACCGGCGGCCTCGTGCTCGCGGCCCGGCGCGGCAGCGCGCCCCCGCCGGGCGGCGGCGGTGCGGGGGACGGCCGTAGGGACCGGGGGTCGGTGCTGCGCGGGGCCGTCCTCGTCCTGGTCGGGCTCAATCTCGCGCTCGGGGTGTTCTTCGGGGCCATGCAGGTGTCGGTGACCGCGTTCGCCGTCGAGCAGCACGCGCCGGGGGCGGCGGCACCGGTCCTCGTGGTGTCGAGTTGCAGCGGGCTGGTGGTCGGGTGGCTGTACGGGCTGCGGCGGTGGGGTGCGGCTCCCCCGGTCCAACTGCTCGCCGGCTGCTCCGTGTTGGCGGTCGGCTCGGGTGCGCTGCTCGCGGTCGGGTCGCCGGCCGGGCTCGGGGCGGTCGTGGTGCTGACCGGGGGCGCGATCCAGCCGCTCCTCGTCCTGTGCTCCGTACTCGCCGAGACGGCGGTGCCCCCGTCCGTCCTGACCCGGACCTTCGCCTGGCTCGGCTCCGCCAGTGCGGCGGGGTCGGCGGGCGCGGCGGCGGTCTCCGGCTGGGCGGTCGACGCGTTCGGGGCCGGGGGCGGGTTCGCGGTCGCCGTCGTGGCGGCCGGTGCGATGGCGCTCCAGAGCGTGGCCGGGCTGCGGGTGCTGTCCGCGCCGGGGGCCCGGCCCCCGTCCCACTGATTCCGCACTGGAATTCGGTGGGGCGGAATGTGCGCGGTTCGCACGCCATTACCTGGCAGGTAATGGCGCGCCTTTTTCCTCGAAAGGCAGGCTGGGGCGGTACGCGAACCTGTTCGCTCTCTCGCCCTGTGGGGGACTCCTTATCATGACCGTAGACGTCGAGCGCGGGACCGCCGCGCCGTCACCGCCCGTGCCGCACCGGCTGGTCCTGCCGACCGTGCTGGCCGGTGTCTTCGTCACCACCCTCGATTTCTTCATCGTGAATGTCGCCATTCCCTCGCTCCAGTCCGACGTGGGCGCGAGCGCCTCCGCCGTCGAATGGGTGGTCGCCGGATTCGGACTGGCCTACGGCGTCGGGCTGATCACCGGCGGGCGACTGGGCGATCTGTACGGGCGCCGCACGATGTTTCTCGTGGGCCTCGGACTGTTCACCGTCGCCTCGCTGCTGTGCGGCGTCGCGCAGAGCGGCGGGTTCCTGGTCTTCTCCCGCGTCCTCCAGGGACTCGCCGCGGCGATGCTCGCGCCCCAGGTGCTGGCCCTGCTGGGCACGGTCTTCACCGGCGCGGCGCGCGCGAGGGTGTTCACGGGGTACGGCCTGGTCATGGGGCTCGCGGCGGTGTTCGGGCAGCTCATCGGGGGTCTGCTCATCGAGGCCGACATCGCCGGTCTGGGCTGGCGCTCCTGCTTCCTGGTCAATCTGCCGATCTGCCTGCTCATCATGGGGCTGACGGTGAAGGTGGTGCCCGAGGTGCGGGCGGCGGGGCGGCCGAAGCTGGACCTCCTCGGCATCCCCGTCGTGACGCTCGCGCTGGTCGCCCTGGTGTTTCCGCTGATCGAGGGCCGGGAGGCGGGCTGGCCCTGGTGGATCTGGGGGTGCTTCGGCGCGTTCGCCGTACTGATGGGCGTGTTCGTGGCCGTCGAGCGGTCCTTCGCCGCGCGGGGCGGCTCGCCGCTGGTGGACCTCGCCCTGTTCCGGGACCGCGCCTTCGCCGTCGGGCTCGCCTGCCAACTGGTCTTCTGGATGGGCCAGGCGTCCTTCTTCCTGGTGCTCGCCCTGTACCTCCAGGCCGGACGGGGCCTCAGCGCCCTGGAGTCGGGCCTGCTCTTCGCCGCCATCGGCGCCGGTTACCTGTACACCTCGATGAACGCCACCGCGTTCGCCGGACGCCTCGGCCGCCAGGTGGTCGCCCTCGGCGCGCTGCTCGTGGTCGCGGGCCTGGTGGTCCTCGGCGTCACCGCGGAGCAGCTGGGCGCGGGCGGGCACGCCGCCTGGCTCGTCCCCGGTCTGGTGGTCGACGGGGCCGGCATGGGCCTCGCGGTCGCGCCGCTCGCCGCCACGGTGCTGGCGCGGGTCGGTCCGCAGTACGCGGGCTCGGCGTCCGGCGTGCTCAGCACCGGCATGCAGATCGGCAACTCGGTCGGGGTCGCGGTGATCGGCGTGATCTTCTACGGCGCGCTCGGCGAGCGGCCCGACGCGTCGGCGTACACCCACGCCTTCGGCCTGGGGCTCGACCTCCTGGTCTCGGTCGCCGCCGTTCTGGCCCTGCTGGTGCAGGCGCTGCCCCGCGGCAAAAGGTGATCAGATAAAACGCCGTCCGCCGGGTCGGTGTGAATTCGGGATGGGGTAAGTATGTAAGTATCGCAGAAATCGTTCACCCAACTGCCGCGCATCCGAAGGAGTAGGCAGACGTTACTTCGGATATGACCGAGGAACACGGGGAATTGGTGGCGCTTGGCCCGTATACGTACCGGCCCGGAAGAAATCACAGCCCGTCACCGAGTGAGGGAACCTTGACCAGAGCCGGACTCCCCGTTCCGCTCCGGGTCACCGAGCCCGTTCTGCAGCGCTTCCTGGATGTGATGACCGAGCTCGAGATCGGCCTCGCCGAGCGGTGGGGCCGGTCCCAGGGGGCCCTGCCGTACAGCCGGGCGGAGTGACCCGGACGTCGTGTACGAAGAACACAGTCATCCACACATGCCCTACGGCGAAGGGTCGTTCCGTGCCCCCGGCGGCGGCCGGCACCGGGCGCCCGAACCCGCCTTCCAGGAAACCCTCGTCCCGCCCGACCCCGGCTGGGACCCCGCCGAAGAACTCGCGTTCCTGCTCCAGGACGCCGTGGCACAGCAGCACATCGTCCCGCCCGGCCCGGACAGCGCGCCGTTCGCCCCGGCCCCGGGCACCCCGCTCAGCAACCTCCAGGAGATCACCGCCGAGCTGCCCCCGATCAGGGAGTCGGCCCCTACGAGTCACCGCAAGGTCCGCAGGAAGGTGAGCCGGCTGCGTGCCGCGAGCCTCTTCGTCGCGGCGCTCGCCGCGGTCATCGCGGCCTCTGTGAGCCTGTTCGGCGGCATGGTGGCGTACGAGCCGCTGCGGCTCGCGGCGGTCGCCCGTACCCGTGGCAGCATCGTGTCCTGGTGGCCGCTGCTGGTGTACGGGCCCTGGCTGGTGGCCTCGCTGGCCGTACTGCGGGCCGCGCTGCACCAGCGGCGCGCGGTGCA
This sequence comes from Streptomyces sp. cmx-10-19, assembly GCA_049998335.1. Lineage (GTDB taxonomy): Bacteria > Actinomycetota > Actinomycetes > Streptomycetales > Streptomycetaceae > Streptomyces. The sequence continues at coordinate 47,153 of JAEBFB010000012.1, forward strand.
CTCCTGGGCCGTGGTCCTGCTCTTCTCGGCGATCGCCATGCTGCTGTGCATCGCGGAGGCGCCGAAGACCGTCAGCGACGGCGCGGCGGCGGCCCTGCCGGGGCTGGCCTCGCTGGTGTGCTTCCAGCAGATCGTCCGCCAGATCACCCTCACCAGGCCGCCCCGGCGTGCGGTGCCGCGTCATCGGCAGCGCGAGGCGGCCACGGCGGCGGACGGGACGGCGGGGGCCGGCGGAGCGGCGGCCGCCGAGTCGGTGTCCCTGCCGCAGCAGCGGCACAGCCAGCTCCGGGCGCAGCGGACGGGGGCGAGCGGCCGGGCGGGGACGGGGATTACGGGCTCGGGTACGGGTATGGGCGGTCGGCCGGGGCCCGGCCGGCAGAGGCCCAGCTGAACCGGTACAGGAACGCCCCGTTCGAGCGGGCTCGACCACAGCACCGCAAGGGCGCGCTCGCCCTGCGCGGCTCGGTGGCCGCCGAGACGGGGATCTCGGTGCCGGCCGAGCTGCCGCTGCTCGCCTGGGACGACTCTCAGCTGTGCCGGCTGACCCGGCCGGCGCTGCCGGCGATGAGCCACGACGTCCACGGGTTCGGCGCCCAGGTCGCGCACGCGCTGTTCGAGGTGATCGCGGGGCAGGAGGCGGTGTCGCGGCCGGTGGACACACCCGTCGCTGGTCCCGCGCGGCTCTACGGCGCCGCCGAGGGCATGTGCGATGCCGGGCCCCGCACCGTCGTACGGACATCGGTGCGGGGCCCGGCCGCTTCGGTGCTCAGCCCTCCGCGAGGGTGACGTCCTGGGCGTGGCGGGCGTGGAAGGTGGGGAGCGGGATGATGCCCGCCGAGCGCAGTTCCATCAGCGTGGCCTCGGCACGGGCCGCGCCGGGCTTGAGGGCGTTGTCGGAGGGGGTGCCGGTGTTGACCCAGCGGTGCTCCAGGCCGTCGCACACGGCGCGGGTGCCGCCGACGCCGTACCGGACGGAGGGGTCGCTCTGGCTCACGGAGGAGCTGACGAAGACGGCGCCGGTGCTGGGGGCGCAGCGGTAGGTTCCGGAGAGGGTGAGGGTGCCGTCGGCGGCGATGCGGCCGGTCGGGTCGATGGTCACCGACTCGGTGACGAGGTGGGTGTCGAGCGTGGGCACGGCGGTCGCTGCGGGGGCTGCGGGGGCGGTGGCCAGGAGCAGGGCGGCGCCGGCGGCGGTCGCGGTGGCGAGGATCGCGGAGCGTACGGGCATGGGGGGACCTCCCGATCGGTTGGGATGCGCAATGGGGGGTTCCACTGGTACCGGGCGGGCGGGCCGGTGGCGGTGACCGTCACCCCTTCGGTGGCGAGTCCGGCGCGGGGTGGGGGCGGAGGACCATGAGGCCGTCCTCCTGGGTGGCCGCCATCGCGTACGGGAACCGGTCGAGTTCGAGGCAGAGGGTGACGTCGTCGGGGTGGGCCCCCGCGCGGACGCCCTCCGTCAGTTCGGCGGCGGCACGGGAGGTGGCGGCGCGGTGGAGGTACGGGCTGGCGTCGGCGTCGGGCTCGGTGACCCGGCGGGCGATGTACTGCGCGCAGGCCAGGTCCTCCTCGGCGCGGCCGTTCCCGCCGGTGACCACGAACGTGGCGTCGGCGCGGCCGAGGGCGCGCAGGTGCCGGGCCGTCGCCTCCGCGACCACGAAGGCGGCGCACAGGACGAGCGACGCGTCCTTGACCGCGAGGGCGCCGACCGTGCCGGCGGTGGTCTTCTGGACGACGGTGCGGCCGCCGAGGTCGGCGGAGCGCAGCAGGCCGGGCGAGTTGACGGCGTCGAAGCCGGGTGCGGGCGGGCCGTCCTTGAGGGTCACCCAGTCCGGGTGGCCCGCCTTGAGGGCGAGGGCGGCGTCCAGGGACTCGGCGAGGACGATTCGCTCCGCGCCCCGCGCGAAGGCCCAGGCCGCCACCGTATACGCGCGCATGACGTCGATGACGACGGCCACGGTCGGGGCCGGGGTGCCGGCCAGCTCGGTGATGCCGAGGAAGCGGGCGCCCGGCCCGCCTCCGTCACGGACTTCAGGGCGTTCGGGGCGTTCAGGGTGTTCGGGGTGTTCGGGGCGTTCAGGGAGTGACGACGACACGCAGGGTCTCCTCGGTCAGTGCGTCGGCGGCGTCCAGCGCGGTGGACAGGGCGTGCGGGGACGTGCCCGGCAGCGCGAACAGGGTGTGGGCGCGGTTGGCGAAGTCGGGCGGGGCGTAGGGGAGTTCGGCGGCCGACCGGACCGCGCCCTTCTCGTTCAGTACCCAGCGGCGGGCGTGGGCGTGGAGGGCGTGGGTGAGGAGGCCGACCGCGCGGAAGAGGCAGCCGGAGACGTAGAAGGCGTCGCCGCGCGCCGCGCCCTTGCGGGCACCGGCCAGGATGAACGGCGCCTCCCAGCGGGCGTTGTCGATCAGCGCGGTGCGCAGCGGCTCCGGGTAGTGCCGGGTCTCGTCGCGCAGGGCGGTCAGTTCGCCGCCAGGGTCGGCGAGTACGCGGCCGACGGCCACCTCGCCGGCGTACGCGTGGGAGTACACGCCCAGGGGGTGGCCGGGCTGGGTGCCGACCTCGAAGCGGCCCTCGCGGCACTCGCGCCAGACGCGGTGGACGCGGTCCAGGTCGCGGTAGATCCAGTCGACGCGGTGGCCGTCGACGGTCAGCCAGGCGCCGCCGTCCACCCACGGGCCCCAGCCGCCCGGCTCCGTGACCTCGACCGGCCCGCCGGTCAGTTCGGCGGCGAGGCGGCGCAGGGCGGTGGTGTCCAGGGGTGGGCGGTAGTACAGGCCGAGGTCGTGGTCGGAGCCGGGGTGGTGGGTGCCCGTGGCCCGGCTGCCGCCCAGCAGGACGGCGGTGACCCCGCCGGCCTCGGTCAGGCGTTCCGCGATCTCCGTGAGGCGTTCCACGTCCATGAGTCTGCGGGCGGGGGCCGCTCGGCGCGACTGCTTTTCGGGTGGCTCAGCCCGCCTCGGCGATGAACTCCCGCAGGAGGGTGGCGAGGAGTTCCGGCTGGTCCCCGGGGATCAGGGTGCGGGTGTCCTCGATCTCCACGAGGCGCCCCTGCGGGAGGAGTTCGGCGCTGCGGCGGCCGTGGGCGCGGGGCGTCATCAGGTCCTCGGCGGCCCGGACGAGCAGCGCGGGCCGGTCGAAGCGGCGCAGGCCCTGGGCGGCTTCGAGGAGTTCGTCGCGGCGGACGTGGGTGTGGTGGCGCCGGAAGTCGCGCCGCATCGCCGGATCGCCGGGTCGGTGCGCAGGGGGCGCAGCCAGCCGTCGACGATCGCGTCCGGCACGGGGCGCTTGTGAGGGCGCCGATGCCGACGGGGGGGCGGCGCCGTACAGGTGTCCGCGCGAGATCGTGCTCCTGGACGCGCTGCCGCGCACGGCGACCGGGAGGCTCCAGCGCTACCGGCTGCCGACCCCGCCCGGTCGTCCCCGGGGCGACCGGGCGTAACCCCTGCGACATAAGATGATCAATGTGTCCGACCAGCACGCGCAGCACGCCCCGAGATCCCTGATCGTCACGCTCTACGGCGCGTACGGCCGCTTCGTGCCGGGCCCGGTGCCGGTCGCCGAGCTGATCCGGCTGCTGGCCGCGGTCGGCGTGGACGCGCCGTCCGTGCGCTCGTCGGTGTCCCGGCTGAAGCGGCGCGGACTGCTGCTGCCGGCCCGCACCGCCGGGGGCGCGGCGGGCTACGAACTCTCGGACGAGGCACGGCAGTTGCTGGACGTCGGTGACCGGCGCGTCTACGCGGCGGCCCCCTACGAGGACGAGGGCTGGGTGCTCGCCGTGTTCTCGGTGCCGGAGTCGGAGCGGCAGAAGCGGCACGTCCTGCGCTCCCGGCTGGCCGGACTCGGCTTCGGCACGGCGGTGCCCGGCGTGTGGATCGCCCCGGCCCGGCTCCACGAGGAGACCCGGCACACACTGGGCCGCCTGGGCCTGGACGCCTACGTGGACTTCTTCCGCGGGGAGCACCTGGGCTTCGCACCGACCGCCGAGGCGGTGGCCCGCTGGTGGGACCTGGCGGCGATCGCCGAGGAGCACGAGGCGTTCCTCGACCGGCACGCGCGCGTCCTGCGCGCCTGGGAGGGCCGGTCCGACACCCCGCCCGAGGAGGCGTACCGGGACTACCTGCTCGCCCTGGACTCCTGGCGCCACCTCCCCTACACCGACCCCGGCCTGCCCGCCCGGCTGCTGCCCGGGGACTGGCCCGGGACCCGTTCGTCGGCGGTCTTCCGGGCGCTGCACGAGCGGCTGCGGGACGCCGGCGCGGAGTTCGCGACGGCACCACCCGCCACGTGAGCCGCGTCACATTGCACTCCCGTCAGGGAACCCTCAGCCTCCTCAGACCCTCTTCTCAGGTTCGGCCCCTACCGTGCGGACGCATGAGTCTCACGCGCACGCTGAACCGGGCCCTGACCGTCACCACCGGCCTCCAGGTACGGAGAGCCCCCGGCGCGGCGAAGGGGAGGAAAGCCGCCGAGCCGAAACCGGCCGAGCGCGCGGCGGCCCCGTACCGATGTCCGTCGGACGGGGAACTGACCACCGAACGGCTGCTGCGGCGGCCCGTGTTCATCATCTCCTCCATCCGGTCCGGCTCCACGCTGCTGCGCATGATGCTGGGCGCCCATCCGCGTCTGCACGCCCCGCACGAACTGCACATCGGACGGCTGGAGGTGACCTGCGCCAACTGGTTCTCGCAGCGCTCGATGAAGGCCCTCGGGCTGGAGCGCGGGGACCTGGAGCACCTCCTGTGGGACCGCGTCCTGCACCGCGAACTGACCCGCTCCGGCAAGGACTTCGTGGTCGAGAAGACCCCGGCCAACGTGTACATGTACGAGCGCCTCAAGGACTGCTGGCCCGACGCCCGCTTCGTCTTCCTGCTCCGCCACCCCGAGTCGATCGCCCGCTCCTGGCACGAGACCGACCCGGAGAAGCGGCCCTACGACCTGGCCGTCACCGAGGTGCTGCGCTATATGACGGCCGTCGAGGAGGCCCGCGCGGCGGACGCCGACGGCTTCACCGTGCGCTACGAGGACATCACGGGCGACCCCGAGCGCGCGATGCGCCGCCTGTGCGCCCACCTCGGCGTCGACTACGCGCCCGCCATGCTCACGTACGGCGAGAAGAGCGGCGGCGAGCTGGTGCGGGGGCTCGGCGACTGGCGGGAGAACATCCGCACCGGCACCGTGCAGCCGGGGCGGGTGCTGCCCGGCGCCGACGAGGTCCCCAAGCGGCTGCGCCCGATGTGCGAGGCGTGGGACTACGTGTCCTGACCCGGGGCGCGCAGGGTGAGCCGGGGTCCGGGGGCGCCGGTACGGCCGGCGCCGGGGGAGTTGACGTCGTCCCAGGAGGAGATCGCCCCGACCGTGATCACCGGGACCGCCCGCCTCGGGCCGGATCCGGTCGGCGTACGGCGTCTGGTACGACCGCCCGCACTCCGGCCGCGCGCCGGCGACGACCTGCTGGGCCGGGGGTGGAACCAGCGGCGCGGAGGTCGCGCAGGTCGGCGTAGGACTCGGAAGGTGAGCGCGTTGGGCTTCTCGGGGGCGGGCGAGGGTGACGGTGGCGACGCCGTCGGTGACGGAGACGCGCGGGTGGCGATTGTCGGCGGCGGGGGCGGCGGAGCCGGTGAAGGGACTCGTGTCGGGCGGCCTCACTCAGCGGGTTCGGTGTGCTGCGGCCGGATGCCCTTCGAAGCTGTCACCGATCCGTGACCATCGTCACGAGTACGCGGGAACGGGTCGAAGGTCCCGGGGGTGCCCGTCCAAGGTCTCTGCCGGGGGACGCCGTACCATTCATACGGTTGAAAGCGGACAGGACCCCCCTGCCCATGAAACGGACCAACCGTGCACGATCACCCACACGCCCCCGCCTCCTGGCGCATCGCGCTGCCGCACTCCGCCGCGGCCGTGCCGGTGGCGCGTGCCCTGGTCCGCAACGCGCTGACCGAGCTGGAGCACACGGCCGACGGCGACACCGCCGAGCTGCTCACGGCCGAGCTGGTCGCCAACGCCGTCGAGCACACCTCCGGCGAGACGCCGATCGAGCTGGTGGTGGAGCTGATGCCGACCGGCTGCCAGGTCGAGGTGCACGATCCGGACCCGGCGCCGCCCGCCGACCTGACCCGCACGGACGTGGAGCCGCCCGACCCGTGGCAGGAAGGAGGGCGCGGTCTGCTCCTGATCCGCGCCCTCAGCTCGTCCTGCGGTCACCGGCCCACCGGGTCCGGCAAGGCCGTCTGGTTCAGGCTCCCCGCGGTCCCCGCCCAGCGTCGTCCGCAGCAGTGACGGCGGCCTGGGCCAGCCGGGAGTGCCGGCGCCCGTAGGCGGAGTACACCAGCAGGCCCACCGCGAGGAAGACGGCGAACTGGAGCCAGGTCGTCCCGCCCGTCTCGTACATCAGGTAGAGGCAGAAGCCGACGCCGAGCACCGGCATGACCGGGTAGAGCGGCACGCGGAAAGTGCGGGCGAGGTCCGGTTCGCGGCGGCGCAGGGCGATCACCGCGACGTTGACGGCGGCCATCGTGGCCAGGGTGCCGATGGTGCACAGGTTGACCACCGCGTCCAGTGGCGCGAAGGCGGCCGGGAGCGCGAAGACGACGCCGACGATCAGGGTGCCGGCGACCGGCGTGGCGGTGCGCGGGGAGACCTTCTCGAAGACCCGCGGGATCAGGCCGTCCCGGGACATCGACATCAGGATGCGGGTCTGGCCGTACATCACGGCGAGCACCACCGAGGCGATGGCGACGACCGCGCCGAAGGCGACCACGCCGCCGCCGACGGTGGAGCCGGTGACCTCGTCGACGACGTACGACAGGGCGGCGGGCCGGCCGCCGACGGTGTCCGCGCCGACGGCGCCGATCGCGGCGACGGCGACCGCGCAGTAGAGCAGGGTGACCAGGCCGATGCAGACCAGGATCGCCACGGGGATGTCCCGGCGCGGGTTCTTGGCCTCCTCGCCGGCGGTGGTGATCGCGTCGAAGCCGATGTACGAGAAGAACGCCGCCGTGGTGCCGGCGCCGATGCCTCCGAGACCGGCCGGGGAGAACGGGGTGAGGTTGCCGTCCTCGAAGGCGACGAAGCCGATGCCGCAGAAGGCGAGCAGGACGGCCAGCTTCAGCACGGCCATCGCGGCGGTGGCGCCGGCGCTCTCCCGTACGCCCCGGATCAGCAGGACGCAGGCCAGGGCGATGACGATCACCGCGGGCAGGTTGACCACGCCGCCGTCGCTCGGGCCCGCCGACAGTGCCTGCGGCAGCTGGACGCCGAGGACGCTGTCGAGCAGTTCGTTGACGTACTGGCTCCAGCCGACGGCGACCGCCGAGACGGACACGCCGTACTCCAGGAGCAGGCACCAGCCGACGAGGAACGCGGTGCGCTCGCCGAGTCCGGCGTAGGCGAAGGAGTACGAGGAGCCGGAGACCGGGATCGCGCCGCCCAGCTCGGCGAAGGCGAACGCGGTGAACACGCAGGTCACGGCGGCCAGCACGAAGGAGACGACGACGGCGGGACCGGCCTCGGCGACGGAGTCGGACAGGCCGACGAAGATGCCGGTGCCGACGATCGCCCCGACGCCGAAGCAGACCAGCTGGAAGAGGCCCATCGTGCGCTTCAGGCCGTGGCCTTCGCGGTCGGCGCCTGATTCGGCCACGAGGAGGTGGGGGGACTTCACGCGGGAAGCGGGCATGGGGGGGTGCTCGTTTCTGGTGGTGCGGGGCGCGACGGTGGTCGCGGGCGGCGGGCGCGGAGGGGGTGGTTCCGCGGGCCGCCGGACAGCATAGGGGGGTTCGGCCAGGTGGGGCCTCGGCCGGGGCGGGGGCGTTCCGGTCAGCCGAGGGTGGCGACGAGGACGGCCTTGATGGTGTGCAGGCGGTTCTCCGCCTCGTCGAAGACGACCGAGTGCGCGGACTCGAAGACCTCGTCCGTGACCTCCAGGCAGTCCAGGCCGTGGGTCTCGAAGATGTCCTGGCCGACCTTGGTGCCCAGGTCGTGGAAGGCGGGCAGGCAGTGCATGAACCGGACGTCCGGGTTGCCGGTGGCGCGCAGGACGTCCATCGTCACGGAGTACGGCGCGAGGGCCTTGATCCGCTCCTCCCAGACCTCCTTGGGCTCGCCCATCGACACCCACACATCGGTGAGGACGAAGTCGGCGCCGCGCACGCCCTCCTCCACCGTCTCGGTGAGCGTGATGCGCGCCCCGCTCGTCCCGGCGAGCCGCCGCGCGCGGTCGACGATCTCCTGGGCGGGCCAGTAGGACTCGGGGGCGACGATGCGTACGTCCATGCCGAGCAGGGCGCCGGTGACGAGGTAGGAGTTGCCCATGTTGAAGCGGGCGTCGCCGAGGTAGGCGAAGGTGATCTCGTTCAGCGGCTTGTCGCTGTGCTCGGTCATGGTGAGCACGTCGGCGAGCATCTGGGTGGGGTGCCAGTCGTCGGTCAGGCCGTTGAAGACGGGGACGCCGGAGAAGGCGGCCAGCTCCTCGACCTTCTGCTGGCTGTCGCCCCGGTACTCGATCCCGTCGTACATCCGGCCGAGGACCCGCGCGGTGTCCTTCACGGACTCCTTGTGCCCGATCTGCGAGCCCGCGGGGTCCAGGTACGTCGTGGAGGCGCCCTGGTCGGCGGCGGCGACCTCGAACGCGCAGCGGGTGCGCGTCGAGGTCTTCTCGAAGATCAGCGCGATGTTCCTGCCGCGGAGGTACTGGGTCTCGGTCCCGGCCCGCTTGGCGGCCTTCAGCTCGGCGGCCAGCTCGACCAGGCCGCGGAACTCCTCCTCGGTGAAATCCAGCTCCTTGAGGAAGTGGCGGCCGGCGAGGGCGGTCGGGACTGTCGCCATGAGGGCGCTCCAGAGGTACGGACGGGTACAGGGACTTCTGGAACTATATACGAGGTTCCGAATTTCTATACGACGCGCTCTCTGTGCGCTCCCGTTGTGCGCGGGCTACACGGGCGCGCGTTCCACCGGGCAGCTCATGCAGCGCGGGCCGCCCCGGCCCCGGCCCAGTTCGCTGCCGGGGATCTCGATCACCTCGATGCCCCGCTTGCGCAGGTGGGTGTTGGTGGTGGCGTTGCGTTCGTAGGCGATGACGACGCCCGGCTCGACGGCCAGGACGTTGCAGCCGTCGTCCCACTGCTCGCGCTCGGCGGCGTGCACGTCCTGGGTCGCGGTCAGCACCCGGATCTCGCCGAGGCCGAGGGCGGCGGCCATCGCGCGGTGCATGTGCTCGGGCGGGTGGTCGGTGACCTTGAGGTCCTTCTCCCCCGCGCCCGGTTCGATGGTGTAGGAGCGGAGCATGCCGAGGCCGGCGTACTGGGTGAAGGTGTCGCCGTCGACCATCGTCATCACCGTGTCCAGGTGCATGAAGGCCCGGCGCTTGGGGAGGTCGAGGGCGACGATGGTGCGCGCCGAGCCCGCCTCGAAGAGCTTGAGGGCGAGCATCTCGACGGCCTGGGGCGTGGTGCGCTCGCTCATGCCGATGAGTACGGCGCCGTTGCCGAGGACGAGGACGTCGCCGCCCTCGATGGTGGACGGGTAGTCGGCCTGGCCCTCGGACCAGAGGTGGAAGGTCTCGTCCCGGAACAGCGGATGGTGCCGGTAGATCGCCTCGAAGTGCACCGTCTCCCGCTGCCGGGCGGGCCAGCGCATGGCGTTGATGGAGACGCCGTCGTAGATCCAGGCCGAGGTGTCCCGGGTGAAGAGGTGGTTGGGCAGCGGGCCGAGCAGGAAGTCGTCCAGTTCCATCGCGTGGAAGCGCACGGAGGTCGGTTCGGGGTGCGCCTCCAGGAACTCGCGTTTGGTCATGCCGCCCACCAGGGCCTCGGCGAGTTCGGCGGCGGGGAGGGTCTCGAAGGCGGCCCGGAGGTGGTCCGTGGCCAGTACGCCGTACTCCTTCTCGTCGAAGACCCGGTCCAGGACGAGCCGTCTGGCCTCCGGAAGGCCGAGGGTGTCGGTGAGCAGGTCGCCGAAGAGGTGCACCTCGACCCCGCGGTCGCGGAGTACGTCGGCGAACCCGTCGTGCTCGGCGCGCGCCCGGCGCACCCACAGCACGTCGTCGAAGAGCAGGGCGTCCTTGTTGCTGGGGGTGAGCCTTTTGAGCTCCAGATCGGGCCGGTGCAGGATGACGCGGCTGAGCCGGCCGGCCTCGGAGTGGACTTGGAATCCCATGCCTCCATCCTGACCACTCGGGCCGCGCTTCACCCCCTGCTTGCACGGACCCGTACGCCCGTTGCCCGCACGGACCCGTACGCCGTCCCGCGCGGCCCCTACGCCCGAGCCGGGCCGCGCCCCGCGCGCGCAGCGGGGCCCGCCCGGCGGACACCGGGGCGGCGGAACGCACGCGGCCCCCGTGCCGTGCGCCCCGTGCCCCGGGCGGGGCCGGTGTACGACCTGTGATGCGACGCCGGACCGCGCCCATCCTGGGAAGCCGGCGGGGCCGGCCGGGTCCGGCGCCGGACACCGGAACCCTGCGGAGGCACCTTGAGTCCCGACGCGTTGATCGCCCACCTCGTGGGCACCTCGGCCCTGATCCTGGTCGCCGCGCACGCGGGCGGCGGGCTGGCCCGGCGGCTCGGGCAGCCCTACATCGTGGGTCAGCTCGCCGCGGGCGTCGCCCTGGGCCCGTCCCTGCTCGGCAGCCTCGCCCCGGACGCGTACGACGCGCTGTTCCCGGCGGCGATCGGACCGGCGCTGACCGGGTTCTCGCAGATCTCGCTGGTGGTGTTCCTGTTCGCGGTGGGATACGAGCTGGACCTGAAGATCCTCGGCGATCGGACGCGCGCCACGCTGACCGTGGCGGCGGCCTCCTTCGTGGTGCCGATGGCGGTGGGGTGCGGCGGCGCGCTGCTGTTCCGGGGGCCGCTGCACGACCTGGGCATGGACCGGGACCCGTCCGCCGCGACCGTGCTGTTCGCGGGCATCGCCCTGTCGATAACGGCCGTGCCGGTCCTGACCGCGATCGTGCGCGAGAACAACCTGACCCGCACCGTGCCGGGGGTGGTGGCGGTCTCCGCGGCCGGGGTGCTGGACGCGGTGTGCTGGACGGTGCTGGCGGGGGCGATGCTCGGCGGTGGCGGTGGCGGTGGCACTGCGGGTGAGGCGGTGCTCGGCTGGCCGTGGCGGGCGGCGCTCGCCGTCGGCTTCGTCGCGGCGATGGCGTTCGCGGCCCGGCCGGTGCTGCGCCGGCTGCTGTGGCGCACGCGCCTGGAGCCCTCGCTGCGGCTGGCGCTGCTGATCGGCTTCGCCCTCGGGTCGGCGTGGGTGACGCACTGGCTCGGGCTGCATGTGATCTTCGGGGCGCTGCTCGCGGGGCTGGTGACGCCCCGGGAGGCGGACGGCACGCTCGACCCGGACCTGCTGCGGCCGCTGCACGAGGTGGGCTCGCTGCTGCTGCCGTTCTTCTTCGTGCTCTCGGGCCAGTCCGTGGCCCTGAACAGCATGACCGGCACCGGCTGGGCGGTCCTGCTGGTGGTGACGGTCCTGGCGGTCACCACGAAGGTCGGCAGCGGCGCGGTGGCGGCCCGGCTGGGCGGGCTGGACCGGCACGACGCGCGCACGGTGGGGGTCCTCCTCAGCGCCCGCGGCCTGACCGAGCTGATCGCCCTCAACGCCGGCCTGGAAGCGGGGCTGGTCAGCGCCCCGCTCTACACGGTCCTGGTCTTCATGGCCCTGGCGACGACCCTCCTGACCCAGCCCTTCCTCGTGCTCACCGCCCACCTGGCCACCCGCGACCGCCCTCCGGCCCCGGTCCCCGACACCGCGGTGAAGCCGTACGCGGGCTGAGGGCGGTGCCGGGGACTGATACCGGACCGCGGGTCACAGCCGTGGGTCGACCGGCTCCGACTCCAGGGACAGGACCGCGAAGACGGCCTCGTGGACGCGCCACAGGGGCTCGCCGTCCGCGAGGCGGTCCAGGGCTTCCAGGCCGAGGGCGTACTCGCGCAGGGCCAGGGAGCGCTTGTGGTCGAGGAAGCGCCGCCGCAGCCGGGTCAGGTTCTCGGGGCGGGTGTACTCGGGGCCGTAGATGATCCGCAGGTACTCGCGGCCCCGGCACTTGATGCCGGGCTGGACCAGGCGGCCCTTGCCGTCCCGGACGAGGGCGCCGACGGGCTTGACGACCATGCCCTCACCGCCCCGGCCGGTCATCTCCAGCCACCAGTCGACACCGGCCGCCACCGACTCGGGGTCGCCGGTGTCGACGTACAGGCGCCGGGTGGTCCGGAGGAGGCCGGTGCCGTCGTGCTCGACGAGCCGGTCGACCAGGGCGAGCTGCTCGTCGTGCGGGAGCGCGGCGAGGCTGCGGCCCTGGACGGCGAGGAGCTGGAACGGGGCGAGGTGGACGCCGTCGAGGCCGTCGGTGGGCCAGCAGTACCGGCGGTACGCGTCGGTGAACGCGGCGGCGTCGGCTGCGCGGGCGCGCTGGCGGTCCAGCAGGCCGGTGACGTCGACGCCCCGGGCCGCGGCGCCCTCCAGCGCGGCCAGCGCGCCCGGGAACACCGCGCCGGAGGCGGCGCCCACGGCGGCGTACTGCGAGCGCAGCAGCCCGGCGGCCTTCAGCGACCAGGGCATCAGCTCGGCGTCCAGCAGCAGCCAGTCCGTGGACAGCTCGTCCCACAGTCCGGCCGCGCCGATCGCCGTCCGCAGCCGGTCGAGGATCCCCTCGGAGAGGTCCGCGTCGTCCAGGAAGGGCCGCCCGGTGCGGGTGCAGAGCGAGCCGGTGGGCCCGTCCACGCCGAAGCGGGCGCGGGCCGCCTCCGCGTCGCGGCAGACCAGGACCACCGCCCGCGAGCCCATGTGCTTCTCCTCGCACACCACGCGCCCCACCCCGTCGGCGGCGTACTGCGCGAACGCCTCCTTCGGGTGCTCCAGGTAGCCGTCCTCGCGCGAGGTCGGGGTCGGTGCCATCGTCGGCGGCAGGTACGGCAGCAGCCGGGGGTCGACGGCGAAGCGGCTCATGACCTCCAGCGCGGCCGCGCCGTTCTCCTCGCGCACGGTGATCCGCCCGGCGTGCCGGGTCTCCACCGTGCGGCGGCCCTGGACGTCGGCGAGGTCCAGCGGGCGGCCGTCCTGTCCGCCGGGCGCCTCGGTCCGCAGCGGCCGGGCCGGCTCGTACCAGACCCGCTCGGCGGGTACGTCGACCAGCTCGCGCTCCGGCCACCGCAGCGCGGTGAGCTTGCCGCCGAAGACGGCGCCGGTGTCGAGGCAGATGGTGTTGTTGAGCCAGGTCGCCTCGGGGACCGGGGTGTGGCCGTAGACGACGGCGGCACGGCCCCGGTAGTCCTCGGCCCACGGGTACCGCACGGGCAGCCCGAACTCGTCGGTCTCGCCGGTGGTGTCGCCGTACAGGGCGTGGCTGCGGACCCGGCCGGAGGTGCGGCCGTGGTACTTCTCGGGCAGTCCGGCGTGGCAGACCACGAGCCTGCCGCCGTCGAGGACGTAGTGGCTGACGAGGCCGTCGATGAACTCCCGTACCTCGGTGCGGAACTCCTCGCTCTCGCCGTCCATCTGGGCGATGGTCTCGGCGAGTCCGTGGGTGTGCTGGACGTTGCGGCCCTTGAGGTGGCGCCCGTACTTGTTCTCGTGGTTGCCGGGCACGCACAGGGCGTTGCCCGACCTCACCATCGACATCACGCGGCGCAGGACGCCGGGGCTGTCCGGGCCGCGGTCGACCAGGTCGCCGACGAAGACGGCGGTGCGGCCCTCAGGGTGGACGCCGTCGGCGTAGCCGAGCTTGCCGAGCAGGGCCTCCAGTTCGGCGGCGCAGCCGTGGATGTCGCCGACGATGTCGAAGGGGCCGGTGAGGTGGGTGAGGTCGTTGAACCGCTTCTCGGTGACGACGGTGGCGTGCTCGGCCTCCTCGACGCCGCGCAGGACGTGCACCTTGCGGAAGCCCTCGCGCTCCAGGCGGCGCAGGGAGCGGCGGAGTTCGCGAATGTGGCGCTGGATGACCCGGCGGGGCATGTCGGCGCGGTCGGTGCGGGTCGCGTTGCGCTCGGCGCACACCTGCTCGGGGACGTCGAGGACGATGGCGATGGGCAGCACGTCGTGCTTCTTCGCCAGGTCGATGAGCTGACGGCGGGCGCTGTCCTGCACGTTGGTCGCGTCGACGACGGTACGGCGGCCGGCGGCGAGGCGCTTGCCCGCGATGTAGTGCAGGACGTCGAAGGCGTCCCCGCTGGCGCTCTGGTCGTTCTCGTCGTCGGCGACCAGGCCCCGGCAGAAGTCCGACGAGATGACCTCGGTCGGCTTGAAGTGGCGCCGCGCGAAAGTGGACTTGCCGGAGCCGGAGGCGCCGATCAGCACGACGAGGGAGAGGTCGGTGACGGGCAGGGCACGGGCGCGGGAAGCGGTGTCGGTGGTGCTCATGCGGCCTTCGCCTCCTTCTCGGTCTTCTCGGTCTTCTCGGCAGGCTCGGTCCTTGCGGCAGGCTCGGTGTTCCCGGCCGGCTCGGTGTTCCCGGTCACGGCGCTCGTGGTGAACACGGCCAGCTGCGTGGGCGGGCCCACCTCGGGGTCGTCGGGGCCGACGGGGCGGAACTCCACGTCGTACCCGTGCCGTTCGGCGACCGTCGCCGCCCAGGCACGGAACTCCTCGCGGGTCCACTCGAAGCGGTGGTCGCGGTGGCGGACATGGCCGGCCGGAAGGGTCTCCCAGCGCACGTTGTACTCGACGTTCGGCGTGGTGACCACGACGGTGCGCGGGCGGGCGGCGCCGAAGACGGCGTACTCCAGGGCGGGCAGCCTCGGCAGGTCCAGGTGCTCGATCACCTCGCTGAGCACGGCGGCGTCGTAGCCCTTGAGGCGCTTGTCGGTGTACGCGAGGGAGCCCTGGAAGAGCTGGACGCGCGCGGCCTGGCGCTCGCCCATGCGGTCCAGCTTGAGCCGCCGGGCGGCGATGGTGAGGGCCCGCACGGAGACGTCGGTGCCGACGATCTCGGTGAACCGAGGCTCCTTGAGCAGTTCGCGCACCAGGTGGCCCTCGCCGCAGCCGAGGTCGAGGACACGGGCGGCGGAGTGCTCGCGCAGGGCGGTGAGGATCGCCTCGCGGCGCTGCACGGCGAGGGGCGTCGGCCTGGCCTCCTGCTCGGCCTCGGGCTCGACGGCGTTGTCGATCTCCTCGACCTCGCTGTCGTCGGTCTCGGCCAGCCGGACCAGCTCCAGCCGCTCCATCGCCTCGCGGGTCAGGGACCAGCGACGGGACAGATACCGGCTGGTGATGAGCCGGTGCTCCGGGTGGCCGGGCAGCCAGCCCCCGCCGGCCCGCAGCAGCTTGTCGACCTCGTCCGGCGCGACCCAGTAGTGCTTCGCGTCGTCCAGCACCGGCAGCAGGACGTACAGGTGGCGCAGGGCGTCGGAGAGGGTGAGGGTGTCGGACTCCAGGACCAGGCGGACGTAGCGCGAGTCGCCCCACTCGGGGAACGCGGTGTCCAGCGGGACGGGTTCCACCGCCACCGCCCAGCCGAGCGGCTCGAACAGGCGGTGTACGAGGGCGGGGCCGCCCTTCGCGGGCAGCGCCGGCACCTCGACGCGCAGCGGCAGCGGCTCGCCGGCGCGCTCGGGGCGGGCCTTGCAGACGCCACGCATGGCGCTGGAGAAGACGTTGCTCATCGCGACGGCCAGCAGCGAAGAGGCCGCGTACGGGCGGTCGTTGACGTACTGGGCCAGTGCCGCGTCGGGGGCGCCGCCGCGGCCCTTGCCCTTGCCGCGCCTGACCAGTGCCGCCGCGTCGACCTCCAGCAGCAGCGCGGCCGTGCAGCGCTGGTCCTCCGCCTCGGGATACAGCACGTGGGCCGTGCCGAAGGAGGTGGAGAACGTCTGCGCCCGGTCGGGATGCTTGTGCAGCAGGAAGCCGAGGTCGGTCGCGGGGCGCTCGGGGGTGCCGGTGGTGGTGATGGTCAGGAACATGGGCCTCTCCGGCCGGGTCGACGGGGAAGTGGAGGTGTGCGTGGGTGTCGTGCGTGCGAGAGCCCCCAGGGTGTTCCCCGGGGGCTCCGGCAGGACGACGCCTCCACCCTCGCACAGGGCGGGTGACCGGCGCCTTCGGTTATCGGGAGGGCGGTGTCAGACCCTCACGGTCCGGCTGTCATGACAGCTGCGTCTGGACCTGGGAGGAGATCAGTTCCAGGTGGTCCAGGTCGTCGAGGTCGAGGATCTGGAGGTAGATCCGCTGGGCGCCGACGGCGGCGTACCGGCCGATCTTGTCGACGACCTCGGCAGGGGAGCCCGCGAGGCCGTTGGCCTTCAGCTCGTCGACCTCGCGGCCGATGACGGCGGCGCGGCGGGCCACCTCGGCGTCGTCCTTGCCGACGCAGGCGACGAGGGCGTTGGAGTAGGTGAGGGCGTCGGCCCCGCGCCCGGCCTCGTCGGCGGCGGCCCGGACCCGGCCGAACTGCCGCTCGCTGTCCTCGATCGAGGCGAACGGGATGTTGAACTCGTCGGCGTAGCGGGCGGCGAGGCGCGGGGTGCGGGTGGCGCCGTGGCCGCCGATGAGCACCGGCACCTTGGACTGCGCGGGCTTGGGCAGCGCGGGCGACTCGGTGAGGTCGTAGAACGTGCCGTGGAAGTCGAAGGTCTTGCCGGCCTCCGTGGCCCACAGACCGGTGACGATCGCGAGCTGCTCCTCCAGGCGGCCGAACTTCTCCTTCGGGAAGGGGATGCCGTACGCCTTGTGCTCGTCCTCGAACCAGCCCGCGCCCAGGCCCAGTTCGACCCGGCCGCCGGACATCTGGTCGACCTGCGCGACCTGGATGGCGAGGACGCCGGGCAGCCGGAAGGTACCGGCGGTCATGAGCGTGCCGAGCCGGATGCGGCTGGTCTCGCGGGCGAGGCCGGCCAGGGTGATCCAGGCGTCGGTGGGGCCGGGGAGGCCGTCCACGGAGCCCATGCGCAGATAGTGGTCGCTGCGGAAGAAGGCGTCGAAGCCGAGGTCCTCGGTGGCCTTGGCGACGGTGAGCAAGGTGTCGTAGGTGGCCCCCTGCTGGGGCTCGGTGAAGATACGGAGATCCATGCCTCCATCCTGCCCGCTCGCGGCGGCCGCGCCCTACAGGCTCTCCCGCCTGCCCGCGCACGGCGGCTGCGCCGTACCGGCTCTCCCCGGTACGGCGCAGCCGTCACGTCAGGCGGGACGATCCCCGCGCGGCGTACGGGTCACACCAGGGTCCACTTCTGGTTGGTGCCGCCGTGGCAGTCCCACAGCACCAGGCGCGTGCCGTCGGCGCCGGAGGCGGCGCTGGCGTCGAGGCAGCGGCCGGAGGCGGGGTTGCGGTAGCCGCCGTTGTAGGTCTGCCAGACCTGGTTGCCGCCGCCGGTGCAGTCCCACAGCAGCGTCCTGGTGCCGTTGGCCGTGCCACCGGCTTCGGCGTCCAGGCACTTGCCCTGCGCCCGCAGTGTGCCGTCCGGCGACGCGGTCCACCGCTGGGCGCCGGTGTTGTTGCAGGTCCACAGCTGGACGGCGGTGCCGTTGGCCGAACTGCCGGCGTTGACGTCCATGCACTTGCCGGCGAACGCGGATCTGACCTCGCCGGTGCGGGTGACGGGTTCGCGGAGCCAGCCGGCGGCCTCGGCGGCGAGGACGCCGTCCTGGAAGGCGGTGGCCATCTTGCGGTAGCCGGCGTCGTTGGGGTGCAGGCCGTCGGCCAGGTCGCCGGTGTTGAGGGCGCCCATGTCGACGTAGCGCACGTGCTTGCCCGCGTTCTGCTTCGCCTGGACCATGCCGGGGATGCGCTGGTTGAACGCGGCCCGGTTCGCCTCGACCTGGGAGTTGGTGGAGACGGTCAGCGAGGCGACCAGCACGGTGGCGTCCGGGGCGCCCGCCACCACCTGGTCGATGAGCGCGTTGAGCCGGTCGGCGGCGGTGGGGACCTGGTAGTTCTGGCCGAGGTCGTTGGTGCCGATCATCAGGGTCACGACGTTGGGCCGGTAGCGGGAGAGCGAGCCGTCCGCGATCGAGGCGATCTGGTCGATGCGCCAGCCGGAGTGGCCCTCGTTGTCGGGGTCGGCCATGTTGCCGGCGCGGGAGGTGCCGACGAAGTCGAGGGCGTAGCCCCGGCCGCTCAACTGGTCCCACAGCGGGCCCCGGTAACCGTTGCCGCTGCTGCTGCCCACGCCGTCGGTGATCGAGTCGCCGAGCGGCATGAGGCGCAGGGCGGTCGCGGCCGGTGCCTGCTCGGCGGCGGAGGCGGACGGGATGCCGCCCCAGAGCAGGCCGGCGGCGGCTAACGCGGTGGAAAGGGTGGCGACGAGCCTCTTCATGGGGGGTCCTCACGGTGGAGTGGGGTGGCATGCGGAGTGACACCCCTCCGGCAACCCGTGCTCGCATGCATGCGGACATCGTTGTCGGAGCGGCGCGTGCGGGGCGGTCGAACCGTGAACTCAAGGGGCGGTCGAACCGTGAACTCAAGGAGAGCGCTCCGTGAAGCTAGCTATACGACATGGACACGTCAATACATCGGACGAAGTGTCGTCCGATGCCTATGCGACCGCTGTGATAGTGAGTTACGTTCGACAAAGTTGCGTACTGAGCAAATCCTGAGCACTCCTTGCGCGATTTCCTGTGCAAAAGAGTGCCGAGATGTGCGGAAAGACAGCAACCGGCCGACGCACCCCACGGGCACTGGAAGGTGAGCACGGATGCCGTACCTCCGATCCCTGCGCAGACTCGCCGTACTGGCGGTGGCGGTGGCGCTCAGCGCCCCGCTGACCCCGGCGGCGGCGGACTCCCCGGGTGCGCCCCCACCCGCCGACGTCTACTCGCTGCTGGAGGACCCCGAGGCGACCGGCTACGGCCAGGAGCCGCCCCACGCCGACCTGACTCCGTACACCTCGGTCGCCGAGGCCCGCGCGGCCGGCGGGACGAGCGCCTTCACGAAGTCGCTGGACGGCGACTGGAAGATCCATATGTCGGACCGTCCCGAGGACGTCCCCCAGGACTTCTTCAAGGAGGGCTACGACACCGGCGGCAAGGGCTGGCGCAGCGTCGGCGTCCCGCACACCTGGCAGACGGACGGCCTCGACCACCCGGTCTTCCGCAACATCCCCACCGAGATGTACCCGGACGCCCCGCCCAAGGTCCCGCACGACGTCAACCCGACCGGCGCCTACGTGCGCACCTTCCAACTGCCGGACAACTGGCGGCAGCGGGAGACCTTCCTGCGCTTCGAGGGCGTGACCAGCGGCTACCTGACCTGGGTCAACGGCCACTACGTGGGCTACGACCAGGGCGGCTACACGCCCGCCGAGTACGACATCTCCCGCTACCTGCACGCCGGACGGAACACCGTCGCCGTCCAGGTGCACCGCTGGGGGTCGGGCTCCCACCTGGAGGACGTCGACCAGTGGCGGTTCGCCGGGATCTTCCGCTCGGTCGGCCTGTACTCGACTCCGGCCACCCGCGTCAGCGACATCACGATCCGCACCGATCTCGACGACGCCTACCGCGACGCGAAGCTGACCGCTGACGTCGACATCAGCTCGGCCGCACCGGCCGGCGCCGGGAAGGTCACCGGCACCCTCTACGACCAGCGGGGCCGCTCGGTCGCCCGGACGACGACCGAGACGGTCCCGGGGGACGCGACCGCCACGGCCACCCTGCGGGCCGACGTGAAGAACCCCGCGAAGTGGAGCGACGAGGACCCGAACCTGTACACCCTCGTCGTGCAGCTCGCCGACGCGAACGGCAAGGTCACGCACACCACCAGCCAGCCGGTCGGCTTCCGCGAGATCGCGGTCAAGGACAAGAAGCTGCTGGTCAACGGCGAGCGCATCCTCGTCAAGGGCGTCAACCGCGCGGAGACCGACCCGGACACCGGGCGTCACGCCACCCGTGAGCGCACCGCCTCCGACGTGTCCCTGATGAAGCGGCTCAACATCAACGCCGTGCGCACCTCGCACTACCCCTCCGACCCGTACCTGTACGAGCGGGCGGACCGCGAGGGCCTGTGGATCGCCGACGAGATCGACATCGAGACCCACCACCACGACAACTGCCCCGACAACTGCCTGGCCGAGAAGCCGGAGTGGCAGAAGGCGTTCCAGGACCGGGCCGTGGCGATGTACGAGCGGGACAAGAACCATCCCAGCGTCCTGATGTGGGACACCGGCAACGAGGCCGGCCTCGGCAAGGCGCACTACACGATGGCCGAGTTCCTCAAGGAGAACGACCCGGGCCGCCCCCTCTACCACCAGAGCAACACCCCGGACGGCGACGCCCCGTACGCCGACGTCTGGGGCCCGCGCTACCCCTCCCCCGCCAGCCTTGAGGACAAGGCGAAGACCACGGGCAAGCCCATCGTCATGGGCGAGTACGCCCACGCGCAGGGCAACTCCCTCGGCAACTTCCGGGAGTTCTGGGATGTGGTGCGCAAGTATCCCGAGGTGCAGGGCGGGTTCATCTGGGACTGGGCCGAACAGAACATCAACCAACCGCTGATCACCACCCCCGACTCCTCGGGCAACGGCATCCTCGCCTATCTCACCGGCAAGCCGGAGCAGGTCGACGGGCACAGCGGCAAGGCGCTCGCGCTCTCCGGGCTCGACGACTTCGTGGAGGTCTACCGCGATCCCGAGCTGGACAAGGTCTCCGGGGCCCTGACCGTCGACGCGTGGGTGAAGCCGGACGACTGGACCGGGGACTTCACCGTCGCCGCCAAGGGCGACCACTCCTACGCCCTGCGGATGCGGGACAAGGAGACGCTGGAGTTCGCCGTCCAGGGCGACGACGGGCAGCGGCACACCGCGTCCGCGAAGGTCCCGGCCGACTGGTACGGCTCCTGGCACCGCGTCGCCGGCACCTTCGACGGCGGCACGCTGAAGCTGCTGGTCGACAACGAGGAGACGGCCACGACCGACTGGCAGGGAACGGTCGCCTATTCGGCGCAGCCGGTCAACATCGGCCGCAACCCGGAGACCGGCCAGGAGAACATCAACACGCGCATGGCGCACGGCGTCATCGACCAGGTCCGCGTCTACCACAAGGCGCTGACCCCGGCGCGGCTCACCGCCGACCCCTTCGGCGAGGCGGTGCTGGCGCTGGACTTCGACACCCTCACCCGCAAGGGCGAGTACGCGTCGTACGGCTCGGGCGCGGGCGGTGTCGACGGGCTGGTCAGCACGGACCGCACCCTCCAGCCCGAGACGCGCGCGCTGGCCGCCGTGCAGGCGCCGGTGCGCATCGCGCAGACCAGGGACGCGGACGGCGACGTCGTGCCGGACAGCATCACCGTGCGCAACGAACGGTCCTTCCTGGGCACCGACGACCTGACCTTGCGGTGGGCGGTCACCGAGGGCGCGCGCACCCTCGCCCAGGGCACCCGCCCGCTCTCCCTGGAGCCGGGTCAGGAGGCCGCGATACGGCTGCCCCGGGCGCCGGGCAACCCGAAGGACGCCGACCGCCAGTTGACGGTACGGGCCGTGCAGACGAAGAAGACGGCGTCGGCACCGGCGGGACACACCGTCGCTGTCGAGCAGTTCGGCATCGGCGGGCGCCAGCTGGCCGGTGTGGTGCGGGCTCAGAAGCCGGGCACCGTGCGGGCGGGCGGGTCGGGCGACCGGCTCACCGCCATCGGGGACGGCTTCTCGTACACCTTCGACCGGCGCACCGGCGATCTGCTCTCCATGAAGGCGGACGGCCGGGAACTGCTGGGCCGCGGCCCCGAACTGGACGCCTGGCGCGCTCCGCTCAGCAACGAGTACAACTCGGAGGACGGGGCGTGGCGGGAGGCGGGCCTCGACCGGCTGCGGACCGAGCCGGGGAAGGTCGAGGTCGCCGAGAAGGACGGCGCGGTGGTGCTCACCGTCGACAGCACCGTGGCGGCTCCGGGGGTGAAGGACTCCTCCTTCGTCCAGCGGCTGCGCTACACGGTCTCGGGAAGCGGTGAGCTCAGCATCGACCACCGGGTGGAGGCGCAGGGCAGGGCGCGCACGGTGCCGTATCTGCCGAGGATCGGCCTCTCGCTCCAGGTCCCGGACCGCTACGACCGCTTCAGCTGGTACGGGCGCGGCCCCGAGGAGAACTACAACGACCGGGAGGACGGCTCCCCGGCGGGTGTCTGGTCCACCGGCGTGGACGACCAGTTCTCCGGCTACACGCGCCCGCAGGACTACGGCAACCACGAGGAGGTCCGCTGGGCGTCGCTGACCGACGGCAGCAGCGGCGGGCTCCTGGTCTCCGGGGACTCGTCAGTGTTCTCCGCCGGGGTCACCCCGTACCAGGATCTCGACCGCGCCGCCTACCCGTTCGCGCTCCAGCGCGCCCCGAAGGGCAACGTCCTGCATCTGGACCACGCGGTGAGCGGCGTGAGCGAGACGTTCCACACCGTGCTGCCCGAGTACCAGGTGCGCCCGGGGCAGGAGTACGCCTACCGGTTGCGGCTGCGCCCGCTCACCCCGGCCGAGGCCCGGGACGGGACGCCGCGCGGGCCCGTCGTCTGCGCCCCCGAGGCGCGGCTCACGGCCGACGACACCTCGGTGGCGCCGGAGGAGTCGACCACGGCGACGCTCACGGTCCGCAACCCGTGCGACGTGCCGCTGAAGGACGCCGTGGTGAACGTCGACCCGGCCACCGGCTGGAGCGCCGAACCCGCCGCCCCGCGCGTCGGCGACCTGCCGGCCGGCGGGGAGAAGACGGTGCGGATCACGCTCACGCGCGGCAAGGAGAGCCCGAACGGCCGGCACCAGGCCGTGGCCACGGTGACCGCCACCTCCACGGGCGGGGCACGGACCGACGGCCGGGCCGCCCTCGAACTGCTCGGCACCCCGCCGGCCCCCACCGGCACCACCCAGGTGTCCGCGCTGGAACTGGTCACCGCCGACAACGGCTGGGGTCCCATCGAGCGCGACCGCAGCAACGGCGAGGCCGGCACCGGCGACGGCGGCCCCCTCACCATCGGCGGGGTCGCCTACCCGAAGGGCCTGGGCGTCCACGCGGACTCCACCGTCGAGGTCTACCTGGGCGGCAGGTGCACCCGGTTCACGGCCGACGCCGGCCTGGACGACGAGGCCGGGACGGGCGGCAGCGTCGTCTTCCAGGTCCTCGCCGACGGCAAGGCCCTCTACACCAGCCCGAGAATCACCAACGACCTGGACGCCGTCGCCGTGGACGCGGACGTCACCGGCGCGGAGCGGCTGACGCTGAAGGTCACCGACGCCGGTGACGGCAACGCCCTCGACCACGCGGACTGGGCCGAGGCGACCGTGCACTGCTCCGCCTGATCACCCCCACAGACACACGTGATCATCCCCCCACGAAGGAGAGTCGCAGATGATCGGACGCAGATCCTTACTCGCCGCGGCGGCCGGGGCCTCGATGGCCGTGGTCGCCGGGACGGCCGCGCGGAGTTCGGCGGCGGTGCTGGGAACGAACAACATGGACGCCGCCTTCTCCGCGCTGAACAGCGCCTTCCTCGTCTCCAACGGGAACCAGCGGTACTACAAGGAGTCCCTCAACAAATCGGGGAAGGACTACTTCTGGCGTCAGGCCCTGGACATCCAGGCGGTGCAGGACGTGCACGACAGCGTCCCGCGCACGGAGACCCGGGACCTGACCGCCCGTCTGCTCGACACGTTCCTCGAACAGAACCGGGGCTCGGGCGGGCTGTACGACTGGAACTGGAACGAGTACAACGACGACCTGCTGTGGGCCGGGCTGGCCTTCGTGCGCGGCCACCGCATCACCGGCAACCGCACCTACCTCGACCAGGCGCGGTACGCCTTCGACCGGGTCTACCACCGCGGCTGGGACGGCGCCCTCGGCGGCGGCATCTGGTGGAGCGTCCAGAAGCGGGACAAGAGCGCGCTGAGCAACAGCCCGGCGGTCGTCCTCGGCTGCCTGATCTACCAGGCGAACGGCGACCGCTGGTATCTGGACAGGGCGCGGGAGGTCTACGACTGGGTGTGGGAGCGGCTGCTGGACCACTCGACCGGCGGCGTCCACGAGACCATCCAGGCCGACGGGACCGTGTCGAGCGGCCAGACCGTGTACTCGGCGGGCGCCTTCGTCAGCGCCGCCCAGGCGATCTACCGGAACCAGGGCGGAGGCAGCCTGTTCGACGACGCCAAGCGGACCGTGGACTGGGTCGTCCGGGAGCGCACCAGCAACGGCATCATGACCAACGGACAGCGGGAGGGCACCTGGCAGTCCGAGTTCGCCCGGGGCATGGGCGAGTTCGTCCGCGAGAACAACCTGTGGGGTCAGTACTACGACTTCATGAAGCGCAACGCGGACGCGGCGTGGAACGCCCGGCGCACCGACCTGAACCTGACCTGGAACCGCTGGGACGCGCAGACGCCGCGCGACGACACGCGCGCGGTGGAGGCCATCGGCGCGGTGATCATGCAGGCGGTGACTCCGGCCACCCGGCCGTAGCGGAAGCCGTACGAGGTCATCTAGCCGGCCTCCCGGCGGGGTGAGTCGGCGTCGCGGTCGACGAGTTTGCGGAGCATCTCCAGGACCCGGTCCCGGGACTCGTCGGCCGCGTCGATGGCCTCCATGCACTGCCAGTACGTGGCCTCGTCGGCGGCGGCGCACGCCACGCCGACGAGGGCGATACCGGTCTCGCCGAGCAGGGTGGCGAGGCGTATCAGGGCCTGGCGGGCGTCGCCCAGTTCGGTGAGCTGGGCGGCGCGCAGCTCGCCCGGGTCGAGGTCGGGGGTGCGGAGCACACCGCAGCCGCGGCCCGCCAGTTCGGTCAGGCCGATGGCCTCGCCGCGCAGTTCGGGCGGGCCGTGGACGGCCAGCCGACTGCCGATGGCCTGGGCCAGGGCCTGTATCTGCCACACCTCCGTCAGTACGTGAGGCACCTCGCCGCCGGCGGCCAGGGCACGTCCACTCGTCACGATGAGCCGCACCGCGTCCATGCGCTGCCCCCGTCTGTCCCGACGCGCCCGCGCGACGCGTCCGCCCGAACTCCGTTGTTCACTACCCAGAGTGAAGGCGTGTGGGGCGAAAAGCCAGAGGAAGGCGGAAATCTTCGGATACCTTGGAGAAATCCGTCCGGATCATGACTGCGGAGAGTAATAACGGAGTTGGCCACTCCTCTGCTCAGTCGTGCGGGCCGTCCCCTTCGCTCGGCACCGGGAACCTGGTCTCGTTGCGCTCGATCTTCGCCGCCAGCGCGGTGAGCGGGTCGACGCCGAGCGCCTCGCAGAACTGGAGCAGGTACGCCAGGACGTCGGCGACCTCGTCCCGTACGCGGTGCGCGGTGTCGGGGTCGGACATGACACCGGCCGACTGCTCGGGTGTCAGCCACTGGAAGATCTCGACGAGTTCGGCGGCCTCGACACTGAGGGCGGAGGCCAGGTTCTTGGGCGTGTGGTACGGCTGCCAGTGCCGCGCGGCGGCGAACTCCACGAGCCTGCGCCGCAACGCCGCCAGCTCGGGGGCGGGTCCGGTGGGGTGATCGGTCACGGGTCCAGGTGTACCACCGTGACACCGTGCACCTCCGCCGCCCAGGAGGGGTCGGAGACCGCACCGACGAGGCGGAGGTGGCCGCGGTCGCACATCCGGGCGGCCAGGCCGAGGAGTTCGGCGCGCTGGTGCGGGTCCAGGCCGCGGTCGAAGCCGTCGGCGAGGACGGTGAGCGACGGGAGCGGGGAGGGTGCGTCGGGCGCCAGTACGCCGGGGCCGGTGAACAGCACCAGCGCCAGGGCGAGGTAGCGCAGCTCGCCGTAGCCGAGGCGCGGGAACCCGGTGCGGACGCCGTCGCCGCGGTCCAGCAGGGCGCGGAGCACACCGCCGACGACCGGTTCGGCCAGCACGTCCTCGACGGGGCCCGCGCAGCCCTCCCGTACCGCCGCGAGGAACTGCGCGTGGCGCTGGGCGCAGTCGTCGCGGGTGCGCCAGAGCACGTCTGCGAGGTTGTCGCAGCCCGCGAGCAGACGCCCGGAGCCGGTGGGCACGGGGTCCCGCATCCGGCCGGGCCTCGGGTCGCAGGGGAAGACGGAGCGCAGCGCGACCAGCATCTGCTCGGCCGCGCCCAGCACCCTGCGCTGTCCGTCGGTCCTGCCGGACACGCGCAGCGGCAGCAGCGCGGTGCCGAGCCGGTCGTCGGGCAAGGGGGCGCGGGTCACGGAGGCGGACCCGGCGGTGTACCAGGCCGCCTGGACGGTACGGCGGCCCGGGTCGCGCAGGGCGGTCTCCAGCAGGACGACGCCGTCGGCCGTGAGCCGCTCCCCCGCCACCCGCAGCTCGGGTTCCACCTGTACGGCGATGTCCAGCCGGACCGGCCCCTCGGCGCCGTCGGCGGTGCAGCCGATGCGGAAGCCCCGGCGGTGCTGGGCGTCGGGCCGGGCCCGTTCCGGCACGCAGGCGACCGGGTCGGTGAAGACCTCGCCGAGCGCGGCGCCCCCACCGAGCCGGGCGAGGGCGTCGAAGGCCCGCAGCGCGGTGGACTTCCCGCTGCCGCTCGCGCCGGCCAGCACGGTGAGCGGCCCGAGCGGCAGCACGGCGCGCCGGTGCCCGGCGAAGGCGGACAGCCGCAACTCGGTGATCCGGGGCGGCTCCACGGGCGGAGAGAACGCGGCGGACTCCGCCTTCGCTTGGGACACGGCCATGACCGGACCGTAGAAGCCCCCACCCCTGCCGAACCGTTCCACCCACGGAACGTTCCTACGAACGGGGGACGACACCGCCCCAGCGGCCCCTCCCGTCACCCTCCGGAACCGCGGCGACCCACACCGTTGACGCCCCGGACCGCCACCCACCGACCCCGGCCACCGGCTCGCCCGTCACGGCGGCCGGCGCCCTGCGCCCCCGGAAGCCTTCGCGGCGGGTGCGATCGGCAGTTGCCGGCGCTGCGGGCGGCCGCCGCCCGCACAGGCCCGTGAACTCCCGCCGCGGGCGCGCGCCCCGACCTACAGCCCCGCCGCGCCCTCCATCAGGCCGTTGACCTCGGTGCCCGACGGGGTGAGGAGGAAGACGTTGCGGTCGACTCGGTGCATGCCGCTGGCCAGGCCGAAGACGACGCCGGTGCTGAAGTCGAGGACGCGTTTGGCGACCTCGCCCTCGGCGCTGGTGAGGTCCAGGAGGACCGGGATGCCCCCCATGAGGGTCTCGGCGACCTCACGGGCGTCCGCGAACACGTTGACTCTGAGGACGACGAAGCGCCGGCGCGCCTCCGTTTCCGCCTCGGGCATCGCCCGGTGGCCGACCGACGACGGCCATGCGTCGCGCCCGCGCAGCGGGACGACCTGGGCGAGCCCTTCCCACTGTTCATCGGTGACGTCGTGGCTGTTCACCGGCTCCCCCCGTTTTCTTTCGCCTTCATTGCCTGCACCGGCCAATTCTTACGCCAAGTCACCCGTTCGGCCCAACAGCGACACGGTCGGCGCCCCTCCGGAAGCCGTCAGGCGCGGCGCGGGCTGTCCTGACGGCTGGCCAGGGCCCAGATCACGAAGACGTCGATGGCCATCATGATGACGGACCAGACAGGGGCGTACGGCAGGAACAGGAACTGGGCGATCAGGCTCAGCGAGGCGAGGGCGATACCGGCGACGCGGGCCCAGGCCATGTCCTTGAGCAGGCCGTAGCCGACAGCGAGCGCGAGGGCGCCGAGGACGACGTGGACGATGCCCCAGCCGGTGAGGTTCATCTCGTAGACGTAGGTGCCGATGCGGGCGTACACGTCGTCCTCGGCGATGGCCGCGATGCCCTGGAGGACGGCGAGGGCGCCGTTCAGCAGCAGCAGTACGCCGGCGAAGACGACACCGCCGGTCACCAAGCCGCTGGTGCGGTCGGCGCCGTAGGACGCCCGGCCGGGAGTGGGTTCGGCGTGCTGGCTCATGAGCACAGTCCTTTCTGTGTCACCCGTACTCTGTGTCCCCCGTACGGGGCCTCGGCCCACCGGTGCCGCGAGGTGCCGGCGAGTTGTTCCGAGCCTGCGGGCCTCCGCCCTCCCCGGCCAGTGGTGTCCGCCGAACGGGTGAACTCCGCCCCCGGCGTGCGCATGCGGCGCCCCGCGCCCTCGCGTTAACTGAACGGCACCGGTGCGCCACGTCAGGACGTGAGGAGGGCGTGTGACCAGTAGGCCGCTGCCCGCGCGTACACCGCGCCGCAGGCTCCCGTGACGGCGTCCGCCGACGCGGCACCGGACCGGGCCGAGCAGTCCCTGCGCCGCACCCTGCTCACCCCCGGCTACCTGCGGCTGCTGCTCCTGTGCGTGCTGCTGGGCGTGCCCATCGCGCTGGCCTGCTTCTTCTTCGTCGGCCTCCAGCACGAGCTCCAGCACTGGGTGTGGACCTCCCTGCCCGAGGCGGCCGGCTACACCACCCCGCCCTGGTGGTGGCCGCTGCCCGCGCTGGTGCTGGCCGGTCTGATCCTGGCGCCGATCGTGACCCGGATGCCGGGCGGCGGCGGCCACCTGCCGGTGAACGGGCTGGGCGGCCCGCCGGTCGGCCCCCGCGCCCTGCCCGGCGCCGTCCTCGCCGCGCTGGCCACGCTGCCGCTGGGCGTGGTGCTGGGCCCCGAGGCGCCGCTGATGGCGGTGGGCAGCGGACTCGCCCTGCTGGCGGTGCGGCGGGCGGGCGCGGCCGGGGACCCGAGAGCGGGCGCGATCCTCGCCACGGCCGGTTCCACCGCCGCGATCTCCACCATCCTCGGCGGCCCGGTGGCGGCGGCCGTCCTGCTCATCGAGGGCGCGGGGCTGGCCGGCGCGCAGCTCGTCGTCCTGCTGCTGCCCTGTCTGCTGGCCAGCGCGACGGGCGCCCTGGTCTTCACGGGCTTCGGCCACTGGACCGGCCTGGAGATCGGCGCGCTCGCCCTGCACGACCTGCCGCCGACCGCCGACCCCGACGCGGGCGACTTCCTGTGGGGCGTGCCGACGGCCGCCCTGATCGCCGTGCTGATCACGCTGGCCCGCACACTGGGCCGGCGGACCGTCACCTGGACGCGGGCGCGCACCGCGCGGCGCACCGTCCTGTGCGCCACGGCCGTCGGGGGCTGCGTCGCCGCGTACGCGCTGATCACCGGGCGTTCCCCGGCGGAGGCGGCGCTGTCGGGGCAGGCGACGCTCGCGCGGCTCGCCGCGCACCCGCACGCCTGGTCGGTGGGCGCGCTGGTGGCGCTGGTGGCGTGCAAGGGGCTGGCGTGGGGCATCGCGCTGGGCAGCCTGCGCGGCGGTCCGATCTTCCCGGCGGTCCTGCTGGGCACGGCGACGGCCCTGGCCTGCTCGGGCCTGCCCGGCTTCGGCGCGACCCCGGCGCTTGCGCTCGGCATCTCGGCGGCGGCCGCCGCGGTGACGGGACTGCCGCTGGCCAGCTCGGTGCTGGCGGTGCTGCTGATGGGCGGGGACGCGTACGACCAGATGCCGTTGATCGTCATGGCGGCGGTCGTCGCCTTCGTCGTCACCCAGCTGGTCCGCCGGCCCGAGCCGGAGAAGCCGAGCACCCGCGGTGCCCCGGGCGGGCCGGCGTGACCCGAAACCCGCGCGTCCTGTGGCACTCCGCCCGCCCCTGGATCCTGCGGGTCGGCGTCGCGGCGGGCACGGTCGTGGCGTACTTCCTGCTCCCCCTCGACCACTTCGGCCCGCAGCGGCCCGTGGTGAGCTGGCTGCTGTTCGGGGCGCTGCTGAGCGTGGTGGCCGTCCTGCTGCTGCGCCAGATCCGCCACGTGCTCATCGACCGCCCCGACACCCGCCCCGGCGTGGTCATCCCGCTGCTGATCGTCCTGTCCGTGCACGTCTTCTCGGCCGCCTACTACGCCCTCGCCAAGCAGCCGGGCGAGTTCACCGGCCTGCACACCCGCGTCGACGCCCTGTACTTCACCGTCGTGACCCTGGCCACGGTCGGTTACGGGGACATCACTCCCAGCGGCCAGGCCGCCCGGATCGTGGCCGTGCTGCAGATCACGTACAGCTTCGTGTTCCTCACCGCCGCCGCGACCGCGCTGAGCACCCGGGCCCGCGACATGGTCGTCAAGCGCACCGGCGGCGAGCGCTCGGACTGACCGCGCGGGCGGTGTTCGCGCAGCCCCGGGGCCTGTCCGGCGGTCCGACGGTACGCCCGCCGGACTTGAGGCCCGCTTGTCACCACCCGGCCGGGCGCACTACTGTCACCACGCCTTGGTGAACGGGAAATCCGGTGTGATGCCGGTGCGGCCCTCGCCACTGTGAATCGGGAAGTCCGGCTCCGGCCCTCAGCGGGCAGCCACTGGATCGCTTGCGGTCCGGGAAGGCGGAGCACGGGCGGAAGTACCCGTAAGCCAGGAGACCGGCCAAGGCGCGTCGTCCATCCACGAGGTGCTGGAGAGGGTCTGCTGAGCCATGCACATAGCCGAGGGCTTTCTGCCGCCGGCGCACGCGATCGCCTGGGGTGTCGCGTCCGCGCCGTTCGTCGTCCACGGAGTCCGGTCACTCACCCGTGAGGTCAGGGAGCATCCCGAGAGCACCCTGCTCCTCGGCGCCTCCGGTGCCTTCACGTTCGTCCTGTCCGCCCTGAAACTGCCGTCCGTCACGGGGAGTTGCTCGCACCCGACCGGTACCGGCCTGGGCGCCGTCCTGTTCCGGCCGCCGGTCATGGCGGTGCTGGGCACCATCACCCTGCTCTTCCAGGCGCTGCTGCTCGCCCACGGCGGGCTGACCACGCTCGGCGCCAACGTCTTCTCGATGGCGATCGTCGGCCCCTGGGCCGGGTACGCCGTCTACCGGCTGCTGCGCCGCTACGACGTGCCGCTGATGGCCGCCGTGTTCTTCGGCGCGTTCGTCGCCGACCTGTCCACCTACTGCGTCACCAGCGTGCAGCTCGCGCTGGCGTTCCCCGACCCGAGCAGCGGATTCCTCGGCGCACTCGGCAAGTTCGGGTCCATCTTCGCCGTCACGCAGATCCCGCTCGCGGTGAGCGAGGGCCTGCTGACGGTACTCGTGATGCGGCTGCTGGTGCAGTCCAGCAAGGGCGAACTGACCCGGCTGGGCGTGCTGCTGACCCGCTCGGGCGAGCAGGGGCAGGAGGCGGTGGCCCGATGAAGCGCAACACGAGGATCAACGCCCTGCTGCTCCTCGCGGTGGCGGCGCTCGCGGTGCTGCCGCTGGTGCTGGGGCTCGGCGACCACAAGGAGGAGCCGTTCGCGGGCGCCGACGCCGAGGCGGAGACGGCGATCACCGAGATCGAGCCGGACTACGAGCCGTGGTTCTCGCCGCTGTACGAACCGCCGTCCGGGGAGATCGAGTCGGCGCTGTTCGCCTTGCAGGCCGCGCTCGGCGCGGGGGTGCTGGCGTACTACTTCGGGCTGCGCCGGGGCCGGCGGCAGGGCGAGGAGCGGGCGGTGCCGACGCTGCGGGAAGCGCCCGAGGGCGACTGAGTGCTGCCGATCGACGCGGCGGCGCACAGCAGTCGGTGGCGCCGTCGCCATCCCGTGGACAAGGCCGTGCTGGGCCTCGGTCTGACCGTCCTCGCGATCTCGCTGCCGCCCTGGCCGGGCGCGGCCCTGGTGCTGGTGACGGCGCTCGCGGTGCTGCTCGGTCCGGCGGGTGTGCCGGGGCGGCGGCTGTGGCGGGCGTACCGGGTGCCGCTGGGCTTCTGCGTCACCGGGGCGCTGCCGCTGCTGGTGCAGGTCGGGGGCCCGGCGGGGTTCCTCACGGCGGCGGAGGCCGGGCCGGTGCGCGCCGGTGAGCTGCTGCTGCGCACCTCGGCGGCCTCGCTCGGGGTGCTGCTGTTCGCGTTCACCACGCCGATGTCCGACCTGCTGCCCCGGCTGGTGCGGGCCGGGGTGCCGGCGCCGGTGGTGGACGTGGCGCTGGTGACGTACCGGATGAGTTTCCTGCTGCTGGACTCGGTGCGCCGGATCCGCCAGGCGCAGGCCGCGCGGCTGGGGCACACGACGCGGGGGGCGACCTGGCGTTCGCTGGGCGGGCTGGGCGCGACGGCGTTCGTACGGGCCTTCGACCGGGCGGTGCGGCTCCAGTCGGGGCTCGCGGGACGCGGTTACGACGGCACCCTGCGCGTGCTGGTGCCCCAGGCCCGTGTCTCGGTGCCGTTCACGGCGGCGAGCGTCGTCCTGCTGGCGGCGCTGGCCGCCCTCACCCTCGTACTGGAAGGGCCCCTGACGTGAGCGAGCCGGAGGGCACGGACACGGTGCTGGTCGCGTTGCGGGGCGCGGCGTTCGCGTACGAGGAGGGCCCGGACGTGCTGACCGGGCTGGACTTCGAGGTGCGCGAGGGGCGCGCGCTGGCGCTGCTGGGGCGCAACGGCAGCGGCAAGACCACGCTGATGCGGCTGCTGAGCGGCGGACTGCGGCCGCGCGCGGGGACGTTGACGGTGGGCGGGGAGCCGGTGTCGTACGGCCGGAAGGGGCTGACCCGGCTGCGGACCACCGTGCAGCTGGTGGTGCAGGACCCCGACGACCAGCTCTTCGCCGCCTCGGTGGGCCAGGACGTGTCCTTCGGTCCGCTGAACCTCGGGCTGCCCGACGCGGAGGTCCGGTCGCGGGTCGCGGAGGCGCTCGACGCCCTGGACATCGGCGCGCTGGCCGACCGGCCCACGCATCTGCTGTCGTACGGGCAGCGCAAGCGGACCGCGATCGCGGGTGCCGTCGCGATGCGCCCCCGGGTGCTGATCCTCGACGAGCCGACGGCCGGGCTCGACCCCGACGGCCAGGAGCGGCTGCTCGCCACCCTCGACGGACTCCGTGCGGGCGGCACCACGGTGGTGATGGCCACCCACGATGTCGACCTCGCCCTGCGCTGGTCCGAGGACGCCGCACTGCTCACCCCGGACGGAGTACGCACCGGCCCCACCGCCCCGACCCTGTCCCGCACCGACCTCCTCCGCCAGGCGGGGCTACGCCTCCCGTGGGGCGTGGCGGCGACGGAACTGCTGCGGGCACGGGGCCTGTTGGCGGAGACGGCGACGGGTCCCCGTACGGCGGAGGAACTGGCGGCGCTGGGCGAGTGACGGGTGCGGGAGCTGTCGGCGGAGACGACGGCCGGTCCCCGCACGCGCAGGAGCTGGCGGCACCGGCCGAGTGACGGATGCGGGCGGGTGCGGGGGGCGGGGTGCGGGGTGCGGAGTGCGGGGTCAGCCTGCCGAGGTGCTGTACTCCGGGTCGTAGGCGTCCTTCGTCTGCTGGGCGGCGCGGGTGCGGCGGCCGGGGAGGACGGCGAGGACGATCAGGGTGCCGGCGGCCATGATGACGCCGCCGACGAGGCTGGTGGCCGAGACGCCGTGGGCGAAGGCCCGGTCGACGGCGTCGGCGAGGGCCTGGGCCTGCTGCGGTCCGGCCTGGGGGTCGGTCGCGAGCCGCTCGGCGACGGCCAGTCCCCCGCCGACGGAGTCCTGGGCGGCGTCCAGCGCGGGGGCGGGGAGGCGGCCGCCCACCAGATGGGCCAGTTCGTCGCGGTAGGCGGTGCCGAGCAGGGAGCCGAGGACGGCGATGCCGAGGGAGCCGCCGAGTTCCAGGGCGGTGTCGTTGGCGCCGCCGCCGACA
Source organism: Streptomyces sp. cmx-10-19 (assembly GCA_049998335.1). Lineage (GTDB taxonomy): Bacteria > Actinomycetota > Actinomycetes > Streptomycetales > Streptomycetaceae > Streptomyces. The sequence goes on from JAEBFB010000012.1 coordinate 80,541, forward strand.
CCGAGTTCGCTCTCCGGGAAGGAGCCCATGATGGTGTCGGTGGCCGGGGAGACGCTCAGGCCGATGGCGAGGCCGAGCAGCAGCATCGGGGCGAGGAAGTCGGCGTATCCGGACCCCCGTTCGACCGGCACCAGCAGGAAGACGCCGGCGGTGCCGATCGCCATGCCGGACACGATCATGGCCCGTACTCCCAGCCTCGGGGTGAGCCGCCCGGTCACCGCCGCGCCGACGAACACGGCGCCGGCCAGCGGCAGCAGCCGTACGCCGGTCTCCAGCGCGCCGTAGCCGAGGACGAACTGGAGGAACTGGGTCGCGTAGTAGACGGCGCCGTAGGTGCCGAAGAAGAAGAACAGCACCGCGAGCATCGAGCCGCTGAACGGCCGCAGCAGGAACCGGCGCACGTCCAGCATGGGGTGCGGGTGCCGCGACTCCCAGGCCACGAAGGCGAGCAGGCCGAGCCCGGCGACGACGGCGGCGACGACCGGGCCGGTGCCCCAGCCGAAGTGCGGGCCCTCGATGGTCGCGTAGACCAGGCTGCCGACAAAGACGATGGAGAGCAGGCCGCCGACGTAGTCGATCCGGCCCATGCCGGCCGCCCTGGACGGCGGTACGAGGAACAGCGCGCCGACGACGGCGGCGACCGCGACGGGGACGTTGACCAGGAAGGTCGAGCCCCAGGCGTGGTCCTCCAGGAGCCGGCCGGCGACCAGCGGGCCGACCGCGATGGCGAGGCCGGAGGTGGCGGTCCAGGCGGTGATGGCGCGGGCCCGCTCGCCCTTCGGGAAGACCGCGACCAGCAGCGACAGCGTGGCCGGCATGACCACGGCGGCGCCCACGCCCATGATCGCGCGGGCGGTGATGACGAGCCCGGTCCCGTCGACCACGCTGCCCATCACCGAGCCGCCCGCGAAGACGACCAGGCCGGTGACGAGGGCGCCCCGGCGGCTGTACTTGTCGCCGATCGAGCCCAGCACCAGCATCAGCGCCGCGTACGGCACGGTGTAGCCGTCGATGACCCACTGGAGGTCGCTGCTGCTCAGGCCCAGGTCGGCTGTCATGTCCGGGGCGGCCACGATGAGGGACGTGTTGGCCATGACGACGATCAGCAGGCTCAGACACAGCACGAGCAGGGCCCACCAGCGGCGCGGATAGGGGCCGGTCATCTTCTCGACGGGGGTGGTGGCCAGTAGGGGCGGCATGAGGGCTCCCGGGGAAGCGAGGGCGGAGGGGCGGACGGCTCGGCCTGGGGGCTCGGGGCCCGTCCGCCTCTACTTGCCCATCGATGTGCAGACAAGAAGCCAGCGTAGTTTGTTGCACAGAGGTGTGCAAATACCGTGAGGGTGTGCTGACCTGGGGGTGGTGTGTTCTTGTGAGCCGGGACTCAGGGCGAGGACGGGACCGGGGCCTACTCGTCCGGTACGGACTTCGCGGGCGCCGTCGGGCGCACGGCCTCGACGACCTCGCGGGCGCGGCGTTCGGGGACACCGGCGGCGATGAGGTTGGCGACGGCGGTGCGGGTGCCGTCGTCCTCCAGTGCGCCGGTGTTGACCTGCTCCAGCAGCGCGACCGTCATCGCCTCCAGGCCGGCGCTCAGCACGGCGGGCGGCAGGTGCGCGGGGAAGACCCCGTCCTTCTGGCCGCGCTCCAGGATGGCGGTGACCTCGGCCCGGGCGGGGGACAGGATCTCGGCGACGCGCTCGCTGCCCAGGTCGTGCCGGGCCAGCGCCAGCAGCATGCGGTAGCGGTCGCCGACGGGCCACATCAGCAGCACGAAGTACGCGAGCGCCCGCTCGGCGGGCACGTCGGGACCGACCCGCTCGGCCCCGGCCGCCATCGCGCCCCGCAGCACCTCGGACGCCTCCTCGGCGAGGGCCTCCAGCAGCGCGGACCGGCCCGGGAAGTGCCCGAAGAGCGTGCGCCGTACGACACCGGCGGCACGGGCCAGCTCCTCCAGGGTGGTGTCCGGGTTCCGGCCCAGCTCCCGGCGGGCCGTGGCCAGGATGCGCGCCCGGTTGGACCGCGCGTTGCGCCGCTGCGGCTCACGGGCGACGGGCTTGGACACGGGAACCTCGGGGGTGGGGTTGACGGCACGTCCATTCTGGCACGGAGCCCGCCGCCCCACCCTGCCCGGCGTCATGCCCCCCTGCACCGCAGGGCCGCCGCCCCGCTGTCCACGTCGGTGCCCCGGACCAGGGCGGGCCGGGCGTCGGCCGCGGTCAGGCGCATCCAGGTGTCGAAGACCCGGCCGCCGGGGCCGTAGTCGGCGCGCGGGCCGGTCCCGGGACCGGCGTCCGGGAGGCGTACGGCGACGGTGCGCGGGGCGGGCGGACCTCGTCCGGGCCTCGGCCACCGCGTCGGCGAGGGCCCTGCCGGTGAGGGTCGTGCCGCCGTCGGTGTCGTACAGGCTGCACTCGTGTTCCAGGTGGCTGAAGTCGGCGAACCGGCGGTCCACCGCGAGCGAGGACCACCCGGCCGCGCACGTACCACGGCAAGGTCCCCGCCCACGTCGAGGATGTCCTGGAACGCGGCCGCGAGGAGGGCGTCTTCCCCACCGACCTGCCCGCCGCCTGGCTGGTCACCACGTTCTACAGCCTCCTGCACGCGGCCGCGCGGGAGGGCAGGAGGCTGTAGAACCGGAACCCCAGGAAGCGGGACATCCCGGAGATCCTCGACCGCACCCGGACGTCGATCCCCAGAGCGCCGGCCCCGGACCGGACACCGCCGCCGAGCGACGCTGATCCGGCGGGTATGTTCGGCTCCAGTCCGACCGACACACCCCTCGGGGAAGGAACAGCACGGTGCTGTACGACGACGATCCGGTACTGGACGACCCGGTGGGCCGGTCGCTCGCCGGCCCGCACGCGCACCTCGCCCGACGACTGCGCCGCGCCGCCACCTACGTCACGGACGTGGCGACGTTCTCCTCCGTCTCCGCCGACCCGGACGCGGCGGACTGGGCCGACCTCGCCGAACTGCTCGGCCCCGGCGCCTTCGCCGACATGTTCAACTGCCCGGCCCTGCCGCCACCGGACTGGGAGCCGGTCTTCACCCTCGAAGGCCGCCGCCTGATCCGGCCCGGCGGTGCCGACCCTGAGCCCGGGCCCGGGCCCGGGCCCGACACCGGCGTGCTCGAACTGGGCGTGGCCGACGTGCCCGAGATGCTCGACCTCGTCGCGCGGACCGCCCCCGGCCCCTTCCGGCCCCGCACCCGCGAACTCGGCACCTACCTGGGGATCCGGGTCGACGGCGCCCTGGTCGCGATGGCGGGAGAACGCCTGCGCCCGCCGGGCTGGACCGAGATCAGCGCCGTCTGCACCGCGCCGGAGGCCCGCGGCAAGGGCCACGCGGCCCGCCTCGTCGGCGCGCTCGCCGCCCGCATCGCGGCGCGCGGCGAGCGTCCCTTCCTCCACGTCGCCGAGGCGAACACCGGGGCGATCGCCCTGTACGAGCGGCTGGGCTTCAAGACCCAGGGACAGGTCACGTTCCGCGGCTTCCGCACCCCCTGACCTGCCGCGCAGCACCCATGACGGACCTGTTACGCACAACGGGCACAGGGCACCCGCCCCCCATGACTTCCCTACTCGACACGCACCGCGCCCGCGGCTCCGGCCGTGGGACGGCCGCCTCCCTCGCGATCGGCGCCACAGCCGGCGTCACGGCCGCGATCGCCCTCCTGGCCGGCCGCAAGGCGGCCGCGATCAGCAAGGTCGGCAAGGGCCACCCGCTCAAGCACCGCGCGCTGGACATGGCGGCCGGCGCGGTGCAGACGAAATACCCGCTCGACGCGATGAGCACCTACCTCAACGGCTTCCACATGTACGCCGACGACATGGGCCGGCAGGTGGAGGCCACGCACTTCTGCACCCACCTCCGGCACGACCTCCACCAGTGCGTCATCTTCGACCGCAACGCCCCCGACGCCCGGCTGATCGGCATCGAGTACATCATCGGCGAGGAACGCTTCCGCGCCCTGCCCGAGGACGAGAAACGCCTCTGGCACAGCCACCACTACGAGGTGAAGTCCGGCAGCCTCACCGCCCCCGGCATCCCCGACCTGGCCGAGCACGCCTACGTCGAGGACCTCGTCACCACGTACGGCAAGACCTTCCACACCTGGCAGTACGACCGCGACGACTTCCCGTACGGCATTCCGCAGCTGATGATGGCCTTCACGGCGGACGGCCAGGCCGACGAGGAACTGCTCCGGGCCCGCGACGCCCGCCTGGGCATCTCGACCTCCCGCAACCGCCGGAACCGGGCGGACATCCCGACCCCGGACATCGCCCCAGGCGCCAACGCCTGGGAAACCGGCCGAACCCTCCAGACCACCACCGAGGACCGACCCTTCAACCGCTGACCTCGACCGGCCGACTACACGGGCTCCAACACGGGCTTGGCGGGAAGCCCACCGTTGTTCTCGCAGCGCAGTTCCTTGGCCATGGCCAGCGAGAAGGAGTGCGCCACCGTCGCATAGGCGTCCTTCAATGCCTCGACCTGATCGTCGTCGGGCGGCACCGGCGTGCCCCAACGCCTCACGCCGATGTCGATGTGGGCCACATTCGTCGAGTCGAGCAACCTGTCGCTCCGGCACGCGAATCGCACGTAGGCCTTGTCCGCCGCCGCCAGAGTCTCCTCCCCCATCTTCAACACGGTGAACTCCGGGGCCGCCGGTTCGTCCGTCGGAGCATCGCCCAGCCTCCAAGTGATTCTGAGCTGGAAGTCAGGCGCACCGATGGCCGAGTAGACACGGCAGGCGTCCTCGTCCTCGGTGACGGTCGGGAATACCTCGACAAGGTCCGCCGCGGCGTTGACAACGGTATATCTCTCCGCCGACGCCTCGAATTCCGACATCCCCGTGATCACCTTCAGCGACTTGGAAGCGTCGGTGGACAAGGCGTTGCCACCGCAGAGCTGTGTTCCCGCAACCACCTTGTAGTCATCGGGAAGGCCATCGTCATCACCGTCCCCACCACAGCCCGCGACCCCGACAAGCAGCGAGCCCGCCGCGACCGTGGCCAGGATCCCTCTGCGTGCCGGCATAGGCATACGACTGAACTTTGTCCGCATCCTCATGTCTCCTCGACCGTCCACCCGCCTCAACCGGTCTCCGGGTCGTTGCCCTGCTGGTTCTCCCGGTCGTTGCCCACCCCGTAGCCGATCAGCATCGAATCGCGCAGGTCCTGCGCGAACTCATTCTTGCTGGGGTCCTCGATGTGCCGCCGTAGGAAGTCCTCCATCGGGGCCTCGGCCATGATCTCACCGGCGGAGTAGACCGCCTTCTTCTCCTCGTGGGTGAGGTCCTCGACCTTCTCCTTGTGCTCGTCCACCGAGTTGTCGGAGAAATCGCCGACCATCTGGCCGATGAGCTGTTCGGCAGCACCACTGGCGGTATCGGTCGCCAGCGGGATGAGCACTGCGGCCGTGCCCACGGCCGCGGTCGCGGGCAGGAAGGCCACGCCCGCCGCGACGCCCGCCGTCGCCCCGAACTCGATCCAACCCGACCGCTTGTCGACCGCCTTCTCGAAGTCCTCGTGGGTCTTGAGGTTCGTCGCCTCCACCTGGTCGGCCCGGGACTGGTCGAGCATGCCCTGCACCTCGGCACCCACGCGCACAGTCACCCTCGCCTCGGCAGCGCCCTCGCTGTGGATCTTTCCGTCCGAACCCACTGTCCCTTCCAGTGCACTGCGGGTGTATGCCTGCTCCGCTGTCGAGAGCGTCGCGTAGGCGTCCGGGTGCTGCCCCAGCGTGCTGAGGAAGCCCCGGACGACGCTCCGCCCGTTCCCGTCGGCGAAGTCGACGTGCCCGTCCCGGTTCTTGTCCGGCGCGAACACACTCTGCCAATCGTTCTTGTCCAGCGCCCAGTTGATGTCGTCGATGTAGCCGGCGCCCATGACGCCCAGGCTGTCGGCCATCGCCTCGTGGTGCTCCTTGAGCAGCTTAGGGTCGTCGGCGTACTTCTCCATGACCTGCTGCATGATCTTGGCGTTGTCGGCGTCCCGCACCACGTCGCCGTCCGGGTGCCCGGCCGGGTAGCCGAGGGTCGCCGCCTCCAGGGCGTGGCCGAGGGCGTCGGGCATGTGGTCGAGCGACGCCTTGTTCTCCTCCGGGTCGAGGGAGTTGACGTCCCCGAAGGAGTCCCACTTCTCGTTGCTGAAGAAGTCGAAGTAGGTGTCGATCGCCTGCCCGTCCTTGTCCTTGCCGAGGTCGGCCGTGGCACCGTGGTTGACGGTGCCGTCCTCGTTGTACGCGGTCGGCGTGTCGGCGAAGAACTTCTTGGCCGCTTCGGGGCTGTTGCCGAGCGCTTCCAGCATGGCGGTGGTGGGGTCGTACCCGGCCCCGTTCACACCGGAGGGATTGAACGGGTTCTTGAACGAACTGTTCACCCACTTGCTCTCGGCGAACATGGTGGGGTCCTTCTGGTGGAGCTGCGCCACGTGCTCGGCGATCGGGTTGAGGAACTTCGCGTCGTAGTTCCCGTACCGCATGATCCCGCCGAGCAGCTGGTATCCGAACGGCGGGTTCTGGTCGTACTTGACCAGCGGAATGCGCTCCGTTCCCAACTTGCGCAGCTCCGGCCCCCACTTGTCGGTGAACTCCTTGTCGTGGGAGGCGCTGGCGAGGTTGAGACCGAGGTTCTTCTGGAGCTCCTGAACGTCCTTGAGCCGCTCCGCGTCCACCTTCCCGTACTCGTACGTGTCCGTGGACAACTGGCCGAAGAACGCGAGCGACTTCTCGGGACCGAGGTTCTCGTAGAAGTCCTTGGAGAACTCCACCGACGAACTGTTGTCCTTCAGCAGCTCGTTGAGGTCCTCAAGGTCCTTGTGCGTCATGTCCCGGCCCTTGGCCGCGAGAGCGGCGGCACGGGCGGCCTCCTCCTGGTCCAGCTTCGTGTACTTCGGAGGGCTGAAGTCCTTGCGGTCGGTGACGTTGGTCTCAAGAGTCCTCTGGAGGGAGACGTCGGTGTCGTTGCAGTTGTCGACGATGAGGTCGATCCTCTTCTGCCACGACTCGATGTTCTTCTTCTCCTCCGCGAGGTACGTGCTGTAGTCGGGGTCGTGCCGCGCCGTGCGGCTCTCGGACAGCGGGTTGCGCGCCGCCACCTTGCCCTTGCCGTCCACGCGGACACCGGCCGCGGGACCCTCGTGGTCCCGGATGTTGACCAGGTCGTCCTTGGCCTTCTTGATGGCCGCGTGACCCTCCGCGAGGATCTGCTGCACACCCTTGGCCTCGGCCGCGGCGTCCGTGAACTCCTTGGCCGTCTTGTGGATGAACGCCCTGGAGACCCCCGCGTTGACGCCCTCCCAGGCTGCCTTGTCCGCCTTGGCCTTCATCCCGTCGGCGGCGTCGGCGGCGAGCTTCTCCAGCTTCCCCGCCATCTCCGACCAGTCGTCGGCGGCGTGCTTCAGCTTGTCCACCGGCGCGTCGATGATGTCCTCGTACTTCAGCATGCCGTGCGCTCCCCCGAGCCCTATTTCATGTAATCCGTGAGTACGGAGATCCGCGACAGATCCCCCTCGATCCTCGCCTCGTCCTCGGCGTGCCGGGCCTTGCTGTAGTCGAGGTGGTTCGAGACCTGCGCGCAGGCGTCCAGCAGCGTCCGCAGATGGGTCTGCCAGCGGTTGTGCACCTTCAGCACGGCCGCGCCGCTCAGGAAGTTCCCGTTGGTCAGTGCCGTCGCCGCGTCCAACGTGGCGGAACGGGCGATGTCGCCGTCTTTCCCCAGCCGCCCCAGCAGGTCGTACGCGTCACTGCCGATGGCACCGAGGTCGTCCCGGTGGACCACCAGGTCGCCCCCGTCACCGCCACCGCCGCCGTCGGCCGGAGTGCCGTCGATCCGCATGGCGGTCCGCTGGGCCGCGGCCGCCTGCAATTCCGCCCATTCCTTCTCGAACGTCACGCTTCCCCCAAGTCCATCCGCACAGGCCACTCCACGGTACTCACGCGCCTACCGACCTGATCACCCGACCTGTCCGCTTGTATCATCACCCACCCGCGACGCGGTAGCCACCTCCCCACAGCCCACACCAGCCCGCCCGGATCCCGGCCTCGACCGAGCGCACGCATGACCAGAGTTCGGATGTACGCGCATCGTAGGGCTCTCCTGGGCACCGCCATTGCTCGCTCTCTCCATCGCGGCCTGCGGCGGATCGGGCCCGGATGACAGCACCTCCCGACCCGCGGACACCGCGCCGCCGAAGAACGGCACGGAATTCCCCGTCGCGATCACCTCGGCCGAACCCGGACTGCTGACGGTGAAGACGTTGCGCGACGCTCTGCCGCCGGAACCCGGTGCCGGAGCCCGCCAAGGATCAGGAAATGCTCCCCGGCAGCCGCCACCGCGACGACCGCCCCGGCACCGGCAAACACGACAGCACCGAAGAGACCAAGTGGCACAAGAGGCCCCACAAGCCCGGACACCCCACCACGGGCCTGCCGCGTCGCCGCCTGGTCGTCTCCAGGTACCGGATTCCCGCCCGATCCCGGCGCTCGCCCCGCGGTCACCATGACCGTCTGCCGTGTCCTTCAGTCCAAATGACAAGGGGTTTCAGATGGCCTTCGTCTCGTCCTGGCTGCGGGGGAAGTCGGTGGCACCGGTGCCCGTGGGCGCGCAGTTCGACGCCGCGCCGGCCCGACGGATCACGGCCGACTGCCGTGCCGTCGGGGCCGCGCACATCATCGCCACGAGCGCGTCGGCACACCCCGATGCGGCATCCCGGCTCCCCGTCGACGCGGACTGCACAGGCATCCGCCCACCCTGCCCGCTGCACACACCCGACGCGCAAGGAGCCGTCCTCTTTCCGGGCGACTGCTGCGCACTGATCGCGGGAACCGCCCCGTTCATGGCCGCCGCCGTCGGCGAGGGCACCGGCAGCCACCGGGCCTGATCGCACCCCGACGACGTCTCCCCGGACAGTGCGGCAGCACGGCAACTCGAACTACTGGACACATCACCGACGGGACGTGCACGACCGACTCCGCCCGCGCCCTGGCCGCGTCGTCGAGATCCGTACGGGCGAGATGGTTCAGCAGTGACTGCAGGAGCGGCGTGGCCCGCCCGCCGTGCACCACTCCTGCGGGCATCCACAGCCCGTACCCCTCGGACACGGTGCAGCCGCGGTCCCGTACGCGGGAGGTGATCGTGCCCCCGCGGACCCGGACGAGTTCGCGCGAGGGGTGGGAGTGCGGCGCCCCCTCGGTGGGGACGCGCGGCACGTGGAACCCGGCCGTCATGACGCCGCCCGCCACGGCCTGCTCCGGAAGAGCGCGGACCCGCCGTGCGACGGCACCGGCCTCGCGCCGCCACATCCCGGGTCTCCCCTCGGTGGCGGCGGGGGGCGTTCGGACCATACGGACGAGTCGATCCGGGGCGGAACGAGACACTCCGGACCCTCAGGTCGCCTCTGCTCCGGGCTCCTTCGGCGATTTCGGGCAAACTGGATGATCGAGGCCGCCCGCGTGCCACTCCCCGTGGCACTCGCATCGTCCGATCGTTCCGTCACTGGAGGATGCTCGTATGTCTGGTCCGTCGCGTGCGGCGCCGCCCCCTGTCCAGGGCCGTGCGGAACGGGACGACGGCACCGCGGTCCGCACCCTCCCGACGCGTGCCGTCGTGCTGGTGACGTTCGCGGTCACGGTGGTCACGTTCGCCCTGGGGACGCTGACCGGCACCGCCGTGCTCCTGCTGGGGCTGCTGGTGTTCCTCCCCGCGTTCGCCGCCGCGCTGTGCACGCCGCGCCAGACGGCGCTGGTCTCCGCCTGGGTCAGCGTCCTCGTCATCGTGCCGGTGGCGCTGTCCGAAGAGCGGATCGCCGACCGGGTGGTCCTGGCCCTGTTCGCCCTCGGCTTCGGCGCACTGGCCGTCTACGGGTCCTGGCTGCGCGTCACGCGCGAGGGGGCACTGGTACGTCTGCGGTCCACCGCCGCCGCGATGCAGCGGCAGATCCTGCGTCCGCTGCCGCTGCTCACCGACGACGTGATCGTGGACGGTGTGTACGAGCCGGTGCAGCAGGACAAGCTCATCGGGGGCGACATCTACGACGTGGCGGCCACGCCCTGGGGCACCCGGGTGCTGATCGGCGACGTGCAGGGCAAGGGTCTCGCCGCCATCGGCATGGCGATCGAGGTGGTCGGCGCCTTCCGTGAGGCCGCCCACCGCGAACCGACGGTGACCGCGCTCGTGGACTCGCTGGAGGCGGCGGTGGTCCGCCACAACAGGTACGCGGGACAGCGCGGTGAGCCGGAACGCTTCGTCACGGCCGTCGTCCTGGGCGTGGACGCCGGCATCGACACCCAGCTCGTCACGTGCGGCCACATCCCGCCCTACATGCTGCACGACGGCACCGTCACCGCAGTGGGCGCGGGGACTGCGCACGCGCCGCTCGGCCTGGCGGACCTCGTCGAAGAGCCGCGCACGGTGTCCTGGTTCCCGTTCCCCAGCGGGGCGACGCTGCTGCTGTGCACCGACGGCCTCACCGAGGCCCGCTCCCGCAGCGGCGCCTTCTACCCGCTCGAGGAACGCCTCGCAGACCGCACCGACATCACCGCGAGCCGCCTCACCCACGCGCTCGTCGACGACGTCCACACCTTCGCCGACGGGACCCAGCAGGACGACCTGGCAGTACTAGCCGTACGCCGCTCCCCGCAACGAATCACCGCTACACCGACGTCCTGAGCCCACGGTGACCGCCCCAGGCCATCAGCCCTCCCCGACCGGCTCCGAAATCGCCACGCACTCCAGATGAGGTGCCCTTGCCTCCTCGAACGTCAGGAAACGGGGAACCAGGTCGCGAGGCGCTTGGCGACCGACGGTACCTCGACGTAGTCCTGCGCGACTTCTTCGACGAACGGGCCAGCCACGGACACGGGTGGCGGGGCGGTCTTGGCGCTGACGCCGTTGAACCGCAGGAAGACACGCATGGCGAGCCAGGCGGTGCGCTTGTTGCCGTCGATCAGCGCGTGATTGCGGGCGACGGAGTGCAGCAGCGCCGCCGCCTTCTCGTGGAGTGTGGGATACAGCTCGGCCCCGAACACGTTCGTCCGGGGTCGCTCGGTCGCCGACACCAGAAGACCCATGTCACGCACGCTGTGCTCGGTACCGTTGACCGTGCGGGCGATGGTCAGGATCTCGTCGATCTGGAGGTAGCGCACGTCGGTCACTTCAGGTAGTCCAGGATCTCCGCATCGCTGTCCATCAGCTCGGCCAGGACGTCGTCGACCTTCAGCTCGGCCCGGTTCTGGGCGTCACGGATGGCCTCGATGGCAAGTTCCTGCTTGCTGCGGCCCTCCCGACGAGCCCGCTCGGTGAGCTTTGCGTCGAGGTCGTCGGGGAGTCGGAGTGTCATCGCCATAGAGAGACGATACCAGGCTGGTATCAAGCGGCGGGTCCGGGCCGCGCCCTCGGCTCCGCGGGGCGCGGGACCAGGCAACCGTACGCATCGCTACTGCGGTCAGAAATCGATCCGTCCGCTCGAACCGCTACACGACGCGAAACAGGTCGAGCAAACCGACAGAGCAACAAAACCGCAGGTCAGGAGCCCTTTCCGACCGGCTCCAGAATCGCCACGCACTCCACGTGGTGCGTCATCGGAAACATGTCGCCCTGGACGCAAGCGTTAAAACAGCAGGTCAGATAGGCTTTCGGATCCCGAATGAGGGCCAGCGGGCGCCCGGAGCGTCAAATGAGCGTCACGGCCGTACGTCGGTTCGGCACGGACAATCTGGCGTGGCATGGCTACCCGCAGTACGGCAGCACCTCCCCCGGTACGGAGCCTCACGCGGTGGAGTCGTGTCGGTGCGCCCACTGTGGACCCGCCGCGCGTCAGTCGGCGGGGGGCTCTGTCCCCTGCATGTCGTGATCGATTCCAGCATGCAGGGTGCGGCCGCCCGATGGGACCACCTCGACGAGGCGCTCCTCCTCCTCACGGGACAGATCCGCGAAGAGCCGAATGGACGTGTTCACGAGCTCCAGGAGCGGGACACTGCCCCGAGGCGGTTTCACCGAGGCGATCCGCGTGGAGAAGTTGTACCTCACCGGTACGCCACTGGACGGCAGGGCTTCGAGATTCTTGACCAGGGTTCCCGGTCCGAGGGATTCGCTGAGGTGGCGGAGCCGGTCCCCATGCAAAGCGCCCACCTCTCCTTCGTACGCCACCTTCCCGCCACCGTTGACCAGCGTGATGGCCTTGAGGCTCAGCCCTAGGAGCGGCAGACGATTGCCGACCTCGTCGAGGGCCGGCAGTTCGTACGCCGCTCGTGCCGCCGACGATGTCAGGTGGTCGACCTTCTGTGCGAGCGTGAGAACGAAGCCGGGCGCGTCGAAGCTCAGGACTCCCTCGCCCGTAGTCCAGTGCAGGGGGGCTGCGCCACGGCGAGCGGCGACGGAGGAGGGAGCTACGCCGCAAACCCGGGCGTTCCATGTGCTCAGCGCGGCGCGCATGAGGTGCTGGAGATTGTCGGTGGCGGTGATCCTGCCATGCCGCAGCAGATCGGTCAGAGTGATCTCACGGGCGATACGGCTCCAGAAGTTCCCATCAGGGATCTCCTGGCCTTCGAGGAGGTAATCGAGCGACGACTCGTCCAGTTGCTGCGGATATTTGGGAGCGCGTTCGAGTGCGGCTACCGGTGCACCACTAGCGCGCCATAAGGTACCCAAGAAGGCCGTCAGGCGGCGCGCGATCGGTGGGGACAGCGTGTCCGAGGCAAAGGCAAGCGCGTCCTCAGTCCCCTCACGCTCACCGCGGCGGGCTGCCTGCGCGCCGGTCGTCATGGCACGGGCCAGCCGGGACACGGAGCGCTCGTCAAGGAGGCCCTGGCCGCCTTCAATGACGGTGTTCGCGATCAGACGCCTCAACGCGGCGTCGGCCGACTCGCCAGCGGTCAGCTCCGCGAAAGCCGCCAGGTCCAAGACCAGGGTGTGGTGGTCGATCGCGAGCGAATCCAGGGTGCGGGCGTCGAAGGACGGGCGGAGAGAGCCGAGCGCCAGAACAATGGGCCGGTCCTGGCGAGCAAGGCGCCTGATGTCGAACCCGAGCTCGTCCGCGTCCGTCGTGCTGCGCAGGTAGACGTATCGGTCGCTGAGGTCGTCGTCGTGCGGCCATCGCATGACCAGGTCCGGCATGTGGGTGTGGTTGTAGTATCCGGTGCGCCTGGTCCGGATCTGCGGATTGATCTGCCGAAGGTGCTGTTCGAGGAGTCGTTTGATTTCGGCGAACGAGCGGTACGGGTCGTCCGCCTCGAGTGCCTCGGCGATCGACGATGCGACGGCGTTCACCACTCCCCCTTTAGGGTCAGCTCGTGCGCCAGGATGGCCCGCCACTCGGTGAGGGGCAGCAAACCCTCCTGCTTCTCTGACAGGACGATGCGCCACACGCGCTCGGACACGCTCTGGACCGCGTTCGCGTCGATCCTCTTCCTGGCCTCGTCCTCGGAGACGTCACCGAAGATGCGTTGCCGGTGTTGGACGACAGCGGACTCGATCCTTTGCGGCTCGTGTAGTTGCGACCAACTGTTCACATTGAAGGGGGCCCAGGTGATCCACATGTAGTGATCGCCGAAGAGGTACTTCTCCTGGTGCGCGACGTAGCACTTGGCGAGGAACTCGACGAAGTGAGTGCCCTGGTCCGCCGGCCCCTGATAGTGCTTGACCTCCGCGCAGAACTGGTCGCCATGGTACGGGGCGCCCCGCATCGACCCGCCCAGGTCGAAGGAGAAGGTCTGTCCGCCCTCCGGCCAGCCGAGTGTCAGTTTCCTCGCCCAGGCGTCCGAGTCCGTGTTCGCAAAGGCCCCACAGATCCGCATCGTGCCCTCGAGGTAGAGCTTGGCTCTCTTCGCTCCCGAGATTCCCTTTAAGTGGGCGTCCTCTCCTACCACGGTGAGAGTCTAAGCGCCGTGGAGGGGCGGCGGCTGATGGCCGTACTAGCGAGCGGTCCCTGATTCAGAGCAGGGGAGTGCTGTGCAGACAACCTGGCGGTGCCGCGAAGGAGCGGAGCGGACCACAGGATCCAGGCAGGCAGGGCGACAGCCTCTGCTCAGGCGGCAATTGACCGCACCAGAGCGCCGCACGTGTGTTGTGCTCCTTCTCCCTGAGTCGTCAGGCGACAATCACACAGACGAGAAGGAGGGAGAGCCCGTACAGGGCTATAGCGAGGTGCAGCCCTACCCACAGGCGGTGAAGCCGAATGCGGTGCAGCCGGGGAAACTCGCGGTAGTGCGCCGCGCGTGCCCGGGCGAGCCCTTCATCGGACCCCAGCACGCCCCGGACCGCCAGGTCTCGGGTCAACGCCCTTGCCTGGGTGAGGTGGTAGGAGGCCCGCTCGTAGTACTTGGCCACCGCCACAGCCCCGTAGACTCCAGTCGTCGCGACGAAGAGACACAAAGGCATGACGTTCAGCGTGAACTTCTGCTGGACGATCAGACCGCTCAGGGCTGCCGTGACGATGAGCAGGAGGTTCGTCAATGTGGAGCGCTGGGTCTCACACTGCCGCAGTTGCTCGCGGTGCTCCTTCCAGTAGGCGCGTATCGCCTCTTCCGACGTCTCGGCCATCAAACCCCCATTTGAATGCCGGCACCAGCCACCCGGTTCGCCTCACAGCAGAACCCTCAGCAGTGGAGACACCGTAGCGTGAGGATCTTCATCAGCAGTGCCCGCAAGGGTCTGGAGGAGGAGCGTGACGCCCTTGACGGGCTGGTCCGCGCTCTCGGGCACACCCCGGTCCGGTTCGAGGACTTCTCAGCTCAGACCACGCCGAGCCGGGAAGCCTGCCTCAAAGCTCTGTCGACCGCCGACGCGTGCCTCTTCCTCCTAGGCCCGAACTACGGCCACGTGTTCCCCGAGACGGGGCAGTCAGCAACCCATGACGAGTGGGTGGCAGCCCAGCAAGCAGGTATGCCCCGCCTCGTCTATCGCAAGCTGGACGTGACCTTCGAGCCCAGCCAGCACGAGTTCGTACGCGTAGTGGAGGCGTACGCCACCGGCGTATTCCGCGACAGCTTCCGCACGGCCGCGGACCTGCTCCCTAAGGTCGCCGGGAAGATCCGGGAGCTGGAGTCGGGCCCGTCCCCCCTGGCCTTCGCCAAGCTGGCCCAGCCACCCGCCCTGCACTGGACTCTCGAGGAGGGTACAGGCGGCCTGCAGACCGCCGGCGTGACCACCCTTCTGGAACTGCACGTCCTACCACTGAACTCTGCTGGCTACTCGGCTAGGGAACTGGAGGCGCTCGGCCACTCGCTGCCGGGCCGTGTGCGCCTCACCGGTATGGTCGAGGACGATGTCCCCCTCAGCTCTTCCCGATCGCAGGACCATATGGCCGTCTCCGTCCCGGCCAGCCGCCCCCGTTCGTGGGACACGCCCCGTCCGGGCCAGCTCGTAGAGGTCCGCCTGTACAAGACGGGCCAGCTCTCCACCCGGGCCCTGCTCCCCCAGGACAGTATGGGGCCGATCCTCGATCCCAATGCCCTGCCCAAGCAGATCGCCGAACTGCTCAAGTTCACCGGCTCGTTGAACATCATCAGGCAGGACCGCATCGTGGTGGCTGCTGGCGTGTCGGAGCCCGCTATGACCAGCATCGATACCTTCGACCCACGTCAGTCACGGCGCAAAGCCAGTCTGGCTGGCTTCGGCAGGTCATTCGCCCTGCGTACCGAACCCGACGAGTCCGTCACCCTGGCGGCCCTGCAGGCCGGAGCCGAGGAAGTCGCCGAACATCTCGCGCGGGCACTGATCGCGCACCACCCCTCCGCTGCCTGAGGCCGTTTCGACAGCAAGCGGGCACGGCCGCCGCCTGCTCTCGTTTGACGCTTGACAAGTTCCGAACCGGCTTGGCGATCGACGCCCTCTTCTGCCAGCGACTGAAGCGGACGGTCGACCTACTGAGCACACCACCCTGACCGGACCGTCCAGACGAGTTCCACCGCGTGAATCATGTACCGGACGGAAGGGTGCAGGTTGAACGCCAGTGTCACTTCGTATCTCCGGGGCCGCACGGGCCAATCGCGCCCCAGCCTCGACACCGGTGCTCGAGTCGAAGGCGCGGACCGGCCTCCGTACCCGTCGCGCCTCTGTTGGCAGGGCATGATCAGACGCGATAGCCTGCCGGGCTGCCTTGTTGCGGAAGGCGGCAGAAGGGAGGGGAGCCCCATGCCGAATCACAGGTCCGACATCGCCGAGGTTCGTGCCGCGATGCGTGCCGTCGGCTACACGATTCTGCAGGTCGAGCCGCGGCTTGAAAACTTGTCGAACCTTCGGCCGGATGTACTGGCGTGGGCGTCGAATGCCGACGGGGAACTCGTGCCGTGGGCGGTTGTCGAGTACAAGAACAAGAAGCTCCGGCAGCCCGAGCTCGTCCTTCCCTCCCTGGCGGGCAGCCGGGACCTGCTGGGTACGCTCGAGCACTACGCGGTGATCAATGGGCAGTGGTTCAAGGCCGACCGTGGTGTCCGTTCCTTGCAGCCGGTCGACGGCCCGACTCCGCCCGAGCACGGCTCCCAAGGCTTGGTCACCGACCGGTCGCTGGCTACCTCCCTCCTGGTGCAACGTCTGTGGTTCGAGGCGGACCGTCTCCGCAACTCCGGGGTCTCAGCCGACCGGTACTTTCCTTCCGGGGACGTCCTGACGTCTTCCCGAAATGGGAGGCCGGGTATCGAACTGCCCGACGGTGGGTTCGTGCCGGTTCGGGCAGACGTACTCTGGCGCGCGAAGCGGGACGCGTTGACCGAGTTCGCCTCTCGTGGCAGACACCGAGAGTTCAGCTCACCCCGAGTGGTTGCCTCCGCCGTTTCGGCGCTGGTTGAGAAGCATCTGGCTGGCACCGTCTTGGATCCGTTCTGCGGAACCGGATCGTTCCTCTGGACGGCCTTGGACCGTGCTGCGGAGCGAGGCGTCGCGGCGGAGTTCACCGGCTACGAGTTCGACGCACAGCTCGCCGAACTCGCGGCAGGGATCGGTCGGGACGCGCCGAGGCACGTGGTGATCGAGAAGGGCGACTCCTTCCAGAGGGACCTCGCGGATGCCGACGTCGTTGTCACGGCGCCGCCTGTCGGTCTCTCCCTGGCCGACCGCCACCCTCTCCTGGACGGATCGACCACGTCCGACGGCAATGTCGCAGCGCTGGACAAGTGTGTGCGGGCGCTGAAGCCCGGAGGACGCGCTGTCCTGCATATCGCTCACTCGTTCACCTTCGCGGACCGGTACGCGGCGTACAGGATGTTCCTGGCCGAGAACTTCCACGTAGCCGCTCTTATCGGGCTTCCGGCAGGAGCGATCACAGGCACCGGTGTCCGTTCCGTTCTCGTCGTCATCGACCGCACTGAGCCCGCGGAGACGCTGGTCGCCCATCTCGGTGAGGACTGGGAGACGCAACTCGGCCCGGAAGGTCCCGGGCTGAATGCCGTCCTGGAGTTCGTCGACGCAGAAGACGACCGGCCACGTACCGCAGGACGGTCATGAGCAGCTTCTTGACAGTTGATCTGCGGGGCGAGGCCGACTGGGATCCAGGACGCCTGGTTGGTTCCACCTTCGCTTGGCCGACAGCGGCGCCGATGGTCCCATTGCGTGAACTCGTTACCAGTGTCCGGGCGGGGAGTGTCGCGACCGCTGGTTCCCCAGTCATCACGCCCGCCGGCCTGGTGGCGCGGACCGGGGCGATTCGGCGGCGGAGCACCAAGTACCAAGGCAAGGCATTCACCGTCGGAACGCGCGGCCTTCGGCGTGGTGATGTCCTGGTGCCGCCCTCGCCGTCCGGGCCGGCCGTTCTTGTCGACGACCGGCTGAACGGTGCGCTCCTCTCATCCCGGTTCACAGCCCTCCGGCCTCTCGATCCGGTGTTTTCCCGGTGGATCTGGGCCGTGTTGAACTCGCGGGCGGGACAGGCTCGTCGGGCGTCGCTGGCCACAGGTACCACTATGGCGTCCGTGAAGACGCCGGATCTGCTGGAGATGGGCGTGCCCCTGCCGCCCCTTGTGGAGGTCCAGCGGCTCGACAGAGTGCTGGCTTCGATCGAGGCGGGAACGCATCGCGAGGAGGAGCCGTCGGAGTCGACGTGGTGGGTCACGGCTGACCTTCGGCTCCGGGACGACTGGGGGATCATGCTCGCCACTCCTCGTCCCGAGCTCCTGGAGGACGGCGAACCGCTCGGTTCCTTCGTACGGGAGATGAAGCCGTCCCGCTCAACCCGCGGCTTCGAGGTGCCGACGGAACTGCCGGGCACGCTTCCGGTCGTGGACGTGAGTGTCCTGGGGGGCCGTCCGACCCGGCGATGGGCCGCGCCGCAGTCCACCACCGTCACCCTCATCGCCCCGGGCGACCTCCTGATCGCCCGCGTGGGCGAGTACTCGTACGCCACCGTCGCGCAACGCCCGGCCGTCGCGAATCCGGGCGTCTTCGTCCTCCGGCTGCATGACCAGTCACAAGGACCTGCGCTCGCGCACTTCCTGAACGGGCGCGAGGGGCAGACCAGGAGGCGCATGTTCTTGCGGGGCGTGACGGTTCCGTCCTTGCGGAGGACGGACATCGAGAGATTCCCGATCCCAGCAGAAGCCCTCGAGTTCGAAGGAGACGTCGAGCCGGACGTGGGGTTGGCGGACCAATTGGAGCAGGTCTTGTGGACCGCATGAGCTGCACGCTTTCGCCCCTCGTCTTCGCCGAGTTGTACCGGTTGCTTGCCGCGGACAAGCAGCGGTACGACGACCTCGAGGAGCGGCTGAGCGAGATTGGGTACGCCCCCGCGTGGCTGAGTACCGCTGCCGACGCCTACGACGAGTACTGGGCGATGCAGCTGGAACTGGCCGGTGCGGAAGGCGTCGGGAACGTCTCGGTCGGGAGTGTCGAGCATGCCCTCCTGGCTACCTGGGTACTGGCCGGCCTTCGCAACACAGGCGACGACAACACGCTGAGTTCGGCTCTCAGGGCGAACGTCCATAGGCGTGCGGTCAGCGAGGTCCCCGATCTAAAGATGCCTCTGCCATCGGTCCTCAACCCGGTCATATACGGGTGGACTCTCGGTAAAGTCGTCAGCCTGAGTTCTACTGACGTACCAGTCGACCCCGTCGCTCCGGCAAGCCTGCCTGACGACGAAAACCTCGTCGCGGCGTACCTCGGGCTCGTCAACCACGTCCTCGCGCTGGAGGGCATGGCCGAGCCGTGGCCCGAGATGATGCAGACGTCCACTTACTGGCGCGGTTACGGGATCGCAGAGGCACTGAAACCGGGGGCCGGGGATGGCGGCCGAGCGCTCCTGGAACTGCTTGCGGAATCGCGGCCGTTGCTCTCACAGCCAGTCTTCTCCCAGCTCAACAACCACTTCACCCGCTTCGGGGGTCGCCGGAACGCCCTGTCACACGTCGCGGACGATGCGCGTCGTCCAGAACGGTTCGTGGAAGTCGTCGAGGACACGCACGGCTGGGAGCACCTGCGGGTGACCCTCCGTGGCCTCACGCAGTTCGTCTGCCAGGAGGTCTCTCGCCTGTTGTACGAGGAAGACCCACCACCGGCTCTTCGGAACGATCCGTGGAGGTACCTCGTGCGGGAGATGCCTACGGAGTGGTGGGCTTAGAGGCGTGCTACGAGAGTACGGAAACTGAGCGCCCACGGCGTCAGAGAGCTGGGCAGTCCGAAGGGCGAGGTCGGCTGGGACAGGCTGTCCGCGAGGCTCGCAACCGTCGCCCGTCAAAGACTGCTCAACAGCACCACCTCCGATTCAAGGGCTGGGCGCCGACATGCCAGTTCTCGAGCCGTCGCCGGGCTGCACACATGGCTCTTGGCGAATGTGATCGCCTCGGGCGCCACGTCTCGGAACGCCACGGCTGGCTGGCCTATCTATCCTCCTCGAGTTGGTACACCCGGCTGTGCGCCCCTCTGATTCCCGTGACCGTCACGCTGCTGCTCGGACGGCAAGTCAATTGTTGGAGCGGCTGGGGGATGATGCGTACGGAGACGGGGGCGGTTCCGGCCTCCAGCCCCGAGACGATGACGAGGAAGAAATCGTCGCTCTCCGCTGCTCGCTGGAACTCGGCGGGCGTCAGCATCACCGTGTCCGGCTCGGCGTCCTTATATGCCTTGAGTTCGTAGAATCGCGACAGTGCGTCCACCGCGTCGGCGCCGAGGCCGCGTTGGGCCCGTAGGTCACGCAGCCAGTCGTCGTCGGTGGCGAGTGCCTTGCGTACCACGTCCAGAGCCACCTTTTCCTGCTCCGTACCCGTGTAGGGGCGCGGTGGCGTGTGCTGTTGGGGGATCGCCGATCCGGCGCGGGGCTGCGGCAGGCCGGACGTACCCGAGGTGTACTCGCTCGGCCGTGCGCTGGGCGCGCCCGCAGCCGAGGGCTTCGGTGGCGTGATGATGCCGCTCGGATCGACGAGCCGGAGCCTGCCGGGGTCGACGAGCCTCCGCGGTGGGGCGGCGGGGGGCACAGGCGGGGCTGACGGCCCGGCGGGCGGTGGTGTGCTGGGGGCAGGCGGCAGGATCACTGCCGTCCGTGGGGTACCAGCCACGGTGCCGACCTGCGCTTTGGTCGCGGTACGGCGTTGGTTTACTTCGTTTCCGAGTTCCCGAAGCCGTCGTTCGCGTTCGGCCTCCGCCGCTTCCCGGTCGCGCCGCACCTGGTCGTCGGCAAGGCTCAGTTGTACGGCCGTACGGCCCTTCTCGGCTTGGTCACACGCTGCTCCCCAGGCGAGGGCCACCTCGCGGCGGCTGCCCGGAAACCGGGCGGCGATCGACCGGCCCACCCCGGATGTGCGTGTCAGAGTGGCAGTGTCACGGACGTACAACGTGCCCGAGGACCAGTCGATCCCGGCGTCCACGGGCATGTGCACCGTCTCGCCTGTGTCTGGAAGATCGAGGCAGCAGGCCAGGTGAGGGGCGATGCGTACGGTCAGGTCAGCCAGCTGGTCCCACGAGCAGTCCAGGGACTGGGCAACGCTCGCGGCGTTGCGCTGCAGATCCTCACGGAGGTGGGTGATGGCTGACCGGACCAGCGCTGTGGCGTCCGGGTCCGCCGGGGCCGGGCCGGGGCTGTACACGGTGACATGCTCTGCGGCGAGCTCGCTCATGCGCAGGGCTCCGATCAACGGCCGGAACTGCTCCAGTTCGGCTCCCGGGCACCACACCGCACATTCCCGGCCCAGCGCCTCGGCTACCACCGGGTCCTCGACGGCGTACACGGGCCGCTTGCTTCGCCAGCCCTGGCTCGTCCAAAGAGGGAGGCGTCCCAAGCGCTTGGCCGTCAACGCGCCGGGATGGGTACGGCCCAGAGCGGCGAGCATCTTCAGGGTCTCCAGGACGATGGACTGGGTCGTCCCGTCCGGCTCGTCCCGACCCTGCTTCCGGTCCCGCTGTGCCAGCTCCTTGATCACGGCCGTGGCGTCGTCCACATTCGGCAGGCGCACTGCCAGCCGCTGCCAGAACTCCTCGCTGCCTGGAAACGTGGGAGCGAACGCACGGAGCGGACCGAAGAGCGGCGCTCCGCGCAGGCACTGGCTCGGCCGGCGCCAGCCGGAGTCCGTGAGGACGAGGCCGCTCCCCTCGCCGAATGCCCGGAGGACAGAGCCCAGGGACATCTCCCCCGAGGCTCCCGCGCCACGGACGAAGGCGCGCTCGGCCAGGGCTTGGTAGAGGATCAGTGCCGCGGGCACATCCCTGTCGCCGCCCTCTTCCTCCCGTCGGCGCAGGCGCTGCAGACATTCCACGAGGTCCTCGGTGCGGGCCTCTGCAGAAATGCCCAGGGCGCGCAGCACATCACTGCGTCTGCCGACCAGTTGCTGGATCTCGGGATGGAGGAATCGCTCGTCGTCCGCCCCGTACACCGCGACCGTGCCGGTGGTCCGCATGCGGAGTCGAACCGGGGCAGACGGCGCACCGTTACCGTCGTCCAGCCATGGTGTGTCGCGCAACTGCCAGAGCCAGAAGGCTGCGGTCCTGCCCCGGTTCTGCCATGCGTAGTAGTCGTAGACGGCATCCACCTCGTCGTGGTCGGAAAAGCGGCTTCATGCCCGCCCGAGGACGTGGAACAGCGCTGCCGCCCTGCGCCTGCGGATCTGCGGGTTCTGCTCCGCCGCTATGCCAGAGGCGACGGCGCGTAGGTCGGGGCTTTCGTAGTCGTCGAGTGTGAAGGTCGCTTCCAGAACGCGCAGGGCATCAGTGCGTGCTCGAGGTCCCGAAATGACTTCCGCCGGCAGCCCCTTCGGGCTCTGCGTGAAGCGTTCCCGCGCCCCCGGGTGCCTGCGCAACCTGGGCGCGGTCTCCGCGCCCAGGAGCCTCAGGAACTTACGGGCGCCCATCCCGGCGCCGCCGCGCTGCAGGACCTCGGTGTACCGGGGCCGTAGCCACACCAGCCCTGCCGTGCGACCGGCGGCGAAGGCGAAGCTCTCCTCGCGTTCCGAACTGTCCAGTCGGGCGGGTAGGTACGCCCTGGCGGGAGCGACGTCGATGTCTTCACGTTTTCCGGCCCGGTCGTAGCGATGCCCCTGCAGCCGGATTGCGTGGCCCACGTCGCGCCCCAAGGTCTCACGTTCGTGGTCCGGCACGCGTGCGAAGCCGTCGCGTAGTTCGATGAGCTGGTCATCTGTGAGCCGCAGTACATTCGGGCCGCCGCTCCCCGCCGCGCCGATGGCCGCGAGGCGCCGGATCACGGCCACCGCGTCCGCGTCGGTCAGCAGCGCCTCCCGCTTACGGAGCCATGTCCTCACCGACCGTGCCTCGTCGGTGTCGGCGAGGAATGCCGGATGGATTTCCCGGGAGAATCCGAGACTGGCGCCGAGGCCCCGCGGGGCGTCGGTGTACACCGCTGGTTCCGCGGGCCGGGGCACACGGTGGCGGCCCCCTGAGCTGTCCACGAGCCAGCGGCTCGACAGCAAGGAGGAGTAGATATTCGAGGCAAGTCCCGCCGCGGCGAGGCGGATGTTCGCCTGCGGCGACCGGGTTTCGTCGTCGAGGAGGCGTAGCGCGTCGTAGAGGTCCACCGTCACGGGAACCGCGCTGTCGTGGTTCTCCCAGTCCGCCAGCACCTCGCGCCATCGGCCGCCCTCGTCCCGCGCCACCTTGGGCAGCACGGCGGTCCGCTCGGCGACGCGGGAGATCTCTTCTTCGGTGACCACGCCCACCAGCGTCTCGTCCTCCACCGCGAGATCATCCAGGCCGAGCGGCCCGTGCCCCGGGACGTCCAGAACGAGACCGTGGGACACGCCCGCCCTGGCACGGTCGAGGAGTAGTCGCTCCAGCGCGGCGACCGGGTCGCGGGAGTCGCGCATGTCGTCGGGGAGCGGCACGGCACGCCAGGCCCGTGCCGGATCCCGCCGGAACTGCCACAGGGCGGCGGCCGTCCACAGGTCGCCCACCAGTTCATTCAGTGCGCGGTTCCACGGGGTGTCGTCGAGCGCCTGACGGCTGGCGATGGGATCGAACTGGGCGCTGATACAGAGGGACAGAGCGGTGTCCGCGACCGGAAGACCGGCGTAGATCCGCCCGGCGTCATCGGGTCCGAGAGGAAGAGCCACAGCGATTGCGGTGGTGGACCCCACCGCCTTGTGAGACCGGGTGATCCCGGAGGGGCTGGGAACGGTCGTACGGCAGACCAGCCACCGGGACCCGTCGCCGGCGCGTGCCTCGCCGGTCTCCACGTCGGCGCTCTGCCCGCCCACCACGGCCTCGAACGGCTCGCCGATCTCACGGTCGAGCGCCAGCCGGTGCCGGACACGGCCTTGCTCGTCCAGGTGCGTGACACTGCCGACACTGCCGAGGAAGAGCAGCGCGCTGTCCCCCCACTCGGCAAGCCACGCGTCCACCTCGTCCGCGCCGAGCACGCCCGGCTCCAGCGGAACCCGTAGAACCGTCCAAGTGTCGCTGGCGAACCAGTCGGGCGCCGGGAACGGCTCGGCCACGGAAATGTCCGGATCCCCGACACGGAACCGGTAATGCCCGCAGTGAACCTCCAGATGCGGGGAGAGGGACTGGAGGGTCATCAGGCCAATCCCGAACCTGCCGGTGGAATCCGCCTGCTCTGCCTTGCTTGTCAGCCAGGGCATCGCCAGGGCCAGAACGTCCGGCAACCGTACGGGGCTGCCGTTGTGGGCGAGGAGGAGTTCCCGTCCCCTCGTCAGAATGCGTACGTCCGTGGCGCCGAGGTCCTCGGCGTTCTGCACGATCTCCGAGAGTCCCTGGAGACGGTCGCTCGACAGATTGCCTGCGTGATCTCGGGTACGTCTCAGCGCGTGCCGTACTTGACCGTCCAGTCCGGCGAACCGGCTACCGAGTCGCTCGACCGCCGCCTCAGTCGCCGCCTCACCCTCCGGCTCCGGTACGACGGCTCCTTCTGGGATGCCCTCCATGGAGAAGAGCGCATCGGCGGACGCAATTCCCCGCTCCTCCGCGGCCGTTCGACGCACCGCTTCCCCCGTGCTCATCCCTGCCCCGCTTACCTCGGCGCTCCCCCACGACACAGGGTAATGAGCCCAGCGCAATCAGCGCATGCCAACGCAAGGACCTGCCGCCATACGATCCGAGCCCAAAGAGCAGACCCGGCACGCTGTTCGACGGGTTGAGCCCGGCAAGCCACCTACACCATTGGCTGACCTCAACACGACCAGGTTCGGGTGGTGGAACCCGAACGGGCGACAGGAAGCGCTCCGAGGCCACTCATCGGCCCTACCTTGGTGGTCTGCCCGCAGCTCGTCGAGGTGGAGCCGAAGCTCGTGAAGTACACGCTGACTGAACAGCAGGCTGCCACGCTCCGCCAGATCGCTGCAGCGTCCAGTGCCGTGCCCATCGCTCCCAAGAGTTCGAACACGGCTTGGGCCCTTGAGCAGCGTGGGCTGATCAAGCGGAGCTGGCGCGGTAGCGGGCACGTCGCAGTAGTGACGTCGGACGGCCGCTACTTCCTCAAACACGGCAAGCATCCCAAGGAGGTCCAAGCCGAGAAGGAGCGCTTGGCCGGTGATGCCGAACAGGCCGAGCGCGCTCCTGCCGACGGAGCCCAGCTGATCGCTCGACTCCAGTCCGCCACTACCGGGAAGCTCACCGTCCCTGATCCGGGCCCGCAGACCCGGGGGCGGTGGCGGACCGCCTACTACGACGCGCTCCATCACGATCACGTACCAGGAGAGCTCAAGCTGCGCTGGACCGGACGGCAGCGTGGTGACTGCGTCTTCACGTTGGTCGACGAGGAAGCCGAGAAGGCTGCGCAACCGCCGCCGGTACCGACCATCGACGTCCCCGACGTGCTAGGCCGTCCCCATCAGCTCGTCCGTGCCACGCGCAAGGCCCTCGGCAGGTCCAAGACCGTAGTCGACACCCGCGGGACGCCCGAGGTCATCCCTCTGCACGTGTCACGGGAGCAGGCCGACCGTGCCCTGCGGATCATGCACGCGCTCCTGACCGAGGCGGAAAGCCGCGGCTACCAGGTGGAAACCCGGACCGACCTCCATCGCGGCCAAGCCGAACACCAGATGGTCATCGTCATCCGCGGACACGCGCTCCCGCTCGCGATCACAGAGCAGACGACCAAGGTGCCACACGAGCCGACCGCTCAGGAGATCCGCCAACAGCAACGCAATCCCTGGACGCGTATCCCCAAGTACGACCAAGAGTTCAACGGACGCCTCGAACTCGGTGCGCCCGCCAAAAGCTGGTACCAGCATTCGTACACCCACAGGGACAGCGCACGGTGGACACTGGAGTCCCGCCTGGGGCACCTTCTGCACGATCTCGAACAACGTGCCGAGGCGGCCGAACGCCGGCAGCGAGAAGAAGAACTCCGCAAGGCCGAGCAGCGACGCCGCTGGTACGCGGCTGTGGCACAGGCCCGGGAGCGTCAAGTCGAGCGACATCGAGCGAATGTCCTGGTCGAGCAGGTGGAGGCACGGCGTCGGGCCGACGAGATCCGCGCCTTCTGCCGCGCAGCCCGCACGAGAGCCGACGGCGCGTCCGCTGCGGCGGAGGAACTGGAGTGGCTGCAGTGGGCTGAGGCGTACGCAGACCGGATTGATCCACTGTGCGCGCCGCTGCGGACTCCGCCGGATCCCCCGGCCAGCCGTGAGGCTCTGCGCGAACTCCTGCCAGGCGATCTCTACACCCATCCCTGGCCGTTCGACAGTCAGGGGCGCTGGGCGCCGGCCGAAGAGGATGTCGCACGGCCCCCCTGATCAGGCAAGCGCCTCCGCCCTGTCCGTGAAGGGACAGGGCGGAGGATCGTTCATGCGGCGATGGTGAGCGGAACGTCCAAGCGCTCCCAGGCACCAAGAACGGCCTTGTGCGCGTCCGGTTGAAGGTGAGCGTAGCGCTGGGTGGTCTGGAAGCTCTCATGGCCGAGGAGATGCTGGACCTCGTACAGCGAGACTCCCTTCTGGACCAGCCACGAGGCACAAGTGTGGCGCATGGAGTGCGGCGGGTAGTGCGGGACGAGTTGCTGCTCGCCGTCGGTGTCGAAGTAGTAGGCGGCCTCGACGGTGGGCCACCAGGTCTGCCGGCGCCAGTTGCTGTCGGCGAGGAGCCGTCCGGCACGGCCCTTGGTGACGGTGGTGAACACCAACGCGTCCCGGTCGAGCCGGTGAATGTGGCGTTCGACGGCCTCCAGGACGTGAGGCGGGAGCGGGACCTCTCTACGGCTCTTGGAGCTCTTGGGGTACTCCTTGATGCCGCTCTTGCTGTTGACCTCCACCACAAACAGGCGCGAGCGGCGCTGGTCGATGCGGTGGCGATGCAGGCCAGAGAGTTCTCCCCAGCGCAGTCCGGTGTGGAACCCGAGCAAGCACATCGTCCGCCACGCGGCGGGGAGTTCGTCCAGGATGCTCTGCGCCTGGTCAAGCGTGAACCACTGCGGCGGCTTGACCGCGATCTGAGGCAAGTCGATGTTGCGGCACGGGGTCACCGCCAGGACATCGTCGTCGACGGCCGCGCGCATCATGGAGGACGTCAGGTTGTAAGCCCGCTTGATCGCAGCGGCCCCCGCCCCCTTCTCGACCAGGGTCCGGATCCAGCTCTGGACGTCCATGCGGGTGACGGCCCGCAGCTCCCACTCCGCCCAGTAGGGCATGACGTGGTTCTTGATGTTGGAGGCGTCGCCTCGCAGCGTGTGGGGCTCAACGACGCGGGCGTTCCACCACCGGTCGTGCCCTTCACGGAACGACACTTCACCGGCCCGCGGGTCGCGCATGCCTCCGCGGGCGAACTGGGTCTCCATCTCGATGCCCCAGGCGCGCGCCTGCGCCTTGAGGGGGAACGACTCGCTGAACCGGTCCCCTGTCCGGTTGCGTACGGTCGCCTGCCACTTGCCGGACTTCAACTTGCGGATGTACGAGGCGATACTCCTTGTTCAACGGTGACGAGGCCGGGATGGCCCGGGTCAGCGGCGGGCGGCCGGCGAGACGACGGCGCGGCGGCTGATGAACTCATCGAGGCCGTCCGCGGGGACCCGTACACGGGACCGGCCTGGTCCGGTACGGAGGTCGACGACAGGCAGGTCGCCGGCAGCGATGAAGCGGTAGACGGTGCGGCGGTCGACGTCCAAGGCGGCGGCGACGGCGGGAATGGACAGCAGGCGTGCAGGCATGGAGGAGAACCTCGAGGTGGGGATGGGCTGGGGCCGGGGAGTCAGCACCGGGTATCGGCCGTTGCAAGGCGGTCAACCGGCCCTGTCGGGCAGTGGGATCACGTCACGGAGAATCTCCGCGCAAAGGAGCTGATCACGTGCGACTCCGTCAGGCGAGGCCCGCCAGCGCAGGAGAGAATGACCAGGTGGCGTCCGCGCTCTGGCTGTGCGCCAGAGCGCGGTGTAAGAATCACGACCTGGGCAAATCCGGAAGAGCCGTGGCTTCGGCCAGACGGTCCCAGTCGATTTCGACCTTCTCGGTGCGGAAGCAGTGCTGGTAGCGCAACCCCAGCCAGTTCGGGGTGACACCGGCCCACTCGGCAACTGCGAAGGACGAGATGCCCATCCTCAGCCACTTCACCAGGCAGGACTCACGGAGAATCGAGATCGGCTCCCCCAGACGCCACGAGTACAGCTCGTCCCGCGAAAGGACGGCCTGCTGGGCCTGCTCCCAGACCCGTTTGTAGACGGAAGGCGAGAGCGCCCCACCTCCCATACCGGGAAAGAGCAGGTCGTCCTCCTGTAGACCAGCGTCGCTGATCCACCCACGCAGGAACTCCACGGCCTGCGGCTGGAGCGGAATTTCCCTTGCCACACCTTTGTGACGGGCTGTCAACTTACCCAGGTCGCCCTCCGGGAGCACCACGTCGCTCACTCGCAGGGCGCGAGCCTCACCCGGTCGCAGAGCCTGCTCGGCCACGATGCGCATGAAGGGGTGCACCGAGCGATGGGCACCCGCATGCCCGCGCATCCACTCGAGCAGCGATCGAACCTGCTCCTCGGAATACAACCATTCCTCGTCCATGACCTCGACATACATAGCTCTGAACTCCTCGGGGAAACAACGGAATGCGTCACGCGGGGATCAGCGCGACAGGTTCAATGGTCTGCGGAATCGCCGGTTTGGCTAACCGGCGATCGTCGGCTATGTTTCGCCCGACACAGCGCTCACGGCATCCAGGCGCATGCGGAACAGCAGGGCGTAGCCGCGCTTCTCCGGACCGCTCTAGGTTTGCTTGCTTCGCCGCGTCATTCCAGTCCGTTGCACCCTCAATGTGTCTGCCGTCGGCGAATCAGAACGCCCCAGGATCACGCAGGAGCGCCGCTACCGGCGCGCTCGCCTGGCGGTCGACGCCAGAGAACAGAGCAGGCTTCTTCTAAGCGCCTGCCCTGTTGTCAGCGGCGGCAGCCAGCAATCACTGGTCTCGACGACGGCCGAACGCTCAGCCGACGCCGACAGGGACTCGAAGTTTCGTGCAAGAGAGCCGTCCAGCAGCCTCGTAGACACGCGGGAGGACCCCTACGAGGCAATGCCCAACTCTGGAAGATCCCGTCCGCCGAACAGGTCGTCGAAGCGGCGGGCTCCTTGCGTAGAAATCAGAAAGTACGGGGCCCCGGAGCCGACAACGCTGTGCGGCCCTTGCTGCCCCGCGATGAGGACATCATGTGGCGCCCACACGTCGAGCCCATCGAACACGTAGTAGACCGGGAGACTGGTCCAGGCAATGAGCTGCAAGTGCGCCAGAACTGCTGAGCGTTCAACGGCATGACGCCCTGTTCGCTGGCTGGTCATCCCACCCTTACAGTCGATCAGCACCAGGTCCCGTGCCTTCGCCGCAATGAGATCCGGAAACCAGCGAATGGAGCTGTCCGTTCTCCGGAGCGCGCATTGGAGCGCCCGGCTCAGTAGACCTTGCCCCCAGAAATCCACTTCCCATCCTCGCCCGATGAGTTGCTCGGCGACGTGCCGCTCGTGCGCATCGCCTATCGCTTTCCGCTGCTGGAAGCTCGCCATGAATGCAGTGTGACCCGCCGAGCGAAGTAGGTAACTCTCCGTGGATCAAACCAGGCCAGTCCCACTCTGTCTCAGTAGTTCTCACTGTGTTCGCGCCAGTCCGTGGACGTCCGGCAACGTCCGCAGACGCTCTCCTCAACTTGGCCGAAATGCAACGGAAAAGGCCGCCTATCGACCGCTCCAGATGCAAGAGGAAGCCGTCGCTCTGCGCCCGTGGCACTTCCGTACGCCCCCAGAGCGTTCGAAACTGCGACAACGGCCGATCCTCACACACACAGCCGCGACTACATGTGGACGGTGGGGTCTCAACTCGCCGGAGCGGAGCCAACACTGTAGTTGCTTCGCGATCTGGTGCATTGCCAGTGCCCACTCACTCCGCAACGACGGCATCCGGCTCAGAAATCACCCACTACGGAAGCTGGACGGCGTGCCTGGCCGTTCGCCCTCCCTGACACCTTGACGACGCCTTCATAAAGAGAGCTGGACGTGCACACCCAGCCAGCCAACCGCCTTCAAGTCACGGACGAGCCACTCATAGGCAAGCTCAGTCGCCGGGCGGGATGAGCCAGTGGACAGTTCGCGATCTACGTAGTAGGGCCGATGGAAGTTCGTCTTGGAACCGACCGGCCCACCGGGGAACGGCGAGGTAGGGCCGAACCCCGGCTCGGTCCACAGGTCCAGGTCCACCTCAGGTGGGTCATTGCGGCGCCCTGCGGCCTTGGGACGGAGGGTATGGATCAAGCCGCTGTGCGACCCGTCCGTGTCGTCCTCCGGCATGACCACCATGCCTTCGGCGCTCACGGGCAGGGCGCTGTACAGGCCCAGCGCAGAGGCGAGGGACGGGAAGTTCAGTTCGACCAGCTGTCGGTAGCCGATGAGGGCGTCTCGCAGAATCTGTCTGGTGATCCCCAGCGTCAGCAACGGGGAGTACCCCTGCCACATCCGTCCACGCCGCGGGATTTCCTGATCCGGTTCGCCGTACGGTCTGCGCAGCACCTCGTCGGTAACACCGGCCAACTGGGAGTGCAACCACCGGATGTCCGCCGAGTCGTAGGTGTAGCCAGCAACTTGATGGGTGTACCGCACGGATGTCCGCACATGCTCCATCATCGCCTCAACTCGCCGGCGCACTTCAGGCACAGAGACGCCATCGCGGGGCACGTTTCCCTGGCGGAGTCGCTGCGCAAGGTGCCACAGCCGCTCATGGGCCAACGGAGAATCCGGCGGCACCAGAAGAGCACCACGTCGGACTACACGCTCAAGGGGCTCGCGGATCCGACCGCGGGCCCACTCCCACCTGCCCAGCGGATCACCGGGAAAGAGGTGCTGACTCCACCATCGCCATTCGGGGTCTTCACGGTTCGACGGGTGCGAGGCCATTGGAGTCACCGCGGGCGGCTCGGAGGAGTATCTCGACGGAGAGATGGCCACCCAGCCCTCCTTCGCCCACACTCCCCACCGAGGCAGCCGTCCATCCCGCATATCAACAAGCGAGCCGCTCAGCGGACCGAAACCCTCAACAAGGGCCTCGAGCGCCTCCCGCAGCCAAGTGCCTGCGATTTCAGCGGTTCGGAGTTCGTCGTCCGCCCGGCCCAGTCGGGCGATGGCGGTCCTGGCCCTGTCTTCAGCCTCGCGCATGCCATGGTGTTGCTTCTTGCCCCGGGCGATCTCGTCGAACGTCCAGGAAGCGGCCGCAGGGTTGGCCCGAGCAAGGCGGAGCATAAGGTTCTCCGCTTCGTCCGGGGCACTCGCGCTCACGGCGAACGCGATCGCGTAGCGCCACCGGGGGAAAGCGTCGGCAGTGACGATCTCCTCCGGCAGTACGGAGCCCTTGCGCAGGGCCTGGGCGCCGAAGTGCTGCTCGAAGACAGGCAGGGCGAAGCGGAGGCCCTCAGCTTCCTGGACGACCAGACCGGTGTCGGTCAGCTCCCACACCTCGGCTTCATGCCCGAAGTGCTGAGCGGGGACTGGACCGCCGGCATTCAGGACGTGTACGGCGAGACGAGCAAGGCGGTCCCAGGTCTGTGAGGATGGGGAACCCTTGCGCCGTCCTTTGATGACGGACGCGGCCAGACCGGACAGCAGCTCCAGGCTGGTCACCCGTGCGTCTTCACCGGCCAGGAGGCGGGAGGCGACGGACAGGGCTTGAAGGGGGCTGGTCAGCAGGTCCTGTACTTCTCGCTCTTCGAAAAGCATGCGCGCGTCGTCGCCGATCACAAGGTCGAGAAGTTCCGCGCCTCTCCGCACTGACCACGGGGCGACCTCGTGCACCACAGCCCTGCCCAGCTCGATTCCAGGTCTGCACGTGGCGAGAATCCGGGCGGTCGGGTGGGCGGCCAGCAAGAGCCTGGCCTCGTACAGGAGCTGTGCAACCTGCTCGGGTGAGATCCGATCGAGATCGTCGATCACGATACGTCCGAGTCCACTCGCCGGCTCGCCGCCCGCGCGTGTGATGGCATCCAGCAGATCTGGAACGGCCTTGCCCGCATCCACCCATACAGGGATCACGACATCGGGGTCACCCGCTGCCTCGCGGAGCCCTTCCCGCAACCAACTCTCGGCTTCCTCACTCTTGCCGGCTCCCATGGGCGCGACCAGAACCGCCAGAGTGCCGACGGGGACAGTCACCACCGGCAGTGAGGACTTGTCAGCCCAGTCCAGAACGGCATCGGCACGCTCCTCGGGCACAAGGCTCAGTCGTGCCTCACGGCGGTGCTGCGAGGCACGGGCTGCATCAGTGAGGGCATCTGACCTGGGCTTGTGTCCGGCGGACACGGCGTCGAGCAAATGTGCGAGGACGTCACCGGAGGTGATGGCACCGGCGTAGGTACGGCGGATGGAGTCGTACCGATCCAGGTAGCGGCACAGCTGGTCGTGGTGCCACACCGCCCAGCCCTTGAGCCCAAGGCGTGCCGCATACGTGGACACGAATTGCTCAATCCGAGCAATGCCTCCGCTGCCCGGCACGGGAGTCAGGATCACATTGGTGGTGAAGATCAGATACTCGGGCAGCCGCTCCCGCTTCGAAGTCGGGCTCAGCCACGCTTCGAATTCCTCTTTGACCTGCCCCTTCAGCCACGAGACAGCATCCTGGGGCTGTTGATCCGTGCGCTGCCGGAACTTGGCCTGCACGACCCCGTAGCCGTCCCATGCCTCAAGCTCGCTCGGATAGGGCACCCGCCCCTCGAACGTTGCCTCACGCCCGCCGTCCTTGCCGTCCCCGAAGGCGGAGACGCCCGGCCCGAGGATCTCCTGGGCCAGGGCCTGCGACACGTGCTCGAACTCCCGGGTGCTCAGCCCGCTGAGGTTGTAATCCACCCCGCCATGATGCCGCTGCGGCTATCTCCCGACCGCCCAACGGAACTATTTCCCCGGCCGGGCCTCTGCGACCACGCCGATTCACGTGGCTTGACCAGCCCAGCAACACGCCTGACAGTCCATCAGAACGAGCGTCAAATGAGCGTCACGAGCGTCATTTCAGCGTCAAGATATCGCCCGTAACGCCCACACCGCACATAATGCGCACGCACAAAACACCAGGTCAGGAGCCCTTTGCCACCGGCTCAAGGATGGCAACGCACTCCACATGGTGCGTCATCGGAAACAGATCGAACACCCGCAGCATCCGCACCCGGTACCCCCCGTCCCGGAAGTACCCCAGGTCCCGGGCGAGTGCGGCCGGGTCGCAGGCGACGTAGGCGATCCTCCGGGCGCCCAGGGACGCGAGGTGCTGGACCGTCTTGCGGCCCGCGCCCGCGCGTGGGGGGTCGAGGACGACGAGGTCGGCCTCGGAGATGCCCGTGCGCGGCAGGACCGCCTCGACCTTGCCCTGCTCGATGCGGACGCGGTCGAAGGCGGCCAGGTTGTGCCGGGCGTCCTCCACCGCGCGCTTGCCGGACTCGATGCCGAGCACCGCGCCCGTGTCGCCGACGCGGTCGGCGAGGGCGCCGGCGAAGAGGCCGACACCGCAGTACAGGTCGAGGGCCATGTCGCCCTTGCGCGGGAGCAGGCCCTGCATGACGGCCGTCACCAGCGTGTCGGCGGCCTTGGAGTGGACCTGCCAGAAGCCGCCCGAGCCGACCCGGTAGGTGCGGCCGTCGGCGCGCTCACGGACGAAGGAGCGGCCGTGGACGCGGTGGACCCCACCGTCCTTCTCCTCGACGCGCATGACCGAGACCGGGCGGTCCAGCTCGACCAGCGGCAGCCGCGCGCCCGGACGCGGAGTCAGGATGACCTGCCGGTCCTGCGAGCCCGTCGCCGCGATCGCCTCGACCGACTCCATGCCGAGCCAGTCCCGCGCCTCGATGCCCAGCTCACTGACGCCCTCCGCCGCGATCATGCAGTGGTCGATCGGTTCGACCTCGTGCGAGCGGTGCCGGCGCAGTCCCGCGTTGCCCTCGGCGTCCACGGCGTACTGCACGCGCGTGCGCCATGACGGCACCTGCCCGGCGGGCAGCTTGTCGCCCTCGGCCGGCATCACCGTGCCGTCCCAGCCGGCCTCCTCCGGCGTGAGACCGGCGAGGCGCTTGAGCTGCTCGGTCACCACCTCGCCCTTGAGGCGGCGCTGCGCCCCCGGCTTGGCGTGCTGCCAGTCGCAGCCGCCGCAGCGGCCGGGCCCGGCGAAGGGGCAGGGCGCCTCGACACGGTCCTTGGAGGCGTCCAGGATCTCGACCGCGTCCGCCCGCAGGAAGCGCGCCCCCTCCTCGCCCTCGGTCACCCGCGCCACGACCCGCTCACCGGGCAGCGCGTGCCGGACGAACAGCACCTGCCCCTCGGACGTACGGGCGATGCAGTGGCCGCCGTGGGCGACGGGGCCGATCTCGACCTCGTACTCCTCACCGACCAGCGAGACCGGCTCCGCCTGCGACTTCTTCGGTTCTGCCTGCATGGCGGGGTGACTCCAGAGAACGGGACGAAAGGGGGACGGGCCGGACGGGCGAGGCCCCGGGGACAACAGCCGACCAGTCTACGCGGACGGCGAGGAGTCCTTCGACCGGTCGTGGTGCGCCGGGCCCCGCCGGACCGCGCCCGGCGCGCTCCAGTTCTGCCGCTTGCGGGCGCGGCGCTTGGCCGCCTCGGAGGACTGGAGCTGGTACGGCACGGAGGTGACCATGACGCCCGGCGTGAACAGCAGGCGGCCCTTGAGGCGCAGGGCGCTCTGGTTGTGCAGCAGGTGTTCGTACCAGTGGCCGACCACGTACTCGGGGATGATCACGGAGACCGCGTCGCGCGGGGACTCCTTGCGCAGGCTCTTGACGTACTCGATGACCGGCCGCGTGATCTCGCGGTAGGGCGAGTCCAGCACCTTCAGCGGTACGGCGATGCCGCGCCGCTCCCACTCCTCGCGCAGCGCCTTGGTCTCCTCCGGGTCGACGTTGACGCTGAGCGCCTCCAGGGAGTCGGAGCGCATGAGCTTGGCGTAGGCGAGGGCGCGGAGCGTGGGGCGGTGGATCTTGGAGATCAGGACGACCGAGTGGACGCGGGAGGGGCGCACCATGTCGTCGCTCTGGGCCTCGTCCGGGTCCTCGGGGGCCGCGATCTCCTCGGCGACGCGGTCGTAGTGCTTGCGGATCGCCGTCATCGTCGCGAAGAAGATGCACATGCCGAGCAGCGCGACCCAGGCGCCGTGGGTGAACTTCGTGGCCAGGACGACGACCAGGACCAGGCCGGTGAAGAAGGCGCCGAACGCGTTGATCGCGCGGGAGCGGACCATGTGGCGGCGGGTGGCCTGGTCGCGCTCGGTGGCCAGGTGGCGGTTCCAGTGCCGGACCATGCCGATCTGGCTGAGCGTGAAGGAGACGAACACGCCGACGATGTAGAGCTGGATCAGGCGCGTCGAGTCGGCGCCGTAGATGAAGACCAGGAGCATGGCGGCGCCGGCCAGGAGCACGATGCCGTTGGAGAAGGCCAGGCGGTCGCCGCGGGTGTGCAGCTGGCGCGGCAGGTAGCGGTCCTGGGCGAGGATCGAGCCGAGCAGCGGGAAGCCGTTGTAGGCGGTGTTCGCGGCGAGGAAGAGGACCAGCGCGGTGGCGGCGGCCAGTACGACGAACAGGAAGCTGCCCTCGCCGAAGACCGCCTCGGCGACCTGCGAGATCACCGGGTGCTGGACGTAGTCGGCGCCGACGGCGACGCCGTCGTGGAAGAGGTCCTTGGCGGGGTTCTCCGCCATGCGGACGTCGGTGGCGGCGGCCAGCGCGATGATGCCGCAGAACATGGTGACCGCGAGCAGGCCCATCAGCGCGAGGGTGTTGCCGGCGTTCTTCGACTTGGGCTTGCGGAAGGCCGGGACGCCGTTGGAGATCGCCTCGACGCCGGTGAGCGCGGCACAGCCGGAGGAGAAGGCCCGCAGGAGCAGGAAGACCAGGGCGAAGCCGGCGAGGCCGCCGTGCTCCGGCTTGATCTGGTAGTCCGCGGTGGGGGCCCGCATGGTGTCGTCCAGGACCAGGCCGCGGAACGCGCCCCACGCGATCATGATGAAGACACCGCCGACGAAGACGTACGTCGGG
This sequence comes from Streptomyces sp. cmx-10-19, assembly GCA_049998335.1. Classification (GTDB taxonomy): domain Bacteria; phylum Actinomycetota; class Actinomycetes; order Streptomycetales; family Streptomycetaceae; genus Streptomyces. Next base: position 116,411 of record JAEBFB010000012.1, read on the forward strand.
ATGGCGAAGAGCTTGCCCGACTCCTTGACGCCGCGCAGGTTCATCAGCGTCAGCAGCACGATCACGGCGACCGCGCAGAAGACCTTGTGCTCGACGACGAACGGGATCGCGGAGCCCAGGTTCTCGATGCCGGAGGAGATGGACACGGCGACGGTCAGGACGTAGTCGACCAGCAGGGCGCTGGCGACGGTCAGGCCGGCTTTGGCGCCGAGGTTGGTGGTGGCCACCTCGTAGTCGCCGCCGCCGCTCGGGTAGGCGTGCACGTTCTGCCGGTAGGAGGCGACGACGGTGAACATCAGCACGACGACCGCGACGGCGATCCAGGGGCTGAAGTGGTACGCCGACACGCCCGCGATGGACAGCACCAGCAGCACCTCGCCCGGTGCGTACGCCACGGAGGACAGCGGGTCGGAGGCGAAGACGGGCAGGGCGATGCGCTTCGGCAGAAGCGTCTCCCCCAGCCGGTCGCTGCGCAGTGCGCGCCCGATGAGGATCCGCTTGGGCACGTCGGTCAGTTTGGACACAACAGAGGATCGTAAGCGTTCGAACGGGGACTCGCGCACCCGCCACCCCCGCTTCACCGATCGTCTGCTCTACGGGTGAATTCGGGGGGCGGCGCGGCTGCGGATTCCGCAGCTCGGAGGCATGGCGTGGCTATATGGCTCCTTATATGACAAGCGCCGTACGTTTCCCGCCCGTTGCCGCCCCTGGAGGTCCCATGCACCTGAGCGCAGAGCTGATCGGCGACGCGGCGACGCTCGTCGGTCTCGGAATCCTGACCCGGGCCAGCATCCGCAGCATCGGCCGCAGGGGGTCGTCGGCCAGGGGGTGAGACGGCTTCCCGGGCCCCCGAACCTTGCCGATACGTTGGCCGCGGGCGGGGAAACCCGGCTTCCCGGGCCCCCTGGCGGGTCGGTGCCGGCGCCCACCGGCATGATGTCCCCTGCGGTCCGCACCCGGGCCGCGACCGTGTCGCCGGGCGAGCCGAAAGAGAGACATGAGCACGACATCCACAGAGGCCTGCGGGGCCGCAGGAAGCGCGGTGTGAGGCGATGCACATTGTCATCATGGGCTGCGGCCGGGTGGGCTCCGCCCTCGCCCAGAACCTGGAACAGCAGGGGCACACGGTCGCCGTGATCGACCAGGACCCCACCGCCTTCCGGCGCCTCGGCTCGTCCTTCGGCGGCCGCCGGGTCACCGGCATCGGCTTCGACCAGGACACCCTGCGCGAGGCGGGCATCGAGGACGCCGGCGCCTTCGCCGCCGTCTCCAGCGGTGACAACTCGAACATCATCGCCGCCCGCGTGGCCCGCGAGATGTTCGGCGTGGAGAACGTCGCCGCCCGCATCTACGACCCCCGCCGCGCCGAGGTCTACCAGCGTCTGGGCATCCCCACCGTCGCCACCGTCCGCTGGACGGCCGACCAGATGCTGCGCCGGCTGCTCCCCTCCGGCGCCGAGCCGCTGTGGCGGGACCCCACCGGCGGCGTCCAGCTCGCGGAGGTGCACACCTCCCCCTCCTGGGTCGGCCACAAGATCAGCCGCCTCCAGGAGGAGACCGGGGTGCGGGTGGCGTTCCTCACCCGGCTCGGGGAGGCGATCCTGCCGTCCTCGCAGACGGTGTTGCAGGAGGGTGACCTGGTGCACGTGACCATGCGCACCGACGAGGTCCACAAGGTCGAGGCGGCGTTCGCCCAGGGTCCCGAAGAGGAGGGCGGTCAGTGATGAGGGTCGCCATTGCCGGAGCCGGCGCGGTCGGCCGCTCGATCGCGGGCGAGCTGCTGGAGAACGGCCATGAGGTGCTGCTCATCGACAAGGCGCCGACCGCCATCTCGGTCGAGCGCGTCCCGATGGCGGAGTGGCTGCTCGCCGACGCGTGCGAGATCACGTCCCTGGACGAGGCGGCGCTCCAGCGCTGCAACGTCGTCATCGCCGCGACCGGCGACGACAAGGTCAACCTGGTCGTCTCCCTGCTGGCCAAGACGGAGTACGGCGTTCCGCGCGTCGTCGCCCGGGTGAACAATCCGAAGAACGAGTGGCTGTTCAACGAGTCCTGGGGCGTGGACGTCGCCGTCTCCACCCCGCGGCTGATGTCGGCCCTGGTGGAGGAGGCGGTGAGCGTCGGCGACCTGGTCCGGCTGCTGCGCTTCAGCCACGGCGACGCCAACCTCGTCGAGCTGACGCTGCCGGAGGAGTCGGCCCTGGCCGGCACCCAGGTCGGCGACGTCCAGTGGCCCGAGGACACCTCGCTGGTCACGATCATCCGCGGCACCCGGGTGCTGACGCCGTCCCGCGAGGACTCCCTGGAGGCCGGCGACGAGCTGCTCTTCGTGGCCGCCCAGGCCCGTGAGGAGCAGCTGGAGGACCTGCTGTCGGCCCGGCGCCACCCCGACGGCACGGTCTGAGCGGACAGCGGTCAGCGGTCAGCGCTCGGCGGACAACGGTCAGCGGACAACGGATACGGCGGTGGGGGGCCCGGAGAGTTCCGGGCGCCCCACCGCCGTATCCGGCCGCCACGCCTCGCGTGCCGTGCCGCCTGTCAGCTCTTGCGGTGCCTGCCCCCGGGCAGGCCGGCCGCCTCCCCGTCGGGCCCCGGGCCGCCGTCCACGGCCTCCGCGGTCGCCGGGGTCTCGCTCTCGGCCTTGCCCGCCTTCTCGGCCTCCTCCGCCGCCTCCATCTCCGCGAAGACGTCGATGGGGGCCGGCGCCTTGGCCAGGAAGACCCAGGTCAGCCAGACGGCGAGCAGGAAGGGCGGGATCTTGAGGATGACCAGGACCCAGCCGAGCTGCTCGGTGTCCGCCCACCAGTACAGCGGGAAGAGGATCGCGCTCTTGGCGAGCAGGATCAGGCCCCACGCGTAACTCGCCTTGGTGTACGCCTTCTTGCGGCCGGGGTTGCGGGTGCGCCAGGAGAGGTTCTCCTTGAAGACCGGGCCGAGGATCAGGCCGATCAGGGGCACTCCGGCGAGCGCGGTGACGAGGTACGCCAGCGCCAGGCCCAGGGTGTAGAGCATGCCCGGCAGATAGAAGTTCTTGGCGTTGTCGGTCATCATCGCGAAGACCACGCCGAAGGCGACGCCGAAGACCCCGCTGAAGGCGTGCTTGACGGTGTCCCGCATCGCCAGCCGCACCACGACCAGCACCACCGACACCGCGAGCGCGGCGATCGCCGACATGTGCAGGTCGTTGTCGAGCGTGAAGATGGTGACGAAGAGGAGGCCCGGCAGCACCGTCTCGACCATGCCCCGCACGCCGCCGAACGCCTCGAACAGCGCGGCCTCCGTCATCGCCCGGGCGTCGTCGGCCTCTGTCGTCTCTTCGGTCGGCTTGTCGAGGGACGTCACCGGCTACTCCCGTCCGAGGGGTCTCAGTTCGTATTTCGGGTTGAAGAGCACCCGGCGGCCGTGGCTCATGGAGATCCGGCCCGATGCGATGAGCTTGCGCCCCGGCTCTATGCCCACGATGGAGCGTCTGCCCAGCCACACCACGTCCAGTGCGGCGGTGCCGTCGAACAGCTCGGCCTCCAGGGCCGGGACACCCGCGCGCGGCCGCAGGGTGACCGTGCGCAAGGTACCAGTTACCGAGACGACCTGTCGGTCCCGGCAGTCTCCGATACGGGTACAGCCGGCGGTGTCGGCGTCCTCGCGCAGTTCCTCGGACTCCAGGTCCTCCTGGGACGAGGAGAGCCGGTCGAACATGCGCCGGAACCGGCCCACCGGCTTGTCGGAACGCGGAACAGCACTCATATCTGAAGCGTACCGGGGCGCGCCGACAGCCATGCGTCCTCGGGGGCGGGCATGGCGAGCCTCACGTTCCGCTCACGCGTGCCCCACCGGGCGCCCACTTCCGCGCCCACTTCCGCGCTCACTTCCGCGCTCACTTCTCGAAGCGGTAGCCCATGCCCGGTTCGGTGATGAAGTGGCGCGGGTGCGCGGGGTCCGCCTCCAGCTTGCGGCGCAGCTGGGCCATGTAGACCCGCAGGTAGTTCGTCTCCGTCCCGTACGACGGCCCCCAGACCTCCTGGAGCAGCTGCCGCTGGCTGACCAGGCGCCCGGTGCTGCGCACCAGGACCTCCAGGAGATGCCACTCGGTGGGGGTCAGCCGGACGTCCCGGCCGCCCCGGTCGACCTTCTTGGCGGCGAGGTCGACGGTGAACTCCGCGCTCTCCACGATCGCGTCGTCCTCGCCACCCGGCACCGGTTCGGTCCGGCGGACGGCCGCCCTGAGCCGGGCGAGCAGTTCGTCCACGCCGAAGGGCTTGGTGACGTAGTCGTCGGCGCCCGCGTCCAGGGCCTCGACCTTCTCGTCGGAGGAGTGCCGGGCGGACAGCACCAGGATCGGCACCCGGGTCCAGCCGCGCAGTCCCTTGATCACCTCGACGCCGTCCATGTCGGGCAGGCCCAGGTCCAGGACGACCGCGTCGGGGTGGCGGGTGGCGGCGAGGTGGAGGGCGGTGGCGCCGTCGTGGGCGGCGTCCACCTCGTAGTGCCGTGCCTTGAGGTTGATCACGAGGGCCCGCACGATCTGCGGTTCGTCGTCGACCAGGAGCACCCGGGTCATCGTCCGGCCTGCCTTTCTGCCGTCTCCAGGGGAGCTCGGGGGATGTCGGTCGCCGGCGTGGCCGCCGCGCGGGGTGCGTCGGGCGCGGGCGGGCCGGCCGCGCGGAGGGTGAGGACCATGCTGAGGCCGCCGCCGGGCGTGTCCTCGGCGTTCAGGGTGCCGTCCATCGCCTCGGCGAAGCCCCGGGCCACCGCCAGGCCGAGCCCGACACCGGCACCGCGCGGGGCGTCGCCATAGCGCTGGAAGGGCTCGAAGATGCGGTCCTTGGCCTCGTCCGGCACGCCCGGACCCCGGTCGACCACCCGTACCTCGACGCGGTCGGCGAGGGCGCTGGCGGCGACCAGGACGGTGCGGCCGGGCGGGCTGTACTTGACGGCGTTCTCGACCAGGTTGGCCATCGCCCGCTCCAGGAGCCCGGCGTCGACGGCGACCATGGGCAGCGTCTCCGGGACGTCCAGCTCGACGCAAGACTCGGGGACGCCGCCGAGCGCCATCGGCACCACCTCGTCGATGTCGATCTCGCGGATCAGCGGCCTGACGGTGCCGGTCTGGAGGCGGGACATGTCGAGCAGGTTGCCCACGAGGTGGTCGAGGCGGTCGGCGCCGTCCTCGATGCCCTCCAGCAGTTCGGCCCGGTCCTCCTCGGACCAGGCCACGTCGTCGGAGCGCAGGCTGGTGACGGCGGCCTTGATGCCGGCCAGCGGGGTGCGCAGGTCGTGGCTGACGGCGGCCAGCAGCGCGGTGCGGATGCGGTTGCCCTCGGCGAGCGCGCGAGCGCGGTCGGCCTCCTCGCGCAGGCGGCGCCGGTCCAGGGCGACGGCGGCCTGCGCGGCGAAGGCGGCCAGAACTCTGCGGTCCTCGGCGGGCAGGACGCGGCCGGTGAGCGCGAGGGCCATGTGGTCGCCGACGGGCATGTCCACGTCCGCGTCCTCGGGGCGCCCGACGGAGGGGCCTGTTCCGGCCCGGCCGGCGCAGGTCCAGGGCGCCACGTCGCCCTCGCGTTCCAGCAGCGCGGCCGACTCCATGCCGAAGGTCTCGCGCACCCGCTCCAGCAGCGTCTCCAGGCTGGTCTCGCCGCGCAGGACGTCGCCGGCCAGGAAGGAGAGGATCTCCGACTCGGCGCGCAGCCGGGCCGCCTGGTGGGTGCGGCGGGCCGCGAGGTCGACGACGGAGGCCACGGAGAGCGCGACGCCGACGAATATGGCCAGCGCGAGGATGTTCCTCGGGTCGGCGATGGTGATCCGGTGGGCCGGGGGCGTGAAGAACCAGTTCAGCAGCAGCGACCCGACCGCCGCCGAGGCCAGCGCCGGGTAGAGGCCGCCGAGCAGGGCGGCGGCCACGGTCAGCGCCAGGTAGAGCAGGACGTCGTTGGCGAGCCCGAGGTGGACGCTGTTCAGCAGCAGCGTCAGCAGCACCGGCCCGCCGAGGCCCGTCAGCCAGCCCCAGGCGGTCCTGGGGCGGCCCAGCCGCGCTCCCCTGGCCACCGGCAGCCCGCGCCCCTTGGCGACCTCCTCGTGGGTCACGATGTGGACGTCCAGGTCGGGGCCGCACTCGCGGGCGACGGTGGCGCCGACGCCGGGGCCGAAGACGTACTGCCAGGTCTTGCGGCGGGAGGAGCCGAGGACGATCTGGGTGGCGTTGACGCCGCGCGCGAAGTCGAGCAGGGCGGCCGGTATGTCCTCGCCGAGGACGTGATGGAAGGTGCCGCCGAGATCCTCCACCAGCGTGCGCTGGAGGGCCAGCTCCTTCGGTGAGGCCGCGGTCAGCCCGTCGCTGCGGGCTATGTAGGCGGCCAGCACCTCGCCGCCGGCGCCCTTCTCGGCGAGGCGCGCGGCCCGCCGTATCAGCGTCCGGCCCTCGGGGCCGCCGGTGAGACCGACCACGATGCGCTCGCGCGAGCCCCAGATCCTCGACACGCGGTGGTCGCTGCGGTACTGCTTCAGGTACGCGTCGACCCGGTCCGCGACCCACAGCAGCGCCAGCTCGCGCAGGGCGGTGAGGTTGCCGGGGCGGAAGTAGTTGGACAGGGCCGCGTCGACCTTGTCCGGCTGGTAGATGTTGCCGTGGGCCATGCGCCGGCGCAGCGCCTGCGGGGACATGTCCACCAGTTCGATCTGGTCGGCGCGCCGCACCACCTCGTCCGGCACGGTCTCCCGCTGCCGTACTCCGGTGATCGACTCCACCACGTCGCCGAGTGACTCCAGGTGCTGGATGTTGACGGTGGAGACCACGTCGATGCCGGCGGCGAGCAGCTCCTCGACGTCCTGCCAGCGCTTGGCGTTGCGGGTGCCGGGGACGTTCGTGTGGGCCAGCTCGTCCACCAGGGCGACGCGGGGGGCGCGGGCCAGGACGGCGTCGAGGTCGAGTTCCGTGAAGAGGGCGCCGCGGTGCTCCACCTCGCGGCGCGGCACCTGCTCCAGGCCGCTGAGCATCACCTCGGTGCGGGCCCGGCCGTGGTGTTCGACGAGGGCGACCACGCAGTCGGTGCCCCGCGCGACCCGCCGGTGCGCCTCGGAGAGCATGGCGTACGTCTTGCCGACGCCCGGCGCCGCGCCGAGGTAGATCCGAAGCTTGCCGCGTCTCATGGCCTCATTGTCTTCCGGTCACCGCTCAGTGCGCAGCGTCGACCCTACGACTCCCGATCGCGACAATCGGGGCGGGGGCGTGGCGGCCGGCCTGTCCTTGACGGACCTCTGACGGCGGCGGAACCGCCGCGTCGGCGGCGCTCCCGCGGCGGCGGCCGTCAGGACTCGTAGATCTCCCCGTCCCGCAGCTCCAGCACCCGGTCGGCGAGGTCGAGCAGGGTGGCGTCGTGGGTGGCGACCAGGGCGGTGACCTGCTCGCTGCGTACGACGGCCCGCAGCAGCTCCATCACGGCGTGACCGGTCTCCGCGTCGAGCTGGCCGGTGGGCTCGTCGGCCACGAGCAGGGCCGGGTCGTTGGCGAGGGCGCGGGCGATGGCGACCCGCTGCTGCTGCCCGCCGGACAGCTCGCCCGGCCGCTGGGCGGCGTGGTCGGCGAGGCCCACCAGGGAGAGCAGCAGGTGCGCGCGTTCCTCGCGCTCGCGCGGCGGGACCCGGCGCAGCCGCATCGGCACGCCGACGTTCTCTGCGGCCGTGAGGATCGGGATCAGCCCGAAGGACTGGAAGACGAAGCCGACGCGGTCGCGGCGCAGGGCGAGCAGCCCGTCCTCGTCCAGGTCCGCCAGATCGCGTCCGTCGACCTCGACCCGGCCGGCGTCGGGGACGTCGAGGCCGCCGACGATGTTGAGCAGCGTGGTCTTGCCGGAGCCCGACCGCCCCTTGAGGGCGACCAGCTCGCCGCGCGGCACCTCGAAGGAGACCCCGCGCAGGGCGTGCACGGCGGCGGCGCCCTCGCCGTACGACTTCCGTACGCCCTCGACGCGCACCATGCGCTCGGTGACCACCTGGCTCGTCACTGTGTCCTCCCCCGCCGGAACCGGACGCCAGTATCGCCGCGGCGGGGGCCGGGTTCAAGAAAACGGTCCGGACTCCCCCACCGGCCCGCCCGTCGGCGCCGACGGGCCCGCACGGGGAAGGGCCGCGCCCCCTGGGGACGCGGCCCTCGTACGTGGCGCGCGTGCGGAAAAACCGTACGGACTCTTTACCCTCCGCCGCGGCCGAAACCTCCTCGGCCGCCCGGACTACCGGACCTCGGTGATCTCCGGTCCGCGCTGGAGCTGGCCCATGCCGCCGGCGAAGCGGGAGCCTTCCTCCTGCTGGACCCCTTCGGGGACCATCTGCGCGTCGTTCGGCAGCTTGAGGACGATCGGGTCGCGGGGGGCCATCGGGCCCTCGCCGCGCACGACGACGGTGTCCCGGAAGATCTGCTCCAGCAGACCGGCGGCCTGCGGCTGCACCGCGCCCTGGCCGGAGATCACTCCGCGCAGGAACCAGCGGGGCCCGTCCACGCCGACGAACCGCACGACCTGGAAGCCGCCCGTGCCGTCCGGCAGCTGCACCGGCACCTGGGCTCGCAGCTCCCAGCCCAGCGGACCCTCGACCTCGTCGACGATGCCGCCCTGCTGGGTGATGCCGGAGCCGATCTCCTCGCGGACCTCGCCCCAGATGCCCTCGCGCTTGGGGGCGGCGAAGCCCTGCAGCTGGATGGCGCTGTCGCGCAGCACGACGGTGGCGGCGACGATCGCGTCACCGGCGACCTCGACCCGCAGTTCCATCCCGTCGACGCCGGGCACGAACAGACCGCCCAGGTCCACCCGGCCCTCGGCCGGGTCGCGTACCTCGGTGCTGTCCCAGGGCCCGTCGGGGCGGGGTTCGGGCTCGAGCCGTACGCGTTCCCGCTCTTCGTCCGCCTCGGTGTCGACGCTGTCGACGACCTGCTCGGTCTCGCCGGCCGCGTCCTCGGCGGCATCCCTCTTCTTGCGACGTCCGAACACGTCACTGTCCTTCCCGGTCGGATACGACCGAAGCGTATCGATTCCCACCCGTCGGGCCGCCCTCGGCGACCTGACCGCTTGTGCCGCTTGCACGGTCCGTCCCGGCGTGCCCACCGGTGGACCCGAAGCCCCCCTCGGCCCGCGCCGAGCCGGGAAGCTCCGCGACCTCCCGGAAGCGCACCTTCTCGACCTGCTGGACGACCAGTTGGGCGATCCGGTCGAAGCGCTCGAACCGCACGCTCTCGCGCGGGTCGAGATTCACCACGATCACCTTGATCTCTCCACGGTACCCGGCATCGATCGTCCCCGGGGCATTCACGAGGGCGACGCCGCAGCGGGCGGCCAGACCGGAACGTGGATGCACGAAACCCGCGTACCCCTCGGGGAGCGCCACAGACACGCCGGTGGGCAGTACGGCCCGTTCACCGGGCTGCAGCTCGCAGTCGACGGTGGTCCGCAGATCGGCCCCGGCGTCACCGGGCCGCGCATACGTCGGAAGGGGTACGTCGGGGTCGAAGCGGCGGATCAGGACGTCCAGGTCGGGGCGGCTCACGGATTCACCTCGAAGGCGCGGGCCCGGCGGATCTGGTCGGGGTCGTCCATCGCGGCGCGGATCTCCTCCTCGCGGCCGTGCTCGGTGAAGTGCTCGACCTTGACCTCGATGAACAGGGCGTCCGCGCGGACGGCCACGGGGCCTTCGGGGCCGCCGAGCCGGCCGGTGGCGGTGGAGTAGATCTTCCGGCCGGCCACGGCGGTCACCTCGGCCTCCAGGTACAGCGTCGTGCCGACGGGCACGGGCCGAACGAAGTCGGTCTCCAGCCGTCCGGTCACCGCGATGGTGCGCAGCAGCCAGCTCAGCGAGCCCAGCGTCTCGTCGAGTGCGGTGGCCAGCACGCCGCCGTGGGCGAGGCCGGGGGCGCCCTGGTGGGCGGGGCGCACGACGAACTCGGCGGTGACCGAGACGCCTTCGCCCGCGCGCGCCTGGACATGCAGTCCGTGCGGCTGGTCGCCGCCGCAGCCGAAGCACTGGCCGTAGTGCGCGCCGAGCAGCTCGCCGGGGGCGGGCGCGTCGGGGTGCCGTACGGGTTTCACGGCGTCGGCGGGGGGCTGGAGACCGGGGGATGTACCACTCACAGGCGCAGACCTTACCCGCGCGTCGGCCGATCACCGCCACCGTGCCAAGCTTGGTTCATGCAGCTCTCCACGGCCCCGTACGAAGAACGCCTCACCGCGCCCCGCTCCTGGTGGCTGATCTCCTTCCTGGTCGGCCTCTCGTTCGCGCTGATCCTGCTGCCGCTCGGCACGCTGCCGATGCTGGGCGGTCTGGTGGGAGGGATCGCGGTCTCGGCCGTGGCGGCCAGCTCGTACGGCTCGGTCCGCATCCGGGTCGTGGGCGACTCGCTGATCGCGGGCGAGGCGAAGGTGCCGGTGGCGGCGCTGGGCGAGGCGGAGATCCTCGACGCGGAGGAGGCCCGTGCCTGGCGCACGTACAAGGCCGACACCCGGGCGTTCCTGCTGCTGCGCTCCTACATCCCGGGGGCCGTGCGCGTGCTGGTCACGGATCCCGAGGACCCGACTCCGTACCTGTATCTGTCGACGCGGGAGCCGGAGCGCCTGATCGAGGCGCTCACGGCGGCGAAGGCCGCGGCCTGACGCACGCGTGCGGGCGCTGGAGGGGCGGTCAGGGCCCGTCGGGGCGCAGACCGGTCTCTCTGGGCAGGTCGCCCATGTCCAGGGCGTCCTGCGGCCCCTCCAGGGCCGGGAGGTCTTCGAGGGCGGTCCAGTGGACCTGGTGCTCGCGCAGGTCCGCGCGGATCCTGGCGGCCAGCTTTCTGGTGTCGCGTCGGTTCATGAGGGCGCCCACGGCCGCTCCCACCATGAAGGGCATGAGGTTCGGCAGGTCGCGCACCATGCGCTTCATGATCTGCTGGCGCAGTTGGCGCTTCATGTGGCTGTTCATCGCCGTGCCGAGGGTCGACGGTTTGGACACGTCGACGCCGCGCTCGTCCGACCAGGAGTTGAGGTAGGCGGTGCTGCGCTGGGCGAGGCCGCCGGGCGGGCGGACGCCGTAGACCTCGTGCAGTTCGGCGATCATCTTGAGTTCGATGACGGCGACGCCGGTGATCTCGGCGGCGAGTTCGGTGGGCATCGCGGGCGGTACGGGCAGCATGGCCGCCGCGCCGACTCCCGCGCCCACGGTCGCCGTGCCCTTGGCCGCGCCGGCCACGAGGCGGTCGGCGAGCTGCTCGGGTCCGAGGCCGGGGAACTGCCGGCGGAGCGTGGCCAGGTCCCGTACGGGCACGCGGGGGGCCAGGTCGATGATCCGGTCGGCGAGATGGCCGAGGGCCGCTCTGGCGCGGGTGCCGCCGTGGCGTACGCCCTGTCCGGCCTTCTCCCGGAAGGCCGCTGCCCGGCGCCGGGCAGCGGGTGCCGGCGTCGGTGCGGTCGCCGGGAGGTCCTGCCGGCCGGCCGCCGGTTCGAGCGAGGCCGTTCCCTGTTCGGTCGGGCCCCGCTCGTCGTCACGCGCGCTGTGCGGACCGCTGTACGGTCCTTGGTCCGCCTCCCGTCGCGGGAAGCGGCGCTTCCAGGGAGGGGTCGAGCCTGTCACGGCCGACCCCGCCTCAGTCGCAGTCGCGGCAGATCGGCTGGCCGTTCTTCTCGCGGGCCAGCTGGCTGCGGTGATGCACCAGGAAGCAGCTCATGCAGGTGAACTCGTCCTGCTGCTTGGGCAGTACACGGACGGCCAGTTCCTCGTTCGAGAGGTCGGCGCCGGGAAGTTCGAGGCCTTCCGCGGCCTCGAACTCGTCGACGTCGACGGCCGAGGCGGACTTGTCGTTCCGCCTGGCCTTCAGCTCTTCGAGACTGTCCGAGTCGACGTCGTCGTCGGTCTTGCGTGGAGTGTCGTAATCGGTTGCCATAGGTCGCTCTCCCCCTCTGGGTGTCTGCGGTGTCTCCAGCGCACGTAACGCGTGAGAGGCCGGACTTGTGCCCGACCCGAGGCGGAGATTTTGCCTCACATCAAGGTCTGTTACTCAATCGACACCCAACCGGACCCCTCATGAGTGATCGGCTTGGATGGCGAAGGGGACCGTACACGGTCCGAATGCCGCACTTCAAAGGCGTCTCACCGTGTACTTCCCGTGATCAGGACCCCTGAAAACCAGCACGTTCCCGGCTTTCCGACAGAGTGCATGATCACCGAGAGTGGAGGGCCGGAAAGGGCCCTCTGTGATCGATCACACAGGCGCCTCCAGGGTCGGTGGCCTGGAAATTACGCCAGAAGCGAACATTCTCGGTTCCCGGGAAAAAGTCGGGGTCATGATCTCAGACGGGGAGCGTGACGCGCATCACGAGCCCCCCGCCCTCGCGCGGCTGCGCGTAGATGTGCCCGCCGTGCGCCCGGGCCACCGACCGCGCGATGGACAGACCGAGCCCCACGCCCTTGTCGCTGCCCGTCCGCTCGGTACGCAGCCGCCGGAACGGCTCGAAGAGGTTGTCCACCTCGTACGCCGGGACGACCGGGCCCGTGTTGGTGACCACCAGGACCGCCTGGCCGTTCTCCTCGGACGTGGTGACCTCGACCCAGCCCTGTTCGGCCACGTTGTAGCGCACGGCGTTCTGGACGAGGTTCAGGGCGATCCGCTCCAGCAGGACGCCGTTGCCCTGGACCACCGCGGCCTCGCGGGTGCCGCGGATCTCGACGCCCCTGGACTCCGCCTCGCCGTGCGCCTGGTCGATGGCCTGGCCGGCCACCTCGGCGAGATCGACGGGCTTGCGCTCGACGATCTGGTTGTCGCTGCGGGCGAGCAGCAGCAGGCCCTCGACGAGCTGCTCGCTGCGTTCGTTGGTGGCCAGCAGCGTCTTGCCGAGCTGTTGCAGCTCCACCGGGGCGTTCGGGTCGGACAGGTGGACTTCCAGGAGCGTGCGGTTGATCGCCAGCGGCGTGCGCAGCTCGTGGGAGGCGTTGCCGACGAAGCGCTGCTGGGCGGTGAAGGCGCGCTGGAGCCGCTCCAGCATGTCGTCGAAGGTGTCGGCCAGCTCCTTGAGCTCGTCGTCCGGGCCGTCCAGCTCGATCCGCCGGGAGAGGTCGGAACCGGCCACCGCGCGCGCGGTGCGGGTGATCCGGCCCAGCGGGGACAGGACGCGTCCGGCCATCGCGTACCCGAAGGCGAAGGCGATCACGGCGAGGCCGAGCAGCGCCAGCAGCGAGCGGCTGAGCAGGTTGTCCAGGGCGACCTTGCGCTGGTGGTCCATGCAGTCGCTGATCGCCGCGTTGAAGTCGGACAGCGACAGGTTGCCGTTGTCGACGACGGGGCAGTCGCTGCTGGAGACCTTGAGGTTGGTGAAGTCGACGATCTTGTACAGGGGTTCGTTGCCGGTGCGCACCGCCTGGGCGGCGAGCAGGTAGATGATCGACAGCAGCAGGATGCCGGCGATCAGGAACATGCCGCCGTACAGCAGCGTGAGCCTTATCCGGATGGTGGGGCGCAGCCACGGCAGCGGGGTGGCCGAGCGGGGGTCCCAGGTGGGCTTCGGGGGCGCCCCGGGGGGCGCGGGTGTCGTCGCCACGGGCTGTCAGATCCGGTAGCCGGAGCCGGGCACGGTGACGATGACGGGCGGCTCGCCCAGCTTGCGGCGCAGGGTCATCACGGTCACCCGCACGACGTTGGTGAACGGGTCGGTGTTCTCGTCCCAGGCCTTCTCCAGGAGCTGCTCGGCGGAGACCACGGCGCCCTCGCTGCGCATGAGGACCTCCAGCACGGCGAACTCCTTCGGCGCCAGCTGCACCTCCTTGCCGTCGCGGAAGACCTCGCGGCGGTTGGGGTCGAGCTTGATGCCGGCGCGCTCCAGGACGGGCGGCAGGGGGACGCTGGTGCGCCGGCCCAGGGCGCGGACGCGGGCGATCAGCTCGCTGAAGGCGAACGGCTTGGGCAGGTAGTCGTCGGCGCCGATCTCCAGGCCCTCGACGCGGTCGCTGACGTCGCCGGACGCGGTGAGCATCAGCACGCGCGTGGGGATGCCGAGTTCGACGATCTTGCGGCAGACGTCGTCGCCGTGCACGCGGGGGAGGTCACGGTCGAGGACGACCACGTCGTAGTCGTTGACGCCGATGCGCTCCAGGGCGGCCGCACCGTCGTACACGACGTCGACGGCCATGGCCTCCCGGCGCAGTCCGGTGGCCACCGCATCGGCGAGCAGTTGCTCGTCCTCGACGACGAGTACGCGCACGTCGCTTGTCCTTCCTCTGTCCACCCGCGTAGCGCTTCTCGGGCGCACGAGGGCAGGGGCCTGGCGGGTGTGTTGCCTCCATCCTGCCCTTTTCGGCCATAAGTCGGCTGTAAGGCGGGGGAGGGCGGGGTGCCGGGCCGGGTGACAGGACGGGCGCTGGGACGGGTGACCGGCCGACGACGGGCGGGCGGAAGAAAGGCGGCGGGGGCGGGAATGCGAGATTTTCTCCCGCGGTTGAGGTTTCCGCGAAGGGGAGCTGGGGGAGGACGGCTTTACACCCCGCGATCACGCTCTGCCTGTACCGCGTTACCGCGCGGTACGCCGCGGTCCGCTTCCGCAGAGCGGGCGTGGGTGTCCGGCACCGTCGCCGCCCGGCAGGGCAGCGCTGGGCACTCCACCGGAGACGTGATCGTCCCTTCCGATCGGCACACCCCCGTGCCAACGACCCACGACCCAGGACGAGGGGGCGCAGCATGGACGCTTTCACCGCAGGACTTCTGCAGCGCATACAGACGACCGAGTCCGACCTGTCCCGGGCCCGCGACGAGGGCGATGAGTTCCTCGTCGAGGTGGAGCTCGGCGAGCTCGACGACCTGCACCGCCTCGCCGCCGAGCACGGCGTGGAGGTAGGCGCGGCCAACGCCTGACCCGGCCCGACCAAAGCCCCGGCGAAATCCAGCGCCGGGGCTTTCTGGTGGGCGGGGGGGGAGGCGGGTGCCGGGCGCCCTGCCGGTGGGGTGGGCGGGGCTGGGGTGCCGTGTGTCGCCCGGCGGGCTGGTTGAGGCGCGGGCGTGGTGCCGGGTGCCGTCCGGGCGGGGTGGCGGGTCCGCGCCGCGCGCGGAGGTGGGATGTGTGTCTCAGGACGCGCCTCTGGGTGTCCGTGGCGCGAGCGCGCGGCCACGGCTTGCCCCGGCCGCCAGACTGGGCGCCCCCGAGTGCCGCGCCTCGGCCGCCCCGGCGTCTCCGAAGCGTGCCGGACGGTGCGCGGAGGGGCGCGGTGCACGGCCGGGCCCGGCCACCGTGCCGCGCGGCTGCCTGCGGCGCGTCCGGTGCGTCCGGTGCGTGGCGTACGGCCCGCATACGAGGGCGCCCAGCGCGGGCCCCGGTCTGGCCACGGCGCTCCGCCGTGCGGCGAGCCGACCCGTAGCTGGGGCGGCGTGAGGCGTGCGCGGGCGCCGGTGTCCGCGCTCCCCCGAGGCGCCCGGCACGTATGAGGGCGTCGTACCGCGGCCGTATGGGGCGGCGCGCGCCCCACCGCCCGGCCGCCGTCCCCCTCGGCTGCCTCCGGCGCGTGGCGTACGCGCCCCCGCGCGAGGGCCCGCAGCGCGGAGTCCCGGTCTGGGCACGGCGCCCCGCCGCGTGGCGAGCCGCCACCTAGCCGGGGCGGGGTGCCCACGCCGTCGCCAAGCCCCCGCGCGGCATGCGAGGGCGCCAGTGCCCGCACTCTCCCAAGGCGCCCGGCACGCGTGAAGGCGTCGTACCGGGGCCGTACGGGGGCGGCGCGCCCCCACCGCCCGACCGCCGGAGGCCTACGCTCCGAAGTCCGTCAGGAGGCACTGGAGGGGCTCGAAGAGCGCCGGGGTGGCGGCGATCGTCAGGGTGGCCGAGGGACGTTCTCCGGGGCGGCCGCCGGTCACCGCGCCCGCTTCCCGGGCGATGAGGTCGCCGGCCGCGAGGTCCCAGGGGTGGAGGCCGCGTTCGTAGTAGCCGTCGAGGCGGCCCGCGGCCACGTCGCAGAGGTCGATGGCGGCCGAGCCGCCCCGCCGGATGTCGCGGACCAGCGGGATCAGCCGCCGGGCGATCTCCGCCTGCTCGGCGCGGACGTCGGCGACGTAGTTGAAGCCGGTGGAGACCAGGGCCTGGTCCAGCGGGGCCGCGGACCGGCAGGCGAGCCTGCGTTCGCCCTCCCATGCCCCCGTCGCCCACGCGCCTCCGCCCAGCGCCGCGTGATACGTCTCCCCCCGCATCGGCGCGAAGACCACCCCGGCCACCCGCTCGCCGTCCTGCTCGGCGGCGATGGAGACCGCCCAGGTGGGCAGCCCGTACAGGTAGTTGACCGTGCCGTCGAGGGGGTCGATGACCCAGCGGACGCCACTCGTGCCGGCCACGGAGGCGCCCTCCTCGCCGAGGAAGCCGTCGTCGGGGCGCCGGTCGGCGATCAGCCCGGTGATCAGCTTCTCCGCCGCGATGTCCATCTCGGTCACCACGTCGATCGGGCTGGACTTGGTCGCCGCGACCGCGAGGTCGGCCGGGCGGCCGTCCCGCAGCAGCTCGCCCGCGCGCTGGGCGGCCTCCTGGGCGATCTTCAGCAGGTCGATGTGGAGCGGGTCGGGGGTCACGTCGGTCACGGGGTTCCTCACGCGTAGGGGCTGTCGGCGCCCGCGGCGGCGGGGCGGGGGGCACGGGCGGGGCAGCAGCCGATCGGGCACAGGCCGTGGCTCACGCCCAGGGCACCGAGCGCGCAGGGCGTGACGTCCTGCCCCCGCTCCTCGGCGGCTTGCTCCAGGACGAGGTCGCGGACCGCGCCGGCGAACCGCGGGTCGGCGCCGACGGTGGCGGACCGGCGTACCGGGAGCCCCAGCTCCGCGGCCTTGGCCGTGGCCTCCGTGTCGAGGTCGTACAGGACCTCCATGTGGTCGGAGACGAAGCCGATGGGGGCCATGACGACCGCGGGGGCCCCGGCCGCGTGCCGCTCCTCCAGGTGGTCGCAGATGTCGGGCTCCAGCCACGGGATGTGCGGCGCTCCGGACCGCGACTGGTAGACGAGCTGCCACGGGTGGTCGACGCCGGTGCGCTCTCGCACCGCGTCGGCGATCACCTGCGCCACGTCCAGGTGCTGGCGCACGTACGCGCCGCCGTCGCCCTGCTCCTCGACCGGGCCGGAGGTGTCCGCCGCGGAGGTGGGGATCGAGTGGGTCGAGAACGCGATGTGCGCCCCGTCCCGGACCTCCTCGGGCAGCTCGGCCAGGGACCGGACGACCCCGTCGATCATGGGCTCGACGAAGCCGGGGTGGTTGAAGTAGTGCCGCAGCTTGTCGATCCCCGGCAGCTCCAGCCCCTCGGCCTCCAGCGTGGCCAGCGCGTCCGCGAGGTTCTCGCGGTACTGCCGGCAGCCGGAGTACGAGGCGTAGGCGCTGGTGGCGAGGACCAGGACGCGGCGGCGGCCGTCGGCGACCATCTCACGCAGGGTGTCGGTGAGGTACGGCGCCCAGTTGCGGTTGCCCCAGTAGACCGGCAGGTCCAGGCCGTGCTCGGCGAAGTCCTTGCGCAGGGCGTCCAGCAGGGCGCGGTTCTGGGCGTTGATGGGGCTGACCCCGCCGAAGAGGAAGTAGTGCTGTCCGACTTCCTTCAGGCGTTCCTTCGGGATGCCGCGACCCCGCGTCACGTTCTCCAGGAACGGGACGACGTCGTCCGGGCCCTCCGGGCCGCCGAAAGAGAGCAGGAGCAGGGCGTCGTAAGGGCTGGCATCGAGCACGTCTGGCATGAGTCGATCCTGCCACCCGGCACTGACAGCCGGGAAACGGCGGGGTCGCACGGTGCGTTGCCCGGGCTCCCGAGGTGCGTCGCCCGGGGTCCCCGGTGCGTTGCACCCGGTCCGGGGGCTGTTCGGGGGCGGCGCGGCGAGTAATCTGTATCGACTGTGTTCGCACCTTACTGAGCCGCTTCCCGGAGACCTCGTTGGCCAGCCCCTACCGCGCCCTGTTCGCTGCCCCCGGCACCAGGGCCTTCTCCGCCGCGGGCTTCCTCGGCCGGATGCCGCTGTCGATGACGGGCATCGGCGTGGTGACCATGATCTCGCAGCTCACCGGGCGGTACGGGCTGGCCGGGGCGCTGTCGGCGACCATCGCGCTGGCCGCCGCCGTGGCCGGACCGCAGGTCTCCCGCCTGGTGGACCGGCACGGGCAGCGACGGGTGCTGCGTCCGGCGACCCTGGTGTCGCTCACCGCGGCGGCCGTCCTGCTGCCGGCCGCGCACTACGGGTGGCCGGACTGGGTGCTCTTCGTCTCCTGCGTCGGCATCGGCTGCGTGCCGAGCCTCGGCGCGATGGTCCGGGCCCGCTGGGCGGTCCTGTACCGGGGCACCCCGCAGCTGCACACCGCGTACTCCTTCGAGTCCGTCGTCGACGAGGTCTGCTTCATCTTCGGACCGATCATCTCCATCGGCCTGTCCACGGCGTGGTTCCCCGAGGCCGGTCCGCTGCTGGCCGCCTGCTTCCTCGCGGCCGGTGTCTTCTGGCTGACCTCGCAGCACGCCACCGAGCCGCGGCCGCACCCGCGCGAGCACAAGGGCGGCGGCACCGCGCTCAGCTCCCGCGGCCTCCGGGTGCTCGTCGGCACGTTCGCCGCCACGGGCACGACCTTCGGGGCCGTCGACGTCGTCACCGTGGCCTTCGCCGAGGAGCGGGGCCACAAGGCCGCCGCCAGCCTGGTGCTCGCCCTGTACGCGGCCGGATCGTGCACGGCGGCCATGATCTTCGGGCTGCTGCGCTTCGCCGGACCGCCCGAGCGCCGCTGGCTGCTGGGCGTCTGCGCGATGGCCGTGAGTATGATCCCCCTCCTACTGGTCGGAAACCTGCCGTTTCTGGCCGCGGCACTGTTCGTTGCGGGTCTGTCCATCGCTCCCACGATGATCACGACGATGTCCCTCATCGAAGAGCACGTACCACGCGCACAGCTCACCGAGGGCATGACCTGGGTGAGCACCGGACTCGCGGTCGGGGTCGCGCTCGGCTCCTCCGCGGGCGGCTGGGTGATCGACACCTCCGGGGCCCGTGCCGGGTACGGGGTTCCGGCGGCGGCCGGGGCCGTCGCGGTCGTGGTCGGTTTCCTCGGGTACCGCCGGCTCAAGCGGCCGGAACCGCGTCGGGGAGGGACCGTTGAGCAGCACACGCACGGCGAGGGGCAGGGCGAGCGGGAAGAACGGCACGTGGCGTAACTGGGGCGGGAACGTCTCGGCGCGCCCCGCGCGGGAGGTCACTCCCGCCTCCGTCGACGAGCTGGCGGACGCCGTCCGCCGGGCCGCCGAGGACGGGCTGCCGGTCAAAGCCGTCGGAACCGGGCACTCCTTCACGTCCATAGCGGCGACGGACGGCCTGTTGATCCGCCCTCAACTGTTGACGGGCATCCGCCAGATAGACCGCGACGCCATGACGGTCACGGTCGAGGCCGGCACTCCGCTCAAGAGGCTCAGCACGGCCCTCGCGCGGGAGGGTCTGTCGCTGACCAACATGGGTGACATCATGGAGCAGACGGTCGCCGGGGCCACCAGTACCGGCACCCACGGCACGGGCCGCGACTCGGCGTCGATCGCCGCGCAGATCCGGGGCCTGGAGCTGGTCACGGCGGACGGCTCGGTGCTGACCTGTTCCGAGCGCGAGAACCCCGAGGTCTTCGCCGCCGCCCGGATCGGGCTGGGCGCGCTCGGCGTCGTCACCGCCGTCACCTTCGCCGTGGAGCCGCTCTTCCTGCTCACCGCCCGCGAGGAGCCGATGCCCCTCGACCGGGTCCTGGACCGGTTCGACGAACTGTGGGCCGAGAACGAGCACTTCGAGTTCTACTGGTTCCCGCACACCGGCAGCACCAACACCAAGCGCAACAACCGCAGCGCCGGGCCCGAGCAGCCGGTGGGACGCCTCCAGGGCTGGTTCGAGGACGAGTTCCTGTCCAACGGCGTCTTCCAGGCGGCCAACTGGGTCGGCCGCGCGGCGCCCGGCACCGTCCCGGCCCTGGCGCGGCTCTCCAGCAGGGCGCTCTCCGCGCGGACGTACACCGACACGCCGTACAAGGTCTTCACCTCGCCGCGCCGGGTGCGGTTCGTGGAGATGGAGTACGCGGTTCCGCGCGAGGCGGTCGTGGAGACGCTGCGCGAACTGCGGGCGACGGTCGAGCGGTCGCGGCTGCGGATCAGCTTCCCGGTCGAGGTGCGCACCGCCCCGGCCGACGACATCACGCTGTCCACCGCGTCGGGCCGGGACAGCGCGTACATCGCCGTCCACATGTTCCGGGGCACGCCCTACCAGGCGTACTTCACCGCCGCCGAGCGGATCTTCACGGCGCACGAGGGCCGGCCGCACTGGGGGAAGGTGCACACCCGGGACGCCGCGTACTTTTCCCGGGTGTATCCGCGTTTCGGCGAGTTCACGGCGCTGCGGGACCGTCTTGACCCGGATCGGCTGTTCCGGAACGACCACCTGCGCCGGGTGCTGGGGCCGTAGCCGAGGGGGCGGGGGTGCCGGTGTCGCCGGTGCCCTCGTCACCGGTGGCGTCCGGGGCGGGCGTCGGGCTGGACGCCGTACCGCCGTCGCCGTCGTCGGTGGGGCCGTCCGGTGCGGTGGAGGCGCCGGTTCCGTCGGGGTCGCCGGACGGGGTGGGGGTCGGGGTACCGCCGTTACCGGAGCCGCTGGTTCCGTCAGTCGGGCCGCTCCCGTCGGAGCCACCGGAGTCGCCGGAGTCCTGGGAACCGCCGGAGTCGCTGTCCGACTTGCCGGGTTCATCCGCATCACCCGACTTCCTCGCGGACTTGTTGTGGCCGGAGAAGGCGTTGCCGACCGTGGTGTGGCTGCCGCCGCTCAGGTTCTCGCCCGAGGCGAGTTCGTACGTGGTGATGCCGGCCATGGCGACGCCGAAGACGAGGGCCGCCGCGAGCACCGGGCGCCGCCGGCCCGTGGCCCGCGCCCGGTAGACGGTGCCCTCGGTGAACTCGCCGGGGGCGGTGGCCGGTACGGGGGCCGGTGCCGTTCCGCCGCCGGTGCGCGCGGCACCGAGCGGGCGCCGTTCCCGGAGCTGTTCGCCGGTGCGCTTGAAGAAATGCTGGAGGACCGTGCCCCCGCAGGTGGCGACGACGCTGATCAGACCGGCGCCGAGGATCGTGCCGTACACACCGAAGGACGAGGCGAGCTTGGCCGCCACCACGGCCGCCAGAGCGCTGCCCGCGACCTGGGGCACGCTCAGGTCGATCCGCCTCGGCTCCCCCTCCGTACGCACGTCCACCTCACCGGCGCCATCGGACTTATCCCGCATCCTCGGACCTTGCCTGCCTTTCCCGTACGTGGTCGTTCAACTGCACGAGAAAGGGACGTGCGGGCGAAACCATTAGTTCCGTTTCTGGTGATTGCGTGAAGTACGCCACGTTCAAGATCGCGGGATTCCCGCCGGGGACGGCCAGGCGGTGCCTCTTGCCAGAAGTTGGGCGGCGCGCCAATCCACGCACGTGGCCCGAATGGAGTACTGTTGCGAGCCCTGGAGCCGGTCTCTCGCGAGGGGGCTCGGAACCTTGAAGGACCGCCAGGAGGGGCAAGTTGCACAGGGTGACGGAGTTGGTCACTTAGCGTTGCGAACAGGTAACCGTGCCATAACGGCGATCCCGGGCCCTCGCCCGACACGCCGGGCAACTCGGCAAGGTTGTGGCAGGCTGCACCCGGGCAGGCCACACTCGACAGAGCGGAAGCAGCGACGCACGTGACGTCGGCAGGCACCACCCGGGAGGTCCCCATGCCCGAACTGCGTGTCGTGGCCGTCTCGAATGACGGCACACGGCTGGTGCTGAAGGCTGCGGACAGCACGGAGTACACGCTTCCGATCGACGAGCGGCTCCGTGCCGCCGTGCGCGGCGACCGTCCCCGCCTCGGCCAGATCGAGATCGAGGTGGAGAGCCATCTCCGCCCCCGCGACATCCAGGCACGTATACGAGCCGGTGCGACCGCGGAAGAGGTCGCCCAGATGGCCGGCATCCCCGTCGATCGCGTACGGCGCTTCGAGGGCCCCGTGCTCGCCGAACGCGCCTTCATGGCGGAGCGGGCCCGCAAGACACCCGTCCGCCGCCCCGGTGAGAACTCCGGGCCGCCCCTCGGTGAGGCCGTCCAGGAGCGGCTGCTGCTGCGCGGCGCCGACAAGGACACCGTCCAGTGGGACTCCTGGCGCCGCGACGACGGCACCTGGGAAGTCCTGCTGGTCTACCTGGTCGCGGGCGAACCGCACTCGGCGAGCTGGACGTACGACCCGCCCCGGCGGCTCGTGCAGGCCGTCGACGCTGAGGCCCGCGCGCTGATCGGCGAGTCCGACGACCTGGCGGCGCCCGAGCCCAGCTTCCCGTTCGTGCCCCGGATCGCCCGGCTGCCGCGCGACCGGCCGCTGGACCGCACCCTCGACCGGGAGCAGCGGGAGCGGCCCAGCCTGCCCCCGCCGCCGTCCGATCCGGCCGAGGACACGGCGGCGACCGCCTCGGTGGAGCGCGAACGCGACTCGCTCACCAGCCTCCTGGAGGCGGTACCGAGCTTCCGCGGCGACCTGGTGGTGCCCGAGCGCACTCCGGAACCGGCGGAGGAGCCGGTCGAGGAGCCCGAGGTGGAGGAGCCCCCGGCGCCCGCCGCGTCGGCCGGTTC
Organism: Streptomyces sp. cmx-10-19; assembly: GCA_049998335.1. Taxonomy (GTDB): domain Bacteria; phylum Actinomycetota; class Actinomycetes; order Streptomycetales; family Streptomycetaceae; genus Streptomyces. The sequence continues at coordinate 138,995 of JAEBFB010000012.1, forward strand.
CGCCTACGCCGACGTACTGATGCCGCGCTCGGTGGCCAGCCACCGCGAACGACTCACCGGCTCCACCGACCGGCAGGCCGAGGCCGACGGCGTCCGCCCCGGCCGCCGCGCGGCGGTGCCCAGTTGGGACGAGATCGTGTTCGGCACGCGGCGGAAGAAGCAGGAGTAGTAGGCAGTCCGGCCTTCGGACGGAGGGGGGCCGGGGCCGTACCCGCGCGGGTACGGCCCCGGCCCCCCTCCGTCGTCGCGGGCCCCGCGGTGCTACTGCGGGTCCGGGCCCTTCGCCACCGGCCGGTCCGGGTCCGAGGACCACTCCGACCAGGAGCCCGCGTACAGCGCCGCCGGAATGCCCGCCACCGTCAGGGCGAGCACCTCCTGCGCGGCCGACACGCCCGAGCCGCAGTAGACGCCGACCTCGGTGTCCTCCGTGACCCCCATGGACGCGAACCGCGCCCGGAGATCCCCGGCGGGCCGCAAGCGACCGTCGGACGCCACGTTGTCGGCCGTCGGGGCGGACACGGCGCCCGGGATGTGGCCGCCGACCGGGTCGATCGGCTCGACCTCGCCCCGGTACCGCTCCCCCGCGCGGGCGTCGAGCAGCACCCCGGAGCGGGCCAGCGCGGCCGCGCCGTCCGCGTCGAGCAGCCCCGCCGCGCCCGGCGCCGGCACGAAGTCGCCCTCCTCGGGAGCCGGCGTGTCCGTGGCCAGCGGGCCCTCCCAGGCCGGCAACCCGCCGTCCAGGACCCGCACGTTCGGGTGACCCGTCCAGTGCAGCAGCCACCACGCGCGGGCCGCCGCCCAGCCCTGACCGCCGTCGTAGACGACGACCGGCCGGTCCGACGACACGCCCGACCGGCGCATCACCGCGCCGAACTCGGCGACGTCAGGCAGCGGATGGCGGCCCGACACGCCCGGCGCCGAGGCGAGTTCCCTGTCCAGGTCGACGAAGACGGCACCGGGGACATGCCCGGCCGCGTACTCGGCCCGGCCGTCGAACGGCGGGGCGCCCGCCGCCTTGGCCGCGGTCAGCTGCCAGCGGACGTCGAGCAGCACGGGCGGATCGCCGCCCGCCAGCTCGTCGGCGAGTTCGGATGCGGAGATGATGGCGTTCATGGCCCCATCCTGACGCACCGAGTGGCCGAGCCGCCGATGTCCCGCTACTCTGCCCGCCGGACAGCACCGATCACCAGGCGTACGGGTTCGGACACATGCTGTATCACCCGGGCAACCGGGCTGCTCCACGAGCGCGCCTCGGGCGCGCGGTCCGTCAGAGCGGAAGCGGACGCACGGCCCGCGGAGGGCCGAGAAGAGAGTGACGATGACCGACGCACGGGGGTCGGCCGGCCGGAACGGCGAGACGAACGCCCGGCGCACGCCCGGCGCACCCTGCTGGGTAAGTCTGATGGTGCACGGACCGACCGCGACCCACGATTTCTACGGAGCACTGTTCGGCTGGGAGTTCCGGCCCGGCCCGCACCAACTGGGGCCCTACGCGCGGGCGCTGCTCAATGGGCGCGAGGTGGCCGGAATCGGCCAGCTGCCCCCGGACCGCCAGCTCCCCATCGCCTGGACGCCGTACTTCGCCTCCGACGACGTCAACACGACGGCCGAGACGGTGCGGCTGTGCGGGGGCACGATCGGGGTGGGGCCGCTGGACGCGGGCGAGGCCGGGCGGCTGGCCCTCGGCTCCGATCCGTCGGGTGCCGTCTTCGGCATCCGGGAGGCGGCGGCGCACCTGGGCACGGCGGTGACGGGCGTGGCCGGCACCCCCGCCTGGAACGAGCTGGTGACCTACGAGACGGCGGGCGTCGCCAAGTTCTACGAGACGGTGTTCGGCTTCGAGCCGGCACGCGACCCCGGCCCCGACGTCGACCGCGTGACCCTGCTCCGGGACGGCCGCCCCGTCGCCGGCATCCACGGTGTCGGCACCGCTCTGCCCCGCGACCGGGGCCCGCACTGGATGACGTACTTCGAGGTGGCCGACACCGAGGAGGCCCTGGCGCGGCTCACCCGGCTGGGTGGCCACGTCCTTTATCCGGCGCGGGACACGCCCCACGGCCGGGTGGCGACGGTGGCCGACCCGGAGGGGGCGCGGTTCGCGCTGCTGCACAGCGAAGGGTGACGTCCACGGCCGCTGGCGGCGCTATCCGGCCACATCCACCGGGATGTGAACCGTCTCCACCCGGCCGGGGGCGACGGTGCCCCGGTGCCGATCTGGGCCGCGGCGAGGCGGCAGGACGGGGACTCGGCGGGCTACGGGTGAGGCCGTCGTTGAGGACGACGACGATGGACGGACGGTCCCGCGCCGCGAGGGCCGCGTCGACGCCGACCCGCATCCCCGTGCCGCCTCCGCCGCCGAGGGCGACCTGGTCGGCGGAGGTCACCCGGGACACGGCGTGCACGTCGGCGTCACAGGCGAGGACGGTGACGCGGTTGCCGCGGACGCCGACCTCGCGCAGCACGCCTGTGATCTCGGCGAGGGCGGCGGCGAGTCCGGCGCCGCCCATCGAGCCCGAGGTGCCGACGACGGCCACCCGGGGCAGCGGCCGGCACAGCTCGGCAGGACGACACCGCGCGGTGCCGGGGTACGGCGTGAGGGGCGGCGGCAGGTGTGGTCGACGGCGCCGCCCGCCCACGCGGCGGCCTCACGGACCGCGCCGGACAGTGCCTGCCGCCAGTCCGCCGTGGGTTCCGGCGTCTCCTCCGCCCAGCGCTGCCAGCCCGCCGGCAGGGTGCCGCCGGCCCGCCGGTGGGCGCGCATCGCCTCGGCCGCGTGCCGGCGCGGCGCCTGGGCATCGGCCTCGCCCAGCCGGGCGGGACCGTCGGCGGCCGGGAGTTCCCAGGGCGCGGGGCGGCCGTGCGCGCCCGAGCCGGTGCCGGCAGGGTGGATCCCTGCGGGCCGACGACGCGTCAGGCGGACGACACCGGCAGCACGTCCGGCGACAGCGCCGCCGCGCGGGCCGTCGCGGCGGTCGTACGGCGTCGGTGGTGGCGTCGGCACAGTACTTCGTAGCCGACCTCGTCCGGGGACTGGGCGACGTCACCGACGACCACCTGGGCACCCTCGACCACCATGACACCGCCCACCGTGCGGGCGTTGTGCATGGCGCGGGCGCCGCACCAGCACAGGGCCTCCACCTGGAGCACCTCGACGCGGTCGGCGAGTTCCACCAGCCGCTGGGAGCCGGGGAAGAGCTTGGAACGGAAGTCGGTGGTGATGCCGAAGGCGTAGACGTCGATGTCCAGGTCGTCCACCACGCGCGCGAGCTGGTCGATCTGGTCCGGCACCAGGAACTGCCCCTCGTCCGCGATCACGTAGTCCACACGGCCGCCCCGTGAGAGGTGGGCGACGATGTGGGCGTACAGGTCCTGCCCGTCCCCGACCTCCACGGCGTCGGTGACGAGGCCGAGGCGCGAGGAGAGCTTGCCCGCGCCCGCGCGGTCGTCGCGGGTGAAGATCATGCCGGCCAGTCCGCGCGCGGAGCGGTTGTGCTCGATCTGGAGAGCCAGCGTCGACTTCCCGCAGTCCATCGTTCCGGAGAAGAACACCAGCTCGGGCATGAGGGGTTGGGCACCTTTCGGCAAAGCGGTGGGGAGCGAACGGGGGGTCAGGAACGTACTTCGAGCAAGGGGACGAGCTGCTCGGCGGGGGTCATCGAGCCGTGGTTGCCGACCATCGCCGACTCCTTCGGTTCGCGCTCGGAGGCGATGAGCAGGACGTCGTCCCGCGCGGCGGCGACCACATCGCCGATCCGGGCGTACACCCGGTCGTCCACGCGGGGGCCGAACCAGCCCGCCGCGATCGCCTCGTCGCGGGAGGCGACCCAGAACTGCTCGCCGAGCACCTCGCGCCAGCAGGTCAGCACGTCGTTGTGCGCGCCGGGGACGGCGTAGACGTGCCGGGCGCGGCCCTCGCCGCCGAGGAGGGCGACGCCCGCCTTCAGCTCCCAGTCCTCGTCGAAGTCGATGCGGTGGTCCTCGTCGAAGGCGATGTCGATCATGCCGTGGTCGGCGGTGACGTACAGGGCGCTGCGCGGGGGCAGCTGCTCGGCGAGACGCTGGGCGAGCCGGTCGACGTGCGCGAGCTGTCCGCGCCAGGTGTCGGAGTCGACGCCGAAGCGGTGGCCCGCGCCGTCGACCTCGGCGTAGTACGTGTAGACGAGGGCGCGGTCGGCGCCCGCGAGCTGCTCGGCGGCGAGGTCCATCCGGTCCTCGCCGGACAGCCGTCCGTGGAAGGCGCCGCCGCTGAGCGCGACCTTGGTCAGCGGGGTGTTCGCGAAGGTCGGGGAGGAGACCTGCGCCGCGTGCACACCCGCCTGGTGGGCGAGGTGGAAGACGGTGGGGTACGGCTGCCAGGGACCCGGCGCGGTCCAGGGCTGCCAGCGCAGCTGGTTCATCAGCGCGCCGGTGTCCGGATTGCGCACGGTGTAGCCGGGCAGGCCGTGGGCGCCCGGGGGCAGGCCGGTGCCGACGGAGGCGAGGGAGGTCGCCGTGGTCGCCGGGTAGCCGGCGGTGATCGGGCGTCCGGTGCCGCCGCGCGAGCTGCCGAGCAGGGAGGCGAGGAAGGGCGCGTCGTCCGGGTGCGCGCGCAGCTGCTCCCAGCCGAGGCCGTCGATCAGGAAGACGCAGTTGCGGTCGGCGGGGGTGAGTTCGGTGATCCCGGCGGTCATGCCGGGGACCTCCATGCCGGCGGCCAGGGTGGGCAGGAGGTCGGCGAGGGAGCCCGTGCCGTACTCGGGTACGGGGGCGGAGTCGACGGGGAGGGGCTCGGGCTCGCTGTCCCAGGCGGCGGGCTGCACCATCAGCGGGTGGGCTCCGCGGTCGCCTCGGAGAGGGCCTGCGCGAAGGTGAGCGCCTGGCGCACCGTCTCCGGCCCGTCCCCGGCCTCGCTGACGCGCAGACTGAGGTCGTCGGCCGTGGAGCTGCCCGTGTAGCCGTGGTCCGCCTCGCAGTTGGGGTCGCCGCAGGCGGCGGGCTCCAGGTCGAGTCGGGAGACGGCGCCCCAGCCGATGGTCAGCACGATCTCGCGGGGCAGGGTGCCCGGCTTGTACTGCTCCGGGTTGGCGACGACGCGGCTGACGACGATGGACGAGATCCGGCCGAGCTTGACGGACTCCGTGGACGTCGTGGCGTACGGCGTCGGGGAGGTGTCGTCGGAGGCCTGCTCGTCGGTGTGGCTGACGATGAAGCGGTTCCCGGTGAGGACCAGCACGGTCACGTGCCGGCGCACCTCGTTCTGGTCGAACGTCGTCTCCTGGTGGACCAGGTACGACCGCACGGGCTCGCCGCCCACGGCGGCCTCCACCGCCTCGGCCACGAGGGCCGGGTAGTAGCCGCTGCGCTCGATCGCCGCTCGCAGCCCCTGGGTCGTCGTACTGGTCTTGGCCATGCCGTCCATCCTACGGGGGCCCACTGACTGCGCGGGACGGTCCGGCGCCGCCCGTGCGGGCGCACGGACACGCACCCGGGCCGGTCCCCGGGCGGTCAGTACGCCGGCAGGGTCCGCGGGCCCAGGTCGTCCCTGGCGGGCGGGGGTGCGAGGCGGACGGTGGCGCCGAGGACGCTCAGGCCGTGCGGGGCCACGACGACCGGTTCGAGGGTGACGCCGACGACTTCCGGGTGGTCGTCGACGAGCCGTGAGACCCGCAGGAGCAGCTCCTCCAGGGCGGCGGCGTCGACCGGGGCGGAGCCGCGCCAGCCGAAGAGGAGGGGGGCGGTCCGGATGGAGCGGATGAGTGAGGTGGCGTCGCGGTCGGTGACCGGAATCAACCGGTGCGCCATGTCGCCGAGCAGCTGGGTGGCGGCCCCGGCCAGCCCGAAGGAGAGCACCGCGCCGGCCGCCGGGTCGATGACCGCCGACACGACCGTGTCGACCCCGCGCGGTGCCATGCCCTGCACCACGGGGCGCAGCTCGGCGGGCTTCCCGAACAGCTCGGTCAACTCTCCGTACGCCCGGCGCAGTTGGTCCTCGTCCGCGAGGTCCAGGCGTACGCCGCCGAGGTCCGCGCGGTGGCGCAGGTGCGGGGCGGTGGCCTTGAGTGCGACGGGGTAGCCGATGGCCCGCGCGGCGGTCACGGCGTCGTCGGGGGTGGGGGCGGGGAGCGAACGGTGGGCGTCGATGCCGTAGCGGCCGAGCAGCTCGCAGGTGTCCTCCTCGCCGAGGGTGAGTCCCTGCCCGCGCGCGAGGTGCCCGGCTATCAGCCCGGCGGCGCCCTTCTCGTCGATGTCGTCGTACTCCGGCACCTTGCCGGGGTCGGCGGCGTCGCGCCGCCACTGCGCGTAGGCGACGGCCTCACCGAGGGCGCGGACGGCGCGTTCGGCGGCGGGGTAGGCGGGGATGAGGCGGGTGCCTTCGGGGGTGTCGCCGGGTGCGGGGAGAGGCTGCTCGGAGGCGGGCGGTGGCGGCTGGGCGGCGGAGAGAGGCTGCTCGGAGGCGGCGGAGGGGTGGGGCGCCGGTGGGGCGGGCCGGCGCGCGGACGCGGCGGGGCCGGCTCCGGTCCCGGACTGGGGGCAAGTCGGGTCCGACCCGGGGGTGGCGGCGGCTGCCTCGCGGCCGATGGACGCGGGCGGGCGGGGGCCGGCCGCGGACGGCGTGTCAGCGGCGGGGGCCGCGGGGGTACGGGGCTCGGGGGCGGACGCGGGGCGGTGTTCGGCGGCGGAAGCCTCCCCTGCCTCCCTGATCTCCTCGGCCCCCCTCGCCCCGTGAGCCGAGGTCGGCCCTGCGGTGGTGCCCTGGCGGCGCCCGGCGGAGGAGGCCGGCCGCGTCTCCGCGCGGGAGGCCGCCCCGGACGCGCCGGCCGCGGCCGCCCCGGGGTCACGCACCGCGCCCACGGCACCCCCGGCGGACGCCGCCTGCGGTGCCGTACTCGTCGCTGCCGACAGGGCCTCCGCCAGCCCGCCCAGCTCCACGTGGACCACGAGCACGGGCTTGTCGGGGAACGCGGCCGCCGCAGAGCGCAGGGCCTCCGCCAGGGCGGCGTCCCCGGCCGAGCCCTCCCCCACCGCCGGGATGGCGGTCACGACCACCGCGTCGCTCGTGTCGTCGGCCAGGGCGCGGGACAGCGCCGCGTGGAAGGCGTCTGCCGAGGCGGCCGTCGTCAGATCGAGCGGAGGCTGCGGCCGCAGCCCCTCGGAGAGACAGGCGTCGTACGTCAGGAGGCCGAGGGACTCGGAGTTCCCGAGAATGGCCACCCGTGGCCCCCGGGGCAGCGGCTGGCGGGCGAGGAGCAGCCCGACGTCGACCAGGTCGGTGATGGTGTCGACCCGGATCACGCCGGCCTGCCGCAGCAGCGCGGAGACCGTGGCGTGCGGCAGCCGCGTCGCCCGTACGGCGTGTCCCTGGGGGGTCACTCCCCCGTGCCGAGCCCCCTGGACGACGACCAGGGGCTTGATGGCGGCCGTCCGCCGGGCCAGGCGGGTGAACTTGCGCGGGTTGCCGATGGACTCCAGGTACATCAGGGCGACGTCGGTCCGCGGGTCGTCGTACCAGTACTGAAGGACGTCGTTGCCCGAGACGTCGGCCCGGTTGCCGGAGGAGACGAAGGTCGACACGCCGGTGGTCCCGGTGACGCCGCCGCCGCGCCGGTGCAGCCGGGACAGCAGGGCGATGCCGATGGCGCCGGACTGGGCGAACAGGCCGATCCGGCCGGGGCGCGGCATCTCGGGGGCGAGCGAGGCATTGAGCCGTACGTCCGGGGCGGTGTTGATGACACCGAAGGCGTTGGGCCCGATGATCCGCATGCCGTACGAACGCGCCTGCCGTACGAGGGCGCGCTGGCGTTCGCGTCCGTCGGGGCCGCTGTCGGCGTACCCGGCGGAGATCACCACCAGTCCCTGCACGCCGTGCTCGCCGCACTCGACGACGACGTCGGGGACGTGCTCGGCGGGCACGGTGACGACGGCGAGGTCGACGGGCCCGTCGATGTCCCGTACGGAGCGGTGGGCGGGCGCCCCGTCGAGCTCCTTCTGCCCTTCGGGGAACGCGTTGTTCACGGCGTACAGCGGGCCGGCGTAGCCCGCGTCGCGGACGTTGGCGAGGATGCCGCGGCCGACGTTGCCGGGAGTGCGGCCGGTGCCGATGACCGCGACCGAGCCGGGTTGCAGCAGCCGCTGGACGGAACGTGCCTCCGCGCGGTGCTCGCGCGCGTACTGCACGGCCAGGGAGCGGTCGGTGGGTTCGAGGTCGAACTCCAGGCGGACCACACCGTCCTCGAAGCTCCGCTTCTGGGTGTACCCGGCGTCCATGAACACCTTGATCATCTTGGTGTTGGCGGGCAGCACCTCGGCGGCGAAGCGGCGGATGCCGCGTTCCCGGGCGACGGCGGCGATGTGCTCCAGGAGCGCGGAGGCGACACCGCGCCCCTGGTGCGCGTCCTGCACCAGAAAGGCGACCTCGGCCTCGTCGGCGGGGGACGACGCGGGCGCTCCGGCGGCGCCGATCCGGTCGTAGCGCACGGTGGCGATGAACTCACCGCCGATGGTCGCCGCGAGGCCCACCCGGTCCACGAAGTCGTGGTGGGTGAAGCGGTGGACGTCCTTGGCGGACAGCCGCGGGTACGGCGCGAAGAAGCGGTAGTACTTAGATTCGTCGGAGACCTGCTCGTAGAAGCTGACCAGGCGCTCGGCGTCGTCCACGGTGATGGGGCGCACACGCGCGGTGCCGCCGTCGCGCAGCACCACGTCGGCCTCCCAGTGGGCGGGATACTCGTGCCGGTCCGACGAGGTCTGCATGGGCCCCAGCGTACGGCTCGCGTACGACAACGGCTCGGGGCAGTCTGTGGATGCCGCACGATGTGGAACACTGGTCTAGACAAGACTGGTCTAGACAACTTCAACCGCCTTGAACACCTGAAGGGCAGCATCACATGGCTGAGCGCCGCGTCAACGTCGGCTGGGCCGAGGGTCTCCACGCCCGCCCCGCCTCCATCTTCGTCCGGGCCGCCACGGCCACCGGCGTCCCGGTCACGATCGCCAAGGCCGACGGCTCCCCCGTCAACGCGGCCTCCATGCTGGCCGTACTCGGCCTCGGCGCCCAGGGCGGCGAGGAGATCGTGCTCGCCTCCGACGCCGAGGGCGCGGAGGCCGCCCTGGACCGGCTGGCGAAGCTGGTCGCCGAGGGTCTTGAGGAGCTTCCCGAGACCGTCTGAGGACGGCAGTGCCCCAAAAGGCACGGAAAGGCCCGCCCGGTCCTCCGGGCGGGCTTTTCTTTTTGCGGTTCGCTTACCCGCCTCGCGGCCCGGTATTTCCTGCGGGCGAATCGTTCACGGGCAGCAGAAAAAGAGCCCGCGGAATTTCCTCTTCTTTGTATACGGCGCCCGTGTTAATGTCGCAGGCTCGGTGTGTTTACGGCACGTTGCGAGTTCCTCACACGCTCGGCCCTCGTGTCGCCGGAGGCGAAGCGCAGCCGGTGCGCCGGCGTCGAGCGTTCGATGTGCAGCGCCATGAGCCCCCGCGCGCGGTCGCCGTCGCCCCGGGCGACCGCGTCGACGATGGCGCCGTGCTCCGCCCAGTACTCCACGGGCCCGGCGGGCGGATCGACCACGTACATCCAGGCGATCTTGTGGCGCAGCTGGGTCAGCAGCGCCGTCAGGGAGGGGCTGCCGACCGCCTGGGCGAGGGTCTCGTGGAACCAGCCGCCCAGGGAGCGCAGATCCTCGCCGGCACCCTGCCGGGCCCGGTCCTGCCCCAGCTTGACAAGCCCGCGCAGCACCTTGAGGTGGGCCTCGGTGCGCCGCCGGGCGGCCCGGGAGGCGCCGAGCGGCTCCAGGAGCAGGCGCGTCTCCAGCAGGTCGGCGGCCTCCGCCTCGGTCGGTTCCGCGACGCACGCGCCCGCGTGCCGCCGGGTCACGACGAACCCCTCGGCCTCCAGGGTGCGCAGGGCCTCGCGGACGGGGACGCGGGAGACGCCGTAGCGGCGGGCGAGGATCTCCTCGGTGAGCCGGCTCCCGCGCCCGTGGACGCCGGCGACGATGTCGTCCCGGATCGCCGTACACACCGAGTGCGCCGGAATACGCATGACCGACCTCCGCCTTAATCCCCGTGAAACGTCGACGATTGACGCGTGTTCAGTGACTCTAGGCCAATCGCGCGGATATTCCGACGGCGGGGCGGATCTCATGGATATCTTTTGGCCGAGGGCGCGCCGCCGCGAAGGGTGTGAAATACGGAAAACCCCGGCTCGGGAGCCGGGGTTCTCGCGTGCCTGCGGTCGCGTGTCAGACGTTCACGCCGTGGGAGCGGAGGTAGGCGACGGGGTCCATGTCCGAGCCGTAGTCCGGGCCGGTACGGGCCTCGAAGTGCAGGTGCGGTCCGGTGACGTTGCCGGTGGCACCGGAGAGGCCGATCTGCTGCCCGGCCTCGACCGACTGGCCCACCGAGACGCCGATGGACGAGAGGTGGCCGTACTGGGTGTACGTACCGTCATGCATCTTGATCACGACTTGATTGCCGTACGCCCCGCCCCAGCCGGCCTCGACGACCGTGCCCGCACCGACGGCGTGCACGGCGGTGCCGCTGGAGGCGTGGAAGTCGATGCCGGTGTGGCTGCCGGAGGACCACAGGGAGCTGCCGGCCTGGTAGGCGGTGGAGACGTAGGAGGCGGTGATCGGCGCGACGAAGGTGTTGAGGCGCTTGCGCTCGGCCTCCCGCGCGGCGCGCTCCTTGGCCTCGCGCGCCTCCTGGGCCGCTTCGGCCGCCCGCTCACGGGCCGCCTCCATGGCCTCCTGGCGGGCGGCGGCGTCCAGGGCCGCCTGCTTCTGCGCGACGGCCTGGGCGTCGACCTCGTTCGCTATGGAGTCGCCGATGCTGATGACGGGGGTGAGCCCGGTCCGCTCGACCTCGGGCTCGGCGGCGAGCGCCGGGGCGGCGAGGGTGCCGACGACGCCGGTGGCGGCGAGGGCCGCGACGCCCGCCGCGCGGGCGGTGCTGCGGTGCGTCCGGCCGGGACGGCGGTGCTTGCCGGTGGCGCGCGTGAACGCCATGTAGGGGCTGTTCCTTTCCTTCCCTCTCGCCTACCGGGTTAGCTGACGGGTTCGGAGCAGGAAGGTCTCCTACGGACCCCCTCGCTGCGCGCGCGGGCGTCCGATTCACCCCAGGGACTGCGTGGGTCCCCGGCTCCCCTGGCTCGCGCCGTACGGGGACTCGGCGATGGCTGTCCGGTGCCGCGGGTGCGGCGCACTGCCTGACGAACAGCCCGGACGACGCTAAGCGGGGCCGTCTTCAATACTCAAACGCGACGGGACTTTTGTAGCGCATGCCACAGGGCAGACAGGCCGTCACTCCCTCAATTCGGACAAACGGCGGCCCTGGTGATACTCCGGTCACCGGGGCCGCCGCGCGCGCGTGCCGCTACTCGGCGGACACGACGGTGACTTCACCGATACCGAGAGCCTCGACGGGCTCCTTGATCTGCGCCGCGTCGCCCACGAGGATCGTCACGAGGCGGTCCACCGGGAAGGCGTTCACGACCGCCGCGGTGGCCTCCACGGTGCCCGTGGCGGCGAGTTGGCGGTAGAGCGTCGCCTGGTAGTCGTCGGGCAGATGCTGCTCGACCTGGTCGGCCAGGGTGCTCGCCACGGCCGCCGCCGTCTCGTACTTGAGCGGCGCCACGCCCACCAGGTTCTGTACGGCCACGTCGCGTTCGGCGTCGGTCAGGCCCTCCGCGGCCAGCTTGCGCAGCACCGTCCACAAGTCCTGAAGGGCGGGACCGGTGTTGGGTGTGTCGACGGAACCGCTGATGGCGAGCATCGCGGCGCCGGTGCCGTCCGGCGCGGACCGCAGCACCTGCGCGAACGCCCGGACGCCGTAGGTGTAGCCCTTCTCCTCGCGCAGGACGCGGTCCAGGCGCGAGGTGAGGGTGCCGCCGAGGCAGTAGGTGCCGAGCACCTGGGCGGGCCACACGCGGTCGTGCCGGTCGGCGCCGGTGCGGCCGATCAGCAGCTGCGTCTGGACGGCGCCGGGGCGGTCCACGATGACGACACGTCCCCGGTCGTCGGCGGTCACCGGCGGCACGGGGCGCGGCTCGGCGGTGGAGCCGGTCCAGGCGCCCAGGGTGTCGCCGAGCAGGGCGTCGAGGTCGATGCCGGTGAGGTCGCCGACGACCACGGCGGTGGCCGTGGCGGGGCGTACGTGCCGCTCGTAGAAGGCGCGTACGGCGCCCGAGTCGATCGCGGCGACCGTCTCCGCGGTGCCCTGGCGGGGGCGCGACATGCGGGCCTGGGCCGGGAACAGCTCCTTGGAGAGCTCCTTGGCGGCGCGCCGGGAGGGGTTGGCCAGCTCGTGCGGGATCTCGTCGAGGCGGTTGCGGACCAGGCGCTCGATCTCGCTGTCCGCGAACGCGGGCGCCCGGAGCGCGTCGGCGACCAGGCCGAGGGCCTTGGCGAGCCGTGAGGCGGGCACCTCCAGGCTGAGCCGGACCCCGGGGTGGTCGGCGTGCGCGTCCAGGGTGGCGCCGCAGCGCTCCAGCTCGGCGGCGAACTCCTCGGCGGAGTGCTTGTCGGTGCCCTCGGAGAAGGCGCGCGCCATGATGGTGGCGACGCCGTCGAGGCCGGCCGGTTCGGCCTCCAGGGGCGCGTCGAGGAACACCTCCACGGCGACGACCTGCTGGCCGGGCCGGTGGCAGTGCAGCACGGTGAGGCCGTTGTCGAGGCCGCCGCGCTCGGGGGCCGGGAACGCCCAGGGCTTGGGCTCTCCGGCCTGCGGCTGGGAGTGGAAGTCCATGGTGGCGAGATCGGTCACTTGGCCGCCTCCTCGTTCTCGTCGGCCTGGTCGGCGGCCTGCTCGTCGGCGGGGTTCTCGGCGGGGGCGGTGGGCTCGTAGACGAGCACCGCGCGGTTGTCGGGGCGCAGCCGGGCCTTGGCGACCTCCTGGACCTCCTCGGCCGTCACCTCCAGCACCCGCTGCACGGCGGTGAGGGCCAGCTGCGGGTCGCCGAACAGGACGGCGTACCGGCACAGTTCGTCGGCGCGGCCCGCGACCGTGCCGAGCCGGTCCAGCCACTCGCGCTCCAACTGGGCCTGGGCGCGCTCCATCTCCTCGGCGGTGGGGCCTTCCTCGGCGAACCGGGCCAGCTCCTCGTCGATGGCGGTCTCGATGACCGGGACCTCGACGTCACCGGACGTCTTCACGTCCAGCCACCCCAGGGAGGGCGCCCCGGCGAGCCGCAGCAGGCCGAAGCCGGCGGCGACGGCGGTGCGGTCGCGGCGTACGAGCCGGTTGTAGAGGCGGGAGGACTCGCCGCCGCCCAGGACGGTGAGCGCCAGGTCGGCCGCGTCGCACGCGCGCGTGCCGTCCTCCGGGAGGCGGTAGGCCGCCATCAGGGCGCGGGCCGGGACCTCCTCCTCGACGACCTCGCGCAGCTGCTCGCCCATGACGTCGGGCAACGAGCCGTCGCGCGGGGGCTGCTTGCCGTCGTGGGAGGCGATGGAGCCGAAGTACTTCTCGATCCAGGCGAGCGTCTGCTCGGGGTCGATGTCGCCGACGACCGACAGCACCGCGTTGTTCGGCGCGTAGTAGGTGCGGAAGAACGCGCGCGCGTCCTCCAGGGTGGCGGCGTCCAGGTCGGCCATCGAGCCGATCGGCGTGTGGTGGTAGGGGTGGCCCTCCGGGTAGGCGAGGGCGGTCAGCTTCTCGAAGGCCGTGCCGTACGGGACGTTGTCGTAGCGCTGGCGGCGCTCGTTCTTGACGACGTCGCGCTGGTTCTCCATGGACTCCTCGTCCAGGGCGGCCAGCAGGGAGCCCATGCGGTCGGCCTCCAGCCAGAGCGCCAGCTCCAGCTGGTGGGCGGGCATGGTCTCGAAGTAGTTGGTCCGCTCGAAGCTGGTGGTGCCGTTGAGCGAGCCGCCGGCGCCCTGCACCAGCTCGAAGTGACCGTTGCCCTTGACCTGGGCGGAGCCCTGGAACATCAGGTGCTCGAAAAGGTGGGCGAGGCCGGTGCGTCCCCTGACCTCGTGGCGGGAGCCGACGTCGTACCAGAGGCACACCGCCGCGACCGGGGTCAGGTGGTCCTCGGAGAGCACCACGCGCAGGCCGTTGGCCAGGCGGTGCTCGGTCGCTGTCAGGCCGCCGGAGCCTGCCTGCGCTGTGGCCGTGTGACCCATGGGCATGTACGTCCCTTCGATCGCGAAATCCTTGGTGGCGTCGCGGGCTGAGCCACCGGGTGGAATCAGTGGGCGGAACTGCGGAATTCCGCCGGTCCTGCCACTGTATGCAAGCGCGCGGGCCGCCGGTGGAGTTCCCGGTTCCCGTACGCCGAGAGCGAGCACCCGGTGGACGGCCCGGCACGGGCGGGGCCGGACGAGGGCGTACCCTGCGGGCAGCGCCGGGCCGGGCAGCCCGTGACGGGTCCTGGTCGGTCGCTGTCAGTGCCGCGGTCCACAATGGACCGCGTCAGATCACCGTTCACGCTTCAGCAAGGAGCCGGCAGCGATGGCCCGCCGTAGTACGAAGACCCCGCCGCCCGACGACCCGTTCGAGGAGAAGATCCTCGACATCGACGTCGTCGACGAGATGCAGGGCTCCTTCCTCGAGTACGCGTACTCGGTCATCTACTCCCGTGCGCTCCCGGACGCCCGCGACGGCCTCAAGCCGGTGCACCGGCGCATCGTCTACCAGATGAACGAGATGGGCCTGCGGCCCGAGCGCGGCTATGTGAAGTGCGCCCGCGTCGTCGGCGAGGTCATGGGCAAGCTGCACCCGCACGGCGACGCGTCGATCTACGACGCGCTGGTGCGCATGGCCCAGCCGTTCTCGATGCGCGTGCCCCTGGTGGACGGCCACGGCAACTTCGGCTCGCTGGGCAACGACGACCCGCCGGCCGCCATGCGGTACACCGAGTGCCGGATGGCCGAGGCCACCAGCCTGATGACGGAGTCCATCGACGAGGACACCGTCGACTTCGGGCCCAACTACGACGGCCAGGAGCAGGAGCCGGTCGCCCTGCCCGCCGCCTTCCCGAACCTGCTGGTCAACGGCGCCTCGGGCATCGCGGTCGGCATGGCCACGAACATGCCGCCGCACAACCTGCGCGAGGTGATCGCGGCCGCCCGGCACCTGATCCGGTATCCGAACGCCGATCTCGAAGCCCTGATGAAGCACGTCCCGGGCCCCGACCTGCCCACCGGCGGCCGGATCGTCGGCCTGCCGGGCATCCGGGACGCGTACGAGACGGGCCGCGGCACGTTCAGGATCCGCGCGACGGTCTCCGTGGAGACGGTGACGGCGCGCCGCAAGGGCCTGGTCGTCACCGAGCTGCCCTTCGCGGTCGGCCCCGAGAAGGTCATCGCGAAGATCAAGGACCTGGTCGGCTCGAAGAAGCTCCAGGGCATCGCCGACGTCAAGGACCTCACCGACCGCGAGCACGGGCTGCGCCTGGTCATCGAGATCAAGAACGGCTTCGTGCCGGAGGCGGTCCTGGAGCAGCTCTACAAGCTGACGCCGATGGAGGAGTCCTTCGGCATCAACAACGTCGCCCTGGTGGACGGCCAGCCCCTCACCCTGGGCCTCAAGGAGCTGCTGGAGGTCTACCTGGACCACCGGTTCAACGTGGTGCGGCGGCGCAGCGAGTTCCGCCGCGGCAAGAAGCGCGACCGGCTGCACCTGGTCGAGGGCCTGCTGACCGCCCTGGTCGACATCGACGAGGTCATCCGCCTCATCCGCTCCAGCGACAACTCCGCCCAGGCCAAGCAGCGGCTGATCGAGCGCTTCTCGCTGAGCGACGTCCAGACCCAGTACATCCTCGACACGCCGCTGCGCCGGCTCACCAGATTCGACCGCATCGAGCTGGAGTCCGAGAAGGACCGGCTGAACGCGGAGATCGAGGAGCTGACCCGGATCCTCGACTCGGACGCCGAGCTGCGCAAGCTGGTCTCCAACGAACTGGCCGCCGTCGCAAAGAAGTTCGGCACCGACCGGCGTACGACGCTGGTGGAGTCGGCCGGTGTGCCGGTCGCGGCCGTGCCGCTGCAGGTGGCGGACGACCCGTGCCGGGTGCTGCTCTCCTCGACGGGTCTGCTGGCCCGTACGGCGAACGACGCGCCGCTGGTCACGGAGGCCGGCGCCAGGCGCGTCAAGCACGACCTGATCGTCTCGGCGGTGCCGGCCACGGCCCGTGGCGAGGTGGGCGTGGTGACGTCCGGCGGACGTCTGCTGCGGGTGAACGTGGTGGACCTGCCGCAGCTCCCGGAGGACATGCCGGTGCCGAACCTGGCGGGCGGCGCGCCGCTCGCGGAGTTCGTGTCCCTGGAGGACGACGAGACGGTCGTCTGCCTGAGCACGCTGGACGAGTCCTCGCCGGGGCTGGCGCTCGGCACGGAGCAGGGCGTGGTGAAGCGGGTGGTGCCCGACTACCCGTCCAACAAGGACGAGTTGGAGGTCATCGCCCTCAAGGAGGGCGACCGGATCGTCGGCGCGGTCGAGTTGCGCACCGGCGACGAGGACCTGGTCTTCGTCACGGACGACGCGCAACTGCTGCGCTACCAGGCATCGCAGGTCCGTCCCCAGGGCCGTCCGGCGGGGGGTGTGGCGGGCATCAAGCTCGCCGACGGCGCCAAGGTCATCTCGTTCACGGCGGTGGACCCGGCCGCGGAGGCGGTGGTCTTCACGGTCGCCGGCTCGCGCGGCACGCTGGACGACTCCGTGCAGACCACGGCCAAGCTCACGCCCTTCGACCAGTACCCGCGCAAGGGCCGCGCCACGGGCGGGGTGCGCTGCCAGCGGTTCCTGAAGGGCGAGGACTGCCTGGCCTTCGCCTGGGCGGGCGCCACGCCGGCCCTCGCCGCCCAGCGGAACGGCACCCCGGCCCAGCTCCCGGAGATCGACCCGCGCCGCGACGGCTCGGGCGTGTCGCTGGCGAAGACGGTGTCGGTGGTGGCGGGGCCGCCGGTCTAGGCCGGATCCTCCAGGGCGGGCGGTTCCTCGCCGTCCGGGGTGGGCGGCTCCTCGCCGTCCTCGGGGTCGCGTACGTAGCGCAGGACGCCCCACATGCCGTGCTCGTCGGCGTGCGGGGCGTCGCTGCGGCAGGCGTCGAGCTCCTTGCCGAGGGCGGGGGCGTCGATGCCGGAGCCGATGAGGACGAGCTGGGTGCGGCGGGGGTCGGCGGGCGCCCAGGGCTCCGGGTAGAAGCGCAGGAAGCGCCCGACGGCGTGGACGGCGTACCGGTTCCGCGTGTCGTACGGGCCGAAGTCGACGTAGCCCTTGATCCGGTACAGGCCCTCGGGGCGGCTGTCGAGGAACCGCATGAGGCGGCGCGGGTCGAGCGGCAGGCCGGAGTCGAACGACACGGTGTCGTAGGCGGCGTGGAGGTGCCCCCCGTGCGCGCCGCCTCCGGAGTGGTCGTGGAGGTCGTCGAAGGACAGCTGCCCCACACGCTCCTCGCTCGGCCGGCAGTCGTAGAGGAACTCGGGGTCGATACGCCCGTAGGTCGCCGGTACGACGGCGGCGCCGTCGGCGAGCGAGCGGACCAGGGCGAGCACGCGCGCGGCGTCCGGGGCGCGGTCGGTCTTGTTGACCACGACCAGGTCGGCGAGGGCCAGGTGCCGGTCGATCTCGGGGTGCCTGGCGCGTGTGTCGTCGAACTCGGCGGCGTCGACGACCTCGACGAGTCCGCCGTAGACGACCTCGGGCTGTTCGCTGGCGAGCAGCATGCGCACGAGTTCCTGCGGCTCGGCCAGGCCGCTGGCCTCGATGACGATGACGTCGACACCGGCCTCGGGGCGGGCGAGCCGCGCCAGGTAGGTGTCGAGTTCACTCGCGTCGACGGCGCAGCACAGACATCCGTTGCCGAGCGAGACGGTGGAGTCGCCGAGAGCGCCTGCCACGGCCATCGCGTCGATCTCGATCGAACCGAAGTCGTTGACGACGGCGCCGATCCGGCTGCCTCCGCTGCGGTGGAGGAGGTGGTTGAGGAGCGTGGTCTTCCCGGAGCCGAGGAATCCGGCGAGGACGACGACCGGGATCTGCTGCGGAGTCGGGCGCTGCCTCACCGTGCGACCTCTTTCTCACCTACGCGTACGCCGGTCCGCGCCCTGGCGTGCACCGAGCGCGGAATTGCCTGCTCAGGATACGAGTCGCGGCAGTCGACACGCGGCCAACGATTGTCGGCAGCGCTCGCGGGGCAGACGTCTGGCAAGGCGCCGGACCGTGCGACCCTCGCTTCCCTCCGTGCGCCTCCTCTCCGCCTCCCCGTCGATCAGCGCGGCTCGGCACTCTGGAGGCGGCAAGCGCCGCCCATCGCTCGCCGGTCCCCGTCAGCCGACCCGCACTCGACGACCGGCGGGCGGTCGCCTGATTCGGGGGTTGACATGGTCACACGGAAGAAGAGCACGGGGAGGTTCGGCTCCGCCGCGTCCGGGATGCTGCTGGCCGCGCGACAGCGACGGCTGGAGAGGATCCGGCTGCACGAGCGGCAGTTGGAGCTGGAGGAACTGGCGATCCGGCGCAAGTCGCTGGCGCACCAGCAGCGCATGCACTGGGAGCTGCTGACCAGGGCGATCGACGATCCTTCGCTGGCGGAGGTCATCGACACGTACGACAAGAGCATCCCGGCGGAGCGGCGGCGGCAGTTTCTGTACGCCAACGCCTGGTACACCTACCTCTTCCACACCCGCCGCGTCGGCATCGTGGACCGGGAGGAGTTGTACCGGCATCTGCGCGAGTTCCTCCAGAGCCCCGTCTTCCGGGAGTACTGGGAGGCGTCGAAGCACATGCGCGCCTCGCTGAGCAAGACGTCCGAGGAAGCCCGCCTCGGGCAGATGGTCGACGGTCTCGTACGGGACCTCGACGAGGCCGACACCGACGAGTGGTGGGTCGTGGGGGACCCCCCGACCGAATGATCCGCCGATCAACTCGGTCAATATCTCCCGAGGTCGCGACACGACAGAGTGAGTTTCGGCCACCAGTCACGCGAATCTCATCGGCACCAGTAGCGTGTGCTCGCCATCACTCTGGAGACTCATAAGGACCGGTACCTTTGAAGATCGTGCGCCGCATCGGTGTGCCGCCCAGCGCCCGGGGCAGTAACTCGGGATCCACCTGCCCGGACGTGTTCGAGCTGAGCGACGGCAATTTCGCCGTCATCGGCACCGAAGCCACCGAGACGCTGGAGCGGGAGCTCCCCGCCGACGCCGCCCGTGCCGACCATGAACGCATCGTCATCGTCAGCCGGGAGACCCTCATCCGCGCCAAGGCCGACATCCCGGACGCCTGACGTCAGCACACCTTCCGGCCGCACCCACCGACGTCCGCGCCGGACCCCGCCCGTCGAGCCGTCCGGCACCCCGTCCACGCTCGACGCCCCACGACCAGGCCTGGCACCCGAACGGGAACCAGGCCTCTCGCTCTGCTCAGGGCCGCTCGCCTTGTTCAGGGCCGCTCGCCTTGTTCAGGCCACGGCCGGCACCCCGACCGGCGCTCCCGGCCCCACATACCGCGCCGCCGGGCGGATGATCTTGGAGTCGCGGGCCTGCTCCAGGATGTTCGCGCTCCAGCCCACCACCCGCGCCGCCGCGAAGGTCGGCGTGAACATCTCGCGCGGCAGACCGCACAGTTCCATGACCACTCCCGCGTAGAACTCGACGTTGGTGTGCAGTTCGCGCCCCGGTTTCAGCTCGGCGAGGATCGCCTCGACCTGCCGCTCCACCTCGACGGCGAACTCCACGCGCGGACCGCCGAACCCCAGCGCCACCTCACGCAGCATCCGGGAGCGCGGGTCCTCCGTGCGGTAGACCGCGTGGCCGAAACCCATGATGCGGTCACCGGCGAGCACCCGTTCACGGATCCACGCGTCGATCCGGTCCGGCGTGCCGATCGCGTCCAGCGTGTCCAGGGCCCGGCTGGGCGCCCCGCCGTGCAGCGGCCCGGACAGCGCCGCCACCGCCCCGGCGAGACACGCCGCGACGTCCGCACCGGCCGAGGCGATGACCCGCGCGGTGAAGGTGGACGCGTTGAAGCCGTGATCAATGGTGGAGATCAAGTATTGCTCGACCGCCCGCGCGCGCCGGGGCTCCGGCTCGTTGCCGGTCAACATGTACAGGTAGTTCGCGGCGTACGGCAGGTCCTGGCGCGGCTCCACCGGGTCGAGGCCCTGCCCCAACCGGTGCAGCGCGGTCAGCAGGGTCGGTACGGCGGCCGTGGCCACGAGGGTGTCCCGCAGGCGCTGGTCGGGCGGGAGGTCGTACACCGGCGCGAAGCCCTGGGCCGCGCCCAGCAGGGAGAGGGCCGTGCGCATCCCGGCCAGGGGTCCGGAGCGCCGCCCGGCCGCGGCGATGGCGGGCAGCGCGTCGCGCACCTCGTGGGGGAGGTGCCGCAGGGCCGCGGTCTCGGCGGCGAAGGCGGCGGCGCGCGGCGCGTCCGGGAGCTCTCCGTGGACCAGGAGATGCCAGACGTCCTCGAAACCGCGGCTCCGGGCGAGGTCGACTGCCGAGTACTGGCGGTAGTGGTAGAAGCCCTCGAGCCCGCGTACGTCGCCGACCTCGGTGTCGGCCACGACGACACCCGCGAGCCCGCGCGGCACCTCTACGAGGGTGGCGCCGGCCTCGCTTCTGTTGACAGCCATGATTTCCTCCTCGAACTTGATCCTACTGTCCATACTTGACTAACTGTCTGTCAATATTGATTGGATCAACATAGGGCCGAGGGCGGCCCGCCGGATCGATACGGTGACCCCATGCGCGATCAAGAGCACGAGCACCTCGCCGACGACGGCGAGCGGCGCCTGACCACCAGGGAGGCGGCCGAACTGCTCGGCGTGAAGCCCGCGACCGTGTACGCGTACGTCAGCCGCGGCCAGCTCGGCAGCCGTCGCGCACCCGGCGGCCGGGGCAGCACCTTCGACGCGCGGGAAGTACGGGCCCTCGCCCGGCGCAACCGGCGCGACTGCGGCACCACGGCCACCGCCCCCGGCCCCGGCCCCGGACAGGAGCTGGCCGCCCGCACCCGCATCACGCTCATCGAGAGCGACCGGTACTACTACCGGGGCGTCGACGCGGTCGAACTGGCCGCGCGCCACAGCTTCGAAGAGGTCGCCGAGTGGCTCTGGACCGGGCGGCTGCGTCCCGGTGCCGCCTTCTCGGCGCCCGAGTCGTCCGTGGCGGCGGCCCGCCGGGCCGTGGACGCGCTGCCCGAGCACGCGGGGCCGGCCGACCGGCTGCGTGTCGCGGCGATCGCCGCCGCGGTCACGGACCCGTTGCGCTTCGACCTGTCCGAGGACGCCGTCCTGGGCACCGCGCGCGTCCTCATCCCCACCCTCGTCGCCGCGCTGCCGCCCGTGCGGGGCGATGCGCACGACGAGGGCCCGCTCGCCCACCGGCTGTGGACCCGGCTCAGCGGGCAGCCCGCGGACGAGCCGACGCTGCGCGCCCTAAACACGGCGCTCTCCCTCCTCGTCGACCACGACCTGGCCGCCTCCACGCTCGCCGTGCGGGTCGCCGCCTCCGCGCGGGCGCACGCCTACGCCGCCGTGTCCGCCGGGCTCGGCGTGATCGAAGGGCCCCTGCACGGCGCCGCCGGGGGCCTCGCCCACCAGATGCTCCTCGAGGTGCTCGAACAGGGCAGCGCGGTGCCCGTGATCGCGGAGGAACTGCGGTCCGGCCGGCGTGTCCCGGGGCTCGGCCACCGGCTCTACGCCGGCGAGGACCCGCGCGCGCGTGCGCTCTTCGCCCTCTTGGAGGACATCCCCCGGGCGGCACCCGCGCTCGCCGCGGCCCGCGACATCCAGGCCACCGCCGCCCGGCACACCCCGCTGCACGCCAATGTCGACATGGCGCTCGCCGTGCTCACCGCGTCCTCGGGGATGCCGTCCACCGCGCCCGAGACGATCTTCGCGGTGGCCCGCACGGCGGGCTGGATCGCCCACGCCCTGGAGGAGTACGGGGAGCGCCCGCTGCGGATGCGGCCGACCGGGCTCTACTCGGGTCCGAAGCCGCCCCAGCCACTGCCGGAGTAGTGTCCGGGCGCGCTGGGTCGGCGTCGCGCGCCAAGTCAGGTTAGGCTCACCTCTGTGAGTACGTGCTCAACCGTCTCCCAGGACCTCGACGAGCCGCTTTCGGGTACCGCACCCGTCGCGCGCACCTGGTTGCTGCTCGAACAGCCCGGCCCGTGGGGTGCCAAGGCGCTCACCTCCAGCCACCTGGACCCCGCACTGGGACGTGCCCTGGAGGCGGCGGCGAAGGGAACGGGCGTTCGCGTCGTACTCATCCGCCGCCCCGGCCGCCACGCCGACAGCGGCCCTCCTGCCGCGCGGCGGGTGTATGTGGCCCACACCGTTCCGGGAAACGTGTGGCTGCGCGGCACCACGCTCACCGACCCGCACCGGCTGCTCGACCTCGACTTCGCCGCGCTCGGCCGGGGCGACCACCGGTCCTTCGACTCGGCGCTGGGCGGCGGCCCGCACCAGGGCGATCCGCTCGCCCTCGTCTGCACCAACGGCAAGCGCGACCGGTGCTGCGCCCTTCTCGGCCGGCCGCTGGCCGCCGAACTCGCCGCCTCCGGATCCGAGGAGGTCTGGGAGGTCACTCATCTGGGTGGTCACCGTTTCTCGCCGACGGTCCTCGTGCTGCCGTACGGCTACGTCTACGGCCGGGTCGGCACCCCCGCCGTCGAGGACATCCTCAAGGGCGCGCGCGAAGGGCGGATCGTCACCGAGGGCTGCCGGGGGAACTCCGCGTGGGAGCGCCCCGGCCAGGCGGCCGAGCTGGCTCAGCGCGCGGCTCTCGGCGAGGATGCCGCCCAGGCCCTGAGCGTCGTACGGACGGACGGCGCCGCCCCGCGCTGGGAGGTGACCGTGGCGCACGCCGACGGCCGGCACTGGCGGGTCACCGTCGCCCAGGGCGCGTCGGCGCAGCCGCGTCCGGAGAGCTGCGGCGCCTCGGTACTGGGCGCGCCGGCCCGGATGGAAGTGACGGCGGTGCGCGAACTGTCGATGGCGGCGTCCCTCGCAAGCTGACGGCCGGCCCGACCCGGCGGCCGGGAGATCCCCGCCGCACCCCGTTATGGCCTGCCCTCGTCCCCCACGTACCGTCATGGGCATGAGCTCCACTCCCCCCGCACGCCGTCGGCGCCTCGGTCTGCCGCGGCGGGTGTTCTCGCAGGTGCTGCTGATGCAGCTGGCGATCGCCGCGGGGGTCGCGGTGCTCGCCACGGGGCTGTTCCTGGCGCCGCTCGGGGACCAGCTGGACGACCAGGCGATGCGCCGGGCGCTGGCGATCGCGCAGACCACCGCACAGCAGCCGCAGGTCGCCCAGGACCTACGGTCCACCCGCCCGACGCCCGACGGCCCGGTGCAGCGGGAGACGGAACGCATCCGGAAGGCCACACGGGCCGAGTACGTCGTCGTCATGGACCGGCAGGGCGTGCGCTGGTCGCACACCGACCCGGCGCGGATCGGCGAGGTCGTCTCGACGGACCCCGGGCAGGCGCTGGCCGGGCGTGAGGTCATGGAGATCGACGAGGGCACCCTGGGCCGCTCCGCGCGCGGCAAGGTGCCGTTGCGCGACGACGAGGGCGACATCGTCGGCGCGGTGTCGGTGGGCATCGCCTACGACAGCGTCCGGGCGCGGCTCGTGCATGCCATCCCCGGCCTGTTCGCATACGCCGGCGGGGCCCTGGCCGTCGGCGCGCTCGCGGCCTGGCTGATCGCGCGGCGGGTGCAGCGGCAGACCCGGGACCTGGCCTTCTCCGACATCGCGGGCCTGCTGGCGGAGCGGGAGGCGATGCTGCACGGCATCCGGGAGGGGGTGGTCGCCCTGGACCGCGACGGCAGGATGCGGCTGCTGAACGACGAGGCGCAGCGGCTGCTGGGCGTCGGCGGCGAGGCTGTCGGCCACTCGCCCGACGAGGCGCTGGGCACCGGACGCACGGCGGACGTGCTGGCCGGCCGGGTGACCGGCACCGACCTGCTGACGGTGCGCGGCCAGCGGGTCCTGGTCGCCAACC
The DNA here is from genome assembly GCA_049998335.1 of Streptomyces sp. cmx-10-19. Classification (GTDB taxonomy): domain Bacteria; phylum Actinomycetota; class Actinomycetes; order Streptomycetales; family Streptomycetaceae; genus Streptomyces. The sequence goes on from JAEBFB010000012.1 coordinate 162,920, forward strand.
GGATGCCCACCGGCGACGGCGGCGCCGTCGCGACCCTGCGCGACCGTACCGAGCTGGAGCAGCTCGGCCGGGAGCTGGACTCCACGCGCGGGCTGATCGACGCCCTGCGCGCGCAGGACCACGAGCACGCCAACCGCATGCACACCCTGCTGGGACTGCTCGAACTGGAGATGTACGACGACGCCGTGGAGTTCGTCGGCGAGGTGGTCGGCGATCACCGGGTGACCGCGGAACAGATCACCGAGCGGATCCAGGACCCGCTCCTCGCCGCCCTGCTGGTCGGCAAGGCGACGGTCGCGGCCGAACGGGGGGTCGCGCTGTGGGTTTCGGACCGGACGCGGCTGCCGGACCGGCTGGTCGATGCCCGGGGGCTCGTCACGATCGTCGGGAACCTCGTCGACAACGCCCTCGACGCCGTCGCGGGCACATCGCACGCGCGCGTGGAGGTCGAACTGCGCACTGTGGGGCGCGCGGTCACGCTCAGGGTGCGCGACACGGGCCCTGGAATCCCGGCCGAACACCACGAGTCGGTGTTCACGGCCGGATGGTCCACGAAGAAGCCGCCGGAGCACCGCCCGCGCGGCCTCGGACTGTCACTGGTGCGCAGGCTCGCCGAGCGGCAGGGCGGCAGCGCCTCGGTCGGGGCGGCGTACGGCGGGGGCGCGGAGATCGTCGTGGCCCTCCCCGAGGCGCTGACGGCACCGGACCTGGAGTCGGCCCTCCCCGCTCCTGCGGACTCCGCCGACCACCCGCACACCGCCGTCGAGGAGGACGCCCGATGATCGAAGTGCTGGTCGTGGACGACGACACGCGGGTCGCGCGGGTCAACGCCGCCTACGTGGCGAAGGTCCCGGGCTTCCATGTCGCCGGTGAGGCGCACAGCGCGCTGGAGGCGCTGGACAGTGTGGAACGCCTGCCGCGCGTGGACCTGATCCTGCTGGACCACTACCTGCCCGACCGGACCGGTCTGGAGGTGGTCCAGGAGATGCGGCGCTGCGGCCACCAGACCGACGTGATCATGGTGACGGCGGCACGGGACGTGTCGACCGTCCAGGCGGCGATGCGCCAGGGCGCGCTCCAGTACCTGGTGAAACCGTTCGCGTTCGCGGGGCTGCGCGCCAAGCTGGAGGCGTACGCGCGGTTGCGGCACACGCTCGACGGTGGCGGTGAGGCGGAGCAGGCGGAGGTCGACCGGATCTTCGGTGCCCTGTCGGCACCGTCGGAACCGGGGCTGCCCAAGGGGCACTCCCCCACCACCGCCGAACTCGTACGCCAGTGCCTGCTCAAGGCCGACGGCCCGCTGTCCGCCCAGGAGATCGCCGAACGGACGGGCGTGAGCCGCCAGACCGCCCAGCGCTATCTGAAGCTCCTGGAACGCACGGGACGGGCCAGGCTGACCCTCAAGTACGGCGACGCGGGCCGCCCGGAGCATCGCTACGAGTGGACGACCCGCGCCTGAACCCGCGAGGGCGCCGCGCGCTGCCGGGTGCCTAGACCGCCCCCGCCCCGGTCAGCGACCGCACCTCCGTCTCGGCGTGCTTGGCCTCGTCCGGGATCTCCGGTGAGGTCACGGTGCCGAGCCAGCCCGCGACGAAGCCCAGCGGGATGGAGACGAGGCCCGGGTTCTGCAACGGGAAGTACTGGAAGTCGACGCCCGGGAAGAGCGACCCGGGGCTACCCGAGACCACCGGCGACAGCAGCACCAGCAGCACGGCCGGGATCAGACCGCCGTAGACGGCCCACACGGCGCCCCGCGTGGTGAAACCGCGCCAGAACAGCGAGTAGAGCAGCACCGGCAGATTGGCGGACGCGGCGACGGCGAAGGCCAGACCCACCAGGAAGGCGACGTTGAGATCGCGGGCGAGCAGGCCGAGCGCGATCGCGACGGCGCCGATCCCGACCGCGGCGACCCGCGCCACGGCGACCTCGCTGCGCGGCTCGGCGCCACGGCGGCGCAGGGACGCGTACAGGTCGTGGGCCACGGACGCCGAGGAGGCCAGGGTGATCCCGGCGACCACCGCGAGGATCGTGGCGAACGCGACGGCCGCGACCACCGCGAACAGCAAGGTCCCCCCGGTGGAGTGGGCTCCGCCGCCCAGGTCGAGGGCGAGCAGCGGCACCGCCGTGTTCCCGGCGGCATTGGAGGCGCGTACGGCGTCCGGCCCGACCAGGGCGGCGGCACCGAACCCGAGCACGATCGTCATGAGGTAGAAACCGCCGATGAGGCCGATCGACCAGACCACGGACCGCCGCGCCGCCCGGGCCGTGGGCACGGTGTAGAAGCGGGACAGGATGTGCGGCAGCCCGGCCGTGCCCAGCACGAGGGCGAGTCCCAGGCTGATGAAGTCGAACCGCGAGGTCCAGTCCCCGCCGTACGCCAGGCCGGGCGCGAGGAACGCCGCGCCGTGGCCGCTGCGTTCGGCCGCCGTGCGCAGCAGCAGGTCGAGGTCGCCGTGGAAGCGCACCAGTACGAGGGCGGTCAGCGCCACGGTGCCGCCGAGCAGCAGGACCGCCTTGACGATCTGGATCCAGGTGGTGGCCCGCATCCCGCCCAGCGACACGTAGATCACCATGAGGGTGCCGACGCCGATGACGGTCCAGGTGCGCGCCGCCTCGGTCGTACCGCCGAGCAGCAGCGCGACCAGGCTTCCGGCGCCGACCATCTGCGCGACCAGGTACAGGACGGACACGGTGACCGACGAGGTCCCCGCCGCGATCCGCACCGGCCGTTCCCTCATCCGGGCGGCGACGACGTCGGCCAGGGTGAACCGCCCGCAGTTGCGCACCAGTTCGGCGACGAGGAACAGCACGACCAGCCAGGCGACCAGGAAGCCCACCGAGTACAGCATGCCGTCGTAGCCGAAGAGCGCGATGAGCCCCGAGATGCCGAGGAAGGACGCGGCGGACATGTAGTCCCCCGCGATGGCAAAACCATTCTCCATCGGGGAGAAGAGCCGCCCGCCCGCGTAGAACTCCTCCGCCGAGCCGTGCCGGTGGCGGCTCACCCAGGTGGTGATGCCGAGCGTCACGGCGACGAACGCGCTGAACAGCAGCAGCGCCAGCGTCTGATGGTCCCCGGTCACGACACACCGCCCCGCGCGCCGCGTGTCAGTTCCTGCGTGGACCAGCGCAGTTCCAGCGCGGCCCGGTCCCTGCGGAGCCGGGCGTGCCGTGCGTAGGCCCAGGTGAGCAGGAACGTCGTGAGGAACTGCCCGAGCCCCGCGACCATCGCCACGTTCACCGCGCCGGCCACCGGGCGTGCCATCAGGTCCGGCGCCGTCGTGGCGGCCACGACGTAGGCGACGTACCAGAGGAAGAAGGCCGCGACCGCCGGGCCCACGAACCTCCGGTACCGGCTGCGCACCTCCTGGAAGGCCGTGCTGCGCTGCACGTCCAGGTACACGTCGGCGGCGGCCCGCACCGGCTCCTCCGCCGCGTCCCGACGCATCCCCGGCACCGCCGGCTCAGGTGCCCCGGCGTCGGCTGCCTCGCCCCAGCCGGAGGCGAGCGCGTCGTACCACGGGTCGTCGTACCGCGGATCGTCGTGCCGCGCGCCCCACGGCGCCTCGCTGGAGGCCCGCTCCGGCACGGCGCGGGTGTCGACCGCGCTCTCGGGCCCAGCTCCGGCGCCGTGGAGGCGATCGTTGCTTGACTGCATGCCCAAGGATGGACAGAACGGGAAGATCCCCGACTCTTCTTCCCCGCATACTTCACCCCATCAGGTGATTCACCCTCCCCGAGGCCGCACCAGACCCTTCCCGTAGGCGTAACGCACCGCCTGCGCACGGTCCATGAGACCCGTCTTGGCGCACAGGTTGTCGACGTGGGCCTGCACCGTCGCCGGGGAAACGTGCAGCCTGCTCGCGATCCGCTGGTTGTTGAGCCCTTCGGTGATGAGGACCAGCACCTCGGTCCCCCGCCCCGTGAGCCCGTCCCGGCGGCCCGGGCGGACCCCCCTGCCGGGGTTCGGACTCGGACAGGCGCTCCAGCAGCCGCAGTTGGATGCCCGGCGAGAGCCCCGCGTCGCCCGACAGGACGCTGTGCAACGCCCGGACGATCTCGTCCCCGCCCGCGTCCTTGGTGAGATGACCGCGCGCGCCGGCCCGCAGCGCGGGGAAGAGCGACTCGTCGTCCGCGTACGCCGTGAGCACCACGACCTGCGTGCCGGGATGCTCCGTCCGGATCCTGCGGGTCGCCTCGACCCTGTCGCAGCGGGGCATGCGGAGGTCCATCAGCACGACGTCCGGGGCGAGTCCGGCGACGAGGCGCACCGCCTCCTCGCCGTCGCCCGCGGCGTCCACCACATCGACGCCGGAGAGCAGGCACGGAGCGCGACCACGGCCAGCACCACGGGCAGCACCCACCAGCGCCGGTCGGTGTCGAGCCGGCCGGCGCGGAACTGGCGGGCGATCACGAGACCGGCCACTGCCGTGATCACCAACGCGTCGACGAACCCAACGGGCCATCCACCGGACAGGCGCGGGAGACCGGACACACGGGGGCACGCCTCCGCGCGGACGAAGAGCCGGCCCCCGTTCTCGTTCCGGGCCCGGCTCTTCGGTCGGTCAGGTGCCGTCGGACGGCCGGCGGCCGTCAGGCGGCGGGTGCCGTCAGGCGTCGATGCGCGACCGGTCCAGCGTCGCCGCCGAGTTGGAGATGAACTCCTTGCGGGGTGCGACGTCGTTGCCCATCAGCAGGTCGAAGACGTGCTCGGCGGACTCCAGATCGGTGAGGTTGATCCGGCGCAGGGTGCGGCGCCGCGGGTCCATCGTGGTCTCGGCCAGCTGGTCGGCGTCCATCTCGCCCAGGCCCTTGTAGCGCTGGATGGAGTCCTTGTAGCGGATGTTCTTGCTCCGGAACTCCATGAGTTTGTCGCGCAGCTCGCGGTCCGAGTACGTGTAGACGTACTTGTCCTGGCCCTTCCTGGGCTGGACCAGTTCGATGCGGTGCAGCGGCGGCACCGCGGCGAAGACCCGGCCGGACTCGACCATGGGCCGCATGTAGCGGTGGAACAGGGTCAGGAGCAGGGTACGGATGTGGGAGCCGTCCACATCGGCGTCGGTCATCATGATGATCTTGCCGTAGCGCGCCGCGTCGATGTCGAAGGTGCGGCCGGAACCGGCCCCTATGACCTGGATGATCGCCCCGCACTCGGCGTTCTTCAACATGTCGGTCACGGACGACTTCTGGACGTTGAGGATCTTGCCGCGGATCGGCAGCAGCGCCTGGAACTCGGAGTTCCGGGCAAGCTTCGCCGTACCGAGCGCGGAGTCGCCCTCGACGATGAACAGCTCGCTGCGGTCGACGTCGTCGCTGCGGCAGTCGGCGAGCTTGGCGGGCAGCGAGGAGGACTCCAAGGCCGTCTTGCGGCGCTGCGCGTCCTTGTGCTGGCGGGCGGCGATGCGGGTGCGGGCCGCGGCGACGGCCTTCTCCATGACCACGCGGGCCTGCTGGGCGGCGTCGCGCTTGGTGGAGGTGAGGAACGCCTTCAGTTCCCTGCTGATGACCGTGTTCACGATCCGGCGGGCCGCCGAGGTACCGAGGACCTCCTTGGTCTGGCCCTCGAACTGCGGCTCGGCGAGGCGGACCGTCACGACCGCCGTGAGGCCCTCCAGCGCGTCGTCCTTGACGATGTCGTCCTCGGCGACGCGCAGCATCTTCTTGGCCCGCAGCACCTCGTTCATCGTCTTGGCCACGGCCTGCTCGAAGCCGGCGACGTGGGTGCCGCCCTTGGGGGTGGCGATGATGTTGACGAAGGACTTGAGGGTGGTGTCGTAGCCCGTGCCCCAGCGCATGGCGACATCGACGCCCAGGTCGCGGGTGACCTCGGTGGGCGTCATCTGGCCGTGCTCGTCGAGGACGGGGACCGTCTCCTTGAAGCTGCCCTGGCCGGTGAAGCGGAGGATGTCGCAGACGGGCCGGTCACTGGCCAGGAACTCGCAGAACTCGCTGATGCCGCCGTCGAAGCGGAAGGACTCCTCGCCCTTGCTGCCGCCCTCGCCGAGGCCGAACTCGTCCCGGACGACGATGGTCAGTCCGGGCACCAGGAAGGCGGTCTGCCGGGCCCGCTGGTGCAGCGTGTCCAGGGAGAGCTTGGCGTCCTTGAGGAAGATCTGGCGGTCCGCCCAGTAGCGCACGCGTGTGCCGGTGCGGCTCTTGGGGATCTTCTTGGCCTTGCGCAGCCCGTTCTCCGCCTCGAACGCCGCGTCCGGACCCGCGCCGGTGAACGCGCCCGGGACGCCGCGCCGGAAGCTGATGGCGTTGGTGTGCCCGTTGCGGTCCACCTCGATGTCCAGGCGGGCGGACAGGGCGTTCACCACGGAGGCGCCCACACCGTGCAGACCGCCCGAGGCGGCGTAGGAGCCGCCGCCGAACTTGCCGCCGGCGTGCAGCTTGGTCATGACGACCTCGACGCCGGAGAGGCCGGTCTTGGGCTCGACGTCGACCGGGATGCCGCGGCCGTTGTCCCGGACCTCCACCGAGGCGTCGTCGTGGAGGATCACCTCGATGTGGTCGCAGTAACCGCCGAGGGCCTCGTCGACGGAGTTGTCGATGATCTCCCACAGGCAGTGCATCAAGCCACGGCTGTCGGTGGATCCGATGTACATGCCCGGACGCTTGCGTACGGCCTCGAGCCCTTCGAGGACGAGCAGGTGCCGCGCGGTGTAGTTGGACCCGTCCCGGTCTGCTCCTGCCAGCAGCGCAGTGGACGGCACGGATGTCTCGGCGGTCACGCGGTTCGCTCCTCGCTGAATTTCGGATGGGGCCCCGCTGGGTAAGGGCGCGGCTCGGTTCACCGCTCAGAGGGTACCGAGCCCTGGTAGAGCCGTTGTCACGCCACCCTCGTCGCGGACTCACCCTAGTCCAGGGTCGCATGCCTGTTCGATCCCTCGATGGGGTGAAGTACACATCACGTTCCCTTCGAGGCATGAACCATTTAGGCTCCGGGCACGTCCTCATGAACAAACCGGCAACCCAGCCGGCCGGACCGACCACCTGACCGACCGCGCGAACCCGTACGACACAGAGACACGCAATACGGCACATTCGCCGCCAACCGGCAACAGCCGACCCTCGGAGAAGTTTTTTCGAGGAAAAGCCACGAGCGGGAACGTTTTGGGGCTGGTTGGATGTTGACCCTGGTACGACAGCTCGTCGAGCTAGAGAAGAGGCGACGTGACTACTGTTCTGACTTCCGCAAGCCCGCTGACGGCCGCCGATCGCTGCGACCGCTGCGGCGCCCAGGCATATCTGCGCGTCGTCCTCCTGAGCGGCGGAGAACTGCTCTTCTGCGCCCACCACGGGCGCAAGTTCGAGCCGGAACTCAAGAAGATCGCCGCTGAGATACAGGACGAGACGGAGCGGCTGACGGCTGTTCCGGCATCTTCCGCCGAGGAAGATCGCTGACACTACGCGCCCGACGACGAGCCGACCCGGCACAGGCCGATGAACGGGCGGCCGCCTCCCCTATCGGGAGGCGGCCGCCCGCGGTCGTACCGAAAGGCTCTCAGTGGCCGTCAGAGGCTCTCGCGCTGCCGTCTGGCAGCGGTGTCCCAGCCCAATGTTCGCAGGACCGAGGAGACGCGTGTGTACACCCCGGGGCTCCCGGGGCGTCCGCACCCGTTCCCCCATGACACGAGACCGATGAGTCTTCCCCGAGCGACCAGCGGCCCGCCGCTGTCGCCCTGGCAGGCGTCACGGCCACCGGCGTCCACACCGGCGCACAGCATGGAGGCGGGCAGGTAGCGCCCGTCGTCACGGCCCGGGTACGCCCGTCGGCAGCGTGCGTCGGACAGGACGCGCACGCGTGAGGCGTGCAGGCCGTTCGCGTAGTCCCCGGCACCCGAGGTGTCCCCCCAGCCGTAGACGAGCGCCTGCGTGTCCGGCGCGTAGGCCGGGTCGCCCTCGGCCGCCATCCCCATCCCCGAGCCCGCGGGCAGGGACTCGGCGAGGGTCAGCACCGCGAAGTCTCCGGCGTTGCTGGCGTCGTCGTGGGCGGGATTCACCCAGACGGAGCGGACCGGGATCTCCCGGCCCTGGTCCGACAGCAGATCCGTCCGGCCGGCGATGACCTTCAGGTCTCCCACCTGGTCGGGCGGCGATCCGAGCAACCCCTCTCCCATGCAGTGGGCCGCCGTGAGCACGGTCGTCCGGCCGACGGCCACTCCCCCGCAGAACTGGCCCGCCCGCGTACCTCCGAACCGGTCACGGCTGGACAGGGCGACGGTCCACGGGCTGTCGGCGACATCGACCGGAAAGCCTCCGACGACGATGCTGTCGGCGGCGGCCGGGGCGGCCGCTCCCAGCGGTATCGCGGTGGCCGCGGCCGCCAGGACCAGCGGCCGGGCCAGCGCCCGGGCAGAGAGGCGACGCATGCAGGCTCCTCACTCCTAGGTGATCGCGAGACACCCAGAGTGATCCACTACGCCGCACCGCGCACCCGCTGCGGCTCGCGAAAGGCCCGGTCCCGCAGTGCGGGACCGGGCCTTTCCGCTCGGCGAACCGAGCCTCGCGCGCGTGCGACCGTGATCCGCGTGCGGTCCGGTCGGACAGGAGGCGCCTAGTCGAGGTAGTCGCGCAGGACCTGCGAGCGCGACGGGTGACGCAGCTTCGACATGGTCTTCGACTCGATCTGGCGGATGCGCTCGCGCGTGACGCCGTACACCTTGCCGATCTCGTCGAGGGTCTTCGGCTGACCGTCGGTGAGACCGAAGCGCATGGAGACCACGCCCGCCTCGCGCTCGGAGAGGGTGTCGAGAACGGAGTGCAGCTGCTCCTGGAGCAGGGTGAAGCTGACCGCGTCGGCCGGGACGACCGCCTCGGAGTCCTCGATGAGGTCACCGAACTCGCTGTCGCCGTCCTCGCCGAGCGGGGTGTGCAGCGAGATGGGCTCGCGGCCGTACTTCTGGACCTCGATGACCTTCTCGGGGGTCATGTCGAGTTCCTTGGCCAGCTCCTCCGGGGTGGGCTCGCGGCCCAGGTCCTGGAGCATCTGGCGCTGCACGCGCGCGAGCTTGTTGATGACCTCGACCATGTGCACCGGGATACGGATGGTGCGGGCCTGGTCGGCCATCGCGCGGGTGATCGCCTGCCGGATCCACCAGGTGGCATACGTGGAGAACTTGTAGCCCTTGGTGTAGTCGAACTTCTCCACCGCGCGGATCAGACCGAGGTTGCCCTCCTGGATGAGGTCCAGGAAGAGCATGCCGCGGCCGGTGTAGCGCTTGGCCAGGGAGACCACCAGGCGGAGGTTGGCCTCCAGGAGGTGGTTCTTGGCGCGGCGGCCGTCCTCGGCGATGATCTCCAGCTCGCGCTTGAGCTTGGGCGCGAGCTTGTCGGAGTTCGCCAGCTTGTCCTCGGCGAACAGACCGGCCTCGATGCGCTTGGCGAGCTCGACCTCCTGCTCGGCGTTGAGCAGGGGGACCTTGCCGATCTGCTTGAGGTAGTCCTTGACCGGGTCGGCGGTGGCGCCGGCCGCGGCGACCTGCTGGGCCGGGGCGTCGTCCTCGTCGTCGTCGGACAGCACGAAGCCGGCGTTCTCGGTGCCCTCGGGCTCCTCGGTCGCGGCCTTCGGCTCCTCGATCGCCTCGTCCTCGAGAAGCTCGCCGTCCTCCTTCTTGGAGGTGGTCTTCTTGGCCGCCGTCTTCTTGGCGGTCGTCTTCTTCGCCGCCGCCTTCTTGGTGGTCGTCTTCTTTGCGGCCGCCTTCTTGACGGTGGCCTCTTCCTCGGCGGCGGGATCGCCGGCGGGAGCCGCCACGGGGGTGGCGGGGGCGGTGGCCTTCCTGCTGGTCACCGTCTTCGCCGCGACCGTCTTGGTGGCGGTGCGCTTGGCGGGACTCTTCGCTGCGACGCTCTTTCGGGTGCGCTTGGGCTCTGCGGCACTGACCATCAGCGTCACACCCTCTTCCTCGAGGATCTGGTTGAGGCTGCGCAGTACGTTCTTCCACTGAGTGGCCGGAATCTGGTCAGCTTCGAAGGCCCGACGCACGTCATCGCCGGCGATCTGCCCCTCAGCCTTTCCCCGCTCAATGAGCGCCATGACAGAGACGGACTCGGCGATCTCCGGCGGGAGCGTACGGGATGTGCTGGCCGACACGAACAACCTCTCGGAACGTTGGAAAACGGCTTCCGGCTCCGCCCGTGAAGGACAGGAGCCGACCACCGGCTTGGGGATGGGCCGACGGTGCGGGCGGGGCCGGGGAGAAACACAGCACCGTGAACGGTGTCCGTATTCCCTCCGCGGCTGTCACCTCTTAGGTCATCGTGTTGTTCCCACGAGCGTTACGCCCAATCCGCGTGGCCCGAGTCACACCCCGTAAGCGATCAAAATCGGTCAGACATGGATGAACAGGTTCACCCCTGATCGCGATCCGACCGCGTCCCCGGCGGCTCAGCCTCTCATCACACCGTTTCTCGTCACACTGGGTATCTCACCGGACATCCCACTCGTCATGCCGCCGACACCTCACTGGACATGATCGGACCCTGCGGAGTCGAGAATGGCTCCGCAGGGTCCGACGACGACGGCGAACGACCGGTCACTGCCGCAGGAGGGGTTCGGCGTGCCCGGCCCGCGCCGTCCGGTGGAACGCGGTCAGTGCTCCCGCGGGGCGGGCACCACACGCTCCACCTCGGGGTGGACGGTCAGCAGCTGACGCATGGCGGTCTCGGCCGCCGCCCCGTCCCCGGCGGCGAGGGCGTCGACGATCCTGCCGTGCTGTGCGAGGGACACGTCGTTCGGCCGGTCACAGCCCGTGACCGGACCGCCGGACACGTGGAGGGCGGCGGAGACGATCCCCGAGAGGTGGTCGAGCATGCGGTTGCCGGCGATCTGGATGAGCAGGGAGTGGAACTCGGCGTCGGCGCGCGAGAAGGTGAGCGCGTCACCCTGGCCCATGGCGTGGCCCATGATCCCGACCATGTCGGCCAGGCGCTGCTGGACGTCCTCACGTCCGTGCCCGGCGGCCAGGCGCGCGGCGAGCGGCTCGATCGTCCAGCGCAGCTCGCTCAGCTCACGGCGCTGGTCGTCGCGCTGCGGACCGAAGGCACGCCATTCGATGATGTCCGGGTCCAGGAGGTTCCAGTCGCTGACGGGGCGCACGCGCGTACCGACGTTCGGCCGGGCGCTCACCAGGCCCTTGGCCTCCAGTACGCGCAGGGACTCCCGGACAACGGTGCGGGACACCTCGAAACGCTGGCCGATCTCCTCCGGCACCAGCGGCCGGTCGGCACCGAGGTCACCGGAAACGATCATCTGGCCGAGCTGCTGGACGAGTTGCCCGTGCAGCCCGCGGCCACGGTTGCCCGCGGTACGCCGGCCCACGCGGCCCAGCTCGGGCTCCACCCCTTCCCAGGCGGGCCCTCCGACGCGGTCGACGCCGGGCGTCTCGGCGTAGGGGTAGCGGTCGAGTCCGCCCGGGTTCGCGAGGCCGGAGTCGGCGGAACGGGCGGCGGTCATCATGGTGTGCGCAAGGGTACTCACGCATCCTTTGTCGGCGCTGGCCTCAACTCCCTTGAGGTCTTTGGTGAAAAGCACACGAAAGGGTGATCGCTCACCTCGTCGCAATTGACGCCTTATCGGAAAGAAACGGGCGCCCTTCGGGAAGTTGCGCACACGGTCGGAACGGAAGGGCGAGACAGGGGTCATCGGACCCTGCGGCGCAGGGTCATGAGCAGGTAGGCGCAGAGCAGAGCCGTCAGCGACAACGCCAGTGCGCTGCCGACCGGTTGAACGATCACGCGCAGCATTCCGGCCAGAAACCGCTCGCCTCCGAACGGCCACTGCGTCAGGAGGACCTCGCGCACCCGCATCGGAACCCCGGCGGCCGTCCGCACGGACGGACCCTCCCCGAGCCTTTGTACGAGCGGTACGACGAGGACGGGGACGGCGACCACGGCGGCGAGCCCGGCCGTCGTGGACCGGAAGATGCCGGCGGCGAGCACACCGGACCAGGCGCAGCCGACGACCAGCCCGGACCAACCGGCAGTCAGCGCGGGCCAGTCCGCGGGAACCTTCGCGAGTTCCGGCCCGTAGAACAGGTGGAGCACCTCGGCGTCGCAGCCCACCGTCAGCGCGGCCAGCACCAGGGCGGTGGCCGCGGAGACGAGGAGTTTCGCGGTCAGCAGCCCCATCCGGCGGGGCACCGTGCCGCGGTCCGCCGCCAGGGCGGGGTGGCGGAACTCGTCGCCGGAGGCGAGCGCGCCCAGCAGGCCCGCGCCCAGCGCCGCGGGCGGCAGCGGCAGCTCGCGCGGCCACGCGGCCAGCAGCCGCGCCTGCGGGGTGTGCCCGATGCGGGCCAGGACTACGGCGGTGACGACGGACACGACGAGGACGACGGCGCCGGTGACGAACCCGGTGCCGATGCCGAACGCGCGACGGATCTCATAGCGCAGGGGGCGGAGGGGGCTGGGAGCGGAGCGGACGGTGATGGGTGGGGGGAGGGGGGACGGGGGTGGGGGCCGGTGAGCCCTTCTTGTGGGGGGAGTGAGGGTGGGGGGCGGGCCGGGGGCGGTCAGGGCGGAGGAGGTGGGGAGCGAGGAGGGGGCAGAGGTGTCGTCTGCGGGGTGAGCCGCCTCGACCGTGCAGGGCCGCTCGGGCGCGGGGGCAGGACCTTCGCCCGACGGGCGAGTCGCCTCGGCTGAGCTGGGTGAGTCGACGGGGCTGGGCGGCTCGGCGGCGGGGCCGGAGCGGGACTCGCAGGCGGGCGTTTCGCCCGACGGGACCGATGGGAGAGTCGCCTCGGTGGGGCGAGGTCGATCTGGGGTGGGGTGGCGCGCATCCGACGGCGGGTGGGGCGGCTCGGGCCGGGGGTGCGGCTCGGAAGTGAGGTGCGGCGCGTGGGGGTGTCCGCGGCTGCCCAGGGGGGCGGGGGCCCCCGGGTCGGTGGCGACCGGGCGGGGAGGGCCGGTGGGGGACGGACGGTGGGTGGTCGGGCGTCGGGGGCCGGGGGCGCGGTCGTCGCCGGGACCTCGCCGGCGGGCGGGGGGCACCACGGCGGTGCCCTGGCCGTAGCCCGTCCGCCCGTCGCGGACCGGTGCCCCGTCGGCGCGCGGTCCGGTCTCGCCCGGGTGCTCCCGGACCGCGCCCGGTCCCATGTCGCCCACTTCGTCCGCCAGTTGGTGGACGAGGACGCCGTGGCGGAACGCGGTCTCGCCGACGTCGGCGCAGGTACTGCCGTACACCGCGAGGCGGTTGCCGCCCTCGCGGACGACCTCGACGGAACGGCGGGACGTACGCGCCTCCTTGGTCAGGATGGCCGCGAGGCGGGCGGCGTGCGGGCTGCGGACGGCGACGCGGGGGCGCAGTCTGGTGCGGGCGAAGTCCGTCGCCTCCTGGTCGGCGACGACTCTGCCCCGTTCCAGGGTGACGACGTGGTCGGCGGTGCGGGCGGCCTCCTTGGGGTCCGGCGTGCTGAACAGGACGGTGCCGCCCTGATCGGCGTGGGCGCGCAGCATGCCGTGGAGCCAGCGGGCCTCGCCGGTGGAGAGGGCGCCCGCGGGGTCGTCGCAGACCAGGGTGTGCGGGTCGGGGACCAGCGCGCAGGCCAGGCCGAGGCGTCGGTCCATGCCGCGGGAGAGGGTGCCGAGGCGTTCGTCGCGCAGGCTCATGAGGTCGACCGCCTCCAGCACTTCGTCGGCCCGCCCGACCGGTACACCGGCCGCGGCGCAGAGCAGGCGGAGGTGGCCGCGGACCGTACGGGAGGGATGTCCCGGTACGTCCCCCAGGAGCACGCCGACCTCGCGCGCGGGGTGGGCGATGCGGTGCAGGGGGCGGCCTCTGAAGTAGGTCAGGCCACGCCCGTGTTGGAGTTCGAGCATGAGTCTGAGCGCCGTCGTCTTGCCGGCGCCCGACGCTCCGAGGAGTGCGGTGACGCGGCCCGCACGCGCCTCGAAGGAGACGTCGTCGACGGCGGGCGGAAGCTCCTTGCGGGGGTTGCTGGTCAGTCCGAAGGCCTGGATCACCTGTAGCAGGATAGCGGTCGATATCAGGTTTTTCGGGCATCGCGGGCCTGACGGTCACAGAGCCGGTCAGAGAGCCGGTCAGACCTCGGGGCGCAGCATCGGGGGGTTGAGGAGCGTCGCGCCGCCCGCGCGGAAGAGCTGGGCGGGGCGGCCGCCCTGGCGGGTGGTGGTGCCGCCGGTGGGGACCAGGAAGCCGGGGGTGCCCGTCACCTTGCGGTGGAAGTTGCGCGGGTCGAGGGCCACGCTCCACACCGCCTCGTAGACGCGGCGCAGCTCACCGACGGTGAACTCGGGCGGGCAGAACGCGGTGGCCAGCGACGAGTACTCGATCTTGGACCGGGCCCGTTCCACTCCGTCCGCCAGGATCTGTGCGTGGTCGAAGGCGAGCGGCGCGACGGGCTCGCCGGTACGGCCGTAGCCGCTCTGTTCCAGCAGTTCCTCGACCGGGGCCCAGCGTGCGTTGCTGGCGTCGCCGCCCGCCCGGGGCGCCGGCAGGTCGGGTGCGAGCGCCAGGTGGGCGACGCTCACCACCCGCATCCGGGGGTCGCGGTCGGGGTCGCCGTAGGTGGCGAGCTGCTCCAGGTGGGCGCCGTCGTCCTGGGCGGGCGCGGCGGGGTCGTGGACGCACAGTCCCGTCTCCTCGGCCAGCTCCCGCGCCGCCGCCTGCGCGAGGTCCTCGTCGGCCCGTACGAACCCGCCGGGCAGGGCCCAGTCGCCCTTGAACGGCAACTCGCCCCTGCGCACCGCCAGCGCGCACAGGGAGTGGCGACGCACGGTCAGCACGACCAGGTCCACGGTGACGGCGAAGGGCGGGAAGGCTGACGGGTCGTAGGACATGCGGCGATCATAGTCGTCTGCCTGACGATAAACACGCCCTTCGGCCACCGCCCCGGATGATGATCCATGTCGGTCCCGTGCTCGTCCCTCCGGGATTCTCCGTGTTTCTCCGCTGGTGGCGGCACGATGTGTCGTGGCAGGTCAGGAGCCCAGGCATAGTCCGTCCGCCGCCTCTTCGACCATCGCCGTGCCGAGTCGGCCGACCCGTACGGAGAAGGCCTCTCCGGCGACTCTCAGGCCGGTCAGGTTCAGCTCCCCCAGGGGTGCGTCCCGTACGGGGCGCAGGGTGACGGTGCCGGCGGGGATGTCGGGGCGGATGCCCGCGAGGGTGCCCGCCAGCAGTACCCCGGCGGCGGCAACGGTGGCGGCGGGACGGCAGGCCGCCGGGTGCGGCAGCGGGGCGCCTCGGTCACTGCGCCGCTCCCCCGCGTACATCTCCGGTGGCCGAAGGCGGCCGCGGCGGCCAGTACGCCGCGCGGGAGCGAGCCCGCCTCCTTCTCGTGTCCGGCGGCGGCCAGTCCCGCCACCGCTATCGCCGTCTCCTGGACGCGCACCGCTCCGGCGCGGTGCCCGAACGGGTTGTAACCGGCCTCCTTCGAGGCCAGTCCCCGCAGCCCCCATCCCGAGTCCATGCCGGGATGCCCGAGCAGTCGGGCGAGTTGGCCGGTCTGCGCCGGGTCGAGCAGGCCGGGGGCCAGGACGCCCTCGCCGAGCAGCCCGGTGTCGAGGAGGAGGGCGGCGGCCGCGCTCAGGTGCGGGACGATGCGCCCGTCCGGCGTCCGGGCAGCCACGGGTCGTCCGCCCACCGGTCCGCCGCTCGCCGGGTCGTCGGTCCAGAAGTCCCGCCGGAACGCCGTCCGCAGTCGCCGGGCCCACTCCCGCAGTTTGTCGCAGTCTGTCGCCCCCGGGTCTGCCGAACGCGTCGAGCAGTTCGGCACCCAGGAGGGCGGCGCGATGTGCGTGGGCCTGGGTCTCGCAGCGGACGGGGCCGCCGGGGTGTGGGTCGGGCACATACGTGCGGCGTGGCCGCGGTCCGCAGTGTCGCCACGAAACGGGCCCGGCCCGCGGTGATCGCCCTGGCCTCAGTCGCCAGCGGTTCCCGCCCGGCCACGCGCAGGTGACACCGGGAGAGCGGACGGCGGCCCGCACGGTGGAACCCCTCCAGGCCCTCGCCGGTCAGCTGTCCTTCTTCGGTGGAGATCACGAGGCCGGGCAGGGCCACGCCGATCAGGGTTCGGTGGGCGGGCGGGAGGTCGCCGGGGCGGTGGGCGGCCGGGGGCGGATTGCCCCGGGGAGTGTTCGGTTTCGGGCCGGGACGGGTGGGGCCGGACGGGGGGTGGCCGCGGACGAGGAGGCGGGGCGGGGTGGCTGGCCGCCCCGGTGGCCTGTCGCTGGGCCGAGGGGCAGGCGCTGTCCGACCTGGGTCATACCGCGCCGTCCGGCCGGTGCCCCGGCCTCCGCTTCTATCTGGGTCGGGAAGAGGGCCCCACGGCCCGGGGGCGGGGGCGCGGTCGCGGAAGGCGGGGGCGTTGTGTGCATGGAGAGGGCTTCCTGTGTGCTCGGTGTTCCCCGGGCGGTACGGCGCCGGTGGGCTGGTGCGGCCGGGCGGTTGGGGTGCGGTCCCGTTGCGGTGCGGTTGCGGTGCGGTCCGGTTGTGGCGGGGTGCGGTTGTGGTGCGGTGCGGTTGTGGTGCGGTGCGGTGTCCCGGCCATGCCAGGCGTTCCGTGACTCAGGTGAACGGAGCGGACGTTCTCCGGGTCACGCCGGAGTCGGCCGGTCCTGCCGGTGGGCCGCGGAAAAGGTGGTCGGCCATACTTCCGGCCGGTCCGAGGGTGCTTGTCACCCCTTCAGCGCCGCTCGCTCCCTCCGTCCTGTTCCTTGGCCCGCGCTCCCGGTGCGTGCGTCCGCGTGGGACTCGTCCTGGACGGGCCGGGGCGTCGGGTCCCCGACGGAGTACGGGGGCGTACGACCTTGGGACTCGGTTCTCGGCCAGGCGTCGTCGAGCGGCGGTGGGTGCCCTCGGGCGAGGCGGCGGAGCGGGTGCGACGGCGACGGCCGGCCGGTGGCTGCGGAGTTTCGGCGGCGTCGTCCTGCACGGGCCGCTCCTCGTCGTGCGGCGCTGCGGCTCCGTCGCGCTCCCCGCGCAGGCAGCGGCGGATCGACTCCGGGTCGAGGCCCTCGTTGCAGGCCCGGTGCAGGAGACGGGCGAAGAGGTAGTCGGGGTCCGCGCCGAGTGCCATCGCGAGCGCCTCCCGGGCCTCCAGTTCGTCACCGGCGGACCAGGCGACCCAGCCCGCGAGGGTGAGGGGCGCGGCGGCGTGTTCGCCGTACGGACCGACGCAGCGGCGCGCCAGAGCTCGCCAGAGGCGCAGCGCCGCTCCCGCCTCGGCACCCTCCATCCACGCGGCAGCGCGGTCGCGGGTCGTGCGGTCCTGGAGGCCGAGGATCAGTGCCGCCGCCTCGTCGTGCTCGATCAGCCGGTCGTCGCGCAGATCCTCGGCCGCCGTGCCGCACACGGGAGCGGCTCCCGCGAGGCGGCGCATGATCCGCTCCGCCATGTCCAGCGTCTCCTCGGCCACCTCCACGCGGCCGGCGTCGTCGAGGATCCTGGCGACCAGCGTCATGGCGGCGGCGTCCAGGGCGGCGGCCTGTTCGGCCACCGTCCCGTTCTCCCGGGGCAGCAGCCTGGCCCGCAGCTCGCTGAGCGAACCGCGCACCTGGATGCCGGCGTAGGTGGCCGCCGCAGCCAGCACCGACGTACCCGGCGGGCCCATCAGGACGCCCTCCGGCGGGCAGCAGGACCTGTCGTCGCAGCAGTACGACCAGAAGCGTCCGGCCGAGATGCACAACGCCTCCACCACGGGGACGTCGAGAGCCCCGCACTCCAGGCGGAGTTTCTGGGCGAGGGGCCGCAGGCGCTCCATCACCTCGCGGCCGGTCTCGCCAGGTGCAGGTTCCTGGCAGAGATAGGCGACCATCTGCTCGGGCCGGGCGCCTCGGCGTTCGCTGCCGGTCACCAGGCCGTGGACGAGCTGCCCGGCCGCGTCGGTCCAGTCGTCCACGTTCGCCGGGATACCGAGTCGCGCCCGGCCGCCGAAGCGGCCCCGGCCGTCCCTGTCGCGCAAGGCGGCCAGGACGATGCTGTCCTCGGGGCGGTACCCCAGCAAGTACGGCAAGGCGTCGGCCAGTTCGGCCGGGGTGCGCAAGGTGACCTGGTGCTCCTCCACCGGTCCCTCGAAGGGCGGGCGCGCTGCCGGTGCGGGCTCCGCCGACCGTACGGGCTTCGCGGGGCCCGGGATGTCACCGTTCTCGGAGGGGTCGGTCGTTTCGCTGTGGTTCGTCATGGCTCGACGATCTCGCGGATCGCGAAGTTCCGCTTTGCCCTGTGGATAACTTGCATCAGGGACACGTCACTTCGGCACAACCGGCGGATCCATGCGGCCCGGGACTCCTATAAGTCCGACGCCCCCCGTCCCCGTCAGCCGGACGCCCCTCCGCCCCCGCCTCCCCGCATCCCGCGACGCCACGACTCGGCGTCCATCCGTCCCGCGTACAGGGGAAGTTCGACCGACGACTGGTCGTCCTCGAACGGGTCCCACACGCGCGTGAGGCCGACGGTTCCGCGCACCCGCACCCGCACCCTGCGTGCCTCGGCGAGATCGAGCACGTCCGTGAGTACCGTCTCCGGACCCGGGCCGGCCTCGGCACGGAGGCGCCCCTCGGGGTCCACGACGACGCTGCGGCCGACGCCGTCCGGCGCCCCCGCGTTGAGGCTCGCCATGAAGACCTGGTTCACGATCGCGTTGGCCTGCGCGAGCACGACCTCCTGGGCCCGGTCGACAGTGGCCGTGCGCACCAGATTGAGGACGAGATCGGCGCCCTGCCAGGCAAGATGCCGGGTGGTTTCGGGGAACCAGGCGTCGTAACAGATCGTCAGGCCGACGCGCCCGTGGTCCGGCAGGTCGAACACCACGAAGGTGCCGCCGGACGCCGTGGTCTCGTGAAGCCGCCACACGAAGATCTTGCGGTACTCGGCGATCCGTTCGCCCGTGGGCGCGTACACGGGGGCCGTGTTGTAGACCCGGCCGGCCGCGCCCCGTTCGTAGACGGTGCCGGGGACGAGCCAGATGCCCAGTTCGCGCGCGAGGGCACTCAGCCGGGTGCCGCGCGGTCCGTCCAGCGGCTCGGCCGCCGCGCGCATGACCGCCTCGGGATCCTCGTCGGGCCGGTGCCCGCACAGGTGCAGCTCCGGGTAGGCGACCAGCCGGACGCCCGGGTGAGCGGCGACGACACGCCGCACGTCCGCGGCGAACGCGTCACCGTCCTCGTCGGCGTGGTGGCGAGCGGCCGTCTGCACGAGGGCGATCGACAGAGGGGGCTCATGAGCGGGGCCGGCCTCACACTCAGGGACTCGGGAACGTCCAGGGGCGCGGCCGAGCCAATCACCCCCTCCGCACACAGGGACCACCCGGCCCGAACCCGTCACCGGAGTGCTTCCGGTACGGGCCCGCCCGCGTCCGCGCGGACCGTCCGCCGTCCGGGGCTAACCGGCCAGCGCCAGCACGAGCGGCAGCACCTCCCCCGCACCCGCCTGCCTCAGCAGCCGCGCCCCCACCGCGAGGGTCCAGCCGGACTCACTCCAGTCGTCGACGAGCAGCACCGGGCCCGGCGTCCCGGCCAGGGCGGCGGCGAGCGGAGCCGGGACGGTGAAGGAGTCCGCCAGCGCCCGCAGCCGCTGGGCGGAGTTGCTGCGGTGGGCGGCGTACTCGCCGGCGTGCGGGGTGTACGCGAGGCTGCCCAGCAGGGGGAGCCGGCCCACCCGGGCCACGCCCTCGGCCAGGGACGCCACCAGCTGCGGGCGGGTACGGGACGGCAGGGCGACGACCCCCACGGGCCGCGCCACCGCGTCCGGCGCGCCGCTCGCCCAGCCGCCCGGCGAGCGGGCCCAGTCGGCGAGGACGGTCACGACGGCGTCCAGCACGTCGTCCGGGACCGGCCCGTCCGCCGCCGGCGCCGACAGGAGCGGCCGCAGGCGGTTGCCCCAGCCGATGTCGGAGAGCCGGCCGAGGGCGCGCCCGGTGAGCGCCTGCTGTCCCGGGGGGATGCGGCCCTTGAGGTCCATGCCGACCGCGGCGAGGCCGGTCGGCCACATCTTGCGGGGCTCGATCTCGACGCCCGGGCGGTCCAGCTCGCCCGTGGCCGCCGCGAGCGCCCCCGGTGAGACGGCGGGGTCGAGCCACGGTCCGGCGCAGTTGTCGCAGCGGCCGCAGGGGACCGCCTTCTCGTCGTCGAGCTGCCGCTGCAGGAACTCCATGCGGCACTCCGTGGTCGCCACGTACTCCCGCATGGCCTGCTGCTCGGCCGCGCGCTGCCGGGCCACCCACGCGTACCGCTCCGCGTCGTACACCCACGGCTGCCCGGTCGCGGTCCAGCCGCCCTTGACCCGCTTGACCGCGCCGTCCACGTCCAGGACCTTCAGCATCGTCTCCAGCCGGGAGCGCCGCAGGTCCACCAGCGGCTCCAGCGCGGGCAGCGACAGCGGGCGCCCGGCCTCCTCCAGCACCGCAAGGGTGCGGCGCACCTGCTCCTCCGCCGGGAAGCCCACCGAGGCGAAGTAGGCCCAGATCGCCTCGTCCTCCTTGCCGGGCAGCAGCAAGACGTCCGCGTGGTCCACACCGCGCCCGGCGCGGCCCACCTGCTGGTAGTAGGCGATGGGCGACGAGGGCGAGCCCAGGTGCACGACGAAGCCCAGGTCTGGCTTGTCGAAGCCCATGCCCAGTGCTGAGGTCGCCACCAGCGCCTTCACCCGGTTCGCCAGCAGGTCCTCCTCGGCCTGCAGCCGGTCGGCGTTCTCCGTCTTGCCCGTGTACGAGGCCACCGGGTACCCGCGCTGCCGCAGGAACGCCGCGACCTCCTCCGCCGCCGCCACCGTCAGCGTGTAGATGATCCCGGAACCCGGCAGATCCCCCAGCCGCTCCCGCAGCCACGCCAGCCGGTGCGCCGCGTCCGGCAGCCGGAGCACGCCCAGCCGCAGGCTCTCCCGGTCGAGCGGCCCGCGCAGCACCAGGGCGTCCCCGCTCCCCGTCCCCAGCTGCTCGGCCACGTCCGCGGTGACCCGGGCGTTGGCGGTCGCCGTCGTGGCCAGCACCGGCACGCCGGCCGGCAGTTCCGCCAGCATCGTGCGCAGCCGTCGGTAGTCGGGCCGGAAGTCGTGGCCCCAGTCGGAGATGCAGTGGGCCTCGTCGACCACGAGCAGACCTGCCGTGGCCGCGAGCTTCGGCAGCACCTGGTCGCGGAAGTCGACGGAATTGAGCCGTTCCGGGCTCACGAGGAGCACATCGGTCTCACCGCGCTCGACCTCGCCGTAGATCGTCTCCCACTCCTCGGGGTTGGCCGAGTTGATCGTGCGCGCCTGGATGCCCGCCCGCGCCGCCGACTCGACCTGGTTGCGCATGAGCGCCAGCAGCGGCGAGATGATCACCGTGGGCCCCGCGCCGCGCCGCCGCAGCAGGGCGGTGGCGACGAAGTACACCGCCGACTTGCCCCAGCCGGTGCGCTGCACCACCAGGGCCCGCCGGCCCTCCTCCACCAGGGCGGACACCGCCTGCCACTGGTCCTCCCGCAGCCGCGCCGGGCCCCCGGGGGCACCGACCAGCTCGGCGAGGACGGCGTCGGCTTCCGCGCGCAGCTCCACATGGTCCATGTCTCCATGCAACCCGATGCCACTGACAATCGGCGAATTCAGCGCCAGCCGCGTCCCAGGCGTCACCCGGCGGCACTCCGGGTAGGGATATAGGACGCGCATCATCCGATAACGGTCGTCGGTCTCAATTGCTCGTTGCCGCATCCAAGTTCGACAGGAAGAATCGAAGTCCGCTCCCCGCACGGCCCGGCCGTGATCCGGCAGGGCTCTGCTGCGGTGCGCGCTCCCCGAATCCGACCCCGCCCGCAGTGTGGGCGCGTAGCCGAAGGGAGGAACGTGACCTTCGGATTCGCTCCGTCCTCGGCGGCATCATGGTCGTCTTCCGCCGCCTCCGCCACTCGCATGCTCGAACCGGCGGAGTGGGCCGCCGCCGGGATCCCGCTGCTGCGCAATCCGCGGGAGGTCGTCAGCGGGCTGCACGCGCGGCACCGTCCGCAGCCGGCCACCGCGATCGTGGCCGTGCTCGATCCGGACGAACGCCTGCGCGCCAGCGCCTCGTTCACCAGCCGCCGCGCCTCGGCCGACGGATGGCTGTTCCGCAACGCGCTCCTCTCCCAGCTGCGCCGGGTCATCCCGCACGATCTGCGGCGCCGCACTCCGGTGCGCACCGCCGTGCTGCTCTACTGCCGTGAGGGGGACGCGCGTTGGACGGAGGAGGACGGCGCGTGGATGTGGGGGCTTCGCGACGCGTGCACGCTGCACGGCCTGCGCTGCGGGGCGTACATCACGCTGACCCGTGACGGCTGGCAGGTCCTCGGCGAGGGCCGGGGCGGGCGCCGGCCCAACGCGACGTCGGAACCCGAGCCGTTCGCCACGGCGGAGACGCCGCTCCCGCCGCCGCGCACCGGCGGGGTCGCCTCGGACGTCCTGCGCCGCGCGGCGGCCCGCTGAGCCGAGCACGCCGGGTGCCGCGCGGGGCCGTACAAGGCGGGCAAGGACCACGCGGCGGCGGCCGGACCGACCGCGCACTCCGCCGACACCCGTACGCCGCCCGGACCGAGGGCACCGGACGACACCCGTACGCCGTCCCGGCCGTGGGCACCGGACGACACCCGTACGCCGCCCCGGCCGTGGGCACAGGCACTGAACCCGGAGGCACCGCCCGAGTCCCACGACACGGCCCGCACCGGCCGGTACGCGGGCACACCGAGGGCGCCACCGTGCCAGGAATCCGACCGGGCAGCACCCGGGGGTCGCACCGGCGTCCACCGCACCCGCCGCACGCGGCGGAAGGGACTCAGACGCCCGCGCCCAGCACCGAGTTGATCCGCTGCGGGTCGCCGCAGACGATCAGCAGGGCTCCTGCCCGGGAGCGGGCCGCGGTCAGCGCGGTGACGGCGGCGGCTTCGGGGCCGCCGTTGAGCGCGACCACGACCACCGCCCGGGACGCGGCACGGTCGGCGACGGCGGCGTCCGCGTAGAAGACGTCGTCGCCCGCGTCGTGCTGCGCCCAGTAGGCGGCGTCGCCGAAGGACAGTTCGTGGGCCGCCCACGGATGCGGTTCGCCGGTGGTGATCACCAGGACGTCACCGGGGGTGCGGCCCGAGTCGAGCAGCAGGTCCACGGCCTCTTCGGCGGCGTCGAGCGCGCCGTCGGGGGTGGCCGGGATCAGCTGGATCTGCGGGGTGGCGGCAGCCGCCGGGGCGGCTGCCGGAGCGGCCGGGCCCGAGGGTCCGGGCGTGGTTACGGCCGTGTCACGCGGCGCGCGTTGCGTCGGCGGCGCCGGCCGCACGGGGCCGGGACGGCCGGGGCGCGACGGAGCCGCGGGACGGGGGCCGGGTACGGGGCGAGGGGTCGGCGCGGTGCGGCCGCTGGCCGGAGTGGCGCGGGGACCCTGGGCCTTCTCGTGAATCTGAGGCTCCTCGGGAATGAGAGGCATGAGCTGATATTTATCAAACGTTGGTGCGGCTCGCGTCGACAGGTGGCACATACGTGCGAGCGGAATCGTCAGAAATCGAAGCCGAGCTGACCCGCGATCTCCGGAACGCTTCCGTCCACCCCACTGCGGACCTTCTTGAGGTGCCGCCACTGGGGCAGCGCATCAAGATACGCCCACGACAACCGGTGGTGCGGGGTGGGGCCCCGCTCCGCCAGTGCGGCCTTGTGGACGGGCGACGGATACCCGGCGTTGTCCGCAAAACCGAAGTCTGCATGGTCGACACCCAGTTCGGCCATCATTTTGTCGCGTTGGACCTTGGCGAGCACCGAGGCCGCCGCGACGGCCACGCAGGACTGGTCGCCCTTGATCACCGTACGGACCCGCCAGGGCGTCCCGAGGTAGTCGTGCTTGCCGTCGAGGATGACGGCGTCGGGGCGGACCGGCAGGGCCTGAAGCGCACGCACCGCCGCGAGCCGCAGCGCCGCGGTCATCCCCAGCGCGTCGATCTCCTCGGGAGAGGCGTGCCCCAAGGCGTGGGACGTGACCCAGGTGTGCAGCTCCGCGGCGAGTTCGGTGCGTCGCTTGACGGTGAGGAGCTTGGAGTCGGTGAGGCCGAGCGGAGGCCGGCGCAGTCCGGTGATCGCGGCGCAGACCGTGACCGGACCGGCCCACGCTCCGCGCCCCACCTCGTCGACACCGGCAATGACCTTCGCTCCGGTCGTGGCGCGAAGGGAGCGCTCGACGGTGTGAGTAGGTGGTTCGTACGGCATGGCGCCCCTAGCGTACGCCGCCCCCGACCCCCGCCGACACCCTGGTTCCCCGATCGTGACCGGGGCGCGCGACGGCCGTGATCAGGCGCCGTCCGGCCGCAGCAGCGGCACCATCAACTGGTCGATCATCTCCTCCAGCTCCTGGTCCGTCCATTCGCTTGCACAAATCTTCGAGCGGTACATCATCATCGCCGGAATGGCGTCGCAGACATAGCCGTTCGCCGCCTCGCGCCGGACCTCCCCCCGCTCGATTCCACGGCTGATGACCTTGCGCAGGACCTCAAGGGTCGGCTCGACCACACCCGTGATGATCACCGCGTAGAAGCGCTCGGCCTGCACGCTGTCGCATTCGTGAATGACGGAACGCAGCGCCGCCCCGGGCCGCGAATACATCGCCTCGCGCGCCCTGCGGCACAGCTCCAGGAGGTCCTCGCGCACGCTCCCGAGGTCGGGCACGGTGTCGAAGCTCGGCAGCCCGGCGCGCAGCGCGTCCGCGACGAGGTCCTCCTTGGAGGGCCAGCGGCGGTAGACGGCGGCCTTGCCGGTCTGGGCACCCGCGGCCACACCCTCCATCGTCAGACCGTTCCAACCGACGGTGCCGAGCTGGTCCAGGGCGGCGTCGAGGATCGCGCGCTCGAGCACCGCGCCACGGCGACGGGAGGGAGGCCTCTGGGCGGAGGCGGCCGCCCAGTGCGAGGGAACCATGTCGGGGATCTCCAGAGAGGCGTGAAAGCGGGCTTTCGGGGACGGGGGACGCGCCGTGCGGCCCCCACGGGGGGACGGGACGCACGGCACCATCTCAAGTGAACGCTTGCGTTCACTGTCGGGGAGTCACTACCGTGGAGGCAACAGTGAACGCGAGCGTTCACTAAGTCGTTCGTGGGGGACACACAGTGACAACCTCTTCTCTGATCCACGACCAGAAGCCGGGAGCGGCCCGCCGGGAGGGGCATCCCGGCATCGCACTCGCCGTCATCGCGGCCTGCCAACTCATGGTGGTACTCGACGCGACGATTGTGAACATCGCGCTCCCGCACATTCAAGAAGCACTCAGTTTCAGCACCACCGACCTCACCTGGGTCGTCAGCGCCTATACGCTCACCTTCGGCGGCCTGCTCCTGCTCGGCGGCCGGGCCGGCGACATCCTCGGCAGGCGCCGGGTCTTCATGACCGGCATCCTGCTGTTCACCTTCGCCTCGCTGCTCGGCGGCTTCGCCCAGGAACCCTGGCAGCTGCTGGCGGCGCGCGTCCTGCAGGGTGTGGGAGGGGCGATCGCGTCGCCCACGTCGCTCGCCCTCATAACCACCACCTTCCCGGAAGGGCCCGAGCGCAACCGGGCCTTCGGCGTCTTCGCGGCCGTCTCCGCGGGCGGCGGCGCCATCGGTCTGCTGGCCGGCGGCATGCTCACCGAGTGGCTCGACTGGCGCTGGGTGCTCTTCGTCAACGTGCCGATCGGCCTTCTGATCGCCGTACTCACACCGCTGTACATCAACGAGTCCGAGCGGCACACCGGGCGCTTCGACATCGCCGGGGCGGTGACCTCGACGGCGGGCATGGCGTCCCTCGTCTACGGCTTCATCCGGGCCGCGGACGAGGGCTGGCGGGACAACCTGACCATCGGTTCCTTCGCGGCCGCGGTGATCCTGCTGCTGGCCTTCGTCCGCATCGAGTCGCGGGCCAAGGAACCGATCACGCCGCTGCGCATGTTCGCCGACCGCAACCGCTCCGGCACATACGTGATCATGCTGAGCCTGGCCGCCGCGATGTTCGGCATGTTCTTCTACATCGTGCTGTTCGTCCAGAACGTGCTCGGATACACCCCGATTGAGGCCGGTCTCGCCTTCCTGCCGGTCACGGTGGTGATCGCGGTCGGCGCGGGGCTGTCGCAGCGCTTCCTGCCCGTCTTCGGTCCCAAGCCGTTCATGCTCGCCGGCTCGGCGCTGGCGGCGATCGGGCTGGCCTGGCAGACCCTCATCACCTCCGACAGCTCCTATGTCGGCGGCGTCCTCGGACCGATGCTGGTCTTCGGCTTCGGCATGGGCCTGAACTTCGTGACGCTCACGCTGACCGCGGTCTCGGGGGTCGCCCCGCACGAGGCGGGCGCGGCGTCCGGCCTGCTCAACACGATGCAGCAGGTGGGCGGCTCGCTCGGCCTCGCCATCCTGACGACGGTCTTCGGCACCGCCAGCAGGAACGAGGCGGAGAAGCAGGTGCCGGACTTCCTCGCCCACGGCACGGCGGAGCAGAAGGCCGAGTTCGCCAGGACGCAGCAGCTGCCGGCGCCCTGGGGGCACGAGGTCCTCGCGCACGGCATCTCGGCGGGCTTCGTCCCGGCCGCCGCGATGGCCGTACTCGCCCTGGTCACGGCGGGACTGGTGATCCGGGTCCGCAAGAGCGACCTGGAGGCCCTCTCCGGCTCGGCCGGACCCGGGATCGGCTGACCGTAGGGCACCCGCGGCACCACGGGCCGGACGGGGTCCACCGGCGGGCGGCGTCACAGACGCCCACCGGTGCGCCCCCCGCCGGCTCGTGGCCGTCGTACGGAGAGACCGGCCGAGCAGGACGACGGCACCGCACACCAGTACGACTAACGGCGCCCACCACTCCCCCATGACCCACCCCCTTCATGACCGTCCCGGTCCCGCGTGAGGCTCATGCCTCGCACGGCGGACGTCATGACAACGGGCGGCTGGTCACGCAGAGTTCCCATCCAGCACGGAGAGTTTCCTCAAGTCTTCTTGGCCTGCTACGCCGGCACCGCGACCCACGAGGGCAGTGCCTCGACGCGCTCCGCCCACTCGGCCGGCGGTGCCCCCGCCGTGCCTCCCGCCGCGAGCACGCCGCCCACGATCGCGCAGGTCGTGTCCACGTCCCCGCCGACCTGGGCGGTCGTCCAGAAGCCCCCCTCGTAGTCGCCGAGGGCGCGGGCGGCGGACCAGAGCGCGAAGGGCACCGTGTCGTGCGCGGTCGTACGCCTGCCGCAGCCCAGTACCGCCGCGACCGTGGCCGCGTCACCGTGGTCGAGCATGTCCCGGGCCCGCCGCAGTCCGGCGCCGACCGCGCTCTTCGGCACCAGCGCGATCACGCCGTCGAGGAGCGCGTGCGAGCTCGGCGGACCGGCCGGGTCCGCGGCCAGGGCGGCGGCCGCGGCGACGGCCATCGCGCCGACCACGGCCTCGCGGTGCTGGTGCGTGGGGTAGGCGGAGATCTCCGCCTGGTGGGTCGCCTGTTCCGGGTCGTCGGCGTACCAGGCGCCCAGCGGGGCGATGCGCATGGCGGCGCCGTTGCCCCAGGAGCCCTGGCCGTTGAACAGCGCGGCGGCCGGCTCGCGCCAGTCGCCGCCCTCACGGACCAGGCGCAGCAGCCGGTTGACGGCCGGGCCGTAGCCGCGGTCGAAGTCGTGGTGCCGGGCGAAGGAGAGCGCCAGGGCGTCCTGGTCGATGCGGTGGTGGGCGGCGAGGACGGAGACGACGGAGCAGGCCATCTCCGTGTCGTCGGTCCACTGCCAGGTGCCGGGCGGCAGCTCGCGGCGCTTGAGCAGCGGGTAGTTCACGGGCACGAAGAACTGTGAGCCGAGCGCGTCCCCCACCGACAGTCCGCGCAGGCTGGCGAGGGCCCGGTCCACGCGCCCTTCGGGAGAGGAATGAGCGGTCATCGCCCTGCCACTCTATCCGGTGATCCCGTACGGTTCCGGATTGCGCCAGCGCTCGAAAGGGCGGTCGAGCGCGTACTTGCCGTCCTCTCCGAGCACGAGCATCCGCATCTCGCCGTTGCCCGGGTTGGAGAGCGACTCGAACTCGGCGACCGTCCAGTGGAACCACCGCATGCAGAACAGCCGCATGGCCAGCCCGTGGGTCACCAGCAGCACGTTCGGCGGGTGGTCGGGCTCCTCGAAGCTGCGGAACAGACTCTCCAGGAAGCCGCCGACCCGGTCGTACACGTCGGCGCCGGACTCGCCCTGGGCGAAGCGGTAGAAGAAGTGCCCGTAGGCGTCGCGGTACGCCTTCTGGCAGCGTACGTCGGCGGGGTCCTGCCAGTTGCCCCAGTCCTGCTCCCGCAGGCGGGGCTCCTCGCGGATCCGTATCAGCTCGGGGTCGAGGCGGAAGGAGGCCAGCGTCTCGTGCGTCCGGCGGTACGGGGAGACGTACACGCTGACGCGCTCGCGGCCGAACAGCTCCCGCAGTGCCTTGCCCGTCTGCTCCGCCTCGGCCCGGCCGCGGTCGGTGAGGCCGAGCGCATGGTCGGGTTCACGCTCGTACACGGAGTCATCGACATTGCCCGTCGACTCGCCGTGCCGGACAAGGACGATGCGCCGTGGTCGTACCATGCCAGCACCCTACGTCAGACGGTCCAGGTGGGTTCCATCTCGATGATGTCGCCGGTCAGGGCCGCGATGTCGGCCTCGGTCTGGGCGCGCAGCGCGAGGCGTTCCACCCGCTCGGTGCGGTACTTGCCGTGCTCGGCGGCCGACCGCCACATGGACAGCACGAGGTACTCGTGGCCCGGCGCCTCGCCGAACAGGCCGCGGATCATGCCGGGCGAGCCGGCCATCGCGGGGTTCCAGACCTTCTCCTGCATGAGGACGTAGTGCTCGGCGCGCTCCTCGTGGACGCGGCAGAGCGCCACCCGCAGCAGGTCGGCGTCGGAGAAGCGCGGTTCGAACCCGGTCTTCACGTCGAACCGGTAGTCGAAGAGCCGGACCTGTGCGTCCTTGAAGGTGCCGACCTGGGCCGACGCGAGCCGGTCGTGGGAGCGGGCCATGAAGGAGTCGTAGAAGGCACGGCTCTCCCAGAAGGCGAAGATGTGCGCCACGTCGGGCCGCCGCCGGCTCCAGCCACCCCCCTGCCCCCGAAAACCCGGCTCGCCCGGGAGCCCCGCCCACTTTCGCTGCCCCCGCTCGAAACCGCGGCGGTCCACCACGGTGCAGCGAATCCACTTGACCAGCACCGCGCCATAGTAAGGCCGGGGACGTGGCAGCGGTCACGGTCCGCGGGACCACTCGCCCGCCGCCGGCTCGTCGTACATGGCAGGATGGACAACCGGCCGTCATTGCTCGGCAGTTGAGGTGGCCGGGCAGGGCGGGGGACCTGGGAAGGGGAAGTCTGTGAACGGCCTCAGCAAGGGACTGCGCAAGGTCGAGGTCGCGCTGCGGTGGGACCCGAGCCCGGCGGGGCAGCCACCCGCCGACCTGGACCTGGTCGCCGGGACCTATCCGGCGGACGATCCGTACGGCGCGCCCTCCTATCTGGTGCACTTCGACAGCCGCTCCCCCGACGGGACGATCTATCTCAACCGGGACAGCAAGGACGGCAAGGGCTTCGGTTTCGACGAGGTGATGACGCTGGAGCTGGATCGCCTGGACGCCCGCTACGCGCGCGTGGTGATCGGCGTCGCCATACAGCAGCACGCCGAGGACCGGACCTTCGCCGACGTGGCCGCCCCGGGCCTGCGCATCCGGGAGGGCTACACGGACCTGGCCACGGACGACTTCACCGGCGTCGCACACGCCACGGCGGCCACGGTCGGCGAGTTCGTCCGCGACGACACGGGCGCCTGGCAGTTCCACCCGGGCGTCCACGGCTTCGACGGCGCCCCCGCGGCCTTCACCCGCGACATGGGAACGATCCGCCGCCCATGAGCAGCGAGCTGGAGGTCAGCGCTCTCGCGGTCAACGTCGTGATCCCGCAGGCGCTTCGCTGGACGGACACGCGTCGTGGGGAGGCGTTCACGCTGACCACGCTCAACGTCCGGCTCCTCGCGGACGGTCGCCTCGCCGTGAAGGCGTACGGCAGACCGGTCGGCGGGGGCCGGGGCGCCTACGTCTCGTTCCCCGTCCCCGACCGGCCCGAACTGGCGGCCCTGGTCTCCGACGCCGCCGACCGTGCCGGGGTGTTGTGGGCCGGCCACCGCGGTCTCGGCTGAGCCGAGGGTCCGTCTCCGGCCGTGATCGGTCCGCGGCGATCCCCCGGCCTGCCGCCGCCGCAACGCGAAAGGGGCGTCAGCCTCGTGCTGACGCCCCTCCCATCAGGCGCTACTCGTCATGCGTCCCGGTATCAGCTGCATCCGCTCGTCGAGCCGCAGCCTTCGCAGATGTAGCAGGAGCCGGCGCGCTGCATCTTCGTGCCGCAGGAGAAGCAGAGCGGGGCGTCGGCCTGGATGCCGAGCTGCATCTCCACCAGTTCGGCGCTGGTGTGCGCCTGCTGGGGAGCGGGCTTGGCGGCCTCCACCTCGGCCTTCGGCGTGACGACGGCCTTCAGCTCCTGGGTGAGCGGCGCCGACTGGGCCAGGCCCTCGACGTCGACCTCGTCGTCCGACGGCTCGTACGAACCGGTCTCCAGGTGGCGCTGACGCTCCTCGGCGGAGTGGATGCCGAGCGCCGAACGCGTCTCGAAGGGCAGGAAGTCCAGCGCCAGGCGGCGGAAGATGTAGTCGACGATCGACTGCGCCATCCGCACGTCCGGGTCGTCCGTCATACCGGCCGGCTCGAAGCGCATGTTGGTGAACTTCGAGACGTACGTCTCCAGCGGCACGCCGTACTGGAGGCCGACGGAGACCGCGATGGAGAAGGCGTCCATCATGCCCGCGAGGGTGGAACCCTGCTTGGACATCTTCAGGAAGACCTCACCGAGACCGTCGTCCGGGTAGGAGTTGGCGGTCATGTAGCCCTCGGCGCCGCCGACCGTGAAGGACGTGGTGATGCCGGGACGGCCCTTGGGGAGGCGCTTGCGGACCGGGCGGTACTCGACGACCTTCTCGACCGCCTCGCGGATGGTCGCCTCGGTCTTCTCGGTGACCTCGGCCTTCTCCGTGTCCGTGACCGACTTGGTCTTCGCGGAGAGTGGCTGGCCGACCTTGCAGTTGTCGCGGTAGATGGCGAGCGCCTTGACGCCCATCTTCCACGCCTCGAAGTAGACCTCCTCGACGTCCTCGACGGTCGCCGTCTCCGGCAGGTTGACCGTCTTGGAGAGGGCACCGGAGATCCACGGCTGGATCGCGGCCATCATGCGGACGTGGCCCATCGCGGAGATGGAGCGCTCGCCCATCGCGCAGTCGAACACCTCGTAGTGCTCGTGCTTGAGGCCGGGGGCGTCGATCACGCTGCCGTTCTCGGCGATGTGGGCGACGATCGCCTCGATCTGCTCCTCCTGGTAGCCCAGGCGGCGCAGTGCCTGCGGGACGGTGCCGTTGACGATCTGCATCGAGCCGCCGCCGACCAGCTTCTTGAACTTGACCAGGGCGAGGTCGGGCTCGAGGCCGGTGGTGTCGCAGGACATCGCCAGACCGATGGTGCCGGTCGGGGCGATGACGGACGCCTGGGAGTTACGGAAACCGTTCTTCTCGCCGAGGCGCAGCACGTCCTGCCAGGCCTCGGTGGCGGCGGCCCAGATCGGCGTGTCGAGGTCGTCCACGCGGACGGCCTTGGCGTTCTCGTCGGAGTGCTGCTCCATGACCCGCAGGTGCGGCTGCGCGTTGCGGGCGTAGCCGTCGTACGGGCCGACGATCGCGGCCAGCTCGGCGGAGCGGCGGTACGAGGTGCCGGTCATCAGGGAGGTGATGGCACCGGCGAGGGCACGGCCGCCGTCGGAGTCGTAGGCGTGGCCGGTCGCCATCAGCAGGGCGCCGAGGTTGGCGTAGCCGATGCCGAGCTGGCGGAAGGCGCGGGTGTTCTCGCCGATCTTCTGGGTCGGGAAGTCCGCGAAGCAGATGGAGATGTCCATCGCGGTGATGACCAGCTCGACGACCTTGGAGAAGCGCTCGGCGTCGAAGGACTGGTTGCCCTTGCCGTCGTCCTTGAGGAACTTCATCAGGTTCAGCGAGGCGAGGTTGCAGGACGTGTTGTCCAGGTGCATGTACTCGCTGCACGGGTTCGAGCCGTTGATACGGCCGGACTCCGGGCAGGTGTGCCAGGCGTTGATGGTGTCGTCGTACTGGATGCCCGGGTCGGCACACGCCCAGGCGGCCTCGGCCATCTTGCGGAAGAGCGACTTGGCGTCGACCTCCTCGATGACCTCGCCGGTCATGCGGGACGTCAGGCCGAACTTGCCGCCGTCCTGCACGGCCTTCATGAACGTGTCGTTCACACGGACCGAGTTGTTGGCGTTCTGGTACTGGACGGACGTGATGTCGTCGCCGCCCAGGTCCATGTCGAAGCCCGCGTCACGCAGGGCGCGGATCTTCTCCTCCTCCTTCACCTTGGTCTGGATGAAGTCCTCGATGTCGGGGTGGTCGACGTCGAGGATGACCATCTTGGCGGCCCGGCGGGTGGCACCGCCGGACTTGATGGTGCCGGCGGAGGCGTCGGCGCCGCGCATGAAGGAGACCGGGCCGGAGGCGTTGCCGCCGGAGGAGAGCAGTTCCTTGGAGGAGCGGATCCGGGAGAGGTTCAGGCCGGCGCCCGAGCCGCCCTTGAAGATCATGCCCTCTTCCTTGTACCAGTCGAGGATCGACTCCATGGAGTCGTCGACGGACAGGATGAAGCAGGCGGAGACCTGCTGCGGCTGGGGCGTGCCCACGTTGAACCAGACGGGGCTGTTGAAGCTGAAGATCTGGTGCAGGAGGGCGTACGCCAGCTCGTGCTCGAAGATCTCGGCGTCGGCGGGCGAGGAGAAGTACCTGTGGTCCTCGCCGGCCTTCCGGTACGTCCTCACGATACGGTCGATGAGCTGCTTCAGGCTCACCTCGCGCTGCGGGGTGCCGACGGCGCCCCGGAAGTACTTGCTGGTGACGATGTTGACCGCGTTCACCGACCAGAACTCGGGGAACTCGACGCCACGCTGCTCGAAGTTGACCGAGCCGTCGCGCCAGTTGGTCATGACGACGTCACGACGCTCCCAGGCCACCTCGTCGTAGGGGTGGACGCCGGGAGTGGTGTGGACGCGCTCGATGCGGAGTCCCCTGCCCGCCTTAGTGCCCTTGGCGCGGGAACTCCGTGCCGGACCGCTCGCCGTCTCTGTCATGCCGCCTCCCTGTACGGGCGAAAACGCCCTGAAGTGCCCCGATTGTTCCCGTGGGCACGGTGTTCTGTCTGGTGTCGCGGGCATGCCTCGCCCACCCGCGACAGGTCTCTTGTCTCGCCGCCGTCCGGCCGGGCCCGGGCGCCGAGGTCCGGGTCCGGCCCGCCGGTCAGTCGGCGGCGCCCGCGGGTTCGGGGACCGGTGCCGTCCCCGTGGACCCGCGGTCGTTCTCCTGGTTCCCCGCGCCGGCGTCGCCGCCGTCCCCGCCGGGACGCCCCGTCGTCTCCCTGAGTTCCGCGATCGCGGCCTCGAAGTCGTCGAGCGAGTCGAACGCCCGGTAGACGGAGGCGAAGCGCAGATACGCGACGAGGTCGAGTTCCTGCAAGGGGCCGAGTATGGCCAGCCCCACGTCGTGGGTGGTCAGCTCGGCGCTCCCGGTGGCCCGCACCGCCTCCTCGACCCGCTGGCCGAGCTGGGCGAGCGCGTCCTCGGTCACGGGCCGGCCCTGGCATGCCTTGCGCACGCCGTTGATCACCTTGGTGCGGCTGAAGGGCTCGGTGACCCCGGACCTCTTCACCACCATGAGCGAGCACGTCTCCACGGTCGTGAACCGGCGGGAGCAGTCAGGGCACTGGCGGCGCCTGCGGATCGACGTGCCGTCGTCGGTCGTACGGCTGTCGACCACGCGGCTGTCGGGGTGCCTGCAGAAGGGGCAGTGCATGGCCTCCGAACCCTCCTCACAGCAGACTCAATAGCCTCAAGAGGCCCTTCAGGCCCCTCGAAGCAGCCCCCAGCATAGGCGATCGCGACGGGCTCGAAGACCCGGGCCACCACAAATTGTGGGCTGCAGCCGCAATCCAACCACTAGATATGGGGATTGGCCCACACATTCACGCCCTGCACGCGTGTCGCTCCCGTGCGTACTCGCGGGTACCCGTGTGTACCGTCCGGGCGGTACGGCGGACGGCCTCACGCGCGGTCACCGTGCCCGTACGGACCCGACGCGCGCATGCCCGTATCGCCCGCGGACATGCGGAGATACGGTGGGCACCGCGAGGAGGGGCCGTGGGACTACCGCTGGAGAGGGAGACCCGGGCCGTCGAACGGTTTGCCGGATGGCAGACTGGGGCGACATCCCCGGGACTGTCACCACGGCGGTGAAGAGTACAGCATTAAGCCCTTTTGTCCGCCACGCAGCGCGGTAGCCATACACCCATACATGCGATTCGGGCGAGTGATTCGCGGTTTTTCACTCGAACGTGTGTTTGGCGCAACCTTTCGAAAGCTACTACCGTTGTGCAGCAGGGAGACCATCGAGAGGGGCCGACGTGACCACCACCGCCGACAGTGCCGCCATCACTGCCCAGGACCGCCCCCAGGGCCGACCTGAGCCAGTGCACGCGATGAGCGACGCCGTGAACCCCGAGGGGCACAAGCGCTCTCTGCCGGGACGACCTCCCGGCATCCGGGCCGACAGCTCGGGACTCACCGACCGGCAGCGCCGCGTGATCGAGGTCATCCGCGACTCCGTGCAGCGGCGCGGTTACCCGCCGTCGATGCGGGAGATCGGCCAGGCAGTCGGCCTCTCCAGCACCTCCTCCGTCGCGCACCAGTTGATGGCGCTGGAGCGCAAGGGCTTCCTGCGCCGCGACCCGCACCGTCCGCGCGCCTACGAGGTGCGCGGCTCCGACCAGGCCGCCTCCGTGCAGCCGACGGACACCGCCGGCAAGCCGGCCGCGTCGTACGTCCCGCTGGTCGGGCGGATCGCCGCCGGTGGCCCGATCCTCGCCGAGGAGTCCGTGGAGGACGTCTTCCCGCTGCCCCGACAGCTGGTCGGCGACGGCGAGCTGTTCGTGCTGAAGGTCGTCGGCGACTCGATGATCGAGGCCGCGATCTGCGACGGCGACTGGGTCACGGTCCGCCGCCAGCCGGTCGCGGAGAACGGCGACATCGTGGCCGCGATGCTCGACGGCGAGGCCACCGTCAAGCGCTTCAAGCGCGAGGACGGCCACGTCTGGCTCCTCCCGCACAACTCGGCCTACGAGCCGATCCCCGGTGACGACGCGACCATCCTCGGCAAGGTGGTGGCCGTACTGCGCCGCGTCTGAGCGCCGCCCCCGGCGTGCGGGTGCGACGCGACAGCGCCCCGCCGCCGCCCTGACCGGGCCCCGGAACCTCTGCGCCGGTTCCGGGGCCCTGCGCTGTCCGGAGGTGCCCCGGTGCCGACGGGTGGGAGAGCCGCGTGGGGACCCCCCTGGCCCCTGGGTTCAGCCCGCCTGCGTCCCCGTCTCCGTCTCCGTCTCCCGCGCCTTCGCGTCGATCGCGGCGAGGGACTTGCGGACCTGGTTGCGGTCCGTGGTGAACCAGAAGTCGGGCAGGGACGCCTTCAGATAGCTCCCGTACCGGGCCGTGGCGAGCCGCTGGTCCAGTACGGCGACCACCCCGCGGTCCCCCGAGGCGCGGACGAGACGGCCCGCGCCCTGCGCCATCAGCAGCGCGGCGTGGGTGGCGGCGACCGCCATGAAGCCGTTGCCCCCGGCCTCCTCCACGGCCTTCTGGCGGGCGCTCATCAGCGGGTCGTCCGGGCGCGGGAACGGGATCTTGTCCATGACGACCAGCTGGCAGCTCGGCCCGGGGACGTCGACGCCCTGCCAGAGCGACAGCGTGCCGAAGAGGCAGGTCTCCGGGTCGGCCGCGAAGTTCTTGATCAGCTCGCCGAGGGTCTCCTCGCCCTGGAGGAGGATCGGGTACTCGGGGATGCGGGACCGCAGCTCCTCGGCGGCGAGCTGGGCGGCGCGCATCGAGGAGAACAGGCCGAGGGTGCGGCCGCCGGCCGACTGGATCAGCTCCGTCAGCTCGTCGAGCATGTCCCCGCGGTCGCCGTCCCGGGCGGGGCGCGCCAGGTGCTTGGCGACGTACAGGATGCCCTGTCTGCGGTAGTCGAAGGGCGAGCCGACGTCGATGCCCTTCCACTGCGGCACGTCGTCGCCCTCGGTGCCCTCGGGGGCGAGGCCCAGGGAGGCCCCGACGCCGTTGAAGTCGCCGCCGAGCTTCAGGGTGGCGGAGGTCAGGATCACCGAGCGGTCGGTGAAGAGCTTCTCGCGCAGCAGCCCCGAGACGGACATGGGGGCGACCCGCAGCGAGGCGCCACTGTACCGGTATGCGGCTCCGCCGCGGGGCTCGTGGCGCTCGTACCAGACGACGTCCCACTCGGAGCCGTTGGTGATCCGCTCCGCCACGTCGTGCACGGACTCCACCGAGGCCAGCGCCTGCTTGCGGACGGCGTCCTCGTCCTGGACGGACTTGTCGCGGGTGGTCCCGAGGGCCGAGACGACCGTGCGGCAGGCGTCGCGCAGCGCCATCAGGGCGTAGCCGAGGTCTTCCGGGATCTCCTCCAGGCGGCCCGGCAGGGCCAGCTCCATCAGCCGTTCGAAGCCCTCGGAGGCGGTCTGGAGCTGGTCGGCGGCCTTCTCGTTGACGAGTTTCGCGGCGCGGCGCACCGCGCGGTTGACCTGGCCGGGGGTCAGCTCGCCGGTGGCGACCCCGGTGACCCGGGAGACCAGCTCGTGCGCCTCGTCCACGATCAGCACCTCGTGCTGCGGCAGCACCGGGGCGCCCTCGATGGCGTCGATCGCGAGCAGCGCGTGGTTGGTGACGACGACCTCGGAGAGCTTGGCGCGCTCGCGGGCCGACTCGGCGAAGCACTCGGCGCCGTACGCGCACTTCGAGGCGCCCAGGCACTCGCGGGAGGACACCGACACCTGCGACCAGGCACGGTCGGAGACGCCGGGGGTGAGGTCGTCGCGGTCGCCGGTCTCGGTCTCGTCGGCCCAGTCGCGCATCCGCAGCAGGTCCTGGCCCAGCTTGCTGGTGGGCGCGGCGGCCTCGAACTGGTCGAAGAGGCCGTCCTCCTCGTCCTGCGGGACGCCCTCGTGGAGCCGGTGCAGGCACAGGTAGTTCGACCGGCCCTTGAGCATCGCGAACTCCGGGCGGCGGCGCAGCACGGGGTGGAGCGCGTCGACCGTGCGCGGCAGGTCCCGCTCGACGAGCTGGCGCTGGAGGGCCAGGGTCGCGGTGGCCACGACGACCCGTTCCCCGTGGGCCAGCGCGGGCACCAGGTACCCCAGCGACTTGCCGGTGCCGGTGCCGGCCTGGACCAGCAGATGGGAGCCGCCGTCGATGGCTTCCTCGACGGCTTGGGCCATGGCCACCTGGCCTGGACGCTCCGTGCCGCCGACGGCGGTGACGGCGGCG
The DNA here is from genome assembly GCA_049998335.1 of Streptomyces sp. cmx-10-19. GTDB lineage: Bacteria > Actinomycetota > Actinomycetes > Streptomycetales > Streptomycetaceae > Streptomyces. The sequence continues at coordinate 200,279 of JAEBFB010000012.1, forward strand.
TGCAGGAGTTCGGGGAGTGAGGGCTTCGTCATAGCGCGACCACCCTACGGCCCGGCACTGACAATCGGAGCCGCGAGGCGGAGTCCGAAGGCGTCGCGGGCCGCGTCACGACGTGCCGGCCGCAGACCGCTCGCGGATCATCAGGGCCGCCCGCTTGCCCGGCAGCTCCACCTCGGCCGAGAACCGGAACCCGGCCCCCCGGAACGCCGCGACGGAGGGCGTGTTGCGGACGTCCGGCTCGGCCAGCACCCGCGTGCAGGCGGGCCAGCGGGCGAGGACGAGATCGGCGACGGCGCTGATCAGCGTGGTCCCGATGCCCTGCCCGCGGTCGGTGTCGTCGCCGATCAAGAGGTGGACGCCGGTGTCGTGCGGCCGGACGGGACAGTACCGGGCCAGCGGGTCGAGGTCGGCCCGGTAGACCTCCCAGTAGCTCATCGGCCAACCCTCCAGCACGCCGAGGCACGGCACGCTGCGCCCGTCACCGCCGAGCTGCGCCCGCAGATGCGCCTCGGTGACGCCCTCCGCCCCGGTCAGCTCCCAGTACGCGGCGACGGCGGGATCGTTCATCCAGCGGCAGACGAGCGGAACGTCCCGTTCGAGGTCGACGGGCACCAGGCGGAACAGCCCCGCCGGGGTGAGCGTCGGCCCCCAGTCGACCACCCGGTCGAGCAGATCCTCCCCCGGCTCCCTGGAGTCCCTCCCCGCGCGGGCGTCGTCCTCCCGCCGGAAGAGGGCGAGGAACTCCTCGGGCAGGTGCAGATCGAGGGTGTCCTCGGTGCTCGCGTCGGTGGACGTCACGATGTCGCTCCTTCGGTTCGGGAGGGGCGGCGGGCCTGCTCAGGCGCGCAGCGGGTTGGTGAGGGTGACGTAGACGGACTGCGTGTCCACGGGACCGACCAGTTCGTCGAGGCCGTGTAGCCGGGTCAGCAGGTTGGCCTTGCAGCGCAGGACGGGCGAGTCGAGGAGCCGCCGCGGCAGCGACCCGCGCAGCGGGGCGGGTCCCGAGGCGATCCCGGCCAGGAAACGGCGGAAGGCCGCGAGCAGGAGGCCCTCGTCGGCGAGGCCCTGGGAGCCGAAGGCGCCGATGAGCCCGAACACGTTGTTGATCGCGAGGTAGTACGCGAAGCGCTCGTCGGTGACCTCGTCGGCCACGAACGTGTCGCTGCGCCCGCCGATGCCGGGCAGCCGGGCCTCCAGTTCCGCCCGCCGGGACGCGCGGAAGTAGTAACCCTGGTTGTCGCGGTAGCGCCCTCCGGCGGGCCACCCCTCGGCGTCCAGCAGGAGCAGCGTGTTCTGCTGGTGCGCCTCCAGTGCGACCCCCGCGCGGGCGTCCAGCCACAGGACGGGGCGCACGACGTGGTGGAGGTAGCGCAGGAACCACTCGGCGGCGACGGCACCGCGCGGGCGGCCGGTCCGCGTGGCGAGCCGCGTGACGATCTCGGCGAGCCGGGAGCGCGGGACCGATGCGGACGTGCCCTCCGGGACCGGTCGGGGCGCGACGAGACCGGCCACGCAGGTGACGTCGTCCGAGGGCCGGAAGGGGTTGTGCCGGACGACCACGTCCAGCCCGCACACCGGTCCGCCGTCCGGACCGTCGACGGCGAGCCAGGCCGGGTCGCGGACGACGTCGAAGCGGGGGTGGGCCGCGTGCCACTCGCGGGCCAGGCCGGTACGGAGCAGGCGGTGGACCTCGACTCCGCGGTGGAGTTCCTTGCGGAGGTTCTCCCGGCGGGAGTTGGTGATGTGCAGGGCCAGCGAGAGCTTGAGCATGGCGGGGGCGCCGGTGCGGTGGACGGTCCGCAGCGAGGAGGTGGGATGCCAGGGCGCGCCGTGGACGCCGAGGTCCCTGAGCAGCCCGGCGTCCAGCAGCGCCGCCGTCTGCGGCCGGTGCCGCACGGCACGGAACTGCCAGGGGTGCAGCGGCAGCAGCGCGTACCCCTCCGGCGGCGCCGGCCCGTCCCCGGCGAGGCGCGCGATGAGCCGGGGTGCGGTGACCCGGCGGCCGCGCTCGGTCCAGGCCGAGTCGGTGGCCAGCACGGACGGGGCGACGGCCAGCCAGTGCAGGGGGAAGGAGCCGCGCAGTTCGGGTGAGTACAGCCGGGCCTCGTCGTCGGTGAGGCCGACACGGCTCTTGGGTGTGGGGTGCAGCGGATGCCCGAGGAGCAGCGACTGCTCGGCCGCGAGGAAGAGATCGGGCTCGGTCTCGGCTGCGGTGTGGCCCCCTGGACCACGTCGGTCCAGGAACACGGCCGTCCGGCGCACGGAGTCGGCGACGCGCGCGACGACCTCGGGACCGTCGGGCCCCGCCGGCGTCTCCCGCACGAGCAGCGCGGCGAGCGTGACCGCGTCCACCGGCGGCGCCGAGGCGGGGGTGCGGGCCAGGCGCGGGTGCCCGAAGCGGTGGTGTCCGGTCGGGGACCAGTGGAGCACCGGTACGGCGAGGGCGGTGCCGCTGGCCGGGAGCGGCACGCGCAGGACGCCGCCGTCGGGGGCGGTCGTGCCGGTCTCGCGGGTCCAGCAGCGGAGCAGGTTCTCCACGGCGGCGGTCTGGGCGGCGGAGAGGGCCGGCAGGGCGGGTACGAGGGTGTCCCCGGGGACGGCGGGTGCCGGTACGGGTACGGAGTGGTCCGTGTGCAACGCGGGTCCTTCGACGTGCTCTGTGCGAGCGGTGGATGTCAGTGGGGGCCGTGCGCAGCGCGTAAGGGGGCGGGGAGAGGAGAGCGCCGGTCCACCGCGGCCACGGCGTCGGCGAGCCGGTCCAGCACCGCCGCCGTCTGCTCCTCGGTGACGATCAGCGGCGGCAGCAGGCGTACGACGTCGGCGGACGGGCCGGTGACGTCGACGATGAGTCCGCGGTGCAGGCACTCCTGCCGTACGGCGGCGGCGAGTTCGGCGGCGCCGTCGCGCGTACCGTCCGGCGCGGCGAGTTCGATGCCGGTCATCAGGCCCCTTCCCCGCACCTCACCGACGCACGCGAACGCGTCGGCCAGGGCGCGCAGCCGGGTGCGTATCCGGTCGCCGAGTACGGCGGCACGGTCGGCGAGCCGGTGCTCGCGGACGTGGGCGAGGGTGGCCGTGCCCGCGGCCAGGGCGAGTTGGTTGCCGCGGAAGGCGCCGGTGCCGGGTGTCTCCCCGTCCAGGTCGTCGCGGTGGACCACCGCGGCCAGCGGCAGGCTGCCGCCGATCGCTCTGCCGAGGACGAGCACGTCGGGGGTGACGCCGCTGTGTTCGACCGCCCAGAAGGCTCCGGTCCAGCCGACGCCCGTGGCGCTCTCGTCGGCGATCAGCGCGATGCCCCGTTCGGCCGTGAGGCGGCGCATACGCCGCAACCAGGCGTCCGACGTGGGCAGCACCCCGCCGTCTCCGCGGACCGGTTCGAGGACGACCCCCGCGGGCTCGTCGCCATCACGACCGGACGGCCGGTCTAGGTCCCACCCGTACGGCACTCGCGCGAGCCCGGAATCGGTCGTCGGGCCCAGGTGGCGGTGGTCGTCGGTGAAGGCGACCACCCGGCTCCGTCCCGTGGCGGCGCGGACCAGGCCGACGGCGGTCGCCACCGGGTCCGCACCCGCCGGTCCCGGTCCGCAGAACCGCACGCGCGCGTGCGCGGCGAGTCCGGGCGGCAGGGTGCGCAGCAACTCGGTGACGAAGGCGTCCCCCACGGGGGTGGCGAGGTCCACGACCTGCAAGGGCGCGCCCGAGTCGAGGACCCCGCGGATCGCCTCCAGCACGACGGGGTGGTTGTGCCCCAGGGTCAGCGTGCCCGCCCCCGAGACGCAGTCCAGGTAACGGCGGCCGTCGGCGCCCTCGATGGTGAGCCCCCGGGCCCGGACCGGTACGACGGGAAGGGCGCGCGCGTAGGTGCGCGCCGCCGGCTCACGCGCCGACTGGTGTCTCACGGATCCCACCACCGCCCTCCGAACTCCCGCCGTCCGCAAGCGAAGCGCCCACCGGGTCGCCCCGGCACAGGGGGCCGCGCCGGACAGCAGGCCCCCCACCGCTACAACCGCGCACCGCGCGGCGGGTTACGGGGGCGTCCGCCCTAAGATCCTTTCCGGTGCCGGGATTCCGTCCTCTCGGGTCGCGTGCCAGGTCAGGCCGCTGTGTCCGAACCGTTGCCGTTCCGTCGGAACTCCCCCACAGCGACCGCATAGTGTGTGGTGCCGTTCCAGGTCGCCGCCGGCCGCGCGGATTCCCAGGGAGTTCCAGGGACCGCCGAGGGGGGTGACCGCGGCACCACGTTCGTTCACAGCAGGGGGAGTCACCACCATGCGATCCATACGGCCGTCGTTCACCACGCGCGGGCATCGGCGTGGGCGGGGCGGTACGACCGCCGCCGCCGTCGCCCTCGTCTCGGCCCTCGCGCTCACCGCCACGGCGTGCGGTTCCGGCGGCTCCGAGGCGGACGGCGACACCTCTGCCTCCGCGTCCGCCGCCGACGCGGGCAACGGCGAGATCCGGATCCCGGAGCACATCAAGGACAAGCTCAAGGAACACGGGATCGACGTCGACGAGTGGAAGAACGGCGCCTGGAAGAACTGGAACAAGGACGACTGGCTGCGTGAGGCGCAGGACTTCGTCAACCCGATCATCGAGGGCCTGTGGGACCCGGACCGGATGCGGGGCGCCGAGGAGCCGGACCAGGAGGTCGACGAGAACGACATCTCGGGCGACCAGGGGGTGACCGACCCGGAGCCGGCGCCCGTCCAGGCGCGGGCCGTCGCGCCCTCGTACCACGAGAACGCCGCCACGGCGGGCAAGGTGCTCTTCGACTCCCCCGAGGGCACGATGGTCTGCTCGGCGACGGTGGTCGAGGACCCGGCCAACCCCGGCAGGTCCAACCTGGTGTGGACGGCGGGCCACTGCGTGCACGCGGGCAAGAAGGGCGGCTGGTACCGCAACATCGCCTTCGTGCCCTCGTACAACGACGCCGGGAAGTCGAACGAGGAGCTCCAGAACGCCACCAAGGAGGAGGTCGCTCCCTACGGCGTCTGGTGGGGTGACTGGGCGCAGACCTCGGACCAGTGGATCGAGCAGGGCGGTTCGACGGGCGGCGACGGTGCCTCGTACGACTTCGCGGTGATCCATGTGACGCCGGAGGAGGGCGGTGACGGCAAGTCGCTCCAGGAGACGGTCGGGGCCGCGCTGCCGGTGGACTTCGACGCGCCCGCGGTGTCGCAGGTCGAGAGCCTGACGGCGACCGGCTACCCGGCCGCGCCGCCGTACGACGGGCAGAAGCTGTACCAGTGCGAGGACAAGCCCGGGCGGCTGTCGCTGAACGCCACCGACCCGACGATGTACCGCATCGGCTGCACCATGACCGGCGGTTCGTCCGGCGGCGGCTGGGTCGCGGCCGGTTCCGACGGCAAGCAGGCGCTGGTGTCCAACACCTCGATCGGCCCGGTGACGGCCGGCTGGCTGGCCGGTCCGCGGCTGGGCAAGGAGGCCAAGGGCGTCTTCGACGAGGTGAGCGGCAAGTTCGCCGGTCAGTGAGGCACGCGCTGCGGGGGCCCGCCCTCCGCGCGCGACGAGGGCCCGCCCCCTGCGCTCGGCAGGGGGCGGGCCCTCGGTCGTGGCCGCGCGGGCGTCAGGCCAGCGCCGCCGGGGCGTACGGCGTCAGTTCCGCCGCCAGTTCCTCGTGCACCCGGACCTTTAGCAGGGTGCCCTCCGCGGTGTGCTCCTCGGAGATCACCTCGCCCTCGTCATGGGCGCGGGCGACCAGCTTGCCGTGGGTGTACGGCACGAGCGCCTCGATCTCGACCGAGGGACGCGGCAGCTCGTTGTCGATCAGGGCGAGGAGCTGGTCGATGTTGCGGCCCGTGCGCGCCGAGACGGCGATGGACCGCTTCTCGACCCGCATCAGGCGCTGGAGGACCAGCGGGTCCGCCATGTCGGCCTTGTTGATCACGACGATCTCGGGGACGTCGGTGGCGCCGACCTCCCTGATCACCTCGCGCACGGCGGCCAGCTGCTCCTCCGGGGTCGGGTGCGAACCGTCGACCACGTGCAGGATCAGGTCGGACTCGCCGACCTCCTCCATCGTGGAGCGGAACGCCTCGACCAGGTGGTGCGGCAGGTGCCGGACGAAGCCGACGGTGTCCGCCAGCGTGTACAGGCGGCCGCTCGGCGTCTCCGCGCGGCGCACGGTCGGGTCGAGGGTGGCGAACAGCGCGTTCTCCACCAGCACGCCCGCGCCGGTGAGGCGGTTGAGCAGCGAGGACTTGCCGGCGTTGGTGTAGCCCGCGATGGCGACGGAGGGCACCTTGTGGCGCTTGCGCTCCTGGCGCTTGATCTCGCGGCCGGTCTTCATCTCCGCGATCTCCCGGCGCATCTTCGCCATCTTCTCGCGGATGCGGCGCCGGTCCGTCTCGATCTTGGTCTCACCGGGACCGCGGGTGGCGAGGCCGCCGCCCTTGCCGCCGCCCATCTGCCGGGACAGCGACTGACCCCAGCCGCGCAGCCGCGGCAGCATGTACTGCATCTGCGCGAGCGCGACCTGCGCCTTGCCCTCACGGGACTTGGCGTGCTGGGCGAAGATGTCCAGGATCAGGGCGGTGCGGTCGATGACCTTGACCTTGACGACGTCCTCTAGGTGGATCAGCTGCCCGGGGCTCAGCTCACCGTCGCAGATGACGGTGTCCGCGCCCGTGTCGAGGACGACGTCCCGCAGCTCCTCGGCCTTGCCGGAGCCGATGTAGGTGGCGGCGTCGGGCTTGTCACGGCGCTGGATGACGCCGTCGAGCACGAGCGCGCCGGCGGTCTCCGCGAGGGCGGCCAGCTCGGCCAGCGAGTTCTCCGCGTCCTGTACGGTGCCCGAGGTCCAGACGCCGACGAGGACCACCCGCTCCAGGCGGAGCTGGCGGTACTCGACCTCGGTGACGTCTTCCAGCTCGGTGGAGAGGCCCGCCACCCGGCGCAGCGCCGCGCGGTCGGAGCGGTCGAACTGCTCGCCGTCCCACTTCGAGCCGGTGTCGTGGCTCCAGGCGACGTCCTCTTCCATCAGGGCATCGGCCCGAAGGCCCTCGGGGTAGGTCTGCGCGAGACGCGTGGTGTCCTGGGGGGAAGAAGAGGAGGTCATTGGATCCTTACGTAGGAGGGTCGCGGGTCGCGCGGCGGTGCCGCTCCGACACAGTGCTCAACGCCCGAGCCGCCGGGGAGATTCCCGGCCGCCCGTACCGCGCCGTTGCGAAGATGGTCGCACGGCACGGGCCGTCTCGTCACCGGCTTATTTCCCGTGCGTCTTCTGGGACGCCGCGGGGACGGGCTGCCCGGCGGGAACCTGCTTCCAGTCCGGGTGCCCGGGCATCGGCGGGGTCTTCGCGGCGTACAGCCAGGCATGGAGGAAGTCGCCGAGGTCGCGGCCGGAGATCTCGGAGGCGAGGCTCACGAAGTCGGCGGTGGTCGCGGTGGCGTCCCGGTGGCGGGCCGCCCAGGCCGCTTCGAGGCGCTCGAAGGCGGGGCGGCCGATCTCCTGGCGCAGGGCGTAGAGGACGAGCGCGGAGCCGTCGTAGACGTTGGCGCGGAAGATGCCGGTCTTGCCGCCGTTCTTCGGGGGCTTGGGCGCGGCCGGCGGTCCGCCCGCCGTGCGCCAGCGGTCGGAGGCGCCGTAGGCGGCCTTCATACGCTCCGCGATCGGCTTGCCGGCGGTCTCTTCGGCGTACAGGGCCTCGTACCAGGTGGCGTGTCCCTCGTTGAGCCACAGGTCGGACCAGGTGGCCGGGCTGACGCTGTTGCCGAACCACGAGTGGGCCAGTTCGTGCACCATGATCGACTCGACGTACCACTTGGGGTAGGCGGGCTGGGTGAACAGTTCGCGCTCGAAGAGGGTGAGCGTCTGTGTCTCGAGTTCGAAGCCGGTGGTGGCGTCGGCCATGAGCAGGCCGTACGTCTCGAAGGGGTAGCGGCCGACCTTCTTCTCCATCCAGGCGATCTGGTCGGGGGTCTTCTCCAGCCACGGTTCGAGCGCCGCGCGGTGCTCGGTGGGGACGACGTCCCGGACCGGCAGTCCGTGCGGGCCGGTGCGGTGCAGCACCGTGGAGCGGCCGATGGACACCTGGGCGAGTTCGGTCGCCATGGGGTGCGCGGTGCGGTACGTCCAGGTGGTCGACCCGCCGGAGCGGTCCACGCCCGTCGGCAGTCCGTTCGCGACGGCCGTGAGCCCGTCGGGGGCGGTGACGTGGAAGGTGAAGCGGGCCTTGTCGGAGGGGTGGTCGTTGCAGGGGAACACCAGGTGGGCGACGTCGGCCTGGTTGGCCATCGCGAGGCCGTCGGTGGTGCGCACCCAGCCGCCGGGGCGGTCCGCGGTGTACACGGGGTCGCTGCTGTGCCGCACGGTGATCCGCGTCCACTCGCCCTCGTCGAGCGCGTCCTCGGGGGTGACGACGAGGTCCTCGCCCGCGGTCGCGAAGCCGGCGGGCTCCCCGTCGACCTCGACGGAGTCGACGCTGCCGTGGGCGAAGTCGAGGTTGATCCGGTCCAGGTCGGCCGTCGTCCGGGCGTCGATGATGGTGACGGCCTTCAGCGGCTTGCTGTTCTTCCCGGAGTAGGTGAAGGACAGGTCGTACGCCGCGACGTCGTAGCCGGGGTTGCCCAGGTGCGGGAAGAGGCGGTCGCCGACGCCGAGCGGGGCCGGCGGGGCGCTCGCGGCGACCAGGCAGACGGAGACGGCCGAGGCGAGCAGTGCCGCGGCCCGGAGCCGGCGCCGGGCACGCGCGAGGGAAGGCGCGGTCGGGGGGTGGGGGGTGTGCAGCATCCCCCACGGCTATCAGCGCGGGCGGGTGCCGCGGCGGCGGCGCGCGCCGGGGGCACCCGAACGGGTAGCTGTCCGTTCGCGGGGCCTCTCACGCCCCCGTCGGCTGGGGCTGCGCCCTGCTCACGTCGTACACGCCGGCCACGTCGCGCATGGCGCGCATGAGGGCGGGGAGCCGGGCCGCGTCCGGGAGGAGGACGGTGTAGCTGTGCCGGACGCGTTGGCGGTCGGGCGGCTCGACGGTCGCGGAGACGATCTCGGCGCCTTCGAGGGCCATCGCCTCGGTGAGGTCGGCCAGCAGATGCGGGCGGCCGAACGATTCGGCGAGCAGGGTCACCCGGCATTCACTGCTCTCGCCCCAGCGCACGCCGACCTCCGCGCGCCCGGCGCCCTTCATCCGCGCCACCACGGGGCACTGGGCGCGGTGCACGGTCACCACTCCCCCGCGTACGGCGAAGCCGGTGATGTCGTCGGGCGGTACGGGGGTGCAGCAGCCGGCGAGCCGTACGGTGGCGTCCGGCGTGTCGAGGAGGACGTCGGCGGCGGGTCGGGAGGCCGGGCCGTCGGGCGTGGGACGCGGGGCCTGCGTGTCGCCTACGGCGGACTTACGGACCGGTTCCTCCGCCGCCGCGGGCTCCGGTGCCGGGTGGGCCGCCAGCCGCCGCTGGATGGCGATCCGCGCGGCGGGCGTGAGGGCGTGCTCCAGCCACTCCTTGGAGGGCTCGGAGGCGGGGTCCTGGCCCATCAGGAGTTGCACGGTGTCGCCGTCGTGGAGCACGGTGCTCATGGTCGCCAGCCGCCCGTTGACCCGCGCGCCCATCGTCGCGTGGGCGTCCTCGCCGTACTGGGCGTAGGCGGCGTCGACGCAGGTGGCGCCCTCGGGGAGGCCGAGGGTGCCGCCGTCGGGGCGGAAGACGGTGATCTCGCGGTCCTGGGCGAGGTCCTCGCGCAGGGTGGACCAGAAGGTGTCGGGGTCGGGCGCGCCGCGCTGCCAGTCGAGCAGCCGGGAGAGCCAGCCGGGCCGGGTCGGGTCGACGCGCTCGCCGTCGCCCGCGCCCGGGTCCTCGGCGGGCTGGGCGTAGGGGTTGCCGAGGGCGACGACGCCGGCCTCGGCGACCTTGTGCATCTGGTGGGTGCGGATGAGGACCTCGACGACCTGGCCGTCCCGCGCGCGGGCCACCGCGGTGTGCAGCGACTGGTACAGGTTGAACTTGGGGACGGCGATGAAGTCCTTGAACTCCGAGACGACCGGCGTCATACAGGTGTGCAGCTCGCCGAGGACGGCGTAGCAGTCGGCGTCCTCCTGGACGAGCACCAGGAGGCGGCCGAAGTCGGCGCCGCGCAGCCGCCCGCGTTTGCGGGAGACGCGGTGCACGGAGACGAAGTGCCGGGGCCGGATGAGGACTTCGGCGGGGATGTCGGCGTCGCGGAGCACGCCCCGCACCTCGTCGGCGACCTCGGCGAGCGGGTCGTCCGCGCGGGCGGCGTTCTCGGCGACGAGTTCCTTGGTGTGCGCGTACTCCTCGGGGTGCGTGACCGCGAAGACGAGGTCCTCCAGCTCGGACTTGAGCGCCTGGACGCCGAGCCGTTCGGCGAGCGGAATGAGGACGTCGCGGGTGACCTTGGCGATGCGCTCCTGTTTCTCACGGCGCATGACGCCGAGGGTGCGCATGTTGTGCAGCCGGTCGGCGAGTTTGATCGACATCACGCGGACGTCGTTGCCGGTGGCGAGGAGCATCTTGCGGAAGGTCTCGGGCTCGGCGGCGGCGCCGTAGTCGACCTTCTCCAGTTTGGTGACGCCGTCGACGAGGTAGCGGACCTCCTCGCCGAACTGCTCGCCGACCTGATCGAGGGTCACCTCGGTGTCCTCGACGGTGTCGTGGAGGAGGGAGGCGGTCAGGGTGGTGGTCTCCGCGCCGAGTTCGGCGAGGATCAGGGTCACGGCGAGGGGGTGGGTGATGTACGGCTCGCCACTCTTGCGCATCTGGCCGCGGTGGGAGGACTCGGCCAGCACATAGGCGCGGCGCAGCGGGTCGAGGTCGGCGTCGGGGTGGTGGGCGCGGTGGGCCTCGACGACATGGCTGATGGCGTCGGGCAGCCGGCCGCGGGCGGCGGAGCCGGTGCCCAGGAGCGCGGCGCGGCCGAGGCGGCGCAGGTCGATCCGGGGGCGGGCCTTCCTGCGGGGCGTCGGCGTGACGGCGCCGGTGGCCGCGGGCGGCACAGGGCCCGGGCTCGCTGGGTTCACGGCCTCCGCATTCATGGGCACCTCCGGCTGCGCGGACCGGCGGACGGGGTGTCCCAAGGCGGACGCGGCTCAGGGGATGGTGTCGTTCCCCCGTCCGGGCCGGTGCTTGATGCTATCGAGCCCATCACGTGCGGCCGACCGCCTCTCGCCGAGCGTGAAACGGATCACCCATTCGAGCGATGGACTCGGGGTTTACGTTTTCGCACTGAGTGTCATGGTCCGGGCTGTGGTTCACCCTCTCGCGGCTCTCCCTGTCGTGGTTCAGGCGAGTACCCCTTCCAGCCACGCGGAGTCGAACTCTCCCTCGGCGACGATGACGGCGGGGCCGGTCATCTCGATCTCGCCGTCGGGCCGCTCGGTGATCACGAGGGTGCCGCCGGGTACGTCCACGGTGTACGTCGCCGGGGTGCCGGTGACGGCCGGGTCGGTACCGTCGCGGCGGGCGGTGGCGACGGCCACGGCGCAGGCGCCGGTGCCGCAGGAACGGGTCTCCCCGGAGCCGCGCTCGTGGACGCGCATGGCGACGTGGCGGGGGCCGCGGTCGACGACGAACTCGACGTTGACCCCGTCCGGGTAGGCCCCGGCGGGCTCGCAGGGCGGCGGGGTGTACAGGTCGCCCGCGTGGGTGAGGTCGGCGACGAAGGCGACCGCGTGCGGGTTGCCCATGTTCACGTTGCGGGCGGGCCAGCTGCGGTCGTCCACGCGCACCGTGACGTCGCCCTCGGGGAGCAGGGCGCGGCCCATGCCGACGGTGACGTCCCCGTTCTTCGCGAGGTGCACGGTCTTGACGCCCCCGCGCGTGGCGACGGCGAGGTCGCCCTCGCCGGCGTGTCCGGCGCGCTGGAGGTAGCGGGCGAAGACCCGGACGCCGTTGCCGCACATCTCGGCGACCGAGCCGTCGCCGTTGCGGTAGTCCATGAACCACTCCGCCTCGGCGGCCAGGTGCCGGGCCTCGGGGTGGGCCGCGGACCGCACCACGTGCAGCAGTCCGTCGCCGCCGACGCCCGCGCGGCGGTCGCACAGCAGGGCGACGGCGGCCGGGGGCAGGTCGAGGGCGTTCTCCGGGTCCGGGACGATCACGAAGTCGTTCTCGGTGCCGTGGCCCTTGAGGAAGGCGATCCGCGTGCTCATCCCTCGATCGTACGGGTGGGCACGCCGGGACGGCGAGCACCGGCGACCGCCCCGGAGACCGGCGGGGCGGGCAGCGGGGGCGGGGCGGGCTACCGACGGCGAGCTCACCCGGGCGACGGGCACGACAGGGGGCGCGGCGGGCAGCAGGGCCGGACAGGACGCCGACGGACGCGATCAGGCTGCCGAGGACAAGGCAGCCAGGCGGTGGGCAGGCAGGCGACCCGGCGGGCAGCGGGACGCGGCAGGCGGCACGGCGAGCAAGCCGGACGGCCGAGGCGGGGCGGGTCAGGCCGCCGGCGGGTGGGCCAAGCGGCGCGGCGGACGGATCAGCCGGGCGACGGGCAAGACAGGCGGCCCGGCGGCCGGGTCAGCCGCGCAGGCGGGCGACGCGCCACACGGCCAGCACCACGACGGTGGCGACCGCGAGGGCGTACACGGCGATCATCCGCCAGTCGGCGCGGCGGTCCGAGCCGCGCTGGGGCAGGCCCGGCCAGGTGTAGCCGACGCGGCGGGCGGCCATCATGCCCCAGCCGGCCGCGCACGAGCAGATCAGCAGCCCGAGCATGGCGATCACGGCGCCGCTGTCGCCGAAGTCGAAGGCGAGCGGGAAGGCGAACATCAGGGAGCCGACCGCGGCCAGGCACACGATGGGCGCGAGCTGCCAGATCCGCAGCCGCCGCTGGGGGCGCAGCTCGACCTCGACCTCGGCGCCGTACATCTCGTCCGGCTCGGGACCGTCGGGGGTGACGCCCAGGGGCGGCTCGTCGGGGCCGTCGGGGGTCAGGGAGGCGCCGTCCGGCTCCGGACCGCCGTGGTCGGCGGTCAGGTGCTCGGTGCTCGGTGCGGTGTCACGAGGGCCGGCCTCCATCGCCACGCGCCCTCCCAACTCAGGACTCACTCGGTCGATCGAAGCTCGATGATGGCACGCCGCCGAAAGCCCGGAGGACGGCCGGGGCGTCCCGATGCCATCACGTGATCAGGCTGTAACCGGTCGTTCGACCAACGACAGGGCGAGTCGCGGAAGTTCCGTGCGATCCGCCACACCCCCACTCAACCAGTGCACCCGCGGGTCGCGCCTGAACCATGAATCCTGGCGGCGCGCGAAGCGTTTGGTGGCACGGACGGTCTCGGTGCGCGCCTCGTCCATCGTGCAGGCGCCGGCGAGCGCCGCGAGCACCTGCTGGTAGCCGAGCGCGCGCGACGCCGTACGCCCCTCGCGCAACCCCTGCGCCTCCAGTGCGCGCACCTCGTCGACGAGACCGGCCTCCCACATGCGGTCGACGCGCAGGGCGATGCGCTCGTCCAGTTCGGGGCGGGCCACGTCGACGCCGATCTGCACGGTGTCGTAGATGGAGTCGTGGCCGGGGAGGTTGGCGGTGAAGGGCCTGCCGGTGATCTCGATCACCTCCAGGGCGCGTACGATCCGGCGCCCGTTGCTCGGCAGGATCGCCCGGCCGGCCTCGGGGTCGGCGGCGGCCAGGCGCGCGTGCAGCACGCCCGAGCCGTGCAGCTGCAGCTCCTCCTCCAGCCGGGCCCTGACCTCGGGGTCGGTGCCGGGGAACTCCAGGTTGTCGACCGCGCCGCGGACGTAGAGGCCGGAGCCGCCGACGAGGACCGGCCAGCGTCCCTCGGCGAGCAGCGCGTCGATCCGCTCCCGCGCGAGGCGCTGGTACTCGGCGACGGAGGCGGTGACGGTCACGTCCCAGATGTCGAGCAGGTGGTGCGGGACGCCGTCGCGTTCCACCGGGGTCAGCTTGGCGGTGCCGATGTCCATCCCACGGTAGAGCTGCATGGAGTCTGCGTTGACGACTTCACCGCCCAGGCGTCGGGCCAGGAAGACCCCTAGATCGGACTTTCCGGCCGCGGTGGGTCCGACTACGGCGATGACGCGGGGGGCGGTGCGTGCGCTGCTCACCGCGACAGTCTCGCAAACCTCTCACCTCGCCCTCGAACGAGTTACGTGACGGCGCGCGTCCGGGGTCGTTGCCCGTTGCGAGGTTCCGGCTCCCCGGAGCGCCGGGGCCGGGTCCCCGGCCACGCGAACGGGCGCACCGGACACCGCGGGACTTCGCCCGCACGAGTAACGTATGGAGTTGATATGGGCGTTTTTGCACGGCTTCTACGGAGGTCGAAGACGACCGAGGAGGCGTCGGCCGCCGAGGCGGGGGCCAACCTCCCGGAGACCGGGTCCACGGCGGAGGAGAAGACGGCGGAGGCCACGGACACGGCCGACGCCGGGCCCCGGAACACCGAGGCTCCGGAGGAGCCGGCGGAGGCCGGTGATCCGGAGGCGGTCGACATCCCCAAGCAGCAGTCCGCCGGGGAGGCCGTCGACAACGAGGCCGACAAGGGCGCCCGCACCTGACTGCCCCGTGAGGGAAGGCGAACCATGGGTCTGCTGGACAACTTGAAGGCCAAACTGGAACCGGCGAAGGGCAAGGTCTCCGACCTCGCCCAGCAGCACGGGGACAAGATCGACCGCGGTCTCGACAAGGTGGCGCGCACCGTCGACGAGAAGACCAAGGGCAAGTACAGCGATCGCATCCAGACGGGTACGGAGAAGGCCAAGGGCGCCAGGGACCGCCTCGCCCACAGGGACGACGGAGGCAAGGACGGAGGGGCGACGCCGGGCACGCCGGGCACGCCCGGCACTCCCGGTGCGACCCCGCCCGCCGGGCCGCCTCCGGCTTCCTGACACCGGCGACACCGGCCCCGGCGCGGCGGCGGACGGTCGCGGAGCGGATCAACGCGTCGCTCCGGGCCGTCCGCGCGCGTTCTCCACGGCGGTGACGAACAGGGCGGTGACGAACAGCCCCGCTACGACCAGGCCGCCGCGATGTACCCCACCCCGTACGGCGCGTCCTCGTACAGCAGCGTGCCGGTGAGGTCCGTGCCTTCGGCCGCGCCCGCGAGGACCTGCCAAGGGGCCCGGCCGGACACCTTCAGCTCGCGGGCCAGTACGGCGTCCAGCGCGGCGAGGGCGGCCAGGTCCGCCGCGCCCAGCGCGCGCCCCGCCTCGGCGTCGAAGGGCGCCGCCCGCTCGTCGAGATACCCGGGCGCCTTGAGGGTGCGGCACGCGCTCGCGTCGCCCAGCACCAGCAGCGCCACCCGCCCGGCCCGCGCGGCGAGGTCCCGCCCGAGGGCGGCGCAGTGCCCGGCGTCGAGGGTCTGCCCCACGCCGACGCCCTCGACGGGACCGTCGGACCACCCGGTCCGCCCGAGCAGCCAGGCACCGACGGCGAGCCCGTACGGCAGCTCCGGCCCGTCCGGCGCCCCCGTACCGGCGCCGAGGCGTACGTCGACGTCCACACCGAAGCCGCGGAACGAGCCCCGCGTCCCCTGCGGGTAGGTCTCGGGCCCGGCGCGGTCCGCGGGGCCGACGGCCACGAGCCGGTCGGGCCGGGCGGCGGCGAGCACGCCCAGCGCGTCCGCGCACGCGGCGCGGGCGGCGTCCAGCTCGGGTGCGGCGCCCGCGGCGACCTCGGGCACAAGGAGCGGCGGGCAGGGACAGACGGCGGCGGCGACAAGCATGATCGGCAGCGTAGCCCCGCCTCCGCGCGGGGGGGCCGCACGCCCTGGGTCAGTCATCCCCCGGGAGTCGGCCATCCCCCGGGGGGGCCGTCTGGGGTCAGTCGCAGCCGCAGCCGCCCGCCAGGGCCGGCTGGGGCTCGGGGACGCCGATCTTGGGCAGGCCCAGCATCACACCCGCGGGCTTGGCCTGCTCGGCCGCGTTGCGCTTCTCCCAGGCGTCGCCCGCGCGGGTGCGCCGCACGTCGAGGACGGCGCCCTCGGCGAGCAGGTGGTGCGGGGCGGCGTAGGTGATCTCGACCGTGACGACGTCGCCCGGGCGGACCTCCTGGTCAGGCTTGGTGAAGTGCACGAGGCGGTTGTCGGGGGCGCGGCCGGAGAGACGGTGGGTGGCGCCGTCCTTGCGGCCCTCGCCCTCGGCGACCATCAGCTCCAGGGTGCGGCCGACCTGCTTCTTGTTCTCCTCCCAGGAGATCTCCTCCTGGAGGGCGACCAGGCGCTCGTACCGCTCCTGGACGACGGCCTTGGGGATCTGGGCGTCCATCTCGGCGGCCGGGGTGCCGGGCCGCTTGGAGTACTGGAAGGTGAAGGCCTGGGCGAAGCGGGCCTCGCGGACCACGTGCAGGGTCTGCTCGAAGTCCTCCTCGGTCTCGCCGGGGAAGCCCACGATGATGTCGGTGGTGATCGCGGCGTGCGGGATGGCGGCGCGGACCTTCTCGATGATCCCGAGGTAGCGCTCCTGGCGGTAGGAACGGCGCATCGCCCTGAGCACCGGGTCGGAGCCGGACTGGAGCGGCATGTGCAGCTGCGGCATCACGTTCGGCGTCTCGGCCATCGCGGCGATGACGTCGTCGGTGAAGTCGCGCGGGTGCGGGGAGGTGAAGCGGACCCGCTCCAGGCCGTCGATGAAGCCGCAGGCGCGCAGCAGCTTGCTGAAGGCCTCGCGGTCGCCGATGTCGGAGCCGTACGCGTTGACGTTCTGCCCGAGCAGGGTGATCTCGCTGACGCCCTCGGCGACCAGGGCCTCGACCTCGGCGAGGACGTCGCCGGGGCGGCGGTCCTTCTCCTTGCCGCGCAGCGCGGGGACGATGCAGAAGGTACAGGTGTTGTTGCAGCCGACGGAGATGGAGACCCAGGCCGCGTAGGCGCTCTCGCGGCGGGTGGGCAGGGTGGACGGGAACGCCTCCAGGGACTCGGCGATCTCGACCTGCGCCTCCTCCTGGACGCGGGCGCGCTCCAGCAGCACGGGGAGCTTGCCGATGTTGTGCGTGCCGAAGACGACGTCCACCCAGGGGGCACGCTGGACGATGGTGTCGCGGTCCTTCTGGGCCAGGCAGCCGCCGACCGCGATCTGCATGCCGGGGCGGCTCGCCTTCCTCGGGGCGAGGCGGCCGAGGTTGCCGTACAGCTTGTTGTCGGCGTTCTCCCGGACGGCGCAGGTGTTGAAGACGACGACGTCCGCGTCGCCGTCGGCGTCCTCGGGGGCGCGGACGTAACCGGCGTCCTCCAGCAGCCCGGACAATCGCTCGGAGTCGTGGACGTTCATCTGGCACCCGTAGGTGCGTACTTCATAGGTGCGTGTGCCGCCCACTGACTGGCTCCGGTCGATGCTGCTCATGGCACTAAGGGTAGGCGGTCGGCGGTGATGGCCCGGGCCGCCTGTGGACAACCGGGGACCGCGCTGGTCAGGGCAGGTCAGGGCGCGATGAGGCCCGCGCGGATCGCGTACCGGGTCAGCTCCAGGCGGTCGCGTACGCCGAGCTTCCGGAGGAGGTTGGCGCGGTGGCGTTCGACGGTCCTGGCGCTGATGAACAGCAGCTCGCCGATCTCCCTGGAGGTGTGGCCCTCGGCGACGAGCTTGAGGATCTCCTCCTCGCGCTCGGTGATGGGCCGCTCGGGCAGTCCGCCGCCGCCCCCCATGCGGTCGAGGTAGGAGCGGACCAGGGCGCGTTCGGCGCCGGGGTAGATGAACGGTTCGTCGCGCACCGCCGCCCGGCACGCCTCGACCAGGTCCCGGTCGGCGACGGACTCGAGGACGTATCCGCAGGCCCCGGCCTTGAGGGCCTCGAAGAAGTACTGCTCGTTGTCGTACATGGTCAGGATGAGGATGCGCAGCTCGGGCCGGCGGCGGGAGAGTTCGCGGGCCGCCTGGAGGCCGGTCATGCGGGGCATGGCGACGTCCAGGACGGCCAGGTCGACGTCGGTGGCCCGTGCGGCCGCGACCGCTTCGGCTCCGTCACCGGCCTCGGCGACCACCGTCAGGTCCGGTTCGCCGTCGAGGATGAGGCGGACTCCGCGGCGTACGAGGGTGTGGTCGTCGGCGAGCAGGACGCGGATCGGGGGCCGGTCGGACATCAGGGGCGGTCTCCGGTTCTGTCCGCGGTGCGGTCCCCCGGTGGGGCGGGGACGCGCAGGCGGACGTCGGTGCCCCCGCCGGGGGCGGTCCCGAAGTGGATCCCGGCGCCGATCAGCAGCGCCCGCTCGCGCATCCCGCGGATGCCCGCGCCCTCGGCGGCCGCGCCGAGTCCGCCGCCGTTGTCCCGGACGAGCAGTTCCACGCCGTCGGGCAGCGGGCGCAGGGTGAGTACCGCGCGGTCGGCGCCGGAGTGGCGGGCGGTGTTGGTCAGACCCTCCTGGGCGACCCGGTAGAGCACCAATTCCGCCTCGGGGGCGAGCGGGGGCACGTCGCTCGGGACCTGGCGCTGGACGGTCAGCCCGTGGTGGGTGAACTCGGCGGCGAGCGAGCGCAGGGCGCTGGCGAGGCCGAGCTCCTCCAGGACGCCGGGGCGCAGCCGGCGGGCGATCCGGCGGATCTCGACGAGGCCGGCCCGGGTGGCCTCCTGCGCCAGGGACACCTCGTCGCGCAGGTCGGCGGGGACCCGGTCGGCGACCCGCTTGAGCTGGAGGAGGGCACCCGCCTCAAGTCGCACTACCCGGCGGGTCTCGTCGACTGCGCGCTCAACGCCGTGCCGGGCGCGATCGCCGCGCTGCTGCTGGGCTGGGGGCCGGTGGCGGCCGTGGTCCTCGCCGGGGTGACGTGGATCTCGTCGTCCGGCGTGATCGCCAAGGTGCTGAACGATCTGGGCCGGGTCGGCAACCGGGAGACCCCGGTGATCCTGAGCGTGCTGGTCCTGGAGGACCTGGCGATGGCCGTGTACCTGCCGATCGTCACGGCCCTGGTGGCCGGGGCCGGGCTGATGACCGGCAGCATCACGCTGGCGGTCGCGCTGGCCGCGGCGGGCATCGTCCTCTTCGTGGCGGTGCGTTACGGCCGGGTCATCTCGCGGTTCGTCTCCAGCGACGACCCGGAGAAGCTGCTGCTGGTGGTGCTGGGTCTGACGATCCTCGTCGCGGGTGTCGCGCAGCAGCTTCAGGTGTCGGCGGCGGTGGGCGCCTTCCTGGTGGACATCGCGCTGTCCGGGGAGGTCGCGGAGGGCGCGCACACGCTGCTGAGCCCGCTGCGGGACCTGTTCGCGACGGTCTTCTTCGTCTTCTTCGGGCTGCACACCGACCCGGCCAGCATTCCCCCGGTGCTGCTGCCCGCGCTCGCGCTGGCCGTGCTCACCGCCGTGACGAAGATCGCCACCGGGTACTGGGCGGCACGGCGCGCAGGGATCTCCGTCAAGGGGCGCTGGCGCGCGGGCGGTGCGCTGGTGGCGCGCGGCGAGTTCTCGATCGTCATCGCGCAGCTCGCGGTGTCGGCCGGCATCGAACCGTCCCTGGGCCCGCTGGCGACGGCGTACGTCCTGATCCTGGTCGTCCTCGGGCCGCTCACCGCCCGCTTCACCGAGCCGCTGGCGACCCGGCTGATACGCCGCCGGGTCGGTCCCGGCCGGCCGGGCGGCGTCCCCGACGGGGCGGCGCAGCCGGCGGGGGCGGCGGAGGCGTCGGTGGGGGTGGCGGAGGCGGCGGTGGGGGACTGAGCGGTTCCCGCTGTTCCCTCTGTTTTCTCTGTTCCCTCTGTTCCCACTGTTCCCTCTGTGGGACACGACCCCGGTGTGTGGCGCCGGGGTCGTTGCTTGTCGCCTCCGGGCGGGGCGTCCGGGCGGGTCAGCGGCTGGTGAGCTCCCCGGTCTCCGTTGCCTGCCCGGCCCTGCCGGTCGCCTGCATCGAGGGCGTCGAAGGCGTCGGCGGCGTCCATCCCTGGCGGCGCAGGACCCCCGCGACGTCCGGTGCCGCGTAGTGGTCGCCCTTGAGGACCTTGCCGTCGGCCCGGCGGCTGATCCGGCCGTCGGGGCCCAGCTTGCTCATGTTCGAGCGGTGGACCTCGGCGATGACCGCGTCCAGGTCGATGCCGTGCACCAGGGCCGTGCCGTACGCCACGTAGACCACGTCGGCCAGCTCCTGCGCGAGGTGGTCGAGCGGACCGGCCACCGACACCTCGGCC
Organism: Streptomyces sp. cmx-10-19; assembly: GCA_049998335.1. Taxonomy (GTDB): domain Bacteria; phylum Actinomycetota; class Actinomycetes; order Streptomycetales; family Streptomycetaceae; genus Streptomyces. The sequence continues at coordinate 220,319 of JAEBFB010000012.1, forward strand.
ACCTCGGCGGCCTCCTCGGCCAGCAGCTTCCCGCGCAACGCGGCCGCCTCGGGCTCGATCTCGGTGGGGGCACTGCGGACGTCCAGCCCGAAGGCGAGGTGGAAGGCGCGGACGAGTTCGACAGGTGAGGCGCTGCTCATGCGGACGACTCTATCGACCACCACCGACAACCGGGCGGCCGGTGTATGTCCGCCCCTGGTCAGCGCGGGTTGCCTGCTGGCAGGATCGCGGGCATGTCCACACTGCTCTCCCGTATCGGCGGACGCCGGGCCCTGCTCGGGGCGGGTGCCGCGGCCGTCGCGCTCGGGCTGCTGCTGTGGTGGCTGCTGCCGCTGGGCGAGGAGCCACCGCGCGGGACGATCACCATCAGCACGGGCACCCGCGCGGGTGTCTACCAGAAGTACGGCGCCATGCTGCGCGACGAGTTGCAGGCGGACATGCCCGACCTGCACGTGCGGCTGATGACCAGCGCGGGTTCGCAGGAGAACGTCGAGCGGGTGGCGTCCGGGAAGGCCGACTTCACGATCGCCGCGGCCGACGCGGTGGAGACGTACAAGCTCGCCGGCGGTCCCGGTGCCGAGGAACTGCGCGGGGTCACCCGTCTCTACGACGACTACGTGCAACTGGTGGTGCCGGTCCACTCGGACATCCAGTCGGTGGCCGACCTGCGCGGCAAGCGGGTCGCCATCGGGCTGCCTGACTCGGGGGTCCGGCTGATCGCCACCCGGCTGCTGGAGGCCGCCGGCATCGATCCCGAGACGGACATCACACCCAGCGCGGACGGGATCGACAGCGGCCCCGAGCGGCTCGGCACGCAGCTCGACGCGTTCTTCTGGTCGGGCGGGGTGCCGACGGACGGGCTCAAGGAGATCGCCGCGGAAGCCGCCTGCCGGTTCGTGCCGATCGGCGCGGACCTGGTCTCGAAACTGCACGACTCCGGCGGCGCGACCCGCTACTACCGCACGACGAACATGCCGGAGTCCGCCTACCCCGCCGTCCAGAACGGCGCCGTCGTGCCCACCATGGCGGTCTCCAACCTGCTGGTCACCCGCGCGGACATGGATCCGCGGCTCACCGAGTGGCTGACCCGCACCGTGCTGGACAGCCGGGACCGCATCGGCGCGGACGTCCACTCGGCGCAGCTGGTAGACCTGCGGACCGCGATCTACACCGACCCGCTGGAGCTGCAGGAGGGCGCGCGACGCTACTACCGGTCGGTCAAACCGTAGGAACCCGCGGTTCCGTCCCCCGAGGCCGGTGCCGTCCTGGGCACGGTCACCGTCACCTCCAGGCCGTGCGGCGCGTGGTGGCCGAAGGAGATCGTGCCGTCGCCCGCCGCGAGCAGCGCCCGGCAGATGGACAGGCCGAGCCCGGACCCCTTGATGTTCTGGTGCCGTCCGCTGCGCCAGAAACGGTCACCCACGCGCGCGAGCTCCTCGTCGGTGAGCCCGGGCCCGTTGTCGGTGACGACGACGGTCGCGACGCCCCCGGTGGAGGCGGCCTCGACGCGGACGGTCTCCTGCGGCGGCGTGAACTTCACCGCGTTGTCGATGACGGCGTCCAGGACGCTGGACAGGCTCACCGGGTCGGCCCAGCCCGTGGCCGGCGGACACTCCCCCACCAGCCGTACGCCCTTGGCCTCGGCCGTCGGTGACCAGGCGGCCACCCGCTCGGCGGCCAGCGAGCCGACGTCGGTGACGCCGAGGTCGGCCGCGCTGTGCTCGGCCAGCGCCAGGTCGAGCAGGTCGTCCAGGACCCGGGCCAGGCGTTTGCCCTCGGTCTGGACGGAGGCGATCTCCTCGTTGCCCTCGGGCAGTTCGAGGGCGAGCAGCTCGATGCGGAGCAGCAGCGCGGCCAGCGGGTTGCGCAACTGGTGCGAGGCGTCGGCGACGAAGGCGCGCTGCTGTTCCAGTACGTCCTCCACGTGGTCGGCCATCTCGTTGAACGACCTGGCGAGCCGCCGCAGCTCCGGCGGCCCCCCGGCGGGCGCGACCCGGGACTTGAGCCGCCCGGTGGCGATGTCGTGGGTGGTGGCGTCCAAGACGCGCACCGGCCTGAGCACCCAGCCGGTCAGCCGCAGCGCCGCGCCGACGGCGAGCAGCATCGCGGCGATCTCCCCGGCGCCGATGAGCAGCCAGCCGCGCAGGGTGCGTGACCGCATCCGTTCGGTGGGCGATTCCGTGACGACGACCGCGACGACGTCCCCGTCCCGGATGACCGGCGAGGCGACCACGAGCCGGCCGTCCTCCCACGGCCAGACCTGCCGCGGGTCGTGGCTGCGGCGGCTGAGCAGTGCCTCGTCGAAGGAGTCGCGGACCTCGCCCTCGTGGGGCAGGAACCAGGTCGTCGGTCCGTTGGCCATCGGCTTCTTGTTGCGGTAGAAGACGCCGGCCCTGATGTCGTACACGTCGTAGTAGCTGTTCAGCTCGGTCTGCAGGGTCTCCAGGCGCTCGTCGGTGGTGGTGAGGCGGGAGCCGCCGAGCGCGTCCTCGGTGACGAACTGGGCGAGGGCGGCGAAGCGCGCGGTGTCGTCTATGCGGTCGATGACGACCTTCTGCTGCTCCGCGCGGGCGACGCTCACGCCGAGCGGAACGCCGAGCGCGAGCAGGACGGCCGCCATCAGGACGATGAGCAGCGGAAGCAGGCGGGTGCTCACCCGGCGCCGCTATTCGGCGGGGGCGACGAGGCGGTAGCCGACGCCGCGGACGGTCTCGATGAGCGCGGGCATGCCGAGCTTGGCGCGCAGTGAGGCGACGTGCACCTCCAGGGTGCGGCCGGTCCCCTCCCAGCTGGTGCGCCAGACCTCGCTGATGATCTGCTCGCGGCGGAAGACCACGCCGGGACGCTGGGCGAGGAGGGCGAGGAGATCGAACTCCTTGCGGGTCAGTTGGACGACCGAATCGTCCACGGTCACCTGGCGCGTCGGCAGCTCGATGCGCACGGCCCCCAGGCGAACGACGGTCTCGGTGCTCCCGGTGGCGTCCTCGTGGGCGGTGCGCCGGCTCACCGCGTGGATGCGGGCGAGCAGTTCCCCGGTGTCGTACGGCTTGACCACGTAGTCGTCGGCGCCGAGGCTCAGGCCGTGGATGCGGGAGCGGACGTCGGAACGGGCGGTGACCATGATGACGGGGGTGCTGGTGAGCTTGCGGATCTTGCCGCACACCTCGTAGCCGTCCTGGTCGGGAAGGCCGAGGTCGAGGAGGACGACGCCGAAGCCGTCGCCGTCGGGGACGAGCGCCTGGAGTGCCTCTTCGCCGCTGCGCGCGTGGGTGACGTCGAAGCCGTGCCGTGCGAGGATCGCGGACAGTGCGGCGGCCACGTGGTTGTCGTCCTCGACGAGCAGCAGTCTCATCCGGGCTCCTTTCGGTTCATCGGCCGTACGTACCGCGGGGGCAGGGTGGCACGCGCGTGTGCGCCCTGTGCAGTGACGCTGATGGACAGGGACGGCGTCAAGGGGCTTCCGGTTGCGGCCGCTCGAAGTTATCCGGCCGGTGTGGGCCCTGCTCACCCGCGCTGCGACTCGTGTCCGATTGCTATCGGATCGTGATGCTCAGATTCACCTCAGATATGGAGACGTACATCACTTGGGGTTACTACTGTCCTCCGAAACCGAGGAGGACGGAGCCCGAGAGCGATGACCGAAGTATCGGTGGCCAAGGAAGACAAGGCCCCTACCGGCGAACTGGTCGTCCTGAAGAGCGTCAACAAGCACTTCGGCGCGTTGCACGTGCTCCAGGACATCGACCTGACGATCACCCGCGGCGAGGTCGTCGTGGTCATCGGGCCCTCCGGGTCCGGCAAGTCCACGCTGTGCCGCACCATCAACCGCCTGGAGACCATCGATTCGGGATCGATCGCGATCGACGGCAAGCCCCTGCCCGCGGAGGGCAGGGAGCTGGCGCGGCTGCGGGCGGACGTCGGCATGGTGTTCCAGTCCTTCAACCTCTTCGCGCACAAGACCGTGCTCGAGAACGTGACCCTGGGTCAGGTCAAGGTCCGCAAGACCGACGCCAAGAAGGCCGAGGAGAAGGCCCGCGCCCTGCTCGACCGGGTCGGCGTGGGCGCCCAGGCGGACAAGTACCCCGCCCAGCTCTCCGGCGGTCAGCAGCAGCGCGTCGCCATCGCGCGGGCGCTGGCGATGGACCCGAAGGTCATGCTCTTCGACGAGCCCACGTCGGCGCTCGACCCCGAGATGATCAACGAGGTCCTCGAGGTCATGAAGCAGCTCGCGCAGGACGGCATGACGATGGTGGTCGTCACGCACGAGATGGGCTTCGCCAGGTCGGCGGCGAACCGCGTGGTGTTCATGGCGGACGGCCGCATCGTCGAAGAGGCCACGCCGGACCAGTTCTTCAGCAACCCGCGCAGCGACCGTGCCAAGGACTTCCTGTCGAAGATCCTGCACCACTGAGGCCCGGAGCGGCCCGGCGTCCGGCATCGCCCGTGCCACGTCCGGCCCACCTCCCGCGCCCGATCGCCCGATCATCTGAACACCTGATCGCCTGATCACAGTCAAAGGAAGTCCACCATGAAGCTTCGCAAGGTCTCCGCCGCCTCGGCCGCCGTGCTCGCCCTCGCCCTCGCCGCCACCGCGTGCGGCTCCGACGACGACAGCGGCGACAGCGGCTCGTCCGGCGGGAACAAGAAGATCTCCATCGGCATCAAGTTCGACCAGCCGGGCCTCGGCCAGAAGACCCCGGACGGCTACGCGGGCTTCGACGTCGACGTCGCCACGTACGTCGCCAAGAAGCTCGGCTACACCGAGGACCAGATCGAGTGGAAGGAGTCGAAGAGCGCCGACCGCGAGACCATGCTCCAGCGCGGTGACGTCGACTTCATCGCCGCCACGTACTCGATCACCCCGGCCCGCGAGGAGAAGGTCGACTTCGCCGGCCCGTACCTGCTCGCCCACCAGGACGTGCTGCTGCGCGCCGACGACGACAAGATCAAGGCGCCGGGGGACCTGAACGACGCCAAGCTCTGCTCGGTCACCGGCTCCACCTCGGCGCAGAACGTCAAGGAGAAGCTGGCCCCCAAGGCCCAGCTCCAGAACTACCCGACGTACTCCGCCTGTCTGACCGGTCTCCAGAACGGCGCCATCGACGCGCTGACGACGGACGACTCGATCCTCGCCGGTTACGCCTCGCAGTCGCAGTTCAAGGGCAAGTTCAAGCTCGGCGGCTTCAAGATGACCAACGAGAATTACGGCATCGGCGTCAAGAAGGGCAGCGACCTCAAGGCCAAGATCAACGACGCGCTCGAGGCGATGGTCTCCGACGGCGCCTGGGACAAGGCCGTCACGGACAACTTCGGTCCGGCCGACTACAAGAACGAGCCGGCGCCGAAGATCGGCGACGTCAAGAGCTGAGGCCGGGCCTGACAGGGTGCGCCGCCTGCCGGAAGGGGCGGCGCACCGGGGCGGGCATCCCTACACGCGGAAGCGCGGGAGATCGTGTTCGACTTTCTTCAGGATTACGACCTGACGGGGGCCATCTGGACGACGGTGCAGCTCGCTGTGCTGTCAGCCGTCGGCTCCCTGATCTGGGGCACTGTACTGGCGGCCATGCGGGTCGGCCCCGTGCCGTTGATGCGCGGCTTCGGGACCGCGTACGTGAACATCGTCCGGAACATCCCGCTGACGGTGATCATCCTGTTCGCGTCGCTGGGGTTGAACCAGACGCTCGGGATCACGCTCGGTGGCGGAGACGACTTCGAGACGATCAACTTCCGGCTCGCGGTGCTCGGCCTGATCCTGTACACCTCGGCTTTCGTGTGTGAGGCGCTGCGTTCCGGCATCAACACGGTGCCCGTCGGGCAGGCGGAGGCGGCCCGCGCGCTCGGGCTCAGCTTCGGCCAGGTGCTGCGGCACGTGGTGCTGCCCCAGGCGTTCCGTTCCTCGGTCGTTCCCCTGGCGAACGTCCTGATCGCGCTCATCAAGAACACCACGGTGGCCGCTGCCATCGGCGTCGCCGAAACGGCGCTGCTGATGAAGGAGATGATCGAGAACGAGGCCCAGCTGCTGCTGATCTCGGCGGTCATCGCCCTCGTGTTCGTGGTCCTGACGCTGCCGACCGGTCTGATCCTCGGCTGGCTGGGCAAGAAGGTGGCGGTGAAGCGATGAGTTCCCTTCTCTACGACGCCCAGGGCCCGCGGGCCAAGCGGCGCAACATCCTGCTCACGATCGTCTTCTTCGTCGTCCTCGCCGCGGTGCTGTGGTGGGTCTTCAGCACGCTCTCCGACAAGGGCCAGCTGGAGTGGGCCAAGTGGGAGATGTTCTTCACCAGCGGCGAGCCCTGGTCGACGTACATCTGGCCGGGCCTGGAGAACACGCTCAAGGCGGCCGCGCTCGCGGTGGTCATCGCCCTTCCGCTCGGTGCCGTGCTCGGTATCGCGCGGCTGTCTGACCACCGCTGGGTCCGTATCCCCGCCGCGATCGTGGTCGAGTTCTTCCGATCCATCCCGGTGCTGGTCCTGATGATCTTCGGGCTGGCCCTGTTCTCGGAGTACACCGACGTCAGCTCCGACGACCGTCCGCTGTACGCGGTCGTCACCGGCCTGGTGCTGTACAACGCCTCGGTCCTAGCCGAGATCGTCCGAGCGGGCATCCTGGCGCTGCCCAAGGGCCAGGCCGAGGGCGCGATGGCGATCGGTCTGCGCAAGGGCCAGGTCATGCGGCTGATCCTGCTGCCGCAGGCGGTCACCGCGATGCTGCCGGCCATCGTGAGCCAGCTCGTCGTGATCGTGAAGGACACCGCCCTCGGTGGCGCGATCCTCACCTTCTCCGAGCTGCTGTCGTCGGCCAACACGATGAGCGCCTACTACGGTGCCAACACCATCGCCAGCTTCACGGTGGTGGCCCTCATCTTCATCGCGATCAACTTCGCCCTCACGAGCTTCGCGAGCTGGCTGGAGCGGCGGTTGCGGCGAGCGAAGAAGTCGACGGGCGCGGTGCTCACGGCGGACGACAACCAGCCGAACGCGGGAGCCGGCACGGGCGGTGCCAGCTTCTGACGCCGGAACAGCTTGTAGGACCATCGACGGAGGCCGTGGCATGATCGCCACGGCCTCCGTCACTTGACGCAAGCAGCGGCAATAGGTTGCATACGTTCTGTGACCGTGCACCTCGCTCAAACGTCCTGTTCACCCGCGTCCCCCGGGACACCGTCACAGGCAGGGGGCACCGCGCCGTGGACCCGGTGATCATCACCGGAGCGGGGCCCGTCGGGCTCACGCTCGCCCTGGCGCTGGCGCGGCAGGAGGTGCCCTGTGTCGTTCTCGACGAAGGCCCGGGCAGGGACGAACCCCGCCCCGCGCGCACCGTCGTCCTGACCGAGGACACCGTCGCGCTCGTCGAGCGGCTGACCGGCACGTCCCTGACGGGCCCGGGGCTGCGTTGGGCCGGATGGCGGTCGATGCGGCGCAAGCAGGTGACGCGCGAGGTCGAGTTCGGCGCCGCCGATCCGGCGCCCCTGCACATCGCCCAGCACGAGCTGACCGGTGTCCTGCGTACCGCGCTGGCCCGTGAGTCGCTGGTCAGGATCGCGGTGGACAGCCGTCTGGACGGCATCGAGCAGGAGACGTCCGGCGTCACGGCCCACACCCGCGGCCCCGGCGGCACCTGGTGGCGCGGCAGCTATCTGGTCGGCTGCGACGGTCCCCGCTCCACCGTCCGCAAGCTCCAGGACATCCGCTTCCCCGGCCGTACGGCGGTGGAACGATACGCCGTCGCCGCCCTGCGCACCGAACTCCCCTGGTCCGACGAGGCGCTGCTGCACCGTTCGCCGCCGTGGCGGACGGCCGGACCCTCGGGCGGCGAGGTCGTCGGCCGCCCCCTGCCGGACGGGGTGTGGCGGCTGGACTGGCTGCTGCCGCCCGGCAAGGACCTGGTCACGCCCGAGCTGCTGGTGAACCGCGTCCGCGAGACCCTCACCGGCTGGGCCGACGGCCCCGCCCCGGCGTACGAGCTGCTCGACACCGGCGTCCACACCGTCCACCACCGCCTCGCCCGCCGCTGGCGGGTGGGCCGCGTCCTGCTCGCCGGGGACGCGGCGCACCTGCTGGGGGCGCTGGGCACGCAGGGTCTGGAGGAGGGGCTGCGGGACGCCGACAACCTCGCCTGGAAGCTGGCTCTGGCCTGGCATCACGGTGCGCACGAGGCGCTGCTCGACAGCTATCAGGAGGAACGGCGCACCGCGGTCGCCGCCCGGCTGCGCGCCGCCGACCAGGTGCTTCCGCTGCTGCGCGGCGGCGGGGGCCTGCGCTCCTACGTCCCCGGCTCGGCCCGGGGCAACGACGCGCTGCTCGTCGACGGCCACCTGGGGCGCGGCACGCTGGGCGCGCCGGGCACATACGCCGGCTCGCCGCTCGCGCCGGCGGGACTCGACGAGGAGGTGGCGGTCGGTACGCCGGCCGGGGCGCCGGTCGCCGATGTGCGGGTCACGGCGGAGGACGGCGCCTTCGTCCGGCTGCGCGACCGGCTCGGGCGCGGGGCGCTGCTGGTGGTGCTGATCGCGCCGGGTACGGGGGTGTGGGACCGCAAGCACTGGGTGACCGCCGGGATCATGCCCCGGCTGGCGGCGGCGGTGACGGCGCTGCCCCACCGGGCCGAGTTGCTGGTCGCCGAGAGCTATCCGGGCGCGGCCGCCCACACGGTGCTGCTGGTGCGGCCCGACGGCCATCTGGTCACGGCGCTGAACGGGGTGCGCCCGGCCGATCTGTACGCCGCCGCGGAGACGGCGCTGGGCGGGCCGGCCGCGGCGGCCCCGGAGGGTGCGGAAGCCACGGCCGGGTCCCGCTGAGGCGGGGCGGGCAGTCCGGGCCCGGAGTCCCACTTAGGGGGCATACAGATGTTCGCCGGGTGACGTCTGTCCCTCGGCGGCGACCCGCGCCCCTGTCGCCGCCCGGACGCCCGGGAGCTGGGCGAACGGAGGGATCGGGGCCGGTCGGCGGACGTCGTGCGGTCGCTGTCCGCATGGTGAAGGTCGGTTGACCGGCCCGCACCGTCATGGTCTACTCCGGAGCGTGACCGACACCTGTGTGCGCCTGTGGCGGAGGGTCCATATGGACCTCGTCCGCTATGCGGGCTGCGTGTGTCGCCCGTCCTGCTGAATTCGCCCCGTCTCTCCGCGCGCGCCCGCCGCTCCGACGTGCCGCCGCGCGCACTCCCGCGAACTTTCAGGACGGTACCCATGTCTGCCTCCTCACCTGTCCCCGCGTCCCCGGCCGCTTCGTCGTCCACCGCGGCCGTGGCCGCTCCCACGCAAGCCGAACTGCTCGACTTCGCCCGGCGTACGGCCGCCGACGCCGAGCTGGTCGCCTCCCTCCCCCTCGACCCCGAGGGCCGCACCTGGATCCGGCTGGACGGGCCGGGCGGCAGCGAGGCGTGGCTGATCGGCTGGCCGCCCGGCACGGGCACCGGCTGGCACGACCACGCCGAGTCCGTGGGCGCCTTCGTCACCGCCGCCGGCGAACTCACCGAGCACGCGCTCACCGCCCGGCTGCCCACCGACGGCTGGAAGACCCTGGAACTCGCCGACGACGTGGACCGCCGGCGTCAGCTGCCCACCGGAAAGGGACGCGCCTTCGGCCGGCACCACGTGCACGAGGTGCTCAACGAGTCGGCCGACCGGCACGCGGTCTCCGTCCACGCCTACTACCCGCCGCTGCCGCAGATCCGCCGCTACAGCCGCAGCGGACAGACCCTGCGCCTGGAGCAGGTCGAGCGCCCGGAGGACTGGCAGTGAGCGAGCCGACCGGAATCGACGCGCTGCTGGAGCGCGTGCGCGAGGGCTACGAGCGGATCGCTCCGCGTGAGGCGTACGACGCCGCCGAGGCCGGCACGGCGCTGCTGGTGGACATCCGGTATGCCGCGCTGCGCGAGCAGGACGGCGTGATCCCCGGCGCCCTGGTGGTCGAGCGCAACGAGTTGGAGTGGCGCCTCGATCCGCAGGGCAGCCACCGCCTCCCCGAGGCCACCGGCCATGACGTCCGGGTCGTGGTGGTGTGCAACGAGGGCTACGCCTCCAGTCTGGCCGCGGAGTCCCTGCACCGCCTGGGCCTGCACCGGGCCACCGACCTGATCGGCGGCTTCCAGGCGTGGCGGGCGGAGGGACTCCCGGTCACGCCGGTCACGCCGGCCGTGTAGGCCGGAGCGGTCCGCACGACATCGCCCGGCAACCCCTGGTCGCCTCGGGACCTGTCGCCTCAGAACCCCTCGTCGCCGAGGAACTCCGTGTCCTCCCCCTTCTCCTCCAGCGCCTGCCGGACCACCCGCAGGGCCATCCCCTCGGGGTAGCCCTTGCGGGCCAGCATGCCGGCGAGGCGGCGCAGTCTCTTGTCGCGGTCGAGGCCCCGGGTGGCGCGCAGCTTCCGGTCGACCAGCTCGCGCGCGGTCTCCTCCTCCTGCTCGGAGTCCAGCCGGGAGACCGCCGCGTCGATGAGGCCGGCGTCGACGCCCTTCGTCCGCAGCTCACGGGCGAGGGCGCGCCGGGCCAGTCCCCGGCCGTGGTGCCGGGACTCGACCCAGGCCTCCGCGAAGGCGCTGTCGTCGATCAGGCCGACCTCCTCGAATCTGGACAGCACCTCCTCGGCGGCCTCGTCGGGGATCTCGCGTTTGCGCAGGGCGTCGGCGAGCTGTCGGCGGGTGCGCGGGGTCCCGGTGAGCAGGCGCAGGCAGATCGCCCGTGCCTGCTCGACCGGGTCCCGCGGAGGTTCCTCCTTCTCGGCCCTCGACGAGGAGGCGGCACCTCCGTCCTCGGTGGACGACTCCACGCGCTCGCGCCGTCGCCGCTCGCGCGTACCGCCCGCTCCACGGACCCGCCCGTTCCGGCGACGTGCCCCGTCGTCGCCGGACGGCACGTCCGCCGGGTCCGCCTCGCGGGCGCCGTCGTCCGGTGTGTACGCGCTGTCGTCCGTCCCGGCGGAGCCGGTGTCGTACTCGGCCCAGTCGGTTCGTCGTGTCACGGGTCAGCTCTTGGCTGCCGTGGCCTTGGACTTGGTGGCCTTGGCGGTCGCGGGGGCGGGGACCGCCGGTGCGGCGTCGGCCGGGGCGGCGGAGACGGTGGCGTCGGCGCTCGGCTCGGCGGCGGGCTCCTCGGCGCGCACGCCGACGCCCAGCTTCTCCTTGATCTTCTTCTCGATCTCGTTGGCCAGGTCGGGGTTGTCCTTGAGGAAGTTGCGCGCGTTCTCCTTGCCCTGGCCGAGCTGGTCGCCCTCGTACGTGTACCAGGCGCCGGCCTTGCGGACGAAGCCGTGCTCCACGCCCATGTCGATCAGGCCGCCCTCGCGGCTGATGCCCTGGCCGTAGAGGATGTCGAACTCGGCCTGCTTGAAGGGCGGCGCGACCTTGTTCTTGACGACCTTGACGCGGGTGCGGTTGCCGACCGCGTCGGTGCCGTCCTTCAGCGTCTCGATGCGCCGGATGTCGAGCCGCACCGAGGCGTAGAACTTGAGCGCCCGGCCACCGGTCGTGGTCTCCGGGGAGCCGAACATCACGCCGATCTTCTCGCGGAGCTGGTTGATGAAGATCGCAGTGGTCTTGGACTGGTTCAGCGCGCTGGTGATCTTGCGCAGGGCCTGGCTCATCAGGCGGGCCTGGAGGCCGACGTGGCTGTCGCCCATCTCGCCCTCGATCTCCGCGCGCGGGACGAGCGCGGCGACGGAGTCGATGACGATGAGGTCGAGGGCGCCGGAGCGGACCAGCATGTCCACGATCTCCAGGGCCTGCTCGCCGTTGTCCGGCTGGGAGAGGATCAGGTTGTCGATGTCGACGCCGAGCTTCTTGGCGTACTCGGGGTCGAGGGCGTGCTCGGCGTCCACGAACGCGACCTGGCCGCCGGCCTTCTGCGCGTTCGCCACGGCGTGCAGGGTCAGGGTCGTCTTGCCGGAGGACTCGGGGCCGTAGACCTCCACGACACGGCCGCGCGGGATGCCCCCGACGCCGAGCGCCACGTCGAGGGCGGTCGACCCGGTCGGGATGACCTCGATGGGCTCGTTCGTCCGGTCACCCATGCGCATGACCGCGCCCTTGCCGAATTGCCGTTCAATCTGTGCGAGCGCGGCGTCCAGGGCCTTCTCGCGGTCGGTGCCTGCCATGGGTTCCACCCGGTTTGCTTGATTCGATCGCTTCACGTCAACGACGCTAATGCCTGCCACTGACAACGGGCCCCGACGCAGGTCCGGCCTGTGGATAACTCGGGTATTTACCTACCCGAACCCGGCCGAATCGCCCGCTGCAGGCTCCGCCGAAGCCTCCATGAGAATGGATGTTCGATTTTTGTGTCAAGCGGACCACGTGGCACTTCCGAGACTACGACCCGACGCCTGGAACCTACTCGGTCGTGTGGGTCGGGTAGACCTGGACATCGGTGTAGGCGCCCTTGATGGCCCCCGCGCCCGCGGGCCAGTCCAAGGTCACGGTGTGCGTCTCGTTCGGGGGCGTCACCAGGAGGTTGGTCGGGGAGGCGAGGTTCTCTCCGCTCGCGTCGATGTCATAGGCGAGGTCGAAGACGGCGGCGTCATCGGGCTCGAGGACGGTGACACGCGGCTGGGCGGGGCCGCGCTCGATGGGGTTCGAGGTGTTGTCCTCGTCCTTGATGTCGACGCCGGGGAAGCCCGTCGCCGAGCAGGTGGTCGGTCCTCGGTTGATCATCGTGATGTCGATCCGGCCGGAGGCCTCGTCGGGCGCGGCGTCCCGGGCGTCGACGGCCAGGTCCTCCGTCTTGCAGAACGCGACCTGGCCGCCGTCCGGCGTGGCGTCGCTCCCGCCGTCGGCACCGGCCCCGATGTCCTCGCCGGAACCCGGCTGCGCGTCGCCGGTCCCCGAGCCGGCCTCCGCCTCCGAGCCGCCGCCCGAGGAGGGCGGGGACGAAGTGGACGAGGACGACGAGGAGGTGGAGGCCGAGGACGACGTGTCCTTGGCGGACGAGTTCGTCGTCGAGCCGTCGTCGCAGGCGGTGAGCGAGAGGGTGACGGCGACACCGAGGGCGGCGAGCGCGGTGATGCGGGTGGACTTCATGGTGTTCCCCCAGAACGTCGCGGGTGACGCGATGCGCGTGGTCGGGAGTATTTGTATCTCGCACCGAGTTACCGGCGGCTCCCCGCGATGTCTCCGTTCCGTCACGGGCCTCTGTCACCGGACTTCAGCCGAGTTCCTCCGCGAGTCCGACGACGATGCCCTCGGGCCCGCGCACGTAGCAGAGCCGGTAGACGTTCTCGTACTGGACGATTTCGCCGACCAGCTCGGCATGGCCGTGGGCGCGCAGGCGGGTGACGACGTCCTCGATGTCGTCGACGGCGAACATGACGCGGCGCAGGCCCAGGGTGTTCGCCGGCGCGTCCCGCGGCTCGGGGGTGACGGCCTGCGGCCGGTGGAACTTGGCCAGCTCCACACGTCCGTGTCCGCCCGGGACCCGCAGCATGGCGACGTCCTGCCGGACACCGTCGAGGCCGATGACGCGCTCCGCGCCGGGCCAGTCGAGCGGGCCCTTCCCCTCCAGCTCCAAGCCGAGTTCGACGAGGAACGCGATGACGGCGTCGAGGTCGTCGACGACGATCAGGACGTTGTCCATGCGATGGATCGCCATGCCGGTGGCCTCCTTCGTGGCGCGGCCGTCGCTCGGCCGCGGCCCGGTCACGGTAGCTTCCCGCGGCATGGATCTCACCGCCGCGGGATTCAACAGGGCCACCCTCGCCCGCCGGCTCCTGCTGGAACGCGAGCCTTCGACCGCTCCGGAGGGAGTACGGCGTGTCGTGGCGCTCCAGGCGCAGCATCCGGCCTCGCCGTACCTCGCGCTGTGGACCCGCCTCACGGGCTTCGCGCCGGCGGATCCGGACGCCGCGTTCACCGCGCGGACCGTGAGTCAAGGCGTCCCTGATGCGCGTCACCCTGCACGCGGTGCACGCCGAGGACTATCCGGCCTTCCGCGCGGCGATGCAGCCCGCTGTACGGCTCCCGGCTCGGTCACCGCTTCGCCACGGCGGGCCTGACGCCGGCCGACGCGGAGCGGCTGGTGCCGGAGCTGCTGGTGCCGGAGCTGCTGGCCTCGCCGACCGGCCCAGGAGCACGCCCGAGCTGCGGGCGTGGCTGGAGGAGCGGGTCGGCGCCGAGAAGCGGGACGGCGCGTGGTGGGGCTAAAAGCGTATGCGCCGTTGCATCACGTCCCGACGTCCGCGCCGTGGTCGTTCGGCGTCCGCGCGTCCTTCGTCGCGGCCGGGGCGGGCCCCCTGCCGACCGGACCGGCGGTGGCACCGGAGGCGCTGCGGACGCTGGTCCTGCGCTGTCTGGCGGGGTTCGGGCCCGCGTCGGCGGCGGACGTCGCGCGGTTCGCCAGGGTGCCGAAGACTCCCGTCAGCGAGGCGCTCGGTGCCTCAGACGACGCCGTCGAGCGGCTGTCAGGGCCGGACGGAGCCGTACTGTCCGACCTCCCGGGCGCTCCCCGGCCCGCCGCGGACACCCCCGCTCCGCCCCGCCTCATGGCGATGTGGGACCGCTCCTGTTGGCCCATGCCGACCGCGGCCGGGTGATACCGCCGGAGTACCGGCCATTGGTGATCCGCGTCAACGGGGACGTGCTGCCGACCCTCCTGGTGGACGGGTACGTGGCCGGTGTGTGGCGGCCGGTGGAGGGTGGCGTCGAGACCACGGCCTTCCGGACCCTGTCGCGTGCCTCCTGGAACGGGCTTGCCGCGGCGGCCGAGTCCCTGAAGGCGTTCCTCGCCGGCCGGGAGACGGCCGGCTACAGCCGCTACCACCACTGGTGGGCCCAGCTGCCCGGGGCCGGGGTACGGCTGCTGTGAACGGCGTCCGCCTCGCCCGGCCCCCGTCCTGCCCGCGGGTTAGGAGGCGCCGGCGTCGGGGCGTCGGCGGTCCGGGTGCCGCATCCACAGGGTGCGCAGGCGCCGGTACGCGCCGGGGCCCGAGGGGCGGTTCCGGCGGCCGTGGACACGCGGGTCGTCGGTGACGTCGTAGCGCTTGACGTACGCCCCGAGGAACGCCTGCAGCGTGGCGACGGCGGGGATGGCGATCAGCGCGCCTACGGCGCCCAGCAGGGCGGTGCCCGCGATGACCGAGCCGAAGGCGACGGCCGGGTGGATGTCCACGGTCTTGGAGGTCAGCTTGGGCTGCAGGACGTAGTTCTCGAACTGCTGGTAGATCACCACGAAGACCAGCACCCACAGCGCGTACCAGGGGTTGACCGTGAAGGCGATCAACATGGGCAGGGCGCCCGCGAGATAGGTGCCGATGGTGGGGATGAACTGCGACACCAGGCCCACCCACACGGCGAGCGCGGGAGCGTAGGGCACCTCCAGGATCTCCAGCAGGATGTAGTGCGCGATGCCGGAGATCAGCGCCATCAGGCCGCGTGAGTACAGGTAGCCGCCGGTCTTGTCGACGGCGATCTCCCACGCGCGCAGGACCTCGGCCTGGCGGGCGGGCGGCAGGACGGAGCAGAGCGCGCGCCGCAGCCGGGGGCCGTCGGCGGCGAAGTAGAACGAGAACAGCACGATCGTCAGCATCTGGAAGAGGCCGCCGAGCACCTGGGCGGAGACGTCCAGTACGCCGGTGGCGCTGTTCTGCACGTAGTTGCGCAGCCAGTCGGAGCGGAGCAGCCCCTCCTGCACGTCCACCCGTCTCAGCTCGGTGTGGAAGTGACTGTTGATCCAGTTGATGACGGAATCAAGGTAGTCCGGGAAGTCCTCGACCATCTTGACGATCTGGCCCGCGAGCATGGATCCGAGCAAGGTGATGAACCCGGCGGCCGCGATCAGTACGGCGAGGAAGACGAGGAAGGTGGCGAGCCCTCGGCGCATGCCCCGCCCGGCCATCCAGCTCACCGCGGGTTCGATGGCGAGGGCCAGGAAGAACGCGATGAGGATGTTGATCAACAGGCCGGTCAGCTGGTGGAAGGCCCAACTGCCGAGCTGGAAGACGGCGATGAGCGCGAGGGCCAGCACCATGGCGCGCGGCAGCCAGCGCGGCATGCGTGCGCCCGGCCCGGCGGTGCCGCCGTCGGCCGGGGGCTCGCCGGACGGAGGTGCGTGCCGGGTCGCCTGCCCGGTCTCGTCAGTGGATGCCACGGACCAAGTCTCGCCCACGCGGCCGGCCGCCGGACCCCGTCCGGTGATCTTCGCGTACCCTCACCGCTGTTCCGCCGGCACGTTCATGACGGAGCAGACCACGCGCCACACGTCCTTGGCGTCCCAGCCGGCGTCCAGCGCCTCGTGCACCGTACGTCCGCCCAGTTCCGTGATCACGTGATCGCGCGCGAAGGTGTCGGCGTAGCCCGGACCGAAGTGATCCGTCATCCGCTCCCAGAAGACCGTCAACCGCATGCGTCCAGTATCCCGCCCCTGAGAGTGGGCCCGATGCCGGGACCGGGTACCGACACCGCTTTGCGCCCTACGGTCTGACCCATGTCCGAAAACGGAGCCTCCGCCCTCTCTTCCCAGCCCCCGACGCCCGTGCCCCCGCCCCGGGCGGGATCGCCGCTCGCGCGCGCGGAGCACTTCTTCCGGCTCACCGCGCGCGTACTGGAGCGGCGTCTGTTCGCGTACCACTTCCGCGAGGGCGAGGCCGGCCCGGTGGAGACCGCGCTGGACGCCTACCGCAACGAGGACGGCGGGTACGGCCACGCCCTGGAGCCCGATCTGCGGGGCCCGGCCAGCCAGCCGCTGCACACCGCGCGGGCGCTGCGCGTCCTGGACGCCGTGGGGCGGTGCGGCGGGCAGCGGGTGGAGCGCCTGTGCCGGTATCTGACGTCGGTGTCCACCCCGGACGGTGCCCTTCCGGCGGTCCGGACGGGCCGGGGGGTGTCCCCGGTCGCGCCCTCCGTGACAGTCGTGGACGACCCGCCCGGCGAGCTGCTCGTCACCGGGCCGGTGGTCGGCCTGCTGCACCGCAACGAGGTCTGGCACGCCTGGCTGTTCCGCGCCACGGACTTCTGCTGGCAGGCCGTCGAGTCGCTGGAGGTCCCGCGTCCGTACGAGGTCGAGGCCGCCGTGGCCTTCCTGGACGCCGTTCCCGACCGCACGCGCGCGCGTGCGGCGGCCGACCGGCTGGGGCGTCTGGTGCGCGAGCGGCGCCTCGCCGTGCTGGACCCGGACCGGACCGGCCCGCACCCGGCCGGTCACGGCCCGGCCGAGCCGCGTTGCCCGCACGAGTACGCGGGCGATCCGCGCTCCCTCGCGCGCGCGTGGTTCACGGACGACGAGATGGCCCGCTCCCTCGACCTCCTCGCGGCCCGCCAGGAGGCGGACGGCGGCTGGCCCGCCCGCGCGGCCCGCTGGGCGCCCGCCCCGGCGCTGGAGGCGGGCGCCGCCGCGACGCTGGACGCACTGCGCACCCTCCGCGCGTACGGCCGCCGCCTCGACTGAGCCCGCCGGGTCACGGCTGCCCTGCGACCGGGCCCCCGGTTCACCCGCCCAGGGCCCGCACCCCCGCCGTCACGAGTACGGCCACCGCGACGACGAGCAGGAACGGCGCGCGCAGGACGAGCGTCACGGCGGCCGCGGCCACTCCCGCGGCCCGGGCGTCCAGGACGAGCGTCCGCCCGTCGGCGAAGGTCTGCTGGGCGGTGAGCGCCGCGAGGAGGGCGACCGGCAGCAGGGCGGAGAGCCGCCGCACCAGGGGCCGTTCCAGGGCGCCCGCGGGCACGAGGAGTCCGACGAGCTTGACGAGGTAGCAGCCCACGGCGGTCACGCCGATGGCGATCCAGACGTTCACCGGGCGTCCTCCTTCGGGGCGGTGTCGTCGCCGGGAGTGCCCGCGCGGCGTCCGCGGGCCCACAGGACGAGCGGTGCCGCCAGCGCGGCCACCAGGACGGGCAGTCCGGCGGGCAGGACCGGCAGCAGGCCGAGACCCAGGAGCACGGCCAGGGCGGCGACCGTGCGCTCAATGGTGGTCGTCAGCATCGGCGCGAGCAGCGCGAGGAAGACGGCGAGGCCGGCCGCGTCGAGGCCCCAGGCGTCGGTGTCCCCGATGGCCCCGGCGCCGAGCGCGCCGAGCAGGGTGGTGAGGTTCCACAGCACGTACAGGGAGAGCCCCGTTACGGTGAACCCGACGCGGACGCTGCGGCGCGTGGGCTGGGCGAGCGCCACGGCGGCCGTCTCGTCGATGACCCACTGCGCGGCGAACGGGCGCACCGCGCGCGGGAGAGCCAGCAACTGCGACAGGCGCAGCCCGTAGAAGGCGTTGCGCACGCCCAGGAAGAAAGCGCCGGCCGCGGCGGTGAACGGATTGCCGCCGGCCGCGAGGGCGCCGACGAGGGCGAACTGGGAGGCGCCGGTGAACACCAGGAGGCTGAGCGCGCAGGTCTGCGCCAGTGTGAGCCCGCTGCCGGCCGAGGTCACCCCGAAGGCGAACCCGGACAGTCCGACGGCGACTCCGACTCCGAGGGCGTCCCGGACGACGGCGGCGTCCGGTCTGTCCTCGGTGACGCTCGGGTCGGGAACGGTTGTCTGTTCTGTCACGCCTCGAACGGTAGGAGCAGGCTCCCGCGCGCGTCTTGTACGTTCTTGCGCTCGCGCTGGTAGGCGCCGGGCGGCACGCCCACGATCCGCGCGAAGTGCCGGTTCAGGTGCGGCTGGTCGGTGAAGCCCACGGCGACGGCGGCCTCGGCCGGTGCCGTACCGGCGTCGAGCAGGCGGCGCGCCCGGCGTACACGGGCGTTTGTCAGCCAGGTGTGGGGCGGCATCCCGTACGCGTCCCGGAAAGCTCTCAGCAGCGCGAAGGGGCTGCTGCCCAGCTCGCCGGCGAGCCGCTCCAGGCTCGGCGGGTCGGCCATCCGCTCCTCCAGCGCGGCACGCGCGCGTGCCGCGCTCCGGGACCCGGCGGTGCGCACCTCCCGCCGGGGCAGCGGGCCGCCGTTCAGCCGCAGCAGGCGGGTCACGGCCACCCGCAGCAACGTGTCGGCGGCGAGCGCGTTGCCCTCGTCGGCGGCGCGCAGCACGCGGTGCACCAGCTCGACGGTGTACGGGTCGTGGAGCACCGGCCGGACGAACGCCGCCGTGCCGCGAAGCGTCGTCGTCTCCGCCGCGATGCCGGCGACCAGCTCGGGCGCCGGATAGACCGCCCCGTAACGCCATCCTTCGGGGACCCCGGCCCGCCCGGTGTGCGGCGTGTCGGGATTCACCAGGGCGAGGGACCCCGCACCGGCGTACTGGTCGCTGCCGCCGTGGTGGAAGACCTCCACGCCGTCGGCGATGGCCGCGATGACGAAGTCCTCGTGGGTGTGCCGGACGAACGTCTTCCGTATGTACCGCGCGCGGAGCAGGTCGACATCCGGCAGCTCCGTGTACCGCCAGTGCCGCGCCCGCTCACCCGTTCCCGCCATGCCCCCATTCTCCGCCACGCCCCACGGGACAGCCGCCGCCCGCCTCTCGGCTCCGGTCCCGGCCCCGAGGCACCGCACCTCGCCCCGCCTCCACGGTTGTGGGGAGTCACCACCGCCTCCTCGCCCCGGCCGCGCCGGGAGCCCGCCAGCCCCTCCCCCACGGACCGTTAGGCACCACTGCTGATCCCCGCCCCGGCCGCGCCAGGCGCCGCCGGCAGCCGCCCCCCACAGCCCGCAGGACACCGCCGCCCACCTCTGCGCCCCGCCCCGCCCGCCGGGCCACCACAGCCCCCGGCGCCCGTCTCACCCCCACAGCCCGCGAAGCACCGCAGCCCGCCTCCCTCCCCGGCCCGGCCCGCAGCACACTGCCGCCCGGTCCACCGCCCCGCCACCGCCCGCCCCAGCCGCCGTCACCCTCGCTCCGGCCGATTGTCAGTGGTCGGGTGCACGATGGATTCATGGTCAGCTCCGCGCACCGAGCCCTGGAAGGCTTCTCCCCCGCGACCCGAGGTTGGTTCACGGGGGCCTTCTCCGCGCCCACCGCCGCCCAGGCGGGCGCGTGGCAGGTGATCTCGGAGGGCTCGGACGTCCTGGTGGTCGCCCCCACCGGCTCCGGAAAGACGCTGGCCGCCTTCCTCGCCGCCCTGGACCAGCTGGCCTCCACACCCCCGCCCGCCGACCCCAAGAAGCGCTGCCGCGTCCTGTACGTGTCCCCGCTCAAGGCCCTGGCCGTCGACGTCGAGCGCAATCTGCGCAGCCCGCTGACCGGCATCCGCCAGGAATCCGTGCGCCTGGGCCTGCCCGAGCCCGAGGTCAAGGTCGGCATCCGCTCCGGCGACACCCCGGCGGCCGAGCGCCGCGCGCTGTCCACCCGGCCGCCGGACATCCTGATCACCACTCCGGAGTCCCTGTTCCTGATGCTGACGTCGGCCACGCGCGAGGCGCTGACCGGCATCGAGACGGTGATCCTGGACGAGGTGCACGCGGTCGCGGGCACCAAGCGCGGCGCCCATCTGGCGCTCACCCTGGAGCGGCTGGACGAGTTGCTGCCCAGGCCGGCCCGCCGGATCGGCCTGTCGGCGACGGTCCGCCCGGTGGACGAGGTCGCCCGGTTCCTCGCCCCGCGCGGCAAGGTGGAGATCGTCCAGCCCAAGTCGGGGAAGGAGTTCGACCTGTCCGTCGTCGTCCCCGTCGAGGACCTCGGCGAGCTGGGCGGCTCCCCGGTGGCGGACGGCAACGAGGGCGCGGAACGCCCGTCGATCTGGCCGCACGTGGAGGAGCGGATCACCGACCTCGTCCAGTCGCACCGCTCGACCATCGTCTTCGCCAACTCACGGCGCCTGGCCGAACGCCTGTGCAACCGGCTCAACGAGATCGCGTACGAGCGCGCCACCGGCGAGCCCCTGGACGAGCACCACTCCCCCGCCGAGCTGATGGGCGGTTCGGGGGCGGCCCAGGGCGCCCCGCCGGTGATCGCCCGCGCGCACCACGGCTCGGTCTCCAAGGAGCAGCGCGCGCTGGTGGAGGAGGACCTCAAGGCGGGCCGCCTGCCCGCCGTGGTCGCCACGTCCAGTCTGGAGCTGGGCATCGACATGGGCGCCGTCGATCTGGTGATCCAGGTCGAGTCACCCCCCTCCGTCGCCTCCGGCCTCCAGCGCGTCGGCCGCGCGGGACACCAGGTCGGCGCCGTCTCCACCGGCGTCGTCTTCCCGAAGTACCGCGGGGACCTGGTCCAGGCCGCCGTGGTCACCGAGCGGATGCGCGACGGCGCCATCGAGGCCCTCCGCATCCCCGCCAACCCCCTGGACGTGCTCGCCCAGCAGATCGTGGCGATGACGGCGCTGGACACCTGGCAGGTCGACGATCTGCTCACCACCGTCCGCCGCGCCGCGCCGTTCGCCTCGCTCCCGGAGTCGGCCTTCACCGCCGTCCTCGACATGCTCGCCGGCCGCTATCCCTCCGACGCCTTCGCCGAGCTGCGCCCGCGCGTGGTCTGGGACCGCGTCACCGGCACGGTCACCGGCCGCCCGGGTGCGCAGCGCCTCGCCGTCACCTCGGGCGGCACGATCCCCGACCGCGGGCTCTTCGGGGTATTCCTCGCCGGCGCCGACCCGAAGAAGGGCGGCGGCCGGGTCGGCGAGCTGGACGAGGAGATGGTGTACGAGTCCCGGGTCGGCGACGTCTTCACCCTCGGCACCAGTTCCTGGCGGATCGAGGACATCACGCGCGACCGCGTCCTGGTCTCCCCCGCCCCGGGCGTGCCGGGCCGCCTCCCGTTCTGGAAGGGCGACCAGCTGGGCCGCCCCCTGGAGCTGGGGCGCGCGCTGGGCGCCTTCCTGCGCGAGGTCGGCTCCCTCACCCGGGAGGACGCCCGGCTCCGCCTGGTCACCGCGGGTCTGGACGCCTGGGCCGCGGACAACGTACTGGCGTACCTGGACGAGCAGCGCGAGGCGTGCGGTCACGTCCCGGACGACCGCACGATCGTCGTGGAGCGCTTCCGGGACGAGCTGGGCGACTGGCGGGTCGTCGTCCACTCCCCCTTCGGCGCCCAGGTCCACGCCCCCTGGGCGCTCGCCCTCGGCGCCCGCCTGTCCGAGCGGTACGGCATGGACGCCCAGGTCATGCATGCCGACGACGGCATCGTGCTGCGCCTGCCGGATGCCGACCTGATGAGCCTGGACCTGCTGGACCACGACCCGGCGAAGCCGGGGCTGGAGTACGACGCCGAGCAGGCGCCCGTCGGCGCCGCCGACGTCGTCTTCGACAAGGGCGAGGTCGACCGGGTCGTCACCGACCAGGTGGGCGGCTCGGCCCTGTTCGCCTCCCGCTTCCGCGAGTGCGCCGCCCGGGCGCTGCTGCTCCCGCGCCGCAGCCCCGGCAAGCGCACCCCGCTGTGGCAGCAGCGCCAGCGTGCCGCCCAACTCCTGGAGGTCGCCAGCGAGTACGGCTCGTTCCCGATCGTCCTGGAGGCGGTCCGCGAGTGCCTCCAGGACGTCTTCGACGTGCCGGGTCTGGTCGAGCTGATGGGCGACCTGGAGGCCCGCAAGGTCCGCCTGGTCGAGGTCACCACCCCGGAGCCGTCCCCGTTCGCCCGCTCCCTGCTCTTCGGCTACGTCGCCCAGTTCCTCTACGAGGGCGACTCGCCGCTCGCCGAGCGCCGCGCGGCCGCGCTGTCCCTGGACTCGCGGCTGCTGGCCGAGTTGCTGGGTCAGGCGGAGCTGCGCGAGTTGCTCGACGCGGAGGTCCTCACCGAGCTGGAGCGCGAACTGCAGTGGCTCACCGAGGACCGCCGCGTCAAGGACGCGGAGGGCGTCGCCGACCTGCTGCGGATGCTGGGCCCGCTCACCGACGCCGAACTGGCCGAGCGGGGCTCCGAACCGCAGTGGGCGCCGGAGCTGGCCGGCGCGCGCCGGGCGATCCAGGTGCGCATCGCCGGCGCCGACCACTGGGCGGCGATCGAGGACGCGGGGCGGCTGCGCGACGCGCTGGGCACGGCGCTGCCCGTCGGCGTGCCCGAGGCGTTCACCGAGCCCGTCAAGGACCCCCTCGGCGACCTCCTCGCCCGCCACGCGCGCACCCACGGCCCCTTCACGTCGGTGACCGCGGCGGCCCGCTTCGGACTCGGCGTGGCGGTCACCGAGGGCGCGCTGCAGCGGCTCGCCGCGGGCGGCCGGGTCGTGCAGGGCGAGTTCCATCCGGCCGGCATCGGCCAGGAGTGGTGCGACGCGACCGTACTGCGCAGGCTGCGCCGCCGTTCCCTGGCCGCGCTGCGGCACGAGCTGGAGCCGGTGGCACCGGCCGCGCTCGGCCAGTTCCTCCCCCAGTGGCAGCACATCGGCAGGGGACACGCGCTGCGCGGCATCGACGGCCTGGTCCGCGCGGTCGAGCAGTTGCAGGGCGCCTCCGTGCCCGCCTCCGCCCTGGAGAAGCTGGTCCTGCCGTCCCGGGTGGCGCACTACAACCCGGCGATGCTGGACGAGCTGACGGCCGCCGGCGAGGTGGTGTGGGCGGGAGCCGGTTCGCTCCCCGGCAAGGACGGCTGGGTCTCCCTCTACCTGGCGGACACGGCCCCGCTGCTCCTGCCGCCGCCGCACCCCCTGGAGCCGACCGCGCTCCACGAGTCGATCCTCACCACCCTCTCGGGCGGTTACGGCCTGTTCTTCCGCCAGATCGCCGACCAGGTCCGGGCCACCACCCACCCCGAGGCCACCGACCCCCAGCTGGCCGACGCCCTGTGGGACCTCGCCTGGTCCGGGCGCCTGACCAACGACACCCTCGCGCCGCTCCGCTCCCTGCTCGGCTCGGGCCGCACCGCGGGCTCCACCGCCCACCGCGCCAAACGCGCGGTACCCCGCGGCCGGTACGGCTCGCTGACGGCCACCGCCCGCACCGCGTCCCGCACCGGCCCGCCCACGGTCGCCGGCCGTTGGTCGCTGCTCCCGGCCCGCGAACCGGACACCACCGTGCGCGCCCACGCCCTCGCCCGCACGCTCCTGGACCGGCACGGCGTGGTCACCCGCGGCGCCGTCGCCGCGGAGGGCGTCGAGGGCGGCTTCTCCGCGGTGTACCGCATCCTGGCCGCCTTCGAGGAGACCGGTCAGGCCCGGCGCGGTTACGTCGTGGAAGGGCTCGGCGCGGCCCAGTTCGCGATGGAGGGCGCGGTGGACCGCCTGCGCGCGGTCTCGAACGCCCGCGAGCGCGGCGAGACGCTTCCCGCCCGCCCGGACTTCACCGGCGCCGGGCCGGAAGGCCACCCCTCACCCGACGGCGATCCGTCGGGCGCCTCGTCCGCCGACGACCTCCTCTCCGGCAGCGCCCCCTATGAGGACTTCCCGGCCGGCGCATACGACGCTGCCCACGAAGCCTCCGGCCCGAACTCCACACCCCCGCGCGCCGACCGCTTCTCCGACATCGACGGCCTCGGCCGGTCCCCCTCCCGGGGCGACTACATCTCGCCCCACGACTACGCCGAGCCGGGCGCGGGCGGCCCGCGCGGAGGCGGCTTCCCAGGCCCCCAAGGCTCCCGTGCCCCCCGAGGTCCCCGTAACCCCCGTGACCACCAGGGCCCCCAGGGCGGCTTCGGCGCCCCCCGCCCCCCGTACGACGCCGGATTCCCGAACCGGAGCAACCGCGACGGCCGCCACACCGCCCCCGGCCCCCAGGCCGTCGTCCTGGCCGCCGCCGACCCGGCGAACGCCTACGGTGCGGCCCTCTCCTGGCCCGACCCCCCGGACGGCGCGACCCACAAGCCCGGCCGCAAGGCCGGCTCCCTGGTGGTCCTCGTCGAGGGCGAACCGGCGGTCTACATGGAGCGCGGCGGCAAGACACTCCTCCTGTGGCCCTCCGACTCCGGCGCCCTGCCCACCGACGACAGACGGCTGCGCGCGGCCACGGAGGCGCTCGCCGAGGCCGCCCGCGGCGGGTCCCTCGGCACGGTCACCGTGGAGCGGGTCAACGGCGAGGCGGCCCTGACGTCCCCCTTCGGCCCTCTCCTGGAGGGCGCGGGCTTCGTCGCCACCCCGCGCGGCCTGCGCATCCGGGCATGACCCCGGCACCTTTGACCCGAGCCCGAGCCCGAGGGAGAACGTCGACCCATGCCCGAAGGAGACCCTGACCCATGCCCGAAGGCGACACGGTCTGGCAGGCGGCGCGACGGCTCCACATCGCGCTCGCCGGCAAGGTGCTGACCCGCAGCGACTTCCGCGTGCCCCGGTACGCGACGGCCGACCTCACCGGCCGCACCGTCCTGGACGTCACCCCGCGCGGCAAACACCTGCTGACCCGCGTCGAGGGCGGCCTGACGCTGCACACGCACCTGCGGATGGACGGCTCCTGGAAGGTCTTCGCGCCGGGCCAGCGCTGGACCGGCGGCCCGGCCCACCAGATCCGCATCATCCTCGGCACCGCCGACCGCACGGCCGTCGGCTACCGCCTCCCGGTCCTGGAACTGCTGCGCACCGCCGACGAGGACCGCGCCGTCGGCCACCTCGGCCCCGACCTGCTGGGCCCGGACTGGGACCCCGGCCTGGCCCTCGCCAACCTGTGCGCGGACCCGGCCCGCCCCCTCGGCGAGGCCCTGCTGGACCAGCGCAATCTCGCCGGCATCGGCAACGTCTACAAGAGCGAGCTGTGCTTCCTGCTCGGCGTCACCCCGTGGCTCCCCGTCGGCGACCTGCCCGCCGACCGCGCCGCCAAGCTCCCGGCCCTCGCGCAACGGCTCCTGGAGGCCAACCGTGAGCGCCCGGTCCGCCGTACGACGGGCCTGCGCGGCCAGGACCTGTTCGTCTACGGGCGCGCGCCCCGCCCCTGTCTGCGCTGCGGCACCTCGATCCGGGTCGCCGACCAGGGCGACGGTTCCCGCGAACGCCCCACGTACTGGTGCCCGAACTGCCAGGCCGGCCCCGTCCCGCGCCGTGGCGGCCCCGCGCGGAACCCCGGCGGCCGCACCGGCACCCGACAGCCGTACCCCCGCACCCGCTGACTCAGCCCGCGAGCACCGCGTC
This sequence comes from Streptomyces sp. cmx-10-19, assembly GCA_049998335.1. Lineage (GTDB taxonomy): Bacteria > Actinomycetota > Actinomycetes > Streptomycetales > Streptomycetaceae > Streptomyces. The sequence goes on from JAEBFB010000012.1 coordinate 246,152, forward strand.
CATCTGCCCCGCCGCCTCCCGCAGCCCGTCCTCCATGCCCATCTTCACGAGCTGGTCCATCTCCTCCCGGGTGTCGAAGACCGCGCGCATCTCCATCCGGGTGCCGCCGTCGTGCTCGGTGAACGTCACCCGGTTCGCGGTCGTCGGCATCGCGGGGTCCGGCACGCCGTCCACATCGGCGAACCCGTCGGTGAACTCCAGCGACCTGGGCCGGTCGACCGTGGCCACCCGCCACCAGCCGTGGAACTGCTCGCCCTCGGGACCGGTCATGACGTACGTGACGTCCCCGCCCGGCGTCAGATCGTGCCGCTCCACGGTCGCCGGGTAGGTCGGCGGTCCCCACCAGCGTTCCAGTTGCCGCGGGTCGGACCACAACCGCCACACCCGTTCCGCCGGCGCGGGGAAGTCGGCGACCAGGGCGAGGGTCAGGTGGTCGAGATCCTTGTCCACGCGGGTGACGCTCATCAGCTCTGTCCTTCCGTCGGTCGGTCCCCCACGGGGCCGTCTCCCGCCCTGCCCAGAGCCCGCCGCCACCGCCCCGCCCCCAGCGCCCCCACGGCTCGCCGCCGCGGCACACAGTGCACCGGCAGCACGCTCAGCCCCCAGCCGCCCACCGCGACCGCCCCTTCGAACACCCCGGCACCGGGCGCCACCGCCAGCCGCAGCACCGCCCACCACCACAGCGCGCCGAGCCCCAGCACGGCCGTACGCCGAGCCGTCCGCCGACCCGCCCGCCGAGCCGTCCGCGCCGGCGCCATCCCGCGTCAGCCGTTTTCGGCCTGGAACATCCAGTGCTGCTTCTCGAGATCGGCCGTGACCTGGATGAAGATGTCCTGGCTCACCGGGTCGGGGTCCCCGGTCGCGTCGATCCGCTCGCGCATCCGCCCGATCACCGCGCCCAGCGCGTCCACGATCGTCTGCACGGCGGCCGTGTCGTCGACCCAGCCCTCGGGCGTCACGTCGATGCCGCTGCCGACGGCCACCGTCGCGGCCCTTCCGTCCGGGGAGACCCCGAGCGCGGAGGCCCGCTCCGCCACGGTGTCCGAGTGCGTGCGCGCCGTGTCAACGAGTTCGTCGAGCTGGAGGTGGACGGATCGGAACCGTGGGCCGACCACGTTCCAGTGGATCTGCTTGGCCACCAGGGCCAGGTCCACCAGGTCCACGAGGCCACCCTGCAGCGCCTCGGAGACGGTCTTCAGGTCCGCGTCGGACAACGGGCTCTTCACGACGTACATCCGCACCTCCGTCGGTCGGCCCCCCGGCCATCTCCCCGTACCCATCTCCCTCCACGATGACCGCCCCGTCACGGACCGGCAAACCGGACGGCCGCCTCGCCCGGCGCTCGCCCGGACAGACCCCCGGACCCGCACCCGAGCACGCAAAAACCCCGACCGCACCTCTCCGGTCTCCCGGAGAAGCCCCGGCCGGGGCCTCACACGCACAGGGTCGGACGCGCTCAGGCGGCGACGACGTCCACCGCCTCGGCGGGCGCCTTGATGGTCACCCGTTCCGGTGGCACACCGGTCACCGACACGGAACCCAGCATCGGGCGTACCGGAGCCGGTACGGACTCGCTGGGCGTGGCCGCAGCGGACTGGGCCAGTTCGGCGAGGGCGAGTTCGTCGCTGACCTCCCGCATCAGCTCGGACATCCGTACGTCCAGCGCGTCGCAGATGGCGGACAGCAGCTCGGAGGACGCCTCCTTCTGCCCCCGCTCCACCTCGGAGAGATAGCCGAGTGAGACTCGGGCGGACGAGGAGACTTCGCGCAGAGTACGGCCCTGACGCTGGCGCTGCCGACGCAGCACGTCACCCAGCAGGCGACGGAGCAGAATCATCGGTGGCTCCCTCCTCGGACCGCGTAACCGCATCCTTCACGCCCCACCGTACCGCCTCGCGCCGCGGCCGTGCGGGGAGCGATGTCGTGTTCACTCAGGGCTGCAAACATCAAAACCCCCCGTTCCGTTCCGTATCCTGTGCCCGCTCATTCCCGGTCTGTTCGCCCGCAAGCTGCCTCAGAAGCAGCGCGAGTACGCTCCGTACACTCTCCATACGAATTTCCGCGCGGTCCCCGTTCAACCGCAGCGCCTCCACTTTTCCGCCAGAGGCGGAACCCTCGTCGGCTGTGAAAGGCCCGTCCACGGCGACGAAAACCGTCCCGACGGGCTGTCCGTCCTGTGGTTCGGGACCCGCGACACCGGTCGTCGCGATGCCCCAGTCGGCACCCAGCGCCTCGCGGACGCCGGCCGCCATCTGGGCCGCCACCTGCGCGTCCACCGCTCCGCGTGCCGCGAGCAACGACGCGTCGACGCCCAGCAGGTCCCGCTTCAGCTCGGTGGCGTAGGCGGTGACCGATCCCCGGAACGCCTTGGACGCCCCGGGCACCGCCGTGAGCGCGGACGCCACCATTCCACCGGTCAGGGACTCGGCGACCGCGAGGGTCTCGCCCTTGACCGTGAGTAGTCGCACGACGTCGGCGGCCGTGGAACTCAAACTTCCGTCTCCTTCAACGCCGCCCTGCTCTCGGCGATTCCCCGGCGCCGCAGCACAATGGCCTGCTTCACATAGTCCAGCCCGGTGACGACGGTCAGGACGACCGCCGCGGCCATCACCCAGAACCGCAGGGTCGCCAGCGGCCCGGTCAGCGCCAGGACGTACATGCCGACGGCCACGCCCTGGGTGAGGGTCTTGAGCTTGCCGCCCCGGCTGGCGGGGATGACGCCGTACCGGATGACCACGAAACGAAGGACGGTGATCCCGAGTTCCCGGCCGAGGACGACGGCCGTGACCCACCAGGGCAGGTCGCCGAGTCCGGACAGACAGATGAGCGCCGCACCCATGATCGCCTTGTCGGCGATGGGGTCGGCGATCTTCCCGAAGTCGGTCACGAGGTTGTAGGTGCGCGCCAGGTGGCCGTCGAAGATGTCGGTGAACATGGCGACGGCGAAGGCGGCCCAGGCGAAGGAGCGCCAAGCCGGGTCGTAGCCGCCGTTGCCGAGCATGAGGACCACGAAGACCGGCACGAGGACGAGCCGGAACATGGTCAGCAGATTGGCGACGTTCCACACGCTCGCCTGGTCGACGGCGGCGGCCGCGATCTTGCCGCCGCGCCCGGCCACTCCGCCCTCGGTCGCACCCCGCTGACCCGCGTCCCGCTCCACCACGCCCCCCGAAGCCGTACGCTCCGCCGGTTCCGCTGCGGCACCCGGGGTACCGCGCGGGCCGGTGCGGCGCGCACCGGGCGAACCGCCCGCGGCGGACGCCGGGACTCCCGTCATCTGCCGGCCTCCTCACGCCGCTCGGCCGCCCCCGGCAGCGGCTCGGCCACCAGGTCGACACCCTCCGTACCGACCACCTTCGCGTCGACCATACGTCCGACAGCGAGACCTTCGCCGCTCGTGAGCAGCACCTGGCCGTCGGTCTCGGGCGCCTGGTGCTCGGCGCGGCCGCGCGGACCGTCCCCCTCTTCGGAGGCGTCCACGGACTCGACGAGCACCCGCACGGTGGCGCCCAGCCGCTCCTCGGCGCGCTGCGAGACGAGTTCCTCGGCCAGCCGGGAGACACGTGCCAGCCGCTCGGCGACCTCGTCCTCGGGGAGCTTGCCGTCGTAGGTCGCGGCCTCGGTGCCGTCCTCGTCGGAGTATCCGAACACACCGATGGCGTCCAGCCTGGCGTGGTTGAGGAACCGCTCCAGCTCGGCGAGGTCGGCGACGCTCTCGCCGGGGAAGCCGACGATGAAGTTGGAGCGCACACCGGCCTCGGGGGCCTTGCTCCGGATGGTGTCGAGCAGCTCCAGGAAGCGGTCGGTGTCGCCGAAGCGGCGCATGGCGCGCAGCACGTTCGGCGCGGAGTGCTGGAAGGAGAGGTCGAAATAGGGCACGACCTTCTCGGTGGAGGTCAGTACGTCGATGAGGCCGGGGCGCATCTCGGCCGGCTGGAGGTAGCTGACGCGCACCCGCTCGATGCCGTCGACGTCGGCGAGGTCGGGCAGCAGGGACTCCAGCAGGCGGATGTCGCCGAGGTCCTTGCCGTAGGAGGTGTTGTTCTCGGAGACCAGCATGATCTCCTTGACGCCCTGCTCGGCCAGCCACCGCGTCTCGTTGAGCACGTCGCTGGGGCGGCGGGAGATGAAGGAGCCGCGGAAGGAGGGGATGGCGCAGAAGGAGCAGCGCCGGTCGCAGCCGGAGGCCAGCTTCACCGAGGCGACCGGGGAGCCGTCCAGGCGGCGGCGCAGCGGTGCGCGGGGCCCGGAGGCGGGGGCGACGCCTTCGGGGAGGTCGGTGGGGCCGTGTCCGGGGAGGGCGACGGCGGCGCCGGCCTCCTGGCGCTCGGCGGGGCTGATCGGCAGCAGCTTGCGCCGGTCGCGCGGGGTGTGGGAGGCGTGGATGCCGCCGTTGAGGATGGTCTGGAGGCGGTCGGAGATGTCGGCGTAGTCGTCGAAGCCGAGCACGCCGTCGGCCTCGGGGAGGGCGTCGGCCAGCTCCTTGCCGTACCGCTCGGCCATGCAGCCGACGGCCACCACGGCCTGCGTTCTGCCGTGCCCCTTGAGGTCGTTGGCCTCCAGGAGGGCGTCCACGGAGTCCTTCTTGGCGGCCTCGACGAAGCCGCACGTGTTCACGACGGCGACGTCCGCTTCCTCGGCGTCCTCGACGAGCTTCCAGCCGGCCGCCTCGAGACGGCCGGCGAGCTCCTCCGAGTCCACCTCGTTTCGGGCGCAGCCAAGGGTGACGAGTGCGACGGTACGGCTTTCAGGCATGGGCTCAAGACTACTTCGTCCCGCGGACAGCCCATGTCGACGGGGTTGGCCGATCCCGGCCGACCCCGTGGTGGTGGTGCACGCGGTCTGCCTCAGCCGACCTGCGGGTCGCCCTTGGTGTACGTCAGGCGTTCGACGGCGCCCGGCTGGAAGTCGTCGTCGATCTTCTTGCCGTTGACGTAGAGCTGGATGACGCCGGCGTCGCCGAGCACGAGGTTGACCTTCTCGTTGTCCTGGAAGGTCTTGGAGTCGCCCTTCCTGAGCAGGCCGTCGAAGAGCAGCCGGCCGCTGTGGTCCTTGGCGGAGATCCAGCTGCGTCCGTCGGTGGCGCTGACCTTGACGGTGACCTTGTCGGCGGGCGCGGCGGCGATGGCGCTGTCGCTCGGCTCGGGCTTGGGGTCGGCCGGATTCTTCGGCTGGGCGCTCGCCGAGGCGGACTGGCCGGACGACGGCTGGGCGCCTTCGGCGACGCTCGCCTCGTTGCCGCCGTCGTCGCCGCCCTTGACGAAGGTGAAGCCGACGAAACCGATGACGGCGACGATCGCGGCGACCATGGCGGCGGTCCAGTTGGGCCCGCGCCGCTCCGGGCGGATGCGTTCCGCCTCGAACAGGGGCGCGGCGGGGGTCGGCGCCGGGCGTCCGCCGTGCGCGGCGTCGAACTGCGCGACCAGGGCGGCCGGGTCGAGGTTCACCGCCTTGGCCAGGGTGCGGATGTGACCGCGCGCGTAGACGTCGCCGCCGCAGGGCGCGAAGTCGTCGGCCTCGATGGCGTGCACGATGGCGATCCGGACGCGGGTGGCGGTGCTGATGTCGTCGACGGTCAGCCCGGCGGCGATCCGGGCCTGCTGGAGGGCGTGGCCGACGGAGGGGCGGGCTTCCTCGGGGACGTCCGGTGTGACGTCCGGGGACACGTCTTCGGTCGGACGCTCGTCTTCGGGGGAGATGCCGTTGGACACGGGGGCGCCTTTCGAGCGTGAGCCGCCTGTGCTGGACGTTCAGTCTAGGGGGGTTTCGAACGGGTGGGGCAACCGGGCGAGAGTCCTTCGTACGCCATCGGAAGGGCCCGGCACCCCGATGGTGGACTATATGTTTGTCACTTCCCCCAACTTGACGTACGCCACGGGGAAACGGTTGCTCAATGATCCCTAACGGGTGAGTCACGATCGGCCGTCCGGCCGCCGTGACCCTCCGTCGGAGAGGCACCGCGCGCGGTTCCCTACCCTTCAGACTCCCCCCGGATCACGGCGAGCACGCCGTCCAGCTCGTCGGGCTTCACAAGAACGTCACGAGCCTTCGAACCCTCGCTCGGTCCGACGATGCTCCGCGACTCCATGAGGTCCATCAGCCGCCCCGCCTTGGCGAAGCCGACGCGCAGCTTGCGCTGGAGCATCGAGGTCGACCCGAACTGCGTGGAGACGACCAGTTCGGCCGCCTGGCACAGCAGGTCGAGGTCGTCGCCGATGTCCTCGTCGATCTCCTTATTCTGCTTGGTGCCGACGGTGACGTCGTCCCGGAAGACGGGCGCCATCTGGTCCTTGCAGTGCTGGACGACGACGGCGACCTCCTCCTCGGTCACGAACGCGCCCTGCAGACGGGTCGGCTTGTTCGCGCCCATCGGCAGGAAGAGGCCGTCGCCCTTGCCGATGAGCTTCTCGGCGCCGGGCTGGTCGAGGATGACGCGCGAGTCGGCCAGCGAGGAGGTGGCGAAGGCGAGGCGGGAGGGCACGTTGGCCTTGATCAGGCCGGTGACGACGTCCACGGAGGGCCGCTGGGTGGCGAGCACCAGGTGGATGCCGGCCGCGCGCGCGAGCTGCGTGATCCTGACGATCGCGTCCTCGACGTCGCGCGGGGCGACCATCATCAGGTCGGCCAGCTCGTCCACGATCACCAGCAGGTACGGGTACGGCTGGAGTTTGCGTTCGCTGCCCTCGGGCGGCTTGACCTTGCCCTCGCGCACCGCGCGGTTGAAGTCGTCGATGTGCCGGTAGCCGTAGGCGGCGAGGTCGTCGTAGCGCAGGTCCATCTCGCGCACCACCCACTGGAGCGCCTCGGCGGCCCGCTTGGGGTTGGTGATGATCGGCGTGATCAGGTGCGGGATGCCCTCGTACGCGGTCAGCTCGACGCGCTTGGGGTCGACCAGGATCATCCGGACGTCCTCCGGGGTCGCCCGCATCATGATCGAGGTGATCAGGCAGTTGATGCAGGACGACTTGCCGGAGCCGGTGGCGCCGGCGACCAGCATGTGCGGCATCTTCGCCAGCGAGTGCATGACGTAGCCGCCCTCGACGTCCTTGCCGAAGGCGACCAGCATCGGGTCGTCGTCCTCGGCGGACTCGGCGAGGCGCAGTACGTCGCCGAGGTTGACCATCTCCCGGTCGGTGTTGGGGATCTCGATGCCGACCGCGGACTTGCCGGGGATCGGGCTGATGATCCGCACGTCGGGGCTGGCGACGGCGTACGCGATGTTCTTGGTCAGGGCGGTGATCCGCTCGACCTTGACGGCGGGGCCCAGTTCGACCTCGTAGCGGGTGACCGTCGGGCCGCGGGTGAAGCCGGTGACGCGGGCGTCGACCTTGAACTCGGTGAAGACGGTGGTCAGCGAGTCGACTATGGCGTCGTTGGCGGCGCTGCGGGCCTTGCCGGGGCCGCCGCGCGTGAGGAGGTCGAGGCCCGGCAGGGAGTAGGTGATGTCGCCGGAGAGCTGGAGCTGCTCCGCGCGCGGCGGCAGGTCCCGTTCCTTCGGCGGCGGGGTCTTGGTGAGGTCGGGGACGCCGCCGGCCGGCTGCTGCGGCTCGGGGTCCTTCTTCCTGAGCTTGCCGGGCTGCGGGCGCGCGGCCGGTACGGGGGTGGGCGTCGGCGTGGTCGGCTCGCGCTCGCCGGTGCTGACGCCCTGGGTGAGGTCGGCGACCAGCGGCGAGGGCGGCATGCCGTGCAGGACGGCGCCATCGAGCGCGGCGGCGGCCGCGGCGGCGACGTCCACGGCGTCCAGCGGCCGGCCGGTCTCGGGCTGCGGCACGGCGGAGCGGCGGGGCCTGCGGCGCCGGGTGGGCGCCTCCTCCTCGACGGCGTCGACGTCGTACGGCTCGTCGGCGGCCGGTCCCCCGCGCCGGCGGGGCCGCTCGACGGGCAGCGCCTCGCGCCACCGCTCGTCGTAGCGCTCGTCGTCGGTGAACTCGTCCGCCTCCAGGTCGCGGACCAGCCCGAGCCGCACCCCGAGCAGCCGCAGCCGCTGCGGGATGGCGTTGACCGGCGTGGCCGTGACCACCAGCAGCCCGAACACCGTGAGCAGCACGAGCAGCGGCACGGCCAGCATGTCGGTCATGGTGTACGACAGAGGGGTCGCCGCGCCCCAGCCGATGAGGCCGCCGGCGTCCCTTATGGCCTGCATGCCGTCGCTGCGGGCCGGTGAGCCGCAGGCGATGTGCACCTGGCCGAGGACGCCGATGACGAGCGCGGACAGGCCGATCACGATCCGCCCGTTGGCCTCGGGTTTCTCGGGGTGCCGGATCAGACGTACGGCGACGGCGCCGAGCAGGATCGGCACGAGCAGGTCCAGCCGGCCGAAGGCACCGGTCACGAGGATCTCGACGAGGTCACCGACAGGGCCCTTGAGATCGGCCCAGGTGCCCGCGGCGACGATGAGGCAGATGCCGAGCAGCAGCAGCGCGACGCCGTCCTTGCGGTGGGCGGGGTCGAGGTTTCTCGCGCCCTGTCCTATGCCGCGGAAGACGGCGCCGACCCCGTGCGCGAGGCCCAGCCAGAGGGCGCGGACTAGGCGGTAGAGACCGTTGGTCGGGCTGGGTGCCGCCACGGGCACGGGCCTCTTCGCCGCGGCCTTCCTGGCGGGCGCCTTCTTGACCGGCGGGCGTTTCGCCGCTGTCTTCTTCGCCGGACCCTTCGCGGGAGCGGCCGCCTTCTTCGCGGGCTGCTTCTTGGCTGCGGAGGGACGTGAGGCCATGAGTGTGAGGTTACCGGGGGAGACGGCGGTCGACACGTGTGGCCACCGCTTCACCCGTTCGTGTCGTTGGCGCGCCGGAGCGGAACTGACGCTTCCGGGTATGCCGCGGACGTGTCCTCACGGATCGGCCGGAAGGTGCCCGGGCCTAGACCGGTCGCGGCCTCGGCGGGTGCCGGCCTCAGTTGACGGCGGGCCGACCGCCGGACGTGCCCGGTTCCAGGGCGTCCAGGGCGCGTCGCAGGCCCGTGAGCTTGCGCTCCAGATGGGCGGCCGTCGCCACCGCAGCCGCGTCCGTGGACTCGTCGCCCAGCTGCTTGGAGAGCGCCTCGGCCTGCTCCTCGACCGCCGCCAGCCGCGCCGACAGCTCGGCGAGCAGTCCCGCCGGCTCCTTGGCCGCCTCGCCGGCCGCGCCCTTGCCGCCGCCCTCCAACTGGAGCCGCAGCAGCGCCGCCTGCTCGCGCAGCTGGCAGTTCTTCATGTACAGCTCGACGAAGACGGAGACCTTCGCGCGCAGCACCCACGGGTCGAACGGCTTGGAGATGTAGTCCACCGCGCCCGCCGCGTACCCGCGGAAGGTGTGGTGCGGCCCGTGGTTGATCGCGGTGAGGAAGATGATCGGGATGTCCCGGGTCCGCTCCCGCCGCTTGATGTGCGCGGCGGTCTCAAAACCGTCCATGCCCGGCATCTGGACGTCCAGCAGAATGACCGCGAAGTCGTCCGTGAGCAGTGCTTTGAGCGCTTCTTCCCCGGACGATGCCCGCACCAGCGTCTGATCGAGCGCCGAGAGGATCGCCTCCAGCGCCAGCAGATTCTCCGGCCGGTCATCGACCAGGAGGATCTTGGCCTTCTGCACCATGGCCCGCCCTCCTCGCCCCGGCGTGGGGCCTCCCCTGTCCGCAGGACTTGGGGCCGCACCGGTGGGTGCCGCCCCGGGGGACGACTCCCTTGCGCCGCCCGTCCTTGTGCCGGTCATCGTAGCCGCACCCCGCCTGTCGCCACACCCTGTCACCGTGATGTCACCGTGCACGTAGCCGAAACGCGGCGGGAGACCAGAAGGTTCCCCGATTCCCGTCTCTCTACACGACCCGCACGGCTTCCCGCGCGCCGTCCGCGCACTCTCCACGGTCGCACACCGCCCGGACGCGCCGTACGGAAGGGTTGCGTGCACGCCCCGGGCACGCCCCCGGACGCGCCCCGCGCGCCCCTTCCGGACAGGCGGGCCCGCCGTGCCGGGGGCGCCGCGCGTCCGTGCCGGGGGTACCGCGCGTCCGTGCCGGGGGTACCGCGCGTCCGTGCCGGGGGCGCCGCGCGTCCGCTCACTTCTCCCGCATCCACTCCTGCATCACCGTCAGCAGGTGGTCGGGGTCGACCGGCTTCGTCACATAGTCGGAGGCGCCCGACTCGATGGCCTTCTCCCGGTCGCCCTTCATCGCCTTCGCGGTCAGCGCGATGATCGGCAGTCCGGCGAACTGGGGCATCCTGCGGATCGCCGTCGTCGTCGCGTACCCGTCCATCTCGGGCATCATGATGTCCATCAGGACCACCGCCACGTCCTCGTGCTGCTCCAGGACCTCGATGCCCTCGCGCCCGTTCTCGGCGTACAGCACGGACAGGCCGTGCTGCTCCAGGACGCTGGTGAGCGCGAAGACGTTGCGGATGTCGTCGTCGACGATCAGCACCTTCTGCCCGCCGAACCGGATGCCGCGCGTCGACTGCGGCAGCGCCTCCTGCTCGGCCTCCGGCTGCCGCTCCGGCACCGCGGGCCGCTGCTCGCTCTCCTCGGCGGTGCGGCGCCGGCGCCGGAACAGCGCCGCCGCCCCGTTCTGCGAGTCCTGGTACGACCTCACCTCGGCCGGCGTCTCCACCTGCGGCCCCGACAGCTCGGGCGCCGGGCCGGGGGCCACCGGCAGCCGCCCCGCCTCCGCGGAGGGCAGCGCCTGCTGGAAGCCGTGCGGGGGCAGCTCGCCGGGGTGCAGCGGCAGGTACAGCGTGAACGTCGAGCCGCGCCCCGGTTCGCTCTGCGCGTGGATCTCGCCGCCCAGCAGCTGCGCGATCTCCCGCGAGATGGACAGCCCGAGCCCCGTACCGCCGTACTTGCGGCTGGTCGTGCCGTCGGCCTGCTTGAACGCCTCGAAGATCACCCGCATCTTGCTCGCCGCGATCCCGATGCCCGTGTCGCTCACGGAGAACGCGATCAGGTCGGCGTCCGGGTCGTTCATCGAACCGGCCTCCAGCAACTGCTCCCGGATCGCCTGCGGCACGTCCTCCCGGGCCGGGCGGATGACCAGCTCGACGGCGCCCGAGTCGGTGAACTTCACCGCGTTGGACAGCAGGTTGCGCAGCACTTGGAGCAGGCGCTGCTCGTCGGTGTGCAGCGTGGCGGGCAGCTCCGGCGACACCCGCACCGACAGGTCCAGGCCCTTCTCCGCGGTCAGCGGACGGAAGGTGGCCTCCACGTAGTCGACGAGCTGGACGAGCGCGATCCGCGTCGGGGAGACGTCCATCTTGCCCGCCTCGACCTTCGACAGGTCGAGGATGTCGTTGATGAGCTGGAGCAGGTCGGACCCGGCGCCGTGGATCGTCTCGGCGAACTCGACCTGCTTCGGGGACAGGTTGGCGTCCGCGTTGTCGGCGAGCAGCTTGGCCAGGATCAGCAGCGAGTTCAGCGGCGTACGCAGCTCGTGCGACATGTTGGCCAGGAACTCGCTCTTGTACCGCATGGAGACGGCGAGTTGCTCGGCGCGCTCCTCCAGGACCTGCCGCGCCTCCTCGATCTCGGTGTTCTTCACCTCGATGTCGCGGTTCTGCTGCGCCAGCAGCTCGGCCTTCTCCTCCAGTTCGGCGTTGGAGGACTGCAGCGCCTTCTGCCGCTGCTCCAACTCCTCCGACCGCTCGCGCAGTTGCTCGGTCAGCTCCTGCGACTGCTTCAGCAGCACCTCCGTCTTGGTGTTGACGGAGATGGTGTTGACGCTGGTCGCGATCATCTCGGCGATCTGGTTGAGGAAGTCCTTCTGGATGTGCGTGAACGGCGTGAAGGACGCCAGCTCGATGACGCCGAGCACCTGCCCCTCGAACAGCACCGGCAGCACGATCACCTGCGCGGGCGGCGCCTCGCCGAGCCCGGAGGAGATCTTCAGATAGCCGCTCGGCGCGTTCTCCACCAGGATCGTGCGCTTCTCCTGGGCGGCCGTCCCCACCAGCGCCTCTCCCGGCCGGAACGAGGTCGGCATGGACCCCATCGAGTAGCCGTACGACCCGAGCATCCGCAGCTCGTACTGGTCGCCCTCAGCGCCGGCCTGCTCCTGGCCGTCGACCAGGGGCATCGCGAGGAAGAAGGCGCCGTGCTGCGCGGAGACCACGGGGGTCAGCTCGCTCATGATCAGCGAGGCGACGTCCTGGAGGTCCCGGCGGCCCTGCATCAGACCGGAGATCCGGGCCAGGTTGCCCTTGAGCCAGTCCTGCTCCTTGTTGGCGATCGTGGTGTCGCGCAGGTTGGCGATCATCTTGTTGATGTAGTCCTGGAGCTCCTGGATCTCCCCGGACGCGTCCACGTCGATCTTCAGGTTCAGGTCGCCGCGGGTCACCGCGGTCGCCACGCGCGCGATGGCACGCACCTGCCGGGTGAGGTTCCCGGCCATCTCGTTCACCGACTCGGTCAGGTCGCGCCAGGTGCCGTCGACGTCCCGCACGCGTGCCTGGCCGCCGAGCTGGCCCTCCGTGCCCACCTCGCGGGCGACGCGGGTGACCTCCTCGGCGAAGGACGACAGCTGGTCGACCATCGTGTTGATGGTCGTCTTCAGCTCCAGGATCTCCCCGCGCGCGTCGATGTCGATCTTCTTGGTGAGGTCGCCCTTGGCGATCGCCGTGGTGACCATCGCGATGTTGCGCACCTGACCGGTCAGGTTGGACGCCATCTGGTTCACCGACTCGGTGAGGTCCTTCCAGGTGCCCGACACGCCCGGGACGTGCGCCTGGCCGCCCAGGATGCCGTCGGTGCCCACCTCGCGGGCCACCTTGGTGACCTGGTCGGCGAAGGAGCTCAGCGTCTTCACCATCGTGTTGAAGGTCTCGGCGAGCTGCGCCACCTCGCCGCGCGCCTCGATCGTCACCGTGCGCGTCAGGTCGCCGTTGGCGACGGCGGCGGCCACCTGGGAGATGTTCCGCACCTGCACGGTGAGGTTCTTCGCCATCAGGTTGACGTTGTCGCTGAGGTCCTTCCAGATGCCGACCACGCCCGGCACGTGCGCCTGGCCGCCCAGGATGCCCTCGGTGCCCACCTCGCGCGCCATCCGCGTCACCTGCTCGGCGAAGGACGACAGCTGGTCCACCATCGTGTTGACGGTCGTGACCAGTTCGAGGATCTCGCCCTTGGCGTCGACCGTGATCTTCTTCGACAGGTCGCCCTTGGCGACGGCCGTGGTGACCTCGGCGATGTTGCGGACCTGCATGGTCAGGTTGTTGGCCATGCCGTTCACCGACTGCGTGAGGTCCTTCCAGGTGCCGGAGACACCCTGGACCTCGGCCTGGCCGCCGAGGATGCCCTCGGTGCCCACCTCCCGCGCGACGCGCGTGACCTCCTGGGCGAACGACGACAACTGGTCGACCATCGTGTTCAGGGTGTTCTTCAGCTCCAGGATCTCCCCGCGCGCGTCCACGGTGATCTTCTGGGACAGGTCACCGCGCGCCACCGCCGTCGCGACCTGCGCGATGTTGCGCACCTGCGCGGTCAGGTTCCCGGCCATGCCGTTCACGGAGTCCGTCAGGTCCCGCCACACGCCCGCGACGCCGGGCACCTGCGCCTGGCCGCCGAGGCGGCCCTCGGTGCCCACCTCGCGGGCGACCCGGGTCACCTGCTCGGCGAAGGACGAGAGCTGGTCGACCATCGTGTTGATGGTGTTCTTCAGCTCCAGGATCTCCCCGCGCGCGTCGACGTCGATCTTCTGGGAGAGGTCGCCGCGCGCCACGGCCGTCGTCACCTGCGCGATGTTGCGCACCTGGGAGGTGAGGTTGCCGGCCATCGAGTTGACGGAGTCCGTCAGCTCCTTCCAGGTGCCCGACACGCCGTCCACGCGGGCCTGACCGCCGAGGCGGCCCTCCGTGCCCACGTCCCGCGCCATCCGCGTCACCTGGTCGGCGAAGGACGACAGCTGGTCCACCATCGTGTTCACGGTGTTCTTCAGCTGGAGCATCTCGCCGGACACGTCCACGGTGACCTTCTGCGACAGGTCGCCGTTGGCCACCGCCGTCGTCACCTGGGCGATGTTGCGCACCTGACCGGTGAGGTTGCGGAACGCGGTGTTGACGGAGTCCGTCAGATCCTTCCACGTCCCCGCCGCCCCCGGCACCTGCGCCTGCCCGCCCAGCTCGCCCTCGACGCCGACCTCACGCGCCACCCGCGTCACCTCGGCACCGAAGCTGGACAGCTGGTCCACCATCGTGTTGACGGTGTTCTTCAGCTCCAGCATCTCCCCGGCCACGTCCACGGTGACCTTCTGCGACAGGTCGCCGTTGGCCACCGCCGTCGTCACCGCGGCGATGTCGCGCACCTGCGTCGTCAGGTTCCGGAAGACGGTGTTGACGGAGTCGGTGAGGTCCTTCCAGATCCCGGCCGCGCCCGGCACGTTCGCCTGCCCGCCGAGCTGCCCCTCGCCGCCGACCTCGTTGGCCACGCGCGTGACCTCGTCCGCGAAGATCCGCAGCGTCTCGGTCATCTGGTTGATCGTCTCGGCGAGCTGCGCGACCTCGCCCCGCGCGGGCACGGTCACCTTCAGGGACAGGTCACCGTTGGCGACCGCCGTCGTCACCTCGGAGATCCCGCGCACCTGGGCCGTAAGGTTCCCCGCCATCGTGTTGACGGAGTCGGTCAGCTCCTTCCACACCCCGGCCACACCCGGCACCTGCGCCTGCCCGCCGAGCGCGCCCTCGGTGCCCACCTCACGGGCGACCCGCGTCACCTCGGAGGAGAAGGCGGAGAGCTGGTCCACCATCGTGTTGACGGTGTTCTTCAGCTCCAGCATCTCGCCGGCCACGTGCACCGTAACCTTGCGCGACAGATCGCCCCTGGCCACCGCCGTCGTCACCAGCGCGATGTCCCGCACCTGCGCGGTGAGCCGGTACGCCATCGTGTTGACGGAGTCCGTCAGGTCCTTCCACGACCCGGACATCCCGCGCGCCTGCGCCTGCCCGCCGAGCTTGCCCTCGGTGCCGACCTCGCTGGCCACCCGCGTGACCTCGTCCGTGAACGTCGACAACTGGTCGACCAGGTTGTTCACGGTCCGGCCGACCTTCAGGAACTCCCCGCGCAGCGGAGGCCCGGTGCCCTCGGCCGTCTGCGTCCGCAGCTCCATCCGCGGCGACAGATCACCGTCCGCCACCGCCGACAGCACCCGGCTGACCTCGGACACGGGCCGTACGAGGTCGTCCACCAGCGCGTTCGAGTGGTCGATCGCGGCCGCCCAGGACCCCTCGCAGGCGCCGGTCTCCAGCCGCTCCGTGAGCTTGCCCTCCCGCCCAACCATGCGCCGCACCCGGGACAGCTCACCCGTGAGATGCAGATTGCGGTCGGCGACCTCGTTGAAGACCGCCGCGATCTCCGCCATCACGCCGTCGCCGGACACCGTGAGCCGCTTGCGGAAGTTGCCCTCGCGCATCGACACCAGGGCCGCCAGCAGCCGGTTCAGCGCGACCGTGTCCACCGTCGTACTGCCGCCCCGCGTCTTGCCCTGGTCACTCAGGGACCGTCCGCCTTTCGCGCGCGTCTTCGTGGCCCGCGTCGCTGCGCCAGACTCCACTGTGTCCCTCCCGCAGGGGTCGACCGATACTGCTGTGCCCGGCCGCGCCCGCTCGGCGGACCGGTTACTGCCGCGTACATCCTGTGCCGTACGAGCGGGTCCGGCCCGGCGCACCGGACCGCCCCAGGGCTGCTGCCCACCCCACTCGGCGCGCATTCACCTGCCCGGACGCTCAACAAGAAGCCTGCCCAGTGTTTCACCAAGCCGCACCGGGCATGTCGACCAACGACCGTAACCCACGGATCGGCTGCCGCGTTGGGCAACCGGGCGGGGCTTGTCCTTCGCCGGATTCAGTTCCAGCGAGAAGCCGGCTTTCGAGCCAAGCGGAGTCACAACAGTTCGGCAGCTTCGAGGAGCTCGTCTGCCGGCCTGTGACGCGAGACGCGTCACGTCGGTGTTCAGGGGTATCCCTTCCGAGGAATACGAGGGGGACGCCCCTGAACACCGACCCACCGGCCCGACTACGCTGTACCGACCGACGGGGAACCGGGCACGGAGGACAGGGGGCGCCGACGCATGGGGAGTTCTGTGATCACCGCGCGCGCGGCCGCCAGCTTCGAGCCCGTCGGGCGATCCGTGGCGAGCGCCCGGTCCTTCGTCCGCGACACGCTCCAGGGCTGGGGCCAGGCCGACATCGTCGACGACGCCGTGGTGCTCACCAGCGAGCTGGTGACCAACGCCGTGGTGCACGCGGGCACCACCGCCGACGTCGTCTGCCTGCGCGGCGACGACGGCGTACGCATCGAGGTCGCCGACCACTATCCGGAGCGCGAGGTCCCGCTCCAGGGCTCCCCCGCCAACATGGGCAGCCCCGACCGCGAGGGCGGCCGCGGCCTCCAGCTCTGCGCGGCCCTCGCCGACCGCTGGGGCGTCGAGTACACGCCCACGCACAAGAACGTCTGGTTCCACCTCCACCTCCCGGAGCGCCCGGTCGGCACCCGCGCCGCCGGACCCTCCCTCCCGGCCGATCTGCTGCCGGTCGCCGACGGCCGGGTCCGCGTCGCCGTCGTCCAGATCGACCGCACCGGCGCGGTCACCTCGTGGAACGAGGACGCGGAGGAGCTGTTCGGCTACCCCGCCGACCAGGTCACCGGCAAGCCGCTCACCGACTTCGCCGCCTGGCCGCACACCCCGGGCACCGGCACCGGCATCGCCGAGGCGCTCCAGCTCTCCCGCTGGGAGGGCAGCTACGGCATAAGGGGCGCCAACGGCCGCGTCACCCCGGTCTACGCCTCCCACCTGCGCGTTCGCGACGCCGGCGGCGAGCCGTCCACGGTCTGCCTGCTGGTCCGCGACCACGAACGCGCGGTCCTCCAGACTCCGTTGCGGGTCCCGGCCGGCGACTCGGCGTCGTCCGAGGGCCAGAGCGCCGACCCCTTCGAGGTGTTCATCGGCTCCCCCGCTCCGGACGACCTCGACGGCCTCCTCCAGCGCACGGTGGAGCGCGCCCGCGACATGCTCGACGCGGACGCCGCCTTCCTGCTCCTGGCGACCGACGACGAGACGGAGCTGGAAGTCCGCGCCTCCACGGGCCTGCCTTCCGCGCGCCAGCGTTTCGCCCGGGTCCCCGTCGAGGCCGGCCCCGGCCGCTACGGCTCCGCGCGGATGCCCGCCGTCCACGACGACCTGGCCGCCGTGCCCGGTGCCGTCCCGCTGCTGGACGGCACCGGCATGCGCTCCGTCGTCACCGTCCCCCTCAAGGTGGAGGGCCGCCTCACCGGCTCCCTCGGCGTCGCCGCCGAGTCCCCCGGCCTGTACTCCAACGAGGAGGCGCTGCGCCTCCAGTTCGCCGCCGACCGCATCGCCCTGGCCGTCGAGTCGGCGCGCCTGGGCGAGCTGGAGCGGCTGCGCCGCGGCTCCCTCAGCTTCCTCGTCGAGGCGTCCGACCTCCTCGCGGGCACGCTGGACCGCGACCAGACGCTGGCCCTGATGGCCCAGATGACGGTCCCGACCCTGGCCACCTGGTGCGCGGTCTACACGATCGCCGACCAGGCCTCGGACCCCTACTTGTCCTACGTGCTGCACGAGGACGAGGAGCTCATCGACGGCATCAAGTCCCTCCTGTCGAAGATCGCCCCGCCCGACCCGGTCCCCACCCCGGGCGCCCGCGTCTGGACGGCCCCCGCCGAGATGGCCCACCAGGCGGCACTGCGCACCTCGATGCGCGACCTCACCCTCAGCGGCAACCCCACGCACCAGCTGGGCAGCGGCATCGGCCCCACCCTCGCCACGGCCTCCGCGGTCGGCGGCGAGACCGTGGTCCTCCCGCTGGTCGCCCGCAACCGTGTCATCGGCATGCTCACCCTCGGCAAGCCCACCGACGACCACTTCCGCCAGGAGATCCTGGAACTCGCCGAGGACCTCTCCCGACGGGCCGCCCTGGCCTTGGACAACGCCCGCCTGTACTCGGAGCGCACGGCCATCAGCCAGTCCCTCCAGCGCAGCCTCCTGCCGCCCGAACTCCCCCTGATCGACGGCGTCGAGGTCGAGGTCATCTACCGCGCGGCCGGCGAGGGCAACGAGGTCGGCGGCGACTTCTACGACCTCTTCCCGATCAGCGACGGCGCCTACGGCTTCGCCATCGGCGACGTCTGCGGTACGGGCCCGAACGCGGCGGCGGTCACGGGCCTGGCCCGGCACGCCCTGCGCCTGCTGGCCCGCGAGGGTCTCAGCGGCCCCGCCGTCCTGGAGCGCCTGAACTCCGCGATCCTCGACGAGGGCGCCCGCAGCCGCTTCCTCACCCTGCTGTACGGCGAGATGCGCCCGCAGGAGGACGGCAGCGCGGAGCTGAAGGTGGTCTGCGCCGGCCACCCGCTCCCCCTGCGCCTGCGCCAGGACGGCTCGGTCACACCGGCCGCGGAGCCCCAGCCCCTCCTCGGCGTCATCGAGGACCTGGAACTGTACGAGCAGACGGTCACCCTCGACCCGGGCGACGTCCTGCTCTGCGTCACGGACGGCGTCACCGAACGCCGCGAGGGCACGCGGATGTTGGGCGACGACGGTCTCGCCGACGTCCTCACCACGTGCACGGGTCTGACGGCGGGCGCGGTGGCCGCCCGCATCATGCGCGCGGTGGAGCGCTTCGCGTCCGACGCACCGTCCGACGACATGGCGATCCTCGCGATGCGCGTCCCGGAGCCGCACACCGACTGAGGGCAGGGACCATCAGGGCATGCGAAAGGCCCCGCCCAATCGGGCGGGGCCTTCCTCGCGGAGCCCCCAAACGGAATCGAACCGTTGACCTTCTCCTTACCATGGAGACGCTCTGCCGACTGAGCTATGGGGGCCTGTCGCTTTCAGAGGTTTCCCTCGCGGCAACGGAATAGATCATACCCCGAACAACCCGGTGCTCCCAACCACGGCTTTCAGGACGCCGGCTGGAGAAGTCCTCCGAGAGCATTGCACGCGGACACGATCCGCTGCATGTCCCGCTTGGTCAACGACGCCTCGACGGGCAGCGCCAAGGTCTCGTCGACGGCCCGTTCCGTCTCGGGCAACGACACGCAGCGCCGGAATCCCGGCAGCCGGTGCACGGGCGTCTTCACCGGCACCCGGCACTCGACTCCCCGCGCCCGGACGGCCCGCGCGAAAGCGTCCCGGTCCGGCCGCCCGTTCCCCGGCACCCGCACGACGTACTGCTGATAGGTGTGCCCGTCGCCCCACTCGGGGGTGCGCACGCCCCGCAACTTCCCGTCCAGGTAAGCCGCCCGCTGCCTGCGCTGCGCTATCTCGTCGTGCGGCATCTCGGACTCGCCCTGCTCCAGCACCAGCAGCCCGTGCCGCTGCCCGACCGCGTGCAGCGGGCCCATGTCGGCCGGCCGCCCGAACCGGTGCACGGCGACGACGGCCGCGGTCCGCGAGGTCAGCGCCGCCTCGACCGCGGTCGCGTCCAGGCAGTACGTCGCCGGATCTATGTCGGCGAACACCGGCAACGCGCCCACGAGAGCCACGGCTTCGGCGACTTCCACATTCCCGAAGGCAGGTACAACCACCTCGTCGCCGACGCCTACGCCGGCGGCCCTGAGCATTGCTGCGGTACCCATACGAATGATGTTCGTAGCGCAACGTGAACTTCAAGTGACGGCAAGCAAAAAAGGGTTGGTCCCAGAACCGAAGTTCTGGGACCAACCCTTTTTAATATTTGTTCGGCGGTGTCCTACTCTCCCACAGGGTCCCCCCTGCAGTACCATCGGCGCTGTAAGGCTTAGCTTCCGGGTTCGGAATGTAACCGGGCGTTTCCCTAACGCTATGACCACCGAAACA